>NZ_JBICVP010000011.1:0-278389 GCF_043199075.1 Streptomyces sp. NPDC048639
AGGTATCGCCGCGGTCGCTCCGCTCGCCGCCCCCGCTCCGGTCAACTCGGCCCCCCCCCCCCCCCCCCCCCCCCCCCGCGGGCCCCCCCCCCCCCCCCCCCCCCCCCCCGCCGGATGTGCGGGAGGACCCTCGGGTCCGCACAGGCCCGTTACGGTCGGAGCGTGCGCTCCATCCGCTGACGGTCGAGCTTGGAGTCCGGCTCGGCCAGCGGCTTCGCCGCGGCGTCGCCGCTGCGGACGGCCGGCGATGCCACGCCCGCCCACTCCAGGATCTCGGACGTGGCCTTCTCCTTCTCCTTCGCCGTCAGACCGGCGACATTCGCACCGTGGTTGGCACCGGGCGCGAAGAAGACATAGGAGTCCTTGGCACTCTTGCCGAGGCGGAACGGTTCGGCACCCCACGGGTCGTTCTGCCCGTAGACGAACATCATCCGCTCGCTGCGGTTCCGGACCCAGCGGTCGACGTCTCGCATGACGCCGTTCTTCCACTTCATCGGGATGTCACGCGGCACGTAGGCACGCGGCGTGAAGTAGTCGGGGTACCGCAGCAGGCCGTCGAGGTGCGGGTACTCCAGGGTGGGAGCGCCCAGTTCCGTGCCGGCCTGGTAGTAGTACGGCGTGTAGGTCTCGAGGCCCTGGTCGGCGTAGGCGGAGAAGCCGGAGATCGCGTCGACGTAGGCGTAGAGCTTGTCGGTCGAGACGTCCGGCTCGGGAACGTCGGCGCAGTCCTTCTCGGAGCTGTACTGCCAGAAGGCCCAGACCATGTCGAGGACGACGCTCTCGTAAGCCTTGTCGAGGCTGCCGACCGTCTTGAAGGTGGCGTCGTTCTCCTTCGCCCACTTCTTGTACAGGTCGGTCATCTCACCGCGGCGCACGAGCGCTTCGCGCTGGACGGCGGACAGGGCGTCCCGGCACTCCTTGGTGGAGACGTTCTCGAAGAAGCGGTCGTATCGGGAGTCCTCACGGTTGTTGACGTCGTTGGGAGCGACGTACGCGACCGTGCCGTCCATGTCGTGCGGGTAGAAACGGCGGAAGTAGGTCGCCGTCATGCCGCCCTTGCTTCCGCCGGTGGCCAGCCAGTTCTTGCCGTAGATCTTCTTCATCGCCTTGAAGATGCGGTGCTGGTCGCTGGCGGCCTGCCAGATGTCCAGCTTCTTCCAGTCGGCCGGGTCGGGCCGGGACGGCGTGAAGAATCGGTACTCCATCGACACCTGGTTACCGTCGATGATCTTCGTCGGCTCGCTGCGGCCGGCGGTCGTGGAGACGTTGTAGCCCGAGGTCTGGAAGACCGTCGGGCGGTCGGTGGCCTTGTGCAGCACGGTCAGCCGCTGCTTGAAGGTCCCCTTCGACGGGTGCCGGTGGTCGACCGGCTGGGTGTAATTGAGGACGAAGTACCGGTATCCGTCGACCGGCTTCTCCTCGATGAGGCTCATACCGGGAATCGCGAGGATCCGGTCCTTGATGTCCTTACTGCCCGGCTCGGCGGCGGTGGCCGCTCCTGCGGGCGCACCGCCGGCACCAGCGGCGCCTATGAGCACCGTGAGCGACAGCAGCCATCTGAGCGCCTTGCGCATTCACCCTCCCCTGGGTTCACAAAGGTCGCCGCGAACCTACCGGCGCAACTCACGGCACCGCCAGACCTTATGGGCGAATCTGTTCGATCGGTGCACGATCGAAAGAGAGCGCCGGGCCATGACCGGTGGAGCAGGGCCGGGGGAGAGGGACCCGGCCGGGACGGACAACGGGTCGGTCAGCAGAGAACCCAGCCGGACTTGACCGACTTGTCGCCGACCGCGCCCCGTACGAACACGCAGCGGCCCCCCGCGGTCACCTTGACCGGCCCCGCGTGGTGCGTGAACCAGCCGCTGTCCGCCCGGGGGTGGCTGCCGCGCGCCTGGATGCTGACGCTCATCCTGCGGCGCTCACCGGGCGACTTGGCGATCGTGACCGCGCACTTGATCCGGTTGCTCTTGTAGACCTGGACCTTGCCGCCCGAGAAGTCGATCGTCTTGACCTTCCGCCCGGGGCACAGCGCGCCGGCCCCGGCCGTGGCAGCGGTGAGACCGGCTGCTCCGGCCGCCAGAACAGCGATCACCAGTCCTATGACCATGCGTCGACGTGCCGCACCACGCACGTGTGCCTCCCCCAAGGGGTCGAGTGCCCGTACCTCGTACATGCGGGCGATTGACAAGCTACACGCGCGCGACGGGGCGGTTGGTTCCCGGGGTGTCAGGGTTTCGGTGAGGCCTTGCGGAGACCTGTGGCGGCGTTCAGGCCGCCGCGATCTCCGGCTCACCGACGAACGTGCGCCAGAGCTGGGCGTATGCGCCCTCCGCGGCGAGGAGTTCGGCGTGGGTACCGTCCTCGATGACGCGACCGTGCCCCATGACCACGACGCGGTCCGCCCGTGCGGCCGTCGTCAGCCGGTGGGCGACGACCAGGGTGGTGCGCCTCCCGGCCAGCCGGTCCGTGGCCTGGTTGACCAGGGATTCGGTCGCCAGGTCGAGCGCCGCCGTGGCCTCGTCGAGAAGCAGAATGTCGGGATCGACCAGCTCTGCCCGGGCCAGGGCGATCAACTGCCGCTGGCCCGCGGAGAGGTTGCGGCCCCGCTCGGCCACCTCGTGGAGATAGCCACCGTCCAGCGAGGCCACCATCGCGTGCGCGCCGACCGCCCGCGCCGCGGCCTCCACCTCGGCGTCGGTCGCCTCCGGGCGGCCGTACGCGATGGCGTCGCGCACCGTGCCCGGGAAGAGGTACGCCTCCTGCGGGACGACACCGAGCCGCTGCCGGTAGGCCGTGAGGTCGAGGTCCCGCACATCGGCGCCGTCGACGCGGACCGTGCCGGACACCGGGTCGTAGAAGCGGGCGACCAGCTTGACGAGGGTCGACTTGCCCGCGCCCGTCTCCCCCACGAACGCCACCCGCTGGCCCGCCGGGATGTGCAGGTCGATCCCGGACAGCGCGGCCGGCTCCTCCTGGCCGTCGTTGCCCCGGTAGCGGAAGTGCACGTCCTCGAAGGCGATCTCGCCGTGAACCGTCCGCACCTCGCGCGGCCGCTCCGCGACCGCGGTCGACGTCGGCTCGCGCAGCAGCTCCTGAATGCGGCCCAGCGAGACCGTCGCCTGCTGGTATCCGTCGAAGACCTGGGAGAGCTGCTGCACCGGCGCGAAGAACAGGTCGATGTAGAGGAGGTACGCCACCAGCGCACCCGTCGTGAGCGTCCCCTCCGAGACCCGGCCCGCGCCGACGATCAGCACCAGCGCCGCCGCCACGGACGACAGCAACTGCACGAACGGGAAGTAGACGGAGATCAGGAACTGGCCGCGCACCCGCGCCCGCCGGTAGCTATCGCTCCGCTCGGTGAACCCCGCCGCGCCGCTGCCCTCGCGCCGGAACGCCTGCAGGATCCGCAGCCCGGCGACGCTCTCCTGCAGATCGGCGTTGACCACACTGATGCGCTCACGCGCGAGCTCGTACACCTTCACGCTCTTGCGGCGGAAGAAAATCGTCCCCACGACGAGTATCGGCAGGGTCGCGAACACGACCAGCGCAAGGCCCGCGTCGAGGACGAGCAGCGCGACGAGGATGCCGAAGAAGGTGAGGACCGAGACGACGGCGGTGACCAGACCGGTCTGGAGGAACGTCGACAGCGCGTCCACGTCCGTCGTCATCCGCGTCATGATCCGGCCGGTCAACTCGCGCTCGTAGTAGTCGAGTCCAAGACGCTGGAGCTGCGCGAAGATCTTGATACGGAGGCTGTAGAGGATGCGTTCGCCGGTGCGTCCCGTCATCCGGGTCTCACCGAACTGCGCCGCCCATTGCGCGAGGACCACGCCCAGCGCGAAGGCCGAAGCCGTCCATACGGCGCCGAGCGCGAGCTTCTGCACACCGTCGTCGATGCCGTTCCTGATGAGGATGGGCAGCAGCAGACCGGCGCCGGCGTCGACGGACACCAGCAGCAGGCAGAGCAGCAGGGGCGCGCCGAACCCGCGGAGCAACTGGCGCAGCCCGTAGTCCTTCTCGGGCCGGGCGGCGTGCGCCTCGTCCACCTGCGGAGTGTCGGTGGCGGGCGGGAGCGCCGCGACCTGGCTGAGCAGTTCGGGTGTGGCCGGCATTCCGGCGAGCGCTCCCGCCATGCCGCCCGCGGTGGGCGGGCCGGACCCGCCGGGACGCGAGGTGGACAGGGCGTCGATGGCGCTCGATGCGGTCGAGCCGGTGCGCGGCTTCCGCCCGGAGGCGTCCCCGCCCCACAGTTCTGGAGTGATGCCGTCCGCGACGCGGCGGCGGGCGTTGACCGGTTCGGAGTCGATCTCGGCCTCGACCTCCAGATCGCACTCGGCCCGCAGATCGGCGTCGGAGACCCGGCGGTCGGCCGCGCGGCGCTCGATCGCGCGGCCCCGGCTGATACGGGAGTCGGTGACGTAGGGGCGGTACGCGTAGGCCCGCTCGGAGGCTGCCTGCTCCTCACGGGCACCGGAGTCCTGGCTCGCCTCTCCATCCGTGGCGCTCGCCGCCTCCTCCCCGCTCTCCCCGTCCTCGCTCGGCACGGCACCGGCCGGATCGCGCTCCACGCCGCCCAGTTCGTCCGGATCCGTGAGCAGCCTGCGATACAGGGGACAGCGCTCCTGCAACTCCTCGTGCGTACCGGCGTCGACCAGCCGCCCGCCGTCCAGCACCGCGATCCGGTCGGCGAGGCTCAGCGTCGAGCGCCGGTGGGCGATGAGCAGCGTCGTACGGCCCGCCATCACGCCGCGCAACGCCTCGTGGATCTCGTGCTTGACGCGCGCGTCGACCGCGGACGTGGCGTCGTCCAGGAGCAGCAGCCTCGGGTCGGTGAGGATCGCGCGGGCCAGCGCGACGCGCTGCCGCTGGCCGCCGGAGAGGGTCAGGCCCTGCTCACCGACGGTGGTGTCGTAGCCGGAGGGCAGTTCCTGGATGAACCCGTCGGCCTGGGCGGCCGTCGCGGCGGCGCGGATCTGCTCGTCCGTGGCGTCCGGCTTCCCGTACGCGATGTTGGCGCGGACCGTGTCCGAGAAGAGGAAGCTGTCCTCCGGCACGAGTCCGATGGCGGCGCGCAGCGAGGCGAACGTCAGGTCCCGCACGTCGTGTCCGCCGACCCGTACGGCCCCGCCGCTCACGTCGTAGAACCGCGGCAGGAGCAGCGAGACCGTGGACTTGCCGCTGCCGGAGGTGCCGACGACGGCGACGGTCTCGCCCGGCTCGATGCGCAGCGAGAAGTCCTCCAGGACCGGCCGCTCCGGGTCGTATCCGAAGGTGACGGCATCGAACTCGACGGTCGCGGCGGCGTCGGCGGGCAGTGCGTGCGCGTCCGGCCGCTCCTCGATCGTCGGCTCGGTGTCGATGAGTTCGAGCACCCGCTCGACGCCCGCCCGCGCCTGCTGCCCGACCGTGAGGACCATGGTGAGCATCCGGACCGGGCCGACGAGCTGGGCGAGGTAGGTGGAGAAGGCGACGAACGTCCCGAGGGTGATCTGCCCGCGGGTCGCCATCCAGCCGCCGAGCGCGAGCATGGCGACCTGCCCGAGGGCGGGTACGGCCTGCAGTGCGGGGGTGTAGCGGGAGTTGAGGCGGACCGTCCGCATCCGCCCGGCGAACAGCTTCCTGCCGACCTCGCGGAGCTTGCCGGTCTCCTGCTCCTCCTGCCCGAACCCCTTGACCACGCGCACGCCGGTGACCGCCCCGTCCACGACACCCGCGACGGCCGCCGCCTGCCCCTGCGCGTACCAGGTGGCGGGGAAGAGACGCTTGCGGCTGCGCTGGGCGAGGATCCACAGGGCGGGGGCGATGGCCAGCGCGACCAGGGTCAGCAGCGGCGACAGCCAGACCATGACGCCCAGGGAGATGACGAAGAGGAGGATGTTGCCGATCATCATCGGCAGCATGAACAGCAGGCCCTGGATGAGCTGGAGGTCGCTGGTGGCACGGCCGATGACCTGCCCGGTGGACAGGTCGTCCTGGCGCCTGCCGTCGAGCCGGACGAGGGACCGGTACATCTCGGTCCGCAGATCGTGCTGGACATCGAGGGCCAGGCGCCCGCCGTAGAAGCGGCGGAGGTAGGTGAGTCCGTAGACGACGGCGGCGGCGAGGACCAGCAGGGCGGCCCAGGGGGCGAGATCGCGGGTCCGGGCGATCACCACGTCGTCGATGATCAGCCGCGTGACCAGCGGGACGAGGGCCAGGACGCCCATGCCTGCGAGCGAGGAGCCGAGGGCGAGCAGGACGTGGCGGCGGTAGCGCCATGCGTATCCGGTCAGCCGCCGCGCCCAGCCCGGCTGCCGTGTGCTCTCGCCCCTCGGACTCACTTGTCGTCCTCCGTTGTCCATGCCTCCCGGGCGCCGCGGGTATCCGCGGCACCACGATCCACAACACCGGTGATCCCCGGTTTTGTTTCAGCGGTGCGTACGCAATGTGTCGCAGACGGCTCCGCCCCGGGACGTACGACCCGGGACGGGGGCCGGACACGGGAGCCCACGGCGGCAGCGAGTAGGGTCCGGCCGTGACGCCGGCCCGGGGCCGGAGGCGTTGTCGGTGCGACGGGGGCGGGGACAGTGCGGCGCTGGATCAAGGTGTCGGTGGTGGCGGCGGCGGTCCTGGGTGTGGGCGGCTGGATCGCCGAGCCGTACGTGCAGGACTGGGCGGTGGCGCGAAGCGCCTGCGACGGGGCACTGCCGCAGGACGCGGTACGGCAGCTCGTACCCGAGGACGCGCATCTGGGATCCGCGGAGTCCCGGCGGAGCGAGACGCTCGGCTCCTTCACCTGCCGCGTCACCGTGGACGGCAAGCGCGGGTGGCTCATCGACATGGAGGCCTACACCCGGCGTGACGACCAGGACCGCACGTACATGACCGTCTTCCCGCAGGAGGGGACGGCGCCCCAGGCGCCCCTGCCGGACGGGCTGCCCGGATTCGTCGACCGGTTCGGCTCCGTCCAGCTCGTGCTGGCCTGCCCGGACCTCGGCAGGGACGCCGACGGCAGGCGGCGCACGCTCCTCGTACGGACCTCGCTGAGCCGGAGCGCCGACAGCGGCGTACCGGGAGCGGCGTACCGTACGGCCGTCTCCTTCGCCAACACGGCCTCCGGGAAGCTCGGTTGCGGTGCGAAACCGCTGCGCGCCCCCGCGCGGGACGCCGTGCCGCCCGACCCGCAGGACAGCGAGGACGCCCCGGAGGCGGTGGAGCTCGCGCGAGCGGGGAAGGGAGCCTGCGGGTGGGCGGCCCGTGCGGGGCTGCCGGAGGACGGCGGCTGGCATGTGGTGAACGGCATGAACGACGCCGCGCCCACGGGGTACTGCACCCTTTCCATGGGTTCCCCGGGGTCGGAGCGAGACGACACGGGGTCCGGGCAGGGAGGCCATCGCATGCTCCTGCTCGCCTGGTACGGCGACTGGAGCAACCGCCTCACCGCCGGCAGCGGCAACGGCGAGCGCCGTTCGTCCACGGCGACGGCCCGCTGCGACGGCGAGAGCGCCAACTTCGCGCTCGTGGCGGACGATGACATCCCGGGGGCCGGGGAGGCGGTGCGACGGCGGGCGCTGGAGACGTTCGCGAAGGACCAGGCCGTCCGGCGCAACTGCACCGGCCTGCGGTTCTTCTGACGCGGATCCCGCGATCCCGCTCCTGTCATGCCACTGCCTCGGGCAGCGTGATCAATGGTTGAGCCAGAGCCCGCGGACATAGGCGTCGTCCAGGAGCTGCCGCATCGCGGCCGCCCGGCGCGCCGGTACCCCGCGCTCCTCCGCCCACCGGTCCAGCACCGCGAACAGCCGGCCCCGTCCGTCCATCGGGTCGCCCCGGAACGGGCCCGCGACCGGGCGTTCCGCGATGCCGCCCATCGGCGGACGGCTGTCCACCTGCCGGGGCGCGGGACGGAAGGTGCCGCGGATGTGGTCGCGTACGGCACGGTCGAAGGCCGTGAGATCGGGAATCGTCCCGTCGCCGGCGTACTCGGTGCGGTACCGCATGAGCCGGGCGACGCGCTCCCCCAGGTCCTGGAGGTCGTTGTCGGGCCACGTCGTCGCCTCCGCCGAGCGGTCGCGGGGCCCGGGGCGGAAGGCCGGGTCGCCGCCCTCGCGGGTCAGCCGCTCCAGATAGTGCGCGAAAAAGGCGCGCTCGGCGTCGTAGAGAATCGCGAACGCCTCGGGGTCCTTGGCGAGTTCGGCGACCAGGTCCTCGGTGTCGGCGTCCGCCTTCACGGTGGCATCGGCGTACTCGAACGCCGCGTGGGCCTCGCCCGGGGCCAGGAACCGGCCCACCCACACCCAGCCGTTCCGGTCCGGACGCGCCTGCCCGGGAGGGAGCGCCGGGCCGGACGCGTCGTCTCCGTACGCCAAGTCCTCGCGCCCCGCGTCGACCACGTACTCGGCCAGCATCCGGGCCACGCCGGGCGCCATCCCCGCGGGGAGTTCGACACCGTCGAAAGCGGCGGCCACGGCATACGCGGCCCGGGCCTGCGCCATGGTGTGCGGCTCGTCCGGACCGGCGGAACGGGTGGCTCCGGCCACGATGCGGCCCAGCACGCGGGCGCCGTCACCGCACACACGCTCGTGCGCCAGCAGCTTCTTCGCGGCCCCGAGCCGAGCGAGACCGTCACCGGGATCGAGGGCCTTCGTGGCGGCCGCGGGGTCATCGGCGAGGGCCCGCGCCGAGGCGGGCGGCCGCCAACAGGGCCTGTTCTCACCGGAGTCGGCGATGCCCAGGGTCGTCGCCACCCCTGCCGCCGCCAGTACCAGGGCCGCCGCGGCGACGAGCAGCCGCTTCTCCTTCAGCCGGACGAACCGGCCCGCGTCCCGCCGCACGGCAGAACCGGCGGCACCCGCGTCGGCACCGTCGGTGGTGCCTCCCCCATCACGCATCCGGGCAGAGTAGCGACCGCCGCGGGGCGGACGGGCGGAGGGTGGCGGGGCCCGCGGCCCCAGAGGGTGGCGGGCCCCGCTCCACCACCCTCGTCCCCACCACCCTCTCGTCCCCACCACCCTCTCGTCCGCACCGCTCCGGACGGTCAGCCGCTCGTGGCCCCGCCGCGCCCCGCGGCGATCTGCCGGGACATGATCGTCGTCAGCTCGTACGCAGTGTGGGAGGCCGCCACCGACGTGATCTCCGCATGGTCGTAGGCCGGGGCGACCTCGACGACATCGGCCGAGACCAGGTTGCAGGAGGCCAGCCCGCGCAGGATCTCCAGCAGTTCGCGGGAAGTGAGGCCGCCCGCCTCGGGGGTGCCGGTGCCGGGGGCGTGCGCCGGGTCCAGGACGTCGATGTCGATGGAGATGTAGAGCGGACGGTCGCCGACCCGCTGGCGGAGCTGGTCAGTCACCTCGTCGACCCCGCGGCGCATGACGTCGGCGGAGGTGACGATGCCGAAGCCCATCTTCTCGTCGTCGGTCAGGTCCTGGCGGCCGTAGAGCGGGCCGCGCGTGCCCACGTGGGAGAGCGCCTCGGTGTCGAGGATGCCCTCCTCGACCGCCCGCCGGAACGGCGTGCCGTGGGTGTACTCGGCGCCGAAGTAGGTGTCCCAGGTGTCCAGGTGCGCGTCGAAGTGCAGCAGCGCGACCGGCCCGTGCTTGCGCGCCATGGACCGCAGCAGCGGCAGGGCGATGGTGTGGTCGCCGCCGAGCGTCATCAGACGGGCGCCGGTGCCCAGCAGGTCGTCGGCCGCGGCCTCGATGGACTCGACGGCCTCGTTGATGTTGAACGGGTTCGCGGCGATGTCACCGGCGTCGGCGACCTGCGCGAGCGCGAACGGCGAGGCGTCCTGGGCCGGGTTGTACGGGCGCAGCAGCCGGGAGGCCTCGCGGATGGCGTTGCCGCCGAAGCGTGCGCCGGGCCGGTAGGAGACGCCGGTGTCGAAGGGCACGCCGACCACCGCGACGTCGGCGGCCCCGACCTCGTCGAGCCGGGGAAGCCGCGCGAAGGTCGCGGGTCCTGCGTAGCGCGGGATGCGGGACGAGTCGACGGGTCCACGGGGCTGGGTGCTCATGCGGAAGCTGCCTCTCGGCGGATTCGGGGACGTACGGGCTATGGACCGAGAGTAGGAGGACCCGCGGATTCCGCACATGTACGTTCCCGATGGACGGGCACCGCTATTTGGACACAGCGTCCATCGCGGACGCGTACAGGACACAATGAAGCCATGCCGATACCCAGTCCCGCCCCGAACCGCGCAGAACTGATCGACCACCTCGTCCGTACGCGGATCGCGGGCGACGTCGCCACGCCCCGGGACAACAACCTCGCCCACTACCGCAGGCTGGCGAACGGCGACCGGCACTACTGGCTCGGCCTGGAACTGGGCGACCGCTGGACCGACGAGCAGGACGTGCTGGCCGTCATGGCCGAGCGCTGCGGCGTCGTCGACGACCCGCAGCACCGTACGGGCCAGGACACCATCGACCCGGAGCTGACGGTCGACGCCCTGGACCGTATGGCCACCGTGCTGCGCAAGGCGGCCGAGGCCCGGCAGCGGGTGCTGTTCGCGACCGGGCACCCGGGCGGGCTGCTGGACGTGCACCGGCATGTGGCGGCGGCGCTGCGGGCGGCAGGCTGCGAGATCGTGGTGATCCCGCCGGGGCTGGGCGCGGACGACGGCTATGTCTTCCAGTTCTGCGACGTGGCGATGCTGGAGCGGGGCGCCACCCTGTGGCACACCCACTCCCCCGAGCCGATGTCGGCGATCCTGAACGGTCTGAAGCGGGAGGGCCGGGCGTGGCCCGACCTGGTGATGGCCGACCACGGCTGGGCGGGGTGCGCGGGACAGCACGGCATCGACGCGGTGGGCTTCGCGGACTGCAACGACCCGGCCCTGTTCATCGGCGAGGCCGAGGGCACGGTCGCCGTGTCCGTCCCGCTGGACGACCACGTGGTCAACCCGCGCTTCTACGACCCGCTCACGGCCTACCTGATCGCGGCGGCGGGACTGACGCCGCAGCCGTGAGGGTCCTGGCTGGGGGCACCCGGCACCCGGCACCCGGAGAAGGGCAGCGGCCGCGTACGTCTCAGGCGCGCGGCACGCGGATCACGCCCTCCTGGATGACGGTGATCGCGAGCTGCCCGTCTGCGGTGTAGATCCGGGCCTGCCCGAGCCCGCGGCCCCCGGAGGCGGAGGGGCTCTCCTGGTCGTACAGCAGCCACTCGTCGGCCCGGAAGGGGCGGTGGAACCACATGGCGTGGTCCAGGCTCGCGCCCACCACGTCCCCCACCGTCCAGCCACCCCGGCCGTGGGCCAGGAGCACCGAGTCCAGCAGCGTCATGTCGGAGACGTAGGTGGCGAGGCAGACATGCAGCAGCGGGTCGTCGACCAGCTTTCCCACCGTCTTGAACCACACCTGGGAGCGCGGGTCGCGCGGTCCCTTCGCCGCCGTCGCGTACGGCGGCTCCTCCACATACCGCAGGTCGATGGCGGCGCGCGACTCCAGCAGGCGGTCCACCGTGCCGGGGTCTCGGAAGAGGTGGGCGTGCCGGGGCAGCGTCTCGGCGGCCGTCGGCAGGGTCTCCGGATCCGGCGCGCACGGCATGGGGGCCTGGTGCTCGAGCCCGTCCTCGTACGTCTGGAAGGACGCCGAGAGGTGGAAGATCGGCTGCCCGTGCTGCACGGCGACCACGCGGCGGGTGGTGAAGGAGCGGCCGTCGCGGATCCGGTCGACGGTGTAGACGATCGGGGCGCCGGGGTCGCCGGGCCGCAGGAAGTAGGCGTGCAGGGAGTGCGCCGAACGGTCCTCCGGGACGGTGCGGCCCGCGGCGACCAGGGCCTGGGCGGCGACCTGGCCGCCGAAGACGCGGGGCACGACAGCAGCGCGGCTGTTGCCCCGGAAGATGTCCTCCTCGATCCGCTCGAGGTCGAGCAGATCGAGGAGCGACTGCAGTGACGGATTCATCGGTGAACAGTCTCGCGGGCCGTCTCCGGCGGCCTCAGAGCCCCATCGACTTGGCGATGATGGACTTCATGACCTCGCTGGTGCCGCCGTAGATGCGGTTGACGCGGTTGTCCGCGTACAGCCGGGCGATGGGGTACTCCATCATGTAGCCGTAGCCGCCGTGGAGCTGCAGGCAGCGGTCGATGACGCTCGCGGCGGTCTCGGTGCAGAACAGCTTGGCGGAGGCGGCGTCGGCGGCGGACAGCTCACGGGCGTCGTGGGCGTCGAGCGCGCGGTCGACGACGGCCTGGGCGGCGTCCACCTGCGCCTTGCAGGCGGCCAGTTCGAACTTGGTGTTCTGGAAGGTCGCCACCGACGTGCCGAAGACGGTGCGCTCCCGCACATATGCCTTGGCGAACTCGACGGCCGCGGCGGCCTGCGCGTACGAGCCCATGGCGATGGCCAGGCGCTCCTGCGGCAGGTTCTGGCCGAGGTAGGAGAACCCCTTGCCCTCCTCGCCGAGGAGGTCCTCGACCGGAACCTTGACGTCGGAGAAGGAGAGTTCCGCGGTGTCGGAGGTCTTCAGGCCCAGTTTCTCCAGCTTGCGGCCGACCGCGTACCCCTCGCTGCCGGTGTCCACGAAGAACAGGGAGATACCGGCGCGACGGTCCTCGGCGCTGGGCGGGGCGGTGCGGGCGCAGACGATGACGCGGTCGGCGTGGACGCCGCCGGTGATGAAGGTCTTGGCGCCGTTGAGGACGTAGTGCGTGCCGTCCTCGGAGAGCTTGGCGGTGGTCTTCATCCCGGCCAGGTCCGAGCCGGTGCCGGGCTCGGTCATGGCGATGGCGGTCATCATGGCGCCGGAGACGAAGTCGGGCAGCCAGCGCTTCCTCTGCTCGTCGGTGGCGTAGGCGAGGAGGTACGGCAGGCAGAGGCCGACGTGGACGCCGCTGCCGCCGAAGCTGACCCCGGCGCGGGCGCACTCCTCGGTGACGACCGCCTGGAACTTGAAGCTGGTCTCGCCGGCGCCGCCGTACTCCTCGGGGACCTCGATGCCGAAGACGCCCAGCTCACCGAGCTTGTAGTAGAAGTCGCGCGGTGCCTGGCCGGCCTCGAGCCACTCGTCGTAGACCGGGACGACCTCGGCGGCGATGAAGTCGCGGATGGTCTCCCGGAAGGCCTCGTGGTCCTCGTTGAACACGGTGCGCCGCATCGCACGCCTCCTCGTATCGCTGCCTTCGGGTACCGGAGAGGACCGGGTACCACCGAGCGGGGTTTCTAAGCGCTTGCTCAGCACGAAGTTACCCGGGGGTCAGCGAATCTGTCCAGAGTCCGACGCGGCCGCGAAGGCGCCGCGGGCGATCCGGTGCAGCAGGGCGGCGGTCTCGGGGCGGCCGGGCAGGGAGCCCCGCCCCAGGTGGGGCGTGGAGTTCAGCAGGCCGAACACCGCGTGGACGGTGGCGCGCGCGTCGCGCTCCCCCATGCCCGGGTAGACCCGGCGCACGATCTCCACCCAGAGCTCCACGTACTGCCTCTGGAGCTGGCGGACCAGCTTGCGGTCGCTGTCCCGGAGGCGGTCCAGCTCGCGATCGTGGAGAGTGATCAGTGGGCGGTCGTCGAGGGCGAAATCGATGTGGCCCTCGATGAGTGAGTCCAGCACGGTCTCGGCAGGTCCCTCGATCTCGGCCACGCACCGCTTGCCACCGGCGAGCAGGCGGCCGCTGATGCCGACGAGGAGTTCGGCGAGCATCGCGTCCTTGCCCGCGAAGTGGCGGTAGAGACCGGGTCCGCTGATGCCGACGGCGGCGCCTATCTCGTCGACGCCCACGCCGTGGAAGCCGCGCTCGGCGAAGAGCCGGGCGGCCTCCTTGAGGATCTGGTCGCGGCGGGTCGGGGCCCCGGTTCCGGCGGCAGCGTTCGCGCTCATGGGAATTCATTCTAGACAGCCGGGTTAGCGCTCGTTAACCTGAAGGAAACGCGTTAACGCTCATTAACACCCGCGGGGTCCGCGACCACGGACGGGACCGCATCCACCGGGCGGACGCACCACCCCATCCACCGGGCAAGGGGGCTCGAAGGAGATGCAGCAGGCACCCGTGCTGGCCGGCGCCGCCGATCCGGCGTCCGACGCCTGGCGCGCGAACGAGGCGGGACACCGCGAGCTGGCGGCACAGTTGCGCGAGAGACTCGCGACCGCGCGGCTGGGGGGCGGCGAGAAGGCGCGGGCGCGGCACACCGCGCGCGGCAAGCTGCTGCCCCGGGACCGGGTGGACACCCTCCTCGACCCGGGCTCGCCGTTCCTGGAGCTGGCGCCGCTGGCGGCCGAGGGGATGTACGGCGGGCAGGCCCCCGCCGCGGGAGTGATCGCGGGCATCGGCCGCGTCTCGGGCCGCGAGGTGGTGATCGTCGCCAATGACGCCACGGTCAAGGGCGGCACCTACTACCCCATGACGGTGAAGAAGCATCTGCGGGCGCAGGAGGTGGCGCTGGAGAACCGGCTGCCGTGCCTGTATCTGGTGGACTCCGGCGGCGCCTTCCTGCCCATGCAGGACGAGGTCTTCCCGGACCGCGAGCACTTCGGCCGGATCTTCTACAACCAGGCCCGTATGTCGGGCGCGGGCATCCCGCAGATCGCGGCGGTGCTCGGCTCGTGCACGGCCGGCGGGGCGTATGTCCCGGCGATGAGCGACGAGGCCGTCATCGTGCGCGAACAGGGCACGATCTTCCTCGGTGGGCCCCCTCTGGTGAAGGCGGCGACCGGCGAGGTGGTGACGGCCGAGGAACTCGGCGGTGGCGAGGTCCACTCGCGTACCTCCGGGGTCACCGACCACCTCGCGGAGGACGACGCCCACGCACTGCGCATCGTGCGGAACATCGTGGCGACCCTGCCCGAACGGGGGCCGCTGCCCTGGTCGGTGGAGCCCGTCCAGGAGCCGGAGACCGACCCGGCGGGGCTGTACGGCGCGGTGCCGGTCGACTCGCGTACGCCCTACGACGTGCGCGAGGTCATCGGGCGGGTCGTGGACGGCTCCCGGTTCTCGGAGTTCAAGGCCGAGTACGGCACGACGCTGGTCACCGGCTTCGCCCGGATCCACGGCCACCCGGTCGGAATCGTCGCCAACAACGGCATCCTGTTCTCCGAATCGGCCCAGAAGGGCGCGCACTTCATCGAGCTGTGCGACCAGCGCGGCATCCCGCTGGTCTTCCTGCAGAACATCTCGGGCTTCATGGTCGGCCGCTCCTACGAGGCGGGCGGCATCGCCAAGCACGGCGCCAAGATGGTCACGGCCGTGGCCTGCACACGCGTACCGAAGCTGACCGTCGTCATCGGCGGCTCCTACGGCGCGGGCAACTACTCGATGTGCGGCCGGGCGTACTCCCCCCGCTTCCTGTGGATGTGGCCCAACGCCAAGATCTCGGTGATGGGCGGCGAGCAGGCCGCCTCGGTGCTCGCGACCGTCAAGCGCGACCAGTTGGAGGCCCGCGGCGAGGAGTGGAGCTCCGAGGACGAGGAGACCTTCCGCGCCCCGATCCGCGAGCAGTACGAGCACCAGGGCAACGCGTACTACGCCACGGCGCGGCTGTGGGACGACGGGGTCATCGATCCGCTGGAGACCCGCACGGTGCTGGGGCTCGCGCTCACCGCGTGCGCCAACGCGCCGCTGCCGCACAAGGACCCGTCGGCGCCCGGCTACGGCGTCTTCCGGATGTGAGAGGGATGCCCGAGATGTTCGACGCAGTCCTGGTCGCCAACCGCGGCGAGATCGCGGTCCGGGTCATCCGGACGCTCCGGAGAATGGGCATCCGCTCGGTCGCCGTATTCAGCGACGCCGACGCGGACGCCCGGCACGTACGCGAGGCGGACACCGCGGTGCGGATCGGCCCGGCCTCCGCGGCCGAGAGCTATCTGTCCACGGCCCGCCTGCTGGAGGCCGCCGCCCGTACGGGAGCCCAGGCGGTGCACCCCGGGTACGGCTTCCTCGCGGAGAACGCCGCGTTCGCGCAGGCCGTCACCGACGCGGGGCTCGCCTTCATCGGCCCGCCGCCCGCGGCGATCGACCTGATGGGCGACAAGATCCGCGCCAAGGAGACCGTCCAGGCGGCCGGGGTCCCGGTCGTGCCGGGCTCATCGGGGAGCGGTCTTTCCGACGCCGAACTCGCCGCCTCCGCACGGGAGATCGGCATGCCGGTACTCCTCAAGCCGTCGGCGGGCGGCGGCGGCAAGGGCATGCGGCTCGTGCGCGCGGAGGAGCTGCTCGCCGACGAGATCGCGGCGGCGCGGCGCGAGGCACGCGGCTCGTTCGGCGACGACACCCTGCTGGTGGAGCGGTGGATCGACGGCCCGCGCCATATCGAGATCCAGGTGCTGGCCGACGGGTTCGGCCATGCGATCCACCTCGGTGAGCGCGAGTGCTCGCTCCAGCGCCGCCACCAGAAGATCATCGAGGAGGCCCCGTCCCCGCTCCTGGACGAGGCGACGCGTGCGGCAATGGGTGAGGCCGCGGTACAGGCGGCCCGCAGCTGCGGATACGCGGGCGCGGGCACGGTGGAGTTCATCGTCCCCGGCGGCGACCCGTCCGCGTACTGCTTCATGGAGATGAACACCCGCCTCCAGGTGGAGCATCCGGTCACCGAGTTCATCACCGGCCTGGACCTGGTGGAGTGGCAGGTGCGCATCGCGGCCGGCGAGCGGCTGGCCCTCGCGCAGGAGGACATCACGCTCAGCGGTCACGCGGTGGAGGCCCGGATCTGCGCCGAGACGGCGCGGATGTCGGGCGACCGCGTGGACTTCCTGCCCTCCGCCGGCACGGTCCGGGCGCTGCGCGAACCGGAGGGCGAGGGCGTACGGGTCGACTCCGGCCTCTCCCCCGGCACCGAGGTCGGCACCTCCTACGACCCGATGCTCGCCAAGGTCATCGCCCACGGCCCCGACCGTCCGACGGCGCTGCGCCGCCTGCGCACCGCGCTCGCCGGCACCGCCGTCCTCGGGGTCGACACCAACACCGCCTTTCTACGGCGGCTGCTGGCCCATCCGGCCGTGATCTCGGGCGACTTGGACACCGGTCTGGTGGACCGCGAGGCGCCCTCCCTGGTCGCGTGCGACGTCCCGGCCGAGGTGTACGGGGCGGCGGCGCTGCTGCGGCACGCGGCCCTGAGCCCGGCGGGACTCCGCGCGGGCGGGGGGATTCCGGCAGGCGGCGGTTCCTCGACGACTGCGGGATCAGGCCCGCAGGGGCCTGCCGGTGCGGGCGCCGTGTGGACCGACCCGTTCTCCGTGCCCAGCGGGTGGCGGCTCGGCGGTGAGACCGCATGGACCGTGCACCATGTGCGGGTGCCGGGGCAGGAGCCAGTGGCGGTCCGGGTGCGCGGCGACGCCGGCGATGCCGTTGTGTGCGTGGGCGAGGCCGAGCCGGTGGCCGCCCGGCTGATCGCGGCGGGCGCCAACGCTCCGGCCGCGGGTCCGGCGGGCGCGGCGCAGGGAGCCGCATCCGGCGGCGGCCCGGCCGGGGGCCCCGATGTCCCCGGCTCCCCCGTCCATGTGCTGCTGGAGTGGGACGGCGTCACGCATCCGTTCGTCGCCCCGCCCGGTGGGGGCGGCAGTTGGCTCGGCCGGGACGGCGAGACCTGGCACGTACAGGACCACGACCCGGTCGAGGCGGCGCTGAGCGGCGGGGCCGGGGCGCACGGCGTGGACGCCCTCACCGCGCCCATGCCCGGCACCGTGACCGTCGTGAAGGCGGCCGTCGGCGACGAGGTCGCGGCCGGCCAGAGCCTGCTGGTGGTGGAGGCGATGAAGATGGAGCACGTCATCTCCGCCCCGCACGCCGGCACGGTCACCGAACTCGATGTGACGCCGGGCTCCACGGTCGCCATGGACCAGGTGCTCGCCGTGGTCACCCCGTACGACACCCAGGAAGCGCAGGAAGGCGGGTCATGACGGAGCGACTGACCGGTGGGGCGCCCCTGGGACTGCCCATGGAGGTGACCGCGCCGGGTCTTCCGGCCCGGGTCCGCATCCATGAGGTCGGCCCCAGGGACGGCCTGCAGAACGAGAAGATGGTCGTCCCGGTCGAGGTGAAGGCCGACTTCATCCGGAGGCTGGCCGACGCGGGCCTGTCCACGGTGGAGGCGACGAGCTTCGTGCGCCCCGAGTGGGTGCCCCAACTGGCCGACGCCGAGCAGCTCATGCCGATGCTGGAGGATGTGGACGCCCGGCTCCCGGTGCTGGTGCCGAACCAGCGTGGCCTGTCCCGGGCGCTCGCCCTCGGCGTGCGCGAGATCGCCGTGTTCGCCAGCGCCACCGAGTCGTTCGCCAAGGCCAACCTCAACCGCACGGTCGACGAGTCGCTGGCGATGTTCGCCCCCGTGGTCACCGACGCGAAGGAGGCCGGCGCCCGGGTGCGCGGCTATGTGTCGATGTGCTTCGGCGACCCGTGGGAGGGCCCGGTACCGGTCGCCCAGGTCGTACGGGTCTGCCGGGCCCTGGTGGACATGGGGTGCGACGAGCTGAGCCTCGGCGACACCATCGGCGTGGCGACGCCGGGCCATGTCCTCGAACTGCTCTCCCTGCTGGGCGAGTCCGGCGTCGGCGCCGACCGGCTCGCCGTGCACTTCCACGACACCTACGGCCAGGCCCTCGCCAACACCCTGGCCGCCCTGCAGCACGGCGTCACCGTCGTCGACGCCTCGGCCGGCGGCCTCGGCGGCTGCCCCTACGCCAAGAGCGCCACCGGGAACCTCGCCACCGAGGATCTCGTGTGGATGCTGCACGGCCTCGGCATCGAGACCGGGGTCGATCTGGGCCGTCTCACCGCCACGAGCGTGTGGATGGCAGCTCACCTGGGCCGACCCAGCCCGTCCCGTACCGTCCGTGCCCTTGCCGGCACCACCTCCCAACAGGAGCAGTGACCGCCATGTCGATCGACCACCGGCTCTCGTCCGAGCACGAGGAACTCCGCCGCACGGTGGAGGAGTTCGCCCACGACGTCGTCGCCCCGAAGATCGGGGAGTTCTACGAGAACCACGAGTTCCCGTACGACATCGTGCGCGAGATGGGCCGCATGGGCCTGTTCGGGCTGCCCTTCCCCGAGGAGTACGGAGGCATGGGCGGCGACTATCTCGCCCTCGGCCTCGCCCTGGAGGAGCTGGCCCGGGTGGACTCCTCCGTGGCCATCACCCTGGAGGCGGGCGTCTCGCTCGGCGCCATGCCCATCTACCGGTTCGGCAGCGAGGAGCAGAAGCGCGAGTGGCTGCCCCGGCTGTGCTCGGGCGAGATCCTGGGCGCGTTCGGCCTGACCGAGCCGGATGTCGGCTCGGACGCGGGCGGCACGCGCACCACGGCCCGGCTCGACGAGGCCACCGGCGAGTGGGTGATCAACGGCACCAAGTCCTTCATCACCAACTCCGGTACGGACATCACGGGTCTGGTGACGGTCACCGCCGTCACCGGCCGCAAGGAGGACGGACGGCCGGAGATCTCCTCGATCATCGTTCCGTCGGGCACCCCGGGCTTCACGGCCGCCCCGCCGTACTCCAAGGTCGGCTGGAACGCCTCGGACACCCGCGAGCTGTCCTTCACCGACTGCCGCGTCCCGGCCTCCAACCTCGTCGGTGAACTGGGCCGCGGCTACGCCCAGTTCCTGCGGATCCTCGACGAGGGCCGCATCGCGATCTCCGCTCTGGCCACGGGCCTGGCCCAGGGCTGCGTCGACGAGTCGGTGGCGTACTCCAAGACCCGCGTGGCGTTCGGGAAGCCGATCGGCGACAACCAGGCGATCCAGTTCAAGCTGGCGGACATGGAGATGCGCGCCCACACGGCCCGCCTCGCCTGGCGCGACGCGGCGTCGCGGCTGGTGCACGGCGAGCCGTTCAAGAAGGAGGCGGCGCTCGCGAAGCTCTACTCCTCCGAGATCGCCGTCACCAACGCGCGTGAGGCCACCCAGATCCACGGCGGCTACGGCTTTATGAACGAATACCCGGTGGCCCGTATGTGGAGGGACTCCAAGATCCTCGAGATCGGCGAGGGCACCAGTGAGGTCCAGCGCATGCTGATCGCCCGGGAGTTGGGACTGGGAGGCTCCTGAGCCGTAGGACCTGCACGCCGGTGAGGGCGTGAGGCCGGGTTACGAGGCGGCCTGGACAAATAATAAGGTTAGGTTAACCTAACCTTTGACCGCGTCCAGGAACACTCGTACCACGAAAGCGGAATCGCTATGCCTCACGCCCGAGCCGCCCGGCTCTCCCGTCGCTCCCTCCTCACCACGGGTGGCGCCCTCGGCCTCGGCGCCGCACTCACCGCCTGCGGTGGCAGCGATTCCGGCTCCGGCAACTCGTCCGGGAAGTCCGGCGCCTGGAATTTCAAGGACGACCGCGGCAAGACGGCCAAAACGGATGGCACCCCGAAGGCCATCGTGGCCTTCACCGGCACGGCCGCCGCGCTCCACGACTACGGAGTGAAGGTCAAGGGCGTCTTCGGCCCGACCAGAACAAAGGACGGCAAGCCCGATGTCCAGGCCGGTGACCTGGACATCGACAAGGTGACGATCCTCGGCAACGCCTGGGGCGAGTTCAACGTCGAGAAGTACGCGGCCCTCGCGCCCGAGGTGCTCGTCTCCACGATGTTCGATGACGCGGGCACCCTCTGGTATGTCCCGGAGGAGTCCAAGGGCAAGATCCTGGGGCTTGCACCCAGCGTCGGCATCAGCGTCTACGACCGCCCGCTGACCGAGCCGCTCAAGCGCCATCTGGAACTCGCCGAGTCGCTCGGCGCCGACATCCGCTCGGACAAGGTCACGCAGGCGAAGAAGCGTTTCGAGGCCGCCGCGGAGCGGCTGCGCAAGGCCGCCAAGTCCAAGCCCGACATCAAGGTCATGATCGGCTCCGCTTCCGACAACCTCTTCTACGTCTCGGGCTCCAACCTCTCCGCCGACCTGGAGTACTTCAAGCAGCTCGGCGTCAACCTCGTCGAGCCGCCCGAGAAGGCGAAGAAGGACACCGGCGGCTGGTTCGAGGAGCTGAGCTGGGAGAACGTCGACAAGTACCACGCGGACCTCATCATGATGGACAACCGCACGTCGGCCCTTCAGCCCGCGGCCCTCGACAAGTCCAAGCCCACCTGGTCCAAGCTGCCCGCCGTCAAGGCCGGCCAGGTCATCCCGCGCGTCACCGAGCCCATCTACTCGTACGACAAGTGCGCGCCCATCCTCGAGGACCTCGCCAAGGCGCTCGAGAAGGCCAAGAAGGTCGACTGAGCCTCCGTACGCGACCGGAGTTCCCGCCCGCCGCCACGTCAGGAGCCGCCCCATGCCCACCGCTGCCGCCCCCGCCGCCGCGACCGCCGAGGCCGCCCCGTTCCGCTTCTTCGATCTGCACGTCCTCAGAACCGAGAGGCTCAGCCCCTCGATGATCCGGATCACCTTCGGCGGCGAGCAGTTGGAGGGATTCCTCGCGGGAGGCCGGGACCAGAGCCTCTCGCTCTTCCTGCCGCACCCGGGTCAGGACGCCCCCCTCGTCCCGTACGAGGAGGGCGACGCCTGGTTCGGCCGGTGGCGGGAGATGGACCCCGGGGTGCGGGGCATCATGCGCTCCTACACCGTGAGCGCTCAGCGCCGTGATCCGGACGAGATGGACATCGAGTTCGTGCTCCACGGCAGCGGGCACGCGGGCGGGCCCGTGGCGGCGGGCCCGGCCTCCCGGTGGGCCGAACGGGCCCGCCCGGGAGACCGCGTAATCATCCTCGGCCCGGCGGTGGAGGACAACACCGCCGTCCGCTTCCGTCCGCCGCGGGGCACCGACTGGGTGCTCATCGCCGCCGACGAGACGGCGCTGCCCGCGGCGGCGGCCATCCTGGAATGGCTGCCGCCGGGCACACCGGCGAAGGTCTGGATCGAAGTCCCCGATGCCACGGACCGCCGGGACCTGCCGACACGGGCCGACGCCGACATCACCTGGCTGGTGCGGCGGCCGACCACCGGAACCGCGGCAGCAGCCGGGCCCCGGACAGCGGCAGTGACCGCGGCCGGAGCAGCGGACCCGTCCGCCCTGGACGCGGTGCGCGAGGCGGCACTGCCCCTCGGCACCCCGTACGCCTGGATCGCCGGCGAGTCCGGCACCGTGCGCGCCCTGCGGCGCCATCTCGTGGGCGAGCGCGGCTTCGATCGCAAGGCCGTGACGTTCGTGGGCTACTGGCGTCGTGGCGCCAGCGAGGAGGACCTCCGCAAGGAGGCCCTGTCCGGCACCGCCACCGCCGACTGAGCGGTACGAGATCCCGTACCGCCGCTGACACCTGAGCGTTCAGGCGTCGTCGAGCGCACCGCCCGCCGGCGTCCCAGCGTCCGCACCTCATTGGCTCCTTGAGGAAGTTGAGGCAATGACAGCGCGCCCACCAGGTGCGCTCTCCGGCATGCCCACCGGCGCATACGCCGAGCCCGCGCCCTACCCGTCCCCGGATCACACCGGGCCTGGCGGGCCGGGGCGAGGAGTGACGAGGCGGGCGACGGAAGCCTTCAGGACCCGCCCTCACCCGCCAGATTTACTTAGGTTAGGCTAACCTAAGTAACCGCACGTCCCCCGAGCCACGTCCGCCCCGAAGGCGTGGCGAAGTCCCCTATCCGGGAGGGCAGTTCATGTCTTTCCTCGCGCAGTCCGCCGAGGAGCCCCCGTCGCCGGCCGTCCCCACTCAGCCGGACCACCGGGCCCATCTGCTCAACGACGCCACGGCCGAGCGCTACCGCCGCTCCGTCACCGAAGGTGTGGAGCGGGTGGCCGCCAAACTCTCCGCCACCACCCGGCCGTTCACCGGTGTCACGCCGCACGAACTCGCCCCCGTCATCTCCGGGGTCGACCTCGACCGGCCGCTGCACGACTCGTCCGCCGCCCTGGACGAACTCGAGGACGTCTACCTCCGCGACGCCGTGTACTTCCACCACCCCCGCTACCTCGGCCACCTCAACTGCCCCGTCGTCATACCCGCCGTCCTCGGCGAGGCGGTGCTCTCGGCCGTCAACTCCTCGCTGGACACCTGGGACCAGAGCATCGGCGGCACCCTGATCGAGCGCCGTCTCATCCGCTGGACGGCCGACCGCATCGGTCTGGGCACCGCTGCCGACGGCATCTTCACCAGCGGCGGTACGCAGTCCAACTTCCATGCCCTGCTGCTCGCCCGCGACGAGGCCTGCCGCATCGTCGGCAAGAACTCGGCGGTACCGCCCCGCAAGGCCGACATCCTCCCCCGGCTGCGCATCCTCGCGTCCGAGTGCAGCCACTTCTCCGTCGCCAAATCGGCCGCCCTGCTGGGCCTGGGCTACGAGGCCGTCATCCCGGTGCCCGTCGACCGCGACAAGCGGATGCGGCCCGCCGCGCTCGCCCGCGAGCTCGAACGCTGCCGCGCCGAGGACCTGGTGCCCCTGGCCGTCGTCGCCACCGCCGGCACCACCGACTTCGGTTCCATCGACCCGCTGCCCGAGATCGCCCGCCTCTGCGAGCAGTACGAGACGTGGATGCATGTGGACGCCGCGTACGGCTGCGGGCTGCTGGTCTCCCGCAGGCGCCATCTGCTCGACGGCATCGAGCGCGCCGACTCGGTGACCGTGGATTACCACAAGTCCTTCTTCCAGCCGGTCAGTTCGAGCGCCGTCCTGGTCCGCGACCAGGCGACCCTCCGGCACGCCACCTACCACGCGGACTACCTCAACCCGGCCCGTATGGCCGAGGGGCAGATCCCCAACCAGGTCGACAAGAGCATCCAGACCACCCGCCGCTTCGATGCCCTCAAGCTGTGGATGACACTGCGCGTCATGGGCGCGGACGCCGTGGGCGGGCTGTTCGACGCGGTCGTGGACCTCGCCGCCGAGGGCTGGAAGCTGCTGGACGCCGATCCGCGCTTCGAGGTCGTCACGCAGCCCCAGCTCTCGACGCTGGTCTTCCGCTACGTGCCGCCCGCCGGCACCGGCCCCGAGCTGACCGACGCGGTCAATCTCCACGCCCGCGAGGCCCTGTTCGCCTCCGGCGACGCGGTCGTGGCCGGAACCAAGGTCGACGGCGCCCACTATCTGAAGTTCACGCTGCTCAACCCGCAGACCACGGTCCACGACATCGCCTGTGTCCTCGACCTCATCGACGGGCACGCCCTCCGGTACCTGTCACAGCACGCCGAGCCGGAACTCGCCGCCCGGGCCGGCTGACGGCCCGCTCCCCCTCCGGCTCAACCACCCTCAACGGACAGGAGATGCGTATGTCCGCCCCCCACGACTTCGTCGCCATCGGGCTCGGACCGTTCAATCTGGGGCTCGCCTGCCTCACCGACCCGATCGACGGACTCGACGGCCTCTTCCTGGAGAGCAAGCCCGACTTCGACTGGCACTCGGGCATGCTGCTGGAAGGCAGCACCCTGCAGACCCCGTTCATGTCGGACCTGGTCACCCTGGCGGACCCCACCTCCCCGTACTCCTTCCTCAACTACCTGAAGGAATCGGGACGTCTGTACTCGTTCTACATCCGCGAGAGCTTCTATCCGCTCCGCTCGGAGTTCAACGACTACTGCCGCTGGGCCGCCGCCAAACTCTCCGGCTCCATCCGCTTCGGCCGCCAGGTCACGGAGGTCACCTACGACGAGGCCGAGGAGGTCTACGCCGTCCACTCCGTGGAGACGGCCACCGGAGAGCGCCGCACCGACCGCGGCCGCCGCCTGGTGCTGGGCACCGGCACGCCGCCCTTCATACCCGACGCCTGCCGCGGCCTCGGCGGGGACTTCCTCCACAACTCCCGCTATCTGCACAGCCGGGACGCCCTGCAGGCGAAGGACTCCATCACGGTCGTGGGCAGCGGTCAGAGCGCGGCCGAGGTCTACTACGACCTGCTGCAGGACATCGACCGCTTCGGCTACGAGCTCAACTGGGTCACCCGCTCGCCCCGCTTCTTCCCGCTCGAATACACCAAACTCACGCTGGAGATGACCTCCCCGGAGTACGTGGACTACTTCCACGCGCTGCCGGCCCCCGCCCGGGACCGGCTCGTCACCTCGCAGAAGAACCTCTACAAAGGCATCAACGGCGAGCTGATCGACGAGATCTTCGATCTGCTGTACATGAAGAGCCGCCGCGGCCGGGTCCCCACCCGGCTGATGACCAACACGGCGCTCACCCGGGCCGGTTACGACGAGAGCGACCGTACGTACACGCTCCAGTTGCGTCACGAGGAGCAGGGACGGGACTTCGAGCTGCGGACCCAGGGCCTGGTGCTCGCCACGGGTTACCGCCACCAGGTCCCGGCCTTCCTCGCCCCCGTGACCGACCGCATCGTCTGGGACGACTCCGGCCGCTTCGACGTCCGCCGCAACTACTCCGTCGATGTCACCGGGCACGGCATCTACGTGCAGAACGCCGAGCTGCACACCCATGGCTTCGTCGCCCCCGACCTGGGCATGGCCGCGTACCGCAACTCCAGCATCATCCGCGAGCTGCTGGGACGCGAGTACTACCCGGTCGAAAAGGCCATCGCCTTCCAGGAGTTCGGTGCACCGGCGGAACCGTCCGGGCCTCCCGGGTCGGGGCTGCCCCGGCCCGGGTACGCCGACGAGCCGCTGGAGGTCTCCCCCGCATGACGGAGACCGTCTTCAGCCGCACCGACGCCGTCCTCGGCGAGTTCGCCGTACGGCCCGTGGACCCCGCCGCCGACGCCGGCATGCTGCACGGCTGGGTCACCGACCCCAAGGCCGCCTTCTGGCTGATGCAGGACGCGACCCTGCCCGATATCGAGCGGGAGTACTTCTCGATCGCCGCCTCCCCGCACCACGACGCCTTCATCGGGCTGTACGAGGGGAGCCCGGCCTTCCTCGTCGAGCGCTACGACCCGGCCCATGTCGAGCTGGAGGGCCTCTACCCGGCCCGATCCGGTGACGTCGGGATGCACTTCCTTACTGCCCCCGCCGCCGCGCCCGTACACGGCTTCACCCTCGCCGTGATCACCACGGTGATGGAGATGCTGTTCTCCGACCCCGCGGTCGAGCGTGTCGTCGTCGAGCCCGACGTCCGCAACGCGGCCGTCCACCGGCTCAACGAAGCCGTCGGCTTCGAGATCGCCGAGAAGCTGGCAAAGCCCGAGAAGACCGCCTACCTCAGCTTCTGCACCCGTGAGCGGTTCGAGGCCGCCGTCCCCGCCTCCGCCCGAGGAGCCTCCCAAGGAGTCACCCGATGACCACCACCGCCGCACCGGCCAAAGCCGTCGACCACCTCACGCCCGGGCTCTGGGCCGAGGCGGGCCGCCTTCTGCTGCGCAAGGCGCTCGCCGAGTTCTCGCACGAGCGGCTGCTGGCACCCGTACCGCTGTCCGGGGCGGAGGGCCGGTACGCCGTCCGCAGCGACGACGGGAGCGTGGAGTACCGCTTCACCGCCCGTGTCGGCTCCCTCGACCACTGGCACATCGAGGCGGGCTCCATCACCCGCCACCGGGGCGGAAACGAACTCCCCCTGGACGCCCTGGACTTCTTCGTCGAGTTCAAGGACGCCCTCGGTCTTTCGGCCCAGATCCTGCCCGTCTACCTGGAGGAGATCAGCTCCACTCTGGCCTCCACCGCCTTCAAACTGGCCAAGGAGCAGGTCACGTCGGAGGAGCTGACCAAGGCCGGTTTCCAGGCGATCGAGACCGGGATGACCGAGGGCCACCCCTGCTTCGTCGCCAACAACGGGCGGCTCGGCTTCGGATCCGACGAGTACCGCTCGTACGCGCCCGAGGCCGCCAATCCCGTACGGCTGATCTGGCTGGCCGCCCACGGCGACCGCTCCACCTTCACCTGCGGCGCGGGCCTGGACTACGACACGTTCATCCGCTCCGAGCTGGGCCAGGACACCCTTGCCCGCTTCTCGGAGGTGATGGCCGAACGCGGTCTGGATCTGGGCGACTTCCATCTCATCCCGGTCCACCCCTGGCAGTGGTGGAACAAGCTCTCCGTCACCTTCTCCGCGGAGATCGCGCAGAACCGGCTGGTGTGCCTCGGCCACGGCGACGACGCCTACCTCGCCCAGCAGTCGATCCGTACCTTCTTCAACACCAGCAACCCCTCCCGGCACTATGTGAAAACGGCGCTGTCGGTGCTGAACATGGGCTTCATGCGGGGCCTGTCCGCCGCCTACATGGAGGCCACCCCGGCCATCAACGACTGGCTGGCCGGGCTCATCGAGCGCGACGAGGTGCTCTCGGCCGCCGGCCTGTCGATCATCCGCGAGCGGGCGGCGGTCGGCTACCGCCACGAGAGCTACGAGGCCGCCACCACCAAGAGCTCCCCGTACCGCAAAATGCTCGCCGCCCTCTGGCGGGAGAGCCCGGTGGCGTCCCTGGAACCGGGCGAGCGGCTCGCGACGATGGCGGCGCTGCTGCATACCGACCGCGCGGGCGGCTCGTTCGCGGGTGCGCTCATCGCCCGTTCCGGCCTGGAGCCGGCGGATTGGCTGCGCCGCTACCTGGACGTCTACCTGACGCCGCTGCTGCACTGCTTCTACGCATACGAGCTGGTGTTCATGCCGCATGGCGAGAACGTCATCCTCGTCCTGGACGAGCAGGGCGTCCCGAAGCGGGCGGTGTTCAAGGACATCGCCGAGGAGATCGCCGTCATGGACCCGGACGCGGTGCTGCCGCCCGAGGTGCAGCGGATCCGGGCGGATGTGCCGGAGGACATGAAGACGCTGTCGATCTTCACCGATGTCTTCGACTGCTTCTTCCGTTTCCTGAGCGGAACCCTCGGCTCCGAGGGCGTCATGGACGAGGACACCTTCTGGCGGACGGTCGCCGGCTGTGTCCGCGACTACCAGGCGTCCCGCCCCGAACTGGCCGAACGCTTCGCCCGGTACGACCTGTTCACCGAGGAGTTCGGACGCTCCTGCCTCAACCGGCTGCAGCTCCGGAACAACCAGCAGATGGTCGACCTGGAGGACCCGGCGGGTGCCCTCCAGCTCATCGGCACCCTGCAGAACCCGATCGCCCGTTTCGCGTCCTGACGTGAGGCGTGCCGAGGGCCGGACCGCCGGGCGGCGGTCCGGCCCTCAGGCGTTCACTCGGCAGACCTCACTCCCCGGGCCTCAGTCCCGGCCTCACTCGGCAGGCCTCACTCGGGGCCTCACTCAGGACCTCACTCCGCGGGCCACGGGACCTGCGGCGAGCGGTAGAAGTCGATGCCGAGTGCCGACCAGCGCGGGCCCTGCGCGGCCAGGCGCGTCCGGTAGGAGTCCCAGTCGAGCGCGGCCGCCTGCGACCAGCCCAGCTCCGCGACGCCCGCGAGCCGCGGGAAGGCCATGAACTCGATGTGGTCGCTCGTCGACAGCGTCTCCGACCACAACGGGGCCTCGACACCGAGGATCGCGGAGGACGGGGTGTCCTTGATGTACGCGCCGGGATCCCAGTCGTAGGACTGCCGGACCTCGACATAGCCCGCCCAACTCAGGCCGAGCGGCGTGTCCTTGGTGTACTTCATGTCGAGGTAGATGCGGTTGGCGGGCGAGAGCACGAGCCTGGTCCCGGCCTTGGCGGCGTCCACGACCTCCTGCTCGGTCCCGGTCGTGCCCCAGTACTGGGCGACGGCTCCCTTCACCGGCTTCGCGCCGGTGAGCTGGTGCCAGCCGACGACCGTCTTGCCGTACTTCGCGACGGCCGCCTGCGCGCGGTCCATGAAGGCGACGTAGTCCTCATGGCTCGTCGAGTGCGCCTCGTCGCCGCCGATGTGGAGATAGCGGCCCGGCGTCATCGCGGCCACCTCGCGTACGACGTCGTCCACGAAGTCGTAGGTGATCTCCTTCGGCACGCAGAGGGAGCTGAAACCGACCTCGGTTCCGGTGTAGAGCGGCGGGGCGACGCCGTTGCAGTTGAGCTCGGCGTACGAGGCGAGGGCCGCGTTCGTGTGCCCCGGCATGTCGATCTCGGGGACGATCTCCACCTGCCGGTCGGCGGCGTAGCGCACGATCTCGCGGTAGTCGTCCTTGGTGTAGAAGCCGCCCGGTCCGCCCCCGACCTGTGTGCTGCCGCCGTACGTGGCGAGCCGCGGCCAGGAGTCGATCGCGATCCGCCAGCCCTGGTCGTCCGACAGATGCAGATGGAACGTGTTGATCTTGTAGAGCGCCATCTGGTCGATGTAGCGCTTGACCTGACCGACCGTGAAGAAGTGGCGTGAGACGTCGAGCATCGCCCCGCGGTAGGCGAAGCGCGGGGTATCGGTGATCGTGCCGCCCGCGACCCGCCACGGACCGGGCTGCCGCTCCCCCTTCTCGACCGAGGCGGGCAGGAGCTGACGCAACGTCTGGATGCCGTGGAAGAGCCCGGCGGCCTTGCGCGCGGTGATGGTGACCGAGCGGCGGGAGGAGTCGAGGCGGTAGCCCTCGGAGCCCAGCTCGCGGTCCCCGCCGAGCCGGAGGACGATGCCGTCCTGCCCGCCGCGCGAGGTGACGGGCAGGGCCAGGCCGGTGGACGGCCGGAGCAGGCCCGCCAGTTGCTCCGCGGCCTTCCGCGCCTCGCGCGAACGGTCGGGCACGCGGATGACGGTCCGGGAGCCGATCGCGTACGGGTCGCCGGCGGGCCGTACCGAGACCGGCGCGGGCACCACGTGGTCGAGCGGGATCACGGACCGGGCGTCCTCGGAGTCCGCCGCCGACGCGGAACCGGTGGCCGTCGCTCCGGCCGAGGCGACGAGGAGGAGGGAGCAGAGCAGTCGGGGCAGTCGTCTCACGAGCGGTCCCTTCGACGGGGCTTCGGCCTTGCGGTCGGGCGCAGGAGGGTGGAGCGACCGGACGGTCATCATGGGTACCGCGCGCCACTGTGGTGGTCAAGGTGTAGACCACTTCGGCCTCGTTCGCGCCGCGCCTCACCGCCTGGCCGCCTCACGCCTCACCGCCGGAGGGCACGCCGCCGGAGGATCTCCGCGCAGGATCGGGTGCTGCCGCCGGACACGCTTCGGACCGGCTGCCGGGACCCGTCATCGGCCCGGTGCCGGAGCGGAATCGAGACCGCCTTCGGGGCCGCCTTCGGGGCCGCCCTCGGGCCGTACTCGGGACCCGGTGCCGGACCGGGTGCCGCCTGAGAGAATCCGCGCATGACGGAAATCATCCAGCGGGACGGGACCTGGACCTTCGACGGCGAGACCGTGCGCATCGTGCCCGGCCACGACAAGAGCGTGAACCTCCTGCGCAGGACACTGGGTGAACTGGCCGTGCCGCTCGAAGCGTTGGCGGGCATCGCCTACGAGCCGGGCAAGAAGACGGGGCGGCTCAGGCTGCGGCTGCGCGACGGCGCCGACCCGCTGCTCCAGGTCACGGCGGGCAAGCTTCCGGATGCCGCCGACCCGTACCAGCTCGCCGTCGAGGCCGACCGGGCGGGCGTGGCCGAGTACATGGTGGACGAGGTGCGCAACGCGATGCTGCTGGAGCAGGTGCCGTCGGAGCCCTGCACGCACTACCTGATGCCCGGTCCCTCCGTGCCGCTGACCGTCAGCGCGGGCGACGGGGTGGTCGCGTTCGACGGGGGCCGGATCCGGCTCGACTGGACGTGGAAGACCGACGAGGTGAAGCAGAAGGCCGGGCCGCGGGTGCTGACCCTGGACGACCTGGCCGCGATCGAGTGGACGCCCGCCTCGGGACTCGAGAACGGATGCCTCCGCTTCATCGTGTCCGCGGCATCGCCGAAGCCCCCCGCCAAGTACGACCCGCACGCCCTGGTGCTGTTCGGGTTCCGGAAGGATCCGCTGACGGCTCTGGTCGCGGCCGCGGTCGCCGCCCGTATGCCGCATCCGGCCGCACCGGCCGTGCCCGAGACCCTCACGGCAACGGCCGATGGCGTCGGCTCGGCCGACCTCCACGACGAACTGCTGCGGAGGCTGCGGGAGTTGGGCGAGCTGCACCGCTCCGGGGTCCTCACGGAAGAGGAGTTCACGGTGGCCAAGCAGGCGGTGCTCAAGCGCTTCTGAACCATCCAGGCCCGCGGGTGCGAGACCTCAAGTCCTCCCGGGGCCGCGGTATCCGGCCGCGGAATCCGGACGGCTGGTTCGCCGGGGACGGCGCGATCCGGGACCGCTCGTCCGCCCCCGGGCCGCCCGCCCCGCACGCATCCCGATGACCCGTCGTCGCGCCGCGGAACCGGGCGTCGGCCGCGGGCGGTGGGCGTCGTCCGGCGGTGGGCGCTGTGAGCCTGGGGCCGTCGGAAGCGTGAGGACCGCGCCGAGCGAACTCACGGCGGAGGACACCGCCGCATTCGGCACCCGGTGGTTCTCCTCCCTGGCACCCGCCCACCGCGGGGTGAACAGGCCGCTGCGGGAGGCGGTGAGGTTCGGGGTGACGGCGAGATGCCGTCGGCCTCCGTCATCGCGCCGATCGCCTCGCGCAGCGCGGCGTCGGCGAATCCGGAGACGACGTCGTCGGCGATCTCCGTTGCCGGATCGCGGAGTTCGACGATCCGGACGTCCGCCGTGCGACCGGTGCCGTTCAGGTGTTCCGTCGTCGCCTCGGACAGCCGGTCCGCGAACAGGCGGGGCGACGACCTGGTCAACTCCGTACCGCGGGGCCCGGGTCCGATGCCTCCGGGGCCGCGAGACCCGTCAGCAGGGCGCGTAGCGTCGATTCCACGCTCGTTCGGTCCTCCGCGCCGGGACGGGCGCCGATCATGACCAGAACCGCCTCCCCCAGCACGGCGTTGATCAAGCGCGCCGTCACGTCGATCGAGTCCACACGGATCTCCCCGGCCTCGGCGGCCCGCCGCAGCGCGCCGCCGACCTCCCCGAGGCTGTACCGCTCCTCTATCTGCCGGCAGCGCCGCCACCCGAGCGCGGCCGGGCCGTCCTCGACCACGATGCGGGCGACCTCGGGCCGGCTCACCTCGTCCAGCCAGGCAAGGCTTCCGGCGACCAGCCGCTCGAGCGCGGTCGCGTCGCCCGGCACGCGGTCCGCGGCGCGGGCGATCGCCGCCGCCGCCTCCTCCTCGTAGACGGCCGCGACGAGGTCGTCGCGCGAGGCGAAGTGGTGGTACATCGCGCCCCTGCTGACACCGGCCGCCTTCAGGAGGGCATCCGTACTCGTCGCGTCTATGCCCTGGCGGGCGAAGAGATCCCGCGCCGCGTCGAGGATCTTGCGCCGCGTGGCGTGCCGTCGTTCCGCCTGAGTCGCCATGCACCCCACTTTACAGACCGCCTGTCGGTATTTACCGTGGAGCTCGAAAGAAAAACCGACAGCCGGTCTGTAACTCTACTCGGGGAGCCTCCATGACCGTCCTGCCCGACACCTTCACCCACTACCTCGCCGCCTGGAACGAGGCGGACACCGGCCGCATCCGCGGGCACCTCGACCGCGCGGTGGCCGAGGACGTCCTCTTCGCCGACCCGGCGAACACCACGGTCGGACCGGATGAGATGGAGGCGATGATCCGCACCGCACGTACGGACATGCCGGGCGCCACGTATCACCGCGCCGGCGATGCCGACGGACACAACGGCCGGTACCGCTACCGCTGGGAGGTCCGCGTCGACGGCAAGGTCACCGCGGCGGGGATGGACGTCACCACGGTCGACACCTCCGGCCGGATCGAGCGGATAGACGGCTTTTTCGGCGAGTTCTGAGGCGACCGGACGGCACCAACTCGAGGTTTCGCCTCTCCTGTGCCCGATTCCGGGCAGGAATGTTGCGAAACTCTGGGCGAAACCGCAGTATCAACGAGTGCTCGATCGCCCCACGTCCCACGAGGACCTCGTCGACCATCTGGTCCGCTCCACGCCGCTGCACCGCGGCGAGGCGGCCCGGGTGGTGCTGGACGTGCTGGCGTACTTCGACGAGACGACGGAGGAGTTCGTCCGCCGCCGCCACCGCGAACTGCAGTCCGGCGGCCTGAGCAACACCGACATCTTCGAGCGGATCACGCACGAGCTGCCTCGCCGTGCGGTCGCACCGCCCGAGCTGTCCCTGCGGCAGCTCCGCCGCATCGTCTACGGCTGACCACCACGCGTCGGAGGCTTTCGGGCCCGGAACCACGCGGAACACCACGGGAGGGACACACCCTATGTGCGGGATCGTCGGATACATCGGCAAACGAGATGTCGCTCCGCTGCTCCTCGAAGGACTGCAGCGGCTCGAGTATCGCGGCTACGACTCCGCCGGCATCGCGATCCACGGCAAGTCCGGGGGGCTGAAGACCGCCAAGGCCAAGGGCCGGGTCCGCGAGCTGGAGAGCAGGCTCCCCAAGCGCTTCGCGGGCACCACCGGGATCGCCCATACCCGTTGGGCCACCCACGGCGCCCCGAACGACGTCAACGCCCATCCCCACACGAACGCCGACGGCACCGTCGCCGTCGTCCACAACGGGATCATCGACAACGCGTCCGAGCTGCGCGCCAAACTCACCGCCGACGGCGTCGAGTTCGTCTCCGAGACCGACACCGAGGTCCTCGCCCACCTCATCGGCCGCTCCCAGGCCGAGACGCTGGAGGAGAAGGTCCGCCAGGCGCTCCGCCTGATCGAGGGCACCTACGGGATCGCCGTCCTCCACGCGGGCTTCCCCGACCGGATCGTCGTCGCGCGCAACGGCTCCCCGGTGGTGCTGGGCATCGGCGAGCACGAGATGTTCGTCTCCTCCGACGTGGCCGCACTCGTCAGCCACACCCGTCAGGTCGTCACCCTGGACGACGGCGAGATGGCCACGCTCAAGGCCGACGACTACCGCACCTACACCACCGAGGGAAGCCGCACCGCCGCCTCGCCGACCACGGTGGAGTGGGAGGCCGAGTCGTACGACATGGGCGGCCACGACACGTATATGCACAAGGAGATCTCCGAACAGGCCGACGCCGTGGACCGGGTGCTGCGGGGCCGGATCGACGACCGGTTCTCCACCGTGCACCTGGGCGGGCTGAACCTCGACGCCCGCGAGGCGCGCGGTGTGCGCAGGGTGAAGATCCTCGGCTGCGGCTCGGCCTACCACGCGGGCCAGATCGGCGCCCAGCTGATCGAGGAGCTGGCCCGGATCCCCGCGGACGCGGAGCCGGCGAGCGAGTTCCGCTACCGCAACGCGGTGGTCGACCCCGACACCCTCTACATCGCGACCAGCCAGTCCGGTGAGACCTACGACACACTGGCCGCCGTCCAGGAGCTGAAGCGCAAGGGCGCCCGGGTGCTGGGTGTGGTCAACGTGGTGGGCAGCGCCATCGCACGGGAGACCGACGGCGGTGTGTACGTCCACGCGGGCCCGGAGGTCTGCGTGGTCTCCACCAAGTGCTTCACCAACACCGCGGTGGCCTTCGCACTGCTGGCCCTGCACCTCGGCCGTATCCGGGACCTCTCGGTCGCCGACGGCAAGCGGATCATCGCGGGCCTGCGCAGGCTGCCGGAGCAGATCGCCGAGATCCTGCGCGGCGAGGAGGAGATCAAGAAGCTGGCGGCGAACTACGCGGACGCGAAGAGCATGATGTTCGTCGGCCGGGTCCGCGGCTATCCGGTCGCCCGCGAGGCCTCGCTGAAGCTCAAGGAGGTCAGCTATGTGCACGCGGAGGCCTACCCCGCCTCGGAGCTGAAGCACGGGCCGCTCGCGCTGATCGAGCCGGCGGTCCCGACCGTCGCGATCGTGCCCGACGACGACCTGCTGGAGAAGAACCGCGCCACGCTGGAGGAGATCAAGGCCCGCAGCGGCCGGATCCTGGCCGTGGCGCACCAGGAGCAGGAGAAGGCCGATCACACGCTCGTGGTGCCGAAGAACGAGGTGGAGCTGGACCCGATTCTCATGGGCATTCCGCTCCAACTCCTCGCCTATCACTCGGCGCTGGCGCTGGGCCGCGACATCGACAAGCCGCGGAACCTCGCCAAGTCCGTGACGGTGGAGTAGTCACAGGACAGTCCCCGGCGCGCGCCACCGAAAGCGCCGGGGACTTCCCGTACGGACCGGCTTCGCCCGCCCCCGCGCTCGGCGGGGGCGTCCCCAAGGCCGGTCCCTGCCGCCTAACCGGAGACCGTCACTCCCCGGTCGGCAGCGCGTCCGGGCCGGACCGCCGGCCAGGAGGCCAGGGGCGCGGTGGCGGCGAACCAGGCGCCGGCACCCGCCAGCGCGGCCGCCCAGCCGCCGACCTGCGCGAGGCCGTCGTTCCCGGCGAACTGTGCGATGGCGAGCAGGAGCAGGGAGACGCACAGGAGTCCGTGGACTCCCTGGGCGAGGCGGCCGGAACTCGCCGCGCCCAGTGTCAGGGTCAGAGCGAGCAGGGCGAAGAGGACCAGGAAGAGGCCGGTCGCCTCGGCGGACGCGTCCGCCCCGGCCCCGCGGCCCCAGGTGAACCAGAAGGCGCCGAGACCGGCGAACGCCGTGCCGGCCGGGGCGTTGCCCGCCCGGAGTTCCAGCAGTCCGGCGACGAACAGCGTGACGCCCCCGACCCAGACGGCCAGAGAGACGGCGTCGGCGGCGCTCACACCGTCGATCACACCGGTGTGACCGAGACCGAACGCCAACAGAGTGAGTCCGAGGGCGAGTTGACCCAGAGTCGAGGCACTGCCTCGTCCCGCGGCGACACCATTGTCCACAGCGGGCTCCCTTCGTGCGGTTGTGCGGTATCAACGACGAATGTCTACCCCTCACAAACGCACAATCCACCTCCGCGCACGGGTGGACACATCGACTTGCCGTCCGAGGCGCTGCCCATCTCACCTGCGGGAACGGTGAGTTGTGACACACGTGACGCAGCGATACCCGAGGGAGTGCGGAACACCCGGGAAAAGCCGGGGACTTAGGGGATGGCCCACACGGGACGAGTACCTCGCGGAGCCGGACTTCATGACGAGGACGGGGAGGAGGCCTACGGGATGACGATGACGGGACGCTGCGCGCGCCGCGCGAGCCGCCCGGCCACCGAGCCGAAGATCCGGCCGACCAGCCCGTGCGTGGAGCCGACCACGATCGCGTCGGCGGAGTACTCCCGGCCGACCTCCTCCAGCTCGTGGCAGATGTCCCCGCCCCGCTCGACGAGAATCCAGGGCACCTCGGACAGGTAGTCCGCGCAGGCGAGTTCGAGACCGAGGACCTCGGTGCGATGGTCCGGCACATCGACGAAGACGGGCGGCTCGCAGCCTGCCCAGACCGTCGTCGGCAGCCGGTTGGCGACATGCACGATGATCAGGCCCGAGCCCGATCGCACGGCCATGCCGATGGCGTACGCCAAGGCCCGCTCACTGGAGGTCGATCCGTCGAAACCGACGACAACTCCGTGCTGGAACGCCGGATCGCAAGGATGGCGTGACTCTTCCGCCGCTTCGAGGGGCGCTGTCGGATCAGCGACCTGCTTGCGGTCCGCTGGTTCGGGAATCTCGTGACCGGCCATCGGTGTCTCGGCGAAGAATGTCCTCTTGGGAGCGGAACGACAGTTGACGACGGAGCGGTTCGGACCTGGTGGATCGTCCGGGAATCATCTTCCCAATCCCTTACCCACAAGGGTACGGCGACACTCCCCACCTGCCCAGCGCTCGCCTACCCGCACGAAGGCGGGGCGACGCGTCGGCCGCGGAACGGCTTCCCGGGAGCATGCCGGAGCCGCGCCCGTAACGCAATGCCTCCGTGTGATGACTCACAGCGCCCACCGCGTCACACTGCGGTCATCAGCGGATTCACCTCCGCCGGTCGTCCAGTTCCGTACTATCGCCCCGGCAATCCGGGGCACTCCGGGACCGCGCCCGGGAGCGGAGGGAATCGAGGCTCGCACCGGCGCACAGGCAACTTTTGTGCGCCGGGGGCGTACGCCGGTCGACTCCCAGCCCCATCGCGTGTGCCTCCGAATTTTTTCGGCCAACTTCGCGCAACCACACATGAGTTGCAGGAACGGTTCCCGAACCGCCGCGTGAGCGGGACGGAATGGGGTGTCCCGGGCGGAAGCACCCCATAGCCCAGGGGCGGGAACAGGAGGCGCACTTCCCAGCAGCGCCGTCGAGTGCAACGCTTCGTGATCGAATGCTTCACGCCAAGTTGTCATGTCGACATAGCGGTGGGTGGTGAACTTGTCACGCCGACCTCATACGACGCAGTAGATTCGATCTTGGCCATTCACTGCGGGGGACTTGTGCAGGACCGAGGGGAAACGTGCAGGAGCGACCTAACCGAGGAGCCGCGACCACCGAGGGGGGCTTAGTGCCATGAGCCAGGACTCCACGACCGCACCGGAGGCCGCGCGGAAGCTCTCCGGGCGTCGCCGCCGCGAGATCGTCGCAGTGCTGCTCTTCAGCGGCGGGCCCATCTTCGAAAGCTCCATCCCGCTTTCCGTGTTCGGCATCGATCGCCAGGACGCCGGGGTGCCCCGGTACCGGCTGCTCGTGTGCGCCGGCGAGGACGCGCCCCTGCGCACCACGGGCGGGCTCGAACTGACCGCGCCGTACGGCCTCGAGGCGCTGTCCCGGGCAGGCACCGTCGTCGTACCGGCGTGGCGGTCGATCACGGCGCCACCACCGGCCGAGGCCCTCGACGCGCTGCGCCGGGCGCACGAGGAGGGCGCGCGGATCGTCGGGCTGTGCACCGGGGCGTTCGTCCTGGCGGCCGCCGGACTGCTGGACAGCCGGCCCGCGACGACGCACTGGATGTACGCGCCGACGCTGGCCAAGCGATATCCGCTGGTCCATGTGGACCCGCGCGAGCTGTTCGTCGACGACGGCGACGTCCTGACATCGGCCGGGACGGCGGCGGGCATCGACCTGTGCCTGCACATCGTGCGGACGGACCACGGGGCGGAGGCCGCGGGCGCCCTCGCCCGGCGGCTGGTCGTCCCCGCGCGGCGCAGCGGCGGTCAGGAGCGCTACCTCGACAGGTCTTTACCGGAGGAGATCGGCGCGGACCCGCTCGCCGAGGTCGTCGCGTGGGCGCTCGAGCATCTGCACGAGCAGTTCGACGTGGAGACCCTGGCCGCCCGTGCCTACATGAGCCGGCGCACCTTCGACCGGCGGTTCCGCTCGCTCACTGGGAGCGCTCCCCTGCAGTGGCTGATCACCCAGCGGGTGCTGCAGGCCCAGCGGCTGCTGGAGACCTCGGACTACTCCGTGGACGAGGTCGCGGGCCGCTGCGGCTTCCGCTCGCCCGTCGCGCTGCGCGGCCACTTCCGGCGCCAGCTCGGCTCCTCGCCGGCCGCCTACCGGGCGGCGTACCGGGCGCGGAGGCCGCAGAACGGCTCGCCCGAGCGGCTGGAGATCGCGGAGCAGCGCGGGCCCTCGGATCCGCTAGCCGCGCCCGTACCGCTCCGGCGGCACGGGGCGGGCGGAGGGTACGGCGGGTACGACCCGGGCAAACCGGATTCGGACGCCTACGCTCCGCGACTGGCCGAGCAGAGCGGGCACGGCGGGCGCATATCCGGGCGTCCGTCGGTCCCCGGTCAGCGTGACCGCCCCGTAGGGTGAGACACATGAACGATCGCATGGTGTGGATCGACTGCGAGATGACCGGCCTCTCGCTGTCGAGTGACGCGCTCATCGAGGTGGCCGCTCTGGTCACCGACTCGGAGCTGAACGTTCTCGGTGACGGGGTGGACATCGTGATCCGCCCGCCCGCCGAGTCGCTCGCCACCATGCCCGAGGTGGTGCGGCACATGCACACGGCCTCCGGGCTGCTGGACGAGCTGGACGGCGGCACGACGCTGGAAGACGCCGAACAGCAGGTGCTGGCGTACATTCGCGAGCACGTCCCGGAGCGCGGCAAGGCCCCCCTGTGCGGTAACTCCGTCGGCACGGACCGCGGCTTCCTGGCGCGCGACATGCAGACGCTGGAGGACTATCTGCACTACCGGATCGTCGACGTCTCCTCCATCAAGGAGCTGGCGCGGCGGTGGTATCCGCGGGCGTACTTCAACAGCCCGGAGAAGAACGGCAACCACCGGGCTCTCGCGGACATCCGCGAGAGCATCGCCGAGCTCCGCTACTACCGGGAGGCGATCTTCGTTCCGCAGCCCGGCCCGGACTCGGAGACGGCGAAGACGATCGCCGCGCGCCACGTCCTCCCGGCGGAACGGCCCGCTCCCGTACGGGACCCGCAACCGGCGGAGTAGCGCCTCGCTCCCGGCCCGGACGACCCGCCGCAAAGCCGGGAGCGAGCACGCCGTCGGACCCTGTACACTTTTTCTCGGCCGGTGCGGGAAGCACCGGTCATGGTGGGTATAGCTCAGCAGGTAGAGCACCTGGTTGTGGTCCAGGATGTCGCGGGTTCGAGTCCCGTTACTCACCCTGAGAGATCATCCCCTGCCCGGTAGCGGGCCAGGGGATGATCTTTTTCCGGCTTCGGCCCCACGGGCGCGCGCTCCGGCGACCGGACCGCGGACGCAGCACCCGACCACCCGGGTCGGGCATTCCAGGACACACATCCCACCCGTCCCACTGCGCGGTCCGGATAGACGTGAGCGAAGCCGGATGACGTACTGGTGCTCCGCAGCGTGGGTACGGCTCCGAAGGACGCATCAGAGCACGGTTCGCTCCGACTTCAGCCCGTGGCGATACTCGCGCCAGGCCGCTGCCTTCCTCGGCCGTCTTGGGCAAGGTGGAGACCATGACCACGGGTTTCAGCGGTGAAGTCGCCGAGTACTACGCGAAGTTCCGGCGCGGCTACCCGCCTCAGGCTCTCAGCGCACTGCAAAGAGCCTTCGCACTGACCACGGATGACATCGTGCTCGATGTCGGATGCGGAACCGGCCAGCTGGCTGTGCCGCTCGCTGCCCGGGTCCGCTCGGTCATCGGCATCGATCCCGAACCGGACATGCTTCGGCTCGCGAGGGACGAGGCCACGAAGCGAGGCGTGCGCAACGCGACATGGGTCCTGGGCGCCGACGCCGATGTTCCCGCGCTCGGTGCGCTGTTGGGAGAGCGGTCCGTGGCGATGGCGGTCATCGGCCAGGCACTCCACTGGATGCGGCACGAGGAGCTCTTTCGTGCGCTGGGGCCACTGTGCCGTCCGGGCGGAGGCGTGGCTGTGGTCGCCAATGGAACGCCACTGTGGTTGCAGGACAGCAGCTGGTCACGTTCACTGCGGGCCTGCCTGGAGGAGCACTTCGGAACGAAGCTGGAAGCGTCCTGCGGCACCAGCACGGAAGACCGGCAGCGCTATGCGCAGGCGCTGGTCGATGCCGGCTTCGACGGTGTGCGGGAGATCGTGATCGAGTACAGCGATGAGTTGACCTTCGACCAGCTCATCGGCGGGGTCTACTCCGCGATGCCCGTGGACGAGCTGCCCGGACCGGACGAGCGGCAGGCGTTCACCGAACGCATCCGGCGGTCGCTGCCTCAAGACCAGGGGTTCACCGAGGACGTCAGGGTTTCCGCGCTCGTGGGCTGGATCACGTAGTCCGCGAGACCTCCCATGGGCAACCACGCCCTGCCGTCCGACTCGCCGCCGCGCGGCGGGCACCACCTCGTCCAACGCCGCCTGCGAATGCGCCCGTTGCAGGCGATTCTCATCCCGCCGGGCGCCGGATCATGAGCGTGTTGTCGCGTCGTACGGCCGGTCGTCCGTCGGGGGCCGTCCGGGTGCGCTCGTACTCCTCGCTGCGCAGCACCTCCCACTCCCCCTCCGCGAGGTCGAGTCCCTCGAAGACCTCCTGCGGGGTCGGGAAGTGGAGGCCGGGGTGCTGGTGCTCGTGCTCGTGCTCCCACGGCGGGAACGAGGCGTGACCGACGACCAGGAGGACGCCGCCGGGCGCCACCGCCGAGGCGGCCTTCCCCAGGATCCGCTCGCGCGGCAGATCGCCCGGGGAGTGCAGGAAGTGCGCGCTGACGAGATCGAAGAGCCCGTCGGGGAAGGACTCGGCCAGGTCGACGCGCTGCCATGCGATGCGGTCGGCGACGCCCTCCTCGGACGCGTGCGCGGCGGCCCGGTCGAGCGCGACGCGGGAGATGTCGGTCGCCGTGACCCGCCATCCCTGCTGTGCCAGCCAGATCGCGTCGGCGCCCTCGCCGCAGCCCAGGTCCAGAGCGCGGCCCGGCGGCAGCCCGGCGGCCTCCCGGACGAGAGCGGTGTTGGGCTCCCCGCTCCAGATCCTGTCGCTCTCCGCGTAGCGGCCGTCCCAGAACTCGGCGCCCGAGGCGGTGTCGTCGGTCATCGGCGTCTCCTCCGTGGTGTACGAGCGGGTCGGGACCCGTGGTGTGCGGGCGACGGCCGTGGCCCAGTCTCGCCGATCTCACGCATGCGAGAGAGGTCCCATCGCGCGGGCCGTCTTCCGGAGGCGACAGATTCGATACCGGTCGCGACGGATCCGCCCGGCCCCGGCCCGTTACGCCTCCGCACCACGCGACGATCGCAGTGCGCCCCGACGACGCGGGCGCACCACGAGACGTACGACGGGGCGGCTGCCCCGGGAACCAGCAGGAGGCACCCATGGAGTCCTTTCCCCACCCCCGCGACGGCGCCCTGGTCACCCACCTGCTCATCGTGCGGGACCAGGACGCCTCCCGCGCCTTCTACACGCGCGTCTTCGACGCGGAGGTCGTACGGGAGAAGAACCCCGTGATGCTGCGGCTCCACGGCTCGTGGCTGATCCTCAACAGCGGCGGCGGTCCGACGCCGGACAAGCCGGACGTGGTGGCCGTACCGCCGGAGGGCCACGGGGAGTTCTCCAGCATCCTGAACGTGCGCGTGGCGGACATCGACAGCGCGTACCGGACCTTCACCGAGCGGGGCGCCCGCTTCCTCACGCCTCCCGTCCAACGGCCTCAGGAGCGGCGCTGCTTCATGGTGGACCCGGACGGCCACCTGATCGAGATCGGCGAGTTCGAGCCGTCCTATCTGGCCGCGCACGGGCTGGAGAGCGACAGCCGCTGAGCCTTGAGGACACTCGGGGCGGTCAGGACGACTCCCGGACCACCAGCTCCGTCGGCAGCACCACCTGAGGGCGCTCGGGCCCGCGTTCGGTGATCTCGTCCCGCAGGACCCGGGCCATCGCCCGCCCCATCTCCTCGATCGGCTGGCGCACGCTGGTCAGGGGCGGGTCCATGTGGCGGGCGATCGGGGAGTCGTCGAAGCCGACGAGGGCGATGTCGTCGGGGACCCTGAGGCCGGCTTCGCGGAGAACCTGGCGGGCGCCCGCCGCCATCACGTCCGAGGCGGCGAAGACCGCGTCCGGGCCGGGCACCCGGTCCAGCAGCTCCCGCATGGCCCGCCGTCCGCCGTCTTCCGTGAAGTCGGCGGTCACGACCAGCGCGTCGTCCTCCGGGACGCCCGCAGCGGCGAGCGCCGCGCGGTAGCCGTCGAGACGGCACCGGGCCGCGTGCATGTCGAGCGGCCCGGTGATCGTGGCGATACGGCGTCGGCCGCGCGCGAGCAGATGCTCCACGGCCGTACGGGCTCCGCCGGTGTTGTCCGAGTCGACGTACGCCACGGGCTCGCCCGCCGTGCGCCGCCCCCCGAGGACCGCGGGCATCCCGATCTGCTCCAGCAGGTCGGGCAGCGGGTCGTCGGCGTGGACGGAGACCAGCAGGACGCCGTCCACGCGGTGTCCGCTCAGATACTGGGCGAGGCGCTGCCGCTCCTTGGGCGTACGGATGAGGATGAGCAGCAACTGCAGGTCGGTGTCGGCCAGTTCGGCGCCGACGCCCCGTATGACGTCGGAGAAGTACGGTTCGGCGAAGACACGCGTCTCGGGCTCGGGGATGACGAGGGCGATGGCGTCGGCCCGATTGCCCGCGAGCGCCCGTGCGGCCCGGTTGGGTGTGTAGCCGAGCTCGGCGACGGCCTCTTCGACGGCTGCGCGGGTACGGGCGCTGACCCGGGGCGAGCCGTTGATCACCCGGGAGACCGTGCCGCGGCCGACCCCCGCCCGGGCGGCCACTTCCTCGAGGGTGGGTCTGCCGCCGGGGCGCCCGCCACCGCGTCGTCCGGTCCCCGCCATGTGCGCCTCCAGCCATGCGTCCCGTATCGGGTACCGCCGTGTCATTGAACATCATTTCGAGTACGTCGAGTTGCTCGTGTTCGCGGCCTTGACACCCCACCGGGGAGCCGTAACCCTTCAACACATCACGTCTGGGAGCGCTCCCAAGGTACCGGAGTCCTACACATCCCGTACGTTCCACACCCGAGCCGCAGCACCACTTCCCCCCCCCTGTCGCAACCCCCTTTGGCCGGGAGCGGTACGTCAGTGCAGAGGAGTACGCACATGCGCTCAAAGTCCCGCACGCCCCACAGAGCGGTGGCCCTCGCAGCCGTCGCCGCCCTGGGCGCCGGCCTGCTCGCGGGCTGCGCCGACGACAGCGAGGAGCCCGGCGCCGCGAGCGCGGGCGGCAAGGACGGCAAGGACGGGACCACCGTCACGATCGGGGTCTTCGGTGTCTTCGGCTACAAGCAGGCCGGGCTCTACGACGAGTACGAGAAGTTGAACCCGGGCGTCACGATCAAGGAGACGTCGATCGAGCGGGTCGACCAGTACTACCCGCAGCTTCTGACCCACCTCGGCACCGGCAGCGGGCTCCAGGACATCCAGGCGGTCGAGGTCGGCAACATAGCCGAGGTCGCGAGCAGGCACGCGGAGAAGTTCGTCGACCTGGGCAAGGCCGAGGGCGTCGACAAGAAGAGCTTCGTGCCGTGGAAGTGGGCGCAGGCCACGGCGAAGGACGGCAGGACGGTCGGGCTCGGCACCGACATCGGCCCGATGGCCATCTGCTACCGCAAGGACCTGTTCAAGAAGGCGGGGCTGCCGACCGACCGCGACGAGGTCGGCAAGCTGTGGGCGGGCGACTGGCAGAAGTACGTGGACACGGGCAAGGACTACATGGCCGAGGCCCCCAAGGGCACGGTCTTCGTCGACGCCGCCGGTGGCGTCTACAACGCCGCGATCAACAGCAATGCCGAGCGCTACTACGACAAGAGCGGCAAGCTCTTCCACAAGAAGAGCCCCGCCGTCGAGGAGGCCTGGGGCCTGGCGATGGACGTCATCGAGGGGAAGATGACGGCCAAGCTCAAGCAGTTCGACAAGACCTGGGACCAGGCGTACGCCAACGGCCGCTTCGCCACCGTCTCCTGCCCGCCCTGGATGCTCGGCTACATCAAGGAGAAGGCCGGCGCCAAGGCCGAGGACCAGTGGGACGTCGCGCCCGCGCCCAGGCCCGCGAACTGGGGCGGCTCCTTCCTCTCCGTGCCCGAGGCCGCCAGGAACAAGGACGAGGCCGTGAAGCTCGCCGCCTGGCTGACCGCCCCCGAGCAGCAGGCCAAGCTCTTCGAGAAGCAGGCCAGCTTCCCCAGCTCGCAGGCGGCGTACGACCTCCCGGAGGTCGCCGGCGCCAAGCACGCCTACTTCGACGACGCCCCCATCGGAAAGATCTTCGCCGACGCCGCGCAGGACATTCCGACGCTGGTGGTGGGCGAGAAGGACCAGGCCCTGCAGACGGCCTTCACCGACGTCGGCATCCTCCAGGTCGAGCAGCAGGGCAAGTCGCCCGGCCAGGGATGGGACGCGGCCCTGAAGAACATCGACAACGCGCTGGACCAGTGACGCGCATGGCCGTCCAGCCGGACACGGTCGCGCCCCCCGAAGCGGCGGGGGGCGCGGCCCTGCGCGGGCACCGGGCGGCGGAGCGGCGCAGCCGCCGCTACCGCCGGGACGTGCGGTGGAGCCCGTACGCCTTCGTCGCGCCGTTCTTTCTCTTCTTCACCGCGTTCGGCCTCTTCCCGCTCCTCTACACCGGCTGGTCCTCCCTCCATCAGGTCTCGCTGCACGACCCCACGCACATGGAGTGGGCCGGGCTGCACAACTACACGCGGCTGCTGGAGGACGAGTTCTTCTGGAACGCGCTGCGGAACACCTTCACCATCGGTGTGATCTCCACCGTCCCGCAGCTCCTGATGGCCCTGGGGATCGCACACCTCCTCAACTACCGGCTGCGCGGCTCGATGTTCTTCCGGGTCGCGATGCTCACCCCGTACGCGACATCGGTGGCCGCGGCGACGCTGGTGTTCGTGCTGCTCTTCGGGCGCGACTACGGGATGGTCAACTGGGCGCTGGGGCTGGCCGGAATCGACACGATCGACTGGCAGAACGGCGACTGGAGCTCGCAGATCGCGGTGTCGTCGATCGTGATCTGGCGCTGGACCGGCTACAACGCGCTGATCTACCTGGCGGCCATGCAGGCCGTACCGAGCGATCTCTACGAGTCGGCGGCGCTCGACGGGGCCTCGCGCTGGCAGCAGTTCCTGCACGTGACGATCCCGTCGCTGCGGCCGACGATCCTCTTCACCATCGTCGTCTCCACGATCGGGGCCACCCAGCTGTTCGGGGAGCCGCTGCTCTTCGGCGGAGCGGGCGGGCAGAAGGGCGGCGCCGCGCACCAGTTCCAGACTCTGGGGCTCTACATGTACGAGCAGGGCTGGTTCAACTTCCACCTCGGCCGGGCCGCGGCCATCGCCTGGACGATGTTCCTGATCCTGCTGCTGATCTTCCCGCTCTACTTCGCCGTGGTCCGGGCGCTGCGCAAGAACCGTGAGGAGGCGTGATGACGACGACCGTCGTCGCCGAGAAGCCGCGCGGAGCGGGCGGGCAGGGCGGGCCCGGTGCACCCGGAGGGCCGGGGCGCAGCGGGCGCGTACGCAGAGCGGGCCGTGCGGGGACGGCCGGGAGGCATCTCCACGGCGGCAGGATCACCTACGCCGTGCTGATCCTCTTCACGGCGGGCTCGCTCTTCCCGCTGCTGTGGACGGCGATCGCCGCCTCGCGCACCAACTCCCGGCTGGCCGAGACACCTCCGCCGTTCTGGTTCGGCGGCCGGCTCCTGCAGAACCTGGAGACCGCCTGGACCGACGCCAACATGGGCCTGGCGCTGCTCAACACGACGATCGTGGCCGGCACGATCACGATCGGCACGGTGCTGTTCTCGACCGTGGCCGGCTTCGCCTTCGCCAAGCTCCGTTTCCGTCTCAAGAACGTGCTCCTGATGCTGACCATCGCCACGATGATGGTGCCGCCGCAGCTCAGCGTGGTGCCGCTGTTCATGACCGTCGCCGAGCTGGAGTGGACCGACCAACTCCAGGCGGTGATTCTGCCGACGCTGGTCAGCGCGTTCGGGGTGTTCTTCATGCGGCAGTACCTGAGCGAGGCGCTGCCGACCGAGCTCATCGAGGCCGCCCGCGTGGACGGCGCGAGCAGTCTGCGGATCGTGTGGCACGTCGTCTTCCCCGTCGCCCGGCCCGCGATGGCGGTGCTGGCCATGCTGACCTTCGTCCAGGCGTGGAACGACTTCTTCTGGCCGATCATCGCGCTGACCCAGGACAACCCGACGGTGCAGGTCGCGCTGACAGGTCTGGGCCGCGGCTACATCCCCGACCAGTCGGTGATCATGGCGGGCGCGCTGCTCGGCACCCTCCCCCTGCTGCTGGCCTTCACGGTCTTCGGCAAGCAGATCGTGGGCGGGATCATGAACGGCGCGGTCAAGGGCTGAACTCCCGCTTCCGGCCCCGTCGTTCGCCCTCCCCCCTTCCCTCATTCCCGACCCATCTCCCCCGCACCGAGCCACCCCCTCTGCACTCCATCCCGCACCGCCAATCATGGGAGCGCTCACATGACCGCAAGCTTTCCGCCCGGCTTCCTGTGGGGCGCGGCGACCGCCGCGTACCAGATCGAGGGAGCGGCGCAGGAGGACGGCCGCACACGCTCCATCTGGGACACCTTCAGCCACACCCCCGGCAAGGTGGCCGGGGGTGACACCGGTGACATCGCCGTCGACCACTACCACCGCTTCCGCGAGGACGTCCGTCTCATGGCGGAGCTGGGGCTCGGTGCCTACCGCTTCTCGGTCTCCTGGCCGCGCGTGCAGCCGACCGGCCGGGGCCCGGCCGTCCAGCGGGGCCTGGACTTCTACCGCGCGCTCGTCGACGAACTCCTCGCCAACGGCATCACCCCGCTGCTCACCCTCTACCACTGGGACCTGCCGCAGGAGCTGGAGGCCGCGGGCGGCTGGCCCGAGCGGGACACCGCCTACCGTTTCGCCGATTATGCACGTCTCGTCGCCGAGGCGCTCGGCGACCGCGTCGAGATGTGGACCACCCTCAACGAGCCCTGGTGCAGCGCCTTTCTCGGCTACGGCTCCGGTGTCCACGCCCCCGGCCGCACCGACCCCCTCGCCGCCCTGCGCGCCGCGCACCACCTCAACCTCGCGCACGGCCTGGGCGCCCAAGCGCTGCGCGGGGCCCTGCCCGCCCGCGCCCGCGTGGCAGTCAGCCTCAACCCCGGCGCCGTACGGCCTCTGACGCAGTCCGCCGAGGACCGCGACGCAGCACGGCGCATCGATGCCCTGGCGACCCGCGTCTTCACCGATCCCATGCTCCATGGCCGGTATCCCGCGGATCTCTTCGAGGACACCGCGCAGATCACCGACTGGGAGTTCGTCCGCGACTTCGACCTCTCCGTCATCAAGCACCCCCTGGACGCGCTGGGCATCAACTACTACACGCCCACCGTGGTATCAGCGGCCGATGACAACGAGCCCCCGCGCCGGGACGGCCACGGCGCCAGCGCGCACTCCCCGTGGCCCGGCGCCGAGCGCGTCGCCTTCCATCAGCCGCCCGGCGAACTCACCGCCATGGAGTGGTCCGTCGACCCGAGCGGCCTGTACGACCTGCTCATGCGGTTCACCCGGGAGGTCCCGCGGGTGCCCCTGCTCATCACCGAGAACGGCGCCGCGTACGAGGACAAGCCCGACGCCGACGGCGTCGTCCACGACCCGGAGCGGATCGCCTATGTGCACGCCCACCTGGCGTCCGTGCACCGCGCGATCGCCGACGGCGCCGACGTCCGGGGCTACTTCCTGTGGTCCTTCCTGGACAACTTCGAGTGGGCGTACGGCTACGAGAAGCGCTTCGGGTCCGTCCACGTCGACTACACGACCCAGGCCCGTACGCCGAAGTCCAGTGCCCAGTGGTACGCCGACGTGGCCCGCTCGGGCGTGCTGCCTCCCCCGTAGCGCACCTCCCGTGGCGCGCTCCCGTCCCGGCTCCCGGCTCCCGGTGCCGCACACGCGTACCGGCGGGGCGGCCACTGACGTGCGCACGCCCCGGCCGGAGGGGGGGTGTCCGGGCCGGGGCGGGCGTTGGGGGGTAGCAGTCCGGAAGACGGGATCCGGGGCGGACGGGTTTCAGTCGTTGTACGCACCAAGGACCCGGGTGAACGCCAGCTCGTCCTCCAGGATCGAACTGCACGTCGCCTGGGCCGACTTCTTCTTGCCGCCGGGGCACGGCTTGTCGCGGGTGGAGGACCACATCGACAGCCACGCCAGGTCCTTGGACTCGGCGAACCTCACCAGTTCCTTCGCGTCGTCCAGCGTGAAGGTCTCGGTCGTGACGTCGTTGAGCCCGATCATGGGGGTGACGGCGAGGGTCTTCCACGCGTCCGCGTCCGAGAGGCCCAGCGCGCTCTTGAGCTGCTTCTGCGTCGCGGTGGCCGCCTGGATCGCGTACCGGCCCATGTCATCGCTGAAGCTGGTGCCGTAGTCCATCGCCATGATGTTGACGGCGGAGATCTTGACGCCGTTCTTCCGGGCGTCGGTGAGCAGGTCCAGGGCCTTCGGGTTCAGCCCGGCGGGCATCACGGGCAGGGTGTACGACACCTGGAGATCGGGATGCTCCTTCTGGAGCCGGGCGACGGCCTGTGCGCGGCGGGTGTTGGCCGCCGTGTCGGTCAGTGCGTCGCGCTCGATGTCGAAGTCGATCTTGGTGAGCCGGTAGGTGTCGATGATCCTTCCGTAGGCGTCGGCGAGCTCGGAGACGGACCGGCAGGACCGGCCCAGCTCCGATCCGCCCTGGCCGCCGAACGACAGGCGCACGTCCCCGCCCTCCGCGCGCAGATCGTCGATCCCGTCGGCCACCGCGTTGTCGGTCAGGGCCGACTTGCCGCCCCACTTCGGCGTGCACCCCCCGCCACCGGGGCTGATGAAGGCGAGGTTGAACTCCTTCACCCCGGTCCTCCCGGCCGTGTCCACCATGTCGTAGGGCGGGGAGAGCGTGGTGTCGATGTACGGGGCGAAGCGCGCGTACGGGGGCCGCGGGTCCTTTGTCTTCGTGGGCGAGGACCCGGGGGTCCGCTCCGGGCCGGACGACGGCGTACGGGACTTGCCGGACGGCCCATGCGAAGCCTTGTCGTCCGTGCCGGTCAGCAGGTACACACCCCCGCCCACGACGGCGGCAGCGGCGACGATCGCACCGGCCACCACGGCCGTGCGGTTCGTCCCGCGCCCGTGCGCCCTGCTCATGGCGTCCTGGCCCCTTCCCCGGTTCCGAGTGTCTGCACAAGCACGCTAACGCGCGGACGAACAGGACAAGCCAAGATCGGGAGCGAGGTGAGACTTCTTACAGATCGCCCGGCCGGGCACGGTCGGGCTCGCCCGGGCCTACCCGGGCCTGTTTCCGCGGGAGTTCCCTCCGCCGGGCCGCTTTCCCTCCGACGCACCGGCCGCCTTCCGGCCCCGCCTCCGCCGGACCATGCGATGCCCCCGGCCGCCCGGGAGGAGGCGCCGCCGGCCGGCGAGCCCGAGCCGGACGCGTACCTCCGTGCCGCCCAGCACCGAGGGCCCGATCCGTACATCACCGCCGGTGGACTCGGCGACGCGGCGGACGATGTCGAGTCCCAGCCCGGTCGAGCCGGGGCCGCCGTCGCCGTGGCCGCGCCGCAGTGCCGCGTCCGGGTCATCGATGCCGGGCCCGGCGTCCGAGACGAGCACGATCACCGCGTCCTCGCCGTTGTGCACATCCACGGAGAAAGCGGTGCCCTCGGGGGTGTGCCGGAAGACGTTGCCGAGCATCGCGTCGAGTGCGGCGGCGAGTTCGGGCCGGGCCACCGGCACACGCGCGGCCCGTTCGACCCCGGCCATCCGTACCTTCCGGCCCTCGTCCTCGGCGAGCGCGGACCAGAAACCCATGCGCTCGCGGATCACCTCGGACGCATCGCACCCGGCGCCGGTCCCCAGCGGACCCTGCGTCTGCGGCTTCTGATCGCGCGCGGTGCGGATGATCCGGTCGACCTCACCCTCGAGCTGGGCGACCGCTGCCCGGGTCTGCTCGGCGGCGGCGCTCTCGCCCAGGGAGGCGGCGTTGAGCCGCAGCACGGTCAGCGGAGTGCGCAGCCGATGGGAGAGGTCGGCGGCCAGCTCCCGCTCGTTGGCCAGCAGTTGGACCACCTGGTCGGCCATGGAGTTGAAGGCGACGGCGGCGGCCCGCAGTTCGGCGGGGCCCCTCTCCGGGACGCGCGAGGCCAGCAGGCCCTCGCCCAGATCCTGCGCGGCGCCTGCGAGTTCCTCCGCGGGCCGGACCATACGGGTGCCGAGCCGGTCGGCAATGGCGACGGAGCCGACGATCAGGGCGAGGCCGACGACGGCGAGGACGGCCCAGGCGGTGGTGACGCCGTTGGTGACCTCGCTGTCGGGCACGAACACCTCGACGACGGCGACCTGTCCGGACCCGATGGCGGTCGGCTGAAGCAGCGCGTATCCGCCGGGCACCGACGAGATGGAGGCGCGGCCCATACGTGTCACGGTGGCCAGATCGGCGTCGGTGACGCGCCGCTTGCCGATCTCCACGGCGGAACCGTCACCCGGCCCTGCGGTGCCGCGCGGCCCCGAGGAGCCCTCGCCGCCGGACGTCTGCCCGGCGGCGGGGACGTGCACCGCCATACGCCCCTCGGCCCACAGCTCCGTACTGGCGACGGCGCGTTGGAGCGGTCCGCGGTCGGTGGTGATGGCGAGGGCGGGGCCGAGGGTCGCCGCCTGGCGCTCGGCGTTGGAGAACGCCCGGTCGCGCGCCATCTCCTTGACCACGAGGCCGAGGGGGACGGCGAAGGCGACCACGACCATGGCGGTGACGGCCAGACACACCTTGACCAGGGCCCATCTCATCGCGGCTCCCGGGTGCCGGGGCCGCAGGTGCGGCTGCACTGCGCGGACCGCGGGGGCCACGGAGCACGCGGGGCACGCGGGGCACGCGGGGCACGCAGTCCGCGGCGTATGCGGTCCGTGATCGGGGCGCGGGACGCCGGACGGACGCGGGACGCCGGACGGACGCGGGACGCCGGACGGACGCGGGCCGGCGGTCGGACTCGGGACGCCGGACGGACGCGGGACGCCGGACGGACGCGGGACGCCGGGCCCGGGCGGCCGGTCACGCGGGAGGCTCCAGCTTGACCCCGACCCCACGCAACGTGTGCAGATAGCGGGGCTCGGCCGCCGTCTCGCCCAACTTGCGCCGCAGCCAGGACAGATGGACGTCGATGGTCTGGTCGTCCCCGTAGGCGAGGTGCCAGACCTCGGCCAGCAACTCCTTGCGGGCCACGACCACTCCGGGCCTCTCGGCCAGGAAGGCAAGCAGATCGAACTCGCGGCGCGTGAGGTCGAGGGCCGCCCCGTCCAGCTCCGCCTGGCGCCGCAGCCGGTCGATCTCCAGGCCGCCGACGCGGATCGCCCGGGGCGCCGGCCCGGCGCCCGCGGTTCCCCGTGCACGGCGCAGCACCGCGGCCATCCTGGCGGAGAGGTGCTCCACGGAGAACGGTTTCACCAGGTAGTCGTCGGCACCGTCGTTGAGGAGCCGGACGATCTCCGTCTCGTCGTCCCGCGCCGTCGCGATGATCACCGGGACGTCGGTGACCCCGCGCAGCATCTTCAGGGCCTCCGCCCCGTCGAGGTCGGGCAGCCCGAGGTCCAGGACGACGACGTCGAACCGGACATGGGCCACTTCGCGCAGCGCCTCGAGCGCCGTGCCCACGCTCCGCACGGTGTGGGAGGCCTCGGTGAGGTGCCGGATGAGGGCTGAGCGCACGAACTGGTCGTCCTCGACCACGAGCACACTTGCCATGCGCGGCACCGTACGCCATCTCCGTCATGGGCGTCCCGCCCGGAAGCATCGCCGGGAATCGCCGTGTGCGGCAGTATGAGCCGCATGCAACGAGGCCTCGTACACGCCGTGGCGTGGACGCTCGCGACGGGTGCGGCGGTGACGCTGTCGTGGTGGGGCGTCCACACCGTGCTCGCCGGGACGGCGTACGACCCGCCGCGTGCGCTCCCCGTGACCGCCGACGCCACCGAGCGCACGGGAGCTGCGGACGGCGCGGAACCGGAGTCCTCCTCCACCCGCCGCGGCACGCCTTCTCCGTCCGGCTCGTCACAGGCCGAACCGCCCAAGGAACCGGCGAAGAAGCCGGGCCCCTCCGCCACGGGCCCGGGCTCCGGGCCGTCCGGCACGACCGGCACGACCGGCGACGTGAAGAGCTACAGCGCCACGGGCGGCCGCGCGGTCTTCGAACTCGACCGGTACTCCGCCGAGTTGGTCTCGGCGACGCCGGACTCCGGCTGGCGCGTCCAGGTGTGGAAGCAGTCGGAGTGGATCCGGGTGAACTTCACCAAGGACGCGAGGACGACGTCGGTCTTCTGCACGTGGAACGGCCATGCGCCCACCGTCCAGGTCGTCGACGCGTAGCCGCAGAGCCGACGCGCGGCCACGTCCGTACAGGCGGAGGCACAAGGTCCGTACGACGGCGTCCCCACGGGCTTCCGTAGACCGGTCCCTTATACCGGTCCGTGCGTGCGGTCCGTGTGTGTGCGGGACCGCACTGCGGGCCGTGTGTGCGGTCCGTGTGTGCGGGACCGCACTGCGGGCCGTGCGTGCGGAGGCGGTGCGTGAGGGGCCCCCTGCGTGCGGGCCGTCAGCCGAAGGCGTCGTCCGGCGGCGCGGGGGACGGCAGCGCCGCCGCATCGCTCACCGGCACCGCGCCGCCGGTGAAGTCCGACAGCGCCTTCCCGTGTTCCACCCGCCCCAGTTCGGGGTCTCCCGCAGCGCGGCGCGTCAGGTCGGCGACCGGCAGCGCCCGGTCCGAGGCCAGCAGAACGGCGTTGCCGAACCGCCTCCCGCGCAGCACCGCCGGATCGGCCACCACGCACATCTCGGGGAACGCCGTCCCCACGGTGGCGATCTGCGCGCGCAGATGGGCCAGCGGGGGCCCGTCGGCGAGGTTCGCGGCGTAGAAGCCGCCCGGCCGCAGGGCCCTGCGCACCTCGGCCGCGAACTCCGTACTCGTCAGATGCGCGGGCGTACGGGCCCCGCCGAACACATCCAGGATGATCAGATCCGCCCAGCCGTCCGGCACCTTGGCGAGCCCGGCCCGCGCGTCGCCGCCCCTCACCCGGATCCGCCGGCCGCTCTCCAGCGGCAGCTCCCGCCGTACGAACTGGACCAGCCGGGCGTCGAGTTCGACGACCTGCTGGGTGGAACGGGGGCGGGTGGACGCGATGTACCGCGCGAGGGTGAAAGCGCCGCCGCCCAGATGCAGGGCCTGCAGAGGCCGGCCGGGCGGAGCGGAGAGATCGGCGATGTGGCCGAGCCTGCGCTGGTAGGCGAAGTCGAGGTACGCCGGGTCGTCCAGGTCCACATGGGACTGCGGGGCCCCGTCGACGAGCAGCGTGCGGGCACGCGGCCGGTCGGGGTCGGGGACGAGCTCGGCGACGCCGCCGTCCACCTCCTCGGTGACCGTCTCGGCACCTCGCCGTCTGCCCTTCACCATACCTCCAGTATCGCGCTGCACGCCCCATGGGCCGTACGGGCTCCCGCATCGCGGGGCCCGGGGCCGGCTCCGGCGGCTCTCGACTCTCGGCTCGCGGCACCGGGCACGGGCACGGGCACGGGCACGGGCACGGCGATTGATGGTCGGGCGCGACCTGTTCGCGCTCGGCGGCCAAGGCCCGGACGACCTCGCGGCGGACGACTCCGGGCCGCAACCAGGGGCCTGGTCACGGGCGGCCGTGCCGGCTGCGGTAGTGCGCGTGGGCCCGCGGCCGTACGGGATCCGGGAGCGCGAGGGCCCGCGCGGTGCCGTGCCGGGCCGTGCGGGGGCGTGCCGCGGGCGGAGCCGGCCGGTCAGCTGCAGCCGTCGGCCGCCTCGATCAGGCGGGCGGCCTCGCCCAGGGCGGCCCGGAGCACCTCCGGGTCGGTCACGGCGTTGTCGCCCGCGGGCGGCACCAGCCACCCGTCCCCCTCCGACTCCTCGGTGACCAGCGGCAGTCCGCGCCCGCCGGTCTGGGTGCAGGCGCTGCCGGGGACGTCCCATGCGTCGGCGGTCCCGGGCGGCACGAGGAAGCCGAGGGTGTCGCCTCCGCCGTCGAGCAGCACGGGGCCCACGGCCCCGGCATCGGCCTCCGCGCCTCCGGGAGGCGCCCCGGGGCCCACGGCCCGCCGCAGGATGTCCACCGCCTCCAGGCCCTGGCGCGCCGGGACGGTCACGAGATCGCACCCGTCCGCGGCTTCGGACGCCCGGCTGAAGTCCGGGCTGGGGTGATGCTGGGCAGTCGTCTGCGAACCACTGATGTCCACGCCGGCCTCCACCACGAGTAACCCCTCCTCCAAGAGGAGCGCCGCCGCTCCTCTTGAGGGTTCAACGCGGAGCGGCGTCAACGGCTACGGCGGCACGCCGCCGTAAAGGATGGCACTTCATGGCGGATCGTGGGTGAGATATCCGGTTTGTAGCCAAACCCTGGGTATTGCCACCGTCACAACAGGTACGGTCTGCCTCGCCGGTTCGAGCGTCCCGGACGGTCCAGACCGTCCCGATCGCGCACGGACCGGCGGCCCAGAGATCCCGCCCCCGACGGGGCGGAGCACCGTCAGGGAGAGGGCTCGGCCATGGCCATGCCGTCTGCGTCGTCGTCACCGTCCTCGCGAGCCTCCGCCGCGCGCCCCGCACCGCAGCCGAACACGGCGTTCCGGGACCTGCGCGGCTCGCTGTCTCCAGGCGAGTTCGCGGCCGCCGTGCGCCGTGCGGCGCGTGACATCGGGGAGCAGGTCTCCTGCGACGCGCGCTACATCGGGCGCGTGGAGTCCGGGGAGATCCGGTGCCCCAACTACGCCTACGAGCGTGTGTTCCGGCACATGTTCCCGGACCTCGCACCGGCGGACATGGGCTTCGCGGCCCGCGAGAACGTGCGCGGTCGGGGAGCCCGCGCGTATGGCATGGTGCCCGCGGCTCGTCACGAGCCACTTCCCCCTGTCACCACTCGCGAGGAGAGCGACGTGCTGCGTCGCGCATTCATGACCGGCGGCCCGGCCGCCGCCCTGGCCGCCGGGTCCCTGGGGCTCGGCTTCTCCCGGCCGCCCCGGCTCGCCGGGGAATCCGAGGTGGCCGAAGTCGAGGAGGCCGTACGCCGTATCCGGCTGCTCGACGACCGGCATGGCGCGGACGGGCTCTACCGGCGGGCCGCCCAACCGCTGCGCACCGCCTACGCCCTGCTCGACGCGGGCACCCACCGTCAGTCCACGGCCGACCGGTTGCACGCCGGTGCGGGTGAACTCGCCATCTCGGTCGGCTGGCTGGCCCATGACTCGGGCCGGTTCGCCGACGCCCGCTCGCACTACGGCGAGGCGCTCGCGACGGCGCGCGTGGCGGGCGATGCGGCCCTGGAGGCGCATGCGTTCTGCAACACCGCGTTCCTGGCGCGCGATGCGGGACGCCCGCGCGAGGCCGTACGCGCGGCCCAGGCGGCGCAGCGCGCGGCGCGGCATCTGTCCTCGCCGCGCCTGATGTCGCTGCTCGCACTGCGCGAGGCGGGCGGCTGGGCGCGGCTCGGTGACCGGGCGGCGTGCGAGGAGGCGCTGCTGCGCGCCCATACGTTCTTCGGGCGCGGGGCCTCGGACGACGACCCGGAGTGGATGTCCTTCTACAGCGAGGCGGAACGGGAGGGGCTGGAGGCGCAGTGCTGGTCCGCGCTCGGGGAGTGGGGGCGCGCGGCTGATCACGCACGCCGCGCGGTGGCCTTGCAGGACCCGCATTTCGCGCGCAACATCGCGCTGTTCACGGCCGAGCTGGCGGAGAATCTCGCGCGCGACGGGGCTCCGGACGAGGCGGCGCACTCGGGGCGGCGGGTGCTGCGGCTGCTGGACCAGGTCCAGTCGTCCCGCATCCGATCGATGCTGGACACCACGGCGGAGTTCCTCCGCCGCCACCACGCGGACTCACCAACGGTGGCCGACTTCCTGACCCGTCACGCGGCGACGGCGCACGCCTGAGGGCTGTCCCCACACAGGAGCCCAGGGGATGGGCGGGCGCGTGCGGGGGATCGCGCGCCGGGGTGGTGCGGTGCGCAACCACGGATGCCTGCGCGCATCAACTCACCTGCGGCGGCTTGCCCGTTGGCCTTCCTTGCCGTGCGGCCGCCTCCTCCACGGCCGGGTGCGGGCACGTGGAGCGGTCGGACGGGACGGATCACGGGCGGCGCGGGCCGGGCGGCCCGTACCGGACCACCGCTGTGGGGCCGCTCCACGCGCTGCCGTTCCCGCTGGTACCGGCAACAGCGACGAGGAAGCCGGGCACGTCCCCCGCATGCGGCGAGTCCTCAACTCCCCCGCACACCGCTCGCGTCCGGCACAGAGTGTCCGCGCGCACCGGGGAGAGCGAAGCGAGAGGCCCTTCGGTCCCCCGATGCGCGGCGACGGCGACGTGGCCCCTCAGCTCGGGGCGACCGGACCGGCGTGGTCGAGGTGGCCGAGGTCGTTCCAGCGCTCCAGCGCCGTCTCGCCGTACGCCCAGCCCAGGATCGACAGCGACGTCGGGTCCAGCTTGATACGCGCCCCGAAGGACACGTGCCGGCCGAGCCAGCGGGCGGCCAGCGCCCTCAGGATGTGCCCGTGCGCGAAGACCAGGACGTCGCGGTCCGCTGAGCAGGCCCACTCCACCACCGCGTCCGCCCGCCGCGCGAGTTCGTCGAGCGTCTCGCCGTCCGGTACGCCGTCCCGCCAGATGAACCACCCGGGACGCTGTGCCTGGATCTGGGCCTGGGTGAGGCCTTCGTACCCGCCGTAGTCCCACTCCATCAGCACGTCCCACGGTTCGGCCCGGTCCCCGAACCCGGCAAGGTCGCACGTCTCCGAGGCCCGGGAGAGCGGGCTCGTACGGATCTCCGCGTCCGGCAACCCTTGGAACGGCGACCGGTGCAACCGCTCGCCGAGGAGTTTGGCGCCGCGCCGCCCCTCGTCCAGCAGGGGAATGTCGGTGCGCCCGGTGTGCCTGCCGGACGTCGACCACTCCGTCTTTCCGTGCCGGACCAGCAGGATGCGCGGTGCCATAGGGACCTCTTCGCTAGACGAACGTGCGGTGCGGTGGCGCCTTTGTTCCTTTTGTGGCGCCGCTTTCCATCATCGCTCACCGCCCTGCGGACAACCCGGCGGGCGATCTCCGCGTCTTCCCTCTCGCACACCCGCCAACGGGGGCCGGACAGCAGGTGAACGTGGTGCTGCGAGGTCACCGGGGCAGTGTGTACCGGATCCGGCTTACACCGTACGGTTGACCGCGCGCCTGTTCGGCGCCTGAACACTTGGAGAGCGTCCGGATGCCCCGTACCGCGCCCGCACCCGTGCCCGCGCACCGCGCCGGAGGATCACGCGGCATTCTTCCTCGCTGGTGGTCCGAGCTGTCACTGCTCATCGTGGTGTACGGCGCGTACTCGGCGGGCCGGCTCCTGGCCCGGGGCGACACGGCGATGGCCGTCGACCACGGACTCGCCATCCTCCGCATCGAGAAGACGCTGTACCTCAACGCCGAGCATCCGCTGAACCGTCTCTTCACGGAGTACGCGTCCCTGGGCATACCCGCCGACTTCGCCTACGCCTCGCTGCACTACCTCGTCACCCCGGCCATCCTCGTCTGGCTCTGGAAGCGCCGCGCCGCGCACTACCGAATAGCCAGGACCTGGCTGATGGTCTCGACCCTCATCGGCCTGGTCGGCTTCACACTTCTCCCGACCTGCCCGCCCCGGCTCCTCGCCGAGGGGTACGGCTTCGTGGACACCATGGCGCAGTACGGCTCGTACGGCTGGTGGGGCGGCGAGGCGAGCGCGCCGCGCGGGCTCGGCGGGTTCACCAACCAGTACGCGGCGATGCCGAGCCTCCATGTGGGGTGGGCCCTGTGGTGCGGGGTGATGCTCTGGCGCCACGGGCGGTCCCCGCTCGCCAGGGCGGCGGGTGTCGCCTATCCGCTGCTCACCACCATCGTCGTGATGGGCACGGCGAACCACTACTTCCTCGACGCCGCCGCCGGTGCGGCGGTCATGGGGATCGGGCTGCTGCTGGCCCGGCCGACGCTGCGGCTCGGCGACAGGATCCGTGACCGGGTCCGCGTGCTTTCCTCCACCGCCGCCCACGCCACCCCGGACTCGCCCGACTCCCCCGGTCCGCGCGGCTCTTCGGCCCTCCCCGGCCCCTCCGCCGCGCCGGCGCTCCCGGCGCAGCGCACGCGCGCCGCCGCGACACACGACGCGGCAACCGCTTCCGCGGTCGCCTCCGTTGCGGACTCCATGGGCGACTCCCTGGCCGGCTCCCTGGCTGCCGGATCCGGCGCGGAGGGGGGAACCACCACGCTTGTCGGTGACGGATGCGAGACTTCGGCGGGTGAACGGTTCCCTCGACAGTCGAGCCGCGGCGGCCGATCCCAGGACGCCGCCACCGCGGTCGGCGCGGCCACCTCAGGCTCCACCCCGGCCGGCGACGGCGCTCCGGCAGCGGCTCGCTGAGCTGCGCGGGCCCACCGCGCTGCCGCATCCGCTGGACGCCCGCGCCCTCGCGGCGCTCGCCGCCAACCCGGGCTGCCGCCGCCGTGCGCTGCTCGACGGCGCGGGGGTGGACAAGGCGGCGCTCGCTCACGCACTCGGCGCGCCCGCGAACTTCGGCCAGTCCCAGTTCGCCTTCGTCCGTGGCAACGCATTCGAGGCACGCGTCCGGGCGGACGACGGGGCCGAGCTGATGCGCCTGCTGTGCGCGAGCCTCGGTGCCGGCCAGGAATTGCCCGGGGAGGTGTCCGTACCCGACCTGTCGGCCCCGGGCCCTGAGGGCCGGACGGCCCGTACGCGCCTGGCCCTTGAGGAGGCGACCGAAGCCGGCCGCTGGTCGCTGCTGTTCCACCCGATGGTGGCTCTCGACGTGGCGGGCTCGCGCGCGTATTTGGAGCCGGACGCGGTGGCGGTGCACCCGGATGGGAGATGGACCGTCGTCGAGGTCAAGTCCTTCCCTGTGGTGGACGGTTCGGCCGACGCCGCCAAGGTGGGCGCCGCCGCGCGGCAGGCCGCCGTCTATGTCCTGGCGCTGGAGGACCTGGCCTCGGAGCTGGGCGCCGCGGGCCCCGGCCCGGACAGCGGCGGCGGCCCGGACGGCGGCGGCCCCGTCCGGCACACCGTGCTGCTGGTCTGCCCCAAGGACTTCTCCAACCTGCCCACCGCCGAACCGGTGGACATCCGCAGACAACGCGCCGTCACCCGGCGGCAGTTGGAGCGCCTCACCCGGATCGAGGAGATCGCCGCCGCGCTGCCCGACGGCACCACGTTCGACCTCCGCCTCGCCGACGACGGCAGGACGCCGACACGGCCGGCCGACGAGCTGACCGCAGCCGTCGAGGCGGTCGGGGCGACGTACGCGCCGGACTGCCTCGCCGCCTGCGAGCTGGCGTTCCACTGCCGAGCCCGGGCGCGTGAGGCCGGTGCGGTGGAGGCTGTCGGCCGTTCGGCCCGCGGCGAACTCGGCGGCCTGACGACCGTCGACTCGGTCCTCGCGGCGGCCTGCGGCGAGGAGGGGGACAAGCGCCTCGACGGCGAGGAGTACGGCGTGGCCGACGCGGACGACCCGGCGGTGGCCGCCCTCCGCCGCGCCGCGGCCCTGCGCGCCGAAGCGCTGTCCACCACGGCCGGGCGGGGCGGTGCGGCATGCGGCTGACCCGACCGCACCCCGGGCACCCGCCCACCCTGCTCGGGCACCCGCCCACCGCTCCGGCGGGGCGCCCGTCCGCGAGGACGGCCCCGCACGGGGTGAGTGCACCACGCCGCGTCACCGCGCGGACAACCCGGCCCGCCACCGCCACCGCGACCGCCCATGTGCACCGCCGGGGACCGGAGTTCGCATGTCGCTGATCACGACGCTGGCCCGCCTGGAGGCCGTACGGGACGGTCGCGCGCGCCCGAAGACGACGGTGCGGCACCGCCAACTGTCCGCCCGCCCACTGGCGTTCGTCCCCCTGACCACCGCGGGCGAGGCCGGCGCGCCCCTGGGCGCCCTGGTCGGCACCGAGCGCGACGAGCCGCGGTTGCTGGCCGTGCCCCAGCCGCGCGACCGCGATCTGCGGTTCGCCTTCCTCTCCGAACTGGCCGACGCCGTCCTGCCGTACCTCGAGTCGTATGCGGACGGCGTCGAGACCGAGGAGCGCAAGGAGACCGATCCGGAGACGGGCAAAAGAGTCCCCGTCGAGGTCGAGTTGTGTGCGGACGCCCCGCAGATCCTGGTGCCCAGTACGGCGGGCGTGGAGTTCGTACGGCTGCTGGGCCGGTCGATGCGGTTCCGCCGCACCGCGGAGCAGGACCCCGACACCCCCTACCCGGCACCCCCGCGCGTGCCGCTGCTCGGCCGCTGGCTGACGCACTACGGCGAGCGGTCCCGCGTCCCCGGGTCCTCATTGCTGCTCTCGATGACCGGGGCGCTGTCGCGCCACTGGGCGACGGGCCAGAGCGACGTCGAGGACCAGCACCTGGGCGCGCTCCTGGCCTGGATCGACCCGGGGGAGGGCGAGTCGGGCGCGGAGGCTGCGCTGCGCGCGGAGCTGGAGCGCGGCCACGACGGGCTGCTGCGGTGCCCGCCCGCGGGACCCGCCACCGACCCGGTCTTCGACAACAAGCGGCTGGCCCCCGCGATGGTCCGCTACGACGCCGCACGCGCCTCGGACGCACCGAGGGCGGTCACCCGCGCCGAGGAGGAGATCCGCGACCTCCTCCTCTCCCAACTGCGACCGACATGGGACGCCCTCTGGCACGGTGTCGATCTGCTGCGCGCCCTCCCCGAGGGTGACCATGTCGCCGACCGCTGGAAGCGGGACCGCTGGTCCTACACCGGCCACCGCGACCGCGTACGGGCCGGTGAACCGCCGCAGCCGAAGCGGGACGACGCCGTCACGGCCGCCCAGAAACTGGCGGCGCGTGAGACGGCCCAGGCGCTGCTCGACGCCCAGGAGGCGCTGGACGACCCCCTGGTGATGGCGGGGCGACGGATGGCCGGCGAGGCGTTCGCGGGCGAGGTGACCGAGGTGGTCATGGCGTACAGCGAGGCGAAGGTGCCCCGGCCGCGTCCGCTCGTCACGATCCGCACCGGCGACCGGCCGCATCTGGCCGAATCCGTGAAGGTCCATCGCGCGCTGGCGGACGGCAGGACCCAGACGGGAGAGTTCGTGGGCCACGAGCCGGACGGCGGTCTGGTGGTGCGCCTGACGGGCGGGATGGGGCGCGGCAAGGTCCCCGAGCCCGGTTCGGTGCCGGAGTCCGGTGACCAGGTGTGCTGGACGGTGTTCGAGCACGCGCCGCGCGGCGGCCCCGAGTTGCCCGATCCGGAGCGGACACCGTGGACGCACGGCGGCCCGCCGGGGTCCGCGACCGCCGACAGCCCCGACCCCGTCACCTCGGAGGACCACCTGTGACGCGTACGCCCCCGTCACCCCTGCCGCCGCGGTCCGCGCCGGCGCCGGCCAGCGCCTGCGCTTCCGGGGAGGCGGGGCGGTGACGGACAACACCGACAGCCGCGGACTCGATCCGGGTGCCGCCGCGGCCCGTGCCACGGACGCGATCCTGCACGACACGCTGCACGGCAGGCACCGCGGTGTGGTCGTGGACTCGCCGCCCGGCGCGGGGAAGTCGACGCTCGTGGTACGGGCGGCACGGGAACTGGCCGCCGCGGGGCGCCCGTTGATGATCGTGGCGCAGACGAACACCCAGGTGGACGACCTCGCCGACCGGTTGGCGACCGCCGACCCGGACCTCCCGGTGGGCAGGCTGCACAGCAGCGAGCCGCACCCGTACGACCCGGTGCTCGACGAGCACCCCTCGGTCGTCATGTCCTCGAAGGCCGCTGATCTGAAGGGGCTGGAGGTCGTCGTCTCCACCGCGGCCAAGTGGGCGCACACCAAGGGCGTCGAGCCGTGGCCGCATGCCATCGTCGACGAGGCGTACCAGATGCGCTCGGACGCGCTGCTGGCGGTGGCCAGCCTCTTCGAGCGGGCGTTGTTCGTCGGCGACCCGGGCCAGCTCGACCCCTTCAGCGTGGTGGGCGCCGAGCAGTGGGCGGGCCTGTCGTACGACCCGTCGGCCAGCGCGGTGAGCACTCTGCTCGCCCACAACCCGGACCTGCCGCAGCACCGCCTGCCCGTCTCCTGGCGGCTGCCCGCCTCGGCCGCGCCTCTGGTCTCCGGCGCCTTCTACCCGTACACGCCCTTCCGCAGCGGCACGGACCACGGCGACCGGCGGCTGTCGTTCGGGACCGCATCCGACGGCTCGGCGGCGGACCGCGTGCTGGACGAGGCGGCCGCGTCGGGCTGGGGGCTGCTGGAGCTGCCCGCCCGGCGCACGCCGCGGACGGACCCCGAGGCGGTACGGGCGGTGGCCACGGTGGTGCGGCGGCTGCTGGACCGCGGCGGAGCGGCCGTCAGCGAACGCTCCGAGGAACCCGTACCGCTGACCGCCGACCGGATCGCGGTCGGCACCGCGCACCGCGACCAGGCGGCGGCCGTACGGGCCGCACTCGCGGAACTGGGCGTCACAGGCGTCGCGGTGGACACGGCGAACCGGCTCCAGGGCCGGGAGTTCGACGTGACGGTCGTACTGCATCCCCTCTCGGGACGGCCGGACGCCACGGCCTTCCACCTGGAGACGGGACGGCTGTGCGTGCTCGCCTCGCGGCACCGGCACGCATGCATCGTGGTGTGCCGGGCGGGGGTGGGCGATCTGCTGGACGAGCATCCGTCCGCGGAGCCGGTACAGCTCGGGGTGACGGTGAAGTTTCCCGACGGCTGGGAGGCGAACCACGCGGTGCTCGCGCACCTCGCCGAGCACCGGGTGACGTGGCGGGGGCCGGGGTGAACGCCGTCGACCTGGGCTCGGGCAGGGGCAGGGGGCGGCCGGAACCGCCGGGGCACGGCGGCGAGCACGAGGGGGCGGCACCCGACCGGACGCCCTCATTCCGGTGGGTACTTGCCAAGCGCGGGACAATGAAGGCGTACCCGGGCCCGCAGGGGCATGGGCAGAGGAAGCGTTGCAGCGAACGGAGCGATCGGCGCACCGGCCCGGCCGGGCGGCGTCGGAGAACGTCGGAGGTAGGTCCATGTCGGAGCCGCGGCCGGCTCATCATCAGGCGGACGACCCGCAGCGGCGGCTGCGGCCTGCGGCGCTGATCTTCGAACCCCCGGAGGCCGTGGAGGGCGAGGAGCACTTCTTCGACCTGGAGTCGATGGAGGATCCCGGCGAGCTGCTGGCCAGGGCGACGGAGCTGGCGGTGGCGTTCCAGGAGGCCGCGGACCGCGCCACGGAGTTCCAGGCCATCGCGGCAGCACAGCTCGCCGACCCCAAGCGGTTCGACAGGATCTCCCCCGCCGCGATCGCGGAGCGCGCGGACTGGAGCGAGGACTACGCCCGGAAGATGATCGAGTTCGGCCGCGAAATGCTGAAGGGCGGCGGCCCGGCCGCCGAGTAGTGCGGCGGGAGGCACGGCAGAGGCGGCACGTGGACGGGCCGGTGGCGGTCGCGGTGCGGCGGCTTTCGTGGACGGCCGCTTTCGTGGGGCAGCGGCTTTCTTGGGGCTCGGTGGGGCGGTCTGTCTGGTTCGGGTGGGGGTTGTTGCCCGGGTAGCGGCCGGTGATGGGTGCTTGAGCATCCGGACGGGCACAGGCCCTGGCTGAGCCAGGTACCCGGAAGTACTGCCGTCGCCCGGTCACGCAACAGACCGACCAAGGCGCCCCGCCCGGGCAGCCGACTGAGCCGGTCCCCGGAACCCGTCGCCGAAATGCTTGACCGAAGGCAAGCAACTCCACAACGGGTGCAGCGGGGAAGCGCACGGCCCCCGAGCGCCTGCCCGAACCCCGCCGTGCCACCGGCGAAGGCCCGCCGCGGGAGCCACCGACGGGCGGGCTCGCGGGCGGCCGACGCGCGGAGGGTGCGCGGTCGGTGCGCGGAGGGTGCGCGGTCGGTGCGCGGAGGCTGCGTGACGGCGCGCGCGATGCGGGCGATGCGGGCGTCGGACTCCCAAGCGGGGACGGCCCGTTGAGGGGCGGCCCGCGTTCCGCATCCGCAGGAGTCCCGGTACGCCCAGCGAGGCTGCGCACCGTACGCCATCACGGCCTGTTGTGTCCGGTTTTCCGGTAAATCCGGAAACGGAGCGAGCCTCCCGCGTAGGTGTATATGCCATGAGCGATTGGCAGCGGAACCTCCGGCACCTCGACACCGACCACCGTCTCGACGTCTTCGCGGCGGTCCGCGGCGAGAGCGGCGTGCGTGGCGGTGACGGCGTTCACGGCGGGGGCCGGAGCCACGGGGACGGCGCCCACAGCGCGAGCTGGGGCCATGACGAGACCGGCCGGCCCGCGGGGCCGGAGCCCGCGCCGGACCGCATGGCCGCCCGGGTCACCGCGGCCGGCGCCGAATGGCTCGCTTCGGCGAGCTCGTACCCCCGCAGCACGCTCGCGCTCTGGTCCGCCCGCCCCACCGCCCCGGTGGTACTCCCCTGCGGCTCCGTCTTCGACGTGATCAATGTCCCCGCGGTGTTCGGCCGCCGCATGCTGAGCCGCCTGTGGTCCGACGGCCCCGGCTCGGGGCCGGTGGCGGCGCATCGCGGACGGATGCTGATGTTCACCGCGCCCGGCACCGCGCACCGGCTCCCGGCCCTGCTCGGCTGGGTGGGCAATCCGCCGACGAAGTCGGGGGGCGAGTGGGGCGAGGCCGTGCCGCCGCTGCTGTGCCACGGCGCCGGTGACGCGGTGACCGTGCCGCCGCTGAACCCGCCGTCCTCCACCGAGGCCGACGGATCGCGCTGGCTGGTCGCCCCGGACGTACGGCATCCGTGGCTGCCGGGCACCGAGGTCCTGCTCTGGGCGTGCGTCCAGGCCGGGCGCAGCGGCGTACTGGTGCCGGGCTGAGGGGCCGGGGAAGCGGCTCGCAGGCCCTTGTCGGGCCCGGAAACTATCGATTTTCGTTCCGCAGGACCCGGATGCTAATGTCTTCCCCGTCGGGCGCCGCTAGCTCAGTTGGTTAGAGCAGCTGACTCTTAATCAGCGGGTCCGGGGTTCGAGTCCCTGGCGGCGCACACGTACGGTTCTTACCGTTGACCTGGGCTTTCTCCTCTGCGAGAGAGCCCTTCGTCATGTTCTGCACCTGCGCCTGCACCTTCTGCACCCGCACCGCATTCTTCATCGGCCGATGCGGCCCGGCTCTCACGGCAGGGTGGTCCGCACCGTCCAGCGGCCGGACTCGTCGGTGGCCAGCACCTCCACCGCCACCCCGCTGGCGTGGTCGGTCAGCCGCTCCCCCACGTTCAGAGGTGCGTCGGCCAGCGGCGGATAGACGGAAGCGGCCGGGCAGGCGGAGGACCGCGGATGCCCATCGAGGATTTCCACCGGTCCGCCACCGGAGGCGATGAAGCTACGGATCCGGTAGACGAGCACACCCTCGGTACAGGTCTCGCTGTCGTTGCCGTGCGCCTCCCGTGCCTCCACGGCGATCGCGGTCGAGAAGCCCGTACGGATCACCACCAGGCGCTTGCGTCCGGCGTTCGCGCCTCGGACGGACGGGGCGGAGAGCGGGTCCAGGCTGTGCAGGGTCGTACCGCTGCGATCGACGCAGCCGATCTGGTCCCGGCCCAGCCAGCCCAGCTTCCACTTGTGCCAGCCGAACGGCTCGGGCGCGAGTCCGAACTGGCTGCCCATGAGGTCCCAATCGCCGACATAGGTGTCCCAGTCGCTCTTGCCGTCCTTGGGGCGGTGGTAGAGGTCGGGCAGGTCGAAGACATGGCCGGTCTCGTGGGCGAGAACGTTCCGGTCGGGCGGATGCTCCTCGAAGACGGTGACGACCCGCCGCACATCGGTGCCGTCCGCCCGCAGGGGCTGGTCGAAATTGACGACCTTGGTGGCGTCGGAATCCACGCCCGGCGCGTCCGGGTCCGCCACGAGATACACCACGTCGTAGCGGCTGAAGTCCACATGGGGATCGGCGGCGGCGATGGCGTCGCGCAGATACGCGGAGCGCCGGGCCGGATCCCAGTCGCGCTTTATCCCGTACGAGGCCGACGACTGCGGCATCCGCACCCAGGAGCGCATCGGGTCCGCGTTCAGCCGGAACCTGCCGTAGGAGGCGCGCTCGAAGAAGCGGGAGGTATCGGGGAAGTAGTCGGCGGCCAGTTCGGCGGGGCCGACCTGGGGCTCGGAGTCCGGGAAGGACAGGAAGACCATCACGGCGTCGAGACTCCGCGCGGGGCGCGGGTAGGCGGCGTTCCAGGTGTCGTTGCCCTCGGAGTGGTGCTCGTCGGTGCGCTGCAGGGCGCAGGGACCGGCGGGACTGACGGCGGAGGCCGGGCCCGCGACCAGGGACGTGGCAATGACCGCAGTGAGGGAGGTGAAGCCGGCGGCGAGGCTGCGCAATCGCGACCGGTCCACTCGCCCGGGTGTCTGCGGACGCGGCACGTCGACCTCCCGGAACGGAATCGGGACACCTCATCCACCTTGCGATGGTTTGTCCACCGGTGCCCTGTTCCGCTGACCTGGTCGAGTGAGCCGCGCGAGCATGTTCATACATAACAGAAAGTCATTGCCGGTCCGGGAGGCGCAGAGCCGCTCAGAACAAGTGCAGAAACGATCGTCCACTTGTCACCGTCGCAAGAGCCCCCGGGCCCGTTACTGGAACGGCCGTTGCGCGAACCTCTATGATCGGCACATTTCCAGCGCGGATTCCTCCATGGGCGGCCGTACGCCATCGGCCGGACCAGCTCTACGAATCTGTACGTGACGAGTGCACTGCGGGAGCGAGCCGTGAGCGAATCCCCCGACGGACCGGGCCCCATGCCCCGCCGCATTCCACCGACGGTCACCGACCGTAATCGGAGGCGGCGGCCCGCCGGTCCGGTGTCGACGGTTACCGGAACCGGAGCCGCACCGGCAACCGGAATCGCGCCAGGGGCCGGCTCGGGGACCGGGAACGGGATCGGGCCGACGGCGGAGACGAGGACAGGGGTGGCCGGAGTGACCGGCGTCGGGGCGGGCTTCATCAACGGGATCCCCCACCGAACCGGCACCGGCGCGGGATGGGCGACCGGCACCGCCCGTACGACGGGAACCGTGGCCGGCTTTCTCGCAGGGATGCCCCGCGGTACGGGCGTCCGGACCGGCAACGAGACAGGCGCGGCAACGGGCGCCCCCACCGGTGCCGGTGCGGGATACCCGGCCGGGAGCGGCACTGCCCGGGGCTTCGGGACCGGGACGTTCGCGCGAAGAGGCGCGGTCGTCGGTACGGGGGCGGCCGGCACCCGCCGCGGTGTCGCGATCCGCGACGCCGGACCGCGCGACACCCGGGCCCAGGACATCCAGGCCGCTTTCAACGCCGCTCGGCTCGCGATGGCCGTGGTCGGCCGCGACGGCCGGGTGATCACAGCGAACCGCGCACTGGGGACACTGCTCGGCACCGACCCCGCACATCTCGCCCACGAGGCCGCCGCGGACCTCGTCGACCTCGGCCACGACTCCCGCGTCCGGGCCGCGTACGGCGAGGTCCTGCACGGTCACGGCGAACCGCTGCGCTGCACCCGGCGGCTCAAGGGACCGGACGGCCGGCCACTGTGGACCGAAGTCACCGTCGCCTCGCTGCCCGACCGCGGCAACGCGCTGCTGTCGGTGGCCGACATCACCGACCGGCGCGACCTTCAGGCCAGACTGCGCCATCTGCAGATGCACGACCCCGTGACCCGGCTGCCCAACCGTGCCCTCTACTTCGAGCGGCTGGCGGCGGCTCTGGGCCCCGAGGCGTACGCCCGCGGCGGTACCGGCAGGATCGGGCTCTGCTATCTCGACCTCGACGGCTTCAAGGCGATCAACGACACGCTCGGGCACCGGGTCGGCGACGAACTGCTGCGGGCCGTGGCCCAGCGACTCGTGCAGTGCGCCGAACAGGCCGGGTACGGCAGGCGCGGCGGCCACCTGGTGGCTCGGCTGGGCGGCGACGAATTCGCGGTCCTCGTCGAGGACTCCACCGGCACGGAACAGGTCTCGGCCCTCGCCGGCTCAGCGCTGACCGCGCTGCAGCAGCCGTTCGACCTGGCCGGACAGCGGCTGTCGGTATCGGCGAGCATCGGGGTCGTGGAACGGGTGACCGCCGGGACGAGTGCGACCGCGCTGATGCAGGCCGCGGACACCACGCTGTACTGGGCGAAGTCCGACGGAAAGGCTCGCTGGACGCTCTTCGACCCCGAGCGCAACGCCCACATGATGACGCGACAGGCCCTGTCCAGCATGCTGCGGCCGGCCGTGGAGCGCGGGGAGTTCACGCTCGAGTACCAGCCGCTGGTCGGACTCGGGGACGGGGCCGTACGGGGCGTCGAGGCACTGGTGCGGTGGCGGCACCCGCAATTCGGAATGCTGGCGCCGAATCGGTTCATCGGGCTCGCGGAGGAGGACGGCTCGATCGTCGAACTCGGCCGCTGGGTGCTGGAGAACGCCTGCCGCCAGGCGCGGCGCTGGCAACTCGACCACCCGGAGGCGCCACCGGTCTTCGTCAGCGTCAATGTGGCCGTGCGGCAGGTCTGGGACTCCGACCTCGTGGCGGACGTCGCCGGGATCCTGGAGGAGACGGGTCTGCCGCCCGAGCTCCTCCAGCTCGAACTGACCGAATCGGCGGTGATGGGCTCGGCCGGGCGTCCCCTGCAAGCCCTCCAGGCGCTCAGCGAGATGGGTGTCTCGATCGCGATCGACGACTTCGGGACCGGCTACTCCAACCTCGCCTACCTCAGCCGGCTACCGGTGTCCGTACTGAAACTGGACGGGTCGTTCGTCCGTGGTTTCCAGGACGCCGAACACCCCAACCCGGCGGACGAGACGATCGTCGAAGCGATGGTGCAGCTCGCGCACCGGCTCGGTCTCACCGTCATCGCGGAGTGCGTGGAGAGCGCCGACCAGGCCGAACGCCTGCGGCGCATCGGCTGCGACACCGGCCAGGGCTGGTTCTACTCCCGGCCGGTGCCGCCGGACCGCATTCCGGCGCTGCTCGGCGGGGTGTGAGTCCGGCCGAGCAGCGCCGAACGCTCAGCCGGCGTCCGAGTCCGGCAGCCCGTAGGCCCCGGCCATCAGCTCGTACGAGCGGAGGCGTGCCGACGGGGTGTGCGCATTCGTGGTGATCATGAGCTCGTCGGCGCCGGTGCGCTTGGCGAGGGCGTTCAGGCCGTCGCGGACCTCCTCGGCCGTGCCGTGGACGACGTTCGCCAGCCAGCTGTCGGCGAACTCCCGCTCCACCGGGCTCCATTCGTACGCCTCGGCCTCCTCCGGCGAGGGGATCAGGCCCGGCCGCCCGGTGCGCAGCCGCACCATCGACAGGGCACCGGTCAGCGCCTGACGCCGGGCCTCCTTCTCCTCGTCCGCCGCCAGCGCCGAGACACCGATGAGCGCATACGGCTCGCTGAGCACCTCCGAGGCACGGAACGCCTCGCGGTAGAGATCGAGGGCCGGCAGTGTGTTGGCCGCGGAGAAGTGGTGGGCGAAGGCGAACGGCAGGCCGAGCATCCCGGCGAGCTGGGCGCTGAAACCGCTGGAGCCCAGCAGCCACACCGGCGGGCGCGCGGGCGACTGCACCCCGCCCGGAGCCGTGGCCTGAACGGGCCCCGGCACGGAATGAATACGGCGGTACGGGTGGCCGTCCGGGAAGTCGTCGTCGAGGAACCTGATCAACTCGGCGAGCTGCTGCGGGAAGTCGTCGGCCCCCTCTCCGCCCTGTGCCCCGCGCCGGTCGGTACGGCGCAGCGCCGCCGCCGTGGCGCCGTCCGTGCCGGGGGCGCGGCCGAGGCCGAGGTCGATCCGCCCGGGAGCCATGGCCTCCAGCGTCCCGAATTGCTCGGCGATCACCAGCGGAGCGTGGTTGGGCAGCATGACTCCGCCGGAGCCCAGGCGTATGCGGTCGGTGTGGGCGGCGAGGTGGGCGAGGATCACGGCCGGGGAGGAACTCGCGACACCGGGCATCGAGTGGTGCTCGGCGACCCAGAAGCGGTGGAATCCGAACCGCTCGGCGGTCCGGGCCAGCTCGACGCTGGTCCGCAGCGCGTCGGTCGCCGTCAGCCCGGTGCCGACGGTGGCGAGGTCGAGTACGGACAGCGGAACAGGGGCAGTTCCGTGCGCCGTGCCTCGGATCGTTGCGTGCGGTGTGGCCATGCGGCCCGCCCTCCTGGTCGATCGGCTTCCACTCCACCACAACCGGAGAGGGGCTCCGGTTCATTCCCTGGGGTCGTGGGAGCCCGGGGGTCATGTGAACCCGAAGGTCGCGTGAAGCGGCCACTGAACCCGAAGGTCGTGTGAAGCGGCCACGCGCTTCCGGCGGGCGGCTTTCACCGTGAGGACACCCGGGGCCCTTCCTGCTCCTGCGGGTGCCGACCCCCTGCGCTCACCCGCAGAACGCCGTGCCCACGGGCCGACGGGCCGCCCGACAACAGCACGCCCTCCGCACGGAGGCGACACCGCTCGGCCAGGCTCACCCCTCGGCCCACGGGGTGCCAGGCATCGGACGTCTCAAAAACGTCAGCGCCTCGCCTCTTCCTCTATTCCTCGCGCGCGGGCAGCCGAGACCGCCCGCGCGGGCCGCCCGACCGTCACAGCCCGCGCGGGCCGCCCGACCGTTACAGCCCAGAGGTCGCCGCAGGACCTCAGGACCTCGGCCAACCTGCATCCCGGCTGCCGGTGCGCCCCGGCCGCCGCCCCTGCCCCGCCGGGAGCGCCTGCCGGGCAGGACTGCCCCGCCCGGCAAGCGCCGGTCACGACGGTCAGGCCTTGGTGAACAACGTGCCGAGGTTCGGGCGGGAGACCGAGCGGTTCAGGAGGCGGAGACCTTCCCAGGTCGTGACCTGGTTGGCGGTCAGCACCGGCTTGCCGAGCTGCGCCTCGAGCTCGACCAGATAGGCGGCGGTGTGCAGAGCCGTGTCCGGCAGCAGGACGACCTGAGCGTCGGGGTGGTCACCCGCGCGGGCCAACTCCAGCACCTCCTCCTGCCCCCAGGTGCCGACCTCGGCCGCGGTGATGATCCCGCTGCCGCGGATCGCGACGACCTCCGCTCCGGCCGCCTTGAGAAAGGCCATGAAGTGCTCGGCAACGTCCTCCGGGTAGGTCGCGGCGATGGCGACCCGCTCGGCTCCCAGCGCCTGGATGGCGTGGGCGAAGGCGAAGGACGTGCTGGACGCGGGGAGCCCGGCCGTCTCCGACAGCTCCCGGACCTGCTCCTGTGCGCCCTCCCAGCCGAAGACGAAGCTCGCGCTCGTGCACGCCCAGACCACGGCCTGCGCCCCGCGCGACTTCAGCTCCTCGACGCCCGCGGCGAGCCGGGAGGCCGAGCCCATCTCGAGGAGGGCGTCCACGCGGTGGGCGTCCTCCCCGATGTCCGTGTGGACCAGAGGGAGCCGGACGCCCGCGGCCAGCATTTCTTCGATTCGCGGATAGTCGTCCTCGGCCGAGTATCCGGGGTACAGGAATCCCACCGCGGGTCCTGTCGTCGCGTGCGTCATCTCCACCTCCGCGTCATGTGTCTCTGTTGATCCGTGGCTGAGTCCGGCCGGTTCGGTTCGCGCTCACCACCGTGGCACCCTGCCGCCGGGTCGCTCTGCACAACTGCTTTCAATACACCGGCCAGGGCGGCGAGGTTCCGCCCGCCGCTTCCCCTGTACGAGTGAGCCGGCCCGTTTGGCCCGGCCCGTGCAGCCGGGCCGGGCCGGCCGGCCGGGTCACTCCCACCGCTCCGGCTACCCCGCACCGACGGCCTTGCACCCGCACGCCCCGCCCCCGCACACCCCGCCCCCGCACACCCCAGCGCCCGTACGCCGTAGCGTCCGCGCGCCGAAGATCCGCCAAGCCCGAGGCGGCCGCCGACCAAGGGAACACCGGCTCGGATGCCCCGACGCCGGGCGCCGCCGCCCGCCCGCGCACCACAGCCCCGTACGGGACCGCTCACGCGCGCCGAAGCGCCGCCCGCGAACAGGCCGGTCCTCGGCCTGCCGGCGTCGGCCCGAACGCGCCGGCCCTTCCGGCCCGTCAGGTCGGCGGGATCCCGCCCGGTTCGTCCGGGAACGGAAACGGCGGTGGTTCGAGGCCGTCACCGGTCTCCGGCTCCGGCATACCCGGCGACCCGGCGAAGGCTGCTTCGATCTCGTGATGCGGGGGTTCTCCCGGCGGAGCCTGCGGCTCCGGGGTCAGCTCCACGGGCGGCGGCGACGAGGACATCGCCGCGGGCCCGCGCCTGGCCACCGGATCCAGCAGCGCCTGGTACGGGCCGACCGCCTGCGCGCCGATCCGCTGCAGCGCGGCCCATATCGTCACTTGGTTGGCCGAGAGGACCGGCATCCGCAGCTCCGCCTCGAGCTGCGGGATCACGTCGTAGGTCGGCAGGTTGGTGCAGCTGATGAACAGCGCGTCGGCCGCACCGACCACCGCTTGCCGCGCCATGTCGACCACATCCCGGTACGGCACCTTCCAGATGTGCCGCGTCAGCCCGAGGTAGGCCCGGCCGGTGACCGTGACGCCGCCTTCGGCGAGGTAGTCCTCGAGCGAGGTCGTGACCGATCTCGTGTACGGCGTGACCAGGGCGATACGTCGTGCGCCGATCTCGTGCAGCGCGTCGAGCAGCGCACCCGAGGTGGTCAGCGCCGGCATCTCGCCGGCCTGTTCCATCGCGGCGCACATGCCCCGCTCCCCGGCGACACCGGCGACGAAGCTGCCCGAGGTGCAGGCGTACGCGACGACCTCGGGCGCGACCGCGCCGAGGGCGCGCACGGCCTCCCGCAGAGTCTCGTGCTCACTGACGAGCCGGGCGAGGTCGAGGCTGACCTCGACCGGCACAAAAGGGGTGCGTGTCAGGTGGAGCGACACATCGTCCGGAACCCAGCGCCACAGTTCACGGTCGAGCGCGAAGTCAAATGGTGCAACGACGCCCACACCACGTTGCGGGTGTGGGCCTCCCAGAAAGGAGACGTCCATTTCAAGCCCCAATACGACGGAGGCTGGGCCGATGGCCGCAGAAAACGGCAGATCCAGAGAGCCGGTGCACGCCGGGACGTCGGGACAGGGATGTGGGACAGAAGCCCGTGTTGACGAAGGTAGTTTCCGCTCCCTAGCGTGGTCAATCCTCGCATCCCACGCCGTTCAGCGCTCTCTCTTCCGGAGAGAGAATCCGATCTACGTTTCGAAACGGTGTCCTGCCCATGTCCGAACAGGTTCTTCTCGTTTTCGGCACCGACCCGACGCCCAAGCTGGACCGGATCGCCGGCCGCGCCCGCGTCGTTTTCGCTGATGAGCAGAGTCTCCCCGGCCTGCTGCCGACCGCCGACGCCCTACTGGTGTGGGACTTCACCTCCGACGCCGTGCGCGACGCCTGGCCGAGCGAGAGCCCGCACCCGCGCTGGGTCCATACGGCGAGTGCCGGGGTCGACAGACTCCTCTCCCCCGAGCTGACCGGCTCCGATACGGTCCTCACCAATGCCCGGGGTGTTTTCGAGCAGCCCATCGCCGAGTACGTGGCCGGGCTCGTGATCGCTATGGCCAAAGATTTCAGCGGCACTTGGGAATTGCAGCGGCAACGGCGCTGGAAACACCGCGAGACGATGCGGCTGGCCGGCACGAAAGCCGTGGTCGTCGGCTCGGGGCCGATCGGACGGGCCATCGCCAGGACCCTCGCGGCGCTCGGAGTCGAGGCGGATCTCGTCGGCCGAACGGAGCGCAGCGGTGATCCCGAGTTCGGAACGGTGCACGGCAGCGCTGCGCTGTCCGGGTTGCTGCCGTCGGCCGACTGGGTGGTCTGTGCGGCACCTCTCACGGAGGACACGCGGGGGATGTTCGACACCTCCGCGTTCGCCCGGATGAAGTCGTCCGCCCGGTTCATCAATGTCGGTCGCGGCCCGCTGGTGGTGGAGAAGGATCTCGTCGACGCGGTCCTGAAGCGGACGATCGGCGGTGCGGCCCTCGACGTCTTCGAGAACGAGCCGCTGGCGGCGGACGACCGGATCTGGGACGTGCCGGGGCTGTTCGTCTCGCCGCACATGAGCGGTGACACGGTCGGCTGGCGGGATGCCCTGTCCGAGCAGTTCCTGGACAACTTCGATCGCTGGGTGGCCGACGAGCCGCTGCTCAACGTCGTGGACAAGAAGCTGGGTTACGTCCCGGTGACCTGACGCGGGCGGGGCCACCGGCGCCTCGCCCCACGGGCCACCGGCCCGGGCTCCGGCAACCGCGCCCGCCCCGTCCACACCCGGCCCCGAACCTCTCCGAACCGAACCGATCCGAACCGCACCCGAGCCGAACCGGACCCCACCCGAACCGGACCCGAGCCGGAATCCGCGTTCGCGTCCCCGCCCCGCCGTGGGCCTCCCGGCGCCCCGGACCTCCGCGTCCCGGCCCGGACCCCACCGCTCCCGCGCACCCCCGCGGCTCCGGCCGTACCGCCCACCGGCCCCGCCGGTGCCCACCCATGGAGGGTCGATGACCGATCTCGCCGATCTCACCGCAACCGAGCTTCTGGCCGGGTACGCCTCCGGGGCCTTCTCCCCGGTGGAGGCGACCCGCGCCGCCCTCGCGCGGGTCGAGCGGACGGAACCGGCCGTCAACGCCTTCGTACGGGTCGACGCCGAGGAGGCGCTCGCGCAGGCCGCCGAGTCGCAGGAGCGGTGGAGCCGCGGTGAACCGGACGGTCTGGTGGACGGCGTACCGGTGACGGTGAAGGACATCCTGCTCCAGCGCGGCGGGCCGACCTTCCGCGGTTCCCGCACCATCCGCGCGGAGGGCCGGGCGTGGGACGAGGACGCGCCCTCGGTGGCCCGGCTGCGCGAGCACGGCGCGGTCTTCCTGGGCAAGACGACGACGCCGGAGTTCGGGTGGAAGGGCGTGACCGACAGCCCGCGGGACGGGGTGACCGGCAACCCGTACGACCCGCAGCGCACCGCCGGCGGCTCCAGCGGCGGGAGTGCCGCGGCCGTCGCGCTGGGCGAGGGACCGCTGAGCCTGGGCACGGACGGCGGGGGTTCGGTGCGGATCCCGGCGTCGTTCTGCGGGATCTTCGCGCTGAAGCCCACCTACGGAAGGGTGCCGCTCTACCCGGCGAGTGCGTTCGGCACGCTGGCGCACGTCGGCCCGATGACCCGGGACGCGCTGGACGCGGCGCTGCTCATGGATGTGATCTCGGGGCCGGACTACCGGGACTGGTCGCAGCTCGGCGCGGTGACAGCGAGCTTCCGGGACGGCATCGACGGCGGTGTCGAGGGGCTGCGCATCGCCTACTCACCGTCCTTCGGCGGTCGGGTCGCGGTGGATCCGCAGGTGGCCGAATCCGTACGGCGCGCGGTGGAGCGGCTGGCCGAGCTGGGGGCGCGTGTGGAGGAGGCCGACCCCGGCTTCGACGATCCTGTGGAGGCCTTCCACGCCCTGTGGTTCAGCGGCGCGGCCCGGGTGGTGCAGCCCCTGGGCCCGGATCTGCTGGAGCTGCTCGATCCCGGTCTCCAGGAAGTCGTCGCGCAGGGCGTTCGGTACAGCGCGCTGGACTACCTTGCGGCGGTGGACGTGCGGATGGCGCTGGGCCAGCGGATGGGTCGCTTCCACGGCGACTACGACCTGCTGGTGACCCCGACGCTGCCGATCACCGCGTTCGAGGCGGGCGCGGAGGTCCCCAAGGGGTCCCGCCACCACCGGTGGACGGGCTGGACGCCGTTCACCTACCCGTTCAATCTGACGCAGCAGCCCGCCGCGAGCGTGCCCTGTGGGACGGATCGCGACGGGCTGCCGATCGGTGTGCAGCTGGTGGGCGCGCGCCACTCGGACGCGTTGGTCCTGCGCGCGGCGCACGCCCTCTACACGAGCGGGGCGGCCGAGATCAGCCCGCCCGGCGGAAGTTGAGGGTCTCCCCCAGCGCTCCCGCGCGCCACAGGTCCTGGCAGGCTTCGGCCATCCGGTCGAGGCCCTCGACGATCGTGCCCCAGACGATGCCCGGGACCCAGCCCGCGTCTCCGTTGATCAGCAGGTTGTTCCGCTCATAGAAGAGCGCGAGGTCCACGACCGTGTTGCGGCCCTGATGCTTGGCGTCGGTCTCGTACCCGTACGACTTCGTCCCCAACTGTGTGTCGGTGAAGGTGAAATAGCACAGGTCGCCCGGAATCGGAGTGATCGTGGGGTTCTCCAGTGGCGGTTCCTCCGGTGCAAAAGGTGGCAGGAGGGCATAGATCTCGTTCCGCGCGTACTTCGCGTGGTAGACGTCGCCGCCCAGCGGCAACGCGTTCCACACCGCCTCACACGTGATCGGCGCGCGTTCGTCGAGGAGCTTTGCCATACAGGTGACACCGCGCTTGTCGAGCGAGACTTCGATGAAGCGGTCGGCCATCGTGGGTCCTCTCGGTCGGATACGGGATCAATTGTGTCCCAACGGTCAATAGAGCTGCGCTTGCATCAAGGGCTGAAAACAGCCTGCATGAATCGCGCCGTCTCGGGTAGCCGCGCGGCCATGGCTCCACCACAGGGGAACGACATGATCGGTAGAAGTGTCGGCCGCCGCTCCGTGCTCGCGGGAATGGCTGCCATCGGTGCTGCGGCCGCGGTCGGCTGCAGCCGGGTTTCCACCGCGGACACGACAGGGGGCGGGAATCTGCTGGAGCGCCTGCGCGCGCAGGGCAGCGTCAAACTGGGGATCGCGGGCGAGATCCCCTTCGGCTACATCAGCAAGCAGGCTGAGATCACCGGGGAGGCTCCTGAGCTCGCCAAGGTCATCTTCAAACGTCTGGGAGTGCCCAACGTCCAGGCCGTCCCGACGGAATTCGGTTCACTGATCCCCGGTCTCAATTCACAGCAGTTCGATGTGATCGCCGCGGGAATGTTCGTCAACCCGGAACGCTGCGCACAGGTTCTCTTCGCGGATCCGGACTACGAAGTGCTGGACGCGTTCATCGTCCGCAAGGGAAATCCCAAGAACATCCAGAGTTACGCCGACATCAAGAAGTCGGGTGCCAAGCTTGCCAGCGGCACCGCGTATGCCGAGATCGACTACGCGGTCGATGCCGGAGTCCCGAGAGGCGAAATCCAGATTTATCCGGACCAGTTGGCCGGTCTGCTCGCCGTGGCCCAGGGACGAGCGGACGCATTTGCGGGCACAAGCCTCACCGTCCGCAATGTCATCAATCAGACGAAGAATCAGAAGGTGGAAGGAACCAAACCCTTCCTCCCGAAACTCGACGGAAAGCCCGCGTACGGCGCGGGCGCTTTTGCGTTCCGCAAAGGCGAGACACAACTGCGGGACGCCTTCAATGAAGAGCTGCACAAGATGAAGAAGAACGGCGAGGTCCAGCGAGTCCTCAAGCCCTTCGGATTCACCGACACCGAGATGACCGAACTGACCGCAGAGGAGCTGTGCAAGAAATGACAGCTGAACTCTGGGAACTCATCTTCAAGGGCATCTGGGTCACGGTCCAGCTCACGATCTACAGCGCGGCGCTCGGTGCGTTCGTCGCCTTCACCGTGGGCATCGGCCGCACCTCCCGCTTCTGGATCCTCCGCTTCCTCTCCGGCTTCTACGTCGCGGTCTTCCGCGGGACCTCGGCCCTGGTGCTGATGTTCTGGCTGTTCTTCGTGGTGCCGCTGGCCTTCCAGTGGCAGTTCGTGCCGCTGTGGGCGGCGACGCTCGCCCTCGGCCTCTCCTACGGCGCGTACGGAGCCGAGATCGTCCGCGGCGGTATCGCCGCGGTGGCCCCGGCGCAGCGTGAGGCCGGCATCGCGCTGAGCTTCACGCCGATGCAGCGTCTGCGGCGGATCATCCTTCCGCAGGCGATCCCCGAGATGATGCCGCCCTTCAACAACCTGCTGATCGAGCTGCTCAAGGGCACGGCCCTGGTCTCGCTGCTCGGCGTCGGCGACATCTCGTTCGCCGCTCAGCTCGCCCGGCTCGCGACCGGTGAGAGCGGCAGCATCTACTTCACGATCCTGGTCATGTACTTCGTCCTCGCCTTCCTCCTCACCCGCGTGATGCGGCTGATGGAACGCCGGGCCAAGGCCGGCATCGGGCAGGAACCCCCGAAGGGCGGCGGGATCATCCGCAAGCTCGCCATCCGTGAGGAGACCGAGCAGGCCTCCAACATCAACATGACGGGTGGTGCGCGATGAGCTGGAGCTGGTCCGTAGTCGGCGACTTCATGCCGATGTTCTGGGACGGCGTGAAGGTCACGCTCGAGGCGACCGTCCTGGGCTCCCTGCTCTCCTTCGCGCTCGGCCTCGTCTGGGCGCTGCTGCTGCGCACCCCGACCCGGTTCGTGCGCTGGCCGGTGGGCATCTTCACGGAGTTCATCCGCAACACCCCGCTGCTGGTGCAGCTGTTCTTCTTCTTTTTCGTGCTGCCGGAGTGGGGTATCCAGACCACCGCCCTGGCCACCGGAGTGATCGGCCTCGGCCTGCACTACTCGACGTACACCGCCGAGGTCTACCGCGCGGGTATCGAGGGTGTCCCGGTCGGGCAGTGGGAGGCGGCCACCGCGCTCAGCCTGCCGCGGACCCGCACCTGGGGTTCGGTGATCCTGCCGCAGGCGATCCGCCGCGTCGTCCCCGCGCTCGGCAACTACGTGATCGCGATGCTCAAGGACACGCCGATGCTGCTGGGCATCGGGGTGCTGGAAATGCTGCAGCAGGCCCGCCTGTTCGGAGCGGAGACCTTCCAGTACGTCGAGCCGTACACGGTCGTCGGCGTCGCCTTCATCCTGATCTCCTACCCGGCTTCCCTTCTCATGCGATTCCTGGAGCGTCGTCTTGTCCACTGACAGCACCCAGACCCCGTCCGTCCCGGGAAACAAGGACGGCAGCGAGCTGATCCGGTTCGACCAGGTGACGAAGCGCTTCGGCGGCACCACGGTCCTGGACCACCTGGACTTCACCGTCGCGCCCGGCAAGCACGTCACGCTGATCGGCCCGTCGGGCTCCGGCAAGACGACGATCCTGCGCCTGCTCATGACGCTGGTGAGACCGGAAGAGGGCACCATCAAGCTGGCCGGCGACTATCTCACCCACGAGGAGAAGAACGGCAAGCTCGTCCCCGCCGGCGACAAGCACCAGCGGGAGATCCGCAAGAAGATCGGCATGGTCTTCCAGCAGTTCAACCTCTTCCCCAACATGAAGGTGCTGCGGAACCTCACCGAGGCTCCCGTGCACGTCCTGGGACTGACCAAGGACGAGGCGGAGGAGCGGGCGCGCGAGCTGCTCGAACTCGTGGGCCTGACCGAGCACATCGACAAGTACCCGACCCAGCTCTCCGGCGGGCAGCAACAGCGTGTGGCGATCGCCCGGGCGCTCGCGATGCGGCCTCAGGTGCTGCTGCTGGACGAGGTCACCTCGGCGCTCGACCCCGAACTGGTCGCGGGCGTCCTGGATCTGCTCCGGGACATCGCGCGCACCACGGACATCACCATGCTCTGTGTGACCCACGAGATGAACTTCGCCCGGGACATCTCGGACGACGTATTGATGTTCGACGCGGGCAAGGTCATCGAATCGGGCCCGCCGGAGAAGATCTTCAGCGAGCCGGAGCACGAGCGCACCCGCGAATTCCTCAGCGCCGTGCTGTGAATTCCGCAGCTCCGGCTTGCGCAGAATGACTCTGGCATATGCCAAGGTGGCGCGCCCCTGCTTACGGCCATGGGGCGCGCCATTCAAACTCCTCAACACCTGCTCCATTCAGGTCTCTTGACGGCTATCGTGGTAACGAGCCCGCCTGCCGGGAGCGGTGAGGAGTGCCTGCGAGCCGTGACCTGCAGCCACGGGACTGACGCAAGCGGTCACAACCTGCTAGGGGGAAACCGTGGCGCTCAAACCCGAGCCGACCGCGCCGTTCCATTCGGTGCAGTACGCACTGCGCGTACTCGAATGCGTCGCCAAGCACACCGGCGGCGTCACCGATGTTCAGATCGCGCGCGAGACCGGCCTGCCCACAGGCCACCTCTCCCACCTGCTGCGCATGCTGCGCCGCGAGGGCTATGTGGAACAGGTCACCGGCGGCGCGTATGTCGTCGGTGAGTCCCTGGTGCTTCTGGGCTCCGCGGGGAACCGCCAACAGGCCCTCTACGACAAGCTGCAGCGCACCCTCTCCGAGATCCGCGACTCGGTCGGCGCGGCCGTCTACATAAGCCGCTACATCGACGGTGAGATCAAGATCACGCAGTATGCGGACGGACCGCGCGCCCCCAAGGTGAACGAGTGGGTGGACTTCCGCTCCGCCGGGCACGCGAGCGCGGTCGGCAAGTGCCTGCTGACGCAGCTCGACCACAACGGCCGCCGCGACCACCTCGCCCGCCACAAGACCGCCCGCCTCACCTCGCGGACGATCACCAGCGAGAAGGTCCTCTTCTCCCGGCTGGACAACCAGCCGCCCACTGTCCCCGTACTGGATCTCCAGGAGTACGCGGTCGGTACCGTCTGCGCCGCAGTGCCGATCACCGCGGGCAGATCGGTGGGCTGCCTCGCCCTCTCGATGCCGATCGAGAACGCGCACCGGCTGCGCCAGGCCGCGGACGCCCTCAACCGCAGTGCCGCACCGGTGCTGCTGTCCCTGACCCTCTGAGCGCATCGGCGCGAGTCGACCGGCCCGGGCGCACCTCGGCCCGCTCCGGGGGACGTACGCCCGCTCGTGACCGCATGCCCGGTCGTCGTCGGCCGGGCGCACACCCGGTCCGGAGCAGCGCTGCGGAACAGGTACGATGTTCGACGTCAGCAGGCGCCGCTAGCTCAGTTGGTTAGAGCAGCTGACTCTTAATCAGCGGGTCCGGGGTTCGAGTCCCTGGCGGCGCACATGACACTCCGGGTCTCCTCACCATCGGCGAGGAGACCCGGAGTCGTTTCGCGGCACGACCGACGGCCCGGCGTCGCGGGCCCGGGACGCCTCACCGGCCGAGCAACTCCTCGCGCCCCTGCGCCCGGTAGCGCTTCAGCAGCGCCTCCAGATCGTCCTCCCCGAAGCGGCGGTACGCGCTGCCGCACGGCCCCGCGTCCATCGGCGACCACCACACCGGGTCGCCGCAGCGGAACCCCTCGCGGCGCAGCCACGACCGGTGGATCTTGTTCGTCGCGGTGACCGGCATGGCGGCCGGAAGCCGTATGAACCGGGGCGCCATCTTCGTCCCCAGGTCCGGCTGGGCGGCCAGGAACGCGGCGAAGTCCACGGGGTCGAAGGAGCGGGGGCCGTCGCGCAGCACCAGCGCGGCCATGACCTGGTCGCCGGCTACCGGGTCGGGCACCGCGTGGACGGCGGCGGAGACGGCAGGGGCGTAGCGGGCGAGGATGTTCTCGATCATCGCCGCACCGAGGTTCTCGCTGTCGACGCGGAGCCGGTCGTCGGTGCGGCCGGCGAAGTGGAAGAAGCCGTCGGTGTCGCGGATGAAGAGATCTCCGGTCCAGTACCAGCCGTTGCGGGTCCGGGCCGCGCCCGCCTCCTCGTTGCGCCAGTAGCCCTCGAAGGGATTCGGTCCGCGGTTGACGAGTTCGCCGATCGCCTCGTGGCTGCCGAGCAGCCGCCCGTCCGCGTCCAGGCGCGCCCGCGGCCGCTCCTCCCCCGTCTCCGGGTCGACCACGGCGAGGTCGTCGCCGGGGGCGGCCCGTCCGATGGCGCCGGTCGGGGCGTCGGGGCTGTGCTGGATGGCGGCGCCGCCCTCCGAGGAGCCGTAGCCCTCGACGAGCCGGGTGCCGAACCGGGCGGTGAAACGGGCCGCGTCGACGGCGCCCGCCTCCGTGCCGAACCCGGTACGCAGCCGATGGTCGCGGTCGTCGGGGCGCTCCGGGGTGGCCAGCAGGTACTGGACTGCCCGGCCGACGTAGGTGAAGTACGTGGCTCCGAAGGCCCGTACGTCGGGCAGGAAGCCGGAGGCCGAGAAGGTCCGGCGCAGGGCGATGGCCGCACGCCCCGCGAGTGCCGGTGCCCAGTCGGCCACGACGGCGTTGCCGTGGAACATCGGCATGCAGATGTAGTGCACGTCGTCCGGACCGACGCCGAAGTGGCGGACGAGGGAGTGCGCGGCCGCCGCGAGCCTGCCCTGTGAGCAGATGGCCGCCTTGGGAGCGCCGGTCGAGCCGGAGGTGAAGGAGAGCAGCATCCGGGTGCCGGGCCCGACCGGCCCGACCGTCGCCTCGCCGGGCTCGGTGTGCGCGTACGGGGCGAGGTGTTGTGCGTAGGACGGTGCGTCGACGACGAGGACCCGGTCGCGGGGGACGGCCATGTCCAGGCCCGCCAGGAGCGGGAGGCGGGACCGCTCGGTGATCAGCAGGGAGCACTCGGTATGGCGTATGTCACGCGCGAGTTCGGGGCCGCGCCGGGTGGTGTTGAGTCCGACGACGGTCGCCCCGGCGAGCGCGGCGGCGGCCAGCCACATCGGGTAGTCGGGCACGTTGTCCAGCAGGAGGCCGATGTGCGGCAGCGCGCCCGGTGGCAGCAGATCGGCGAGCAGTGCCGCTCGTGCGGCGGCTCCGGCCGCGACCTGGTGGTGGGTGAGGACCTCGTCCTGGAACATCAGGCCCGTCCGGTGGTCGCCCCACCGGTCGCGTACGAGGTCTGCGACGGTCTCCATCCGCATGGCGCACGACGGTAACTGACGTTGCGTCAGATGTGGAGACCGCGTCCCGGACCGGTCCGTTGGGGCGGAACGGTCCGGGACGCGGCCGCGGGCCGGCGAGCCGCCGGACCCGCCGGGGCCGCGCCCTTCCGGATCACCCCGGGCCGGGGCCGATCCGGAGGGCGCGGCCTAGAACTGGACGTCCGAGCACGCGTAGAAGGCGTTACCCGTGTCGGCGACCGTCCAGACGGCGAGGATGATGTGCCGGCCCGTCTTGCCCGACGGGATGGTGCCACTGTGGGACAGGGTCGATGGCGGGCGCTGACCGTTGTAGGGCACCGTGAGGAACGGGGCGGTCTCCAGCGCGGCCCGGGTCAGCGGCCGGCTCGGATCCCAGCCGTTCCTGGTGATGTAGTAGCGGAAGTCCGTGGTCGCGTGCGCCGCGGTGAACTGCCAGCGGAACGTGTGGGCGCCGGCCGTGACACCGGTCGCCGGCCACTGACCGCCGCGCGGGTCGTCGAGCTGGGCGAAGCGGCTGTTGCCACCCGCGCAGATCTTTCCGTCGGCGGGCCCGGAGGCGGGGAAGCCCTTCGGCCCCTCGACGCTCTGCGGCTCCCACTGGATGTCACCGCAGCCCGTCACGGTGCCGTTGGCGCACAACTTCTGCCTGCTGATGGGGGAATCGGTGTAGCCGTGGCTGCTCGCGCTGCTTGTGGCGAGGACCGAGACGCCGATGACGCCGAGCCCGACCAGAGCAGCGCCGATCTTCTTGCGCATGCTTCGCTCCAGATGAACGGGGAGAGGTTCCGCGAGCTGAGCTCAGCCGTGCCGGGTGATTTCCAGGTCTAGACCAAGTCGCAGCGTAGCCCCGCCCGTTGAACATGTCCAGACCAATCGGAGCGGGCCGCACCCGGACGCGGGCAGGCGCGCGAACGCCTTGCGCAGGGCCGGAAATGTCCCGCGTTCGGAGCACCCCGGCGCATCGGGTAGGATCTTTGATGTCAGCACGCGCCGCTAGCTCAGTTGGTTAGAGCAGCTGACTCTTAATCAGCGGGTCCGGGGTTCGAGTCCCTGGCGGCGCACGTGACACTCTGGGCCTCCTCGCCACCGGTGAGGGGGCCCGGAGTCGTTCCGGGGCTCGTGCGGCGGTCTCGCGGCTGGTCAAAACGGAGGTTGCGGTGCACAGTCGCGGAATGGCGAGCGACATCCAGGAGCGCATCAAGAAGCTGATCATCGACCAGCGGCTGCCGTCCGGCGCCCCGCTGCCCACCGAGACCGAATTGATGGACCTGCTCGGGGTCAGCCGGAACTCGGTCCGCGAGGCACTCAAGGCGCTGCAGGCCATGGGCATCGTCGAGATCCGGCACGGCTTCGGGACGTACGTGGGGCCGATGTCGATGGCGCCGATGATCGAGGGCCTGACCTTCCGCACCGTCGCGGGCCACTACCGCGGCGAGGACAGCCTGCTCCAGCTCCTGGAACTGCGCGAAGCGATCGAGACCGGCCTGATAGCGCGACTGGCCGGCCGCGTATCCGAGGGCGATCTGGTTGAACTGGACGCGCTCGTGGCCCGTATGGAAGAGGAAGCGGCAGGTGGTGCGGTCCGCGCGGACACCGACCGGGCCTTCCACGCCGCCCTCTACCGCGGTTTCGACAACCTTCTGCTGAGCGAGGTGCTGGAGGCATTCTGGGACGCCTTCCACCGTGTGCGCACCGATCTGGTGGACACGCACTCGGATCCGAGGACCACCTGCCGGCAGCACCGGGAGATCCTCGAAGCCGTCCGCTCGGGGGACGTCGTCCGCGCGGAGAGCGCCGTACGCGACCACTTCACGGACATCCGCAAACGCCTGCGCCGCTCCCATCGCGCCTGATCACTGCCGCAAACCCGCCTCCCCGCAGGTGTCCTGGGTGCCGAAGCTCGCCCTTATGGCACCCCAGCAGAACGGGAACGGAGTGTTTGCTCTGCTCGTCACCTCTGCGACTCCGGGGCCATTTGGGGGAGTTGGGACTGAATCACTCGGTCGCGCTCCGTGATAAATCCGGGGCGCTGTTCACGCGGTGATACGGGAGTGGGCATCATGCAACCGAAAGGTGTTCGTTCCCCGTCCTACGGAACGGCCACCCGCACACGCATTCGGACCGGGTCGGTCAAGGGGGACCACTGGCCCGGACCAGACGAACGACCGACCACAGACCCGCGTGCGGGGGGAATACTCATGACGTCGACGCCTCACGGCGCCGGGCACTCCTATGACACCGAGCGGGAGACCGAGCGGACGACGCGCCTGCGTCTACCCCGGCAACTGCGCTCGCCGCACGGCCCGCGTACCCGCAAGCCACTGCCGCGCTACGACTACGAGCACTACAGCCGGCTCGCGGGCCCCCTCACGCAGCCCGACCCGGGCAAGCCGTACCGGGTGCGCTACCGCAGCCTGATGGCCGACGAACCGCACCGCATCCGGGCCGCGTTGCTGCTCGGCGCGGCCCCGCTGGTCTCACTGGGCCTGCTGGTGTGGCTGATGCAGCCCGCGCACTGGACGAAGCGCGACAACGCCTCGGACACCCTCCTGGTCCTCGACGTGATCATGCTGGTGTCCATCGGGCTGATCGAGCTGTTCCGTACGCTCAACGTCCTCTCCAACGCGCACGCCACGCTGGTGGCCCGCGACCCCGTCCCCGTCGTGCCGGAGAACGGCACCCGGGTCGCGTTCCTCACCTCCTTCGTCCCCGGCAAGGAACCCCTCGAGATGGTCACCAAGACCCTCGAGGCCGCCGTCCGCATACGCCATCGCGGGCTTCTGCACATCTGGCTGCTCGACGAGGGCGACGACCCCGCGGTCAAGGAGGTCTGCGCCCGGCTCGGCGTCCACCACTTCACCCGCAAGGGCGTCGCCCGGTGGAACCAGCCCAAGGGCGCGCACCGCGCCAAGACCAAGCACGGCAACTACAACGCCTGGCTCGACGCCCACGGCGACGCCTACGACTACTTCGCGTCCGTCGACACCGACCATGTCCCGCTCCCCAACTACCTGGAGCGGATGCTCGGCTTCTTCCGCGACCCCGACGTCGCGTTCGTCATCGGCCCCCAGGTCTACGGCAATTACGACAGCGCCGTCACCAAGGCCGCCGAGAGCCAGCAGTTCCTCTTCCACGCGCTCATCCAGCGCGCGGGCAACCGCTACGGCGCCCCCATGTTCGTCGGCACCAGCAACGCCGTACGCATCAAGGCCATCAAGGGCATCGGCGGTCTGTACGACTCCATCACCGAGGACATGGCCACCGGTTTCGAACTGCACCGCCACAGCAACCCGGAGACGGGACGCAAGTGGCGCTCGGTGTACACCCCCGACGTGCTCGCCGTCGGTGAGGGCCCCACCGCATGGACCGACTTCTTCACCCAGCAGCTCCGCTGGTCCCGCGGCACGTACGAGACGATCCTCAAGCAGTTCTGGAAAGCGCCCTTCACGCTGCCGCCCGGCAAGCTGTTCAACTACACCCTGATGGTGATCTTCTACCCCATCTCGGCGATGAACTGGATTCTGGCCGGGCTGAGCTGTGCGCTGTTCCTGGGCTTCGGCGCCTCCGGTGTCCAGATCGACCCGGCGATGTGGATGATGCTCTACGGCAACGCCTCCGCTCTCCAGATCGGCCTCTACATCTGGAACCGGCGGCACAACGTCTCCCCGCACGAACCCGAGGGCTCCGGTGGTGTGGCGGGCATGGTGATGTCCGCGCTGTCCGCCCCGATCTACGCGCGCTCCCTCATGGACGCCGCCCTGCGCCGCAAGAGCAAGTTCGTCGTGACGCCGAAGGGCGACTCCTCCAGCCCCGACACCCTCTTCGGGACGTTCCGGATCCACTTGTTCTTCCTGCTGGTCTTCGGCGGATCGCTCGCGTCCTCCTTCTACTTCGGCCACAGCCACCCCGCGATGATCCTCTGGGCCTCCCTCGCCCTGGTCATCACGGCCGCACCGATCCTCGCCTGGCGGTGGACCATCCGCCAGGAGAAGCGGAAAAAGGCCCGCGGAGGACCTCCGCCCGGCGGCGGGCCCGCTCCCACGGCCCACCGGCCTGAGAGCGCCTGGCCCGCGAACGACCAGACCCTGCAGATCGCCCTTGGGGGACGCAAGACATGAAATACCGTCCAAGCCGCCGTACGCGCCGGATAGCCATCGGCACGACGGCGGTGCTCGTGCTGGCCGGAATGAACGGGCCCGCCCTGTTCCGCTTCGGCTCGGAGAAGTACCACGCGTACAAGATCAACCGGCCGGACTACAAGGCGGCGAACGGCCACTGGGATCTCCTCGACGTCCCCGAGGAATTCCGGATCAACACCATTCACGCCGCGCTGCTGCACACCGGCAAGGTGCTGCTCATCGCGGGCTCCGGCAACAACGCGGAGATGTTCAAGGCGAAGACCTTCCGCACGGTGCTGTGGGACCCCGAGCAGAACACGTACAAGAACATCTCCACGCCCAAGGACATGTTCTGCGCCGGGCACACTCAACTCCCGGACGGAAAGCTGCTGGTGGCGGGCGGCACCCAGCGTTACGAGAAGCTGCAGGGCGATGTCGAGAAGGCCGGCGGTCTCATGATCGTCAAGAACGAGGACCCCGACGAGCCCAAGACCCTGCGTGCGGGCACCCTCTTCACCGGCAAGTCCAGCGGCAAGACCTTCGAGTCCAAGGACAACCTGCTGGTCCCCCGAGCGAAGAAGACCACGGACCCGGTCACCGGCCAGGCCCGGGTCACGGCCAGCGAGGCCCGCGTCTATGTCGAGGCCCGCCAGAAGGGCCGGAAGCACAGCACCGGCGACACCGACAACTACCGGATACGCGGCCTGAAGGGCGCCGACGCCCGGAACCTCTACGGCATCGCCAACAAACTCTCCTTCGACAAGAAGGACTTCCAAGGCATCAAGGACTCCTTCGAGTTCGACCCCGTGGCCGAGAAGTACATCCGCGTCGACCCGATGAACGAGGCGCGCTGGTACCCGACCCTCACCACGCTGGAGGACGGCAGGGTCCTGTCCGTCTCCGGACTCGACGAGATCGGCCAGGTCGTACCCGGCAAGAACGAGGTCTACGACCCGAGCACCAAGCAGTGGACGTACCTGCCCACGAAGCGCTTCTTCCCGACCTACCCGGCGCTCTTCCTGACCGACGGCGGCAAGATCTTCTACAGCGGCTCCAACGCAGGTTACGGCCCGGCCGACAAGGGCCGCACCCCCGGCCTGTGGGACGTGGACACCAACGAGTTCGACCCCGTGCCCGGCATGAGCGACCCGAAGGTCCTCGAGACCTCGATGTCGGTGATGCTGCCGCCCGCCCAGGACCAGAAGTTCATGGTGATCGGCGGCGGAGGCGTGGGCGAGTCCGAGAAGTCCAGCGAGAAGACCCGGGTCGTCGACCTCAAGAAGGACGACCCGCGCTTCAAGGACGGCGCACCGCTCTCCGAGGGAACCCGCTACCCGGGCGGCTCGCTCCTCCCCGACGACACCGTGTTCGTCTCGGGCGGCTCCGGCGACTACCGCGGCCGCAGCGGCAGCAACATCCTCAAGGCGCAGATCTACGACGCCAAGAGCGGCACCTTCCGCCGCGTCGCCGACCCGACCGTCGGCCGCAACTACCACTCCGGCACGCTCCTGCTGCCGGACGGCCGCATTATGATCTTCGGCTCCGACTCGCTCTACTCCGACGACGCCAACACCAAGCCGGGCGTCTTCGAGAAGCGCATCGAGATCTACACCCCGCCCTACCTCTACCGCGACAAGAAGCCCGAACTCGGTTCGGGCCCCGAGCGGATCGCACGGGGCGGCAGCGGCACGTTCGGGACGGGGGACGCGGCGGACATCAAGAGCGCCCGGCTGATGCGGCCCAGCGCCGTCACGCACGTCACGGACGTCGACCAGCGGTCGATCGCGCTGGACATGAAGAAGACGGGCAAGGGGGTGCAGGTGACGGTTCCGGACGACCGGTCCCTGGTGCCGTCCGGCTGGTACATGCTCTTCGTCACGGACAAGAAGGGCACGCCCTCGAAGGCCCGTTGGGTCGAGGTGCCGTAGCCGGGGGGCGCAGCCGGACCCAGTACTCGCGTCCGCGCCCGACCCCGGTGGGTGGGCGCGGGCGCGGGGACCGGGGTCAGCTCCCGGCGCGCCGAGGTCCTGGGCCGCTTCCTGGCGACGAGGGGGGCCTGAGCCGCTTCCTGGCGACGAGGACCCGGGTCAGCTCCTGGCGACAAGGACCCGGTCCGCGCCGGAGGAGGGGAACCGGGTCCGGAACCGCGTCAGCTCTTGGCGTTGCGCGCCAGCTGCAGTGCGTACTTCGGCCACCACTGGCCCGCCGCGGGACCCCCCTTGCAGGCGCCGTCCGACTCCCCCGGCCGCTTGATCCACAGATACGCGTCGACCAGATCGTCACCGGTCCGCGTCGTCGGCGGCTCGCCGAGCGCCCGGCCGGGCGGATTGCACCACGCCTCGGGATCGTCCTTCCCCGGGGCCGGGCCATTGCCGTTGCGACTGGTGTCGATCACGAACGGCTTGCCGCCGACCATGCCCGACAGCTTCTTGCCGTACGCCGTGTTCTCGTCGGTGGTCTGGTAGTTGGAGGTGTTGAGCGCGAAACCGTCGGCCTTGTCGATGCCGGCCCGCTTCAGGGGCTCGACCATCCGGCCCGGGTCGGTGATCCAGTGCGGATTGCCGGCGTCCAGATAGACCTTGGTGTTCGGCAGGGCCTTGAGCTTGGCCACGGCCTCGGACAGCAGGGCGTACCGCTCCTCGTGGAACTGCTGCGGGGTGCAGCCGTCCTCCACATGCGGCAGTGCGTCCGGCTCCAGGACGACCGTGGTCCTGCGCTCGCCGATGCCGTCGATCGCCTTGCCGAGCCAGTCTCGGTACGCGTCGCCGTCCGCGGCACCGCCCTTGGAGTACTGGCCGCAGTCGCGGTGCGGGACGTTGTAGAGCACCAGCAGGGCTTCGCGGTCGGCCTTCTCCGCCGCTTCGGTGAAGCCGCGGGCCTGGCCCTCCGGGTCCTCGATGCCGATCCACTCGGCGGCCGGCTGCCGGGAGATCTTCTCGATCAGTTCGGCGTCCGCGTCCCGCCCGTCCATGCGGTAGGCCGCGGCCTGCTCGGCGGCGCTGCCGTCCGGGTTGACCCAGTACGGAGCCCGGGACTTGGGCTGCTGGGCGCCGCCCGCGGCGTCCTCATCGGTGTCCGAGCCATCGGAACAGGCCGAGAGGAGCAGCAGGGCTCCCGCCGCTGCCGCGGCCCCCGCCCTGAGCCGGACGCGCGCCCTCCCCTGCCCGCGGCCGGTGCAACTGCCGTACATCCGCTCCCCCTTGGCTCACTGTCCGGGGCGGCGGTGCTCCGGCGACCTGTGTCGCGGGCCCCGGCCCCCATGGTCAAGACCGGTCGGCCCCCATGCTGACACACCGGACGGTGCGCCCAGCGGTCCGTCCGCGCTTCGTCGACCGGCTGTGACAGCCCTCTCATCCGCGGCGGGTGCGGCCTTCCCCGGCTCCGCAACTCCCGGTCACACAGCGGTCACCCGAACCCCCATCCGCTGCAGCGGAAGTCGAGCAGCTGCGCATCGCCCAGGTCCTCAGCCCCCTCGGTGCGAGGCGAGCGCCGCTCGTAGACGATCAGGCAGGTCGGTCAACGGCCGCGCACGGCGACCGCTGCCTCTCGTGCGCGCGGCGCCAGGTGATCGGCCACCGCGCTCCGGAAGCCTGCCGCTCTCTCCGGACGGCTGCCGCTTCTCTCTAGACGCCCGCCGCGACATGCCCGCGTACCGCGGTCAGGTACGCCGAGACGACGACGTTCGCGGAGTACACATGCCGCTTCGGGTCGTAGGTGCCTCCGCAGGTGATCAGCCGGAGTTCGGCGCGATGGCTCTTGCGCGGCCCGTACACCCGTTGCGGGTCGAAGCGGTCCTTGGTGAACACCTCGACGGCCTCCACGGTGAACTCCGCGACCGATCCGTCCTCCCTCGCGACGCTCACCCGCGCACCCGGCTCGACCGACGCCAGGCGGTGGAAGACGGCGGGCGCGGTGTGGGTGTCGACATGGCCCACGAGGAGGGCGGTGCCGACGGCGCCCGGGGTGGGGCCGCCGCCGTACCAGCCGACCTGGCCCGGGGCGCTGTACGGCGGCGGGTCGACGGCTCCGTCCGCGTCGAGGCCCCGTTCGACGACGGGGGCGCGGACGCCCGCGGTGCGGATCTCCAGTCGCTCGGGGCGGGCGGGCGTCAAGGGCGCGTACGCCGCGGGGAGTTGCGGTCCGGCGGGACGGCCCACCGCGGCCGCATCGCCGGTACCCGGGGACGTGATGCCCGGGCCGTCGGTGATGCCCCGTCCCCAGAACCAGAAGCCGAGCAGCACCACGACCCAGATCAGGGCGGTGATCAGGCCGCCGGCTCCGGTGCGGCCGGTGCGGCCACGGTCGTACACCGTGGTCCGCCCGCCTCAGTCGCCCGCCGCCGTGTCCACCCGGCGGCGGCGCAGCGCGATCCCGGCGAAGGCGAGGGCGGCGGCGCCGGCGAGTCCGGCCGCGACGACGAAGTGGGCGATGCCCGGGCCGTCCTCCTTCTCCGCGGCCGCGGGAGCCAGGACGGCGGTGCCGCCGCCTCCGGCGCGTACGGGCGCGGTGGGGGTCGCGTGCGGGCTGTGGCTGGAGTGCGAGGCGACGATGGTGATCGTGGCCTGGACACCGCAGTCGCACTTGACGGTGTGCCGGCCGGGCGAGGCACTCGACTTGATCTTCGCCTCGCCGTAGAGGCCGCCGCGGGAGTCCGAGGCGAGCCGGGCTTCGGTGACGAAGACCTCCGACCGCACGACGACCTTGGTGCCCTTGGTCTCCTTGAGCCCCTGGACACGGATCTCGACCTCGGCGCCGGGCGCGACGACGGACGGGGTGATCTTGAGGTTCTCCGAGGAGGAGGGAGCGGAGCTGCTGCTCGCGCCGTCGCCCGTCTCGTCCCCGAACTCGTCGGAGAGCGACTCGGTCAGCGGATCGGAGAGGGGGTCGGATCCAGGATCGGAGAGAGGATCGTCGGCCGGCATATCGGCGATGCTGCCTGCGGGCGTCTCCTCGACCGGTTCGACGTCGACGGCGTACGCGGGAAGAGCGACCGCCGTGCACAGGGCGGCCGCAGCGACGATCACGGCCGCGCGCCGGGGCAGGCGGGACGGACGGGTGAGCCGGGTGCGCGGGTCAGAGCCCATCGTTGAACCTCCTCACATTCAAGAAGGTTCACCTGGCGCCGTGCCCGCCGCACCCGCAGAGTGCCCGGATTGCTCCGTTCGGTGACCGTGCCCACCGGCTGCCGCACGCAGCGGCCGTGCGGAGGGGTGCTGCGCGCGTACGGAGGGGTCCGGCGTCCGTACGCGCGGGAGCGGCGGTCCGTGCGCGCGGGAGCGGCGGTCAGTACGCGCGGATGCGGCGGTCAGTGCGCCGCCGTGTCAGATGCGCTCGACGAGATCCGCGATCGAGTCCACGACGGTGGAGGGCCGGAACGGAAAGCGCTCGACCTCCTCCGGCTTCGTCAGCCCGGTGAGCACGAGGAAGGTCTCCATCCCCGCCTCCAGACCGGCCAGCACATCGGTGTCCATACGGTCGCCGATCATCGCGCTGGTCTCGGAGTGCGCCCCGATGGCGTTCAGCCCGGCCCGCATCATCAGCGGGTTCGGCTTGCCGACGAAGTACGGCTCGCGGCCGGTCGCCTTGGTGATCAGGGCCGCGACGGATCCGGTGGCGGGCAGCGCTCCCTCGGCGGAGGGCCCGGTCTCGTCGGGGTTGGTGGCGATGAACCGTGCGCCGTCGTTGATCAGGCGGATGGCCCTGGTCAGCGCCTCGAAGCTGTACGTACGGGTCTCGCCGAGCACCACGTAGTCCGGGTCGGCGTCGGTGAGGACGTAGCCGATGTCGTGCAGCGCGGTGGTCAGCCCGGCCTCGCCGATGACGTACGCGGTGCCGCCCGGCCGCTGGTCGTCCAGGAACTGCGCGGTGGCCAGGGCCGAGGTCCAGATGTGCGCGACGGGCACGTCGAGCCCCATCCGGGACAGCCGGGCGTGCAGGTCGCGCGCGGTGTAGATGGAGTTGTTCGTCAGCACCAGGAACGGCTTGCCCGACTCACGGAGCCGCTTGATGAAGGCGTCGGCCCCGGGGATCGGAATGCCTTCGTGTATGAGGACGCCGTCCATGTCGGTGAGCCAGGACTCGATCGGCTTGCGCTCCGCCACTGAACTGATCTCCGCTCTCGGTGGCCGGTGGTCCGAAAGTCTCAGCCTAACGGCGGCGGGCCGTGGACGACCCCGGCGTCCAGGGCGCGGACGGTCCGGCCCGGCAGAGCCCCGGCACGGGCCCGGACCGCCCGGCCCCGCGGCACACGGCACACGGCACACGGCACACGGCACACGGCACACGGTCGATCGGCACACGGTCGATCGGCACACGGCACACGGTCGATCGGCAGGCCCGTGACCGCGGCGCCCGCCCGTCACCGCGGTCAGCTTCCGGTGGCGGACTTCCAGGCGTCGAGGTAGCTGTCGAGGTTCTCCGCGATGTCCTTCCAGTCCGGCTCGAAGACCTCGACGCCGTCGACGATCGCGGCCAGCTCCTTCGCATCGGCGCCGGTCGCCTTGACGTCGCCGCGGGCCGGGAATCCGCCGCCGACCTCACTCGCCTGCCGCTGGGCGCCCTCACCGAGCATGAAGTCCAGCAGCTTCCGGGCGTTGGCGTCGTGCGGGGCGTTCTTCATCAGCCCGGCGGCGTACGGCAGGGCGAATGTCGTCGGCTTGCCGCCGTCCTTCGCCGGGAACCAGATGCCGAGGTTCGGCATGGACCGCGACTGGGCGTAGTTCATCTGCACGTCGCCGTTCGCGGCGAGGATCTCGCCCTTGTCGACCTTCGGTGCGAGCTTGCTGGTCGAGGACGACGGGCCGACGTTGTTGGCCTGGAGCTTCTTCAGATAGTCCATCGCCTGCCGCTGCCCGCCGAAGTCGTGCATGGCCTTGATGACGACGGCCGTACCGTCACCGGCGACACCGGGGGTGCTGTACTGCACCTTGTCGCGGTAGCGGGGGTCGAGGAGCTGCTCCCATGTGGTGGGGGCGGTCTTGAGCTCCTTCTTGTTGTAGACGAATCCGGCATAGTTGTTCACCACGGAGGTCCACGCTCCGTCACCCGCCTTGCCCGCGGCGGGTACCTGTTCGGATCCCCGCGGCTTGTACGTCTGCAACAGGCCCTTGTCGTCGGCCTGCTGGATGAAGGGCGGCAGGGTCACGAGGACGTCCGCCTGCGCGTTGGCCTTCTCCCGCACGGCGCGCTGCACCATCTCGCCCGAGCCGCCCTCGACGTACTCGACCTCGATGCCGGTCTTCTTCTCGAAGTCCGCGAAGACGCGGTCGTACCAGCCGTCGCCGTTCTCGCCCTTGAGGCCGTCGGCGCTGTAGACGGTGACGGCCTTCTCGTTCGACGCGGTGGTGGTGACGGAGCAGCCCGTCAGGAGTGCGGCCAGGGCGAGGCAGGCCGTGGCGGCGGCTATGGAGGTCAGGGAACGGGAACGGACGCGGGAGGGGCCGGAGCGGTGCATGGCGTTTCGTATCTCCTGGGGCGGCTAGCGGTACGAGGCCTTGGTTCGGATGCGGGAGACGGCGAGCAGCACGAGGAGCGTGGTGCCCATGAGGACGACGGACACGGCGGAACCGGTGAAGAGGGAGCCCCGGTCGGTGGCCGCGAAGATCCGGACGGGCAGCGGCGTCCAGTCCGGCGGGTAGAGCATCATCGTGGCGCTCAACTCCCCCATGGACAGGGCGAAGCAGAGGCCGGCGGCTGCTGTGAGGGACGGAAGCAGCAGCGGCAGCTTGACCCGCAACAGCACATACGAGGGGCGGGCGCCGAGCGCGGCGGCCGCCTGCTCGTAGGCCGGGTCGAGCCGGACGATCGCGGCGGACACGGACTGGTGGGCGAACGCGGTGACCAGGACGGTGTGCGCGAGGATCACGATCCATCGGGTCCCGTTGAGCAGCATCGGGGGCGTGCTGAACGCGACGAGGACGGCCAGGCCGACGACCACGGACGGCACGGCGACCGGCAGCATGAACAGCGCGTCCACGCACCGCCGTCCGCGCCTGCCGAGCGCCGCGGCGGCCAGCGCCGACCAGGTGCCGACGGCCAGGGCCAGCAGGCTCGCGGACACGGCCGTGACCAGGCTGGTGATCAGTGCCTGGAGGGAATCGCCGCGCACCGCGGACGCGTAGTGCCCGGTGGTCGGCCCCGACGGGAAGGGGCCGCTCCAGCTGGTGGAGAACGACGCCGCCAGGACGACGAGCAGCGGCAGGGCGAACAGCGGCAGGAAGAGCGCGATGAAGAGCACCTGGACGGCCCGGCGGCCCGTACGGCTATGCACCAGCACGGCGGCTCACCACCTTGTAGAGGCCGTAAAGCCCCACGGAGATCGCGACGTTGACGACGGCGACGACGCAGGCGCCCGGGTAGTCGGACTCCAGGATCGCCTTGCTGTAGACGAGCATCGGGAGGGTCGTGACGTCCTTGGCGCCGGTGAACAGCACGATCCCGAACTCGTTCAGGCACAGGACCAGCACCAAGCTCCCCCCGGCGGCGAGCGCCGGCAGCGCCTCGGGCAGGATCACCTGCCGCACGATCCGCGCCGGGCGTGCGCCGAGTGAGGCGGCGGCGTCGATCTGCGCGGTGTCGACCTGGGAGAACGCGGCGAGCAGCGGGCGCATCACGAACGGTGTGAAGTACGTGATCTCGGCCAGGACCACGCCCCACGGCGTGGTGAGGAAGCCGAAGGGTCCAGTGGCCGCGCCCGTCGCGTCCGCCCACAGCCCGTTGGCCATCCCGGCGGAGCCGTAGACGAACAGCAGGGCGAGGGTGATCAGGAAGGACGGGAAGGAGAGGAAGACGTCGATGAACTTCGACACCGCCCTGCCTCCCGGGAACGGCACGAAGGCGATGACCAGCGCGAGGAGGAAGCCGAGGACGAGGCAGCCGGCGGTGGAGGCGACGGCGATCCACACGGTGGTCGTCAGCGCTTCGCGGAACGCCTCGGAGGCGAAGACCTCGGTGTAGGGCTCCAACGAGGTGCCGCCCTCGTCGGGGGTGACGGACTGGCGCAGGACGAGCGCGAGCGGGTGGAGGAAGACCACCGCCAGAACGGCGACGGGCGGCACGGCCCACAGCCAGGCGGGGACGCGGCGGATACGGGCTGGGCGAGCGGGGCGGTCGGCGCGGCCGGGGCCAGGCCCGTACGGCGTGGCCAGGGGCGCGGCGGTGTCACTGGCCACGGGCAACTCCCCCAGGGCTCGCGGTGGGTGTGCTCCGGGAAGCGGGGTCCATGGGCTTCCCGGCCGGGCCGGTGGTCGTCACGGCGGTGGGCACCGCAGCCGGCGTGACGTCCGCCCGCGCAGCCGCCGTAGCGCCCGCCACCGTCGTAGCGCCCGCCGCCGTCGTGGACTCCGCCACCGCATCCGTCGTAGCCACCGCATCCGCCGTGGCGTCCGCCGCCGTGACCGGGAGCAGCACCGCGTCCTCCGGGGCGAAGGAGACGGCGGCCTCCTCGCCCAGCGCGGGCGGGACGCGCAGTTCGCGGACGTCCGCCTTCAGCCGTACGCCGCCCTCGGTCTCCACGAACAGCCGGTGCGTCGCCCCGCGCCACTGCACCTCGGCCACCCGCCCCCGCAGGGTGTTGGGCCCCTCCCCCAGCGACACCAGGTGCGGGCGGACGCACAGCGTCGCGGCGGCCCCGGGCGGTACGGGAGTGGCGGGTGCCTGGGCCCGCAGCTTCGTGCCGCCCAGGTCGACCACGGCGAGATCGCCGTCGGCCCCGGACTCCGCAGCGCTCAGCGTCACGGGCAGCAGGTTGGCGTTGCCGACGAACGAGGCGGTGAACTCGGTGCGCGGACTGCGGTAGAGGGCTTCGGGCGTGCCGCAGTCCCGCAGGCGGGCCCGGTCCATCAGCGCGATCCGGTCCGCCAGGGTCAACGCCTCCACCTGGTCGTGCGTGACGTAGAGGATGGAGACGTCGGGCAATTCACGGTGCAGGCGCGCCAGTTCGGCGAGCATGCCGCTGCGGAGCTGGGCGTCGAGGGCCGACAGCGGCTCGTCCAGGAGCAGGACGCCCGGACGTATCGCCAGCGCCCGGGCTATCGCCACGCGCTGCTGCTGTCCGCCGGACAACTCCCGCGGATAGCGCCGGGCGTAGGCCGCCATGCCCGTCATCTCCAGGGCCTCGGCGACCCGTTCGGCGATCTCGCGACGCGGTGCCTTGCGGGCCTTGAGCCCGAACGCCACGTTGTCCGCGACCCTCATGTGCGGGAAGAGCGCGTAGCTCTGGACGACCATGCCGATGCCGCGCCGGTGCGGGGGGAGCGCGGTGACGTCAAGCCCTCCGAGGAACACCCGTCCGGAGACGGGCCGTACGAATCCGGCGACCGCCCGCAGCGCGGTGGTCTTGCCGGAGCCGGAGGGGCCGAGAAGGGCCATCACCTCGCCCGGCTCGACGGTCAGGTCGAGCGAGTCGAGGACGACGTTCCTCCCGTACGCCACGGAGACGCTCTCGAAGCGGATCCCCGCGGCCGGCGCGGCGGCAGTCATCTCACACCACCCCGGTCCCCGTGGCGTTCGCGGGCACGGCCCCGACGACCGCAGGCAACTCCGTGACGGAGCCCAGGACATGGGTCGCGCCCGCGGCGGTCAACTGCTCGCGCGCGTGCGCTCCGGTGAGGACGCCCGCGACGACCGACGCACCGGCGCGGCGGCCCGTCAGCATGTCGTACGAGGTGTCGCCGCAGACCGCGATCTGCCGTACGTCGTCGGTGGCCGTGCGCAGCAGCGCGGTGAGCACCATGTCCGGGTACGGGCGGCCGCGGCCCGCGTCGGCCGGGCAGAGGGTGAGGTCGGCGATGTCGTACCAGCCGAGCGCGTCGAGGATGCGGTCCTGGGTGGCGCGCGAGAAGCCGGTGGTGAGCGCGACCTTGATGCCCGATTCTCGCAGTGTCCCGATGGCGTCGGCCGCGCCCGGCAGCGGCGCGCAGTGCCCGTCGTCGACGAGGTCGTGGTACGCCTTCTCGAAGGCCGTGTTGGCCTGCTGCGCGCGCTCCTCGTCACCGAAGAGGTGACGGAAGACGGAGATCTTGGACTCGCCCATCGTGGCCCGGACATAGTCGAGTTGGGCGGTGTGCTCGGCCGATCCGGGCTCGACGCCCAGCTGTTGGGCAGCGGCCGCGAAGGCCCGCTCGACGAGTCCGCCGTCGGCGACGGTGGTACCCGCCATGTCGAGGACGACGAGCCGGACGGCTGCGCCGGCTTCGGCGGTCCCGGTCGTGTCGGTGGCCGTGTCCTTGGCCGCGCTCGTGTCGGTGGCCGCGCTCGTGTCGGTGGCCTCGGCCGTCGTGTTGTCGCTGTTCTCGGTCATCTCTCCTACCAGCCCAGTTCGTCGGCGGTGGTCTCGGCGATCGCGGGGGCACAGGTCATGCCGCGGCCACCCGGCCCGGTAACCAGCCACACCCCGTCCTGCACCTGCTGCCGGTGCACGACCCGCCCCGTATCGGTGCACTGCGCGTACACCCCGGCCCAGCGGCGGCGGATCCTCGGCAGCGGCCGGCCGAGGATGCCCTCGACGACGCCGGCGAGGTGCTCGTACGGGTCCTCGACGACGTCGAAGCCGAACGGGTCCTCGTACTCGTGGGTGTCCCCGATGGTCAGGCCGCCGTCGCGGCGCTGGACCATCAGCAGTTGCATCCGGTGCGCGTCGGCGACCGGTGGCTGGGCCTGTGCGGCGGTCAGGGCGTCGAGCGCCTCGCCGCCGTAGGCCGGGTAGTAGCGGAAGCTGTCGGCGTCGGCGACCGAGGTGGTCAGCTCCTCGCCGAGCGGGTCGGTCTGCATCATCTGCAGGCGGACGCGGCGGACGGGCAGGTCGGGGACCAGTTCCCGGACGAGGCCGCCCAGCCAGGCTCCGGTGCACAGGACGACGGTGTCGCCGGTGTGCACCTCGCCGTGGTCGTCGCGTACAGCGGACGCGCCGACCTCGCGTACCTCGCGGCCGCCGAGGAAGGTGTAGCGGCCGGACTTCAGCAGCTCCGCCTTCAACGCCCGTTGTGCGGTACGCGGTTCGACGGCGGCGTCCCGCTCGCACCACAGGGCGGCCGACATCTCGCCGCGCAGGGCCGGGTTGAGGGCGCGCGCCTCGTCGGGGCCGAGCAGCTTGTAGCCGCGGGCGGCGGCGTCGGGGCGCTGCAGTACGGCCTGGGCGACGGCGAGTTCGGCCTCGTTCGTGACGACGGTGAGGGAGCCGTTGGGGCGGAAGCCGAGCTCGGGAACGCGCTCGCCGATGCCCTCCCAGAGGGCGCGGGCGCGCAGCGCGGTCTCCAGCTCCTCCCCTCCGGCGCGTCCACTGACCCAGACGAGGCCGAAGTTGCGCAGGGAGGCCCCGCGCGCCTCGCTCTCGCGCTCGATGTGGAGGACCTCATGGCCTCGCTCCACTGCGTGCCAGGCGTGCATGGTTCCCACCACGCCGGCTCCGACGACTATCACTCGCATGCCGTTGACGCTCCTTGGATCGGATGGCCCGGAAGGATCCGGTTGGCAAAGCCATGGTGAACGGGCAGGCAAATTTGGCCTAGACCCGTTATCCCTTCGTGATATTCATCCGCCCACTCTGCGGCGATATGTACCGTCTACGGATGCAACTGGGGCAGAGTTTCCAAGCTTTTGGACCCTTTATCCCTGGTTCAACTTCTCCGTCGCGTCAGTCCGAAGCGCCCGGCTGCCCCGTGCCCGGCCCCCCGAGGTGGGCAGTGAAACTGAACCGGTCCCCCCGGTAGAGGGAGCGGACCCGTTCCAGCGGGCGGCGGCCCGTGTCCCGCGACACCCGGTGGATCAGCAACATCGGAAGCGCGGGCGGTGTCCCGATCAGCAGCGCCTCACGCGGCGTGGCCAGAACCGTCTCCAGCCGCTCGTCCGCGTCGCCGAAGCCGATGCCGAGCCGGTCGTGCAGATAGACGTAGAAGGAGGAGTCGGGGTCGAAGTCGCCGTCGAGCCGTGGCACGCGCGCCACGGTGACGTAGGTGCTCTCCAGCCCGACCCGCTCGTCGTCCGCCAGCAGCACGCGCTCCAAGTGCCATACGGCCTCGCCGCGTTCGAACCCGGTCTCCTCTGCCAGCCGGTCGGGGCAGGGGAAGCGGTCGAGGCTGATGAGCGTACGGCCGGGGCGCCGGCCCTGACGGCGCACCCCCTCGGTGTAACTGGCCAGGGACAGCGGCTGCTCCAGCTTCGGCCCCGCGACCACCGTGCCCCTACCGGCCCGCCGCAGCCGCCCCTCCAGCAGCAGCTCGCGCAGCGCCTGCCGTACGGTCTCGCGCGAGACCTCGTAGCGCACCGAGAGGTCGCGCTCGGTCGGGAGCGGTTCGCCCTCGCCCAGTTCGTCGAGGAGGAGGGCGAGCCGGGTCTTGACGGCGTAGTACTTGGGCACGCGCCCGTGCTCCGGGACGCCGGAGCGGACGGGCGCGCCGGGCGCCTGGTCGTTGGGGTAGTCCACGGGGGGATCGTCGCAGACGGGCGGCGGGGTCGCCGCAGCGATACGTGATCACGTGCCGGGGGGGGACTGACGCAGTACGTGATCGCGTGCGGGGCGCTGACGCGGCACGTGATCACGGGAGTTGCCGCGGCCATCGCTTCCCCTGCCCCGACTCCTCGCAGGGTCACGCCGGCGGGCACGGCGGCGGGGCGGCAGGGCGCGGCGGCGGGCGGACGGGCCGTCGGGCCGTCGGGCCGTCGGGCCGTCGGGCCGTCGGGCCGTCGGGCCGTCGGGCCGTCGGGCCGTCGGGCCGTCGGGCCGTCGGGCCGTCGGATGAGCATGCACAGCAGCGGCGAACGCGTCACCGTGCGCGGACAGCGGCTCGCGCGTCAGCGTCCGCGGGCAGCGGCGGGCGGTTGCTTCAGCGTGCGATCCCCGCCGGGTTCTCGTCGGCCCGCGACGGTAAGCGGTCGCTTCAGCGTGTGCGGCGACGGGCGAGGGCCACGAGGACCGCGCCGCCCACCAGGCACACACCCGCCACGACCCCGAGCCAGGTCAGTGCGGCGCGGCCGGTCCTGGCGAGGACGTCGGCCTCGCCGGCGGTCTGCGGGCGTGGCGCGTTCGGCTGCTGCGCGCCCATGCCGTCGGAGCGCCGGGCCTCGTCCTGCCCGCCACCGGACCTGCCGTGCGCGTCGTCCCGTCCCGATCCGCTGCCGTCACCGGCCGTGCCGTCGCGCTGCCCGGTGTCCGCCGCAGTCGCGCTGCCGTCGCCGCGGATGTCGAACTCGTAGTCGTTGGACTCGCCGACCCAGTCGCCGTCGTCGTCCCGGCGCTGCACGGCCGCGACGTTCAGGCGGACGTGATCGCTCTTCGTGCCCTCGGCGAAGCCCATGCGCACCTTCACGGTGACCTTCTTGTGCGGCTTCACGGCGAAGCCGTCGAAGCCGTCGCCCTCGAAGACGCCGATGTGCTCGCGCTCCTCCGTGGTCTCGAAGCCGACGGTCCGCCACTCACCGGCCCCGCCGTCGTAGAACTCCAGCCCGATCCGCTCCGTGGCGAGTGCGCGGTTGCGGTCGACGAGGACGGCGATGGGGTGGATGTTGCGGCACTCGGCGTTCGTGGTGTTGCGCAGATCGAGGTTCCAGGTCGCCCTGTCGGCACCCGCCTCGTACGTCTTCCGGCCGTCGCGGATGCGGGCCTCGATGGGGAAGTCCTCGCTGTCCGGATCACCGCAGTACGGCGCGAGGGCGCGGTCGCGCGCCGCGGGCGGCTCCGTGGGATCCGCTGCGGCCGTGGTGGCGGGAAGGAGGATCAGGGCGGCGGGGGCGATCACAGCCAGGGCGGCGGCGAGTACGGGTGTACGCAGGCGCATGAGGGACCTTCGTGAGGGCGCGGCGATCGGCTGCGCACCGGCGAACGGTACGGCCGGTGCCCCCAGGACCCTGCCACGCGGGCCCGCGGACGGGGGTGGCGGCGGGCGCGCGGGCGGCGGAATCCCCCTCGATCAGCCGACGTTGCGCTGATCCGATGGAGGTGCGTCGCCCCGTCGCCACGGCGCCGCCCGTTCGGCGCGGGGCCGCTGTGCCGCCCGTTCGGCCGTTCGGCCGTTCGGCCGTTCGGCCGTTCGCCACCGTGCCGCCCGTTCGGCGCGAGGCCCGCCGCGCCGGGCGGAGCGTGGCAGGGGTGGTGCCGGGCGGAGCTGTTGCGGGGCTCGTGCCGGGCGGGGAGGCGGCGGGCGCGGCGGCGCAGGCCGGGCTCTGTGCGGCGTCAGGGGGCGGTTTCGGCGCGGCCGAAGAGGGGGGCGAGGACGAGTTGTGCGGCCCCGAGGGCGACCGCCCGCTCGCCGTCGGGCACGACAGAGACCGGCACCGTACGGCCGGTTTCCGCGCCGTCCCTTCCGGCGCGCTCGGCGACGACGGCCGACACGCCCCGTACGAACACCTCGGCGTCGGCCACGGCGACGCGTCCGCCGAGCAGGACGCGGTCGATGTCGAGCAGCCCGACGAGGTTGGCCGCCCCGGTGCCGAGGACGCGCGCCGCCTGCGCGATGTCGCCGCGCGCCACGGCCGCCAGGCACAGCGCCTCGATGCAGCCGCGGCCGCCGCACTCGCACGGCGGGCCGTCGAGCTGGACCACCTGGTGGCCGAACTCCCCTGCCGCGGTGCGGCTCCCGCGGTACAGCCCGCCGCCGAGGACGAGCCCGGCGCCGAGACCGGTCCCGACGTGGAGGTACGCGAACGACGCGTGGCCGCGGCCACCTCGTCCACCGCCGCCCCGGGCCACGTGTTCGGCCGGGGCTGCGTGTTCGGGCGGGGCTCCGTCGTCGGCCCCGTGTTCAGCCGCACCGCCTTCGGCCGGAGGCTCGTCGCGGCGCAGTGCCACGCCGAGAGCGGCGGCATTGGTGTCCTTGTCGAGGACGACGGGAAGGCCGAGCCGGGCGGCGAGCGCCTCACGCAGCGGAAACCCGTCCCACTGCGGCAGGCCGGTGACCCGGCCGAGCACGCCGCTGCGGTGGTCGAGCGGCCCGGGGCAGGCGACGCCGACGCCGATGACCGGCCAGGGCGCGCCCCCGGGCTCGTACGGCGCACCCGCCCCGAACTCGTACGGCGCACCGGTCGCCGCCGGGCCGAACGACGGACCCGCCCCGAACTCGTACGACGGGCCCGACCCGGGCTCGTACGACGGGCCCGGCCCAGGCTCGGCCGACGTGCCCGTCCCAGGCTCGTACGAAGCACCTGCCGCCGGGCCGGGACCGTGCCGCAGCAGTTCCCGGACCTCGGCCACCGCCCGCCGCAGCACGGCCTCCTCCCCCGCGCCGAAGTCGAAGGGCACACTCCGCACCGCGACCGGCTCGCCGGTCAGGTCCGTGAGGACTGCGGTCAGCTCGTCGCGGTCCAGGTGCAGCCCGACCGCACTGCGCGCGCCCCGGACCAGGCGCAGGACCGTGCGCGGCTTGCCGCCCGTCGAGGCGCGGCGGCCGGCCTCGGCGGCCAGGCCCGCCTGGCGCAGTCTCGCCGTGATCTTGCTGACGGCCTGTGGGGTCAGCCCGGTGCGCTCGGCCAGCTCCAGGCGGCTGATGCCGCCCTCCCCTGCCGTGCGCAGCAGATCGAGCACGAGCGCGGCGTTGTGGCTGCGCAGTGCGGGCAGATTGGCTCCGGAGTCACCCCTGTTCACGCGGCCATTCTCCCTCCCGCTTGCAGTTTGGCAACACCGTTGCTTAAGTGGCCCCATGACAGGCACTCCGACCGGCACCCCCGCCACCAGCAGCGCTCCGGGCACCGCCGCGGGCTCCGGCCGCGGCGCGAGCGGCCCCTTCCGCGTGGGGCTCGTCGGCTACGGCCTCGCGGGCTCCGTCTTCCACGCCCCCCTCATCACCGCGACCGAGGGCCTCGTGCTCGACACGGTCGTCACCTCCGACCCCGAGCGCCGCGAGCAGGCGCGCGCCGAGTACCCGGACGTACGGTTCGCGGACTCGCCCGACGAGCTGTGGCCACGGGCCGCCGGGGCCAGGGCCGGAGCCGGGGCCAGGGCCGGAGCCGGAGCCAGGGCCGGAGCCGGAGCCAGGACCGGAGCCGGAGCGGACCGTACGGGCCGGGACGACACTCTCGACCTGATCGTGATCGCGTCCCCGAACCGCACCCACGTGCCGATCGCCACCGCCGCGCTGGAGGCGGGCCTTCCGGTCGTCGTGGACAAGCCGGTCGCCGGGACCGCTTCCGAGGCCCGCTCCCTGGCGGCCCTCGCCGACGAGCGCGGTCTGCTGCTGTCCGTCTTCCAGAACCGCCGCTGGGACGCCGACTTCCTCACCCTCCGGGGGCTCCTCGCGGACGGCGGCCTGGGCACCGTCCAGCGCTTCGAGTCCCGTTTCGAACGGTGGCGGCCGCAGCTCAAGGGCGGCTGGCGCGAGTCCGGTGACCCGACCGAGATCGGCGGCCTGCTCTACGACCTCGGGAGCCACCTCGCGGACCAGGCAGTCGTCCTCTTCGGCCCGGCCGTACGGGTGTACGCGGAGTCCGACGTCCGCCGCCCCGGCGCCGAGGCCGACGACGACACCTTCATCGCGATCACGCACGCGAACGGGGTCCGCTCCCACCTCTGGGCCGGCGCCACGACCGCCCAACTCGGCCCCCGCTTCCGGCTCCTGGGAAGCAAGGCAGGCTATGTGAAGTACGGACTCGACCCGCAGGAAGCCGCCCTCCGCGAGGGCCTGCGCCCCGCGCCCGGCTGGGGAGCCGAGCCCGAGTCGCTGTGGGGGCGGATGGGCGCGGGCGAGTCTCCCCTGACCGGCGGCGGCACACCGGTGCCCACGGTCCCGGGCGACTACCCTGCCTATTACGCGGGCGTCGCCGCCGCCCTCCGCGACGGCACCCCACCGCCGGTGACGGCACACGAGGCAGCGGCGGCCCTGGACGTGCTCGAGGCTGCCCGCGTCTCGGCGCGGGAAGGCCGTACAGTCACGATCGGAGGTGACGCCTGATGGCTCAGGCACCGTCGGATCGAGAGGGTCAGCCGACCCCGGGCGGCGCGCCGCGCGCCGCAGGCACCGCGGGCACGGGCGGATCCCCGGCCACCACGAGCGGCGGCCCGGCCGGCGCAAGCGGATCCCCGGCCGACCGCGGCGAACCGGCCGAACACGCGCCGCCGCCGGGCGGGCATGGAGCCCCACTGGAGCCCGACGCGTCCGCCGATCCGCGTGAGGCGGCGGCCAAGCTGATCCCGGAACTCGAGGCGCAGGAGCGGCGGCTGGTCCTCAAGTCCTTCACCCATGAGCACGCCTGGCACCTCGGCTCGATGCTCGTCGAGCTGGCGCGGCTGCGCCATGCCCCGGTCGTGGTGGACATCCGGCGCGGCAGGCAGCAGCTGTTCCACTGCGCCCTGCCCCGCACCTCGGCGGACAACGACGCGTGGACCGACCGCAAGCGGCGAGTGGTGGAGCGCTACGACGAGAGCTCGTACCTCGTCGGCGCCCGGTACCGCGCCAAGGGCACGACGTTCGAGGCGTCCTCGCGGCTGGACCCCGACCGGTACGCGGCGCACGGCGGAGCGTTCCCGATCACCGTCGAGGGTGCGGGCGTCATCGGCACCGTGACGGTCTCCGGCCTGCCGCAGGCCGAGGACCACGCGCTCGTGGTGGAGGCCCTGGAGCGCTTCATCGCGGCGGGCCGTATCGAGGCGGCCACGCACTGAGGCCGCCACGCCGCCGTACGCTGAGGCGCCCCGAGGCTGCCGCGCGCCGAGGCTCGTACGGCCCGTGGCTCCGGCCGTACGAACCGTCTTCGGGGGCGCAGTGCCGACACGGACGGTCAGCGCGAACGGCCGGTCGCGGACAACCGGTTCAGGTACGCCGGGTCGCGTACGGCCGGGTCGCGTACGGCCGGGTCGCGTACGGCCGGGTCGCGAGGTTGCGTGTCACGTGGTGCCGGGTCACGGCGCGGCCGGGCGCGGCACGGCCGCTTCCGGCTCCGTGCGCAGCGGGGTCGTCGGCAGGTCCCGGCACCGCCGGATCGGGGAGAAGCAGAGGATCAGTCCGGCGAGGGGAACACCGGCGGTCATGATCCACATCGCGGGTCGCACCCCGAGCACCTCTCCCAGTACGCCGCCGAGAAGAGCACCGAGGGGAATCGTGCCGAAGTTGAGGAACGCGGCGCTCGCGGTGAGCCGTCCGAGCAGTTCCGGTGGGCAGTAACGCTGCTGGAAACCCGCCTTGATCACATTGCCTCCGACCACGCCCGCGGAGACGCAGAAGCCGCCGGCGAGGAACAGTACGGTTCCCGTCCCGCCCGTGGTGAGCGGGATGAGAAGGGCGAACACCGGTAGTCCCAGCTCGAAGAGGAGCATCGCGCGGGCGGTGCCGACCCGGCCTGCCGTACGGCGGGCGGCGAACGCGCCGACGACTCCTCCCGCGCCCGCGGCCGCGATCAGCCCGCCGACGGCGCCGGGGGCCAGCCCGACGTCCCGGACCAGGAAGACCAGGAGGATGGACTGGTAGCCCATGAGGGCGAGGTTGGACGTGGCGCCGAAGAGCGTGAGCGTACGCAGCCAGACATCACCCGCCACCAGCCGCAGCCCCTGGCCGACTTCCGCGGTCAGGGTCCCGGCAGGGCGGGCGGACCGGGGACGGCGTGGCTCCCGGTGCCGTATGCCGGACAAGCACAGCAGGGCCAGGAGAAAGGTCGCGGCGTTGATGAGCATCCCGTTCACCGCGCCCGCGAGCTGGGCGATCAGACCACCGGACCCCAGGCCCGCGATCTGGGCGGCGGACGCGCTCCCGTGCAGCTTGGCGTTGCCCTCGGCCTGGTCGGCGGGTTCGAGGACGCCGGGGAGGTACGCGGTGTAGGCGGTCTGGAAGAACACCGCGGCCGTACCCGTCAACAGGGCCACGGCCAGCAGCAGTCGGACGCTCAGCAGGCCCGCCCACGCGGCGGCCGGTACGCCCGCGTAGAGCACGAGGGAGACCGCTGCCGCGGCCAGCATCACCGGCCTGCGGGGCAACCGGTCGACCCAGACGCCCGCAGGAAGGCCGATGATCAACCAGGGGAGCCAGGCGGAGGCACTGAGCATCCCGACCTCGAACGTGTCGGCATGCAGGGTCGACACGGCCACCAGCGGCATGGCCACCCCGGTGACGGATGCCCCGAACTTGCCCGCGGTCTCGCCGCACCACAGCAGGCGGAAGTCCCGGTGACGCCACAGAAGTCCGCCGCGAGCGCTCCGGAGAAGCCCGCCGCGACCGCTCCTGCTCATGCGGTGTCGCGCTTTCGCCGCTCTTTGCGCGGGAACGACTGGAGCTGCACGATCACGGGCAGGGCGTCCGGGTCCGTCCCGGCCGAAGCCTCCTCGGTCTCGGTGTAACGCGCGACGACACCCATCAACTCGTCGTTCAGCGACCGAAGCTGAGCAGGAGTCAGTCGGAGGTCGCGCCAGTCGGAGATGGTTCCGACGTCCTGCCACTGAGGCTCCCAGTCCTCGGCGAGATAGCCGGTGACACGGCCGAACTGCTGCTGCACCAGCTCGTGCATGTAGACCTGGAGCGCGCCGCGCGTCGCGGGGTCGTGCCGGAACTCCGACGTGTTGAGCACCATTCTGTCCTTGACCGCCCGCCACCATCGCTCGCGCTTGGTGCCGCGGTCCCTCTCCTCCTCGATGAAGCCGTGCTGGGCCAGGTGGCGCAGATGCCAGCTGACCGTCCCTGTGTTCTCCCCCAGGCGTTCCGCAAGGCGTGTGGAGGTCGCGGGCCCGTCGAGAGTGAGCGCTTCGAGGATGTCCATCCGCAGGGGATGGGCGAGGCCACGCAGGCTGCGGGCATCCATGCGGCGGGTGGGCCGGGGTGCGGGTTCCGAGGCGCTCACCGTCGATGCGGGTTCTGTGGCCCCTGACTCCGTGGCTCCCGAGGTGCGGTGGTCGGGCTCGTCCGTGGTCATGACGGCATCGTAGGATGCAGAGACTTCTCTGCATAGAGTCACTTGCAGAGGAATCTCTGCACTCTCACACTGCCTGAGGCACGCACCGGCCCGAGGCGCGCACTGCGGGAGTGCGAAGGGCGGGTGCGCCGTGCCCGGAGACGCGGGTGAACGGGAGCCGGTCGCGTACGGACCCGGGCCCAGTCGCCTTAGGCGGGCAGGGCCCCGCGCTCTTCCGGGCCGCCACAGCGGTCCGGCTTGCGGGGCGGCACAGCCGCTTCCGGTCGCCCCACGCGGGCAGGGGCGGAGTCCCTCCGCCCCTGCGATGTCCTGCGATCGCCCTGCGATGTCCTTCCGTGCTCCGGTGCTAGGCCGCCCTCAACGCCTGCCGCTGGCGGCCCAGTCCGTCGATCTCCAGCTCGACGACATCACCGGGTCGCAGATACGGCTTCGGGTCCGGGTGGCCGAGGGCCACGCCCGCGGGCGTACCGGTGTTGATGACATCGCCGGGGTAGAGCGTCATGAACCGGCTGAGATAGCGCACCACTTCGGCCACCGGGAAGATCTGGTCGGCGGTCGTGCCGTCCTGCTTGACCTCCCCGTTCACGCTCAGCCGCAGCCGCAGCGCCTGCGGGTCGGCGATCTCGTCGGCGGTCACGAGCCAGGGGCCCAGCGGGTTGAACGTCTCGCAGTTCTTGCCCTTGTCCCACTGGCCGCCGCGCTCGATCTGGAACTCCCGCTCGGAGACGTCGTGCGCGATCGTGTAGCCCGCGACATGGGCCAGGGCGGCCTCGGCGGACTCCAGATAGCGGGCCGTACGACCGATGACGACGGCCAGTTCGACCTCCCAGTCGGTCTTCTCACTGCCCCGCGGCACGAGCACCGCGTCGTCCGGGCCGACGACGGTGTCCGGGGCCTTCATGAAGACGATCGGCTCGGTGGGAACGCGCGCGCCCGTCTCCCGCGCGTGGTCGTGGTAGTTCAGCCCGATGCAGACGATCTTGCCGATCCGGCCGACCGGCGGCCCGACCCTCAGCCCGGCGCCGTCGAGCACCGGGAGCTCCCCGCTCGCGGCGGCGGACCGTACGCGTGCGAGCGCCGCGTCGTCCGCGAGCAGCTCGCCGTCGATGTCCCGCACCAGGTCCGAAAGATCCCGCAGGCCGCCGTCACGGTCCTGCAGCGCCGGGCGTTCCGCTCCGGCCATTCCGACACGCAGCAGCTTCACCGTCACACTCCCGTGGTCGTGTGCCGCCCCTGCGAGCCTCGCTCGCCGGAACGGCTCGGACGATGGGTGCGGCCACCGGCCGAGGATCGGTCGATCATCCAAGGCCGGTCTCCGCTCCACAAGACCTTGTTCACGGAATGGACCGTCCGGCCGTCACCTCACGCTTTCCGGACCGTGTCACCTCACCGTCACTTCACGGTTGCCGTCCGCATCACCTCACGGTTGCCGGTCCGGCGGCGGGGGCCCGTCCTGGAACGGCCCCCGTTGTCGTTCCCGTTCCCGTTCCCGCTTCCGTTCCCGTTCCCGTTCCCGCGGTGCAGCCAGGCCCGCTCGGCTGCCGACCAGGCCGTGGTCGTGGCGAGGTAGAGCCCGGCCGCGAGCGGAACGAAGGCGGCGGCGAGCAGTGTCCCGAAGGACAGCAGGGGCAGCACCCTGGCCATTGCGGCGGGCACGGACGCAGCGGGGTCACCCTCCGCACCCCTCGCCCTACTTGCCCTCGCCGTACCTGCCCCCGCCGTACCTGCCTTTGCCACCCCGGTCCTCGCAGCACCCGCCGTCGCCCCGTCGACGGCAGTCGCGCCCTTACGGGCCCGCAGATACGTCCAGGTGGCGACCGCGGCGATCACCGCGAACAGCCCCAGGTACACCAGCCCCTGCGCCCCGAACAGGCCACCGTCGGCGAGCGCATCCGCCCACCGTCCGCTGAGCGGTGCCCCGAACAGCGAGTGGTCGAGGACGTCGCCGCCACCATGGGCGAAGAGCCGGTACATCACAAAGAACACCGGCAGTTGGGCCAGCATCGGCAGATACCCCGCGAGCGGCGAGGTTCCCGTCTCCGCGAACAGTTCGGCCGTCGCTCGTCGCAGTCGCTCCGGATCACGGCGGTGCTTGCGCTGCAGTTCGGCGATGCGCGGCGCGAGAGCGGCCCGCGCCTTCTCGCCCCGCGCGGCAGCCCGCGTGAACGGATGCAGCGCGAGCCGTACGCACAGGGTCAGCAGAACGATCGCCGCGGCGGTGGCCGAGCCGCCGGCGAGCGGATGGAGTTGATCGGCGAGGTGCGCGAGCAGTGCACCCAGGGATGCGGAAACAGACATGGGTCGAGCCCTCCGGGGTCTCGTCGTGCCGGAATGTCGGAAGGCCGGGATGCGTGGAACCGCGGAACGGCGAAACCGCCGCAAGCACGGAAATCGCGGAACGTGGAGTCGGATCCTCGGATCCGTCGCAATCCCGGAATCGGCATGACGAGCCGCGCGGGCTCCCGGAACGTCTTTCCCGATCACTGCGCTCCACGCAGGATCACGCGAGGCGTGCCACACCCGAGGTGCGCACGATCGACGCGATCAGACATGCGGCGTCGAAGCGATCACGCATACGCACGGCATGCGCAGGCGTGCACGGGAGAACGGGAGAACGGGAAGGAATCTGAAGGACCGGGAAGCCCTTACGCGGCCGTCGGAAGGCGACGGCCGGGTGCTCGGGGCCGTGGACGGCCTGCCGCATCGGGATCCCTCTGCGGCAGGAAGGCCGTACGGCGCTCCCGGTCCCGTATCGCGGTGCGTATGCGTCCCGGTGGTACCGCCGGGGCGGGCGCGGCGGAGAGAAACGCGTGGCAGAGCAGCACCAGGGCGGCGGTCGCCGCCGCCGCGGTCAGCGCGGTCGCCAGGCCGCTCTCGGCGAGGAGCACCGCGAGCAGCAGGAAGAACGCCATGGCGATCTGCGCGCGCCACACGCGCACGGCACAGGTCATCGTCCTCCCCCTCCCGGTTTCGCCCCGAGTCCCGCAGTTCACGGGTCCGCGGAGTCCACGGGCCTCCCGGATCCTGAAGAAGTCCCCGAAGCCCCGGCATCCTCCGCAGCCCCCGGCATCCCCGGGAGACTTCTTGCCTCGTCTGCCCGCGATCCTAACCCCCTCCACCGACAACGGACATGGGCGAGCGTTCCGGAAGCGCCTCCTCCGCGAGAACGTCCTCGTCGGGCCGCTCGTCGACCCGCTTCGGCCCCCCGTACGTCACCCCGATCGCGACCACGAGATTCGCCGCGAGCGCGACGATGCCGGCGTTCACCCCGCCGACCGGATCGTTCCCGCTGAACACCAGCGCGCACACCAGCGCGACACCGACGCCCAGCCCGGCGACCGCACCGGCGAGCGTCAACCGCCGCCACAGCAGCCCGAGGAGCACCATCGGCACGAGCTGCGCCATCCCCTCGTACGAGATGAGCGAGAGCCGTACGAGAGTGTTCGGCGCGATGTAGGTCAGGACCAGCGCGAGCGCCCCGGCCACGACCACGACGACCTGCGCTGCCGCCTTCTCCCGGCCCGGCTTCCGCTCCTCCGCCTCACCGGACCGCCGGAGGAGCGAGAACACGCTCCGCCCCCACATCGTCCCGATGACCAGCATGAAGACCGCCATCGGCACGATCGACGACAGCGCTGCCGCGACCCCGATGACCCCGACCGCCCACGCGGGCAGCGAGTCCACGACCAGCTTGAAGAGAGCGAGGTTCGAGTCGGCGCCGGCCAGTTCCGGGACGACGAAGAGCGCCGCCATGCCGAGCAGCATCGGCACGAACAGGAGAACGTTGTAGCAGGGCAGCCAGATCGCGTTGCGCCGCAGGGCGTCGGCGCTCCGGGCACCCAGGTAGCCCGCGACGGTGGTCGGGAAGATGACGACGGTCAGCGCGTTGAGCAGGGAGGTCGTGAGGAACCAGCCCTCCCCCAGCCCCGGGGAGTCGTGCCCGGGCAGGGTCAGCCAGGCGCTGCGCTCCTCGGACATCCTCGCGAGCAACTCCCCGTAGCCGCCGAAGTAGTGCAGGGGCACGTAGACGGCGAGGAACCCGAGCGTCCCGATGACCAGCACGTCCTTGAGCACGGACACCCAGGCGCTGCCGCGCAGCCCGCTGACGACGACGAAGCCCGTGGCGACCAGAAAGGCCAGGAAATAGGCCCAGTTGAGGCTGATGGCGCCGTAGGAGATCGTCGAGACGACGACGCCCATGCCCGTGATCTGGAGCTGGATGTAGGGCAGCAGGAAGACGGTGGCGAGGACGGCGACCGCGGCGCCGAGCCACCGGCTGCCGAACCGGTGGGCCACGATGTCGGTGATGCCGACGAGCCCGTGCTTCCTGGCGTACGCCCAGAGCATCGGCCCGACCACGTACCCGGCGGCGTATCCGCAGGACATGTACGCGATGACGTAGAGGACGGGCGCGCCGTAGGTGTAGCCCCAGCCGGCGGCGCCTAGGTAACTGAAGCTGGTGTAGCCCTCCCCCGCCATCAGGACCCAGATGAAGACGGCGCTCAGGCTCCGCCCGCCCACGGACCACTCCGCGAGCCCGCCGCCGGCCCCGCGCCCGCGCACGGCGAGCAGGCCGAGGGCGACGGTGAGAACCATGAAGACACCGAAGACGGACGTGGCGACGGCCGCGTTGCTCATCGCGCCCCACCCCTGCCGCGGTGCCCGGCCGTGCTCCGCGCACCGTTCCCCGTCCGGCCCGCCCGCCGGTCGCCCCTCCAGGCGAGCCAGACGGCGACGGGGGTCGCGGCCGTCGCACCCAGCAGCCAGACGAAGAGGAAGGGCAGACCGAGCACGACGGGCTCGACGCGGTTCACCAGGGGCACGGCGCCGAGGAACAGCACGTACGGGACGAGCAGCCACAGCAGATGAGGACGACGTGTGAGCACGCCGCCCGACCCTACTCACCTCTCCCGCCCGCGACGAGGCGCGCGCCCCACGCCCTCACGGCGCGCCCGTCCGCCCGGCTACGAGGTACGGGCCCGGCCGCTACGAGCCGCGCGCCTCCGCACGCTCCAGCCGCCCCCAGACGACGAGGCGGTATCGGGACGTGTACTCGGGGGTGCAGGTGGTGAGCGTGATGTAGGACCCGCGCTCATCGAACCCGTAACCCCGCCGCACCGAACTCCGCGGCACCGCATCGATCACACTGCCGTCGGCGGCCGAGGTCTGCGGCAGGGTCTTCGCGATCCGGTACGTGAACCGGCCCTCGCGCGTATCGACGCGTACGACGTCACCGGGGCGCAGGCGGTTGATGTACCGGAACGGCTCGCCGTGCGTGTTCCGGTGCCCGGCGAGCGCGAAGTTCCCCTCCCGGCCGGGCTGTGCGGTCCCCGGATAGTGGCCGACGTAACCGCGGTTGAGAACACCGGACTTGCCGATGCCCTGGGCGATGGGCGCGGTGACGCCGATCCGCGGGATGCGGATTACGGCGTAGGCCTGGTCCCGGCGGGGCGGCGCGGACCGGCCGTCCGCGTGCCCGGCTCCCTGCTCCGGTGCCGAGGACGCGCCCTCCTCCGGGGGAGGCGAGGGCTCGGTGTCCGCGCCCGGTGCCCGGCCCCACTCCTCCTCCAGTGCGTGCACCTGGCGTTCGGCGCCGGCGCGGGCCTCGCGGTTGGTCCACCAGAGCTGGTGGACGACGAGGAGCAGGACGACGAGACCGAGGGTGACGGCGGCTTCGGCGGATCCCCAGAGGACGCGGGCGAGCAGCACACGGGGGCTGAACTCCCGTCGTCCGGAACACCATTGCCTCTGCCGTTCTCGCAGGACGGCGGACGCCCGCATCCGCGTACGCGCTCCCACTCGCACCGCCTCCCGCCCTCCGGCTCCTCCGACCCCGGCCCGGCGGGCGCACGATAGGCCTTCCCCCTTCAAGCCACCAGAGAGAGAGCGGGTCCCGTCGGAGCGCGGACGCGCGGACGCACGGAGCGCGGACGCGCGGACGCACGGAGCGCGGACGCGCGGATGCACGGATGCACGGAGCGCGGACGCGCGGATGCACGGATGCACGGAGCGCGGAGCGCGGAGCGCCGGGAACGCCCACGGCACCACCGGGGACGCCTGCTCCCGTACGCAGTACGGTGTGCAGCATGCCGCCCGAGACCACCCCCGCCCACCACGCGTCCGAAGCCGAGCGCCTGGAACGCATCGCGCTGAAGTTCCCGCAGGACAGTGAGCAGTTGCTGCTGCAGGCCGCGGCCCACTGGGAACTCGCCGACGAACGCCCCCGGGCCAGTGCCCTCTACGACCGGCTACTCACCGACAACCCCCGGAACCCGCTCCTCATCAAGGCGCTCAACGCCGCGAACCTCTGGGAACACGGCCACGAGGCCGAGGCCCGCGTCCTCATCGACGGCATCCGCGCCGCCGCCCCGCGGGACTCGACGCCGTGGGAGATCATCGCCGAGACCCTGGAGGCCCACGACGAACTCCAGGCCGCACACGACTGCTTCACGGCCGGGGCGACCCTGCTGATCGACGGCGACGAGATCCCGTACGAGGCGGGCCTCCTGCTGAACGGCCGCCACCGCGTCCGCCGCCTCCTCGGCAACCCCCACGACGCATGGGACGCCCTCGCCGACACCCAGCACTCCGGGGAAATCCCGCTGGACGAACTCCACGACCCCAAGCGCCTGTGGGCACTCGGCTCGGACGACCCGGCCGAACTCCGCGCCGAAATCGACCGACTCCGCGCGGAGTTGGGCGAACGCCGCGCCGCGCTGTCCCGCCCGTACCCGGTGGCGGTCCTCCACTGGCCGGAGGCGGAACTCAGCGAACTCCTCGCGGCGTACCCGGGGTTGGCCTCCGAATACCCCTCGCACACGGAACACCTGACCCGCATAGAGACGGCGCTGCGCGACCTCACCTCGGCGATGTCGAACCAGACGTTCGGCATCGTCACGGGCACGGTCCCCTCGTACGAGGCCTTCGCGGCAGCGGAACAGACAACCCCGGACGCGGCCGCGCTGCTCCCGGAATACGCCACGAACCTCGCGGCCCGCGGCCGCGCAACCCCCTGGCCTCCGGCCCGGAACGCCCCGTGCTGGTGCGGCTCGGGACACGCGTACAGGGCGTGCCACGGGGCGTAGGCCCCCGGCCGGAGGACGCGCTTCGCCACGGTGCCCCGCGCACCGGGCGACTCGCGGTCGGTGCCGCCGGGCGGCTCCGCCGCAATCGACCGGAGTGGCCGGCGCGTTCCCCGCCCCACGGATCACAATGGTCGTGTGCCAGCGATCCCGTCCTCACCATCCGTATCCGCCCGCATGAGCCGCCAGGCCAGCCGGAACACCACCCCTGAGCTGGCCGTACGTCGTCTGCTGTACGCCTCGGGCCACCGATATCGCCTGCATCGGCCCGTCCCCGGTCTCCGCCGTCGCACCATCGACATCGCCTTCCCCGGACCCAGGATCGCCGTCTTCCTGGACGGCTGCTTCTGGCACGGCTGCCCCGAGCACGCCACCCATCCCAAAGCGAATGCCGACTGGTGGCGACAGAAACTGGACCGCAACATGGCCCGGGATCTCGAGACCACGGACAGCCTGACCGCGTCCGGCTGGACGGTCCTCAGGTTCTGGGAGCACGAGGATCCCAGGGCCATCGCGGATCGTGTCGCGGCGACGGTGGCCGCGACACGCACGGCATGACGACCCGCGCACCGACCAGGGGCACTTCAGGCCCTGCGCCAGAGCCAGTCCTTTGTCGGCCACGCCTCGTTCGGGGCCATGCGGGACTCGGTTTCGGTTCACCGCGCGGCGGTCCTCGCCCGGATCTATCCTGATGGGGCCGAGGTCCGGGGCCGTGACGCGAGGAGCGTTTCGATGGCCGATCACGCCGCGATGGAGCGGATCTGGGAAGCCCATATGGCCGGTGAGTTCGTCGCGCAGGACGTCGAGGCCACCATGAGCACGATGACCGGCGATCCCGCCGTCCTCCACGTGCCCACCGCCATGGGCGGGATCGGGTACGACGCGGTCAAGGACTTCTACGCCCGCTGGTTCATCGGGCGGAACCCCGAGGATTTCACCGTGCGTTCCCTGTCCCGCACCGTGGGGGATCACGGCATCGTCGACGAGATGATCGTGTCGTTCACCCACGACATCGAAGTCCCCTGGATCCTGCCGGGCGTCGCCCCCACCGGGCGGTCCGTCAGCGTGCCCGTCGTCGCCGTCGTCGGATTCCGGGGCACGGCCGTGGCCGGCGAGCACATCTACTGGGATCAGGCCGCCGTCCTCCTGCAGACGCAGCTCCTGGGCGCTGGCGCCGTCCGGCACCTTCCCGTCATCGCCGTCCCCGAGGACGTGCTCGACGGCAAGGTGCCCCTCAACCGGCTCACGGAGAGCTGGCCCTGATTCGCCGCCCCGCGCAGCTCGACTCCCTGCCCAGCGCATCTCGACTCCCTGCCCCGCGCCGTCCGACGGAGCCCCCGCCCCCACCGATGAGTTCTGCCTCTCCGCCCCGTCTCCATCAGCGACAGCTGCCGCCGCGTCCCGCGGCACAGGCGTACGCCGAAAAGAGCGGAACGACCATGGCCGATGACACGCACAGAGACGGGCCCCAGCGGGGTGGCGTGAAGAGCGGGTTCCAAGAGGGCGTTCCGGGCGACGGCGGCGTCCAGGGGCAGGTGCAGCACGCCATCGACCAGCTCGTCGCGTCCGGTGCCGAACGCGGCGTGCAGGTCGCCGTGTTCCGACACGGTGAACTCCTCGTCGACTCCGTCGCCGGTGTCGCCGATCCCGCGACCGGCCGCCCCGTCACCTCCGGCACCCCCTTCTACAACTACTCGATCGGCAAAGGCGCGACGGCGACCGTGGCGCACGTGCTCGTCGAGCGCGGGCTCTTCACGTACGACACTCCCGTCGCCGAGCTGTGGCCGGAGTTCGGCGCGCGCGGCAAGGGAAGCGTGACCGTACGGCACGTTCTGACGCACTCGGCCGGAGTCCCGGGGATTCCGCAGGACACCACGCCCGAGGACTTGTGCGACTGGGAGCGCATGTGTGCCGCCCTGGCCGATGCCGAGCCGTGGTGGGAGCCGGGCACCCAGGTCGGCTACCACGCCTACACCTTCGGCTACCTCGTCGGCGAGATCGTCCGCCGGACCACGGGCAAGCCGGTCTCCCAGGTGCTCCGCGAGGAGGTGACGGCCCCGCTCGGGGTCGCCGACGAGCTGTGGTTCGGCATGCCGGTCTCCGAGCATGCCCGTCTCGCGCCCCTCGAAGACGCGGAAGGCTCCGAGGAGTTGATGGACGCGATGCCCGCGGATCTGCCGATGTTCCGGGCCGGTCCGCTGTCGCTCTTCCCGACCGCCGCGCTGGGCAACCGTACGGACATCCTCGCCGCCGACATCCCCGCCGGCGGAAAGACCAGCGCCCGCGCCATCGCCCGGATGTACCCGGCCCTGCTCGGCGAGGTCGACGGCGTACGGCTGGTCTCCCCGCAGCGGCTGCGGGAGGTCACCGCCGAGGCGGCGAGCGGCGTCGACGCGGTCTTCGGCAATCCGTCCACGTGGGGGCTGGGATACGCGCTCGGCCGGCCCGGCTGCGAGGGTCCGGAGGCGGCGACGGCGTTCGGGATGGGCGGTGCCGGGGGCAGCTTCGCGTACGGGGACACCGGGACGGGCATCGCGTTCGCGCTGACCAAGAACCGGCTCACGGCCGACTTCGACGCCGTCGGGCGGGTCAGCGAACTGGTCAACGCCGCCCTCGCCTGATCCTTCCGCGGGAGCCGCGCACTCCGCATTGTCCGCATCCCCGCATTGTCCGCGGCGTGCCGACACCACCCGGCCGCCCACCGCCGTGCGGGTCCACCCCCACCGCACGGGTCCGGTCCACCCCCACCCGAAGACCGGCCCGGGGTGGACCCAGCCCCCGCGACCGCACTCATCGCACCCCCACCTCGATCCCCCGCGCCGCACTCGCAGCCCCGCACCGATCCCCCGCACCGCACCCCGTCCCACCGGAATGCCACGCCCGCCCACCGGGGGGATGATGGGAGTGGTCCCGAGCCGCGGTCCACCCGGCCCGGCCCAGGAATCCGCGGCACGCCCTGCGGCCCCGGGTCCGGCAGGTCGTGGCCCCGCACCCTGTGCCCGCCCGCGAGGCGACGGGCAGAGGGCCGGAACGCGCGACGCCCTCTGCGCCCGCTCCCGCCGGAGGTGCTGCACATGCTCCATACGCCCGTCTGTGACCTGCTCGGCATCGACGTCCCCCTCGTCTGCGCGCCCTTCGGCCCGTGGGAGGAGGTCGGGCTGGCGGCCGCCGTGTGCGAGGCGGGCGGACTCGGCAGCCTCGGTACGGCAGTCCGGACCGTGCCCGCCCTCCAGGAGCAGTGGTCCGAGCTGCGCCGGCTCACCGACCGTCCGTTCGCGATCAACCACACGGCGCGACCGCTCGACGAGGGCGCATTTCAGGCGACGGTCGAGGCTCACCCCGCCGCCATCTCCTTCCATCTGTCCGTCCCCGCCGATCTGATCGAGCGCGCCCACGAGGAGGGCATTCTCTGGATCCAGCAGGTGATGGACTCCGAGCAGGCCGCGGAGGCCATCGACGCGGGGGCCGATGTCCTCGTGGCGCAGGGCGGTGAGGCCGGGGGGCACGGCGGGGACGTGAGCACCATGGTGCTGGTGCCGCAGGTCGTCGACATGGCGGGCGATACGCCGGTGATCGCCGCCGGCGGGATCGCCGACGGGCGGGGGCTGGCGGCGGCGCTCACCCTCGGTGCCCAGGGTGTGGCCATGGGGACGCGCTTCCTGGCGTCGGCGGAGATGAGCGCGTCCGAGGCGTGGAAGAACCGCATCGTCGCGGCGGACGCCCGCGACGCGGTCAAGGCGACCAACAGCGAGCGCATCCTGCCGCCGTACACCGAACCCGGCAGCTACGGCGTGCCCCGCTCACTGCACACCACACTGGTGGACGCCCTGCGCGAGCACCCCGGCGACGTCGACCCGGCCGAGGCCGTACCGCGCCTGATGGCGGCCATACGCGGCGGGCGCGGCGACGAATACCTGCCGTTCACCGGGCAGTCGGCGGGGCTGGTCCACGAGATCCTGCCGGCGGGCGAGATCGTGCGGAGGGTTGTCGAGGAGGCGGAGACCGTCCTCGCCGGGACGGCGGCCGCGCACGCTCCCGGTGTGGCGGACCCGCCCTGACCGGGCCGCGCACGCCCCGGGTGTGGCGGACACGCGCTGCCCCGGCGCGGCGCCACCGGACCCCGCGTTCAGTGAGCCGTACGAGGCTCAACTCCCGTCCCGGTGCTCCGGATGCGTCAGGTTGACCCCCGTGGCCGGGTCGAAGATGTGGGCCTTCGCCACGTTCACGCACAGCTCGATGCGCTCGCCCTCCCGCGCGCGGGTCGCCGCGTTCAGGCGGGTGACGACCTGGTGGCCGCGGCTGCCGGCGTCCTTGAGGCCGGAGTCCGTCGCGAGCTCCTCCAGTTCGTCGGTCATCGCCCGGTGGCCCTCCTCCTCGAAGTACACGTACGCGTCGGAGCCCACGGACTCCACCACGCCCACCGTGGTGGAGAAGGTGTGGAAGGGGCCTCCCCGGCTGGTGTCCGCAAGCGACGCGTCCTCGAACTCCTCCGGCCGGAAGCCGACGATGAGGTCGCGGGGAGCGTTCTGCCGCTCCAGGGCCTGGCGGGTCCGGTCGTCCAGGGGCAGGTCGCCGAGGGAGGTGCGCAGGTCGCCGCCCTCCAGCGTGGCGTAGAGGAAGTTCATGGCGGGCGAGCCGATGAAGCCCGCCACGAAGAGGTTGCGCGGCTCGTCGTAGAGGTGCTGCGGTGTGCCGACCTGCTGGACGACGCCGCTGCGCAGTACCACGACGCGGTCGCCGAGCGTCATGGCCTCGGTCTGGTCGTGCGTCACGTACACGGTGGTCGTACGGAGACGCTGCTGGAGCATGGAGATCTGGGTCCGCATCTGGACGCGGAGTTTGGCGTCGAGGTTGGACAGCGGCTCGTCCATGAGGAACGCCTTGGGGTTGCGGACGATGGCCCGCCCCATCGCCACCCGCTGCCGCTGGCCGCCGGAGAGGTTGGCGGGCTTGCGGTCCAGATGCTCCGTCAGATCGAGGATGCGGGCGGCCTCTTCGACCTTCTCCCGGATGGTGGCCTTGTCGACCTTGGCCAGGCGAAGTGCGAAGCCCATGTTGTCCCGCACGCTCATGTGCGGGTAGAGGGCGTAGCTCTGGAACACCATGGCGATGTCGCGGTCCTTGGGCGCCTTGTCGTTGACGATCTGGTCGCCGATCCGCAGGGTCCCCTCGGTGATGTCCTCCAGGCCGGCGATCATGTTGAGCGTGGTGGACTTGCCGCACCCGGAGGGGCCGACGAGGATCACGAACTCCCCGTCCTCGATACGGAGGTTGACATCCCGTACCGCCAGGGCACCGTCCGGGTACCGCTTGGTGATTCCTTCGAGAATGATCTCGGCCATCGGTTCAGCCCTTCAGCCCTTGACCGCCCCGGAGGTCAATCCGGCGACGATGCGCCGCTGGAACAGCAGCACGAAGACGATGATCGGTACGGTGATCACCACGGCGGCCGCGGCGATCGACCCGGTGGGCTGCTGGAACTGCGAACTCCCGGTGAAGAACGCCAGCGACGCGGGCACGGTCCGTGCCGCCTCGGTGGAGGTCAGGGAGATCGCGAAGAGGAAGTCGTTCCAGCAGAAGATGAAGACGAGGATGGCGGTGGTGAAGACGCCGGGCGCGGCCAGCGGGGCGATCACCAGCCGGAACGCCTGCGCAGGTGAGGCGCCGTCGACCTTCGCCGCCTTCTCCAGGTCCCAGGGGATCTCGCGGAAGAAGGCCGAGAGGGTGTAGATCGCCAGGGGCAGCGAGAAGGTCATGTACGGGATGATCAGCCCGGGCCAGGTGTCGAAGAGGCCGAGGATCCGCTCGATGTTGAACAGCGGTGAGACCAGCGAGATCGGCGGGAACATCGCGATGAGCAGCGACATGCCGATCAGCGGCCGCTTGCCGGGGAAGCGCAGCCGGGCCACCGCGTAGGCGGCCATGGTGCCGAGCGCCACGGCGATGGCGGTGGCGATGAGCGCGATGCCGATCGAGTTGATCAGGGCGCGGGTGAACTCGGAGGTGTCGAAGATGCCGCGGTAGTTCTCCCAGGTCCACTTGTCCGGGACGAAGTTGCCGTCGGTCAGCGTGCTGGGCGCCTTGAACGAGAGGGCGACGATCCACCACACCGGGAACAGTGCGTAGAGGACGACGACCAGGTTCACAACGGACCAGGCGACGACGTGCCGCTTGCCTGCCTCCGCCATCAGCGGTTCACCTCCGAGCCGGGTGCGGCCGTGCCGAAGAGCTTGATGAAGACGAACGCGATGAGCGAGACGCAGAGGAAGATCAGCACGGAGACCGCGGACCCGATGCCGAGGTTGAGCGCGGTGAAGAGGTTGTCGTAGCCGAGGATCGACAGGGACGCCGTGTCGTGGGCGCCGGCCGTCAGCACATAGATGTTGTCGAAGATCCGGAAGGCGTCCAGGGTCCGGAAGAGCAGCGCCACCAGGATCGCGGGCTTCATCAGCGGGACGGTGACGAGGAACAGCCGCTGCCAGACACCCGCGCCGTCCACCATCGAGGCCCGCAGCGTCTCCTCGGGGACGAGCGCGAGCCCGGCGAGCAGGAGCAGCGCCATGAACGGGGTCGTCTTCCACACCTCGGCGAGGATGATCAGTCCGATGGCCTGCCACTGGTCGGTGAGCGGCGCGCTGCCCTCGGGGAGCAGCGAGGCGAGGTAGCCCATGTCCGGGGTCCACGCGAACTGCCAGGAGAAGGCGCCGACGACGGTGACGATGCCGTACGGGATGAGGATGGCCGTGCGGACCGTGCCGCGGCTGAAGATCGTGCGGTGCATGACGATCGCCAGCCCCATGCCGAGGACCAGTTCGATGGCGACGGAGACGGCTGTGACCAGGACGGTCACCCAGAACGCCTGCCACCAGAAGCCGGAGGAGAGCACCGCCCCGTAGTTGCTCAGGCCCACGAACTCGGCCATCGCGGGGAAGCGCAAGTCGTAGCGCTGGAAGGAGAGATATACGGCGTAGGCGATCGGGTAGGCCGTCACGGCGAGCATGACGACGACGGCGGGGGCGCACAACAGCCAGCCCAGGCGCCGTTCCTGGCGCGCGCCCGCCGACGGCGCGGCCTTGGCGTCCTTCGCGGCGGCGCCTGCCGGTTCCGGCCGGGTGCTCGGTGGTGTGGTCACGGGATCAGCCCCTTGGACTGCAGCGCGTCGTTGATCTGGCCTCTGATCTCGTCGACCGCGCTCGCCGGCTGGATCTCCGCGGGGGGCGAGAGGGTGTGGGAGATCACGATCGAGACGTTCTGGTACGCCGGGGTCTTGGGGCGGACGCTCGCCGTCTCCAGGGCGTTCAGCACCTCGCGCGCGAAGGGGTAGTCCTTGGCGAGCGCCTTGTCGGTGTAGAGGTCGCGGAGGGTGGGCGGCAGGCCGCCCTGGAGCGCGGCGGTGAGCTGGTTCTCACGGTTGCGCAGGCACAGTGCCGCCTCGTACGCGAGGTCGGCGTGGCGGGAGTAGGAGCTGATGGCGAGGTCGATGCCGCCGATGGTGGGGCGGGAGGGCCGGCCGGCGTCGACGCGGGGGTAGGGCGCCCACTTGAAGTGCGGGAAGAGCTTGGGGTTGTTGGCCTTCATCGAGGGATAGACGAAGGGGTAGTTGATTTCGAAGGCCGCGGTGCCGGACTCCATGGCCAGCCGGTTCTGGTCCTCCATCTGGTTGGTGAGGGAGGGGTCGGCGGCGGGCGAGCGGGCGAGGTCGCGCATGATGCCGGCGGCTCGTACGGCGGGCGGGCCGAGCGAGGGCTGCTTCCCGTCGGGCGTCATGATCGAGCCACCGGCCGACTCCACCAGGGAGTTGAACCAGACGGTGAGCCCTTCGTACTGGGCGCCCTGGATCTCGACGTAGTGCGGCTTGCCCTGCTTGGCGAGAGCGGAGGCCATGTCGATCATCTCGGCCCAGGTGGTGGGCGGCTTGGGGACCAAGTCGTCGCGGTACCACAGGAGTTGGGTGTTGGCGTTGTACGGGACCGCGTACAGCTTCCCCTCCCAGGTCGCCGTCTCCAGCGAGGTCCGCAGGGTGCCCTGGACGGCCTGGTCCCGGTTCTGCCCGGTCCACGGCCGGATCCAGCCGGCCTCGGCGAACTCGGCGGGCCAGGTGACGTCCAGGCCGAGAATGTCGAGCGAGGAGTCCTGCGCGGAGAGCCGGCGGACGAGTTGCTGCCGCTGTCCGTCGGCGGCGCGGGGGAGCTTGTGATACGTGATGGAGTACCGGCCGCCCGAGGCACGGCCGCAGTCGTCGGCCGCCTTCTGCAGGGCACCCGAGTCGTCGGGGAAGTTGTACCAGTTCAGCTCAGCGCGGCCACCGGATTCACCGCCGCCTCCGCACGCGCCGAGTCCCAGCGCCAGCAGGGGCAGGACGGCGGCGAGGGCGCGACGGCGGCGGCGCGCGGAGCGAGTGCGCCCGCGGCGCGGCGGTGGCCAGGAGCCCGGGGAGCGGCGTCCCGTCACCGGGCGGGCTCGTCGGTCCATGCGCCCTCCACCTCAAGTCCGGAGCCGGCACCGGCGGGCGCGCGGTGACCCTCCGTACCGTCGTCGGCAACGGACCCTAGACCTCGGGCATACCGATATCAAGCTCCCTTATCGGGCATAGCGCACGGGCGGCTCAGCGCCATCCCCCCGTCAGGGGCCCGCGGCACCGACCGCGAGGTGGCATACAAGGCGATGCCCCCTGGCTCTCGGGGAAGCCAGGGGACATCACCACCGACTCCGGTCGGGGTGGTCGGACGGACCACCCGACGACCGGCTCCGCTCATTTCCGGCAGGCTCGGTCAGGACCGGTCAAAGACCAGTCAGGAACGGCCGGCCTTCGCACGGCGGCGTACGACCACGACCCCGGCGCCGAGGGCGACCGCGGCGAGCGCGCCACCCGCGACCAGCTCCGTGGTGCCCAGCCCCTGGGAACCGCCCTCACCACCGTGGGTACCACCACGGGGGTTGCCCGTGACGGTCACGGTCGCGGTGGCCGTGACACGGTCGGGGCGGGCGGCCGCGCGGTCGCTGCTGCGGTTGGCGCGCATCCAGTCGCCGCCCTCGTAGCTGCCGGACTGGCTGTCGGCCTCGGCGCCTGCGTCCTCACGGGCGCCGGCGCCCATGTCGTTGCCGGCGTCGCCGCGGCCGTTGCCCATGTCGCTGCTCGCGTCGCCGCGGCCGTTGCCCATGTCGTTACCGGCATCGCCCCGGCCGTTGTCCGCGCCGGTGCCGGCGTCGGCGTCACCGCGGCCGTTGCCCATGCCGCTGCCCGAGTCCGGGCGGCCGTTGCCGGTGCCCGCGTCGGCACCCGCGTCCGTACCGGCGTCGGCACCCGCGTCGGCACCGGCGTCAGCACCGGGACCGTCACCCCGGCCGAGGATGCAGGTCCCCCGGACGGTGTACGTGCCGGGCTCGAGGTGCCGGTGCACCTTCAGCGTGCCGCGGAAGACACTGTGGTCGGACTCCTTGAAGAACACCGTCCCGGCGCGGGAGCTGCCTTCGGCACGCTCGGTGCCCCGAGGACAGAAGAGGGTCAGGCTGACGGTCCCACCCGGGCGGACCGAGTCCGGGTGCGCGATGAGACGGGCATGCGCGCCGCCGCCGTAGGGGTGGTCGTCAACCGGCTGCGCGGCGATGGCGGCCGGGGCGGCCAGGGAGACTAGGGCGCCGGCGGCGAGGGCGACACCGGCTGTGCGGTTGAGTCGCACAGGAACTCCTTCCCGTGGACGCGAGAGCGGGGCGGTTGCCCCGCGTGGGTTGGGCGCCCGCGTCCTACGGGTCCAGGGAATGTGCTCCCGGACGAGCCCGCGCGCTGACGGTCCGTCAGTGATCACCCGCGCGGACCCGCCGCTCGGGCCGACGGACCGTCACTTCCCCAGGTCAGCGGGGTGGCGTCCACCATTCGCCGCAGCACGGAAAATTACGCTGCACAGCGGACAGGCCACCGGACCTCCATTCGCCGCGCCGGCGTCCGGCCGCCTGCCGTACAGCCGAGCCTCCCGTACGGGGCGGAGCGCCGGTCGCCGACGGGACGCCGGTCGCTGACGAGGCGTCGGCCACCACCCCGCGCGACCTCCCTCGCCCGGCCGCATCCCCGTCTGACGGCCCGGCAGCACACCACGGCCGCCGGGCCGCGGGTCTACGCGCCCATGGCCCGCGACACCGCGTAGATGACCAGCCCCGCCAGCGCGCCGACCACCGTGCCGTTGATCCGGATGAACTGCAGGTCCCGGCCGATGTGCGCCTCGATCTTCCGCGACGTCTGCTCGGCGTCCCAGCCCGCCACCGTCTCCGTGATCAGCGCCGTGATCTCGTCCTGGTACGTCGTCACCACATGGACCGCCGCGTCCTCCAGCCAGTGGTCCACCTTCGCCTGCATCCGCTCGTCGGAGGCCAGCCGTTCGCCCAGCGACCGCAGCCCCGTACGCGTCCGCAGCCGCAGTTGGCTGTGCTCGTCCTCCGAAGCCGCCACGACCATCTGACGCACCGAACCCCACGCCGAGGCGATGACCTCCTGCACCTCGCCGCGCCCCAGCACATCCGTCTTCAGTCGCTCCACACGCGCCCGCGTGTCCGCATCCGACCGGAGGTCGGCCGCGAAGTCGGTGAGGAAGCGGTCCACGGCCCCGCGCGCCGGATGGTCAGGCATGTCCCGCATCTCGCCGGTGAAGCGCAGCAACTCCTTGTAGACCCGCTCACCGACGCGCTTGTCCACAAAGCGCGGCGTCCAGCCGGGCGCCCCGCCCGTGACGGCCTCCATCACCGAATCGCCGTGCATGACGAGCCAGTCGTGGGCCCGTACGCACACCAGGTCCACCACCTTGCGGTGCCCGCCGTCCTCGACGACCTTCTCCAGCAGCGCGCCCAGCCCCGGCGCGACCTCCTGGGCGTCGGCGCGGCGGGTGATGGCCTCGGCGACCACCGCCTGGACGTCGGAGTCGCGCAGCACGCGCAGCGCTCCGCGCAGCGCGGTCGACAACTCGGCCGTGACGCGGTCGGCGTTGGCGGGTTCGGCCAGCCAGCCGCCCAGCCTGCTGCTGATGCCGACGGACCGCAGCCGCTGCCGTACGACGTCGGAGGACAGGAAGTTCTCGCCCACGAAGTCGCCGAGCGTACGGCCCAGGGTGTCCTTCTTGGTCGGGATGATCGCGGTGTGCGGGATGGGCAGGCCCATCGGCCTGCGGAACAGCGCGGTCACGGCGAACCAGTCGGCGAGCGCGCCGACCATCCCCGCCTCGGCCGCGGCGGCCACATACCCCGCCCACGCGCCTCCCGCACCCGCGGTCTGCCGCCATTTGGCGAACGCGTAGACCACCGCGACCAGCAGCAGCAACGCGGTCGCGAACGTCTTCATCCGGCGCACGCCGCGCCGCCGTTCCTCATCCGCCGCGCTGTAGGCGAACGCCCCCCGCGGGACGGCGGATGAGGCGGCACCCGGCCGGGCATCCTTCACCCCACCGGCTCCATCGCCTTTGTCCGTCCTCGTCCGGTCCATCCGCTCCACCCGTTCACGAGTCCTACCTGTGCATGGCCATCATGTGACGCACTACCTGCCCTACTGATGGAACGCTCCGGGAGTTCCCGGCGTCTGTCAGAACGGGCACCCCCGACAGGGCCCCCCGCCGGGCGATCACACCATCGTGGGATCATGATGGGTCCGTCGGAACGAGCGCCACCGCAGTCGCCGCCGACCGCCCGTCACCCACCCAAACCGGAGCCGCGGGCTCCCCTGTTCGAGGAGAACGCCGAGCATGACCAAACGCCATGGTTATGCCCTGCTCGCCGCGCTAGCGGCAGTTGTGGTCCTCATCTCCACCGCGATATTCATCGGGGTGGGCGGGAGCAGCGAGTCCTTCAACAACGCAGCACCCCGCAAGCCCCGCGGCTCGGCCGCACCCGCCTCCGCGGGCGCCTGGGTCGGCACCTGGGCCACATCCCCCGCAGCAGCGGAGCCCAACACCCCCAACGGCTACGCGGGGATGTCCATACGGAACGTGGTGCGCACCAGCGTCGGCGGCACCGGCGCCCGTATCCAGCTCTCCAACCTCTACGGCAAGCGGCCGCTGACGATCAGCCACGCCACCATCGCGCTGGCCGCCGCCCCCAGCAACCCCACGGCCGCGGCGGGCACCCTGCGCCGGCTGACCTTCTCCGGCAACCCGTGGGTGACCATCCCCATCGGGCAGTCCGTCACCAGCGACCCGACCCGGCTGAACATCCCGTCGGCCGCCGACCTGCTCGTCACCACCTACTCGGCGAACCCCTCCGGACCGGTCACCTACCACCCGCACGCCCGCCAGACCTCCTACCTCGCGCGCGGCGACCGGGCCGAGGACGTGGCGGGGACGGCGTACACCGAGCAGACCCCGTCCTGGCGCTACCTCACCGCCGTGGACGTGCTGACCAACGAGGCGCGCGGCGCCGTCGTCGTCCTCGGCGACTCCATCACCGACGGCATCACCTCCACCGCGGGCGCCAACCGCCGCTTCCCGGACTTCCTTGCCGAGCGGCTGCGCACCGAGCCGGGGGCGCCCCGCTACAGCGTGCTCAACCACGGCATCAGCGGGAACCGGGTCCTCACCGACGGCAACCTCTTCTCCGCCGAGAACCCCAGCGCGCTCAACCGTGCCGAGCGCGACGTCCTCAAGGCCACGGCTGTCCGGGCCGTCGTCGTCGAGCTGGGCGTGAACGACATCCTCCGCCCCCCGCAGCAGACCGACCCGCGGAAGATCACCGAAGGGCTGCGCCGCCTGGTGCAGCAGGCCCACGCCCGCGGTCTGCGCGTCGTCGGCGGCACGCTCACCCCGTTCTACGGGCACCGGGGATTCACCCCCCGCCTGAACGCCGTACGGGAGCAGGTCAACGCCGAGATCCGGTCCGGACAGATCTTCGACGAGGTCGTGGACTTCGACCGGGCCCTGCGCGACCCCGCCCAGCCCCTGCGGCTCCTCCCGCGCTACGACGCGGGCGACCACCTGCACCCCAGCGACGACGGCTACCGGGCGATGGCCCAGGCGCTCGACCTGGCCCACCTGAAGGGCTCGGCCCCGGCACAACTCTGACGCGGGGGCGAAGCGATACGGGCGGGCCGGGGCCTTCGGGTCCCGGCCCGCCCGTTGTCCATGCCCGCCGGTTGTCCAGCCCCTCCCCGGCAAAGAACGGAGCGATACGGCCGCAGCAGCCGCGGGCGCGAAAGCAGCCGCGCGGCGCGAACCCCGAGCCGTACGGCGCTACTCCAGCTCCTTGCGCCCCCGCCTCCGCTGCTCCCGTTCCTCCAGCTCACGCTCCCGCTCCAGCTCCCGCCACTCCTGCCGCTCGGCCTTCAGCCGCCGCCGCTCCGCCCTGGCGAGCTTCCGCTCCACGGCCACCCCGCCCCAGAAGGCGAAGCCGCTGACCACCACGCGGGGCGCACCACGCTCACCCGGCTCCTCCGCCGCGCTCTGGTCGAAGCCGCCCATGACACCGAAGCCGCGCACATCGACCTCGACCCCGGGCGGTACGACGATCTGGACCCCGCCCATGATCGTGAAGCACCGGATCTCGACCTCCCGGTCCTCGAAACGGGCCTCGCGCAGATCCAGCTCTCCCCCGCCCCAGAACGTGAACGCGGTGAAGCGGCGCGGCACGGTCCACCGCCCCTTGCGCTGGAAGCCGCTCATCACGGCGATGCCCTTCGTGGAGCTCGCCGGGCCCCCGATCCGCTCCTGCCAGTCGGCGGAGACGGTCGCGGGCTCGCCCACCGCCGCCCCACCGGCGACCGGCAGATCGCGCGTCAGCGGCTCCAGATCGGCGTACGTACGGGCCCGGTACGCGGCCCCCAGCCGCTCGTCGAACTCCTCCATGTCCAGCCGGCCCTCCGCCACGGCCTCGCGCAGGATCTCGGCGACCCGGTCGCGGTCGGCGTCGGAGGCCCGCAGCTCGGGCAGATCAGGGCGCTCGCTCATGAGGAACACCCTATGCGGGCCGTGCCGTTCCTCACAGGGCGGAACGATCCGCGTACAGCTTCGCCACGACCTCCTCGATCGCCGGCTCCCGCACCGACAGATCCACCAGCGGATAGCCGTCCGCGACCGCCGCGACCACCGGTGCCGCGCTCTGCGTCGCCGGAAACGCCAGCCACTGCCGCGGCCCGTCGACCCGCACCGTCCGCGCACCCGGCACCCCGGAGATCGGCGGCAGCTCCCGCTCCAGGTCCACCACCAGCGTGCGCTCGCTCTCCCCCACCGCGTGCAGCCCGTCGAGCCCGCCGTCGTACATCAGCCGCCCGTGGTCGATGACCATCACACGCCGGCACAACTGCTCGATATCGGTCAGATCGTGGGTGGTGAGCAGCACCGTCGTCCCCCGCTCGGCCCCCAAGTCCCGCAGAAACGACCGGACTTTGCCCTTGCTGACCACATCGAGACCGATCGTCGGCTCGTCGAGGTAGAGCACCTCGGGGTCGTGCAGCAGGGCCGCCGCGATGTCGCCGCGCATCCGCTGCCCGAGCGAGAGCTGCCGTACGGGCACATCCAGCAGCGCGCCCAGGTCGAGGAGCTCGACGCAGCGCTCCAGATTCTCCCGGTAGCGCGCGGCGGGGATCCGGTACAGCCGGCGCACCAGCGCGTACGAGTCGCCCAGCGGCAGGTCCCACCACAGCGACGTGCGCTGCCCGAACACCACCCCGATACGGCGGGCCAGCCGCGTCCTCTCCCGCGACGGGTCGATGCCCGCCACACGCAGACGGCCACCGCTGGGCACCAGAATCCCCGTCAGCATCTTGATGGTGGTCGACTTCCCGGCACCGTTCGGGCCGATGTAGCCCACCGTCTCGCCGCGCGCGACCCGGAAGGTCAGCCCGTCCACGGCCCGCACCTGCCGCTTCTCCCGGCGCCAGAGCCCCGCCCTCCGCCGTACCTCGAAAACCTTCTCCACACCGTCGACGTCGATGAACGCCTCGTCCGCCATGCCCGCCGCACCCGTCGTCCCGGCCATCTCCACCCCTTCCGCCCTCAGTTCCCCGTGCTCCGGTACGAGCGCAGCCCCACCCGCCACGCCGCCCCCGCGACCGCGCAGCACACCACCGCGACCAGGGGCGAGGCGAACGCGAGCCCGTCCGGCAGCCCGAGCGGATCCGGCCGGCCCAGCACATACAGCGCCGGCAGCCAGTTGACGAAGGCCAGCGGCACCACGAACGTCACCCCGCGCACCATGTCCTTCGCGAAGACCGTCGGCGGATACTGCAGCAGCGTCGTCCCCCCGTAGGTGAAGGAGTTCTGCACCTCCGAGGCGTCCTGCGCCCAGAACTGGAACGCCGCCCCCGCCACGAACACCGCCGCGAAGATCGCCGCCCCGCTGACCACCATCAGCGGCACCATCGCCACCTTCACCGCAGTCCACTCCACCTGCACCTGCGTCAGCGACCAGACCAGCACCAGGAGACCCTGCGTGACCCGCCCGAGCCGGCGCAGTGCGAACCGGTCCGCCGCCACCTGCGCCAGGACGGGAGCGGGACGCACGAGCAGGGTGTCCAGCGTCCCGTCGCGCACCCGCCGCCCCAGCCGGTCCATGCTGCCCATGACCAGATCCGCCAGACCGAACGCCGTCCCGGCCGTGCCGTACAGCAGGGCCACCTCCGGCAGCGTGAAGCCGCCGAGCGTCGAGACGTGCGAGAACATCAGCAGAATCGCGACGAAGTCCAGCGCAGTCGCCGTGAAGTTGCCCAGCGCCGTCATGGCGAACGACGCCCGGTAGGTCATGGTGGAGCGCACCCACATCGCAGCGATCAGGCCGTACGCCCGCACGCCCGTCGCCAGAGCCCGCCCCCTCGTCAAGGCCCGGTCCGCCGCCGGGTGCCGGCCCCCCGCCCGGCTCAGCGCCTCGCGCGCCTCACCCACCCTGGACCACCACCTTCCGCGTGGCGACCGACTGCAGCGCCCGGCCGGCCACGAGCAGGGCGACCGCCCACCCGGCCTGGAAGCCGTACGCCCTCAGCAGATCCCACCCCGCGTACGTACCGAGGTAGACGTCCGCCGGAACCTGCAACAACGAGGACCACGGCAGCGCGCGGGCCAACTCGCCCAGCAGACCCGGGAAGAGCGTCAGCGGCAGCAGCATCCCGGAGAAGAAGATCCCGGCCAGCCAGGCGATCTGCGCCACCCCCGCGCCGTCCATCAGCCAGAACGCCGACAGCGCCACCAGATAGCGCACCCCGAAACTCACCACCACGCCCAGCGCCACCGACAACAGGAAAGCGGCGAGCGCGGACGCCGACGGCACCACCAGATCAAAAGCCAGCGCACCGACCGCCATCGGCGCCAGCCCCCGCCCCAGCAGATGGAACGCCGCCCGGCCCAGATCCGCGGAGAGCCACCACAGCTGAAGGTCGGCCGGGCGGGTCAGATCGATCGCGATGTCACCGGTGCGGATGCGCTCGATCAGCTCGTCCTCGAAGCCGCCGCCCATCAGCGCACACGTCATCAGAAGCGCCTGGCCGAGCCAGACGTAGGTCAGCGCCTCGGGCAGCTCGTAGCCGCCCAGCCGCGGACGCTCGTCCCACAGCGCGATGTAGGTGTAGGCCATGATGAAGCCGAAGACGGTGTTGGTGAACACGCCCGCCGCGGTGGCCACCCGGTACGTCGCATAGCGCCGGAAACCGCTCACGGCCACAGCCCCGTACAACCGCATGGCCCACGCCCCCCGACCGCTCCGCCGTCCCCCGCCAAAGGGGAGGAGCTTAGTCACGTTGCAGGCGGGCTGCCATCGGTTATTCACGCGATGGGGTGGTTTGACGGAGCCAACCGGCCCGTGACAGAGCGGTCCTGAGAGCGCGGCGACCGATCCGTACGGGGCCGGGAATGCGACAGTTCCCTACGGGACGGGCCTACCACGCGAAACGGAGTCCCCGCAGATGAGCAGCCATCCGCAGCGGCAGACCGACCGTGGCACGGCACCTCCTCCCGGCCGGGCACCGACCGGCGGCGTCCCGGCGCAGCCACCCCGGCCGCCCGTGCCGTTCCTCCAGGCCCGGCCCCCGCGGCCGAAGCGCACCGGCGTGCGCCGCTTCCTGCCCACCTGGCGCATGACGCTCGGCGGCATCCTGCTGTTCCTTCTCACCCTGACCGGCGGCTTCGTCGCCGGCTACATGCTGGTCGAGATCCCGCCCGCCAACGCGGCCGCCGTGAAGCAGAGCAACGTCTACCTCTACGCGGACGGCTCCCCGCTCGCCCGCGACGGCGACGTCAACCGCGAGAACGTGCCCCTCACCCAGGTCCCCAAGCCGGTCCAGCACGCCGTCCTGTCCGCCGAGGACCGCGACTTCTACTCCGAGTCCGCCGTCGACCCCAAGGCCATGGTCCGCGCAGCCTGGAACACCGTCACCGGCAAGGGCCGCCAGTCCGGATCGACCATCACCCAGCAGTACGTCAAGAACTACTACCTCGCGCAGGAACAGACCCTCACCCGCAAGGTGAAGGAGTTCTTCATCGCCATCAAGCTCGACCGCGAGAAGAGCAAGGACGAGATCCTCACCGGCTATCTGAACACCAGTTACTTCGGGCGCAACGCCTACGGCATCCAGGCCGCCGCCCAGGCGTACTACGGCAAGGACTCCGCCGACCTCACCACCGCCGAAGGCGCCTACCTCGCCGCGCTCGTCAACGCCCCCAGCGCGTACGACGTCTCGGCCCACCCCGAGAACAGGGCACGGGCCGACGCGCGCTGGAACTACGTGCTCGACGGCATGGTCAAGGAAGGCTGGCTCGACCAGACCGAGCGGGCCGCCATGACCTTCCCCAAGCCCGGCAGGACCAAAGCACCCCCGGGCATGTCCGGACAGCGCGGCTATCTCGTCGAAGCCATCAACACCTACCTCAGCGGCAGCGGCGCCATCGGCGAGGACACCCTGCAGGCCGGCGGCTACCGCATCACCACCACCCTCGACAAGCGCAAGCAGAAGGCCATGGCCGACGCGGTCAAGACCCAGCTCATGAGCCGGCTGACCCCCTCCCGCCCCGTCGACCGCTACGTCAGGGCGGGCGGCGCCTCGATCGACCCGCAGACCGGCCGGGTCGTGGCCATGTACGGCGGCGTCGACTACACCAAGCAGTACGTCAACAACGCCACCCGCCGCGACTACCAGGTCGGCTCCACCTTCAAGCCGTTCGTCTTCAGCGCGGCCGTCGAGAACGGCTCCACCACCCAGAACGGCCGCAGAATCACCCCCAACACCCTCTACGACGGCAGCAACCGCCGCGAGGTACAGGGACGCAGCGGCCCCACCGGCTACCGGCCCGGAAACGAGGACGGCACCGACTACGGCGAGATCACCGTCGCCGAGGCCACCGACAAGTCCGTCAACTCGGTGTACGCGCAGATGGGCGAGGACGTCGGCCCGGAGAAGGTCAAGGAGACCGCCATCGCCCTCGGCATCCCCAAGAACGCCCCCGGCCTCGCCGAGGCCCGCCAGTCCGTCGCCCTCGGCGTGGTCAATGCCAGCGTCCTGGACATGGCGAAGGCGTACGCGACGCTCGCCAACCACGGCCGGCACGGCACGTACACCCTCGTCGAAAAGATCACCAAGGGCGGGCAGCATGTGTCCCTGCCCGAACGGGAGAGCAGAGCAGCCGTCTCACGCCAGGCCGCCGACACCACGACGTCGATGCTGCGCAGCGTCGTGGACAACGGCACCGGCACCGCCGCCCAGTCCGCGGGCCGCCCCGCCGCCGGCAAGACCGGCACCGCGGAGGAGGACAAGGCCGCCTGGTTCGCCGGCTACACCCCCGACCTCGCCACCGTGATCGCGGTGATGGGACAGGACCCCAAGAGCGGGGAGCAGAAGCCGCTGTACGGGGCCGGGGGGCTCGACCGTGTCAACGGCGGTGGATACCCGGCGGAGATCTGGGGCCGGTACACGGCCGTGGCACTGCAGTACACGGCGGCGACGTCCTTCCGCCTGCACCTCCAGCCGGGCGCGGAGGCCGAACCGAGCGAGCCGGCGGAGTCGGCGTCGTCCGGGTCGCCGTCGGCGTCGGCGTCGAGCGGATCACCGTCGGGGAGCCCGTCCGGCTCACCGTCGTCGGCACCTGCGGCGACGGGCAGCCCCCGGCCGCCGAGCACCACGCCGTCGGCGTCGCCGACGCGCTTGCCGACGACATCGCCGATCACGCCGCCGGACGAGGACGAGTTCTTCCCCGACAGCTCATAGCGGGCGTGCGGAGACGCCGGCTTCCGGCTTCCGGCTTCCGGCTTCCGGCTTCCGGCTTCCGGCTTCCGGCTTCCGGCTTCCGGCCAGCAACTTCCGCCACCGGCCGCGCGGGCGGCCCGAAGGCGGAAGGTTTCTGCCGGCCGGAGGAACACAGCCGGTCGCCGACGACCGGACACCGCACAGCGTCAGAGAGGAAGCGTCAGAGATAGAGCCCGGTCGAGTCGTCGGACCCCTCGAGCCGCTCAGCGGCCACGGCGTGCAGATCGCGCTCGCGCATCAACACGTACGCCACCCCGCGGACCTCCACCTCGGCACGGTCCTCCGGGTCGAAGAGAACCCGGTCCCCCGGCTCCACGGTCCGTACGTTCTGCCCGACCGCGACCACCTCGGCCCAGGCCAGCCGGCGGCCGACCGCCGCGGTCGCCGGGATGACGATGCCCCCGCTGGAGCGCCGCTCCCCCTCGGGGATGTCGGTGCGGACGAGCACACGGTCGTGCAGCATCCGGATGGGCAGCTTGTCGTGGGTAGCGTTCGTGCTCACGCCATGACCGTACCTGCCCCGGGATGGGCGAAGTGCGCGCAGGGTCCTAACCGCGGCGGCGACGCGTGGACACGGCCAGCAGACCGACGACGGCGACGGCCGCGAGCGCCACCGGAACGATCCGCTCCAGCCGCGGCGAACCGTCCTCCGAGACCAGCTTCCCGCGCACGTCCGAGACCGTACGGTTCACGACCACGTACGCCCGGCCCGCAGTACGGTCGACCGCCGAGGCCGCCCTCGCCTTCGCGTCGCCCACGATCGTCTTCGGGTGCACCCGCACCGCGATCTCGTCGAGCGTCGCCGCGAGCGCCTGCCGCCTGCTGGCGATGTCCGCCTCGATCTGCGCCGGGGTCCTGGCTTCCGACACCGCGCTGCCTCCGTCGTTTTGGGTTGTCCGTGATGGACAGTCTGTCAGCTCGCCGGGGGGCGTGCCCCATGGCACCCCCGTCACCGCGGCTAATCTCTCGGGTAGCAGCACGAGCGATGAGGAGAACTTCAGCCATGAGCGACCGACTGCAGCCCGGCGACACCGCCCCCGCGTTCACCCTGCCCGACGCCGACGGCAACGAGATCTCCCTCTCCGCCCACGCCGGCCGCAAGGTCATCGTCTACTTCTACCCGGCCGCCCTGACGCCGGGCTGCACGAAGCAGGCCTGCGACTTCACCGACAATCTGGAGCTGCTGACCGGCGCGGGCTACGACGTGATCGGCATCTCGCCCGACAAGCCCGAGAAGCTGGCCAAGTTCAGGGAGAAGGAAGGCCTCAAGGTCACGCTGGTCGGCGACCCCTCGAAGGAAACCCTGGCCGCGTACGGCGCCTTCGGCGAGAAGAAGCTCTACGGGAAGACCGTGACGGGCGTGATCCGCTCCACGGTGATCGTCGACGAGGAGGGCAAGATCGAGCGCGCCCTCTACAACGTGAAGGCCACCGGCCATGTCGCGAAGCTGATCAAGGACCTCAACATCTGACGGCCCCAGCCCCGACCTCGGCCCGGGAACAGCGGCCCGCACCGCATACGGTGCGGGCCGTTCCGTTTCCCGGGGGTGACCGCCGCGCTGTCGGTTCGTCACTCAGTGCGAGACGGCGAACACGCGGCCGTATCCGTAGGGGGAATCATGGCGGCAAGCCTGTACACGAAGGAACACCTGGCCGAGGCTGCGGCATCGTCCCGCACACTGTGGGAAGTTCTGCAGAAGCTGGGGGTGGACCCGCAGAGCCCGACCCGGAAGTACCTGCGCGAACGCATGAGGAAACTGGGCGTCGACCCGCCCATTTCGAACGCGAGGGCGCGCGCTGGACCCGGGATGTGCTGGAAACAGCGGTGGCCGCCTCGACGAACATGTGCGACGTCTTACGGCACTTGGGACTCGACGTGGTCGGTGGCCGGCACACCCACATCAGTCGCCGGGTCCGCTCTCTGGGTATCGACACATCGCACTTCACAGCGACGCGTGGTGCGAAGCCGTCCGGCAAGGCCACCCGCTTCCTCTCGAAGTCGATCACATCGACGGGAACTGGCGGAACAACATGCCCGACAACCTCAGGCTTCTCTGCCCCAACTGTCATTCCGCCACGGGCACATACCGCGGCCGTCAGTCGAGGTTGCGGGGACATGCGCCGACCGGAGCGCCGCGATGAGCTCCTCGATCCGCTACACGAAAGAGCGGCTGGCGGACGCGGCGGCGGCGTGCGGGAACATCGACGAGGTCATCCTTTCTCGGTGCACGTCCCTATCACCAGTTGAGACGCCACCTCATAAGACTCTTCGAGCACTTCGGGATCGGCATCTCCCACTTCTCTCGGCGCGGTCCACGGGGCAGCCGACCCCGACCGTCGAAGACGGGGCTGGAGGAGGCGGTACGAGCATCCGACTCGATAGCGGCCACAGTGCGACGGCTGAACAGGCCGGACAACACCGCGACTCGAAGCCGCTTGCGCCAATGGGTCGCCGAGGACGGCCTCGACGCAGGGCACTTTCTCGGGCAGGCCCATCAACGGGGAAGGCCCGCACGAGAGCGCAGAGCGGCGGATGAGGTGCTGGTGATACGGCACGACGAGCGGCGCACGTCGTCGTCCGCCCTGCGCCGGGCGGTGGGGGAAATCGGTGTTCCGGAACGGTGCTCCGGGTGCGGTACAGGTCCGTCGTGGAACGGCCGTCCCATGGTGCTGGAAATCGACCACATCAATGGGGACCGGCGTGACAACCGAGCGCAAAATCTTCGATTCCTCTGCTCGAACTGCCATGCCATCACGAGCACATGGTGCCGGGGCGGTGACCGCAGAAAGAATTGCGAGGGTGCCCCGTAGCACCTCCCCACATGTGAGCCCGAGCCGCACGCCCGCTACGATGGCTGCCAGCCTGCGGCCGTTGCTGAATGGTATAAGCGGAGGTTTTAGGTGCCTCTGGGAGAAATCCCATGTGGGTTCGAATCCCACCGGCCGCACAAACCTTGCAAAGGAAGGCCCGAGCTTCTCCACGAGTCCGGGCCTTCCCTCCGTCACCCCATCAATTCGCGGATCACCGGAGCCAGGGCACGGAAGGCCTTGCCGCGGTGGCTGATCGCGTTCTTCTCCTCGGGCGTCATCTCCGCACACGTACGGGTATCGCCCTCCGGCTGGAGGACCGGGTCGTAGCCGAAGCCTCCGGTGCCGGCGGGGGTGTGGCGGAGTGTGCCGTGCAGGCGGCCCTCGACGACGCGCTCGGTGCCGTCCGGGAGCGCCAGGGCCGCGGCGCAGGCGAAGTGGGCCTGGCGGTGCTGGTCGCCGATGTCGGCGAGCTGGGCCAGGAGCAGATCGAGGTTGGCCTTGTCGTCGCCGTGCCGGCCCGCCCAGCGGGCGGAGAAGATGCCGGGCGCGCCTCCGAGGACGTCCACGCAGAGGCCGGAGTCGTCGGCGATTGCCGGGAGTCCGGTGGCGCGGGCGAGGGCGTGGGCCTTGAGGAGGGCGTTCTCGGCGAAGGTGACGCCGGTCTCGGGGACGTCGGGGATGTCGGGGTACGCGTCGGCTCCGACGAGTTCCACCGACACCCCTGCCCCCGTGAGGATGGCGTGGAGTTCGGTCACCTTGTTGGCGTTGCGGGTGGCGAGGATCAGACGCTGCATGGTGCCGATTATCCGCCGCCCGTACGGCGGGCGGTGCGGGACCCTGCCAAAACGGCCGCATCGGAAGTCCGCCCGGCGCCCGGCTGCCGAGTCGCGGCCGTTGCCTGGTCCGGGACGGCCTGCGCCTGATTCCGTTCCCGGGTCGGCGAAGAGTCCGGGCCCCGGCCGAGGCTCCGGTCGGCGCCGAGTCCTGGCCCGGCCGGCATACGGTTGGGGCCCCGGTCGGCGCCCGTCCGGGGCCCGGCAAGCATCGGACCGGAGCCGGTCCTGGCCCGGTGGGCGCACGGTCCGGGCCCCGGCCGGTCCGGGGATCAGCCCGGGGAGCAGACCTTGGTCAGCTCGTTGGCGGCGTTGGTGACCGGGGTGACGTCCGGGGTCTTGCCCTGGTCGACCGACTCGCGGACGCCCTTCACGGCGCCGTTCAGGTCGTCAACGGCCTTGCTGACATCGGCGTTGTCGGTCTTGTCGCCGATGTCGTCGAGGTTCTTGTCGATCCGGTCCAGGGCCCGTTCGGCTTCGGCCGGGTTGTCCACGGCGGAGGAGGCCGCCTGCTGGAGGTCCTCGACGCTGGTGAGGATCGCGTCGGCGGTCTGGGCGCAGTCCAGGGCCTTCTCTACGGCGCTGCATGCGGTGGTGACCGGCACGGCGACGGCTACTGCGGCCAGGGCTGCGATGACGGTCATGCGGCGGCGGTGGGCCATTGGGTCGGGTCCTCCACTGTTATGCCGGCGAGTGAGCCGGAGTTGCTGGGCGTACGGGCGGACGTCGTCCGTACGCCCGTACAGGTAAGTACGCCGGAAGGCGGCGCATCGGTTGCACGGGTGGGCGGACTACCGGGGGGCGCGGGTCGTGCTGGGCGCACCGCTGCTGCGGCGGGTGCCGGGGACGGGTCGTACGGGCGGGTGCCGGGGACAGGTTGTACGAGCGGGGCCAGGACGGGTCGTACGGGCGGGTGCCGGGGACGCCGTTGCCGTGCGCGCCCGCGTCGTCGCCGTGCCGTACCGGTCGGAGTCACTCGCGCGCCTCCGGGCCCGGCCACCGCGTACCCGTCGATCGGTTCGCTAGAGCGGCCGGGCGAGGACTTCGCGCTGGGCGGAGTCGAGCTGGGCGCAGCCTGCGACGGCCAGGTCGAGCATGGAGCCGAGTTCCTCGCGGGCGAAGGGTGCGCCTTCGGCGGTGCCCTGGACCTCGACGAAGCGGCCGTCGCCGGTGCAGACGACGTTCATGTCGGTCTCGGCGCGGACGTCTTCCTCGTAGCGGAGGTCGAGGAGGGGGGAGCCGTCGACGATGCCGACGCTGACGGCGGAGACGGTGCCGGTGAGGGGCTTGCGGCCGTGCTTGACGAGTTTCTTGGACTGGGCCCAGGTGATGGCGTCGGCGAGGGCGACGTAGGCGCCGGTGATGGCGGCGGTGCGGGTGCCGCCGTCGGCCTGGAGGACGTCGCAGTCGAGGACGATGGTGTTCTCGCCGAGGGCTTTGTAGTCGATGACTGCGCGCAGGGAGCGGCCGATGAGCCGGGAGATCTCGTGGGTGCGGCCGCCGATCTTGCCTCGTACGGATTCGCGGTCGCCGCGGGTGTTGGTGGAGCGGGGCAGCATCGCGTACTCGGCGGTGACCCAGCCTTCGCCGCTGCCCTTGCGCCAGCGCGGTACGCCTTCGGTGACGCTGGCGGTGCAGAAGACTTTGGTGTCGCCGAAGGTGACGAGGACCGAGCCCTCGGCGTGCTTGCTCCATCCGCGCTCGATGGTGACGGGGCGCAGTTGGTCGGGGGTCCGACCGTCGATACGAGACATGGGGTGACCTTATCTGCTGGGCCGAGGGCCCCGATTCCGGTGGGGATACGGGGCCCTGGGCACGCGAGCGGGGTGGCTCACTCCGTGTTCGACGGTCGGCGTCCTGGTGTGGACGGCTGGTGGTTCAGGTGAGTTCTTGGCTGCGGTCGCGGCACGTCGATGCGGTTGCGGCATGACGTCGATGCCTTCACCGCATGACGTGGATGTGTTCACCGCATGACGTGGATGCGGTTCACGGAATGACGTGGCTGCGGCTCACATCGTGACGTCGACGCGGCTCACATCATGTCTTCGATGTCGGCGGCGACGGGGTCGGCGTCGGTGCCGATGACGACCTGGATGGCGGTGCCCATCTTCACGACGCCGTGCGCCCCTGCGGCTTTGAGGGCGACGTCGTCGACGAGGGCGACGTCTTCGACCTCGGCGCGGAGGCGGGTGATGCAGCCTTCGACCTCGACGATGTTCTCGATTCCGCCGAGTCCGGCGACGATCTTCTCAGCCTTGGTGGCCATGGGCACTCCTGCGTGTTCGGGGCTTCGGTTTCGCCGCCCGATCGTTTTTCACCGTAATGCACGTTCGGACCACGTTCGCGGGCGTGTGTCCGCCATCTGACGCATGATGACGACCACTGATCCGTGCCCGCGCAATGCGGTGCCGCCGCGCCGTGGAACTGGTCTACACCAGTTTGCCGTCCCGGCCAAACCCGCGGCCTCCGGGAGGTCCGATGAGCACCGACACCGCCGCCGCAGGACAGCAACCGCCGGGGAGGGCATGGACGTCGGGCCTCTTCCAGGGGCTGCAGAAGATGGGGCGATCGCTGCAACTGCCCATCGCGGTGCTGCCGGCGGCGGGCCTGCTGGTCAGCCTCGGCAATCTCTTCTCGGCCTATCTGCACGGGGATTTCTGGACCAGGACCGCCGAGGTCCTCACTCGGGGCGGGGGCGCGATCCTGGACGTGGAGCTGGGGCTGCCGCTGCTGTTCGCGATCGGGGTGGCGATCGGCTTCGCGAAGAAGGCGGACGGCTCGACGGCGCTGGCGGCGGTGGCCGGGTTCCTGGTCTATCACGGGGTCCTGACGGCCTATCCGGTGCCGGGCTCGGTGGACAGCGAGCATCCGGAGGGCGTTCCGCAGAATCCGGGGGTGCTCGGCGGCATCGTCATCGGCCTGCTGACGGCGGTGATCTGGCAGCGGTACCACCGCACGAAGCTGGTGGACTGGCTGGGCTTCTTCAACGGCCGCCGCCTGGTCCCGATCCTCATGGCGTTCGTGTGCGCGGTGCTCGGCGTCGTCTGCGGTCTTTTGTGGGATCCGGTCGGGGACGCGCTGACGACGTTCGGCAAGCAGCTCATCGATCTGGGGGCCTGGGGCGCGGGGATCTTCGGTGTCGCGAACCGGCTGCTGATCCCTATCGGGATGCACCAGTTCCTGAACACCTTCTTCTGGTTCCAGGCGGGCCAGTTCACCGCGCCGGACGGGCAGGTGGTGCAGGGCGATCTGACGCGCTTCTTCGCCGGCGACCCGGATGCGGGCCTGTTCATGTCGGGCTTCTTCCCGATCATGATGTTCGGTCTGCCGGCGGCTGCGCTGGCCATCACGCACTGCGCCCGTCCCGAGCGGCGCAAGGCGGTGGCGGGGCTGATGTTCTCGGTCGGCCTGACGTCGTTCGTCACGGGTGTGACCGAGCCGATCGAGTTCTCGTTCCTGTTCGCCGCCCCGCTGCTGTACGGCATTCATGCGCTGCTGACGGGTGCCTCGCTGGCGATCACCTGGGCGCTGGGGGTGCATGCGGGCTTCAGTTTCTCGGCGGGTCTGATCGATTACGTCGTCAACTGGCATTTGGATACGAAGCCCTGGCTGATCATTCCGATCGGTCTGTGTTTCGCCGTGGTCTATTACGTGGTCTTCCGGGTTCTGATCACGGTGCTCGATCTGCCGACGCCCGGACGGGAGCCGGAGGACGTGGAGGCCGAGGTGGAGCGGGACGTGACCCGGTAGCCGGAGATCATGGAATCGCCGGGAAGCGCGGGTTCCTCATCCCGCCTCCCCCGTGCTAGAACATGGTCTACACCACTGAGTGGTGTAGACCACATGGTATGGACCACTCGGCACAGGCCACCGTCCCCGGGCCGGTCACAGGCCCGCTTCGCGTCCCCGAAGGAACCCCATGAGTACGACGACCGCGAACGCCGCGGCGCCCGCCAAGAAGCGGGGCTCCGGCCTTTTCCAGGGTCTGCAGAAGGTCGGCCGCAGCCTGCAGCTCCCCATTGCCGTCCTCCCGGCCGCCGGCATCCTGCTCCGCCTCGGCCAGCCGGACGTCTTCGGCGCCGAGGGCCTGGGCTGGGACAACGTGGCCAAGGTCTTCGCGGGCGCGGGCAGCGCGCTGCTGGACTCCTCGCTCGCCCTGCCGCTGCTGTTCTGCATCGGCGTGGCGATCGGCTTCGCGAGGAAGGCGGACGGCTCGACGGCTCTGGCCGCGGTGGCCGGGTTCCTCGTCTACTACTCGGTGATCCACCAGTTCCCGGTGCCGGGCCCCGACGGCGCCACCTTCGTGCAGACCAGCTTCCTCAGCGGCGCATGGCAGAAGGGCTCCGAGGTCACAGCGGCGTCGTACCAGAACCCGGGCGTCCTCGGCGGGATCGCCATGGGGCTGCTGACCGCGGTCCTCTGGCAGCGCTTCCACCGCACCAAGCTGGTGGACTGGCTGGGCTTCTTCAACGGCCGGCGCCTGGTCCCGATCGTCATGGCCTTCGTCGGTACGGCGATGGGTGTCCTGGTGGTCCTGGGCTGGCAGCCGATCGGTGACGCCATCACGGCCTTCGGCGAGTGGATGACCGGCCTGGGTGCCGCGGGCGCCGGGCTGTTCGGCCTGATCAACCGGGCGCTGATCCCGATCGGGATGCACCAGTTCGTGAACACCGTGTCCTGGTTCCAGCTCGGTGACTTCACCAATGCCACGGGCCAGGTCGTCCACGGCGACCTCAACCGCTTCTTCGCGGGCGACCCGGGCGCCGGCCAGTACATGTCCGGCTTCTTCCCGATCATGATGTTCGGCCTGCCGGCCGCCGCGCTGGCCATCGCGCACAGCGCCCGCCCCGAGCGGCGCAAGGCCGTCCTCGGCATGATGATCTCGCTCGCACTCACCTCGTTCGTCACGGGCGTGACCGAGCCCATCGAGTTCTCGTTCCTGTTCATCGCGCCGGTGCTGTTCGGGATCCACGCGGTGCTGACGGCCCTGTCGATGGCGATCACCTGGGCCTTCGGCGTCCACGCCGGCTTCACCTTCTCGGCCGGGGCCATCGACTATCTGCTCAACTGGAACCTGGCCACCGACCCGTGGAAGATCATCCCGATCGGTCTGGTCTTCGGCGCGATCTACTACGCGCTCTTCCGGTACGCGATCACCCGGTTCGACCTCGCCACGCCGGGCCGGGAGCCGGAGGAGGAGGTCGAGGACCTCACCAAGGCCTGAGCCCGGGGCCCGAGGGCCTGGAGGCCCGAGGGTCTGGAGGCGCGAGGGTCTGGAGGCGCGAGGCCGTCAGCGCTGCCGTACGAGCGGGAAGGGCAGCGTCTCGCGGATCGTCAGCCCGGTCAGGAACATCACCAGGCGGTCCACGCCCAGGCCCAGCCCGCCCGTCGGCGGCATGGCGTACTCCAGCGCCGTCAGGAAGTCCTCGTCCAGCTCCATCGCCTCGGGGTCGCCGCCCGCCGCCAGCAGGGACTGCGCGGTGAGGCGGCGCCTCTGCTCCACGGGGTCGATCAACTCGGAGTACGCGGTGCCCAGTTCGGTGCCGAACGCGACGAGGTCCCAGCGTTCGGCGAGCCGCGGGTCCTTGCGGTGCCGGCGGGTCAGCGGCGAGACCTCGGTGGGGAAGTCCTTGTAGAAGGTGGGGAGTTGGGTGCGCTCCTCCACCAGCCGCCCGTACATCTCCTCCACCACATCGCCCCGGGTGTCCTCGGGGATGTGCGGGACGCCCACCCGGTCGCACAGCTCCAGCAGCCTCTCCAGTCCGGTGTCGGCGTCGATCTCCTCGCCGAGCGCTTCGGAGAGCGCGCCGTAGACCGTCTTGACGGGCCACGGGCCGGAGATGTCGTGCTCGGTCACCTTGCCGTCGGCGTCCGTGGTGCGGACCACCTGCGCCCCGAACGCCGCCTGGGCCGCGCCCTGGATCAGTTCGCGGGTGAGGTCGAGCATCACGTCGTAGTCGGCGAACGCCTGGTACGCCTCCAGGGAGGTGAACTCCGGGTTGTGCTTGAAGGAGATGCCTTCGTTGCGGAAGTTGCGGCCCAGTTCGAAGACCTTCTCCATGCCGCCGACGCACAGCCGCTTCAGATACAGCTCCGGGGCGATCCTCAGGTACAGGTCCAGGTCGTAGGCGTTGATGTGGGTGGTGAACGGGCGGGCGTTGGCGCCTCCGTGGATCTGCTGGAGCATCGGGGTCTCCACCTCCAGGTACCCGCGGTCGAGCAGGCCCTGCCGCAGCCCCTGGACGGCGGCGCTGCGCGCGCGGATGACCTCGCGCGCCTCCGGGCGCACCACGAGGTCGACATAGCGCTGCCGGACGCGGGCCTCCGGATCCGCGAGGCCGTGGCGCTTCTCGGGCAGCGGGTGGAGGCACTTGGCGGTGAGCTGCCAGGAGGTGACGAACAGCGACAGCTCGCCGCGGTCGCTGGCGGCGATCTCGCCGGTGGCGGTGAGATGGTCGCCCAGGTCGGTGTCGGCGGTGAACCGCCTCATCACCTCCGGGCCCGTACGGTCGCGGCTGAGGACCAGTTGGAGGTCTCCGGTCCAGTCGCGGAGCACGGCGAAGACGACACCGCCGAAGTCGCGTACGAGGAGCAGCCGTCCGGCGACGGTGGCCTGTTCGCCGGTGCGGGCTCCGGGCGCAAGGCCCGCGTGCGCGGCGCGGATCTGCGCCAGGGTGTGCGTACGGGGGGTGGCGACGGCCGGGTACGGGTCCACGCCGTCGGCCCGCAGCCGGTCCAGCTTCCGCCGTCGTACGCGGACCTGTTCGGGCAGCCCTGCGAGGGGGTCGACCTGCTCGCCGTCGCGGCCCTCCGGCGGTCCGGCCAGGCCGAGTTCGCCGAGTGAGGGCAGGCCGGCGGTGCTGGCGGGGGCGGTGATGCCGCGTGGCCGGCCCTTGCCCCACAGGGCGCGCAGGCTGGGTACGGACACGAACCCCTCGGCGATGCCGGAGGCGAGGCTGATGCGGGCGAGGGAGCCGGCGTCGGCGTAGCAGAGGAACCGCGGATACCAGGCGGGCTGGTACTTCACGTTCGACCGGTACAGGGCTTCGAGCTGCCACCACTTGGAGAAGAACAGCAGCAGCCGGCGCCAGGCGCGCAGCACCGGGCCCGCGCCGATCCGGGCGCCCTCCTCGAACGCGGCGCGGAAGACGGCGAAGTTGAGGGAGATACGGCGTACGCCGAGCCGCCCGGCCCGATCGCACAGTTCGGCGACCATGAACTCGGTGACGCCGTTGGGAGCGCTGCGGTCACGCCGCATCACGTCCAAGGAGACGCCCTGCCGGCCCCAGGGCACGAAGGACAGCAGCGCCACCAGCCGCCCGTCAGCGTCGAACGCCTCGACGAGCAGGCAGTCGCCGTCGGCGGGGTCGCCGAGGCGGCCGAGCGCCATCGAGAAGCCGCGCTCGGTCTCGGTGTCGCGCCAGGCGTCGGCCCGCTCGACGACCTCCCGCATCTCCTCGTCGGTCAGGGCGGAGTGGCGGCGGATGCGGGTGGTGACGCCCTGGCGCCGTACGCGGGTCACGGCCTGCCGGGTGACGCGCATGTCCCGGCCGTCGAGGTCGAAGCCCGCGACGTTGAGGACCGCCTCGTCGCCGAGCTGAAGGGCGCTCAACCCGCCCCGCCCGTACGCCCTGGCGCCGTCCTCGCTCGCGCCCATGACGGCGGGTGTCCAGGCGTAGCGACGGGCGAGCCGGGTCCACTCCTCGATGGCGGGGTCCCAGGCGCCGGGGTCGCCGACGGGGTCGCCGCTGGCCAGGCAGACCCCGGCCTCGACGCGGTAGGTGACGGCGGCCTTGCCGCTGGGCGAGAAGACGACGGCCTTGTCGCGGCGGGTGGCGAAGTAGCCGAGCGAGTCCTGGTCCCCGTAGGCGCCCAGGAGGGCGCGGATGCGTGGTTCCTCGTCGCCGTGGAGCGAGGCTTCCAGGCGCTGGGAGCGGAAGAGGGTCGCGGCGGCGGCCAGCAGCGCGACGGCACCGAGCAGCCCTTGCAGGAAGTAGTGCCAGCGGGCCGGGCGGCCGTCGAACTCCGAGGCGGGCACGAGTCCGCCGAGGACGCGGTTGGCCGCCCAGGGCAGGGCCTGGCTGCGGGGCAGGCTGCCGGGGAACGCCTCGACCAGGGCCCAGCCGAGAAGGATGGCCGCGGCCAGGCCCACGACGAGGACGAGCAGGGCGCGCCAGAGAGCGCCGCGGCGGGTGTCGGCGGAGAACTCGCGGCGGGCCAGGATCAGCAGTCCCATCGCCGCGGCGCACACGAGGAGGGACGGGACGGCGTCCCATTCGCCTGTGGCCATTGCGACGACGTCGGCCAGGATCACCAGCCCCAGGTAGGCGATGACCAGGCGCCGGGCGATCTTCTTGCGGGCGGCGATGGCGGCGGCGAGCAGGAAGAGAAACGCCGCGTAGGCGAGGTTGGCGCTGACCGGGACGGTGAGGAACTCCAGGAAGCGGGTCACGGGCGCCAGGACGCTCCGCAGGGGCGGGATGACGGCCGTGACGGCGCAGTACAGGGCGAGGCCGCCGAAGAAGGCGCCGAATCCGCCGGGAACCCGGTGCAGGAAGCGGTCCCAGGGCCGGTGGCGTTCGTCGTCGGGCCGGGGTCCCCGGGCCGGAGCGGCTTTCCGGCTCGTTTCGCCGATGGCGCTCATGCGGCCACTGTAAGGAGGCCGCCCGCGGGCCGCTCGCCGAGGATTGAAGGGCCGGGGCCGGGGTCGGCTAGCGTTTCGGTGTGGTGACGTTGGCGCAGGGCGGCTGGTTCCACCGGGAGATCGTGGGCACGGGGTTGCTCCCGCTCTTCGTCTTCCTCTGCTCCTTCATCGCCGGATTCGGCGTCATCCGCTTCAGTGTCCGCATGATCCGGGCGCAGGTGCGCTGGTGGCCGGGGAATGTGCGGACCGGCGGACTGCACATTCACCATGTGGTGTTCGGCGTGGTGTTCATGCTGGTCAGCGGGGTGTCGCTGATCGTGGTCCCGGACCCGTCGGACACGGTGAAGTCCGTGCTGGCCGGAGTGTTCGGGGTGGGGGCGGCGCTCGTGCTGGACGAGTTCGCGCTGATCCTGCATCTGCGGGACGTCTACTGGACGGAGGCGGGGCGTACGTCCGTCGACGCCGTCTTCGTGGCCATCGCCCTGTGCGGTCTGGTGCTGCTCGGCTTCCGTCCGGTCTCGGTGATCGACTGGTCGGGCTATCGGTCGGACCCGACGCCCGGCAATGCGCTGCTGCCGGGCGGGGTCCTGCTGCTGGCGCTCGTCCTCGCCGTGATCACCCTGCTCAAGGGGAAGGTGTGGACGGGGCTGCTGGGCCTGTTCCTCCTGCCTCTGCTGGTCATCGGCGCCATCCGGCTGAGCCGCCCGGAGGCTCCGTGGGCCCGGTGGCGCTACCGCGACAAGCCGAAGCGGCTGGCGCGGGCGGCGCGGCGTGATCAGCGCTGGCGGCACCCGGTGATCACGGCGAAGATCAAGTTCCAGGAGTTCCTGTCCGGCAGGCACGACCTGCCGGACCTGTGGCACGAGCTCCAGCACCGCGCCACCCACCGGGACGACCGCCGCGACCGGTGACGGCCCCGCGTGGGGCGGGCGACAGGACGGCGAACCTACGGGGACGGGTGCGGCGCGGGGGGCTAGATCTCGTAGACCGCGCCGGCGCGGGCGAGTTCCACGGGCCCGTCGAAGACCTCGCGGGCGTCCCGCAGGTTGATCCGGGGGTCGGTCCACGGCGGGATGTGGGTCAGCACCATCCGCTCGACGCGCGCAGCTCGGGCGGACTCGCCGGCCTGCCGTCCGTTGAGGTGCAGTTCGGGCACGTCCTCCTTGCCGTGGGTGAAGGACGCCTCGCACAGGTAGAGGTCCGCGCCCTCGGCGAGGGAGTCGAGGGCGGCGCAGGGGCCGGTGTCCCCGGAGTAGGTCAGGACGCGGCCGCCGTGCTCGAGCCGGAATCCGAACGCCTCGACGGGGTGGCACACCCGGTCCGTGCGGACGGTGAAGGGGCCGAGGCGGAAGGCGCCGGGCTCCAGGGTGCGGAAGTCGAAGACCTCGCTCATCGACTTCTCGGAGGGCACATCGTCGTACGCGGTGGTCAGCCGCTGCTCGGTGCCCTCGGGGCCGTAGACCGGGAGGGCCTCGGCGCGGCCGCCGTCGTGGCGGTAGTAGCGGGCGACGAAGTACCCGCACATGTCGATGCAGTGATCCGCGTGGAGATGGCTGAGGATCACCGCGTCGAGGTCGTAGAGACCGCAGTGGCGCTGTAGCTCGCCGAGGGCTCCGTTGCCCATGTCGAGGAGCAGCCGGAAGCCGTCGGCTTCGATGAGGTAGCTCGAACAGGCCGAGTCCGCGGACGGGAACGACCCTGAGCAGCCGACGACGGTGAGCTTCATCAAGCAGAAACCTCCGAGGCTGGGCCCCCGTCTCGGGAGACCCGGGGGACGGTCCGGGGCGGGCGTGCGGTGGGCACGGGTGAGCGCTTGCGGTCCGTCGAGCGTAAGGCGCGAATCGGGTGGTCGCCCCTCCACGGAGTGGTGTTGTGGGGGAACTCACCCATTGCTTCACCGGTACGGGGGGCGCCACCGCTCTGTGTTTCGAAGGTACGGTGCTGCGCGTGAACACGACGTGGTGGTGGGCGCTGGGCGCGGTGGTCGTGGTGATCGCACTGATCGCGTCGCTGGTGGACGGGTGGGGCCGGAGCGACCGGGGGCCGCGGCGGAAGCCGCGCGGAGCCAGGCCGCCCGGCGCGGGCGGTGGCCGGCCGCGCGGGCGCGGTGACCGCAGGCCGCCGGCGCGGCCCGGCCGGCGGGAACCCGGGAAGCGGACGCCGGGGAAGCGGACGCCGGGGAGCGGGCCGCGGCCGGGCGAGATCTGGTGGGCGGAGGTGCCGTACGAGGACGGGCCGGGGTCCAAGGACCGGCCGTGCCTGGTGCTGGCCCTGCGCGGGGAGAGCGCACTGGTCGCGAAGATCACCAGCCAGGAGCGGGAGGGCCGGGCCGGGGTGATCGCCCTGCCCGACGGGACCGTCGGGGACGCGGCCGGACGGCGCAGCTATCTGGAGACGGAGGAGCTGCGGGAGGTACGGATCGGGGGGTTCCGGCGGCATGTGGGAGCGGTGGACCGGACGGTCTGGGCACGCGTACGTCACCTCTCGCGCTGATTCACGCCTGCTCACGCCTGTTCATGCCTGCTCACGCCGGTCTCCGCGGGGCGGGGCGGGGGCCCGCAGGCGCCGGGACCCACGTGGTGGCGGCGACCCGGCGGATGCGCCCGTGGAGCACCCGGCGGCCTCGGCGTCCGGTGCCGGGGGCGGTGTCAGGTACCGCGCGCCACGCGGGACTGGGGCGGGAGTTGGAAGGCCTCCAGGGGCGGCCGCGGGGGTGCGGGGTCACCGGCGCCGTGCAGGAGCGGGCTGTTGTGGCGCATGAGCCACTGCCGGTACGCCGGGCTCGCCCAGGCCGCCTCGACGTAGGACTGCTCCAGCTCGCGATGGAGCATCGCGATGTCGGTGACCGCGGCGGCACCCGGCCGGGCGATCAGCAACAGGCGTACGGCCAGCGGGTCGTCGGCGAGCGGGAGGATCGTCATGCCCGCCCGTGAGCGCGAGGTCGGCTGGCACGGGCTCACCGTCTCGCCCGACACCACCAGGTCCGCGGCCGTGGTGATGTCCCGTACGGCAACGGTGCGGGGTTCGCATCCCAGGGTGGCGAACGCGCGGCGCAGAGCGGCGTACTCGTCGTCCGCGGCCGGGTCGACGATCCAGCTGTCCGTCACCAGGTCGGCCAGCCGTACCGAGGAGCGGCCGGCCCGCGGGTGCTCCGTGGACACGGCGACGAACTGCGGCTCCCGTTCCACCACGACGCGCTGGTCGAGGCCGGGGGGCACACGGAGCGGGAAGAACTCCGGCTCGTGCACGAACGCGACGTCGAGCTGGTTCGTCGCGAGCATCTCCAGCAGGGCGTTGGACGACACCTCTATGTGGATCGTGGTGTCGGTGTCGGAAAGCCGGTCGCGGACCCGGCGGAGCCAGCCGACGACCGCCCGGCTGGCGGTACTTCCGATGCGCAGGCGCGAGGTTCCCCCGCCGACCGCCGCGTCCTGGGCGGCGCTCATCAAGGCGCTCATCTCGGCGACTATCGGGCGGGCGCGTGACAGCACGGAGCGCCCCAGCGGCGTCGGCCGGCTGCCGGTCCGCTCGCGGGTGAACAGCGTGCCGCCGACGGCCTTCTCGATGCGGCGGAGCTGGGTCGTCAGGGAGGGCTGTGTCATGCCCAACTGCACCGCGGCTTTGCGCACGCTGCCGGCATCGGCAATCGCGCACAGTGCTCGCAGGTGCCTCACATCGAGCTCCACGCCCGGAGAATAACGGCGTTTCAGCTCTCCAGGCCAGACCTACAAAGGCTGCGAAATCCGGTATTGCCCCCATGAATCTGCGATCAGACGTTATGTCTCGGTGGATGGTCAATTCGGTGGGAAATGAAGGGGGATTGGCTGACGCTATCGGGAGTTGGCATCATCCCGCACAGCCGGAAACGCCCCGAGACTCTGAGTACCCAGATGTTCTCCGTACGGCCCTCCGTCGCTCACCCAGGCGACTCAACGGGGCCTGTTCGGAAATCGATTGGAGACTCCCCCCATGAATCGCTCCAAGATATTCGGGACGACAGCCCTCGGGCTCGGGCTGCTCGCCTCGATGGCCGTGGTGCCGGCATCGGCCGCCGACTCCACGGCGGACGCCCGTTCCGCCGAGCGCCACGCCGCGTCGATCGCGGCCTACTCGGGCTCGGCCGAGGACCAGGCCAACACGCGGGCGTTCTTCGAAGCCGTGATCAAGTCGGCGAAGGCCAAGCAGAAGGCCACCGGCAGCGCGGCGGTCACGGTGACCTACGACGCGAGCGCGGCGCCGACCTTCGCATCGGAGATCGCGAACAGCACCTCGGTCTGGAACTCCTCCGTCAGCAACGTCCAGTTGCAGGAGGGCGGAAACGCCGACTTCACCTACCGCGAGGGCAACGACCCCCGCGGTTCGTACGCCAGCACCGACGGCCACGGTCACGGCTACATCTTCATGGACTACGCGCAGAACCAGGAGTACGACTCCGACCGCGTCGCCTCCCACGAGACCGGGCACGTGCTGGGCCTGCCCGACCACTACGAGGGCCCGTGCTCGGAGCTGATGTCCGGAGGCGGCCCCGGCCCCTCCTGCACCAACGACAGCCCGGACGCCAACGAGTCGGCCTCGGTCGACCAGTTGTGGGCCAACGGCTTCAAGGGCCTCAACAAGTCCGAGCTGGTGACCGCTCGCTGAGGTGAGCACCCGGTGAGGTGACCGCTCCCCGAGCGGTCACCTCCGCCAGGACGTGGTAACCGCCCTACCCCCACAGGGGCGGTTGCCGCCCCGGCCCCCAGCGGGGGCCGGTCGCCGCGGACGGCGGCGGGAAAGGGACGGAGGGGTCGACGGAATCCTGGCCGGGTCGGGCCGGGCCTCTTCGGGGCTCAGGCCCAGAGCTGGCCCTGGAGGGCCTCCACCGCGGCTTCGGTGGATTCGGCCGTGTAGATGCCCGTCGACAGGTACTTCCAGCCGCCGTCCGCGACGACGACCACGATGTCCGCGGGCTCTCCCGCCTTGACGGCCTTGCGGCCCACACCGATCGCCGCGTGGAGCGCCGCCCCCGTGGAGACGCCCGCGAAGATGCCCTCCTGCTGGAGGAGTTCGCGCGTCCGGCGCACCGCGTCCTCGGAGCCGACCGAGAAGCGGGTCGTGAGGACCGACGCGTCGTACAGCTCGGGGACGAAGCCCTCGTCGAGGTTCCGCAGTCCGTAGACCAGGTCGTCGTAGCGGGGCTCGGCGGCGACGATGCCGACATCCGGCTTGTGCTCGCGCAGATACCGCCCGACGCCCATCAGGGTGCCGGTGGTGCCGAGGCCGGCGACGAAGTGCGTGATGGAGGGCAGGTCGGCGAGGATCTCCGGGCCGGTGGTCGCGTAGTGTGCGCCCGCGTTGGCCGGGTTGCCGTACTGGTAGAGCATCACCCAGTCCGGGTGCTCGGCCGCGAGCTCCTTCGCGACCCGTACGGCCGTGTTGGAGCCGCCGGCCGCCGGGGAGGGGACGATCTCGGCGCCCCACATGGCGAGCAGTTGCCGCCGCTCCTCGGAGGTGTTCTCGGGCATGACGCAGACGATGCGATAGCCCTTGAGCCTGGCCGCCATCGCCAGCGAGATGCCCGTGTTGCCGGACGTCGGTTCGAGGATGGTGCAGCCGGCGGTCAGCCGGCCGTCCTTCTCCGCCTGCTCGATCATGTGGAGCGCGGGCCGGTCCTTGATCGAGCCCGTGGGGTTGCGGTCCTCCAGCTTGGCCCAGATCCGTACGTCCTCGGACGGGGACAGCTTCGGCAGGCGGACGAGCGGGGTGTTGCCGACCGCTGCCAGGTGGGAGTCGTACCGCATCAGTGCCGTCCGGTGGGGCCCAGGTACGCGGCGGAGCCGCCGGCGACCGCCGGCAGGATCGTGACGTTGTCGCCGTCGCTCAGCTCGGTGCCGATCCCCTCGAGGAAGCGCACGTCCTCGTCGTTGAGGTAGACGTTGACGAAGCGGCGCAGCTCGCCTCCGTCGACCAGGCGCTCGCGGATGCCGGCGTGCCGGGCCTCGAGGTCGGCGAAGAGCTCATCGATGGTGGCGCCGCTGGCCTGGACCGCCTTCTGGCCGTCGGTGTAGGTGCGGAGGATGGTCGGGATGCGGACCTCGATGGCCATGTGCGGGCTCCTGTCGGGATAAGGCGAAGGGCGGGCGCGCGGCGTCGTCCTGCGCCGGCGGCGGGAGGGAGGTGCGGGGTGGTGCGGCGGTGCGAAAGCGGTACGTGCCCGGCGGCCCGTACGGGCCCGCGGCGGGCGGTCGTGCGTCAGGCGGCGGTGCGCGGACACATGGCGCTGGCGAGGCGGCACAGGTCGACGTGCAGCCGCGCCACGAGCAGGGTGCCCGGCGTCTTCTCGCTCACGTCTTCCACAACCATGGGCTCATCGTAACGATTCCCCGTCCAGTCTCCGGGACCCGGTCCCACGATGCGGACGTCTTCTTGGACACTGCGTCGGCGGTTCCCCGACGCAGGGTCCCGGACCCGAAGGTTCCGCTCAGGGCTTTCCCGGCTCTCCGGGCGATGCCGCGGCTGCCCGCTCAGTAGGCCGGGACGACCGTGACCTCTTCCTCCGCGACCTCGCCGTCCACGATCCGGAAGGACCGGAACTGCACCGGGCCCTCCTCGTGGCCGCACTCCGCGGTCGAGACGAGGACGTAGTGCGCTTCCGGCTCGTTGGCGTAGGAGATGTCCGTACGGGAGGGGTAGGCCTCGGTGGCCGTGTGCGAGTGGTAGATCACCACCGGCTCCTCGTCCCGGTCGTCCATCTCCCGGTACAGCTTGAGCAGGTCGGTCGAGTCGAACTCGTAGAACGTCGGCGAGCGGGCCGCGTTGAGCATCGGGATGAACCGCTCCGGGCGGCCGGAGCCGGCCGGGCCCGCGATGACGCCGCACGCCTCGTCGGGATGGTCGGCGCGGGCGTGCGCCACGATCCGGTCGTGGAGGTCCTGGGTGATGGTGAGCATGGCCAAAGGATAGGAGGGGTGGCGCGAAGCGCCTCGGCCCAGGGTGGCGGCGGGCGGCGGGCAGGCACGAGGCGGCCTCCGGATACCGATCCGGAGGCCGCCTGTGGGACGCGCGTCGGGGCGCGGCCCGGTCACTTCGGGACGGACTCGGCCTTCCGCTGCTCGACCGGGGCCGCGACCTGCGGGTTGCGGGCCTTGACGACCAGCCAGCCGATGGCGAGGCAGAACGCCCAGCCGGCGCCGACGTACAGGGAGACACGGGCCTCCGAGTCGTACGCGATCAGGCCGGTCACGAAGATCAGCGAGGCGAGCGCCACATAGCTGAAGAGCGAACCGCCCGGCGCCGGGAAGGAGGAGCTGGGCAGACGGCCCGCCTTGACCCCCCGCCGGTAGCGGATGTGGCTGACGAGGATCATCATCCAGGTCCAGATACCGGCGGCGGTGGCCACGGAGGTGACGTAGCCGAACGCCTTCTCCGGGACGACGTAGTTGAGGACCACGCCGATGCCCATGAGGGCGACCGAGACGGTGATGCCGATGGCCGGGGTCTTACGGGCGTTGAGCTTGCCGAAGGCCTTCGGGGCCTCGCTGTTGGACGCCAGGTCGCGCAGCATCCGGCCGGTGGAGTACATGCCGGAGTTGCAGGACGACAGGGCCGCGGTGAGGACGACGAAGTTGATGATGCCCGCCGCGAGCGGGATGCCCATCTTCTCGAAGCCGTGCACGAACGGGCTCTCACCGGCGGAGAACTCGGTCCACTTGATCACCGAGAGCAGGACGACCAGGGCACCGACGTAGAAGACGATGATGCGCCAGGGCAGGGTGTTGATCGCCTTGGGGAGCGTCTTCTCCGGGTTCTCGGACTCGCCCGCGGTGACGCCGACGAGCTCGACGGCCAGGTAGGCGAACATGACGCCCTGCAGGGTCATCAGGCTGGAGCCGACACCGTTCGGAAAGATGCCGTGGTGGGCCCAGAGGTTGCTGGCGGCGGCGGTGTCACCGGCGTCGGAGAAGCCGAGGGTGAGTACGCCGAGACCGATCACGATCATGCCGATGATGGCGGTGACCTTGATCATCGAGAACCAGAACTCGACCTCACCGAAAATCTTCACCGAGATCAGGTTCACACCGAACAGCACGACCAGAAAGACCAGCGCACTGACCCACTGCGGGATCTCCGGGAACCAGAAGTGGATATAGATCGCGGCGGCCGTGAGTTCGGCCATGCCGGTCACGACCCACATCAGCCAATACGTCCAGCCGGTCGCATAGCCGAAGAACGGGCCGAGGAACTCGCGGGCGTATTCCGCGAAGCTGCCGGAAACCGGCCTGTAGAGGAGCAGCTCACCGAGTGCTCGCATGATGAAGAAAATGACGACGCCCGCGAGGGCGTACATCAGGATGATGCTCGGGCCGGCCTTGGCGATATTCGCCCCGGCACCCATGAAGAGACCGACGCCGATGGCGCCGCCGATGGCGATCATCTGGACCTGGCGACTGCCAAGTCCCCGCTGGTAGCCCTCTTCAGGGGTGTGGCCCGCGGCCCCACTGCCGTCAGCGTTGTTGTCATCTCGCGCGACCTGCACTGAGGTCATGATGCTGCGCCTTTCTCCACGCCCGACCGGCCTCTCGGCTCGGATCGGGTCCCGACCCCCCGGAAATGGATGGAGTTGCATACCGGCGATCAGCCGGCTCAGCACCCCTGCCAGGACAGGGGTGTTGTCCCGGCAGGCGTCGTGCAGGTTTATCACGCGCCGAACGGTGGTTCGGGGAGACTTCCGTGGCGTGAATCACAAGAAGAAGCGGACATAAAACGCAACCGCCCCTCAAGAACACGGGGGCGGTTGCTGGATCGTTATCCGGATCTGAGTGTCCGTTGAGCGAACGCAAAATGGACGTTCCTCAATCAGTTTGCATGAGCGCGACATCCGAAAGGCCACCGGGGGCCCGCCCGGCGCCGCAACCGGAGCCGCAACGGGTGCCGCGACGTGAATGCCGTCACGTCCCGGCACGGCAGTCCCGCGCCCTCGCGGCGCTACGCCATCAGCGTTTCCACGAGGGACTCCTGGAGCCCGCCGAGCCAGAGGTACGCCATCACCATCGGCTTGCGCGGATCGGAGTCCGGCAGCCGGTACAGCTCGTTGTTGTCGTCGTCGTCCGCGACCTCGAGCCGGGTCCCGATGGTCAGCCGCAGGTCGTTGAGCGCGCCCAGCCAGCGCCGGGACTCGTCCGGGCCGAGCTTGAGCACCGCGCCGCCGTCCCCGGCCGGCGTGAGGGCGTCCAGGGAGCGGACGACACCGAGCGCGTCGTCGCGCTTGCGCGCCCGCAGGTCGTTCTCGGTGTACCGGCGGAACTCGGCCGCGAACTCCAGGGTCTCCTCGTCGGGCTTGGCCTCAGGGCCGCCGTACGCATCGGGGAAGAGCCGGGCCAGCGCGGGGTCGGCGGGCGGCTCGCTCGGCCCCTCGGAGAGGATCGCGGCGAGCGGATCCCCGCCCTCGGCGGGCTGGTCACCGGCGCCGACGAGCTCCATCAACTGCACGGCCAGGCTGCGCAGGATGGCGATCTCGACCTCGTCCAGCGCCACGGCGGCCCCGCCACCCGGGACGGCCTCGAATTGCCCCGCCATCAGCGGTCCTGCTGCAGAGTCGCCCACAGCCCGTAGCCGTGCATCGCCTGAACGTCGCGCTCCATCTCCTCGCGGGTGCCCTGCGAGACGACGGCGCGGCCCTTGTGGTGAACGTCGAGCATCAACTTGTGGGCCTTGTCCTTGGGGTAGCCGAAGTACGCCTGGAAGACGTACGTCACATAGCTCATGAGGTTGACCGGGTCGTTGTGCACCAGGGTGATCCAGGGGACGTCGGGCTCCGGCACGACGGAGGGTGCTTCGCTCGACTCGGGGCGCTCGATCTCGACGGGGGCGACACTCACGCGTTCCATGCTGCCACCCGGGGAGGGTCATCGCCTAAACCGCTGCCCGGCGTCCCGGGCCGGGATGCCGGGCCCGGAAGGGGGTTCGAAGTGCACCCGAGGGGAAATCGTCAAAGTGACGAGTATTGGGGGTACGATCCTGCCATGAACACAGCGGACCTGCGCCTGCCGGTGGATGTGCCGTCGACCGCCCTCTTCACCGACCACTACGAACTGACCATGCTGCAAGCCGCGCTGCGGTCGGGCTCGGCGAGCCGGCGGTCCGTCTTCGAAGTCTTCACCCGCCGGCTGCCCACGGGCCGCCGCTACGGCGTCGTGACCGGTACGGGGCGTGTCCTGGACGCCGTGGAGAACTTCCGCTTCGAGGACGACGTCCTGGAGTTCCTGCGCGACCAGCGGATCGTCGACGAGCCCACGGTCGCCTGGCTCGCGGACTACCGCTTCCGCGGCGACATCTGGGGCTACCCGGAGGGCGAGGTGTACTTCCCCGGCTCCCCCCTCCTGCGCGTCGAGGGCAGCTTCGCCGAGGCCGTCCTGCTGGAGACGGTGATCCTCTCGATCCTCAATCACGACTCCGCGGTCGCCGCCGCGGCCTCCCGCATGGGCGTCGCGGCGGGCGAGCGGCCGCTGATCGAGATGGGCGCGCGCCGTACGCACGAGCTCGCAGCGGTGGCCGCCTCCCGCGCGGCGTACGTCGGCGGCTTCTCCTCCACCTCCGACCTCGCGGCGGGCTTCCGCTACGGCATCCCCACCGTGGGCACCAGCGCCCACGCCTTCACGCTGCTGCACGACAGCGAGCGGGACGCCTTCACCGCGCAGGTCGCCTCGCTCGGCCGGGGCACGACGCTGCTGGTGGACACCTACGACGTGGCCGAGGCCGTACGGCTGGCGGTGGAGATCGCCGGCCCGGAACTGGGCGCCGTACGGATCGACTCCGGCGACCTGCTGCTGGTGGCCCACCGGGTGCGGCAGCAGCTCGACGACCTGGGCGCGGAGAACACCCGGATCGTGGTGACCAGCGACCTCGACGAGTACGCGATCGCCTCGCTCGCCGCGGCCCCTGTGGACGCGTACGGGGTCGGCACCCAACTGGTCACCGGCAGCGGCCAACCGACCTGTTCGATGGTCTACAAGCTGGTGGCGCGGGCGGAGTCGGACGCACCGGACGCACCGCTCGTGCCGGTGGCGAAGAAGTCGCTGGGCGGCAAGACGTCGATCGGCGGCCGCAAGTGGGCCGCGCGGCGCAAGGACGAGCACGGTGTGGCCGAGGCGGAGGTCCTCGGCACGGGCGAGGTCCCGCCGGAGCTCGCCGACGACCTGCTCCTGGTGGAACTCGTACGCGACGGCCGCGTCGTGGGCCGCGAGCCGCTGGACGCGGCGCGCGACCGCCATGTCGAGGCGCGGGGGAACCTGCCGCTGTCGGCGATGCAACTCTCCCGCGGGGAGCCGGTGCTGCCCACGGAGTACCTGTAGCGGCGGATGCTGCCGCGTCCGCCGCGGCAGCGCGGTGCGGGGGGCGCCGACCTGAGACCACCATGAGCGCTTCAATCACGAAATGTCCACACGGTAGGGCGACTTCGCCCGCGGACGGATCCCGGCGCTGCGGCGAATGGATCCCGACGCCGCATCGGAAGAAGGCCGCCGCGGCCCAACGATCCTGCCGCGGCGGGACGTTACGGCCCCGGGAAGGGCCGCCGGTGGCGGACGCGCCGCCTGGGATCCCTGCACGCCGGCGGGAAGAATGGGGCCTCGGCACCGCCGGGCCGCGCCGGTTCGGTCCCACCCGCAGCGGGAAGAAAGAGGCGGTCCGCAGTCTTGGGGGCGTGGGAGGCGACCCTCTCCCGTGCGGTGTCGCCAGTCCCTACCCTCGGGTGGCGGGGTTCCCCGCACCCCGCCGCTCACCAGCCGGAAGGCATGCGTCATGCAACGGGCACTCATCGTCGTCGATGTGCAGAACGACTTCTGCGAGGGCGGCAGCCTCGCTGTCGAGGGAGGCGCGGACGTCGCCGCCGCGATCACGGACATGGTCGCGCAGACGCATACCGACTACCGCCATGTCGTCGCGACCCGCGACTTCCACATGGACCCGGGCCACCACTTCTCCGAGACTCCGGACTACGTGGACAGCTGGCCCCCGCACTGCATAGCGGGCACCGAAGGCAGCAGCTTCCACCCGAACGTCGCGCCCGCCATAGCCTCCGGGGCCATCGAGGCGGTCTTCTCCAAGGGCGCGTACGCCGCGGCGTACAGCGGCTTCGAGGGCACGGACGAGCACGGCATCTCGCTCGCCGACTGGCTTCGGGCCCGCGGCGTGACCGTGATCGATGTGGTCGGCATCGCGACGGATCACTGTGTACGAGCCACCGCGCTGGACGGCGTACGGGAGGGGTTCGCCGTGCATGTGCTGCTCGACCTGACCGCAGGTGTGTCGGACATCACAACCCAGAAGGCGCTCGACGAGCTGCGCGCGGCGGGCGTGGAGCTCAGCGGCAAGCCGGTCGTCTGACCCTCGCGCCTGGCCGGCCGCACCCGGCGCGAGCCGCCCGCTGAGGCCCCGCGAAGCCGAGCCGGGGCCGTGGGGCCGCGCGAGCGCCGCGAGGCCCGGGGCGGGGGCGTGGGCCGCCTCAGGACTACAGCGCCGCCGACCACTCGGCCAGGATGCCCTCCCAGGCCCACGTGGAGGCCGGGCCCGTGGGGATGTGGTCCGGCAGCGGGCTCACCGGGGGGCGGGCCGGGGTCCGGGACTGGGGCTGCGCCTGGGGCGGGGGCCGCAGGAGCGTGCGGATGGGGTGCCATGACTCGGTGTCGTCGTCCAGTGACGCCTTCCACACCAGCCCGTCCGGATGGTGCAGCACGGCGGTGACCTCGTCGGGCGTCGGCGGCTCCGCGTTCCCCCGCAGGTAGACCGCCCGCAGGCCGAGGTTCCGGAGCCTGGTCAGGGCGCGTGCGCGGTTCGCGGCGTGCACGAGCACGCGGACCCGGGCAGCGTCCCGGACGCCCTCACAGGGCGCCTTCTGGGGACGCGGCAACGACAGCGCGACAACCACGCTGCCGCCCGGAAGCTTGACGAATCCTCCACCGGCCATTGCCCTCGGATCTCCCCCGTTGAGACGTTGTGTCAATAAGAAAGCTTGCCAGAGCATCTAAACGCGAACGGCCGCCGCCCGCTAGAGGGCGGCGGCCGAATGCGCTCTGACCTGCGAAGATAACGATTTACTTCGCTGAGGGCCCGACCCGGAGGATCATGAGGGAGCCGTCACGGGCCTCCTTGAGGATCTTGATCCGGGTGTTGGTGTCAGTAACCTTGACACCCGCCGTCGGGTTCGACTCGTCGTAGTAGTCGCCCGCGCGGTCGTCGAAGACGGAGACGCCCTTCTTCGACTTGACCTTGGCGGCCTTGCCGTCGTTGTGGAGCGTGAACCCGTCGGTGCCGTAGCGGCTGAACGGCGAGTCGTACGCCTGGATGCGGTTGCGCATCAGGGTGCCGTCCGCCCACTTCTCCTGCTTCGGGTGCGCGTCGACCGGAAGGATCAGACCCTCACCCGGGTGCACGCCCACGTTGTTGTCCGCCTGGGAGGTGTCCCACAGCCAGAGGGCGAGGCCGTTCTGGTACGGGTAGTGCTCCACCCAGTTGGGGCGCTTGGTGGCGTAACCGAAGTTGTACGGGCCGGTCTTGAGGGTCTTGTCGTACGAGACGTACTGCCGGTTCTCCGCGATGTAGTACTGCGGGTAGTCCTTGGTGAAGGACTCGCCGATGCGCGAGAAGCCCTTCGCCGTCCAGCCGTTGTCGTCGCCCTCGGCGCCGTCCTTGAACAGCTCCTTGCCGTCCGCCGTCACCGCGATCTCGTCCGCCGCGAAGCCCAGCTGGGCCGCGCCGCCGTCCGTCTGGTAGCGGAAGCGGATGTCGATCTTCTTGCCCGCGTAGGCGTCCAGCGGGAAGACGAGCTTCTTGTACTTCTCGGAGACACCGGTCAGGGCCGGCTTGTCACCGCCGTCGCGCGGGATGGCCTTGCCGTCGGCGGTGCCGTCGACCGGGGTCCAGCTCGCGCCGCCGTCCGCCGAGACCTCGGCGTAGAGGTAGTCGTAGCCCTCCTCGATGTCCCACCAGCCGTTGAGCGCGAGTTCGGCCTTGGACTTGCCGGTGAGGTCGACCGGACGGCTGAGGGTGTTCTTCAGGTCGTCGCCCATGTCGCTCCACCACTGCTTCGAGCCCGCGGCGGGCTTGGCGATGGTGGTGGTCTTCGACTTGACCGGGAGCTCGACGACGAGACCCTGCTTCAGCTTGGTGTTGTACTCGGCCACGCCCAGCGCGTGCGTGGACTTCTTGCCGGCCTTGGCCTTGTCGTACTTGAGCCAGCCGAGCTGCAGCTTGTCCCAGGCGGTCATGTCGCCCGGCAGGTCGCCGATCTCGTTCTTGCCGGTGCCGAGCCAGGAGCCCGAGGACATCAGCGACCAGAAGCCGACGGACGACTCGCCCTTGCCGGTCGTGTCGTAGAGGTCCGGCAGACCGAGGTCGTGGCCGTACTCGTGGGCGAAGACACCGAGGCCGCCGTTCTCCGGCTGCATGGTGTAGTCACCGACCCAGATGCCGGTGTCGCCGATCTGGGCGCCACCCGCCTGGTTGTCCGCGGGGCCGGTCTTGCCGGCGTCGGTGCCGTACGCGTACCAGCGGTGCGCCCACAGCGCGGTCTCGCCCTGGACACCGCCGCCCGCCGACTCGTCCTCGCCCGCGTGGACGATCTGGAAGTGGTCGATGTAGCCGTCGGACTCGTTGAAGTTGCCGTCGCCGTCGAAGTCGTAGCGGTCCCAGGCGTCGTACTTCGCCAGCTGCGCCTTGATCTGCTCCGGGGTCTTGCCTGCGGCCTTCTGGTCCGCGGCCCACTGGTTGACGCCGTCGCGCACCGCGTCCCAGACGTTGGGGCAGTTGGTGTCACCGCAGTAGTTCGAGCCGTAACGGGCCTCGTTCCACTTGACCTTGACCCAGTCCGCGACCTCGCCGTCGACCGAGTAGCGGCCCGAGGACTGCTTCTCGTAGTACTTCTTCAGCGACTGCTTCTTCTTCGCCTTCGAGAAGTACATGTCCTCGAAGTACTTGCGGTTGTAGTCCTTGCGCCAGGCCGTGCTGTTGTCGTCGGCACGGTCCGGCTCGGCTATCTCGTTGTGAGCAGGGCCGGGCTTGCCGCCGTACTTCACGACGGGCGGCTTGGGACCGGAGCCGTCGGGGTCGAACGTGGTCGAGTCGTCGACCTTGTCGCCGAACTCCACGAGGATCGTGAAGATCTTGTCGGTCTTCTCACGGCCGAGCTCGACGTACTTGTTCTTGCCGAGCTTCACGACCTGGGAAGCGCCGCGCTTCTCGGCCTTCGCATCCCCGGCGAGCACGCGCTGGAGCGCGTCTTCGCGCTGCGCCTCCTGGCGGTCGCTGAACGGACCCTTCAGGTCGTGCTCGACATCCTGCTTCGCGGGCGCCGGGTCGCGACGCTCGATGTCCGCGGGCCGGTCCTCCGCCTGTGCGGCGCCGACCGTCAGCGCGGCCGCACCGATCGCGGCGACCGCTGTCACCATGGCGGCGGATCTTATGGCCCGCCGTCCGCTTCTCGCGTTCTTCACTTGTTGTTGCCCTCCCCGATTGCTGCGTGGTCAGGGGGCATTGGACCGGAGACTGGGCAGAAAAAACAGATCTTGACTTGCACACGCCAGGCGGGTACGTTATCTGGCTTATGCCTTCCGGTATCCGGAAGGCCGCGGACGGGGCGGCCCGTCACACCTGCTCACCCGCCCAACGGGCGCGTCCGTCTCGGCAGTTGGAATGCCGAATGACTCCATGCGCCCCCTGTGCACCGGTGGCGTGGGTAAGGTCACGCTTACCGTCGGTTAGCCTCGGGCAGACAGCACTCATACCCTGCATCAGCCCCGAGGACGGAACCCGCCATGCCGCGTCCGACCGCAGCACAGCTCGCCTACGGTTCGGCCACCGTGGTCTTCTCGACCCTGGCCATGCTCCTGCTCTCCCAGACCCGTTCGGGGTTCGGGGTGACGGTGATCGCCTTCACCGGGCTGGCCCTCGGACTCCTGGTCGCCCTGACGGTCCCCGCACCCCGCACGGCACGCCCCCGGCCCTCCTCCGCCGAACAACGCGGTGAGCGGCTCGGCGCGTCGGTGCCACGGGCCCGAACCCGTTCCGGCTCCGGCTCCGGCTCCGGCTCCCGTGTCGAGGAGCACTCGCTGCACCACTGAGCCCTCCCGCCCGCTACTGCACTTCCACGACAACGGTCTTGGCCGCCTTGTCGTGCAGACACTGGCGGTACGGCCGGTCCCAGGTGCACCACAACACGTTGACCAGCCAGAAGATGAAGCCGCAACAGGGCACGATCTCCGGCACGGTGTAGACGCAGGCGCGGATCCAGCCCGGTGCGCCCCGGGGCACGGACCCGTCCTCGAGCATGGCGACCCGGATGTTCATCAGCTTCTTGCCGACGGTCTGCCCGAAGCGCGTCAGCATCAGCCCCTCGTAGATGAGGTACACCAGCAGGGACACGCCCTGGACCGCGGCCTGCCGGCCCGAGTCGTCGGTGTCCGTGGGGTCGTACCCGCCCACGGCGAAGTACATGATGAGCCCGACCGGGACGAAGATGATCAGGGCGTCGATGATGCGGGCGACCAGGCGTTTGCCCCGGTTCGCCAACGGCGGCATCCCCGCGAGCGGATCGGCGCCGTACGGTGAACCGCCGTACGGCTCCTGCCCGTACGGCCCCTGGCCGTAGGGGCCGCCCGCGCCGGGCGGCGGCGGAGCGCTCCACGAGCCCTGGCCCGGAGGAGGCGCGGAACCGTCACCGGGCGGGGGCGGCGGCGCCTTGTCGTACGGCGATCCCCCTCCGGCACCGGAACCGGGAGCGTCCTGCGGGCGCTTGCGGAACGGGTCGTCCTCCGGCGGCTCGCCGGAACCCGGTGGCGGCTGATCGGTACTCATGCGCACCAGTCGACCCCCGCTCGACCGCGGCCGCAGCCCGGAAGGAGCCGTTCGGGCGACCGTCGCTCAACCGGCCGAGGCGCTCCCGCCCGTGCCCGCCACGAAGCTGCCTGCCACCTTGTCGTGCCAGCACTGGCGCCACGGCCGGTCGAACAGGCACCACAGCACGTTGACGACGCCGACGGCGAGCACACCGAGGACGCTGTAGAGCAGCCAGCGGCGGAGGGCGGCGCCGAAGCCGAGGGCTTCGTGGGACTCGATGCCCAGCACCGTGATCCCGCACAGCCGCTTGCCCAGCGTCCGGCCCCACTTGGCCGTGGGCAGCACCTCGTACAGCACGCCGCCGAGGAGCAGCACTGCGAGGACGATGCCGAGATGGACGGCGGTGGTGCCGTCGACCAGCCAGACCGTGACGGTCTCCCCGCTCAGTTCGGCCTGCTCGATCTTGTCGTCGATGTGGTCCGACGCCTTGGTCCACAGCGGCACGGCGGCGGCCGCGACGGCGCCGCCCAGCAGCAATGTGTCGATCAGCCGGGCGGCGAGCCGGCGGCCGAGGGAGGCCGGGCGGACGGACGCCTGGGCCTGCGCCGCTTGCAGGAACGGATCGTCGACCGGGGGCCGCCAGGGGATGACCGGTTCGGACGCTTCCGAACCGCCGCTCTCGGGCTGCGCGAGCCGGAGCGCCTGCTGCGGCCACGAGGCCTGACCGCCACCGGGGCCCTGGGTGACGGGACCGGCCGGGCCGGGCGAAGAAGGCTGCGGGGCCTGGGTGTTGGGGGGCGCGGCGGCTGTGGCGGGGCCGGGCGCGGGGGTGTTCGGGGCGGGCGCCTGGGCGTTCGGGCCCGGCACCTGGGCCTGCGCCGGGCCGTGGGATGACTGCGCCGCCGCCGGGCCGGGCTGAGCCGGAATGCCGCCGCCCGGAGTGCCGGTCCGCCGGGCGCGGCGGATGGCCATGGTGCCGTCGGTTCGCCCGTCGGACGCCTGGGAACCCGCGGACGGGCCGGGAGTGGCCCGGATCGTCATCGTCCCGTCCTGCGGGGCCTGCACCGGGTCGGACCGGTCCGTACGCCCGGACTGCCCCGGGGCCGAGCCGCCGTCCCGCGCCGGGGGCACCGAGGGCGTCCCGCGGTCGGCACCCGGCCGTACGGCGCGGATCGCCATCGTGCCGTCCGCCTCCGCCTCGCCGCCCGCCGCCGGACCCGTGGCAGGCGGCGCGGAGGCGGAGTCGGCGCCCGCGTCGGTGCGCAGGGCAAGCCGTCCGTCGGTTCGGGGGCGGTCGCCCTCGGCCGCCGGTCCGCGGTCGCTTTCGCGGTCGCGTTCGACGGAGGACCGCCCGCCCCCGAGGTCCACGCTGCCCGGCGTACCGCCCTCACCGGACGCGGCTCCGCCACCCGTACGCGGATCGCCCGCGCCCGTACACGGGTCGGCGCCGCCCGTTCGCGGGTCGCCGGTACGCGGGTCGCCCTCGGACGGGTTCGCGCCCCAGGAGACCTGGCCCCGGTCGCTCATGCCCGTCTGGCGCGAGGCGTCCGCGCCCCAGGCGGAGGCGGGTTCGGGGCGCGAGCCGTGCAGGCGCTGGGGGTCGCTCCAGTCGATCCCCTCGGAGGACTGTGCGTCCATCGCGCCGCGCGGCCTCAACTCGGGGAGCGCGGACCCCGGTCCGGCCTGCGGTCCCCCGCCGCCACCCGCCTCGTCGACGAACACCGGCCCCCGCTCCTCCGGTCCCGGCTCAGGGGAGGCGGACGGCGCCCCGCCGGGCGGACCCGGCATGGCCTCGCCGTCGGCCGGGGCCGGCCGGCTCGTCCCCGGGACCCACGCGGCACCGTTCCAGTACCGGATGTAACCGGGAATGGACGGGTCGGGGTAGAAGCCGGGGGCGGGGCTGCCTCCGGCAGATCCTGAGGTAGGGGCGCTCATAGACCGTGTCCCGTCGTATCTGCTCTTGCCGTGCTGTGCGGTTGGCAGGAGCAGTCTGCCGCACATGCACGGTGGGGTGTACTGGGCTCCGTCACCGCCCGCGGTCCTGCGCACGCGGGCCGGAGCGCACCGTCCACACATACCAGACCCGGGAGGGGGCCCGAGTCCGTCGTGCGGCCCGGTCTCCTTCCGCATACCCACCCGGTCCCGCCCCGAACGGCGCGGCCCGCCCGGCGCACCGCGGCGGCGCGCGATTCCCGGGCAGGAGCCTCAACTCCCGCCCGGGACAGGGGAGATCGCCGGGCCGCGATCGTGCCGCGCCTCAGGCCGCCCGGCCCGCCACGCGTCGCAGGAGTTCCGCGGTGCGCTCGCGCCGCGCCCAGGCGATGCAGGCGACCGGTACGGCCGCGATGACCGGGACGAGGACGCCCTCACCGTCGAGCACGACGATGTGCGTGATTGTGGCGCCCGCCATCAGGGCGAGGAACGCCGACGCGGCCAGGCCGGCCAGCGCGGGGATCAGCAGGGCGACCGCACCCGCCAACTCCAGGCCGCCGATGAGGTACATGAACCCGTCACCGAAGCCGATCTTGTCGAAGGTCTCCCTCACCTCGTCCTGGCCCATGAGCTTGGGGACGGCGCTGAGGGCGAAGAAGAGGGCGGCGGCGATCTCCAGGACCCGTACGGCGATGTGCGTACGTCGCGGTGTCGTTGCTGTCGCATCGGTCATCGTGGGCTCCTCCGGTGGCGTTCACGTTCCTGCGTGCTGGTGAGGAGTTGGACGGCACGCCGGCGCAGAACTCATCGGTGCCGCATTCCCGCATCCCGCGGGCCGGGCGGCGATGAGTTCGGTGCCGCCGCCGGGTCTCCACTAGGGAAGACCACGACGGGAGGCAGGCTTTGGCCGGTCCGGATGAAGAGCCCACGGTGGGGACGATCGTCCTCGCCCTTGACGGTCCGATCACGGCCGCTCATGTGCCCTGGCTGTGCGAGCGCCTCGGGGTGCTCCTGCGGGGCAGTGACGCCGAGACGGTGACCCTGGACGTGGGCACGCTCGTCGCACCGGACGTGCTCACGCTGGAGGCCCTGGCACGGCTGCAGCTCACCGCACGGCGCATGGGCCGCCGTATCCGGCTGCGTCACGCCGGCGACGAGCTGCGCTGCCTGCTGGCCGCCTCGGGCCTGGCCGAGGTCCTGCCCGTGTGCCCGGTGTTACGGGTCGAGCCGGGGCGGCAGGCCGAACAGCGGGAAGAGCCGGGCGGTGTCGAGGAATGAATTCAGCCCGGAGATGCGGCCGTCCGACACCTCGATCACCTGCAGGGCCCACGGTTCGTGGCCGCCGTTCACCGCGTCCGGACGGTACTGGCCGAAGGCCGGTGAGCCGTTCGCCGTGACCCCGAGGAGCCGCGAGCCGCGGCAGCCGTGGCCGGGGCCTGTGAGCCACTCCAGGATGTCGGGGTGGCCGCGCAGCCACAGCTCGTACGGCGGCATGGACAGGGTCGCGTCCTCGTGGAGCAGCGAGGTGAGCGAGTCGAGGTCGTAGCGCTCGAAGGCGTCGACGTAGCGGGCGAGCAGCGCCCGCTGCTCCTCGTCCATCGGCCTGGCCGTGTCGGTGGACGCGATGTCGCTGGAGGCGATGGTGGCGCGCGCCCGCTGCAGTGCGCTGTTGACCGAGGCGACGGTGGTGTCCAGCAGTTCGGCGACCTCGCTCGCCTTCCACGCCAGCACCTCGCGCAGGATCAGCACGGCCCGCTGCCGGGGCGCCAGATGCTGCAGCGCAGCGATGAACGCCAGCCGCACCGACTCGCGGGCCACGGCTACCTCGGCCGGGTCGCCGGCCGTCGGGAGCATGCGGCTGTCGGGCATCGGCTCGATCCAGGTGACCTCCGGCAGGGCGGGGCCCAGCGGGGACGCGGCCGTCTGCGGGGAGGAGAGGTCCATGGGGCGGGTGCGCCGCTCCTTGCCGCCCAGGATGTCCAGGCAGACGTTGGTCGCGATGCGGTAGAGCCAGGACCGGAGGGCGGAGCGGCCCTCGAAACGGTCGTACGCCTTCCAGGCCCGCACCATGGTCTCCTGCACGGCGTCCTCGGCCTCGAAGGCCGAGCCGAGCATGCGATAGCAGTAGCCGGTCAGTTCCGTCCGGTGCTGCTCCAGGCGGAGCTCCACGTCGTCGGAACCGCGCGTCGCGGTGTCTTGTGCGGGAACGGATTCACTCATGCGAGGGCCCCTGTCGATCTCCGGCCGCGGCCCCGACTGGGCGCACCGGCCTCTTCAACCGCCTCACTGGGCACCCTATCCAGACGAAGTGCACCCCTCCACCCGGATCCGCGAGAAGACACGTACGAGCCGCTGCGGCGGCCTCCGCCCGCGCGATGCGCAGCCGTACACGACGGGGTACGGGCGCACGCGACCCCGCACGTGAGGGCCCCGCGGGGCGGAAGAACCGGGCTAGAAGATCTTGCCGGGGTTGAGCAGGTTCAGCGGATCGAAGGTCTGCTTGATGCCGCGGTGCAGCTCCAGTCCCACCGGCCCCAGCTCCCTCGCCAGCCACTCCTTCTTCAGCACGCCCACGCCGTGCTCCCCGGTGATCGTGCCGCCCAGGTCGAGCCCCAGGGCCATGATCCGGTCGAAGGACGCGCGGGCGCGGCGCGACTCGTCCGGGTCGGCCGCGTCGAAGCAGACGACCGGGTGGGTGTTGCCGTCGCCTGCGTGGGCGCACACGCCGACGGTCAGGCCGTACTCCTCGCCGATGGCCGCGGTGCCCTCCAGCATCGCGGCGAGCTTCGAGCGGGGCACGCACACGTCGTCGATCATCGTGGCGGTGCTGACCTGCTCCAGCGCGGTGAGGGCCAGCCTGCGGGCCTTGAGCAGCATCTCGGACTCGGCCGCGTCCTCGGCGGGCACGACCTCGGTGGCGCCGGCCGCCGCGCACAGCTCACCGACGGCGGCCAGGTCCGCTGCCGGGTCCGGGGTGTCGAACGCGGCCAGCAGCAGCGCCTCGGTGGACTCCGGCAGGCCCATGGAGGCCATGGCGTTGACGGCGCGGAGCGTGGTGCGGTCCATCAGTTCGAGCAGCGAGGGCGCGTGACCACGGGCCATGATCTCGCAGATCGCCTCGCACGCGGCGGCCGTGGACGGGAACTCGGCCGCCAGGACGAGCTGCTGCGGCGGCGCGGGCTTGAGCGCGAGGACGGCGCGGACGACGACGCCGAGGCTGCCCTCGGAGCCGACGAAGAGGCGCGTGAGGTCGTATCCGGCGACGCCCTTGGCGGTGCGGCGGCCGGTCGTCAGCAGCCGCCCGTCGGCGAGGACGACGTCGAGCCCGAGCACGTACTCGGCCGTCACCCCGTACTTGACGCAGCACAGGCCGCCCGAGGCGGTGCCGATGTTGCCGCCGATGGTGCACTGCTCCCAGCTGCTGGGGTCCGGCGGGTAGTAGAGCCCCTTCTCGGCGACGGCGCGGGAGAGCGCGGCGTTGACGACGCCCGGCTCGACGACCGCGATCCGGTCCACCTGGCTGATCTCCAGGATCCGGTCCATCTTGACGAGCGAGAGCACGATGCAGCCGTCCGAGGCGTTCGCGGCGCCGGACAGCCCCGTCCGCGCGCCCTGCGGCACCACCGGGATACGCAGTTCGGTGGCGGTGCGCATGACGTGCTGGACCTGCTCGACGGTGCGGGGCAGGACGACGGCGGCCGGGGCGCCCGCGTCGCAGAAGCTCGCCATGTCATTGGCGTAGGAGCCGGTGACGTCGGGGTCGGTCAGGACGGCCTCCTCCGGGAGCCCGTCGCGCAGTCGCTCGATGAGGTCAGCCATGTTCCCAGCCTCGCACCGGCGAGCCCTGCTGGGAAGATCGACAGGCGAGGCACCCGGAGGCCTCAGCCGCGGCTCGTGCGAGGGCTACTCCACGGAGTAGAGGGACAGTTTGCGCCCGCCGACCGGTCCCGAGGCGAACCCCATGTACAGCCGGGGGCCCTCGCCGCGCAGCACCGCCAGCCCCTCGGGCTCGCGCAGGTTCAGGGCGTACACGGTGTCGGAGCGCACCTGCTGGACGACCTCCCCGGTGCGGGCGTCGATGCAGTACAGCAGGGCGTCGCCGCGGTCCGGGGGCGGGCTGTCGGGGTCGTGGGTGTGGCCGAGCATCTGGTACACGTAGTCGCCGTGGAGCGTCATCCCCTGGAAGGGCAGGGCGAGTTCGGTGCCCGGCTGAGCGAAGTCGGCTCGTCGCACGAACCGTCCGGCGATGAAGGCGTCCAGGTCGTAGAGCGCGTACCGGCGGAGCCCGGCCAGCCCGTAGCGCAGCAGCAGCCGGCGGCGGTCCTGGTCGAGGGCCGCCGCGTTGTTGGTGGTCCCCGGGAGCGGCCAGTGGGCGGTGACGGCGGGGTCGGAGCTGTGGAGCACCGTGCCCGCGGCGTACGGGAAGCGGCCGACCGCCCGGCCGTAGCCGGACTCGGGATTGACATCGCACTCGGTCCACAGCGTGACGGTGCCGCTGTCCGGCGGCGCGTCCTCGACGGCCATCACGGTGCCGTGGCCGAAGCCCTTGAGGTACATGCGGTCGAGGAGGGCGCCGTCCCAGGAGAGCCGGTTCATGCACAGGTCGCCGGCGAGCGACCGTTCGGCGTGGGTGTACGCGCGGGATTCGCCCGGCAGTTGGACGCCTCCCGAGATCAGCTGCACCGCGTAGATGTGGCGTCGGCTCTCGTCGAACGCGAACGACTGCATGACGGTGGTGTGGTGCAGCGGCTTCTCGGCGAGCCGGCGGGTGGACGGGAGGCTCAGGTCGAACGGCGCGTCGGCGGCGGGCGCTTGCGTGCTCCGCGATTCCGCGGCGCGGGTGCGGGGCGCCGCGGCGGCAGGGCCCGCAGCCGTGACCGTGAGGGAGGCCGCCGTCGCACCGGCGAGCCCGAGAACCGTACGGCGGCCCGGCGCCGCCGCCCGACGGCCGCGGTCCTGTCCCCCCGCTCTCCCGGCGTGCCCGGCATCCCCGCGTCGTCGCATGCGAGCACTATCGGGTCTGCGCCCGCGCACACGCCCGTACGGCGTTCCGGGGCGGCGTGAAGTTCATCCGGACGCCAGGACGTTCATCCGTACGAGCCGTACGAACCGTCCGGGCAGCGCTCCGGGAGCGTCGGCGCCACAGGGCTGACGCCATCTCAGGCCGGATTTCGTCTCGGCCCTGTGGCAGCTGAACCCTGGCTTTGCCCGCCGGCGCCCCAGAGGGCCGAAGCTCGCTCCACTCGGAGCGGATCATGAGTAGCCGCTGCTCACGTGCCGCACCGACTGGCGTGCTCGAATACGTACTCGTGCCGTCTTTACAGTCCGATCACATCCTGCGCCCACCGTGGTCACACCTGGCTCCTCACTTCACATGCCCTGGGAATGGTGGACTTTGATGTGTCTCGCCGCCGCGTTCCTGGTCGCCCAAGCAGGATTTCTGCTCGCCTGGGCCCTTGGACGGCGCCCTCGTCGTCACCCTGTCCGCCCGGGCAGCGAGGAGCACCGTGCAGCAATCGCGTCGGTCGATGACGGAGCGGCACGCAGTCTCGCATCCTGGCGGACCATGAGCACGGCCGAACAAGCCGCGCACGACGAAAGGCAGTTGGCGGCCGCCGCCGAGTCGACCCGGCTCGGAAGTCCGCGCCCTCACCGCGAGCTGACGTCATACAGCCCCAATACCGAGAGCTTCGGAACCCTTCGCCAGGACGAGCACCTCGTCGCGCACCCGGTCGGCGAGCGGCGCGCCGAGAGCGGCGTGAGCCGCGTCCGTGAGGACGGCGACGACCGCGGTCGGCCCGTGCGTGGTGAGTGACAGGGCGAGAGGGTGCTCGGGACTGAGGGCGGGGACGAGCGCCAGCCGTTCCAGCGTCGCGCCGCCGATGGCCAGAGCGGCGGCTCCGGTCCGTACGTTGGTGCAGAGGAGCGAGGAGTAACGCGGGGAGTCGGTGTATCGCGCGAACGCGTCGCGCACGGCCCCGCGGCGGCGAGAGCTCTGACGCACCATCCGGGCCTGGGCGAGGGCGAGGCGGTGACCCGCCACCCGGCGGGAGGAGGCGTCGACGGCCGCGAGGCGGTCCGGTGCGGAGAGGGCCGGGGACGCGGGGAGCGGGAGGCGGACCGTCGTGTAGTGGTTGCCGAGGAACGCCTCGTCCAGCGGGGAACGGAGGTCGACCGGGACCATCGCGCGGACGCCGGGCAGTCCGGGACGGGCGCCGAGTACACCGGTGGAGCCCAGCCCGGCGGCAACGGCCGCGAGGAACACGGAGTTGACGGAGGCGGGCTCACCGGGCAGCGTCCGGCCGGCCGCGCGCAGTGCCGCCACGGGAAGCTCGCTCCGGGCCAGCGCACGCCCCTCGTCGACCCGCGTGTGGAAGGGCAGCCGGCGCCCCGCGGGGAGCAGCCCGGCCGCTGCGCGCAGCCGGGCGGAGCGGGGGGCCGGGGTCAGGGCGAAGGGCTCGGCGAGGTGAGCGGCGGCCGGTGGCAGGGGGTACGCGCCGGGGCCGTCGAGGAGGATGCGGAACAGGGTGATCAGGGCCTTGCCGTCGAGCAGGGCGTGATGGGCCCGCAGCAGGAGCGCGAACCCGTCGGCGGCGGGAAGCAGATGGAGCCGCCAGGGCGGTACGGGGTCGCTGCCGCCGCCGTCTCCGTCGCCCTCGTCGAGGGGCTGTGCGAGCAGCGTCGCCGCGAGGACGTCCACCCCGTCAGGGGTGGCGCCGTCAGGGGTGGCGCCGTCCGTCGCGGGGGCGGGCCGGGCGGGTGCGTGCTGCGCGGGGAGGCGGCACGGCACGGGGCCGGTGTGGTCGACCACATGGAGGCCGGGGTCGGGTGACCGCCGCGCGGACGTCCAGTGGGGCCAGGGGCGTTCGAGCGGAAGCGCGCGCAGCCGCGGGAGGCCGCACCAGCGCTCCCCTACGCGGGCGCGAAGCTCGCCGATCACGGGCGGCGGGCCGTGGAAGCGGGCGAGCATCCCGAAGGTCATGCAGATGGCGCCGTCGGCCTGGTGGCGGTACAGCCAGGCGTCGACGGGCGGCATGGGCAGGCCGGCGGTCCCCGGGCCGGCGTCCCGGTCCGCGTCACGGTCGGCGCTCCGATCGGCGCACCGGTCCGTGCTCCGGTCCATGCTCCGGTCCGTGCTCCGACCCCCGCCCTGAGCCGCGACGACCCCTTTCGCGCCTCGGTCCGCGTCCAGGTCCGCGCCCTTGGCCGCGGCTCCCCGGTGATCCGGCTCCCGCCCCGCATCCGGCGGCGCCGGACGGGCCGGGGCCGGGGGCTCAGCCGAGCCGGGCCGCGATCGCACGCGCCACCTGGCCGCTGCCGTCCTCGCGTCCGATCCGCGCCGCGAGGTCGGTGGCCCTCTCCCGGTACCCCGGATCGTCCGTCACCCGCCGCAGCGCGGCCGCCAGCCGCTCCGCGGAGAGCAGCGCATGGGGCAGGACGCCCGGGCTCACTCCGAGCCGTACGAGGCGCGAGGACCACCAGGGCTGATCGGTCAGGACCGGCACCGGGACCGCCGGGACTCCGGCCCGCAACCCGGCGGCCGTCGTCCCCGCCCCGGCGTGGTGCACGACGGCCGCCGTCCGCGGGAAGAGCCAACTGTGCGGCATGGCGCCGACCGTGATGACGTCGTCGTCGGCCACCGACAGCCCGGCCCGGCCCGACTGGACCACACCTCGCAGCCCCGCCCGCCGCATAGCGCGTACGGCGATGTCGCTCAACTCCTCGGCCGGTCGCGGCATCATGCTGCCGAAGCCGACGAACACCGGGGCGGGGCCGGCCTCGAGGAAGTCGGTGACCTCGGGCGGCGGGGTCCACTCGGGGCAGTCGTGGGGCCACCAGTAGCCGGTGACGTACAGCCCGGGCCGCCAGTCCGGCGGGCGCGGCACGACGGCGGGGCTGAAGCCGTGCCATACGGGCCACTGGATCCCGTTACGGCGCCGGCGGAGCTGCGCGGTGCCGCGGCGCGGCAACCCGAGCCGGGCGTGCAGGCGCCGGTTCGCCGCACCGTACAGGGCGTCGAAGCCCCGGTTGACCGCCGTGCCCAGGACGCGGTTGGCGCGGGATTCCGGGCGCAGACGCATCACGCAGGGCGGGAAGGCGGCCGTGGGCTCCTCCGGCTGGAGGAAGACCCCGGCGCTGGGGATGCGGTGGTAGTCGGCGACCACGGCGCCGATGGGGGCGGCGAGGGTGGAGAGCAGGATCAGGTCCGCCTTGTCGTCCACCGCCTCGATGATCCCGTCGACGAGGCCTGCCATGGCGCGGCGCGAGGCGTGGCCCATGTCGTACAGGCGCCGGGGCGAGGCGGGCGCCTGCCCCAACCGCCCGTGGGCGACCAGGAGTTCCTCGAACGGGTCGGCGGCCAGGGCGCGGGTGGCGAGGCCGCAGCAGCCGGCCGATTCGGTGTACCGGGCGTGGGTGACGAGCTCGACGCGGTGGCCCTCGGCGAGGAGGCGGTGACCGAGACCGGTGTAGGGCGCGACGGAGCCGTAGGTGCCCGCGGTGATGATCTGGATCCGCATACCGGGCCAACGACCCCGTACAGGCCCGGACACGATCGGTACGGCCCGACGGGTGTCGGGTCCCGTGCCGCGGCCCCGCGGCGTCCCGTCCCATGACGCGGCCCCACGGGAGATCCCGTGGGGCCGTGTCCGTGCGGGGCCGGGAGCCTCAGAGGTTGCCGCGCCGCTCCTGCTCGCGCTCGATGGCCTCGAAGAGCGCCTTGAAGTTGCCCTTGCCGAAGCCCATCGAGCCGTGCCTCTCGATCATCTCGAAGAAGACCGTCGGACGGTCCTGGACCGGCTTGGTGAAGATCTGCAGCAGATAGCCGTCCTCGTCGCGGTCGGCCAGGATCTTCAGCTCACGCAGCTCGTCGATCGGCACACGGGTGTCGCCGACCCACTCGCCGAGGGTGTCGTAGTACGAGTCGGGGACGTCGAGGAACTGGACGCCGGCGGCGCGCATCGCGCGGACCGTCGAGACGATGTCGTTGGTGGCGAGCGCGATGTGCTGTACGCCCGGTCCGCCGTAGAACTCCAGGTACTCGTCGATCTGCGACTTCTTCTTCGCGATCGCGGGCTCGTTGATCGGGAACTTCACCTTCTTGGTGCCGTCGGCGACGACCTTCGACATCAGCGCCGAGTACTCGGTCGCGATGTCGTCGCCCACGAACTCCTTCATGTTGGTGAAGCCCATGACCTTGTTGTAGAAGGCCACCCACTCGTTCATCTTCCCGAGCTCGACATTGCCCACGCAGTGGTCGATCGCCTGGAAGGTGCGCTTCTCACGCGGGGCCACCATCGGGGCGGCGGCCTGGAAGCCGGGGAGGTACGGGCCGTCGTAGCCGGAGCGCTCGACGAGGGTGTGCCGGGTCTGCCCGTACGTGGCGATGGCGGCGAGCACGACCGTGCCGTGCTCGTCGCCGACCTCGTGCGGCTCCTCCAGGCCGGTGGCGCCGTGCGCGGTGGCGTACGCGTACGCGGCCCGGGCGTCCGGGACCTCCAGGGCCAGGTCGACGACGCCGTCGCCGTGCTCGGCCACATGACCGGCGAGGAACCGGCCGCGCTCGCTCACGGGCTTGATGACGGAGGTCAGGACGAAGCGCGCGGAGCCGGACTCCAGCACGTAACTCGCGGTCTCCCGGCTGCCGTTCTCCGGTCCGGAGTAGGCGACGACCCGCATGCCGAACGCGGTGGAGTAGAAGTGGGCTGCCTGCTTGGCATTGCCGACGGCGAAGACGACCGCGTCCATCCCCTTGACCGGGAAGGGGTCGGCCTGCCGTGCGGTGTCCGGGGTGTGATGGATGGTCTCAGTCATGAAGCAAGGCTCCCCCCGGCTCACAAGGTGCGCAATAGTTGCGGGAAATGCTGCGCACTCTGCATAGCAATAACCCGTACGGTCGGGTCGTTCTGTACAGGATGACCATCGGAAGGCGGAAGCATGGGCATCGACGGGCTCGACGGGCGGCTGATCGAGCTGCTGGCGCGCGAACCGCGCATCGGCGTACTGGAGGCCTCACGGCGCCTCGGCGTCGCGCGCGGCACGGTGCAGGCGCGGCTGGACCGTCTCCAGGCGGGCGGGGTGATCCGCGGTTTCGGGCCGGACGTGGACCCGGCAGCGATCGGCTACCCGGTGACGGCGTTCGCGACGCTGGAGATCAAACAGGGCCAGGGCGCCGACGTCCGCTCACATCTGGCGGGCGTGCCCGAGGTGCTGGAGCTGCACACCACGACCGGCCACGGCGACATGCTGTGCCGCCTGGTGGCGCGCTCGAACGCCGATCTGCAGCGGGTGATCGACCGCGTCGTGGGGTTCGAGGGCATCGTGCGGGCCTCGACGGCGATCGTGATGGAGAACCCGGTGCCGCTGCGGATCATCCCGCTGGTCCGGCAGGCGTCGCAGGAGGACGGGGAGGGCCCTGAGGCGGATGCCGCGAGTCGGGCAGTGGCGGGATCCCCGTGAGCCGGCCCGGACCCGGCGCGTACGCCGGTGCTTCGCGGGACGCCGCGCTCATCCAGGGGTTGAGGGACCGCGCCGAAGCCGACACCGAACGCCCTCTGCTCCGGATCTACTGGTTCGACGGCGCCCCCGGCTCCGGGAGAGGGCCCTTCGTCAGCAACGCGGCACCCGGCCACCGTTGTTGAGCGCCTTCAGGGCGTCCACCGCGCCGTCGAGCGTGGTGACCGGCACCAGCCGGAGGCCGTCGGGCAGCTCCGCCTTGGCGTCGGCGCACTCGGCCTTCGGGACGAGGAAGATGCTCGCCCCGTCCCGCTTGGCGGCCTGGGTCTTCAGCGGTACGCCGCCCACCGCGCCGACCTTCCCGTCCGGGGAGATCGTGCCCGTGCCCGCGATCGACCGGCCGCCGGTCAGATCCCCGCCCGAGCCGTCGCCGTCGAGCTTGTCGACGATGCCGAGGGAGAAGAGCAGCCCGGCGCTCGGCCCGCCGACGTCGGCGAGGCGCAGCGTGACCTTCACATCGTCGGGCGAGCGGTGCAGAAGGCGCAGTGCGGCGGAGGTGGCGGTGGACTGGGACTTCCGGAACTCGCCGGCGTTGTACCGCTCGATCTCCTTGGTGGTGTCGCCCACCGGGTAGACGGCCTCGCGGGGCAGCACGGCCCGGTCGGTGGAGAACCAGCCGTCCGCGACGTCGGCGAAGCGTACGTCCGCGTCGGGCCCGGTCGCGGCGATCGTCGTCATCCGGAGCTGCCCGGACGTGCGACGGGTCTCCGCGCCGGAGACGCTGATGACGGACCTGCCGTCGTGGGAGCCCAGCACATCGGCGGTCATGCCGGGCTGCGCGATCGAGAACGGCAGCGGGGCGAGGCACGCCACGGCGAACAGGGCGACGACGGGGACTGCGCACAGGGCGAGGACGCGCGTACGGCGGGAGGACCACCCTCGCGCCGGGCGTGGGGTATCCCCTCCGCCGGTAGCGGGGGACGAAACGGCTGGCATGGAAGTGAATCTAGTCGACCGTCCTACCGCAGTGCGTCGGAGACCTCCTGGGCCGCCTCCACGACGCGCGGGCCGACCCGCTCCGGTACGGACTCCGCGAGCATGACCACCCCGACGCTGCCCTCGACGCCGGTCACGCCGCGCAGCGCCGCCGCGGCACCGCAGGCGCCCGCTTCCAGCTCGCCGTGCGTCAGGGCGAAGCCCGGATCGTCCTCCCCGTTGCGGCGGGCGACCAGGATCGCGCGACCCGCGGCGCCCCGGTCCAGGGCGTGCCGGAAACCGGGCCGGTAGGCCACGTGGTAGTCGGTCCAGGTCGGCTCGACCACGGCCACGGCCAGCGCCTCCGAGCCGTCGACGAGCGTGAGGTGCGCGGTGGCGCCCAGGTCCTCGGCGAGGGAGCGGAGCGCGGGCAGCGCCGCCTCGCGTACGAGCGGGTGCACCTGACGCCCCAGTTGCAGCACGCCGAGCCCGACGCGTGCGCGGCCGCCGAGGTCCCGGCGTACGAGTGCGTGCTGCTCCAGGGTGGCGAGCAACCGGTAGACCACGGTGCGGTTGACGCCCAGCTTGTTGGCGAGCTCGGTCACGGTCAGCCCGTGGTCCGTGTCGGCGAGCAGCTTGAGGACCTTCAGCCCTCGGTCGAGCGTTTGAGACGTCTCGGCGGTCACGACGCCCCTCCTCGTCTGTTTGACGGGCGGCTTCCCGCGGCGGTGCGCTGCCGGTCCCGGCGGCAGCGCGCGGAGAAGCCGCCGGTCGCATGGCACCGGCTGCGCTCCGCGGCGGCTCTGCCACGGGGCGTGTGTGTGGGGTAACGGGGAGGCTAGCGAGCTGGTCCGCTCAGCGGAAGGCTTCGTCCAGAATCCGGGCAGGACAGGGCTGGTTTATCCGTATTGCATGGGACACCGGCCCACTCGTTCGAGTGAAAGCCCGATCAGGGCGGGCCGACCGGGGAGCGCGTCCCGCTCGGCCGGAGGAGTGCGTCCGGCCGCGGGTCGCCAGGCTGGGCGGCCGGTGCAAGGATATTCGCATGGATGTCCGCACCAGGAACAATGTCACCGTCACCGGACGCCATGACGGTCCCACGGTGATGCTGGCCCATGGCTTCGGGTGCGACCAAAACCTCTGGCACCTGGTGGCACCGGAGGTCGCGGCAGTGAGCCGCGTCGTCCTCTTCGACTTCGTGGGGTCGGGCAGGTCGGATCCCGACGCCTGGAGCGCCGAGCGCTACGCGACGCTCGACGGCTACGCCGAGGACGTCCTCGAGATCTGCCGCGAGCTGGATCTGCACGACGTGATCTTCGTCGGCCACTCGGTGAGCGCCATGATCGGCGTTCTGGCCGTGACACGCGAACCGAAGCGGTTCTCCAAGCTGCTCCTGCTGGTGCCCTCCCCCCGCTACATCGACGACGACGAGTACCGGGGCGGCTTCACGCGCGCGGACATCGACGAGCTGCTGGAGTCCCTGGACAGCAACTATCTGGGCTGGTCGGCGACCATGGCTCCGGTGATCATGAACAATCCCGAGCGCCCCGAGCTGGGTGACGAGCTGGGCGACAGCCTGGCCCGCGTGGACCCGAAGAAGGCGGCCGTCTTCGCCCGCGCCACCTTCCTCTCCGACAACCGCGCCGACCTGGCCGGGGTCACCATCCCCACGCTCGTCGTCGAGAGCGCCATCGATGTCATCGCGCCGCGGGAAGTGGGGGCGTTCGTCCACGCCTCCATCCCGGGCAGCCGACTGGTGACCCTGGACTCCATGGGCCACTGCCCCCAGCTCAGCGATCCCGAGCAGACCGCCGAGGCGATCACATCCTTCGTCACCGAACCAGGCGAATGAGGCACTCAGAGCAACCCCCGGAACCGGAGAGCGCCGCGACGGGCGCGGCGGACGGTGCGAGTTCCGGCCACCGCCCCGACCTGCAAGAGGACCCCGCCGAGGAGTTGTACGAACACGCGCCGTGCGGCTTCCTCTCCACCGATCGGGACTGGCGGATCATCAAGGTCAACACGACCCTGCTCGACTGGCTCGGCTACGACCGCACCCAACTGGTGCGCCACCGCCGCTTTCCCGACCTGCTGACCGTCGGCGGCAAGCTCTACCACGAGACCCACTACGCGCCCCTGCTGCGGCTGCAGGGGCGGATCAGCGGGGTGGCCCTGGAGTTGCAGCGGGCCGACGGTACCCGGCTGCCGGTTCTGGCGACCTCGGTGGCCAAGACCGACGAGGAAGGCCGCCCCCTGCTGGTGCGCACGACGCTCTTCGAGGCCCACGACCGCCGGGGCTACGAACAGGAGTTGCTACGCGCCCGCCAGGAGGCAGAAGAAGAACGCGAGCGGTTGTTCCGCCTGGTCTCCACCCTGCAGAGCAGCCTGCTGCCCCCGGCCCTCCCCCGTGTCGCGGGTCTGGAGTCCGGCGCCCACTACCGGAACGCCTCCAGGGACCAGGTCGGAGGCGACTTCTACGACCTCTTCCCGCTCGGCGACAGCAGGTGGGGCTTCTTCCTCGGAGACGTCTCCGGCAAGGGCCCCGAAGCGGCGACCCTGACCTCCCTGATCCGCTACACCCTGCGTACAGCGGCCGTCTACGCGCCCGATGGGGTCAGTGTGCTCTCCTACCTCAACACCGTCCTGTACCAGGAGGACCGGGGCGATGAAAGCCCCAGCCACTGCACCGTGATCTACGGCGAACTCACGCAGGACGGCGACGGGTTCAGCATCGAACTCGCCAGTGGCGGGCACCCGCCCGCGCTGCTGCTGTGTGCCGACGGCACCGCCTCGTACCAATGGACCCCCGGCGGGCTGCTGGTGGGCGCCCTCCCGACAGCCGAGTTCTCCACCGCCCGCCTGCGCCTCGGGCCCGGGGACTGCCTCCTGCTGTACACGGACGGGCTGACCGAGGCCCGCACGGACCAGCGGGGTGCGCGCTACGGCGACGAAGCGCTCCTCTCGTTCGCCAGGGATCTGGCGCCCGCCCATGCGAAGTCGGCCATCGACGCGGTGTCCGATCTGCTCACGGCCTTCGGGAGCGGTCTGCAGGACGACTCGGCGGTGATGGCGCTGAGCGTCCCGCCGGACGTGCGGTGAGCCCTCGGGCGAAGTGCCCGCCGCCCCGCGTCACTTCATGCGCGTGGCCCACTCCTGGACCTTGGCGATCCGCTGGCGGAGCTGGCCCGCCGTCGCCTCCGCGCTGGGCGGGCCGCCGCAGACCCGGCGCAGCTCGGTGTGGATCACGCCGTGCGGCTTGCCGCTCTGGTGAACATAGGCGCCCACCAGGGAGTTGAGCTGTTTGCGCAGCTCCAGCAGCTCCTTGTGTGTGACCACCGGCCGCCGCTCCGCCGGCAGTTCGAGCAGATCGGCCTCCGTGTCCGGCTTCTTGCGGCTGTGCGCGATCTGCCGGGCCTGGCGCTTCTGCAGCAGCATCTGCACCTGGTCCGGTTCGAGGAGGCCCGGGATGCCGAGGTAGTCCTGCTCCTCCTCGCTGCCGGGGTGGGCCTGCATCCCGAACTCGGCGCCGTCGTACAGCACCCGGTCGAAGACCGCGTCCGACTCCAGCGCCTCGAAGGGCAGGGCGTCCTGCTCACCGGTGTCCTCGTCCTGCTGCTTCTCGGCCTCGGCGAGCTCCTTCTCGGACTCCGCGTACGGGTCCTCCTCCCCGTCCTTCTTCGGCTTGTCGAGGACGTGGTCGCGCTCGACCTCCATCTCGTTCGCGAAACCGAGCAGCATCGGGATGGTGGGGACGAAGACGGACGCGGTCTCACCGCGGCGCCGGGACCGTACGAAACGGCCCACCGCCTGCGCGAAGAACAGCGGTGTGGAGATGGTCGTGGCGTAGACGCCGACGGCGAGGCGCGGCACGTCCACGCCCTCCGACACCATCCGGACCGCGACCATCCACCGGTCCTCCGAGTGGCTGAAGTCGTCGATGCGCTGCGAGGCGCCGGTGTCGTCGGAGAGCACCACCGTCGGACCGGTGCCGGTGATCTCGCGGAGCAGCTTGGCGTACGCGCGGGCCGAGTCCTGGTCGGAGGCGATGACCAGGCCGCCCGCGTCCGGGATCGACTTGCGCACCTCGCCGAGACGCCGGTCGGCGGCGCGCAGCACATTGGGCATCCAGTCGCCGCGCGGGTCGAGGGCGGTGCGCCACGCCTGCGAGACGGCGTCCTTCGTCATCGGCTCGCCGAGCCGCGCCTCCAACTCGTCGCCCGCCTTGGTCCGCCAGCGCATGCTGCCGCTGTAGGAGAGAAAGATGACGGGCCGGACGACGCCGTCGGCGAGCGCGTTCCCGTAGCCGTACGTGTAGTCGGCGGCGGAGCGGCGGATGCCGTCGTTGCCCTCCTCGTACGCGACGAACGGGATCGGGTTGGTGTCCGAGCGGAAGGGCGTGCCGGTGAGGGCGAGACGGCGGGTCGCCGGCTCGAACGCCTCCAGGCACGCCTCGCCCCAGGACTTGGAGTCACCGGCGTGATGGATCTCGTCGAGGATGACGAGGGTCTTGCGCTGCTCGACGCGATTGCGGTGCAGCATCGGCCGTACGCCCACGCCCGCGTAGGTGACCGCGACACCGTGGTACTCGCGGCCCAGCGGCCCCGCGCTGTATTCCGGATCCAGCTTGATCCCTATCCGTGCCGCCGCCTCGGCCCACTGCTTCTTCAGATGCTCGGTCGGCGCGACGACGGTGACCTGCTGCACCACGTGGTGGTGCAGCAGCCAGGAGGCGAGGGTCAGCGCGAACGTGGTCTTGCCCGCGCCGGGCGTCGCCACCGCGAGGAAGTCCCGCGGCTGCTGCTCGATGTAGCGGTCCATCGCGCCCTGCTGCCAGGCACGCAGCTTGCCCGCCGTACCCCAGGGGGCACGGCCGGGGAAGGCGGGAGAGAGATGGTGCGAGGTGGTGGTACTCACGGTCTCCGGTCAGCACGGTCGGGAATCGGGGCCGCGTCAGCCTACCGGGGGTGGCCTTCACACCTGAGGGGTACGCCCCGGGACCACCCGTGGGTGCGATCGACCTCACACGACCAGGTACGACCTCGCAGGCCCTCGTACGAAATTCGCGGGGCCTCGTACCAAATCCGCGGGGCCTCGTACCAAATCCGCGGGGCGTGCGCACCGGCGCTGTCACGCGGCGGGCTGTTCGGCGGCCTTCCCCTGCCCGCCCGGCCGCAGCCTGGTGGTGACGAAGACACCGACCAGCCCCGTCAGCGCCATCGCGGCGAACACCGCCGCGAACGCGACCGGCCGGCCCCCCGCCGACGACGCCACCGCGTGCCCGCCTTCGGCGACCGAGCCGCCCCCGAGAGCCGCGAAGAGCACCCCGCTCCCGCCGACGAGGACGATGTTGCCGAGGGAGTCGGAGACCTGGAGCGCGGCCGAGTTGGTGCCCGCCTCCTCGGGACGCGACAGCCTCAGCAGCAGCACCGTGGCGCTGGCGATGGTCAGCCCCATGCCGAAGCCGCCGACCACCCACCACGGCGCGACGATCCACGCCGGGACCCCGTCGACGAGCGCGAGCGACACCCCGCCGACGGCGACCGCCGACAGGCTCGCCCCGAGCGTCATCAGCCGCTCCCGGTACGGCTCCAGGCGCGGCCTGCTCTGCACGTACGAGCCGCAGGACCACGCCAGTCCGGCACTGGTGAGCGAGAGCCCGGCCAGCGTCGCCGACAGCCCGCGCTCGGTGACCAGCATCAGCGGGACGAACGCCTGCGCGCCGAAGAACGATCCCGCGGCGATCCCGCGCAGCAGCACCACGGCCGGCAACCCGCGCCCCGCCCGGAAGGTGCCCGGCGGGAGGAGGCGTACGGCGCAGGGCACGAGCAGGGCGAGCCCGGCGGCGGCCGGGACGAGAGCGAGGAGGGCCACGTCCTGGCCCGCGTACTGCAACAGGCCCGCGCCGGCGGCGACACCGAGCGCCAGAAGGATGCGGCGGCGGTCCATCGCGGGGGTACGGACATCGGCCGGCAGCTTGCGCAGCGCGGGCAGCATCACGGCGAGCGGCGGGAGGACGAACACCGGAATCGCGAGGAACACCCAGCGCCAGCCGAGCTGTTCGGTGACCGTACCGGCGACGAGGGGGCCGACGATCAGCGGCAGCACCCAGGCCGCGCTGAACGCCGCCATGACCGAGGGCCGCAGCCGTTCGGGAAAACCGCGGCCGACGACCACGTACAGGGCGACGATGACCAGGCCCCCGCCCGCACCCTGGACGGCGCGGCCCGCGACGAAGGCCGGCATGGTCGGCGCGGCACCCGCTATCAGCAGGCCTGCCGTGAAGGCGCCGATGCCGGTGAACAGCGGGGCCAGGGGGCCGCTGCGGTCGCACCACTCGCCGGAGAGCGTCATGGCGAAGAGGCTGGCGGTGAAGAACGCGGAGAAGGCGAAACCGTAGGACTCGATGCCGTGGAGGGCCTGCGCGGCGACGGGCATGGCGGTGCCGATCGCGCTGGCCTCGAAGGCGATGAGGGAGACGACGGAGATGATGCCGAGCGTCAGCGCGCGGAAGCGCCGGCTCAGGACGCCGCCGTCGCCGTCGTCTTCGGCGTACGGGGCTGTGGTGGCGGCTGCGGTCGGGGGCTCGCCTCGCACGGCTTCGCGCCCGGTGTCGCGCCCTGTGTCGTAGGCGGTGTCGTAGGCGGTGTCGCGGCCGACTTCGGGGCCGGTGTCGTGGGCGGCAGCATCGCGGGCCGCGGGACCGGAGGCGGCGGTGCCGGGGATACCGGGCCCGTCGGTCAGCGGGGAGCCGGGAGAGGAACCGGGGCCGGCATCACACGGCTCGGGAGCGGTCATTGCGCCAGGGTAAGGGGCTTGGCGGGCCCTGGCACCTGTCGGGGGACAGAGCTGGACTCGTCCCTTGGTCCTGGTCCCGGAGACGGACCTCCTGGGTGCGGATGCCCGGGGGCCGGTGGGTGGGGGCGTCGCCCGTGGCTCGGCAGCCCCGAAGCGCGGGGCCCCGGCGTCCCGTTGGCACCTCGTCCCGGCGTACCGGTGTCACCGCGCTGCGGTGTTCGCGCGTGCCGGTGTCCCGGCGCAACGGTGTCCCCGCGCGCCGGTGTCTCCGCGTTCCGACGTACCGCATCCAGGCCGTACCGGTGTCACCGGCCCCCCGGCGTCGCGCCGTCCCCGCCCACGGGGACGCCGGAGTCCGCTACGAGCCCGTCGTCAGCAGCACACCCGCGTAGGACAGTCCGGCGATGACCACCCACGCACCGAGCCCCAGCGCCGCGACACGCACGCCCGTACGCGCCAGCGTGGGCAGGTGGACGGCGCTGCCGAGGGCGAACAGGGCGCAGGCCAGCAGGAGTTCCTGGGACACGGCCGCGGCGTCGAGCGCCGCCATCGACAGCACGCCCGTACTGCGCAGAGCGGCCGCCGCCAGGAAGCCGATGACGAACAGCGGCACGATCGGCGGCCGCCGCCGCTCCCCCGTCTCCCCGCCGTCCGCGGTACGGCGGCGGCGCCGGACCGCCAGCACCGTCCCCGCGACGAGCGGGGCGAGCAGCATCACCCGCATCAGCTTCACGAGCACCGCCTCGCCGAGGGCGCCCGCCCCTGCGGTCTGCGCGGTGGCCACGACCTGCCCGACGTCGTGCACGCCCGCCCCGACCCACCGCCCGAACTCCGCGTCGGTGAGCCCCAACGGGTGCTGCAGCAGCGGCAGTACGGCGATGGCGAGCGTGCCGCACAGCGTCACCAGCGCCACCGAGGTGGCCGCCTCCTCCTTGTCGCTGCCCCGCACCTCGCTCACCGCACCGATGGCGGAGGCACCGCAGATGGCGTACCCGGTGGCGATCAGCAGCGGCTGGTCGCCCTTCAGACCCAGGCGGCGGCCGAGCCACCAGGTGGCGGGGAGCGTGGCCGCGACGACGGCGAGCACCATCGCGACCGTGCCCCAGCCCAGGCCGAGGACGTCGGCAAGGCTGAGCTTCAGGCCCAGCAGGACGATGCCCAGGCGCATCAGTCGCTTGGCGGCCAGGGAGAGACCTGTCCTGGCGGCTCCGTGCACGAGGGCGCGTACGCCCGGCAGATGCGCCGCGGCCACGCCCAGCACGATCGCGGCCGTCAGCATCGGCACGGCGGGCACGAGCCGGTGCACGCACCAGGCGGCAGCGGCCCCCAGCACGGCGAGGCCGAGACCGGCGGCGCGGCCGGGGGTTCCCGCCAACGGTCCGGAGGCGGGAGTCGACGTCGCGAGTACGGGCGGCGCGGGCGGGTGGCCGGCCGCCATCACTCGCCGTCCGGCGAGGGGTACACCCGGCGGACGCTGGAACCGAGGCGGACGACGTCGGCCCCGTAGACATGGATCGAAATCGCCGTCGTCGTACCGGCGTTGCGCACCCGGTGGATGTCTCCCGGCGGGGCGAACCCGCAGACGGCGCCCGTGGGGTTGAGGACGTCCTCGGTGGCGACCAGGTGCGCGGTGGTGCCGTCGGGGACGAGCCGGTACCGCCGCTCGCTCTCCTCGCCCTCGTGGACACCGGTCACGCACCAGGACACGTGGTCGTGCACGGGCGTGCACTGGCCGGGCCGCCACACCAGGGCGACGACGGAGAAGCTGCCGTCGGTCTCGGCGTGCAGGACGTGCTGGCGGTAGCGGTCGGGGTGGTCCTCGCGCTGCTCGGCGGTGAGCAGTCCGGCCGTGCCGAGGAAGGGGGCTATGCGCTCGGCGACCAGATAGGCCGTCAGGTCCGGTGGCAGACCGCGCCCGACGGCCTCGCGTACACCGTCGACGAGTGCGTCGAGCCGCGGAGTCGTACGGCCGCCGCGGGCTCCGGGCCCTTCGGCGGGGGCGGAGCGCGTGGGGGTGGCGGAGGTGTTCATACGGGCAGCGTGCGACCGCCGGATCCATCACGTCCAACGACAGTTCGTTCACCCACCCCCAACTTCCGCTAATAGGTCGGGGGGATGAGAGTGCCCGTCGTCAGCAGCCCGTCCTGGCCGCCGCCACTGCTTTCAGTTCGTCGAGCACCAGCGCGGTGGCCGGGATCCTCAAGTGGTCGCGGAGCACGTACGCCGACACCTGCCGCCGGGTGTGCGGCTCCACCGCCCGCCCGGTGACCTTCTCGTGGCAGAGGAACGACAGCACCAGCGCCGGCATCATGGCGACACCGACACCCGCCGCGACCAGGCTCTGCACGACCAGGTTGTCGTCGGTGGTGAACGCGATGTCCGGGACGAAGCCCTCCTCCGCGCACGCGTGGAGGAAGTTGGCGCTGCAGCGCGGGCACCCCGCGATCCAGCGCTCCTCCCTCAGGTCCCGCAGATGGACCGACCGCCGCCGGGCCAGCGGGTGGCCTGTCGGCAGCAGCACCGTCAGCAGGTCCTCCATCAGCGGGATCTCGGCCAGTTCCTCGGGCACCTCCGCGTGCAGCCCGGGATAGGTGAAGGCCAGCGCGATGTCGCACTCCCCGCGCACCACCCGCCGCAGCGAGGCGGGCGGCTCGCCCTCCTGGAGCTCCAGATGTACCCCGGGGTGCTCGGCCGACAGCCGGGCCATGGCCTCCGGTATGAGGGTGGCGCCGGCGCTGGGAAACGCGCAGACCCGTACGCGCCCGGAGCGCAGCCGGGCGATCGCGCCCAGCTGGGCCTGCGCGGTGGCCAGGTTCTCGAGGATCACCTCGGCGTGCCGGGACAGCGCCTCCCCGGCCTCGGTGAGCTGCATCCGGCGGCCGACCCTGGTGAACAGCGGGGTGCCGACGGACCGTTCGAGCGCCTTCATCTGCTGGGTGATGGCCGGCTGTGTGTACCCGAGCGACCGCGCCGCCGCCGAGTACGATCCGGCCCGGACCACCTCGTGGAAGGTCTTGAGATGCCGGGAGTCGAACACCCTTGCATCATAAGCAGATTTTCGCGTACTCCAAGAATCCCTGTACCAGTGCTTTTGGGTCAGGTCCGGAAAGCGCTCCGTGCCCGTCTCCGGCACACCCCGTGCCCGTCCTCGGCCCGCATCCCCGGCCCCCGCGACGGGCGTTCGTGAACGGCGTATGGCAGTCGTATGGCGGCCCGGCCAGGCCTGTTGATGCCCGGCGCGCGGCCCGCTTACGGTCGGGGGAACGACGCAGCACCCCGGCCGTGTGCCCGAGTGGTTGAGGGACTCGCCTGCAAAGCGAGTTACGCGGGTTCGATTCCCGCCCCGGCCTCCAGCGCCTGGCTGGGCGGAACGACAGGAGCGGCATCCTGGTGGATGCCGCCTCTGTTGTGCATCCGTCTCAGTTCCCGTCCCGGTTCCCGTCTCGGTGCGGGGCCTCATCACCCAGCTCCCTGCGAACCTCTCGAAACGCTCCTGAGTGCCCTTTGCCCGAGCCCCCACGACACAGTTCAGTGGGGATTCGATGCAGGACAAGGCCCTGTCTCTTCCGGCCGATCCGCCCCAATCCCCTTCTGCGGGCTCCTTGATGGAGAGTCCTCAGCCCTGCCTCGCTCCGGTTCGTTGTGGGGGAAACCAGAGGGGCCGGATCTGTGCGGGTGTTGCGGATCGGCAAGGGATTTCGCGTGTGTCGTGCCGTCCGCCGCATGATTGCTGTTGCCGCTCTTTGCGTGGGGAGACTCCAACCGGTCCCGGCTGCTCGTCCGCACCGGCTCCACGCTCGATGCCCCAGGAGGATCCATGCCGCAGACATCCGCCGACCCGACCCACCGACTGGTGTCCTCACCGGCCGGCCGAACTCACCTGGTGGAGCAGGGCAGCGGGCCGCTGGTCCTGCTGGTGCACGGGTTTCCGGAGTCCTGGTATGCGTGGCGTCACCAGCTGCCGGTGCTGGCCGCCGCCGGCTACCGCGCGGTGGCCATCGATGTCCGCGGCTACGGGCGCTCCTCCAAGCCCCAGGCGATGGACGCCTACCGGATGTTCGACCTGGTGGAGGACAACGTCGCCGTAGTGCATGCCCTGGGCGAGGAATCCGCGACGGTCGTCGGGCACGACTGGGGCGCGACCATCGCCGCCACCTCCGCTCTGGTTCGGCCCGATGTGTTCCGCGCGGTCGGGCTCTTGAGCGTGCCCTACACCCCGCCCGGCGGCCCCAAGCCCAGTGACGTCTTCGCGCAGATGGGCGGCACGGAGGAGTTCTACGTCTCGTACTTCCAGCAGCCGGCTCGCGCCGAGGCGGAGATCGAGCCCGACGTCCGCGGCTGGCTCGCGGGCTTCTTCGCTGCCCTGTCCGCCGACACCATGCCCGGACCCGGTGCCCCGGACCCGCACTTCGTCAGCCGCGGCGGGGTGCTGCGCGACCGCTTCCCCACCGGCCGTCTGCCGGCTTGGCTCAGCGAGCATGACCTCGACGTCTATGCCGGGGAATTCGAACGGACCGGCATGACCGGGGCACTGAACCGCTACCGGAACATGGACCGGGACTGGGCGGACCTGGCCGACTTCGCCGGCGCCCCCATCACCCAGCCGTCGCTGTTCATCGGCGGCGGTCTGGATGCCTCCACCACGTGGCTGGAGGACGCGATCAAGGCTTACCCCACCACTCTGCCCGGCCTTGCCGCCTCGCACATCCTCGACGGCTGCGGCCACTTCATCCAGCAGGAACGCCCCGAGGAGACCAACCAGCTCCTGACCGACTGGCTCGCCTCCCTCACCACCTGACGCACGGCCGGGCGCGAAACGGGCCGTCCGGCCACGGACACACCGAAGAGGCGTCCTGCAAGGGGCCGCCCTGGGCGTTCACTTCGGGGTGCGGATGGAGTAGGTCGCGCCACCCGAAGCGCCCCGGTCACGGTCGAGCATCACGCGCAGGGTGGAGTCGGCGGCCGTCAGCCGGAAGCTGCCCGTACCGACCTCGCTCGCGCAGGGGATGCGTTCGGCCGCCTTCGCCGTGCCGGAAGCGCCGGAGATGGTCATGGTCCCCTTGCCCACGCAGGCGCCGTAGACAGTGATGAGCTGCCCCTTCTTCACATCGACGATCGAGCCGGGGATTCCCTCGCGCAGGCTGCCCCACGCCGTTCCCAGGCCCGACACGTCGTCCTCGTCCTCCGGGTCCGGCAGGACCGCATGCGCGCGGTCCGCCAGAAGGAGCTCCCGTGCCGTCGCGGCGTCGTCGCGGATCCCCTGGACGGCGAATCCCATGGCGCCCTTCGTACCGTGCGCGTCGGCGGTGATCTTCACACGGTTCCGTTGGACGGTGAAGACGAAGGGCTGCGGCCATGAGCCGTCGTCCGGGCAGCGCGTCTGCGCCGTCTCCGTCCGCCCGCCTCCGTCGACGGCCAGCGTGACCTTTCCGCCGCCGGTGCAGGCCACATCGACCTTCACGGACTGACCGGGCTTCACCTTGGCGTCGTACGCACCCCGCATCGTGCCCTGGCGCCGCGCGCCCACCTTCAGGCCGACCCGTTCCTCATCGGCGAAGACGCCCTCGGGATCCGGATTCCTGAGGACGGAGTCGACCAGTTCGACCTGCCGCTTCTCGAAGGCGGTGAGCTTCTTCGGCGGGCTGCTCGCCGGTGTCCCGCCATGGGGATCCTCGCTGCCGCTGCAGGCCGCCGCCCCGACCAGCATGCCGAGGGCGAGTGTTCCCGTGAGAAGGGCGGTACCCGCCCGCGAAGGCGTCTTGAGGTACACGGTTCGGTGTCTCCTTGATCCGCGGCCGCCTCCGCGATCCGCGGCCGCCCCGGAACACTAGGCGGGCCGGGGCCCCCACTTCATGGGCAACCCTTGCTCATCTTCCGGTCGGCACCGCACGAGGAGGGGTATGCGCAGGCGGGCGGTGCGGCTCCGGCTTCCGCCACGGGCTCCGGTTCACCCGAAGCTGTCCGCTTCCCGCCTCCGGACCGGCCGGTCCGGTGCCGTGCACGGGCCGAAGCTCGGCGCGCGCCGAGCGGCCGGTGCCCATGGGGCACCGGCCGGGATCGTCCTCTGCCCGCTCAGCGCGGAGGCATCGCCACCGCGGCCTGGGGCCGGATCGGGAGGCGGTTCACCGGACGTCCGGTGGCCGCGCGGACGGCAGCGGCGACCGCCGCCGGGGAGGTGACCACCGGCACCGCGCTCGCCGCCTTGGCTCCGAACGGCGCCACGACGTCGCGCTCCTCCACCAGCTTCACGATGCGGATGTCCGGTGCGTCCAGCGCGGTCGGCAGGGCGTAGCCGGTCAGGTCCGGGCGGCGGACCACGCCGCGCGAGGTCCTCAGGTTCTCGGTGAGGGCGGCGCCCAGCCCCTGGGTCACACCGGCTTCGATACGGGCGTTCAGCTGGCGCGGGTTGAGGACCCGGCCGACGTCCTGCGCCACGGCCATCTCCACCACGCGCACCGAGCCCAGTTCGATGTCGACGTCGACCACGGCCCGTACGGCGCAGAAGGCGAGGCCGACGAACGCGTCGCCCTGGCCCGTCTCGTCCAGCGGCTCGGTCGGGTGCGGCCGACACTGCGCCGTGGCCCACAGCTCCTTGCCGTCGAGCGTCTCGGCGACCGTCGTCGACAGCACCCCGTCGTACGAGGTGATCTTGCCGTCGGCGATCGACAGCAGCTCCGTGGACATCCCGAACTTGTGCGCCAGCGGCTGCAGCAGCTGCGTACGGACCATCTTGGCCGCGCGCTCCACCGCCCCGCCCGACACCCATGTGTGCCGCCCGTGGCAGGCCGGGCCCGCCGGGGGCTGGTCGGTGTCGACCGAGGCGACGTGCACCTCCTCGACGCCCAGCACGTCCTGGACGATCTGGCGGGCGAGGGTGGAGAAGCCCTGGCCGGTCTCGACGGCGGCACAGATCACCGTCGCCTCACCGCCGTTGACCTTCACCGTCGCCGTGGAGACCTCGTCCGCGCCCTCCGCGCCGAGCATGTGCACCATGCCGAGTGCGTAGCCGACGCCGCGCCGGACCGCGCCCGGGTCACCTGCTCCCTCGGGGCCACCGGGCAGCAGCCACTCCTCCTCGGGGGCGTCCTTGGGCAGCGGGGGCAGCGGCGCTTCCCGTACGGCGTCCAGGAGTTCGGCCACGGGCGCGGGGCAGGTCACGGTCTGGCCGGTGGGCAGCAGATCGCCGGTGGCCAGGACGTTGCGCCGCCGCAACTCCACCGGGTCCAGGCCCAGTTTGGCCGCCAGCTTGTCCATCTGGCCCTCGTACGCCGCGCACACCTGCAGTGCGCCCTCGCCGCGGACATGGCCGGAGGGCGGGTTGTTGGTACGCACCGCCCAGCCCTCGACGAAGGCGTGCGGCACGACATACGGGCCGGCGGCGAAGGCGACGGCGGCGGCGAGCGACTCGGCGGAGGAGTCCGCGTACGCGCCCGCGTCCAGCAGGATCTGCGCCTCCACCTTGACCAGGCGGCCCTCGGAGTCGGCGTGGTGGCGGTAGCGGAGCAGCGTCGGGTGGCGGTGCGCGTGGCCGAGGAAGGACTCCTCGCGGGTCGCGGCCAGCTTCACCGGGCAGCCGGTGCGCAGGGCCAGCAGCCCCAGCGGCAGTTGCATGCCCGCGTCCTCGCGGTCGGCCATGGCACCGGGCACACCGGTGACGACGACCTTGACGCGGTCGGGTTCGAGGCCGAAGCAGGCGGCGGCGAGGTCGCGGTCGGCATGCGGGTCGGTGGAGGCGGTGTAGATCTCGACGCCGCCGTCGGGGCGCGGCACGGCGAGTCCGGCTTCGGCGCCGATCGGCGCCGGGTCCTGGCGGCCGACGCGGTACAGCCCCTCGACCACGACCTCCCCGGTGATCTCGGGGTCGCCGTAGCTGAGCGGGATGTGGCGGATGACATTGCCGTCGGGATGCAACGGATCGGCGCCGAACGCCTTCTCGGGGTCGGTGACCGGCTCCAGCACCTCGTACTCGACCGCGATGGCGGCGGCGGCCAGGCGCGCGGTGTCGGGGTGGTCGGCGGCGACCGCGGCGATGGGCTCGCCGTGGTGGCGGACCATGTCCTTGGCGAACACCGGGCGGTCGCAGACCGTCCCCTCGCCGGTGCTGCGGCCGTGGCTGGCGTCGCCCGGCACGTCCTCATGGGTCACCACGGCCCGTACGCCCGGCATTTCGGCCGCCTGGCCGGTGTCGATCGACACGATGCGGGCGTGCGGGTGCGGCGAGCGCAGTATGGCCGCCCACAGCAGGCCCTCGGCCCACAGGTCGGCCGCGTACGGGAAGGTGCCCGTGGTCTTCGCGAGCGCGTCGGCGGGGGCGAGCGACGCCCCGAGCCCGTGGGACGGGGCCTCCTCGGCGGGTGCCGGGCCCTCCCCGACGGCCGGGGTCGCGGTGGCCGCGTCTGGACCGGTCATCACGCTGCCTTTCCGCTACCGCTGGGTGCTGGGAGTCTGCGGGGCGCCACCGGTCGGTGGCCGCGTACGGGACGGGGCCGCCGGGGGCGGCACGCCGGGTCGGTGTACGGGACGGACACTCTGGTCCGCTCCGCCTGCGGGGGATGCGGCTCCGCGGCCGGGGTGCGCCGGTCCGGCCTGCCGGCACGGGCGGTCATGCGGGACCTCCCGGGGCGGCACCGCCGTCGTAGGGGCCCGCCTGGTGGGGGATGCGCGGGGCGCCCGCCCCCTCCTCGTCCTCCGGATCGGCCGGGTCGACCCGGCTCTCGACGACCTCGCGCACGGCGTCGAGCACGCCGCGGTAGCCGGAGCAGCGGCACAGATTGCCGCAGATGGCCTGGCGGGTCTCGAGGTCGGTCGGCGCGTGGTTGCCCTCGAGGAGGTCGTGCACGGTCATCGCGAGTCCGGGCACGCAGAAGCCGCACTGGACGGCTCCGCTCGCCGCGAGGGCACGCTGCACGTCCGAGGGCACGCCGTCGGCGGCGAGCCCCTCGACCGTACGGACCTCGCTGCCCGCCGCGGTCGCCGCGGGCACGAGGCATGACGCCACGAGCCGTCCGTCGACCTGGACGGAGCACGCACCGCACTCGCCCTGCGAGCAGCCGTCCTTCGCCCCGGCAAGTCCCAGGCGTTCCCGCAGGACGTACAGAAGGGACTCGCCGATCCACGCGTCGGTGACGGGGCGGTCGGTGCCGTTGACGCTCAGGACGTACGAGGCGTGGGGGTGTTCGCTGTGCTCGTCGGCCGCGTCGTCCTGGCCGGGCGCCGCCTCCGCCGCGTCGTGGTCGTGCGCCTCGGCCGCCTCGTCCTGTGCGAGCGGTGCCGGTGCGGTGGTGGCGGCGGGGCGGCCGGGCGTATCGCCGCCGGCTTCCCCGGTGCCGTCGCCCCCGCCTGGGGCCGGGCCCGGGCGTGTGCCGTTGCGGCGGCCGTCGCCGGGCCGGGTCCGGGAGTCCTCGTCACCCGCGGGGCGGGGAGCGACGCCGTTGGGCGCGCCGTTGCTGGAGGCGGGCGCGCTCACGCCGGGCGCGGTCACGAAGCCGTTGGCCGCCGTGGAGACCGACCCCGTCAGCCGGTTGATGATGTCCTCGGCCGCGCGGCCCGGCAGCGACCCGCCGTCGGGCGGACGCGGGGCGGCGGGGCGCGGTGCGGTGGGGCGCGGTGCGGCGTCGGCACCGGCACCGGCACCGGCGTACGACGTGGCGCCGGGTGAACCGGCCGCGCCGGAGGCCCCGTGGGCGCCGGTGTCCTCGGCGCGCTGCTTCTGCCGGCCCTGCTCCGCCGATGACCGTTCACCCGCGGGGCCCTCGGCCGCTCCGGAGCCGTTGCCGATCTTCCGCCGGGTGGTCTCCCCGCCTGCGCGGCCCGGGACTTCGGTTCCGCCGGTAGGGGTCGGCCAGGGGCCTGAGGCGTGCTGCCCGCCGCCGCGCGTGTCCGGCTCCGGTGCGTCGGTACGGCCTTCCGCCGTCCCGCCCGGTCCGGAGGCAAGCTTGCGCCGGGCGCCGCCGCGCGCGGGGCGTTGCTGCTCGGGCCCGCCCGCGGGCCTCTGTTCGGTGGTCCACCCGCCGGAGGTGCTGCCGGTGGAGCCCCCGGCCGGTCCGCGGGTTCCGGTGCCGGGGCCAACGGCCGTCCCGCCGGCGCTCTGCTGCCACGGCGAGGATCCGGTGTCGCCGCCGGGGGGTTGGTGGCCCGCCGGTGCGCTCTCGTCGAGGCGGTACGTGCCGGACTCGTCGGTGCCCGGCGCGTCGGTGGTGGGGACGGACCACTGGCCGGTCGGCGCGGACGGCGCGTTCCAGTCGCCCTGCGGTACGTGCCCGCCCCGGGTGTCCTGTCCGCCCCGGGTGTCCTGCGCTCCCGGGCCCGCGGTGTGGGGCGGGGGGGGCGTCGACTGCACTGCGGAATCGGGCAGTTGCTCCCCTGCCGGGGGAAATGTCCATTGCTGGGTGAGGCCGGTCGGCCCCTGGCCGCTCTCCTGGCCCTGCCCGTACCACTGCGGGTCGGGCCCCGACGGGCCGCCGCCGTAAGGCGCGGCGGGGCGCGCACGGTTGTCGACCAGATACTCGCCCGACTCCCCCACGGGGTCGTCCGGCGCTATGGGCACACTCCACTGTCCATGGGCAGCCGCGCCGCCGGCGTCACCCCAGCCGCCACCGCCCTGTCCCGCGCCGGTGTCGGCGAACGGCATCGTCCACTGCCCCGTCGCATGGGGGTCGGCCGGTGCGGAGGGATCCGAACCGTGGCCGCCGGAGGGCCCCGAGGACCCGGCCGCACCGGATTCGGGTGTCAGCGGCGGCGGTACGTAGCCATGGCCCGGCGCCGCGAGCGGGTCGGCCCCGGGGGGTACGGCGGAGGGGTCGAGCAGGCCGTCGGGCAGACGCACGAAGGCCGTGGTGTCCGAGTCGTACTCACCCTGCGGCAGGGGCTCCCAGCCATGCGGCCCGCGCGGCGCCCCAGGGTGCGGCCCCTGCGAACCCGATGGCGGCTGCTGATCGGAACTCATGCGAGCCCCCTCCCCGCGCGGCGGCGAGCCGCCGCCGCGACCGTACCCCCGGCGTGTGGCACGACGGTCGGGCCGGCGGACGGTTCTGCACTCATGCGAGCGCCCTCCCCAGTGCTCGGCGGGCCAATGCCGCAACCGTACGCCGTAGATGCAGGACGGCGGGCGGCAAGGGCTGCGCCTCGCCCCCCTGGCCGTCCGGCGCCTGGGACCCGTCCGCGGGCTGCGGGTCCGGGATGCAGGCGGCCGCGACGTACTCGCCGAACGCCGCGCAGGCCTCCGGCGCGAGGCTGCGTTCGCCGTCCCAGTCGATGAGTCCCGCGACCCAGCGCTCGGCCTCCAGCGGGCGCAGCGGCATGGGGGCCACCGCCCCCACGGCGCAGCGCACATTGCGCCGGGCGGGGTCGAGCACGAGGGCGACGGAGGCGCCGGCGCGGCCGGGGCCGGTGCGGCCCGTGGCCTTCAGATAGGTCTGCGGTGCATGCAGCAGCGGTACGCGCACGAAGCCCACGACCTCGCCGGGGCGCAGCATCTCCATGCTCGCGAGCAGATGGCTGACCGGGATCTCGCGGCGGGAGCCCTCGGGCCCGGCGATGATCAACGTGGCTTCGAGGGCGGCGAGTACGGGCAGCGCGTCGCCGGTGGGCGCCGCGGTGACGATGTTGCCGCCGAGGGTTCCGGCGTTGCGGATCTGCGGTGGGCCCGCGGCGCGGGCGGCGGCGGCCAGCGCCGGAATGAGGGCCGCGAAGTCGGGCCGTCCCATCCGGGCGTGGGTGAGACCGGCTCCGAGCAGCGCGTGTCCGTCCTGGTACTGCCAGCCGCGGATCTCGCTGATCCGGCCGAGTCCGACGAGCCCCGCGGGCCGCAGCAGGCCGGAGTTGACCGAGGCCATGAGGTCGGTCCCGCCCGCGACGGGCACAGCGGCCGGCATGGCGGTGAGCGCCGCCACGGCCTCGTCGAGCGAGACCGGCAACGTCACCGTCTGCGCTGCCTGCGGTGCGTGCGTGGTCAACCCAGCCCCTTCCCGATGTCCCGCCTGTTCGCCGTACGGTACGTGCTCGCAGCCCGGACGTGGCAACTCTGGCACATCTTCACCGGCCCCCGGTGCGAGGGTCCACGAAGGGCTACTACGTCCCGAATTGGCGTTTGGTCCACTTTCACTCCGTGTTGGCCGTGAGTGCGGATTGCCATGTTTCGGGGAGCCTTGTGTGCGTTCTGCGTACGGGAGTCACGCTTCCAGGGGCGCGGCTCGAACGGTCCGCCTTTGCCTACGGCTCACACGATCGGGGGCGCCCCCTCGATCGGACGTCCGAGGCCGACACCTTCGGGTGCGGGCCGCCGCTGCCACGGGCGGGGCCCGTCCGGCGGCCGGTAGCCGACACCGAGCGCGTCCAGGCGCGCGTAGTGGGAGGTCATACGCGACGCGAAACCGGCGAAGTCCCGCTCGGCGGGCGGGGGGAGAGCGGACCAGGCGACCTCGGCGAAGGCGGCGAGGCGCGGGAAGACCTGGTAGTCCACGCGGCCACGGTCCTCCGTCACCTCGGTCCAGATGTTCGCCTGCGCCCCGAGTACGCGGGCGGCTTCGGCGGGGGTGAGCTGCGGCGGCACCGGCTCAAAGCGGTAGACGTCCTCGAGCGTGCGGACGTAGCCGATGGGCATCGGCTCGTCGTCGCCCGCGGCCTGGCGGTGGTCCAGATACACCTGCTGTTCGGGGCACATGACGACATCGTGGCCCGCGCGCGCGGCCGCGATCCCGCCCGCGTACCCGCGCCATGACGCGATCGCCGCTCCTTCCGCAAGGCCGGAATCCGCCGTTCCCGCAGCGCCCGCCCCAGCACCTTCCAGGATCTCGTCCCAGCCGATGAGGCGGCGCCCGCGCTCGGCGAGCCAGTCGGCGAAGTGCCGGACGAACCAGCCCTGCAGAGCGTCCTCGTCCGCCAGCCCCAGCTCCCGGATGCGCGCCTGGGCGGCCGGGGACGTCTTCCACTGGCCCTTCGGGCACTCGTCCCCGCCCAGATGCACGAACGGGGAGGGGAACAGCTCCAGGACCTCCTCCAGTACCTCCTCGTAGAAGCGCATGACGTGGTCCGCCGGGGCCAGCACATTCGGGCTGACGCCCCAGTCCGTCCAGACACCGAGAGCGGAGGTGTCGAGGACGTCGGTGTTGCCGAGCCGGGGGTAGGCGGCGATCGCCGCCTGCGAGTGGCCGGGAATGTCGATCTCCGGGACCACGGTGATGTGCCGCTGCGCCGCGTACGCGACGATCTCGCGGAGGTCGTCCCGCGTGTAGTGACCGCCGTGCGGGCGCTCGTCCCAGAGGGGCGAGGCCCGGTGCCCGTACCGGGTCCGCTCGCGCCACGCCCCGACCTCCATGAGGCGGGGGTGGCGGGCGATCTCGATGCGCCAGCCCTGGTCGTCGGTGAGGTGGAGGTGCAGGACGTTGAGCTTGTGGGCGGCGAGGAGGTCGAGATAGCGCAGCACGCCGTCCTTGGGCATGAAGTGGCGCGCCACGTCCAGCATCAGCCCGCGCCAGCGGAAGCGCGGCGCGTCCTGGATCCGACAGTGCGGCAGGCGCCAGGACCGGCCGGGGAGCGGCGCCCGGCGGTACGCGTCCGGGCCGAGGAGCTGCCGCAGGGTCTGCGCCGCCCAGAACAGCCCGGCCCGGCCGCCGCCGTCGAGGCGTACGCCCGTGGGGCCGATGCCGATCCGGTAGCCCTCCTCACCCAGTTCGGCGGTCACGTCCGGGTCGAGGGCGAGACGGACGGCGCCCCCTTCGCACCCGCCCGCCGCGCCCGCCGCGCCCGCCGGAGGCAGGGACAGGCCGGTGGCGGCGCCGAGTTCGGCCCGCAGCCAGCGCTCGGCATCCTCGGCTCCGGCACCGCCCGCGAGGCACGTGCCGGGCCCGAGGACGAGGAAGTTCCCGCGCTCACCGCCTCTGCCGTGCGGATCCGCACCGGCGTCGCCGTAGGGATCCGCACCGCCCGTGCCGACGTACGGATCCGCGCCGTCGCTGTACGGATCCGGGTCGACGCCGTACACCCGCGCCGAGAGCGGGGCCGGAATGAGGTCCATGGCTGCCGTCCTTGTCAGTTCTTCACCGCGCCACCGAGACCGAGAACCGGGCGGCGCTGCACGAGGAAGAAGAGGAAGAGAGGACCGGGACGGGAAGCGCCACCACCGCTGATGCACCCGTCATGCCGCCCCTGCCGTTCTCGTCGGGCTTGCAGAAGACCAGCGTTGACATTGCGACATGCGCAACGCACATTTCGTACCGCACAACACGCAGGAAGCTATGGGGGGTTCGGCATACAGGGCAAGAGGTCCGCACCCCTCCGGGTCACGTCGACCGAGACCTCATCGGCGGCGAACGGCTGTCCGGGGGCGCCCTGTTGACAAACGGCGCGACAGCCGGGCGGCCGGGAGTCGACGGATACGGCTCGTGCCCCTGTCAGCGCAGAGCCCCGGCGTGCGTCGCACGCCGGGGCTCGCAGCACCGGTCACCATCGCGGGCCGCGGCTCGCGATGACGGAACGGAGGGGCCGGGGCTACTGCTTGTCGCCGCCCTTGCCGCCCTTGCCGCTCTTGTCCTTGTCGCCGCCCGCGCCCATGGACTCGTAGATCTCCTTGCACATAGGGCAGACGGGGTACTTCTTCGGGTCGCGGCCCGGGACCCACACCTTGCCGCACAGCGCGACGACGGGCGTGCCGTCCAGCGCGCTCGCCATGATCTTGTCCTTCTGGACGTAGTGGGCGAAGCGCTCGTGGTCGCCGTCGCCATGCGACACCTGCGGCGTCGGCTCTACCAGGGTTCCGGTGCCTGCCCCGCGCTCGGGCTCGGGCTCGAGAGTGCTCATGTCTGCCAAGGGTACTCACGCCCGCGGAAAGCAGGGAGCAGTGGCACTGCCCGTCCTCGGGCCACCGTCGACCGCCCCAGGACCGCCCCCCGTCACCGGCCGGGAACCGGGGCGCCGCAGCACGAGAGCAAGGAGCGCGGCCGCCGCGCACAGCGCCCCGACGGCGATCCACACCACGTCGTACGAGCCCGAGGCATCCCGTGCCACGCCGCCGAGGAAGGCCACCAGACCGGCGCCGAGCTGATGCGCGGCGTTCGCCCAGCCGAAGACGATGGCGCCGTCCTCGCCGTAGTACTCCCGGGCCAGCGCGATCGTCGGCGGCACGGTGGCCACGTCCAGCAGGCCGAAGACGACGACGAAGAGGACCAGGGGTGTGCGGACCGCGGGGGCCAGCAGCAGCGGCAGGAACATCAGCGACAGCCCGCGCAGCGCGTAGTACGAGGCGAGCAGCCGCCGGGGGTCGGTGCGATCGGTGAGCCAGCCGGAGCCGACGGTGCCGGCGACGTTGAAGACCCCGATCAGGGCCAGCAGGGACGCGGCGACGGTCGTGGGCATGCCGTGGTCGTGCGCTGCGGGGGTGAAGTGGGTCCACATGATGCCGTTCGTGGACGCCCCGCAGATCGCGAAGGTCCCGGCGAGCAGCCAGAACGGGCCGGTACGGGCCGCGCGCACGAGCACCCGCAGCGCCCGCCGCGCAGCCCCCGGGACGGCGGGCGGCTTCGCCACGAACACGGCGCTCCCGTACGGCGGCACACCCGCGTCCGCCGGGTGGTCCCGCATCAGCAGCCGTACGAGCACCATGACGACGAGCGCGGCCAGCGCGGGCGCCAGGACGGCGAGGCGCCAGCCGTGGTGGTCGGCCGTCCAGGACAGGACCGGGAGGAACACGAACTGGCCGACGACACCGGCGGCGGTGAGGACGCCGAGGACCAGGCCGCGGCGCCGGACGAACCAGCGGCCGACGACGGTCGCGGCGAAGGCCATGGCCAGCGATCCGGTACCCAGGCCCACGAGGACGCCCCACACCAGGACCAACTGCCAGGTCCGCGTCACCGCGGTCGTCAGCACACCGCCGGCGGCCACCGCCGTCAGCGCGCCGAGGACGACACGGCGCATCCCGAAGCGGTCCATCAGCGCGGCGGCGAACGGGGCGGTCAGCCCGTAGAGCGCCATGTTCACCGAGACGGCGAGGCCGATGGTGGAGCGCGACCAGCCGAACTCCGCGCGCAGCGGGCCGACCAGCAGGCCCGACATCGTGGTGAAGGCGCCCGCGGCGACGATCGCCAGACCGGAGACGGCGGCGACCCACCAGGCGCGGTGCGGTGACCTTCGGATCGCGGGGGCCGGTGCTGCGTTCTCGGTGTTCTCCGTCATGTGCCCGAGCCTGCGAGTCCCGGCGTCGCGCGACGAGTGGCCAGATGGACAGCATGTGAAAGAATCTCGCCATGAGGAGTTCGACGACCCGATCGACGACCCGATCGGCCACCGGATCGACGACCGGATCGGCCACCGGGTCGCCCATCGGACGGGTGGAGGGACCGAGCGCCCCGGCGGCGTTCCGGCACCCCGGCCGCCACCGCGTGGCCGTCCTCGCCCGCCACGGGCTGCTGCCGATCGAGGTCGGAATCGTCCACCAGCTCTTCGGCCAGGCCGCCCGGACTCACGGCGGCGCACCGCTCTACGAGGTCGTCACCTGCGCCCTCACCCCCGGCCCCGTCCGTACCAGCGCCGACTTCACCGTCGGCGTGGAGCACGGCCCCGAGGCCCTGGCCGGGGCCGATACCGTCGTCGTCCCCTCGGCCCAGGTGGACTACGAGCCCCAGACCGGCCGCCTCGACGGCTCGCTCGCGGACGCGTTCGCCCTCATCCGGCCCGGTACGCGTATCGCCTCGATCTGCACCGGCGCCTTCGTCCTGGCCGCCGCCGGGCTGCTCGACGGCCGCCGCGCGACCACCCACTGGCGTTCCTGCGACCACCTGCGGGAGGTCCATCCGGCGGTGAAGGTCGACCCCGGCGTCCTCTACACCGACGACGGGCGCATCCTCACCTCGGCGGGCGTCGCCTCCGGCATCGACCTGTGCCTGCACATGATCCGGTGCGACCACGGCTCGGCGGTCGCCAACGAGGTGGCGCGCTCCACGGTCGTCGCCCCGCACCGGGAGGGCGGCCAGGCCCAGTTCATCCAGCGGCCCGTCCCCGAACCGCGCCTCTCCTCCACCGGCGCGGCGCGCGCCTGGGCCCTGGGGCACCTCGACCGGCCGCTCACCCTCAGCGAGTTGGCCGGCCGGGAGGCGATGAGCGTACGGACCTTCAGCCGCCGCTTCCGGGAGGAGGTGGGGATCACCCCGATGCAGTGGCTCGCCCAGCAGCGCATCGAGCGGGCACGGCATTTGCTGGAGGAGACCGACCTGCCGGTCGACCGGGTCGCGGCCGACGCGGGCTTCGGCACGGGGGCTTCGCTGCGCCAGCATCTGCAGGCGGCGCTCGGCGTCTCCCCGAGCGCGTACCGCGGGACGTTCCGGGGCCCGGACCGCGCCGCGGCGCGGAGTGAGGGTCCGGGCGGGAGCGACTAGTTCAGGCTCGGGTCGTCCGGATACGTGGCGACCATCGCCAGCTCGTTGCGCTGGCGCCGCAGGACCGAGCGCCATAGCTGCTCGGGGTCGGGCGAGGAGACGTCACCGGGCTCGGACTCCACCACGTACCACGCACCCTCGACCAGTTCGTCCTCCAGCTGGCCGGGCCCCCAGCCCGCGTAGCCCGCGAAGATGCGCAGCGAGCCAAGCGCCGCCGCGAGCAACTCGGGCGGCGCCTCCAGGTCGACGAGGCCGATCGCGCCGTGCACCCGCCGCCAGCCCAGTGGCCCCTCCCCCACGGGGGTGCCGGGCTCGCCCGGGACGACGGCCACGCCCAGCGCCGAGTCCAGCGACACCGGGCCGCCCTGGAAGACGACACCGGGCTCCCCGGTCAGTCCGGCCCAGGATTCGAGGATGTCCCCTACGCCGACCGGGGTGGGCCGGTTGAGGACGACGCCCAGCGACCCCTCGTCGTCATGGTCGAGAAGGAGTACCACCGCACGGTCGAAGTTCGGGTCGGCCAGCGCCGGTGTCGCGACTAGCAGACGTCCTGTGAGGGACGACACCTCGGTCATGACGACATGATCCCGCACGATCGCCCCGCGCGGGGAGTCAACGGGGCTACGCGGCTGGCGGGAGGGCGGGGCGTACGGCGGCAGCGGGGGCGCGCCGCGGTGACGCGGCGGCGCACGGGGCATACGGAACGTGAGGGCGCGCCTCCGGGGCGTGTTCGTTCGCGCCTCGCCCTTACGAAGGGGGGCCGAACGGCCCTTACCATTTCACTGGTCCCTGCCCAACTCCAGGAACGCGAGATCCATGACCGACGACGTCCTGCTTGTCCACGGCGGCACACCGCTCGAGGGCGAGATCCATGTCCGCGGCGCGAAGAACCTCGTACCCAAGGCCATGGTGGCCGCCCTCCTCGGCAGCGAACCGAGCCGACTGCGCAATGTGCCCGACATCCGTGACGTCCGCGTCGTACGCGGTCTGCTGCAACTGCACGGCGTCACGGTCCGCCCCGGTGACGAGTCGGGAGAGCTGGTGCTCGACCCCTCGCGTGTGGAGAGCGCCAACGTCGCCGACATCGATGCCCACGCGGGCTCCTCGCGCATCCCGATCCTCTTCTGCGGCCCGCTGCTGCACCGCCTCGGGCATGCCTTCATTCCGGGCCTGGGCGGCTGCGACATCGGCGGCCGGCCGATCGACTTCCACTTCGACGTACTGCGCCAGTTCGGCGCGGTCATCGAGAAGCGTCCGGAGGGGCAGTACCTGGAGGCCCCGCACCGGCTGCGCGGCACCAGGATCGAACTGCCGTACCCGTCCGTGGGTGCGACCGAACAGGTGCTGCTGACGGCCGTCCTGGCCGAGGGCATCACCGAGCTGCGCAACGCCGCGATCGAGCCGGAGATCGAGGACCTCATCTGCGTCCTGCAGAAGATGGGCGCCATCATCACGATGGGCACCAACCGCACCATCCAGATCACCGGTGTGGAGAAGCTCGGTGGCTACAACCACCGCGCCGTCCCGGATCGCCTGGAGGGCGCCTCCTGGGCCTGCGCGGCGCTCGCGACCGAGGGCAATGTCTACGTACGCGGCGCCAGCCAGCGCGAGATGATGACGTTCCTCAATGTCTTCCGGAAGGTCGGCGGCGCGTTCGAGGTCGGCGACGACGGCATCCGCTTCTGGCACCCCGGCGGCCCGCTGAACGCGATCGCCCTGGAGACGGATGTCCACCCGGGCTTCCAGACCGACTGGCAGCAGCCTCTGGTGGTCGCCCTGACCCAGGCGTCGGGCCTGTCCATCGTGCACGAGACGGTGTACGAATCGCGGCTCGGCTTCACCAGTGCGCTGAACCAGATGGGCGCGCACATCCAGCTCTACCGCGAGTGCCTCGGCGGTACGCCCTGCCGCTTCGGGCAGCGCAACTTCCTCCACTCCGCGGTCGTGAGCGGGCCGACCAAGCTCCAGGGATCCGATCTGGTGATCCCGGACCTCCGGGGCGGCTTCTCGTACCTCATCGCCGCGCTGGCGGCCCAGGGCACCTCCCGGGTCCACGGCATCGACCTGATCAACCGCGGCTACGAGAACTTCATGGACAAGCTGGAGGGACTCGGCGGCAAGGTCGAGCTCCCCAAGGCCGCCAAGAAGGCCTGAATCCCCGCTGCAGCGCCTCCGTGACGTTCTCCCGTCGCGGAGGCGTTCCGCGTCTCGGAGGCGTTCCGCGTCTCGGAGGCGTTCTGCGTCGTCCTCGGCGTCGTCCGCTCACCCGGGGACGTCGTATGCGGCGGACGCGGATGCCCCAGGCGGCGGCGCGGGTTTTTGCGGACATACTGAAGGGCGGCCACTCCTCGTGGGAGTGGCCGCCCTTCGGTCGTTGCTTACTTGCCCTTGGCGGCTTCCTTGAGCTTGGAGCCCGCGGAGACCTTCACGCTGTAGCCGGCCGGGATCTCGATCGGGTCGCCGGTCTGCGGGTTGCGCGCGGTGCGAGCGGCACGGTGGGTGCGCTCGAAGGTCAGGAAGCCGGGGATGGTGACCTTCTCATCGCCCTTGGCGACGATCTCACCGACGGTCTCGGCGAGCGCGTTCAGGACGGCGTCAGCGTCCTTACGGGTCACCTGGGCACGCTCGGAAAGAGCGGCCACCAGCTCACTGCGGTTCATAGTTACTCCCGTGTTCAACTTGCCATTGAGGCGTGAGATCGAAGCCGATGCTGCCAGGGCCCTCGGACAGTCCCCGGACCCGGGTCTGGTCACAGACCCTCGCGCCCGGTTACGCATCCTGCCCCCACCCGTGGCGGGAAAGCCAATCCGGCACCCCCGAGAGTCACACGAAAAGCGCCATGGGCTCGTTCTGGTGACGCTCTGTCCGCTCCTGGCAGCTCATCGCAGGGTTCGCTACCGGGTTGCGGCGGGGTTCGCGGCCGTATTTCTGCCCGTCACCCTATGGGGCCAAGTGGGGGCCCGAGTCTCGCGACGCGCCGTGGTCAGCCCGTCGTGGCGGCCGTCACAGCCGGTCCGGCCGCTTTTGCCGCCTCACTGACGGCTCCGGCGACCGCTCCGGCGACCCGGTCGTTGAAGACACTGGGGATGATGTAGTTCGGGTTGAGCTCGTCCTCGGTCACCACATCGGCGAGTGCGGCCGCGGCGGCCAGCATCATCTCGGTGTTCACCGTGCGTGACTGCGCGTCGAGCAGACCGCGGAAGACACCCGGGAAGACCAGCACGTTGTTGATCTGGTTGGGGAAGTCGCTGCGGCCGGTCGCCACGACCGCGGCGGACTGGCGGGCCACCGCGGGGTCCACCTCGGGGTCGGGGTTGGCGAGCGCGAAGACGATCGCGCCGTCCGCCATGGCGGCGACGTCGTCGCCGTCCAGGACGTTGGGGGCGGAGACGCCGATGAAGACGTCGGCGCCCGCCACGGCCTCCTTGAGCGTCCCGGTGCTGCCTTCGGGGTTGGTGTTCTGGCCGATCCAGCACAACGCCGAATCCGGGTCGGCGGAGACGAGGTCCTCGCGGCCCTGGTGGACGACACCGTGGATGTCGGCGACGACCGCGTGCTTCACCCCGGCCGCGATGAGCAGCTTCAGGATGGCCGTACCGGCCGCACCCGCACCGGACATGACGACCCGTACGTCACCGATGGCCTTGTCCACCACGCGCAGGGCGTTGGTGAGGGCCGCCAGGACGACGATCGCCGTGCCGTGCTGGTCGTCGTGGAAGACCGGGATGTCCAGCGCCTCGCGCAGCCGGGCCTCGATCTCGAAGCAGCGCGGTGCCGAGATGTCCTCGAGGTTGATGCCGGCGAAGCCCGGGGCGATGGCCTTGACGATCTCCACGATGGCGTCGGTGTCCTGGGTGTCCAGGCACAGCGGCCAGGCGTCGATGCCCGCGAAGCGTTTGAAGAGGGCCGCCTTGCCCTCCATCACGGGCAGCGCGGCCTTGGGACCGATGTTGCCCAGGCCCAGCACCGCGGAGCCGTCGGTGACGACGGCGACGCTGTTGCGCTTGATGGTCAGACGGCGGGCGTCCTCGGGGTTCTGGGCGATCGCCATGCAGACGCGGGCGACACCCGGTGTGTAGACCATGGAGAGGTCGTCACGGTTGCGGATCGGGTGCTTCGACGCCATCTCGATCTTGCCGCCGAGGTGCATGAGGAACGTACGGTCGGAGACCTTGCCCAGCGTGACGCCCTCGATGGTCCGCAGCTTGCCGACGATCTCCTCGGCGTGCGAGGTCGAGGAGGCGGCGACGGTGACGTCGATGCGCAGCTTCTCGTGGCCGGATGCGGTGACGTCGAGGCCGGTCACCGACCCCCCGGAGGACTCCACGGCGGTGGTGAGCTGGCTGACGGCGGTGCCGCCGGCCGGTACCTCCAGCCGGACCGTCATCGAGTAGGAGACGCTGGGCGCCGTTGCCATGGCCGACTTCCTCTGCTTTCTTCCGCGTGATGCGCGGCCCCGAGGTCGGCGGTCGCGCCGTCCGATCGTCGCACCTACCTGCCAGTACGCGTTAGTCGCGTCCGGGTTTCGGAAATATTGTTCCGCCGCCTCGGTCCCGCACAACGAGACGGGCGCCCCTCCGCCGGAGGGGCGCCCGTCTCGCACGTTCAAGGTGGCACCGACCCGCCATGCTCGCCTCGCGGCAAGTGGTCGCTCGTAGCGACGAAGGTTGGGCCCGGGGGCTTGGATCGGGCCGGTGCCACACTCAGGCTAACAAACGGGTCCGAGAAGTCATTCCTGGACGGGCAGTTGACGCAAAACCGTCCCCGACCGGCCCTCTCGGGAGCGCCACCCGGGGGACCTCCGCGACCGGCCCCCGGCGTCCGCCGCCCCTTCCTGAGCAGCCCAGTTCCTGAGCACGTCGGTTCCTGATCGAATCGAGCCACGAACAGATCAGGTCCGAACAGTTCAGGCCCCGAACGGGTCAGTTTCTGAGCAGGCTCGGGATTCCGTCCCCGTCCGGGGCATCCCGCTCCCCCGAGAGGACCGTGAGCCGCTGCGTGGCCCGGGTCAGCGCCACGTACAGCACCCGCAACCCCGCCGGGAACTCGCCCGCGGCCACCTCCGCCGGGGTGGTGCCGCCCGCGATCTCGGCGGGTGAGACCACGACGGTCGCGTCGTACTCCAGCCCCTTGGCCTCCAGGCTGCCCAGCGGCACCACCCGGTCGCCCAGGCCCTCCACCCACCTACGCGCCTCCTCGCGGCGGTCCATGGACACGACCACGCCGACCGTGCCGTCCACCTCCGCCAGCAAGCGCCGCGCCTCCTCCCGTACGGCCTCCCCCAGTCCGTCCCGGGCCACCGCGAACCGCGGCTCGGCCCCGGTGGAGCGGACCGCCTCCGGGGGTTCCATGCCCGGCATGGCCAGAGCGAGGACGCGGGAGGCGACGCGGGCGATCTCCGCGGGGTTGCGGTAGTTCACGGTGAGCGTGAACCGGCGGCGGGGGCGTCGGCCCAGGGCCTCGTCCCGCGCCGCGGCCGCCTCCTCCGGCTCCGGCCAGGAGCTCTGGGCCGGGTCGCCGACGACGGTCCAGGTGGCCTGCCGACCGCGACGGCCGACCATGCGCCACTGCATGGGCGTGAGGTCCTGCGCCTCGTCGACGATGACGTGGGCGTAGTCGAGGCGCTCCTCCTCCAGCCGCTCCTCGCGGCTGCGCCTGCCGCCGCCCGCGCGGTCGGCGAAGGTGGTGATCTCCTCCAGGCCGGTGAGCTGGTCGAGCGGGTCGGCCTCGCGCCTACGGGGCCGGGCTGGCGTACCGAGCAGAAGCTGCAACTCGTCCAGCAGCGCGACGTCGTGGACCGACAGCGGCCCGCGGCCCTCGGCGCCCACCCGCCGCAGGGACCGCGCGAGCAGCCGCACCTCGCGCGGGGTCAGCACCCGCCGCGACCACCGGGACAGCCGCCGCTCGTCTGCCATGGCGGCGAGTACGCGGCGAGGCGTGAGCTCCGGCCACCAGGCGTCGAGGAAGTCGGTGAAGTACGTCTCGGTGGAGATGTCCTCGTCGAAAGCCGCCCGGGCCTCGGCGGCCAGCTCGGGGTCGGAGTAGCGCCTGCGGGATCCGGAGGAGTTCCACAGCGCGTCCAGGATCAGCCGGCGGGCGCGCGGGCGCAGCAGGTTCACCGGTGCCGTCCCGCCCAGCGCGGCCTGCCGGATGCCCCGCAGTTCCTCGGGGCCCAGCTCGACGCGCTCGCCGAAGGCGACGGCGCGGAGGCGGGCGCCGCCGGGCTGGGCCGATTCGAGGGTCCCGCGGGCCGCCCTGCGCAGCACCTTCACCATGCGGGAGGAGCCCTTGACGCGGGCGACGTGCGGCTCGTCGTAGGTGCCGGCCTCGGCTCCGTCCACGAGCGAGCCGACGGCGCGGATCGCGACCTGCCCCTCCTCGCCGAGCGAGGGCAGCACGCCTTCGGTGTACGCGACGAGCAGCGGGGTGGGGCTGACCACGAGGATGCCGCCCGCGTAGCGGCGCCGGTCCTGGTAGAGGAGGTAGGCGGCGCGGTGCAGGGCGACCGCGGTCTTGCCGGTCCCCGGGCCGCCGCCCACCTCGGCGACCGAGGCCGCGGGCGCGCGGATGACCAGGTCCTGCTCGGCCTGGATGGAGGAGACGATGTCGCGCATGGCGTGGCTGCGGGCCCGGCCGAGCGCGGCCATCAGGGCTCCGTCGCCGACCACGGGCAGTTCGGTGCCGTCCAGCGACGCGGTCAGTTCGGGACGCAGCAGGTCGTCCTCGACCCCGAGGACGCGGCGGCCCTTGCTGCGGATGACGCGGCGCCGGACCACCCGGCCCGGGTCCTTGGGGGTGGAGCGGTAGAAGGGGGCGGCGGCGGGGGCGCGCCAGTCGATGACCAGCGGGGAGTAGTCGGCGTCGAGGACGCCGAGCCGCCCGATGTGCAAGGTCTCGGCGATATCGGCCCGGCCGTCCCGTACGGCGTCGTCGGAGGGCTCGATGGAGGTGTACGCCCCGTCCGGGCCGCGCGCGCCGTCCTTGCCGTTCAGCAGATCGATCCTGCCGAACAGGAAGTCCTCGAACTCACTGTTCAGCCGGTTGAGGTGGACCCCGGCGCGGAAGACGTGGACGTCGCGCTCGGCGAGTGCCCCCGGTGTGCCGACCTGGCCGCGCCGGGCGGCGTCGTTCATCAGGAACTCCGCCTCGTGGATCTTCTCCTCGAGGCGCCGGTACACCCGGTCCAGGTGATCCTGTTCGGTGCCGATCTCCCGGTCGCGTACCGAGTCGACAGCGGCTTCCTGCGCGGCCACCCGCGGCCCCCTTCTGACGTGCTGGGCAGCCGTTAACCGTACGCGAATGGGGCCTACCGCGCATCTGTGATCAGGGAACTTCAGGGGTTCCGTCGTGCCCGGAACCCGTCCGGGTGACCCGGTCGCAGGGACCGGATCACCCATGGCCACGGCGGGCCGCCCGTGCCGGGAGCCCGGCTCAGGCGTCGACGGAGACCAGACGCTTGCCCTCGAAGGTGCGAACCTCGAAGTGGTCGATGTCGCCGCGGGCCATCGCCGCGCCGCCGTGTACGTACAGCGGGTGCTTGGCCTTCTCGTTGGTGGTGCCCGGGATGCCGTAGCCCCACTTGGGGACCGACCAGGAGGTGATGACCTCCTCGTCACCGCTCTTGGAGACGGCGATCAGGCTGCACTTGAGCGGGCCCTTGACGTTCTTCAGCTCCAGCACGGCGTGCGTGCCCCACATCTTCTCCTCGGTGCCCACGGTGGCCGTGGCCTTGCTGGCCGAGTCGGTGGCGTTGACCTTGCTGGTCATGTGGTTGAAGAAGGAATCCTCGGCGGGGCTGGTGGAGTGCGCGTGCGGCTGCGCGGTGTCCGTGCGCCCCTCGTCGGCCGTCACGACACCGGTGACCACCGGTCCGCCAATGATCAACGCAGCGGCGGCCGCGACCAGATAGAGACCGCGCCGGTGCTTCTGCCGCCGCTTCACCGCGACCTCGTCCACGAGCCGGTCCAGCATCTGCGGGCTGGGCTGGGCGTGGAGCGCGGCCGGGTCCGGGACGGCCGCGGGGGTCTCGGCGAGCGTGGCCAGCAGCGGCTCGAGGCCCATGAACTCCTCGAGTTGCTGCGCACACATGTCGCAGTACGCCAGGTGGTCTTCGAAGCGCGCCGCGTCCGCGGGGTCGAGCACACCGAGCGCGTAGGCCCCGACGGCCTCGTGCTCCGTAGAGCGCTCATGCGCTGTCATGCCGTGACTCCTCGTTCCTCGAGCGCGAGCTTCATGGAGCGCAGCGCGTAGAACACACGGGATCGTACGGTTCCACTGGGTATACCCAGTTTTTCGGCCGCTTCATTGACGGTACGCCCCTTGAAATACGTCTCGACGAGCGCCTCCCTGTGCGCCTCGCTGAGGTCGCTCAGGGCATCGGAGAGCGTCATGAGCGACAGCGCCTTGTCGATCTCGTCCTCCGCGGGCATCAGTTCCAGAGGCGAAGGGTCGACCTCCTGCGGACGCGCCTGCCTGCTGCGGTGGCCGTCGATCACGATGCGACGCGCGACGGTCACGAGCCAGGGACGAACGGAACCGGTGGCCCGGTTCAGTTGGTCGGCGTTGCGCCAGGCCCGGACCAGGGTCTCCTGCACGACATCCTCGGCGCGGTGGCGGTCTCCGGCCACCAAGCGGAGGACGTAGGCCAGCAAGGGACCCGCGTGCTCTCGGTAGAGGACTCGCATGAGTTCCTCGTCCGGCACGTCGCCGCCGGCCCGGGGCTTTTCGGCCCTGTGCCGCGTTCTGGAAGGACGGTGTTCGACCACGGCCGCATCCTTGCGCACCCGAACCTCCTGGTCGAGTCCCCGCTTGAACGAAGGCCGGGGACGGTCTTGGGACGAAATGGCAGGAGTGGGGCGGAAGTCCGCAGCCCTCGTCTGCTGCGGACTCCCGCCCGTCCCTCGGACCCACTGGCGTGGGGGACAGTCAGCGGCCCGAGGAGCCGCGTCCCCCCTGAGTACGGGCTTGGGCGCGGAGTTGCTCAACAGCTCGCGAAAAAGTTCTGAAATCCCCGGTGAGCTGCGGCGGGAACGGGATGAAGTCGCCTGCCGTTCACAGGACTTGGTGTGATCTATTTCGCATGGACGCGGCCTGTCACCGGCTCCGTGCGGCGCCGTGCGGCGCCGTGCGGCGCCGTGCGGCAGACGGTCCGGGCAGGCCGAAGCCACGGCCGTACCCCTACAGATCAGGATGTACCGGCGCCTTGGACAACAGAGTTGATAAACAGGGGCAATTCACCGCACACACCCCTGAAGGCGCGGGGACGTGGGGCTAGTCACTCCCGTACTTGGTCTCCGCGGCCTGGTCCAGCGCCAGCCGGTAGCCCCGCTTGACCACCGTCTGGATCAGCTTCGGTGCACCCAGAGCCGTACGGAGACGGGCCATCGCCGTCTCCACCGCGTGCTCGTCACTGCCCGCACCCGGCAGTGCCCGCAGCAGTTCGGCGCGCGACACCACCCAGCCGGGCCGCCGGGCCAGGGACCGCAGGAGGGCCATGCCCGCGGGCGGCACGGTCCGCAGCTCCCCGTCCACGAGAGCCGCGTGCCCGCGGATCTCCAGCCTCCGTCCCGCGACAGGCAGCGGCCGCACCCTCCCGGGGAGCTCGACGCACAGGATCTGCACGAGCGGCCCGAGCCGGAACCGTTCGGGCTGGGCGGTGGCGATGTCGTACGCCTCCAGGGGCATGGCGGTCACCGGGCCGACGCAGGCGGGCAGCACGTCGTGCCGCAGGGCGTCCAGCACCTCGTCCAGCATGCCGCGCTCCTTGGCCCGCTCCAGCAGCGAGGCCGCGGCCGGGGCGCTGGTGAAGGTGACGGCGTCGAGCGAGCGCGTGACCGTGGCGTCCAGCAGCCGGTCGACCGGCCCGATGTCCTCCGGGGGCATCCAGCGGTACACCGGCACGCCGATGACCTCGCCCCCTCCCTCACGCAGCGCCTCCACGAAACCGGGCAGCGGTTCGCCGTGGAGCTGGACCGCGATCCTCCGGCCGTCGACGCCCTCTTCCAGCAGCCGGTCGAGCACCTCGGCCATCGACTCGGAGGCGGGCGACCACTCCTCGGTCAGGCCCGCGGCCCGGATGGCGCCGCGCACCTTGGGACCGCGGGCCAGCAGCTCCACCCCGCGCAGCCGCTCCAGCAGCGCCTCGCCCAGCCCCCAGCCGTCGGCCGCCTCGACCCAGCCGCGGAAGCCGATCGCGGTGGTGGCGACGACGACGTCCGGCGCGTGCTCGATCAAATCCCGGGTGACGGCGAAGAGTTCGGTGTCATCGGGGAGCGGCACGATACGGAGCGCCGGCGCGTGCTGCACGACGGCGCCGCGGCGCCGTAGCAGCGCCCCGAGCTCCTCGGCGCGCCGCGCGGCGGTGACGCCCACGGTGAACCCGGCCAGTGGCTGCGGGGCGGCGCGCCCGTCGGGGGCGGCCGCCGGGGTCGCGGCCCGGGCTGTCTTCTGCTCTCCGTACATGGCTCTCGTCCCGCTTCGCGTAGGTGGTGCGCATGCGCCCGGGCGTCCTGGACCTGGATGGTGACCGATGCTGGCAACACCCGGTGACGTACACGGTTCGCCCGCATTACCCCAGTGTTACGGCACGTGGGGCCGGGGCCGCCCCGGACCGCACGTGTCCCCGACCACGGACGCTGTCCCCGGGCGGCTGCCCACGCCCCCAGCCCGCGGACCGCAGCCGGCGGACCGCAGCCCCCGGACCGCAGTGCACCGGCCGCGCTCAGACCTCCGCGTAGACGGGCGCGGGCCGCTCGGCCGCCATCTGGCGACCGGTGGGCCGGGCGCGCGGGGCGGACCGCAGGTATACGGCCCAGGTGACCGCGAAACAGGCGGCGTAGAAGGCCAGGAAGGCGACGAAGGCCGCGGTGCCGGTGCCGGCGGTCAGGAAGGACTGGCGGAAGGCGAGGTTGATGCCCAGCCCGCCGATCGCCCCGACCGCACCGATCAGCCCCATCGAGGCGCCGGACAGCCGCCGTCCGTACGCGGCCGCCTCCTCGCCGCCCAGCCCACGGGCGACCGCCTTCGCCTGGAAGATCCCGGGGATCATCTTGTACGTGGAGCCGTTGCCGAGCCCGGACAGGACGAAGAGGGCGATGAACCCGGCCAGGAAGACCGGCAGCGACTTCTGCACGGACGCGTAGAGCACCACGCCGGAGGCCGCTGCCATGGCCGCGAAGTTCCACAGCGTGATGCGGGCACCGCCGAACCGGTCCGCGAGCGAGCCGCCGACCGGCCGGATCAGCGACCCGAGCAGCGGGCCGATGAAGGTGAGAGACGCGGCCTGGAGGGGCGTACGGCCGAACTGGGTCTGCAGCACCAGGCCGAAGGCGAAGCTGTAGCCGATGAAGGACCCGAAGGTGCCGATGTAGAGGAAGGACATGATCCAGGTGTGCGGGTCCTTCACGGCCTCCCGGGCGGCGCCGGTGTCGTTCCGCACGGGTGCGAGGTTGTCCATGAACAGCGCGGCGCACACCGCCGAGACCACGATCAGCGGGATGTAGACGCCGAGCACGATCCGCGGATGGGCGGCACCCGCCGTACCGATGACGAGCAGCCCGACGAGCTGCACCACGGGGACGCCGACGTTGCCGCCACCCGCGTTCAGCCCCAGCGCCCACCCCTTCTTCCGCAGCGGGAAGAAGGCGTTGATGTTCGTCATGGAGGAGGCGAAGTTGCCACCGCCGACCCCGGTGGCGACCGCGACCAGCACGAAAGTGGTGTACGAGGTGCCCGGCTCCATCACGAACGCCGCGGCGATCGTGGGCAGGAGCAGCATCGACGCGCTGAGGACCGTCCAGTTCCGGCCGCCGAAGCGCGCGACGGCGAAGGTGTACGGGACCCGGACGATGCCGCCGACCAGGGTGGCCACGGCGATCAGGGAGAACTTCCCGGCCGGGTCGATGCCGTACTCGGGGCCCATGAAGAGCACCATCACCGACCACAGCGTCCAGACCGAGAAGCCGATGTGCTCGGAGAGGACCGAGAACAGCAGATTGCGGCGTGCGACCTTCTCCCCGCTCTCGCGCCAGAACGTCTCGTCCTCCGGATCCCACCGCTCGATCCAGCGGCCTCCCTTGCGGGCTGCGGTCGTCGGGGCAGTCATCACGCCTCCAGAGGTGTCGGGCCGAGGTCGGAAGTGCGTCGTACGGCCGACGCTAGAGACACCGGGTTTCGGTTCCGTGGCGCCAGGTGACGCGGACGAAACCGTGCACTCACGGGGGCGGGGCGGGGTGTGAGAGGGGGCGGCCGCCGGGCCGCCCCGGGAAAACCGCTGGCCCGCGGCCGTACCGGACGGCCAGGGTGATCACGTGATCCGCTTCCTGGCCCCGTACGGCCATGTCATCGCCCCGCGGGGCGCCCTCTCCTTCACCGTTGCCGGTTTCCTCGCGCGCCTGCCGGTCTCGATGCTCGGCGTGAGCAACGTGGTGATGATCGCCGGAGTGCGGGACTCGTACGCGCTGGCCGGTGCGGTCTCGGCCACCGGGATCGCGGTCACGGCCCTCACCGCGCCGCTGCTGGGCAGGCTCGTGGACCGGCACGGTCAGGCGCGGGTGGCCGTCCCCGCGGTCGTGGTGTTCGCGGCGGGCGCGGCGGCGATGCTGCTGTGCCTACGCCTCGGTGCCCCGGACTGGGCGCTGTTCCTGGCGTGTGCGGGCTCCTCGGGAGTGCCGAGCGTAGGTGCGATGACCCGTGCCCGCTGGGCCGAACTCCACCGGGACAGCGCCGAGTTGCAACACTCCGCCAACTCACTGGAGCAGGTCCTCGACGAGATCTGCTTCATGCTCGGGCCGGTGCTCGCCCTGCTTCTGTGCACGCTCGTGGCCCCGGAGGCCGGTCTGTTCACCGCGGCCGTGCTGCTCACGACCGGCACGCTGCTCTTCGCCGCCCAGCGCACCACCGAGCCCGCGGTACGGCCCCGGCCGGCGGGACGCACCACGGCGGCCCTGCGCATCCCCGGGCTCGCGGTCGTCCTGACCACCTTCCTGGCGACGGGCGCCCTGTTCGGCTCGATGGAAGTGGCCACGGTCGCCACCGTGGACGCTCTGGGCGGCGGTCCGGCGAGCAGCGCCGTCCTGGCGCTCCAGGCCGCGGGCTCGTGCGTGGCCGGTCTCGTCTTCGGAGCCCTGCCGCTCAAGGGAGCACCGGCGGGCCGCTTCACCCTGGGCGTGGCGGCCATGGCCCTGGCCGTCCTTCCGCTGACGGCGGCCGACAGCCTGCCCGCCCTGTCGGTGCTTCTCTTCCTGGCGGGCATGGCCACGGCCCCGACGATGGTGACCGGCATGACCCTCGTCCAGGCGCTGGTCCCGGCGGGCAGGCTCAACGAGGGCATGACGACGGTCTTTACGGGCCTGCTCATCGGTATCTCGGCGGGCGCGGCGGCGGCCGGCCGCACCGTGGAACACGCAGGTGTGGACGCGGCGTACTGGCCCCCGGTCGCCGCGGGCGCCCTGGCCTTCCTCATGGCGCTCGCGGGCTCACCGCGTCTGCGCCCCGCACCGGCCTGGCACCGGCCCGGCAGCCGCTGCGCGGGGTCTGCCGGTCTTCGCCGTGGACGTCTGTGAGGGCCCGTGCCGATGAGCCGGGGCCTGCGCGGACACACCACTCCCGCCCGCGACCCCGTTCACCGCCGGTCGGCGCGAACCCGCCCACAGGGGGTCCCCGGCGGCCGTCGGGACACCACACCAGTTGCCGGAGGGGGCCTGCCGCCGCCCGGCAAGCCCGTCACCGACGAGGTCGGCGCCCACGCCCAGGAGCCGGTGCACACGGACGGCGAGCATGTCGACGACACCCCGGTCGCGCACGTCCCGGCCGATCCGAGCGGCGGGCTCGCCTCCTTCGGCTCCGCGCAGCGGAGTCGGGGTGCGGGGCCGTCAGGGCACGCACAAAACAAGGACGGCCCCGCCTGCAGGCGGGGCCGTCCTCATACATGGGATGAGTGGAGATGGCGGGAATCGAACCCGCGTCCAACGGTGCGGAACCAGGGCTTCTCCGAGCGCAGTCTGCTGTGCTTTTCTCAGCCCCGGCAGTCACGCAGACAAGCTGCCGACGGGCTCAGCCACTGTTCGGTGTTCCACTGACCCCCGTGGCCGGGGTCAGTGGTTGAGTTCCCTAGCTGATGCCAGGATCCGGGTCGGGAACAGCCCCGGGCTGACACTCCGCAGAGTCTTCGCTAGCTGCTAATTAGGCAGCAAGGGCGAAGGCGGAGGAATCGCGCTTGGTGTTGGCGATTATTTTTTGCGACATATGGTTAACGAGATCATTGCCGCTTCCTCGGCTCGCTTCCCCTGCCTCGACATCCGCTGTCGAAACCGATCATCCCCATGTGGTGTTTTCAAGGTGCACACCCCTTGAGGTGCACGTGCCATCGTACGCGATCAACCCGGACCCCTGCCAGCTCATTCCCGGCATCCCGGACCCAGGGCCGAGATACCCAGGGCCCCGGCCCTCTGGACGCTACGGCGTCCGGCCCCTACGGCGTCCGGGCCCGTACGGCGTCCGTCAGGCCCGCTGCTTGCGGCGGACCGCCGAGATCGCACGGTCGGCCTCGCGGCGGTCCTGCTTCTCCCGCAGCGTCTGCCGCTTGTCGAACTCCCGCTTTCCCTTGGCCAGGGCGATCTCGACCTTGGCCCGCCCATCCTTGAAGTACAGGGCCAGCGGAACGAGAGTGTTCCCGCTCTCCTGCGTCTTCACGATCAACTTGTCGATCTCGGCACGGTGCAGCAGCAGCTTCCGCTTGCGCCGGGCCGAGTGGTTGGTCCACGTCCCCTGGCTGTACTCGGGGATGTGCACGTTGTGCAGCCACGCCTCGCCGCCGTCGAGCTGGGCGAAGCCGTCCGCCAGCGACGCGCGGCCCTGGCGCAGCGACTTCACCTCGGTGCCGGTCAGCACCAGACCGCACTCGTAGGTGTCGAGGATGAGGTAATCGTGGCGCGCCTTCTTGTTCTGCGCGATCAGCTTGCGACCCGTCTCTTTTGCCATAGCGAGGTCATTCTCGCACTAGGCACCGCCACCGAGGCCACTCAATACTGTGCGCGCCCGCTCCTCGGCACCGCGCTGCACGGCCAGGTCGGGTGCGATGCCGTCGCCGTCCACACCGCGACCGGCGGGTGTTCTGTAGTGGCCCACGGTCAGTTCGGCGACCGAGCCGTCGGGCAGCTCGCTGGGCATCTGGACCGAGCCCTTGCCGAAGGTCCGGGAGCCGACCACCACGGCCCGGCCGCGGTCCTGGAGGGCGCCGGTCAGCAGCTCGGCCGCGCTCATGGTGCCTCCGTCGACGAGGACGACAAGAGGGCTGCGGTCGTCCCCGCCCTCCTTCGCGTAGAGGGCGCGCTGCTCGCCGCGAACGTCGTACGTGGCGACCAGGCCGCCGTCGAGGAAGGCGGACGCGGCCCTGACTGCTTCGGAGACCAGGCCGCCGGAGTTGCCGCGCAGATCGAGCAGGATGCCGTCGCCCTCGGGGACCTTCCGTACCGCGCGCCGTACCGCCTCGCCGGTGCCCTTGGCGAAGGACTCGACCTTGATGTGCGTGGTGCGGTCGGCGGCGGTCCGCTCCGCGGTGACGGTCTCCGCGACCAGCTTGGCCCGGCGCAGCCTCTTGTCCCAGGTCCTGCTGCCCCTCTCCAGACCGAGCCGGACCGGGGTGCCGGCGCGCGCCGGGCGGCCCTCGGGGGCCTGCGGAGGCCCGGCGCCGCGCAGCCGGGAGACCACATCGGTGACGGGCTCGCCCGTGATGCCCTCGCCGTCGATGGTCCGCAGCCGGTCGCCCGGCGTGATGCCGGCCCGGTCGGCGGGGCTCCCGGGCTGGACGCGGACGACCTCGATCCTCCCGCCCTGGCGGCATCGCACCCACAGGCCGACGCCGACGTACTCGCCGTCCAGAGCGAGCTGGACGCCCTCGTACTCGCCCGCGCTGTAGACGGCGCTCCAGCGGTCGCCGCTGCGGCTGACCACCTCTTCGGCGGCCTCCGAGCCGGACTTGCCCTCGGCCATGGCGGCCGCGGCGGCCTCGGCGACCTCGCTGCGTCTGTCGGCGGCGGCGGCCGAACGGGCGTCCGCTCCGGCGGAGTTGGCGGTGCCTGCGCCGAAGGAACCGGCCGCCGCGGCACCCCCCGCCAGCACGGTCGCGCAGACGAATGTCAGGGCCGCCCCTCGGCGAATGCTGCGGGGGCGGACGAACATCGACGGTCCCGACATGCCGGTGAGTCTAGGACAACGCCACGGCGCCGTACGGCAGGTTGACCGTACGGCGCACGGGGTATACGTCACACCTTGAGGTACTTGCGGAGCGCGAAGAAGGCGGCAAGCGCGGGCATGAGCAGGCCGATGGCGAGCACCAGCGGCAGGACGGAGAGCACCGCGTCCCAGCCGATGAAGTTGATCAACTGCATCTTCTCGGACAGCGCCAGTCCGTGGTCGATCAGGAAATAGCGCCCGACGAGCAACATCAGACAGGCGCCGAACGCGCCCAGCAGACCGGCGAACGCCGCCTCCATGATGAACGGCATCTGGATGTAGAAGCTGGACGCGCCGACCAGCCGCATGATCCCGGTCTCACGGCGGCGGCTGAACGCCGAGACGCGGACCGTGTTGACGATCAGCATCAGCGCGACCACCAGCATCAGCGCCATCACGCCCAGCGCCGCGTAGTTCATGCCGTTGAGCAGGTTGAACAGATTCTCCAGCAGGCCCTTCTGGTCCTGCACTTCCTGCACACCCGGGCGGCTGTCGAAGGCGCTCGTGATGACCTCGAACTTCTCCGGGTCCTTGAGCTTGATCCGGAAGGACTCCTGCATCTGGTCCGGCGTGAGGGAGTCGGCGAGCGGCGAGTCGCCGAACTGCTCCTTGTAGTGCGTGTACGCCTCGTCGGCCGTCTCGAACTGCACCTTGTCGACGATCGGCATCTTGTCGAGATCCGCCTTGATCTCGTCCTTCTGGTCCGTCGTCACGGCGCCCTTGGCACAGTTGCTGGGGTCGCTCTCCGCGTCGTTCTTGTTGCAGAGGAAGACGGAGACGTTGACCTTGTCGTACCAGTAGCCCTTCATCGTGTTGACCTGTTCCCGCATCAGCAGGGAACCCCCGAACAGGGCCAACGACAGGGCGACGGAGACGATGACCGCGAAGGTCATCGTGAGATTGCGACGGAGACCGACGCTGATCTCCGACAGGACGAACTGGGCGCGCATGATGTCCTTTCAGGGTGGCGGCAGCGGCTACGGGCGATCGCTCAGTGCTGGTAGCCGTACACACCGCGCGACTGGTCGCGCACCAGTCGGCCCTTTTCGAGTTCGATGACGCGCTTGCGCATCTGGTCGACGATCTGCTGGTCGTGCGTCGCCATCACGACGGTCGTGCCGGTCCGGTTGATCCGGTCCAGCAGCTTCATGATGCCGACGGAGGTCTGGGGGTCGAGGTTGCCGGTCGGCTCGTCGGCGATCAGCAGCATGGGCCGGTTGACGAAGGCCCGCGCGATGGCCACGCGCTGCTGCTCACCACCGGAGAGCTCGCCGGGCATACGGTCGTCCTTGCCGCCCAGACCGACGAGGTCGAGGACCTCGGGGACGGTCTTGCGGATCTGACCGCGCGGCTTGCCGATCACCTCGAGGGCGAAGGCGACGTTCTCGCCGACCGTCTTGTTGGGCAGCAGCCGGAAGTCCTGGAAGACGGTCCCCAACTGGCGGCGCATCTGCGGCACCTTCCAGTTGGAGAGCTTGCCCAGGTCCTTGCCCAGCACATGCACCGCGCCGTGGCTGGACCGCTCCTCGCGCAGCAGCAGCCGCAGGAAGGTGGACTTGCCCGACCCCGAGGAGCCGACGAGGAAGACGAACTCGCCCCTCTCGATCTCGAGCGAGACGTCCCGCAGTGCGGGGCGCGTCTGCCTGGGGTAGGTCTTGGAGACGTTGTCGAATCGGATCACGGAGGCACCAGGGTCGACCTGAACGGGAGTGCGGGACGCCCGGAGCCCGGGATCCCGCCAGTGAGCGTGACCATACGCGAACCGGGAGGGACCGCGCAGTTGTCGGTCCGGGTTGAGCGTTTATTCACGGCACCATCAGGTACAAACCAGGCATTGGTCTCCGAGGCCCCCATGAGGCCCTCCGCGGGCCGGATGCGCGGGCCTGCGGCCGGGACGAGCCGAATCGTACGGAAGCTGGCACAGTGGTAGGGGGACGGTGGAACCGAATGGCCCCTCCCCGCGTTGGGCACCGTAGAGGAGGAGATCGCATGACATGCGACCGTCTGGTGTGCGCCAACTGCGCGGCCCCCGTGAGCGAGGGCCGCTGCCCGGTGTGCCGGGCCAGCAGGGAGCGGCTCCACCAGGAAGGCGGCCTGGCCGGGCTGTTCTCCGGACTCTCCCCCGTGGCGCTCCTGGCCCTGCTGATCGTCCTGATCGCCGTGTCCGTGCTCGCCCATCAAGCGGCGTAGGCGCCGCTCCCAGCACCCACCCACCGCCTCCTGCCGTGGCACCAGCACGGCACCGGACGCACAAGGCCCCGGAACGCATAGCGCTCCGGGGCCTTTCGCTCACTCAGCGTGAGGACGGCGCGCCACTCAGGCGGCCGCGCCACCGCCACGGCCGATCATGCGGGGCATCAGGCGGAAGCCGATGCCACCGGCGATCATCGTCGCGGCGCCGACCAGCAGGAACGCGGTCTCGGAGGCACCGGTCTCAGCCAGCTCCTCCTTGGACTCGCCCTGCTGGACCGGGGTGGAACCGACGGCGTCGGTGTCGGTCTCGCTGCCCGTGCCGGTCTCACCGTCGGGGCCCGGGTTGTTGCCGCCGCCCGTGCCGTCGGTGGGCTCAGCGGTGTCGCTGGGCTCCTCGGTCGGCTCGGTCGGCTCGTCCGTGGGCTCGGTCGGCTCCTCGGTGGGCTCCGTCGGTTCCTCGGTCGGCTCGGTCGGCTCCTCGGTGGGCTCCGTCGGCTCGTCCGTGGGCTCCGTCGGAATGTCCGTCGGCTCCCCGGTGGGATCCGTCGGAATGTCCGTCGGCTCGCCGGTCGGGTCGTCGTCGCCGACGCTGACACCCGCGCCGATGCCGTTCTTGTCCGCGTTCGCCTTGACGCCGATACCGCCGACCTCGACGTCGACGCCGACGGCCTGAGCGGCACCTGCGGCGGTCAGCGACGCACCGGCGGCGATCACCGCGCCGGCGGCTATCCGCGCGACACGCAGCCGCATCTTCTTCGTCATTTGCTTGCTACCCCCAGTAGCTGTTCGTTGGTGAGCAGCCATGCACCGAGCGGCGGCCGCTTGGGGGAGATCGCAATGCCGGGACCAACGCCCCGCCCCGCCCCGTTCGCACGCATCACAGTCATGGGCATGCCGCGCTTCACCTTTCCCATAATTCGCAGCAGCGTCAAGGTCATTGCGCGCGATATGCCGGAATTAGGGGCCCTTGACCGGGGGTTAAACCCAAGACTGTGACGAATTTTGCAAAAGAAAAGGCAACTACCGCTCAGCGCACGGTAGTTGCCTTGTCCGTCCTTGTCCGGAATCGGACGCGGGGAAGTGTTACTTCTCCTGCTGCTTCCGCCAGCGGATTCCCGCCTCCAGGAAACCGTCGATGTCGCCGTCGAGCACCCCGTCCGGGTTGCCGACCTCGTGCTCCGTCCGCAGGTCCTTGACCATCTGGTACGGGTGCAGGACGTACGAACGCATCTGGTTGCCCCAGGAGTTGCCGCCGTCGCCCTTGAGCGCGTCCATCTTCGCCTGCTCCTCCTGACGGCGCCGCTCGAGCAGCTTGGCCTGGAGGACGTTCATCGCGGTCGCCTTGTTCTGGATCTGCGAGCGCTCGTTCTGACAGGAGACGACGATGCCGGTCGGGATGTGCGTGATGCGCACGGCCGAGTCGGTGGTGTTCACGCCCTGGCCGCCGGGGCCGGAGGAGCGGTAGACGTCGATGCGCAGATCGGATTCGTCGATCTCCACATGGTCGCTCTGCTCGACGACCGGCAGCACCTCGACGCCCGCGAACGACGTCTGGCGGCGGCCCTGGTTGTCGAACGGCGAGATGCGCACGAGCCTGTGCGTGCCCTGCTCGACGGAGAGCGTGCCGTAGGCGTACGGCGTCTGGACGGCGAAGGTGGTCGACTTGATGCCGGCCTCCTCCGCGTACGAGGTCTCGTAGACATCCGTCTTGTAGCCGTGCCGCTCCGCCCAGCGCAGATACATCCGCTGGAGCCGCTCGGCGAAGTCGGCGGCGTCCACACCGCCCGCCTCCGCACGGATGTTGACCACGGCCTCGCGGGAGTCGTACTCGCCGGAGAGGAGCGTGCGGACCTCCAGCTCCTCGACCGCCTTGCGCACCGAGACCAGCTCGGACTCCGCCTCGGCCCTGGCATCCTCGTCGGCCTCGGCATCGGCGAGCTCGAAGAGGACCTCGAGATCGTCGATACGGCCGCGCAGTTCCTCGGCGCGGCGGACCTGCCCCTGGAGATAGGACAGCTTGCTGGTGACCTTCTGGGCGTTCTCCGGATCGTCCCAGAGGGAGGGGGCCGCCGCCTGCTCCTCGAGTTCGGCGACATCGGCCCTCAGCTTGTCGAGGTCCAGCACGGCCTCGATCGACCCCATGGTCGAGGAGAGGGACTTCAGCTCTTCGGATACATCGACGACTGCCACGGGTCCAGCGTAACGGCTGCGCGCGGCGGCCCCGGACGTGCCGCACAATGGGGTCACAGGGAGCAGCGCTCCCCCGGCAGGGACCCGTGGTCACCCCGAACGAGGAGGGTCGCCGTGACGGACAACAACGAGGACGAGCAGCCGAACGCAGGCGAGCGCCTGCTCCAGCTCCGTACCGGGTCGGAATCGGCCGACGCGGAGGATCTGGTGCGGGTCTCCGGGCGCGATGTGACGCCCGAGCGGCTCGAATGGGCCGAACGTCTGCTCAAGGAGAAGGGGCCGGCCGCGGCCGAGCGCTATCTCCCCTGAGGACTCCCCGGGCCCCGGGACCCCGTTCCCCGTGAAGCCCGGACCCCTCCACCCTTTCCAGCCTTTCCAGCCCCAGTGGCTCGACTGAGCCGTCCCTGAGCCGGCGGCCCGGTCCGAGGGCTGCGCGCATGCGTCCCGTACCGGTCCGGCGGCCCTGCCTCGGGACCGCGGTCTCACGGCTGCGGTCCCGGGGCGGGCATTGTCCTCCTGGTGTGCCTGCTGTCCGGGGCGGCTGTCCCGGGCTGCTGTCCCGGGGCTGTGAGGTACGCGCCCCCGACGTCTCAGAGCCGCCGTCTCAGGCGCTGCGGACTCAGGGCTGCGGGAGCCGTCGTCTCAGGGCTGCGAGGACGCGCCGTCGGACTGGCCGTCCGACTGCTCGACGCCGGGCCGGCCCCCGTCCCCGTCGTCACCGCCGGCCACGAGCCATCCGCCGATTCCCACCACCGCCGCGAGCGCCACCGCCGCGACACCCAGCTTGATCCTGCGGCGCCGTACGGCCTCGGAGGCCGCGCGATGGCGGGCGGAGCCGGGCCGGTGACCGCCGGCGGGGCGCGGTACGCGGGCTGTGCCGCGGGCGCCGCCGGCCAGCTCGTCCGGAGCCGGGACGCGCATGCTGGTGTGGGTGTCCCGGCCCGAGTCGGGGGCCGAGCCATGCACCAGGGGCACGGCGCCGCGGCGCGGGGCGGCGGGTGCGATTCCGTACGGCTGCTCGTCGTACGCGTCCGGGTCCTCGTCGGCGTGCTCCGCGCCGGGCTCGTCCACGTCCAGTGGCGGCATGCCCACGAGGTCGGGCAGCATCTCACGCAGCCGGCCCGCCAGCTCGGCCGCCCGCAGCCGCGAGGCGGGCGACTTGGCCAGGCACTGGACCAGGAGCTGCCACAGCTCGTCGGGAATGCCGGGCAGCGGTGCCACGGTCTCGGTGACATGGCGGCGGAGGATCGCGCCCGGGTGGCCGCCGCCGAAGGGCGTGAAGCCCGCCATCAGCTCGTAGAGGACGGTCGCGAGCGCGTAGATGTCGACGGCGGCGCGGGGCGGCAGGCCCTCGACGATCTCCGGCGCGAGGTAGTCCGGCGTCCCGATGATCTTCGTCGCACGGGAGCGGCTGGGGGCGTCGACGAGGCGGGCGATGCCGAAGTCGGTCAGCAGGGCCGGGTGGGCTCCGCCCGGACCGAGGGGGCCCTGCATGTCCAGCAGGACGTTCTCCGGCTTGACGTCGCGGTGGACGATCCCGGCGGCGTGCGCGGCCGCGAGGCCGTCGGCGACGTCCGCGGCGATGGCGACGGCGGCCTCGGGCGCGAGGCGGCGCTCACGGTCGAGGCGGGTGCGCAGATCGGTGCCGCGGACGAGGTCCATGACGAGCGCGAGGTCGTTGCCGTCCACGACGAGGTCGCGGACGGCGACCACGTGCGGGTGCGAGAGCCCGAGCAGGGCCGTCCGCTCCTGGACGAACCGCCCGACCAACTCCTGGTCCGACGCCAGGTCCTCGCGCAGCAGCTTGATGGCGACGGGGCCGTCGGGCCCATCGCCGAGCCAGACCGTGCCGACGGACCCGCGTCCCAGGACCTGATGGGCGGTGAACCGACTGCCGATGTTCCGTGCCAAGACTGCTCCGACGTGTCGTGCCCCCGGCGCCGCCGGGGGCCTCCAGGGGCTGGCGTTGCCGACAAAACTACGCCCCGAGCGACGCCAACCGTCACTTCTGCGGGGGAAATCCCCCGTCAGAAGTCGACAAATCCCCAGACTGGCATGGGTTTTCGGGTTCTGCGGCCCCGGGGCGGGGAGTTGGGGACGGTGGCCCGACCTGCCCGGTGCTGGACGGGGCAGAGCAGGGCAGGGCGGGGCAGGGCAGAACGAGACGGGCAGGACGTACGGACTGCGGGTGCGGACGGCGCGGACGGCGGGCCACCGGACACGGGACGCCTCGGACGCGGATCGCCGCCTAGGACGCGCCTTGCCAGGGGGCCTGCACGCGGAACGGCCCGGGGCTGTACGCGCGACGGCCCGGGGGATTGCACGCGGGCGCGCGACAAGTCCTCCGGGCCGTACGGGTGTTGCTTCCGCGCTCCGGTGCGGGGCCGCCAACCGGCCAGGACGGGCCGCCTCTACTGACCGGTGCCCGAGCCGCCGGTGCCGCTGCTGCCCGAGTCGCCGATCTCGGAGACCCAGTCCTTGACGTTGACGAACCAGTCGGACATCTGGTCCCAGAAGCTCTTGCCGTCCGCGACCCAGCCCTGCAGCGGCGTCAGCTCCCAGATGAGCCAGGCGGCCACGATCAGTATCACGATCGAGAACAGGCAGCCCTTCAGGCAGCCCAGCCCCGGGATCCGCATCGGGTTGGCGCTGCGGCGCGGCTCCCGGCGTGGGGTCGGCTCCGGCTGGGGCGGCGGTGCGTAGCGCTGCGGCGGACGCTCGGCCTGACGGCGCCGGGGCCGCTGCGGGGGCGGCGGGGCCTGCGGCTCGGCGTACCCGCCGTAGCCGCCCTGGGCCCCGTACTGCTGCTGCCCGTACGGCTGTTGGGGCGGGGGTGCCTGGCGGTGGGGGCGGCGGCGCAGCGGGTCCTGGCTCGGGTCGAGGTACTGGACCTGGGTCTGGTCGTTGCGGTCGCGGGCCGCTCGGAGCTGGTTCTGCCAGGGGTGATTTGCGTCACCCGGCGGCGGGGAGCCCGGGACGGGCGGCATCGCGCGCGTGGCGTCGGCGTCGGGGCCGCCGCCGGCACCGCCGCCGTGCTGCATGACCTGGGTGGCATCGGCGTTCGGGCCGCCGGAACCCGGGGCGCCGGTCGGGGGCATCATGCTCGTCGCGGCGTTCGGGTCGTAGGAACCGGCGCCGGACGGGAGCACCTGGGTCGGGTCGCCGCTCCCCGCGGGGCCGCCGCCCATACCGGTGTCCGGGACGGGCGCGGGTGCCGGGTCGGGGGCGAGCAGCGCCGCGACGCCGAGCGCGGCCTCGGCCTGTGCGCCCGTGGCGTGGACGCCGACACCGGCCGCGACGACGCGGAGGGAGCGGGCGAGGTTCTCGGAGCTGGGGCGCTCGGCCGGGTTCTTGCGCAGACAGCGCTCCATGACCGTCCAGAGCGGCTCCGGGACGGTGGTGGGGCGGCGGGGCTCCTCGCTGAGGTGCCGGTGGAGCACCTCGAGTGCGGTGGCACCGGCGAACGGCGGACGGCCGGTGACCAGCTCGTACATCAGGATGCCTGCGCCGTAGACGTCGACGGCCGAGGTCTGCGGACGGCCCTCGGCGGACTCCGGCGCGACATACGCGGGCGTGCCGACGAACTCCTGCGTGCGCGTCAGCCCGGGGGAGTCCGCCAGCCGGGCGATGCCGAAGTCGGTGAGCATCGGGTGCAGCTCGTCGTTCGTGCCGGCGAGCAGGACGTTGGCGGGCTTCAGGTCGCGGTGCACCACGCCGTCGGCGTGGCTGGCGGCGAGGGCGTCCGCGATCTGGGCCGTGAGGAGCGCGGCGGCGACCGGCGTGAACGGCCCGTTGTCGCGCAGATGGCGGTGCAGATCCGGGCCCTCGATCAGGTCCATGACCAAGGCCAGGAGGTCGCCCTCGACGACCAGGTCGCGGGTCCGCACGATGTTCGGGTGGGTGAGCCGCAGGAGTACGGACCGCTCGCGCAGGAAGCGCATCACGACGTCCGGATCGCTCGCCAGCTCCTCCTTGAGGACCTTGATCGCGACGGTCTCGCCCGGCTGGCCCTGAACGGCCGCCTCGGCGCCCGCGGCCTCGCGCTGGCGAGCCCGCCACACGGTGCCTGTGGCTCCTCGTCCGAGCGGCTCCTCGAGGAGGTACTTGCTGCCTACCGGCCGCACGTCATGCGCTCCCTGATCGTGGTCCTGGTGTGCCTGGGCCGCCGGAAGGACGCGGACCCGTCCGACCCACTGTAGTGCGGACGCTCGGCGACCACCGGGTCGACGGCTGACGAGGAGCGCCCCGCGGCTCGTGGGGAAGACGCGCGCCGGGGGCGGATGGTTGCCGTGGCACGGGCGCGGAGAGTGAACCGCGGCGGTGGGGCGGCGGGGGTGTGACGGCACGGCCGTTCGGGGCAGCGCAGCGGGATCGCAGCGTTCACGCGGTATGGCCAGGGTCACATCCGAGGAGCTACCGGCCCTCTGACGGGGCGGCGGGTCTCACAGCGGGCACCCTTGTCCCCGGGGTGTCCGCTGTGGTGCGCGCTGCCTTTCATCGTGTGCGCCGCCCCTCCGTCATGATCGTGTGCGCCGCCCCTCCGTCATGTCCGTCGTATGCGCTGCCCTCCGCCATGCGGTGACGCCCTTTCCGACGTCGTGAGGTGACGCCTTTTCCGACGTCGTGAGGTGACGCCTTTTCCGATGCGGCTTCCGACACGGAGGAGGGCGAGGGCGGTGCGACAGGGCTTCCTCTCAGGGCGGGCTCGCGGGCTCCGTCGCGCGACTTACTCGATCGAGGGATACGGACCTGCCGGAACTGCGGACCTGTCGGAACACGGTCGTCCACAGCAAGTTTCCCGTCTTTATTCATGCCGTTACCGGTCCAATCAAGATCAATGGGCTGTGGTTTCCCGGCGAAGTGTCAGCCGCAGGTGCGAGGATGCTTGCCAGCACGGAAGCGGCCGGGGCGGGGACTCCCCGCGCGACGTGCTGACCTGTACGTGCCGAAGTGCCCGTACACGGCGGGGGATTGACGGCATCTCTCACCGCGTAGCCGGGGCAGAAGGGACCGTTGACGGCGATGCAGATCCGGCTGACCGTCCTCGGGCCGCGCGGCGGGCACGCCGCGCGCGCCTGCGACGTACTGGTCACGGCCCCGGTCGGGACCGCGCTCGCCGCGGTCGCGAGCGGGCTGGCCGCTGCCGTCGCCGCGGCGTCGGGAGCGTCCGCGGGCGCGGGGTCCGCCTCGGCGGGACCCTCCTCCTCCGGGCCGGGCGCCGCATCCGGTTCCCCGGGAGGGGACCCGGGCTCGGGCGGGTCCGGCGGTTCCACGGGACCCGTGGTGCTCTACGCGGGCGGCGAGCGGCTCGACCCGCAGCGATGCGCGCTGGGCGAACCACCGCTGACCGACGGGGCCGTGCTGTCCCTCAACTCCCCGGCCGATCCCGGCCGTCACCCCGGCGTACCTCAGGAAGCGCCGTCCGACGCATCGGCCCAACTGCACGTCGTCTCGGGCCCGGACGCGGGCGGGGTCCATCTGCTGCACAGCGGCCGTATCCGGATCGGACGCTCCGCCGAGGCCGACGTCCCCCTCGACGACCCGGACGTCTCGCGCCTGCACTGCGCGGTGACGGTCGCCGACGACGGCCAGGTGACGATCGCCGACCTCGGCTCCACGAACGGCACGTCCCTCGACGGCGCCCCGCTCGGTACGGGGCCTCTTCCCTTTCATCCGGGCTCACTGCTCCGGCTGGGCGAATCGGCGCTGCGGTTGGTGGGCGCGGAAGAGCCCCTGCCCGGGGCTGCCCCGTCCGGGGCCGCAGCGGGTGCCGGTGCGCGGTCCGGCGGGAGTCGGACTCCGCTGCACGACGTGCTGCCGACCGCCCCGGACGGCGAGGGCCATCTGCGCGTGGCCCTTCCGGCCCGGCCTGCCACGAGGAACACCGGGGCTGCGGCGGGCACTCCCGCCTCCGCGGACCCGGCGGCCTCCACAGGCCCCATGGCTCCCATGGCCCCCGTGGGCTCCCCGGCTTCCACCGGCCCGGCGGGCGCCGCCGCGGGCGGGCTCGGCGCGATCGTCGCGGGTGACGATCCCCCTGTCGGCCCCGGCCCGTACGACGCCGGGCCCGCCGCCAACGGCTGGGGCCCCGGGGCACCGGCCGGTCCGGCCGGTGCCCCGGGCACCGGGCACGGCGGGTCCGGCGCGCCCCGCCGGCCGTCGTGGGCCACGGGCCCGTACGACGACGAGGACTGCTCCGTCCCGTCCCCCGCCCCCGCGCGGCAGCCCGATGACGAGTACGACGGCCGGCCCCGTACGCCGGGATCCGTACCGCCGCCGCGCACCGCCGGTGTCTGCGACGCGAACCCAGACGACCGGTCCGCGTTCCGGCTGCCGCATCAAGCCCCGGCTCCTGAAGGGCAGTTCCCCGGGCCGTTCCCCGGGGCGGGCTCGGGGGCCGTGACACACGGCGCCGGTCACCGCACCCGGCATCCCTCCTCGCCGGCGCCTGTGAGTGAGGTCCGGGAAACCGGAGGCGTTCCGGGCGCGCAGGAGCCCGGCGACCCCGAGGACGACATGCCCCGCCGTCCCACACGGTGGGGACGCGGCATAGGCGCATGGGCGCGACGGTTCGCCGCGGGACGGGACGCCGAGGCTCCGGACGGCCCCGCGGCGGGTCACCGCTCTGCCGCGCCGCAGCCTTCCCCCGATGCCGCGCGCGCTGCCGCCACAGCCTTCGAACGATGGCCGGATCCGGCCGACATACTGCTGACCGCGCTCGGTCCGGGCCCCCGCCTGTGGGAGCGCGGCCCCGGCCACCCGGACGGCCTGGTCGTCCGGCTCGGCACGACGGACCGGTCCGACGCCCCCGCCACCCCCGTCACCGTCGCCCTGCGCGAGGCGGGTTCGCTGGGGCTCGCCGGTCCGCGACCGCGACTGGCCGGTCTCACGCGCGCGATCGTGGCTCAACTCGCCGCGCTGCACGCGCCCCCCGGCTCCGGGGGCGGAGCGGACGGTCTCGAGATCGTGCTGATCAGTACGGACCGGTCGCGCAGCGCCGCCGACCGGCTCGCCGAGTGGTCCTGGCTCGGCTGGCTCCCGCACGCGCGCCCGGCCCATGGCCAGGACTGCCGCCTGCTGCTCGCCCACGACCGGGATCAGGCCACCGCCCGTACCGACGAACTCGTGCGCCGGCTGGACGACGGTCCGCTCGGGCCGGGCTGGGTCACCGCGGACCGGGCGGCCGTGGCCGCCGCCGCTCAGCGGTACGACGGTCCGCACACCCTGGTGATCGTCGACGGCGACCCGGGTTCCTCGGCGCTGCGCGGAACGGCGGCGCGGCTCGCTGCGGGCGGGGCGGCAGCCGGTGTCCACCTCCTGTGTCTGGCCGAGGCCCCCGCGGCAACTCCCGCGTCCCCGCTCGCCGCGACCTTCGGCGCCGCGTGCACGGCGTCCCCGCCGTTCTCCGAGTGCGGCGCCGCGGGACTGCTCAGCGGTGATGTGGCGACCGCGCTCCGGGTGGTGCCGCTGTCCCCGTCGGGCCCGGTGGGCATGGGCGTGGTGGCGAATGTTGACGCCGTGTCGGCCGCCTGGGCGGAGCGCTTCGCGCGGGCCCTGGCCCCGCTGCGCGCCGCGGGCGTCCCCGGCGCGGGGTCGGCGGCCGGTTCCCGCCGGATCGCCACGCCCCTGCCCCGTACGGCCCGGCTGCTGGACGAGTTGGGCCTCGCCCGCGCCACGCCCGCTTCTCTGACGGCCCGTTGGGCCGCGGCGGCGGACTCGGACGGATCGGCGGGCGGGGCGGCGAGCGCCGTGCTGGGCGCCGGGCAGCACGGACCCCTCTCCGTGGACCTCACGCTCGAGGGGCCGCATCTGCTGCTCGAAGGCGGTCGCGGGACGGGAAAGACCGAGCTGCTGCGGTCGCTCGCCGCGTCCCTGGCCGCGGCCGACCGCCCGGACCGGTTGTCCCTGGCGCTCGTCGACGGCGGTGGCACCGAGCGCGGCGAAGGGCTGCGCATCTGTACGGACCTGCCCCATGTCTCGACGTATCTGGCCGCCGCGGACCCGGTCCGCATGCGGGAGTTCGCCCAGGCCCTCAGCACGGAGCTGAAGCGGCGGGCCGAGCTGCTCGGCGAGCTGGACTTCACCGAGTGGCACAGGCGGCGGGCTGTCGCGGGGCGGCTGGTCGCCCCCCGGCGCTCTGCCGAGCGCTCCACCGGCCCGTACGGCGAGCAGGGTCCGCAGGGCGAGCGCGGCACATCCGGCGAGCAGAGTCCGTACGGCGAGCGGGGCCCCCACAGCGACAGCTCCTGCGCCGAGCGGGGCGACCAGCAGGCGGCGGAGCGGCGCGGGGACCTCGGCGACGTGGAGTCGACGCGCAGCGGAACGCTGAAACTGCGCGCCGCCGGGCCGACGCCCGAGGACACACGAGCGCAGGAGGACCGGCTGCCACGACTGGTCGTCCTCGTCGACGACTTCGACGAGTTGGTGGACCCCGCCCTGGGAAGCCGGGGCCGCCCCTCGGCGGGTTCTGTCGTACGGGCCCTGGAGTCGGTGGCACGAGACGGCGCACGGCTCGGGGTGCATCTGATCGCGGCGGTCGGCCGGCCGGACCGTACGGCGGAGACGGCCGCCGCCGCACGGGCGGGCCTGCGGGTCACCCTGGACCTGCTGCCCGCGCGGGCCGAGGGCCCGGACGCCGGAGAGGCGTCGGCGGGCCGCGGGCGGCTGGTGCGCAGCGACGGTTCGCAGGCCGCCTTCCAGGCGGGGCGGGTGACGGGCCGTATCCCGCGGACCGCCACCCAGCGGCCGACGGTGGTGGCGCTGGACTGGGAGCGGATGGGCGACCCGCCCGCGCGCCGTCCTCTGCGTGAGCTCGGCAACGGACCGACGGACCTCGCCCTTCTGGCCAGCGCCCTCCAGCGCGCCGCGGAGCAGTCCGCGCCGCCGTCCACGCCGCTCCGGCTGCTGTGACCTTCTGCGGCTGACCGCCGGTCTCCCTGTCGGCCCCGGCCCCTCTCCGGATCCTGTGCGGACGGCGGCGAACTGCCAGGAGTCGTAAGTGCGTTGGGCGTGGCCGCCGCGGGCCGTGCGGCGGTCACGCCAGGGCGGCCCGCGGGCGAGCCGGGTCCGAAGCCGGGGAACAGCACGGGAAGGTCAGGGCCCACTCCTCGTGGACGCGGGACCCGCGCGCGTGGTCGAGTTCGTGCGCGGCGGTCGACTCGGCGCAGATCCGGCAGAGTTGCGGGCGCGGGGGCGTGCACACTGCCGGCGAATCGTTCGTGAAATGCCGCGTCAATCGTGGTCAGGCTCCCCGATCGCGGACCAGCCCCGTACCGGCCGGTGGGTGGCCTTCGGTCGCAGGAGCCGCGGATCGCGGATCGCGGATCGCGGATCGCGGATCGCGGATCGCGGATCGCGGATCGCGGATCGCGGATCGCGGATCGCGGATCGCGGATGGACGGTGGCCTCCCTCTCGTACGCCGATCTCGGCGGCGAGGTCCGACCGTCGGTCGATCAGCGGTCGGAGCGGAGGAGCGGTCCGTGCCGGAGAGCGCGTGGCGCAGCCGGGCCAGTTGGAGTTCCGGGCGGGCAGGCCACAGGACGGGCCGTGCACGAGGACGAGCCGTGCACGAGGACGAGCCGTGCACGAGGACGAGCCGTGTACGAGGGGCGACCGCCCCGGTCGTCCTCCGCGGCGGGAACAGGCATGGGCGCGGGCGGAGCCGGATCAGGCACGGACGGGTGGCGGCGCCCAAGGCCACCCGCACCCGTACGCCACCGGGTTCGGCCGGTGCACACGTACCTCGCGTGGTGCGGTCGTGCCCCCCACGCCCCGTCCCGCGTCACCCGGCAGGCCCGCGCCGCCCCTCTCCGCGCAGGTGGCGCGGCATCCGCACCGGTGGCCGGCATCGCGTCGAGAGGCGGGGGCGCACAGGCGGCGGTGGCCAGGATCACAGCACGGTCACATCCGGCATTCGCGTCGAAGGCGGTATTGCGGGTGGCGACGATCCGGGCGTAGGACTGTCCGCACCGGACGTACGGAGCACCTGTGCGCGGCCGTCGAGCCGGGTCCGCGACATGGCGCAGCGGGGAGGACCCTTCAGATGCGTACAGCCACCAGACACACCGCCCGATCACCGCGCTCCGGCAGACGGAGCCGGGCGACGCGCGCCTCGCTGGCGGTTCTCGCCGCGGGCGCCCTCGCGTTCACCGCCGCGGGCTGCGGCGGCAGCGAGGACGGGAAGAGCTCTTCCGGCAGCGGCGGGAAGGACGGCGCGCCGTCGGTGAAGCTGCCCAAGCTGGACGGTCAGAAGCTCCAGGTCGCCGCCGTGTGGACGGGCGCCGAGCAGAAGAACTTCAACGCCGTCCTGGACGGGTTCGAGAAGCAGACCGGCGCCGAGGTCTCCTTCGTGCCGACCGGCGACAACATCTCCACCTTCCTCGGTACGAAGATCGAGGGCGGTGAGCCGCCGGACGTGGCGGTCCTCCCCCAGGTCGGCGTGCTCCAGCAGTTCGCCGACAAGGGCTGGATCAAGCCCGTCGGCAGCACCGTCGAGGACGAGCTCGGCAAGAACTTCTCGCAGGGCTGGCGGGACCTCGGCGCCCACAAGGGCAAGCAGTACGGGGTCTACTTCAAGGCCGCCAACAAGTCCCTGGTCTGGTACAACACGGCGGCCTTCGAGGCGGCGGGCACCTCCGAGCCGAAGACCTGGGAGGAGTTCCTCGACACCGCCGAGACGATCTCGGCCTCCGGTGTCTCGCCGGTCGCCATCGGCGGCGCCGACGGCTGGACCCTCACCGACTGGTTCGAGAACGTCTATCTCTCCCAGGCGGGCCCGGAGAAGTACGACCAGCTCGCCCAGCACAAGATCAAGTGGACGGACCCGTCCGTGAAGAAGGCGCTGGAGACGCTCGGTGAGCTCTTCGGCGAGAAGACGCTGATCGCGGGCGGGCAGAAGGGCGCGTTGCAGGCGGAGTTCCCGAAGTCGGTCACGCAGGCCTTCGCGGGCGGCGACTCCCCGGACGCGGCGATGGTGTTCGAGGGCGACTTCGTCTCGATCAACATCGCCACCGACACCAAGGCGAAGATCGGCACGGACGCCAAGGTCTTCCCGTTCCCGGCCGTGGGCGAGGAGTCCCCGGTGGTCAGCGGTGGTGACGCGGCGGTCGCGATGAAGGACGGCAAGGCCGCTCAGGCTCTGCTCACCTACCTGGCCTCCGCGGACGCGGCCGAGATCTGGGCCAAGGCGGGCGGCTTCATCACGCCGAACAAGAACCTCGACCTCGCGGCCTACCCGAACGATGTCCAGCGCGACATCGCCAAGGGCCTGATCGCGGCGGGCGACGACTTCCGCTTCGACATGTCGGACCAGGCCCCCGCGTCCTTCGGCGGTACGAAGGGCGAGGGCGAGTGGAAGGTGCTGCAGGACTTCCTCAAGGACCCGGAGGACGTGGCCGGAGCCCAGCGGAAGCTGGAGGCCGAGGCCGCCAAGGCGTACAAGAACTGACGGGTCGTCACCGAGATGGCGACAGCGACCGCGGGGGGCGCGGCCGTGCCCGGTACGCCACCCCCCGCCGTACCCCCGAAGAACAGGGGTCGGGGCGCGCTGGGCACCCGCCCGTGGGTGGCCGTCTGCTTCCTGCTGCCCGCCCTGGCCCTGCTCGGCGCGCTCGTGGTCTACCCGATCGGGTACACGGCCTACCGCAGTCTCTTCGACGCGTCCGGCACCTCGTTCGTCGGGCTGGACAACTTCGTCGAGATCTTCTCCGACGAGGGCACCTTCACCGCCATCAAGAACAACCTGATCTGGGTGACGGTGGGGCCCACGGTCGCCACCGCACTCGGGCTGATCTACGCGGTGCTGACCGAACGCGTCCGCTGGAGCACCGCGTTCAAGCTGATCGTCTTCATGCCGATGGCGATCTCGATGCTCGCGGCGGGCATCATCTTCCGCCTGGTCTACGAGCAGGAACCGGACCGCGGTGTGGCCAACGCCGTGTGGGTGGGGGTGCACGACAGCTTCGCCGAGGCGTCGGCCTATCCGGGCGCGCATCCCCTGCCCGTCTCGGGTCTCGCGGAGTCGGGTGGCGGCTCCTACACCACCAAGTCGTCCGTACGGGCCGGGGACGCGGCCGATCTGCCGCTCGTCGGCGTCAAGGCCGGATCGATGCCCGGGGACGCGCCGGACGCGAAGACCGCGCCCACCGCCGACGGAAAGATCACCGGCACGGTCTGGCTGGACTTCGTCAAGGGCGGGGGCGGCAGGCCGAACGTCATCGATCCCGGCGAGAAGGCGCTGTCCGGGATCACGATCGAGGCGGTCAAGGACGGCAAGGTCGTCGCCACGGCGAAGGCGGGCGCCGACGGCACGTACGCCCTGCCCGCCGACAAGGCCGCCGGGGCACAACTCCGGCTCCCCGCCTCGAACTTCGCCGAGCAGTACAACGGCGTGGACTGGCTGGGCCCGTCCCTGGTCACCCCCGCCATCATCGGCTCGTACGTGTGGATGTGGGCGGGCTTCGCCATGGTGCTCATCGCCGCGGGGCTGGCGGGCGTCCCGCGCGAACTGCTCGAGGCGGCGCGGTGCGACGGCGCGAGCGAGTGGCAGGTCTTCCGCCGGGTGACGGTGCCCCTGCTCGCGCCGGTGCTGGTCGTCGTCCTGGTCACGCTGATGATCAACGTGCTGAAGATCTTCGACCTGGTCTACATCATCGCGCCGGGGTCGACACAGCAGTACGCCAATGTGCTGGCGCTGGAGCTGGTCCTCACCTCCTTCGGCGCGGACGCCGACCAGGGTGTCGGCAGCGCCATCGCCCTGCTGCTGCTCCTGTTCGTCGCCCCCGTCATGATCGTCAACGTCCGCCGCATACGCAGGGAGGGCCGGCGATGACCGCACCGACGTCGACCGACGCGCTGCCCGCACCCCCGACCGGTGCCGCCGAGGCGCACACCGAGAAGGTCAAGGGCGCCCGGCCGTCCCTCGCCTCCCGCCTCGCGGCGCGGGCGAGCGGCGGTGCGGTGCAGGTCTTCCTGATCCTGGTCGCCCTGTTCTGGCTCATGCCGACCGTGGGGCTGCTGATCTCCTCGCTCCGGGACCCGACCGACATCGCCACCTCGGGCTGGTGGGAGGTCTTCACCGCGCCGGCCCAGCTCACCACGAGCAACTACGCAGGGCTGCTCGACAACGACGTGATCGCGGGCTCCCTGCCGACGACCGTGCTCATCACCGTCCCCTCCACCGTGCTGGTCGTGGTCATCGGCTCACTCGCCGGATACGCCTTCGCCTGGCTGGACTTCCCCGGCCGCGACTGGTGGTTCCTGCTGGTGGTCGGGCTGCTGGTGGTGCCGGTGCAGGTGGCGTTGATCCCGGTGGCCAAACTCTTCGGCGTCCTGGGGATCTTCGAGACGACCGCGGGGGTGGTCGTCTTCCACACCGCCTTCGGGCTCCCGTTCGCGATCTTCCTGTTGCGCAACTTCTTCGCCGAGATCCCGCGGGAGCTGCTGGAGGCGGCGCGGCTGGACGGGGCGGGCGAGGTAGGGCTGTTCACTCGGGTCGTGATGCCGCTGGGCGGGCCCGCGATCGCCTCGCTGGGCATTTTCCAGTTCCTGTGGGTCTGGAACGACATGCTGGTGGCGCTGATCTTCGCGGACGCCGGATCACCGCCGATCACGGTGGCGCTGCAGCAGCAGGTACGGCAGTTCGGCAACAACATCGACATCCTCGCGCCCGGAGCGTTCGTGTCGATGGTGATCCCGCTCGCCGTGTTCTTCGCCTTCCAGCGGCAGTTCGTCACGGGTGTGATGGCGGGCGCGGTGAAGTAGCGCGTGGGCGCGCGTACCCACAAGGGGCACGCATGCGCGAGGGGCGGGCGCGCCCGGAATGGCTCGCCCGCCCCTCGACATCCGCCCGTACGCGGCCGGTTGCGTCCGTACGGTCAGTTGCGCACGTACAGATGCACGCTGCCGCCGTGCAGCCGCTCCACCCCCTCCCGGTGGAACCGGTCCGACAGCACCTCCTGCTTGACCCGCTCCCCCTCGCTCCGGAACACCCGCCGCTGATCGGAGTCCTCCCGGTCCAGCAGCCACACCCGCTGGGCCTTCGACAGCGCCTCCTTCAGCCGCCGCGGCGGCAGTTCGGTGCCGTAGAGCGTGCCGGAGGGGCCGGCCGGCTTGTCCAGCGCCACATCGTGCAGGCCCGCGAACATCTCCGGGTAGGTGACGGCGACCTTCCGCCGCGGGCTCGCCAGGAAGAGCACCGCGTCCCCCGGCTTCGCCTCCTGGCGGATCATCTGCGCCATCGGCAGCAGATCGTCCAGCCGGCTCTCCCCGGACCGTACGTGGTGGTGGGCGCCGAGCTGCCCGCCCAGCACCAGGGACACCATCATCGCCGCGGTCGCCGACATCGCCAGCGGCATGGCCCCGCGGAAGAGTACGAGTCCGGTGAGCCGGTCGAGCCCGGAGGCGGCGAGCAGACAGAGCCCCGGCAGCGCGTACAGCACGTATCGCTGGTCGTAGACCGGGTCGATCTGCGAGACGGCGATGAGCAGCGCGGGCGGGACCACCAGAAGCGGCAGCGCGACCGTGACGACCGAGACCGGGGGCCGGTCGAGGCGGGGTCGGCGCGGGGCGACGAGCGAGGCGGCCGCGAGCAGCAGGAGCAGGCAGGCGACCCAGCCGGACGGCCCGGCGAAGGACCGTACGAGCCGGGTCACGGCCTCCCAGCCGGGCTCCGGGATCCAGGTGAGGGCGTCCTCCTGCTGTCCGCTCGCCATCCACGCGACGGGTGCCACGGCCACGACGGCGGCGGCCGCCGACACGCTCCAGAGCCGCCACTGCCGCGCGCTGCTGCGGGACAGGAGCAGGGTGACGGCGTGCGCGGCCGGCAGCAGCAGGGCGAAGGCGTGCAGCAGCACGGTGAGCGCGGTGGCCAGGGCGTACCAGCGCCACCAGCGCGCCTCACCGGTCTCGCACGCGCGGACCAGGAAGTACGTGGCGGCCGTCGCGCCCGCCACCACGAGCGCGTGGCTGCGGCCCTCCTGCGCGTACAGGCTCACCAACGGCAGGACCGCGAAGATCATGCCCGCCACCAGTCCCACCCGGGCCCCGGCCAGCCGTGTGCCGATCGCCGAGACGAGGGCCGCGGCGAGGACCATGCCCGCGACGGAGGGGAGGCGCAGCATGAACGCGTCCGGGCGCAGCGCCAGCAGACCGTGCATCAGGAGGTAGTAGAGGCCGTGGATCGCGTCGATGCTGCCGAGCAACTGCCAGAGTTCGGAGGGGGTTCGGCGCGCGGCGCTCCAGGTGGCGGCCTCGTCGCTCCACATCCCGCGGCGGCCCAGATCCCACAGCCCCAGAAGCGCCATGGTGGCGGCGGGCAACAGCAGGGTCGCCACCGGGGTGCGGCGCACCAGGGGGACGGGCCGAAGCGGGATCTTCACCTCGGTTGTGACCATCGGCGTGCTCCTGTCGTTGGCGTCGGCTGTCCGCTTCTTGGTTCGGCATCAGCCAGGTGTGGCTTGAACTGGTGTCCCACCCGCGTGGGACGCCCGGAGCCGGCGGGAGAGGAGGAACGGGTGGAGGGGAGGGAAGTGGCCCCCGGCCGCTGTGCTCGGGGCAGGCGGACCGCGCACAGGCGGTGGGGCCGGGTGGAACGCGCGCGGGTCGGGGCTCGCGGACCTCGCGCGCGGTGGGGCGGGCGGGGAGGGCTGGCGACTCCCCGGCGGGTGTCCGGGCACCGACGGCGGGCATTCAGGGTGCCGCCGCAGGAGGTTCGCGGCGGGTACGCGTGGGCTTTTATGCGGCTCAGACGGAAAGCCCGGTATTGATGAGTTATGAACGGTTCGCGGGGAGAAATAGACTGATGTCACCTATGGCACCCAGGACTCCTCCCCCGTCGCCCGCGGCGCAGGTCAGCGTGATCGTGATCGGCTACAACGACGCCGCGCACCTCGCGGGCGCCGTGCACTCCGCCCTGCGCCAGGGCACGGCGGTCGCCGAAGTCATCGCCGTGGACGACGCCTCCACCGATGCCACGCCCGAGGTGCTGCGCGGCCTGGCCGCCCGCTACGCCCGGCTCCGCGTGGTGCGCCGCGAGACCAACAGCGGCGGCTGCGGCACCCCGCGCAACGACGGGCTGCGCCTCGCGACCGCGCCGTACGTGATGTTCCTGGACAGCGACGACGTCCTCGAGGCGGGCGCCGTCGAGGCCCTGTACCGCGCGGCCGTACGCCATGACGCGCAGGTCGTCGCGGGCCGGTGCGTGCGGCGCGAACTGCCCGGCGGGCGCGATGTGCCGTGGCAGCGGGCGCTGTTCACGGTGGAGGCCGCACACGGTTCCCCGGCGGAACTGCCCCGCCTCGTCCACGACACCGTGTGCGTCAACAAGCTCTACTCCCGGACCTTTCTGGAGGAGCACGGCATCGCCTTTCCCGACGGGGCCTTCCGCTACGAGGACTTCGTCTTCACCGCCCGCGTGCTCGCCGCCTCCCCCCGTATCGCCGTCGTTCCCGACACCGTCTACATCTGGCACGTCCGCCGCTCGGACCGGCCGTCGATCTCCCTCGCCCGCGGCGACATCGGGAACTGGCGCAGCCGTCTGGAGGCGCAGCGCCGCACCGTCGAGATCTTCGAGGAGGCCGGGCAGAAGGAGCTGACGCACGCCGCCCAGGTGAAGTTCCTCGACGACGATCTGCGCATATACGCCCGTGAACTGGCCACCCGCGACCCGGACTACCGCGCCGCGTGGTGGCGGCTGACCCGGGAGCATCTGGCGGATGCCGACGAGGCGGTGCTGCGGGCCGCCCGCGCCCCCGCCCGCTGGATCGCCCGCGTCGTCGCGGCCGCGGACGGCCCCCGCGACCTGGAGCGGATCGCCGGGCTGGCGAACCGGCCGGCCCGGCTGCTGCCGCCGTACGTGCGCGCCGGCGGGCGCCCGGTCTGGGACGCCGGCCTGCCCGGTGTGGTCCTCGACGGCCTCGACACCAAGCCCATGCACCGCCTGCCGGTCACGGTGGACGCCGAGCCCCGCCTCGAACGCGACCCCCGGCCGGGCCGGCCGGCCCGGCTGCGCCTGACCGTGCGCGTGCACGAGCTGTACGGGCGCCTGGCGGCCGCAGGTCCGTCGGCCGTGGACGTGGAGCTGCGCCACCGCGACGACGGCCGCCTCGGCGTGGCGCGCGACGCGGCCCTCAACGCGGAGGACGGCGTGTGGACGGCCGACATCCTGCTGGACCCGGGGGCCGTGGCGGCGTCCGGCCGGCGCCGGGAGGGCCGCCCGGAGCCGGACGTCTGGGACGTACGGGTCCGGCTGCGCTGCGCCGACGGCTCCTCGCTCTACACCGCGGCGCGCGCCACCGGCCCCGGTCTGCGGCGCGCGGCCGTACCGAGCGGCCGGCGCGGCCTGGTGCTGGTCCAGCCGTACGCCACCTCGGGCGGATCACTTGCGGTGCGGATCGCCGCGGGGCCGGGCGCGGCGACCGCCCTCGTGCGACGTAGGCTGCGACGGCTGGCGGTGCGCGGCCGGCGGCGGCTGGGCGTCCGCCGGGCGCACGGCGGCCGGTGACCGGGCGCCGGCCCGGCCCGGGTCCGGTGAGACGGCTCGATGCGGAGAACTGGGGAGAGGCATGTCCTTCTTGATCACAGGCGGCGCCGGTTACATCGGAGCCCATGTCGTACGCGCCATGACACAGGCGGGCGAGCGGGCCGTCGTGGTCGACAACCTCTCGTCGGGCGACGCGGCACGGCTGCCCGAGGGCGTGCCGCTGGTCGTCGGCTCGGTCCTGGACCGCGAGCTGCTGGACCGTACGATCGCCGAGCACGGGGTGACGTGCGTGGTGCACCTGGCCGCGAAGAAGCAGGTGGGCGAGTCGGTCGAGCAGCCGCTGCGCTACTACCGCGAGAACATCCACGGCCTGGAGACGCTGCTCGCGTCCGTAGTGGCGCAGGGCGTGCCCCGCTTCGTCTTCTCCTCCTCGGCAGCGGTCTACGGCATGCCGGATGTGGACCTGGTCACCGAGGAGACCCCGTGCCTGCCGATCAACCCGTACGGGGAGACCAAGCTGGCCGGGGAGTGGCTGGTCCGGGCCACCGGCCGGGCCCATGGCATCACCACCGCGTGCCTGCGCTACTTCAACGTCGCGGGCGCGGCCGCCCCGGAGCTGGCCGACACCGGGGTGTTCAACATCGTCCCGATGGTATTCGAGCGGCTGACGGCCGGTGAGCCGCCGCTGATCTTCGGCGGCGACTACGCGACCCCCGACGGCACCTGCATCCGCGACTACATCCACGTCGAGGACCTGGCCGACGCCCACCTGAGCGCGGCCCGGAGGCTCGCCGAGCCGGGCCGGACGGGCGACCTGACCGTCAACATCGGCCGCGGGGAAGGCGTTTCGGTGCGCGAGATGACCGATCTCATCGCGGAGGTCACCGGCTACCGCGAGCCGGTGCCCGAGGTCGTCGGGCGCCGGGCGGGCGACCCGGCGCGGGTGGTTGCCTCCGCGGCCCGGATCGCCTCCGAGCTGGGCTGGAAGGCGCACCACGACGTCCGTTCCATGATCGCTTCGGCGTGGGAGGGCTGGTGCCTCAACCACCCGGAGGCCCGCCGGGCCTGATCCCGTACGGGCGCCCCGGCCGGACGCACGACCGGCCGGGCCGTCACCCGCCGGGCACCGTCACCGCGGGAGCCATCACCGCCGGGCCCGTCACCCGACCCGGCGGTCCGCCGGGTCGGCCCGCCAAGTCAGCGCTCCAGGAAGGCGAAGAGCTCCTCCCAGCGCCGGACGATCTCCGCGGGCACATAGCGCCGGACGTTCACCCGCGCCGCCTCCCCCATCCGGTCGCGCAGCGGCTGGTCGGCCATCAACAGGCCCAGGCGCCGGGCCAGTTCACTGGTGTTGCCGGGCGGCGCCAGCAGGCCGTCCTCGCCGTCCCGGATGATGTCGCGTACCCCGGGGGCGCAGTCGAACGCCACGCAGGGAACGGCCGTCGCCATCGCCTCCATCAACGCGAGCGGAAATCCCTCCCCGCGCGAGGACTGGACGAACAGCGAGCTGCGGCGCAGCGCGCCCGGTACGTCGTTGGTCCGCCCCATCCACGCCACCGAACCGTCCAGGCCCAGATCGGTGCACTGCCGGCGCAGCGCCTCCTCGTCCTCCCCCGCCCCGTAGATCCGCAGGGTCCAGCCGGGGTGGCGGGGGGCGGTCTCGGCCCAGGCGTCGAGCAGCATGTCGATGCCCTTCTGGTCCGTGAGCCGGCCCATGCTGGCGACGGTCTTCTCGGTGCGCGGCGAGGGCTCACCGGGCATGAAGGGCAACGGGTTCGGCATGTAGCCGGTGTTGTCCAGGCCCCGGCGGATCCACAGGTCGGCGTCCTCGCGGGTGAGGACGAGCATGCGGTCGGCCGCGGGGTAGTACTGCAGCACCCGCTGGTAGCGGGAGGTCCGGCGGGAGTACTCGTAGCTCTCGTGGCTCATGCCGATGACGGTGGCTCCCGCGGTGTCGGCGAGGACCACCCACTCCATGGCCCACACCTGGGTGACGATGACGACCGCGCCGGGCCGGGCCGCGCGGAACATCGCGCTCAGCTTCGCCGCCTGGCCGCGCATACCGGCCGCGCGGGCGCGGCGGCGGTACAGCGCCACAGGGTCGAGCATCCCCCACACCCCGCTCACCGGGCGCAGCTTCTGCGGCTTGACGTCGTAGAGCGTGGTCGTCGGGTAGGGGAGGCCGTCGCCGAGGTCCTGCGGGACGTCCGGGGCGGTGATGCCGACGACGTGCACGCGGTGGCCGCGCTCGGTGAACAGCCGGGCCATCTGGTGGGACCAGCTCGTCACGCCCCCCAGCTCGTCGACGCTGTTGGAGACGAAGAAGATGTCGCGGCCCCTCACGCGCCACCCCCGATGGTGAAGAAGGTCTGCACGACGCTGCGGGCAGCGTCGCCCCGGTCGTACTCGCCGAACTCCTCGGCGAAGCGGCGGCGGGCGTCGGCGTACTCGGTGTCCGCGCGCTTGAGTTCGGCGACCGCGGCGAAGAGCGCGTCCTCGCTCTCCACCACCGGTCCTGGCGCCTTCTCGCGGAGGTCGAAGTAGGTGCCGCGGGCCTCTCCCGCGTACTCCTCCCAGTCGTACGCGTAGAAGATCATCGGCCGGTCCAGGAGCGCGTAGTCGAACATCACCGAGGAGTAGTCCGTGATCAGGGCGTCGGTGAGGGCGAGCAGCGGGGTGACGTCGTGCCGGCCGCTGACGTCGAGGACGGTGCCGCGCACCGACGGCGGCAGCACCACGTGGTTGAGGTAGTGGGAGCGGATCAGCAGGACGAAGCGGTCGCCGAAGCGGTGCGCGAACTCCTCGACGTCAAAGGGGAGTTCGAAGCGGCGGACCCGGCCGGAAGCGGAACTGCGGAAGGTCGGCGCGTACAGCAGGACCTGCCGGTCGTCGGGGATACCGAGTTCGGCGGCCAGCGGCCCGCGCTCGCGCGTCCCGGTCCCCTCCGTCCGCCGCCGGACGGCGACGAGCGCGTCGTTGCGCGGGTAGCCGGTCCGCAGCAGCACGTCCTCCCGCAGCCGCAGGGCACGGGCCAGGGTGCGGACATCGTGCTCGGAGCGGACCAGGAAGTGGTCGAAGCGGTCCAGGACGCGCTGGTAGTCCTCCTGCTCCGTCCGGCTGAGCAGCTTCTTGCCCGGCTCGTCGAAGCCCATCCGCTTGAGCGCCGAGCCGTGCCAGGTCTGGATGTATGTGGTGCCGGGGCGCTTGGTGAGCTTCAGCGGGAAGCCCTGGTTGTCGATCCAGAACTCGGCCTGCGCGAGGGCCCGCAGATAGGGCCAGCTCCAGCGGCGTACGAGCACGGCGCTGTCGGGGAAGCCCTGCGGCTTGCGGCCCGCGTAGGACCAGACGGGTTCGAAGACGACGTCCTGCCGCCGCATCTCCTCGTAGATCGCTCGCGGGTTGTCGCTGAACTGCTTGCCGAGGTGGCTCTCGAAGACGACCAGGCCCTTGCGGATGGGGAGTCTGCACAGCACCGCGTGGTACGCGCGGATCTTCGTGTCGCCCGAGTCCAGCCTGCGCTTGGCCTGACGGGCTGTGCGGAAGCCGGACTTGGCGAGGTCACCGGCCCGGCTGTGCACGGCCGCGTCGACGGCCCGGCGTGTGCGCTCGGCCGCACGCCCCCGCGCGGCCAGGACGAAGGAGAGATGGCCGCGCCGGGAGATCCGCGGTTCGAGGCGGTCGGCGACCAGCCGGGTCAACCGCGGCCGTACGTGCAGGGGGCGGGCGCGTTCGAGAGCCAGGCCGTCCGCGCTGAGCCGGGTGCGCAGCCGCTCCCCGCCGACGTCCAGCAGCAGCCGTACGTCCCACACCGCGTCGATGACGCCCAGCGGTCGCAGCTGCCGCCCGAGGTCGGCCTCGGCGGTCCACTCCAGGTGCTCCCCCGCGTGCCGCAGCGCGAGCAGGGGGAAGCGGAAGGTCTGCAGGCTGCGGCGGCGGGCCCGGAACTCCAGCTGCCCGCGGACCGGTACGTCCGGGCGGATGCGGCCGAGCGGATTGACGACCGCGCCGGAGAGGCGGATGGTGCCGCGGCCGTCGTCCGCGTAGTCGGTGAGGCGGTTGCGCAGGAAGAAGGTGCCCAGCTCGGCGGTGTGGTAGCCGAGGTCGGTGACGTCCAGGACGCGGCGGCCCTCGGGGTCGTCGAGGTGCTCGGCGCACCAGTAGATGCGGCCGTCGCGCTCGGCGAGCGGTGAGGAGATCTTGTCGCGGTTGGTCAGGGTGTCGGCGGCCGGCAGGAGGTTGTCCCAGTCCTCGCGGGCCAGCAGATACGCGCAGATGGCCTGGATGGGCTGGGCCTCGGCGTACGCCTCGGGCCCGATGGACTCCAGATAGCCGCCCACCAGCTCGGCGAAGCGGCGCCGGTACTCCTCGTCCAGCAGGGGCAGGTCGCGCAGGTGGAGGACGAGGTCGTGCTTGAGGAACTTCACATCCTTGTGGAACTTCAGCTCGGGCAGCCGCCGCCGCTCCAGCAGTTCGTCGATACGGCGGTGGATCTCCATGCGCTGCGCGAAGTTGGCGATCTCGTGGCGGCGGTTGCTGATGGACCGCGCACCGTCGGAAGCGGTCGGCTCGGCGACGTTCCAGTAGTAGACGTGGTTGGGGATGAGGGCGATGCGGCCGGCGGCGAGGTAGGCGCTCGCGGAGAAGAGCAGGTCCTCGTAGTGGATGCCGACGGGGAAGATCAGGTTCTGCTGGAGCAGGAAGTCCCGGCGGTAGCACTTGTTGGTCGAGAGGGTGTCGTAGACGAACAGATCGGGGAGTTCGGCGACCGAGTCCAGCGTGCGGGTGGCGGAGTAGAGCCAGGGGTACCACTCGACCGTCTTGTGGTGGCGGCTGTCGACATGGACGCGGAGGCAGAGGCCGGAGACGAGGTCGGCGCCGGTCTCCTCGGCGGCCTCCAGCATGTTGCGGCAGGCGTTCCCCTCCAGCTCGTCGTCGCTGTCGAGAAACATCAGATAGCGGCCGCGGGCCTCCTGCATGCCCCGGTTGCGCGGCGCCCCGCAGCCGCCGCTGTTCCGCTCCAGCCGGAACGCCCGGACCCGGTCGGGATGGTCCGCGGCCAGCCCCCGCGCGACCTCGTACGTGCCGTCGGTGCTGCAGTCGTCCACGATCACGATCTCCGTGGAGCGCAGCGTCTGGGCGAGGGCGGAGCGCACGGCGGTGGGGAGCCGTGCGGCGTCGTTGTAGGCGATCACGATCACCGACACATCGGGTTCGGGCGCCGGGGTGTCCGTGCGTTGCGTACCTGTGGTGTCCGTGGCGCCCATCCGCCCCTCCGATCGGCCGAAACCAAAGCCGATCATAACGCGGCAAACTAGACATCTCGCTTGGTGGGAGGCCGTGCGGGGACGGCGATGAGGACCGGGCCCCGGGGGTGACCGGGGACGGCGGCGGACCGGTCCCCGTCAGCCCGGCAGCTCGTACGGGGCGGGCAGCGGGAAGTATGCGTCGAGGAAGGGGTGCAGCAGCGCCACCTGCCCCGTGATGTCGGCCTCGTCCGACTGGGTGTCGTTGAGGCAGAAGACCGCCCGGTCGCGGTCGGCGAGCAGCCGGTCGAGCCGGGCCGCGGCATTCGGCCGGGAGAGGTCGATATAGGCGTAGTCGAGATCGCTGGGCAGCGCCCGCCCGGTGTGGAACGCGTAGTAGTGGTGCAGCGAGGACGGGATGGCGATGTCCGCGCGGCTGCGGAAGCGGTGGGCGGCCGTGGCCCGGTGCTGCTCGCCGAACTCCTCCTCGATCTCCGCCAGCACGCTGCGCCGCAGCGCGTGCGGCACATGCTTCATCTTCTGCACCGGGGTGGTGCCGAAGCGGGCCTCGATCAGCGCCCGGTTGTTCTTGCCCGCGACCGAGACGGGCACATCCGTCTCGGACGGCGGACCGAGCGGTACGAGCGCGGGCGAGGGGAAGAACTTCGTCAGCCCGTTGGCCAGGAAGAAGTCGTCCGGCACGGCCTCCTGGCCGAGGAAGACGTCGTCGTTGAAGTAGAGGAAGTGCTCGGACAGGCCCTCGATGCGGTGGAGCTGGCTCTCGATGGCGTGCGAGTTGAACGTCGGCAGCACCTCCGGATCGCGGAACATCTCGCGGTGGCTGACGACCGTGACGCGCGGGTGCGCGGTGTCGAGCCAGGCGGGGGTCTGGTCGTCGGTGACGAGATAGACGCGGCGCACCCAGGGGGCGTACGTCTCCAGCGCGCGCAGGGAGTAGCGGAGTTCGTCGCGGTTGGCGTAGCGGGCGGCGTTGGCGGCCTCGTCGTGATAGGCGCGGTCGGTGAACCGGGCACGGCGGCCCAGCCAGGCGGGATCGGCGCCGTCGACCCAGGTGTAGACGGCGTCGACGGGGAAGGCGATGTCGCCGGGCAGGGGGTGGGTGAACTCCTCGCGGGTGCGTACGGTCAGCAGGCCCGCGAGTGGCGCGCCGGCAGCGAGAGCCGCGCGGGGTTCGGGGGTACCGGGTTCGGGGGCGCCGGGTTCGGGGGCGCCGGGGGCCGGGGTGCGAGGCTCGAAGGTGCCGGGCGTTGGGGCGCCGGGCACGGGGGCGCCGGGTTCGGGGGCGCCGGGAACGGGGGCGCCGGTCGGCCCGTACGGCGTGGTGAACAGCGCCGCTGGGACCCGCACCGGGACGCCGTCCACGGGCACGGACTCGGTGACGGCGTTGCGGCGCGGCGCGGTGAGCCGCCCGTCCTCGCGAGCCCAGAACTCCACGTCGCAGCCGTGTCGGCTGCCGAGCACCAGCCGCTGCCGCGGATCGGTGCGGTACCAGGTCAGGCGCAGCGCCTCCGCCGCCGCGAACCGGCGCCAGACGCCCGGCGCGTAGCCCGGGACGGCGTGCCGGGGGTCGCGGTTGCCGTGCGCGAGCGGACTCACATAGCCGGGCAGGGTGCGGCACAGCCCGGCGAGCGCGGTCAGCGCGCGGTCGCGGTCGTCCCGGGCGACGGCCACCACGGTCGCACCGCGCGCCCTGCCCCGTACGCAGAAGTACGGGACACCCGCCGCTTCCAGCGCGCCGGTGACGACGACGAGGTTGGCCGTACGGGCGCGCTCCGGCGACAGATCCCGTTCGACGAGGGCGATCCGGGGCTGGCCGTCCACCAGGGCGACCGTGCACCCGGCGGCGGCGAGCAGCTCCTGGTGGCGGCCGGCCAGATGCGCGGCGCGCAGCCGGTGGACGGGGCGGCCCGAGGTGAGGGCGCCGATGTGCCGTTTGACGGTGCGCCGCAGCTCGGGTGAGGAGCGCCCGGCGATCGCGCGGCGGACGCCGACCGGGATCGCCCTGCGGTACGCCGACACCAGTGCCGACGCCTCCGGGTTGACCGGCAGGCCGGTCGCGGTGGCGCGGCCGCGCGGATCCGCCGCCCCCGGACGGGGTTCGGCGACGCTCTGTCCCTGCACCTGACTCCCCCTCCGCCGGTGAACCGCCGACACCTCGTTGGACTCACGACCCCGGGGCCGAGTTGTGCGGATTGAGGCGGCAGTTCGTGATTGACCCGGCTGATTGCGACTCGTTGCGACTCGTTGCGATCTGTCGTGCAACCCCTCTGGCGAGGTGGTCGTCTAACGGACAGACGGGGGAATGGCGACATCTGTTGTTCAACGCCCTGGTGACCTGAATCACCCCATGAGAGGACAAACGCAGTTTTGAGCGCGTCCGGAGGTGCGTCCCGATGACCGGCACCCTGCTGACCCACGCCGTCGGCGCCGCGCGGAAGGCGCGGACCACGGCGGTGCGGGTGCGCCGTCGCGCGGAACGCATGAACACGGTTCCGGCGCTCGGCGGAACCGGCCGGCGCCGGCCGCTGCTGCGCCCCGTCCACCTCTCCGTGCTCGGCGGCCGCACCCTCAACGCCGCCGTCCCCTTCCCCCGACCCGCCTCCGGCATCGCCGCCGCCCGGCTCGAACTGCGGCACGGGGGTCACCGCGAGACCGTGCCGCTGGAGCCGGAGCCGTACGCGACGGGGGCGCCGGGCGAGGATCGCTGCGTGCTGCTGACCGCCACGGCGGCGCTGTCCTCGCCGTACGGCACGGGGTCGTGCCCGCCTCGGCCGTGTACGGCCGAGCGGCGTGCGTTCCAGCCGCCGGAGACCGGGCCGGCCGCGCCGCAGCCTCGTACGACCGGCCCGGTCCTGAGCGAGGGGGTGTGGCGGATCGCGGTCGTGGTGACCGACGGCGCCGGCCGCGAATTGCGGGCCGGTCTCGCCGCGCCGGCGCCGCGCCGCGCCGACGGGCCCACGCTGCCCGGGGCTCCCAGCCCGGAGTGCGGCACCCTGTTCCGGCCCGTACGGTCGGTCGACGGCCACGCCATGCTCAAGGTCACGCCCCCGCGCCGCCAGGCCGAACTCACCGCCCTCGGCCTGCGCTGGGACCGGGTGACGGTCCGCGGCCGGCTGGTCGGCAACCGCGCGCAGCAGGCCGCGCACACCTCGTACACCGCGGAAGCCGTACGGCGCGGCGCGGGCGCGCCGGGCAGGACCGTCCCGGCCGCCCTGATGTGGGACGGCGACGGGTTCGCCTTCGACCTGCCGCTGGCCGCGATGGCCGCGGGCGAGCGGGTCCAGCGCACCTGGGACGTGCAGCTCCGCTCCGGCCGCACCCGGCTCAAGATCGCCCGGCGCCTCACCGACGTACGTCACCCCCGGCGGGTGTTCCGCACCCCGTACCGCGTCATCGCCCTGGAGGACGGCGCCCTCCTGCGCGTGCACGCCCATGTCACGGCGGCCGGTGCACTCGCGGTGACCTGCGCCGCGATCACCGCGCACACACCGGCCGGGCCCACCGGCGACCCGGCCGGTCCCGCGCACACCCCGGCCGGACCGGCGGAGGCCATGACCGGACCCGTGCACGCCCCGACCGGAAGACCCGACGAGGACTCATGAAGATCACGTATCTGCTCACCTGGGGCGACGAGATGGGCGGCACCGAGATGGCCGCCTATACCCAGGCCGCCCACCTCGCGCCGCGCCATGAGGTCGAGGTGCTGAGCGTCTTCAGGACCCGGACCGAGCCGTTCTTCACCGCCGCCCGGTCCGTTCCTCGCCGCTATCTGGTCGACCGGACCGGACCCTACGAGCGGCCGGTGCGCCCCACCGCGCTCGGCGAGGACGCCTGCCGCACCCTCGCCTCGCTCCCCAGCGAGCTGATCCGGCCGTCCTGGGAGTCCACCTTCGACCGGCTCTCCGACATCGAACTCACCGCCGCTCTCGGCGCGTTGGACTCCGACGTCCTGGTCACCACCACACCCGCGCTGCTGGCCGCCGCGGCCGAGCTGACCCCCGCCCGCACCATCACCGTCCACCAGGAGCACCGGGCGTCCCAGCTCCGCGGCGTGAGCGGCGAGCCGCTGCTGGTGTACGCGCCGCGCATCGACGCCCTGGTCTCGCTGACCGAGCGGACCCACGACTGGTTCGCGGACTCCCTCGGCGCGTCCGCCCCCGAGCTGGCCGTCATCCCCAACGCCGTGCCCGACGGCTTCCGGCCGCGCTCCGACCTCGGCAGCCGGACCATCGTCCTGGCCGCCCGTATGACACCGGAGAAGCAACTCGACCACGCCGTCACCGCGTTCGCACGGATCGCGGACGATCACCCCGGCTGGCGTATGCGGATCTTCGGCGACGGCCCGCAGGAGGTGGCGCTGCGCCGCCTCGTCGAGGGGTTCGGCCTGCACGACCGGGTCGAACTCCTCGGCCGCTCCCCGGAGATGGAGCAGGAGTGGGCCACGGCGAGCCTGTGCCTGCTGCCCTCGCGCAACGAGGCGTTCCCGCTCGTCCTGCTCGAAGTCTTCGCGGCGGGTGTGCCCGTGGTGGCGTACGACATCGTGACGGGACCCGCCGAGATCGTCCGGCACGGGACCGACGGCCTGCTCGTGCCGCCCGGCGACATCGACTCCCTCGCGGTGGCCATGGACAAGCTGATGGGCGACGACGCGACACGGAACGCCTACGGCCGGGCCGCCCGGGAGGGCGTGCAGGAGCGCTTCTCCGCCGCGCGCGTCACCGCCCTGTGGGAGGAGCTGTTCGAGCGCTTGGCCGCCCGCCGCGACTCCCCCGGGCGGCTCGCCGCACGCGCGGACCGCACCGCGCTGCGCATCGCCGCCGGCGGCACCCGCAGCTTCGCCGTCGCCGCGCCCGCGACCACCCTGGCCGCCTCCGGCGACGAGCAGAAGGCGCGGGAGGTACTGATCCAGGCCCAGGACCGTACGGGACGGCTGGTGCGCTCGGCCGGAAGGCTGGCAGAGGTGCGGGACGACCTCACCGCGAGCGCCATGGCCGACCTCAACCTGGACATCGCCGCCGGGGCACTGGAGGCCGCCGGGGTTCCGTACCTCCTGCTGCGCGACTCCCGGACCGGACACCGGGTCGCCGTCCCCGTCGAGCACCGGAAGCAGGCATGCGAGGCCCTGGCCTCCGCCCTCCAGGGGATGCCCGTGTACGCGGAGCCGATCGGCCCGCGCGGCGCGGCACCCGGCGCCCTGCTGGCGGAACGGCTGCGCGAGGCGGGCGAGGTGACGGGCCTGCGCGTCTTCAAGCCGGTGACGTCCCAGAGCAGAACCCTGAGGTACGGGCCCGCGTACGGCTGCACCGTCGAGTTCTGGGCGGAGGACGACGGCGACCACGGCGACGCCTGGGCAACGGGCTGGCGCCGCGCCCCGCGCGGCACCACGCTGCGCGGGACGCGCCTGCCCTCGCTGCGCCCGGACGCGACGCACCGCGTCGGCGACCGCGAGCACCCGGCGTCCTCGGCGTTCACCGAACTCCTCATGTGGGACGTCGACTTCCCCATCGACGTCGTCTACACCTGGGTGGACGACAGCGACCCGCGCTGGCGCGAGAAGCGGGCCGCGTGGACGGAGTCCGCGGGCGGCGGCGGGGACGCCGACAGCGGCGACGTCCGCTTCCGCAACCGCGACGAACTGCGCTACTCCCTGCGCTCCCTGGCGATGTACGCGCCCTGGGTGCGCAACGTCTTCCTCGTCACCGACGGCCAGGTGCCGGACTGGCTGGACCCTGCCGTACCGGGCCTGCGGGTGGTGGACCACCGGGAGATCTTCGCCGACCCCGGCGCGCTGCCGACGTTCAACTCCCATGCCATCGAAAGCCAGTTGCACCGGATCGACGGCCTGGCCGAGCACTTCCTGTACCTCAACGACGATGTGTTCCTCGGGCAGCCGCTGCGGCCCGACACCTTCTTCCAGAGCAACGGGGCCGCACGCTTCTTCCGCTCGCCGACCGCGGTCCCCCCGACGGCCGTCACCCCGGACGACGAGGGCTACATCGCGGCGGGCAAGAACAACCGCGAACTGCTGAGGGGGACCTTCGGACGCGTCGCCACCCACGGCTTCCTGCACGCGCCGCATCCGCTGCGGCGCAGCGTGCTGGAGGAGATCGCCGAACGGTATCCGGAAGCCGTCGCCCGTACGGCGGGCAGCCGCTTCCGGGCGCTCACCGATCTGTCGGTGACGTCCTCGCTCCACCACCACTACGGCTACCTCACCGGCCGCTCCGTCCCTTCGACGCTCTCCTGCGCGTTCGTGAACGCGGGCCGCTACGACCACCACGCGGTGCTGAGCCGCCTGCTGGCGGGGCGCAGCCACGCGGTCTTCTGCATCGGCGACTCCGCGGAGGCGGAGGTCCCCGCGCAGGAACAGGACCGGGTGCTCCGGGCCTTCCTCGCGGCGTACTTCCCGGTCCGGTCCCCGTACGAGAAGTCCTGACGGGGCCCGGACCGGGGGCCCTGCCCGGCCCGTACGCCTCCCTGGCCGCCGCCGGTTCGGCACGCCCCGGAACTCCTTCGCCCCGGAACTCTCTCGCCCCGGTCACGCGCAGCGGCGGCCGGAACGCGCCGGAGCCCGGCGGCCGATGTGCGCCGCCGGGCTCCGGGTCGAGGGCTGAGAAGAACCCTTACCGATGTGTCACTGGTGCGCCCGCAGAAGCTGCCGCATCGTCCGCATCGCCACCGACAGGTTCGCCAGGTCGAAGGAGTCCGACCCCTGGATCTCGTCGAGCGTCGTCCTCGCCCGCGCCAGGATCGCCGCGTTCTTCTGCTCCCAGTTGCGGAAGCGCTCCTCCGGCGTCGCCCCGCCGTTCGCGGAGGCGAGGATGTCGGAGGTGAGCGCCGCGTGCGCGGCGAACAGGTCCTCGCGGATCGCGGCACGAGCCATCGACTGCCACCGGTCGGTGCGCGGCAGTTCGATGATGCGGTCCATGAGCCGGCTGATCTTCAGGCGGTCGGCGAGGTCGAAGTAGACCTCGGCGACCTCCAGCGGCGTCTTGCCCGTACGGTCCGCGATGGCCACCACGTCCAGCGTCGGGAAGGCGGACGAGAAGCCCGCGACGCGCTGCGCCAGCTCCGCCGGAACCCCCGCGTCCGTCAGCTCGTCGTAGATGTTCTGGTACCACTCCAGGTCGCCGCCCTTGAGCAGCTTCGGCAGTTGGGCCCAGACCTCGGCGACCCGCTCACCGAAGAACTCGATGTTCTCGGCGAGCCGCAGCGGCTGCGGCCGGTTGCCCAGCAACCAGCGGGTGGCGCGCTCGACCAGGCGCCGGGAGTGCAGCCGGATACGGGTCTGGACGTCGGCCGCGACCTTGGTGTCGAGGGCTTCGACCTCGTCCCAGACATCGCCCAGCTTGAAGATCGCGCGGGCCGCGGTCTGGGCGCGCACGACCTCCTCCGTGGAGGCCCCGGTCTCCTCGCGCATACGGTGGAGGAAGGTCGTACCGGCACTGTTGACCGTGTCGTTGACGAGCACCGTGGTGACGATCTCGCGGGCCAGCGCGTGGTTGTCGATGTGCTCCATGAACTGCTCGTTGAGCGCGCCCGGGAAGTACGCGTGCAGCAGCCGCTGGAGATACGGGTCGTCCGGCAGGTCGGTGGCGATCAGTTCCTCGGCGACCGTGATCTTCAAGTAGGCGAGGAGGACGGCCAGTTCGGGCTGCGTCAGCCCGCGTCCCGCGCTCAGGCGCTCGCGGATCTGCCGGTCGGAGGGCAGGAACTCCAGCTCGCGGTCCAGACGGCCGTCGCGCTCCAGCCGGCGGATGTAGCGCTGGTGGGCGTGGAGCAGGCTGGGCGCCTGGGCGACGGCGTTGGCCAGCGCCACGTTCTGCGCGTAGTTGTTGCGCAGGACGAGCGCACCGACCTCGTCCGTCATCTCCGCGAGCAGCTTGTTGCGCTGCTTGACGGTCATGTCGCCGTCCTCGACGACCTTGTTGAGCAGAATCTTGATGTTCACCTCGTGGTCGGAGGTGTCCACACCGGCGCTGTTGTCGATCGCATCGGTATTGATCTTGCCGCCGTGGGAGGCGAACTCGATCCGGCCGAGCGCGGTCAGGCCCAGGTTGCCGCCCTCCCCGACGACCTTGGCCCGCAGGTCCTGGCCGTCCACCCGGATCGCGTCGTTGGCCTTGTCGCCGACCTCGGCGTGCGTCTCGGTCGACGCCTTGACGTACGTGCCGATGCCGCCGTTCCACAGCAGGTCGACCGGCGCCTGGAGGATGGCCTTCATCAGGTCGGCCGGGGTCATCTTGGTGACCTTCGACTCGAGCCCGAGAGCCGCCCGCATCTGCGCGTTGATCTGGATCGCCTTGGCCGAACGCGGGAAGACGCCGCCGCCCTGCGAGAGCAGCGAGGTGTCGTAGTCCTCCCAGGAACTGCGCGGCAGCTCGAACAGCCGGCGGCGCTCGGCGTACGAGACGGCCGCGTCCGGCGCCGGGTCGACGAAGATGTGGCGGTGGTCGAAGGCGGCCACCAGGCGGATGTGCTCGGAGAGCAGCATGCCGTTGCCGAACACGTCACCGGACATGTCGCCGACGCCGACCGCCGTGAAGTCCTGGGTCTGGCTGTCGTGGCCCAGCTCCCGGAAGTGGCGCTTGACCGACTCCCACGCGCCGCGCGCGGTGATGCCCATGCCCTTGTGGTCGTAGCCGGCCGAGCCGCCGGAGGCGAAGGCGTCGCCCAGCCAGAACCCGTACGCCGTGGCGACCTCGTTGGCGATGTCCGAGAACGTCGCGGTGCCCTTGTCCGCGGCGACGACGAGGTAGGTGTCGTCCTCGTCGTGCCGGACGACGTCCTTGGGGTGCACGACCTCGCCGCCGACCAGGTTGTCGGTGATGTCGAGCAGACCGGAGATGAACGTCTTGTAGCAGGCGATGCCCTCCGCCAGCCACGCGTCGCGGTCCACGCTCGGGTCCGGCAGCCGCTTGCCGACGAACCCGCCCTTCGCACCGACCGGCACGATCACGGTGTTCTTGACCATCTGCGCCTTGACCAGGCCGAGGATCTCCGTACGGAAGTCCTCACGGCGGTCGGACCAGCGCAGGCCGCCGCGCGCGACCTTGCCGAAGCGCAGGTGGACGCCCTCGACGCGGGGCGAGTACACCCAGATCTCGTACGCCGGGCGGGGCGCCGGGAGGTCGGGGATGGCCTGCGGGTCCAGCTTCATCGAGAGGTAGCCGTGCGGGCTCCCCTCCGTATCGCGCTGGAAGTAGTTGGTCCGCAGCGTCGCGGTGATGACGGTGAGGAAGGAGCGCAGGATGCGGTCCTCGTCCAGGCTGGCCACCTGGTCCAGCGCCGCGTCCACCTCCTCCATCAGCGCGTCGGTCAGCTCGACGCCCGCGCCCTGGCGGGCCGGGGACATCCGGGCCTCGAAGAGGTTCACCAGCAGCCGGGTGGTGTGGACGTTGTCGCGGAGGGTGTCCTCCATGTAGTCCTGGCTGAAGGTGGAGCCCGCCTGGCGCAGGTACTTGGCGTAGGCGCGCAGCACCGACGCCTGCCGCCAGGTCAGCCCGGCGCGCAGCACCAGCACGTTGAAGTTGTCGTTCTCGGCCTGACCGGTCCAGACGGCGGCGAAGGCGTCCTGGAAGCGCTCGCGGGCGTCGTCGGCCAGCAGGTCACCGCCGTTCTGCGTCGGCGCGGGCATGCGCAGCCCGAAGTCGTAGATCCAGGCGCTGGAACGGTCGTTGCACCGCAGCTCGTTCGGCCGCTCGTCGACGACCTCCACACCGAGCCGGGTGAGGACCGGCAGCACGGCCGAGAGGGAGACCTGGCCGCCGGAGCGGTAGATCTTGAAGCGGCGCTCGCCGGGGGCCGCGCCCACCGGCTCGTACAGGCTCAGCTCGAAGTCGCGCTCGCCGCCCTCGGGCGTGAGCTGCTCCAGGTGCTGGAGGTCGGAGACGGCGGCGCGCGGCGAGTAGTCGGCCTTGTAGCCCTCCTCGAAGGCGTTGGCGTAGCGCCGCATCAGCTCCGCGGCGCGCTCCTCGCCGACCTCGGCGTTCAGCGCCTCGGAGAAGCCGTCCTCCCAGGAACGGGCAGCCTCCGCCAGCCGGGACTCGATGCGCTCGGCGTCGGCCTCGGTCAGATCGGGCAGGACGGTGCCGGGCTCGACACGGATGACGAAGTGCAGCCGGGTGAGCACCGACTCGGTGCTCATGAGGGTGAAGTCGGCGCTGATACCGCCCAGTTCCTCCATGAGCATGTTGGTGAGGCGCTGCCGGACGGTGGTGTTGAAGCGGTCCCGCGGCAGGAACACCAGCGCCGAGTAGTAGCGGCCGTACTCCTCCTGGCGCAGGTAGAGCCGGAGCCTGCGGCGCTCCTGGAGGTAGAGGACGCTGGTGACCGTCTCGCGCAGCTTGTCGACGGGCGTCTGGAACAGCTCGTCGCGCGGGTAGGTCTCCAGGATCTGCAGCAGGTCGCGGCCGTCGTGGCTGTCCGGCGAGAAGCCCGCCTGCGCCAGCACCTCCTTGACCTTGCGGCGGATGACCGGGACGCGGCGCACGGACTCGGTGTACGCGGCCGAGGAGAAGAGACCGAGGAAGCGGCGCTCGCCCACCACCGTGCCCTGCTCGTCGAACTTCTTGACGCCGATGTAGTCGAGGTAGGAGGGGCGGTGCACGGTGGCACGGCTGTTGGCCTTGGTCAGGACGAGCTGCTTGTGCTCCCGCGCCTTCGCGCGGGCATCGGCGGGCAGCCGGTTGAAGGACGGCGAGACCGGGTGGCCGTCGCTCTCCGCGTGGGAGGGGTCCGAGCGCAGTATCCCGAGACCGGTGCCGGGGACGGCGGTGAGCACGTCCTCCTCGTCGCCGTTCGTCGCCTCGGTGGTGAGCTGATACTCGCGGTAGCCGAGGAAGGTGAAGTGGTCGTCGCTCAGCCAGCGCAGCAGCTCGCGGGCCTCCTCGACCTCCTCCTGCGGCAGATCCTCCGGGCGGGCCTCGGACGGCATGGTGTCCGCCAGGCGGAGCGCGGCGTCACGCATCTTCTCCCAGTCCTCGACGGCCTCGCGGACGTCGGAGAGGACACGGAGCAGACCCGCGTGGATCTGCTTGAGGTCGGCGCGGTCGGTCTCGCGGTCCATCTCGACGTGGATCCAGGACTCCACGAGCGCGTCGTGCGGCAGATCCGCGCCGCCGCGGGCCGACGTCTCGGGCAGGACCTCGATCAGCTGTCCTGTGAGGTCCCGGCGGACGACGATCTGCGGGTGGACCACGACGTGGATTCCGCGGCCCTGGCGGGACAGCTCATTGGTGACCGAGTCCACCAGGAACGGCATGTCGTCGGTGACGACCTCGACGACCGAGTGGCTGCAGGTCCAGCCGTTCTCCTCGACGGACGGGGTGTGGACGCGCACATTCGCCGTGCCCTGGGGACGGGACTCGGCGAGGCGGTAGTGGGAGAGCGCGGCCCCGAGGATGTCGTCCGGGTCCCGGTCGGCGAGATCCTCGGGTGCGGTGTGCAGGTAGTAGCGCTGGAGGAACGTTGCGAGAGCCTCCGGTTCGAGGCCCTGGACCGGATGTTGCCCCCCGGCAGGGCTGTTCTCAGCTACCCGGGCCGCCCGTGCGAGCAGCTCGATCTTGGCTTCGTCCAGCTTGATCTGCATGTCCTCTAGCTCCTGTCGCGCGCCGTTGCGTGACGTAGGTGGTGATGGTGGTGAGGGCGGCGGTACGCCGTGACACGGGGTCTCCGGTCGTGGTCGACGTTATGCCTCGATGAGAGATGGCCGGGGCGTCCACGGGCGTGTTGGCCGTCCGCTCCCGGAGCGAGGGATCAGCGGCGTCCGGGGCTGTATGGCTCTCCGGGCGCAGGGCAGGGGCCTCGATGCCCCCGCGAGATATCGCGCTGATCACGGGACAAGGCTATCGCCCCCTCCGGGGGCGCCGTCATGGGCCGTTTGTGTACAAAACCCGGCCCGGAAGTTTGACGTTCTGGACAGCGACGCGGCGGCTCTTGGCAAACCGTCATGCGCGGTGTTGGTTGGCCTTGGGGGACGAATCGGACACTGCGGAGGTGGGAGCGATGGCGCCCAAGATCTTGATGGTGACCGGGGACGCCGCGGAGTCGCTGGAGGTGCTCTACCCCTACCAGCGGCTGCGCGAGGAGGGCTACGAGGTGCACATCGCCGCCCCCAGCCGGAAGAAGCTCCAGTTCGTGGTGCACGACTTCGAGGACGGCTTCGACACCTACACCGAGAAGGCCGGCTACACCTGGCCCGCCGACCTGGCCATCGCCGACGTCGACCCGGGCCAATACGTGGCCCTGGTGATCCCCGGCGGCCGGGCGCCCGAGTATCTGCGCAACGACCCTGAGCTGCGGAAGGTCCTCAAGTCCTTCTTCGACTCCGACAAGCCCGTCGCCCAGATCTGCCACGGTCCGCTGATGACGGCGGCGATCGACGGGCTGAGCGGGCGGCGGGTGACCGCGTATCCGGCGCTGGAGCTGGACATGCAGGCGGCGGGAGCGTCGTACCGGGACGCGGAGGTCGTGGTCGACGGGTCGCTGGTCTCGTCCCGGGCCTGGCCGGACCACCCGGCGTGGATGCGGGAGTTCCTCACGGTGCTGCGGGACAAGGCGCCGCTGAGCTGACGCGCAGTCCGGGCTGTCCGGGCCGTCCGGGCCCATCGGGCGCAGGGGAGGCGGGGGGCGGCAGGGGGCGGCAGGGGGCGGCACGGCGCCTCGACGGTAGAGAGGCCCGCACGGGCCGGTCGTCAGCACCGCACCAGCACGCGTCAGGGCCTCCTGGACGGCGCCAGAACCCGCGACCGGCTCGGGACCCCGCGTGGGCGGTATGACGGATCTCACGGCCTGCGTCAGGACGTACCGCCGCGTGACAAACCTCACAGGGGTGTCCGGGCGCGTGGCCGGTGTGAGAGGCCGCGTGGCTCGCGCCAGGATCCGTGGGCAGGCGTGCGACCCCGCGTGAGGCGCTCAGGACACGGTTCACGGTCCAGAACCCGGGTCGGTGTCAGGACCTGAGCCGGTGTCAGGACCCGGGTCGGTGTCAGGACCCGGGTCGGTGTCAGGACCCGGGCCGGTGTCAGGACCCGGGCCGGTGTCAGGACCCGGGCCGGTGTCAGGACCCGGGTCAGGTCCCCCGACCGTAGAGGTCCTCGGCCGCCTCGACCGCCTCGGCGAGGCTGTCGACCACGGGCACCCCGGCCGTCTCCAGGCTGGCGCGGCTGTGCGAGCCGCCCGTGTAGAGCACGGCCCGCGCGCCGACATGAGCCGCCGCGACAGCGTCGTCCACCGCGTCGCCGATGACGACGACACAGTCCGGGACGACGGCGCCGTCGAGACCGGCCAGATGGCGGACCATGTGCGCGGCCTTGCCCGTGTCGGAGGGCCCGACGCGCCCGTCGACCCGGATGAAGTGCTGCTCGATGCCATGGATCCGAACGATCGGCAGCAGCCGGTCGTGCGGGGCGAGCGAGCACAGGGACTGGGTGAGCCCGGCGTCCTGCCGGTCGGCGAGCAGTTGCCTGGCGCCCTCGGTCAGACCGGCGGTCTCGGCTCGCAGCCAGTAGTGGCGGTGGAAGGTCTCGTCCATGGTCTCCCACTCCTCGTCGGTGGGGAGCCGCCCCATCAGGCGCTCGTAGAACCGGGGCACGGGGACGCAGTACAGCTCGCGGTAGCGGGCGAGGGTGATCGGCGCCAGCCCGATCTCGGCGAACGAGGCATTGGTCGCCTCGATCACGGCGTCGATGTCGTGGAAGAGCGTCCCGTTCCAGTCCCAGACGATGTGCGTCCCGTGAGCAGCGTGCGTCCCCATGGAGAGACCGTACCCAGTGGGTACGACAGTCCTGCCCGTCAGGCGTCCCCGCCGACGATGTTCGGGATCTCCTGCGTCGCGTACCAGAGCAGCTCGTGGTCGGCGGCGCCGTCGACCGTGAACTGGGCGTCGTCGTCGCCGACGTCCGCGGCCCCCAGCACGTCCGCGGCCGCCGCGACATCCGCCTCGGCGTCGTCGGCGTCCACATGCACGGCCGCGATCCGGGCGAACGGCACCGGGCGGGCGATGCGTACGGCACCCAGCGACGAGGCGTCCAGCCCGCGGTCCGGATCGGCGGGCGCGCTGCCGTCGGGGACGTCCACGGCGACGACGACCCTGCGGCGCGGGGCCCGCGGGTCGCCGGCGAGCATGCGCAGCGAGGCCTGGGCCGCGCGGCTCAGCGCCGCGTACTCCAGCTCCTCGATGTCGTCGGAGACGTACCACTCGCGCAGAGCGGGGGTGACGGCGAAAGCGTCCAGCGGGCCGGGCCCCAGCTCGCCCGCTTTGTAGATCGCTGTGAGGCCGGGGAGTGTCGTGGGGACGTAGACGCGCATGGCTGCAGCATACGGGGCCCGGGTCCCCCTTCGGGGTGAAGCGGGTCCCCGCTCGCGCCCGCCCGGGCGGCTGCCAACGCCCGTTCGTCCGGCGTCTTTTCGCCGTACGGGCCCTGTCTGACGGGCGTCCCAGACGTGTCGTCACCCGGATAGGTGAACCCCTCCAAGGGCCTGGGGAGCGGGGTGCGGTCGTTGCACGCCGCCCCTGCGCACCGTAGAAGTCTGCGCAGCGAAGTTACTGCCCGGTACTGAAACGGACCGGCCGACACCGCGGGGGCATGAACACATGGACCACACCAGGAGGCGGCCACCCGGCCGCGCCACCGACCGGCGCACCGAGAGCCGCCGAACCGCACACCGGCAGGGGCCGGGCCGCGGACCGCTCACCGGGCCCGGCCGGGGACCGCTCACCGCCGCGGGCGTGGCGCCGCCGCGGAGGGGCGACGCGGTCAGGCCACCGGGCCGCCCGGGGCCCGGCGGTGGCCCGGCGTCCGCCGCCGCGCTGCGCAGGCGCGAGCGGGAGCAGCAGCCGCGCTACTGGTTCGCCCACCGGCTGCTGCTCGTCCTGAGCGGGGAGAAGCCCGTCCACTGGATGCTGGGGCACACGCTCGGCGCCGCGTACGACCAGCTCGTACAACTCGCGCCACTCACACCCCTGCGCCCTCCGGCCGGCCCGGGAGGACGCTCGGCGACGCCGGTGGTGACCGGCTGCGGGGAGTACCGGCCGGCGCCGGGGGTCATCGAGGCCTTCGCCCGTGTGCGGTCCGGCGACCGCCTGCGCGCGCTGGCCTTCCGGCTGGAACGCGGCCGGGACGAACGCTGGCGCTGCTCGGCCGTGGAACTGGGCGGCCCCTCCCCGCAGCCGAGCGGCGCCACCCGGCGAGCCTGACGTACGACGCCCGACGCCACGACCCGACGGACGTAAGAGCGACCACAGCGCGACGCCACGGGCGTACGACGACCGACAACACGGCACGGCGGGCGTACGACGGCGACAGTGCAACGCCACGGGCACGACGCCCGACAGCGCGACGCGACGGACGTACGGCACCCACACAGCGCGACGCGACGAACGTAAGGGCGACCACAGCGCGGCGCTTCGGGCGCACGACCGGCAGCGGGACGTGGCGGGTGTACGACGGGCCCGGCCGCGCACCTACGGGTCAGTGGCGCCCGCGGCGGGCGAGGGGCCGGCGCGGGCGGGCGCAACACGACGGGCCGGGCCGCCTCGGGGAGGCAGCCCGGCCCGTTACGCCATGGCGCGCGGTGTCGCTCGCGCTCCTACTTCTTGCGGCGGCGGCCTGCGGACTTCTGCGCCTTGCGGCGCTCGGCCCGCGTCATCCCGTCCGCCTCCGAGCGGGCGGGCCCGCCGTCGGTCGAGAAGTCGCCCTCGACGATGTCGCCCTCGCCGTCGACCTTCGGCGCGGAGAAGTGCAGCCGGTCCGGGCGCTGCGGGGCCTCCAGGCCCTTGGCACGGATCTCCGGGCGCCCCGGAGCCCCGGCCGGGATGGCGTCCTGCGGAGCCTTCTCCAGGCTGGCCTTCTCGGCGGGCTCGGAGACCGGAACCTCCTCGACCTGCTGCTCGACCTGGACCTCCAGGTTGAACAGGTAGCCGACCGACTCCTCCTTGATGCCCTCCATCATGGCCGTGAACATGTCGTAGCCCTCGCGCTGGTACTCGACCAGCGGGTCCTTCTGGGCCATGGCGCGCAGGCCGATGCCCTCCTGGAGGTAGTCCATCTCGTAGAGGTGTTCGCGCCACTTGCGGTCCAGGACCGACAGCACCACGCGCCGCTCCAGCTCACGCATGATGTCCGAGCCGAGCTGCTTCTCGCGCGCCTCGTACTGCTCGTGGATGTCGTCCTTGATCGACTCGCTGATGAACTCGGCGGTGATCCCGGCACGGTCGCCGGCCGCGTCCTCCAGCTCCTCGACGGTGACCTTGACCGGGTAGAGCTGCCGGAAGGCGCTCCACAGACGGTCGAGGTCCCACTCCTCCGCGAAGCCCTCGACGGTCTCGGCCTGGACGTATTCGTCGATCGTGTCGTCCATGAAGTGGCGGACCTGCTCGTGCAGATCCTCGCCCTCCAGGACGCGGCGGCGCTCGCCGTAAATGACCTCGCGCTGCCGGTTGAGGACCTCGTCGTACTTCAGTACGTTCTTACGCGTCTCGAAGTTCTGCTGCTCGACCTGCGACTGGGCGGAGGCGATGGCACGGGTGACCATCTTGTTCTCGATCGGCACATCGTCGGGAACGTTGGCCATCGCCATCACGCGCTCGACCATCTGCGCCTTGAACAGACGCATCAGGTCGTCACCCAACGACAGGTAGAAGCGGGACTCGCCCGGGTCGCCCTGACGGCCGCCACGACCGCGGAGCTGGTTGTCGATACGGCGGGACTCGTGCCGCTCGGTGCCCAGCACATAGAGGCCGCCGAGGGACTTGACCTCCTCGAACTCGGCCTTCACCGCCGCCTCGGCCTTCTCCAGGGCCGCGGGCAGGGCCGCCGCCCACTCCTCGGGGTGCTCGACCGGGTCCAGGCCACGCTGCCGCAGGTCCGTCTCGGCGAGGTCGTCGGGGTTGCCGCCCAGCTTGATGTCCGTACCGCGGCCGGCCATGTTCGTCGCGACCGTCACGGCGCCCTTGCGGCCCGCCTGGGCGACGATCGTGGCCTCACGGTCATGCTGCTTGGCGTTGAGGACCTCGTGCCGGACACCGCGCTTGGAGAGTTGCTGCGAGAGGTACTCGGACTTCTCGACGGACGTGGTGCCGACCAGGACCGGCTGGCCCTTCCGGTTCTTCTCGGCGATGTCGTCGACGACCGCGTCGAACTTCGCGGGCTCGGTGCGGTAGATCAGGTCGGACTGGTCGACACGGGCCACCGGCCGGTGGGTCGGGATCGGGACGACGCCCAGCTTGTAGATCTGGTGGAACTCGGCCGCCTCGGTCATGGCCGTACCGGTCATGCCGCAGAGCTTGTCGTACAGGCGGAAGAAGTTCTGCAGGGTGATCGTGGCGAGAGTCTGGTTCTCGTCCTTGATGTCCACAGCCTCCTTCGCCTCGATCGCCTGGTGCATGCCTTCGTTGTAACGGCGGCCGGCGAGGATACGGCCGGTGTGCTCGTCGACGATCATGACTTCGCCGTCCATGACGACGTAGTCCTTGTCGCACTTGAAGAGTTCTTTGGCCTTGATGGCGTTGTTGAGGTACCCGACGAGCGGGGTGTTCACCGACTCGTAGAGGTTGTCGATGCCCAGCCAGTCCTCGACCTTGGTGACGCCGGACTCATGGATGGCCACGGTCCGCTTCTTCTCGTCGACCTCGTAGTCGCCGGTCTCGTCCAGGCCCTTCTGCGGGTTGGCGGCCTCGCCCCGGCTCAGACGGGTGACCAGCTTGGCGAAGTCGCCGTACCACTTGGTGGCCTGGTCGGCCGGACCGGAAATGATCAGCGGGGTACGCGCCTCGTCGATGAGGATCGAGTCGACCTCGTCGACGATCGCGAAGTTGTGGCCCCGCTGGACCAGTTCGTCCTGCGACCACGCCATGTTGTCGCGGAGGTAGTCGAAGCCGAACTCGTTGTTCGTGCCGTACGTGATGTCGCAGGCGTACTGCTCGCGCCGCTGCGCCGGGGTCATGTTGGCGAGGATGCAGCCGACCTCGAGACCGAGGAACTTGTGGACCCGGCCCATCCACTCGGAGTCACGCTCGGCCAGGTAGTCGTTCACCGTGATCAGGTGGACGCCCTTGCCGGACACCGCGTTGAGATAGGCGGGCAGGGTGCCGACGAGGGTCTTGCCCTCACCGGTGCGCATCTCGGCCACATATCCGAGGTGGAGCGCCGCGCCGCCCATGAGCTGGACGTCGTAGTGGCGCTGCCCGAGCACGCGCTTGGCGCCCTCACGGACGGTCGCGAAGGCCTCGGGGAGCAGGTCGTCCAGGCTCTCACCGTCGGCGTACCGCTCCTTGTACTCGTCGGTGAGCGCCCGCAGCTCGGCGTCGGAGAGGTTGACGAAGTCCTCTTCGATGGAGTTGACCTGGCCCGCGATGCGGTGCAGTTTGCGCAGGATCTTGCCTTCGCCTGCACGCATGAGCTTGTTGAAGACGGACACGTAGGTTGGTCTCCTTGCCGGTCGGGCCTGGCACGGTCGGGGTGCGCGGGCACGGCGGGGTCAGCCCCCGCCGCAACGGCCATCGTAAGTCAGGACACCTCCGTGCCGGGAGGTCCGTGGGTACGAAGGGCCGGTGTCACCCTCAGAAGAACGGACGACCCCCGCCGATGGTTTCCGGATCACTGCTCCGGAGGGGCCGTACGAGGGTCCGTGCGGAAGTCCTGTACGGAGGCGGTGGCCGGGAGGCGCCGGGAGGCGCCGTCGTTGCGTGCGGTGGCCGGTCGAACGACGCCCCGGCATCGGGGCGAGGCCTCCGGCGCCCGGGGCGCATTGTCAGTGCCCGGGTCTAGGGTGCCGCGCATGACGACGATGCCACCGCCAGTGACGGAGCTCTCCGCGGACGAGGCGCGGCGGACGGCGCTGCGCGCCCAGGGCCTGCTCGGCGCGCCGGACCGGCGTGCCGGGGCGCGGGGGGTGCTGCGTCATCTCGGCGCGGTGCAACTGGACACGATCTCGGTGCTGGCGCGCTCCCATGAACTCGTGCCGTACGCACGCCTGGGCGCAGTGGGGCGCCCCGCGGTCGAGTCGGCGTACTGGACCGGGACACATGCCTTCGAGTACTGGTCCCATGCGGCCTGCATCCTGCCCATCGAAGAATGGCCGCATTTCGCCTTCCGTCGCCGGGCGTACCGTAACCGGCCGCACTGGCACCACGAGCTGTCCGACAGCGCCTACGACACCGTGATCAAGCAGCTGCGGGCGGAGGGGCCATTGACCGCCACCGAGCTGGGCGGCGCCAAGAACGGCGGCGAGTGGTGGGACTGGTCGGAGACCAAGATCGCCGTCGAGCGGGCGCTGATGTACGGCGAAGTGGTCTGCACCGAGCGACGCAGCTGGAAGCGGGTCTACGACCTGGCCGAGCGCGCCGTCCCCGGCGCGCTGGCGCACGACGAACTGGACGACACCGAGTGCATGCGGCGGCTGGTGCGACTGGCCGGGCAGTCGCTCGGGGTCGGGACGCGGGCGGATATCGCGGACTACCACCGGCTCAAGGGCGAGCAGGTCGACGCGGTGATCGCGGACTCGGGTCTGGTGCCGGTCGAGGTCGAGGGGTGGGGGAAACCCGCGTGGGCGGATCCTGAGGCGCTGGCATCCGAGCCGCGCGGGCGGCACCGTACGACCTTGCTGTCGCCGTTCGACTCGCTGATCTGGGACCGGCCCCGCACGGAGCGGATCTTCGGCTTCACCCACCGTCTCGAGGCATACGTTCCCAAGCCCCGGCGGATACACGGCTACTTCGCGATGCCGCTGCTTTCCGGCGGGCGGCTGATGGGCCGGGTCGATCCCGCACGGGAGGGAAAGACGCTTGTGGCGCGGCAGGTGTCGCTGGACGGGCGGAAGGCGGTGCGGCCCATGGCTCAGGCGTTGCGGGAGGCCGCGTCGTGGGTGGGCTGCGAGACGGTGCGCGTCGAGCGGGTCATGCAGCCGGAGCTCGCAGCTGCGCTGGTCGAGGCACTGACCACCGACTGACGCGGATCGGCCTCAGGGGATCGGCCCTCCGCACTCCGGCACGGGCGTGGCCGGAGCGGTCCTGGTCCGGCGACCTCGAGTACGGGCGGGCTCTGTGCGAGCGGGCTACGTACGGGCGGGCTCCGTGCGGGCGGGTGCGGCCTCCGGCGCGAGGGACGGCCTCGGTGCGGCCCAAAGCGCGAGGGTGCGGCCTTTGTTGAGTGTGGCCCCGGGCGCGAGGCGTCCCAGTACGCGAGGGCGGCCCAGTACGCGAAGGGCGCTCGGATGCTGCCGATTCTGCAGGTTCGGCGGTACGGCGGTACGGCGGTACGGCGGTACGGCTGAAGTCCCTCAGCCGACAGTGCCCTGCCGGCGTCTGCTACCTGATCTCGAGGATCTTCTCGCGCATCGCGTAGACCACGGCCTCCATACGGGAGTGGAGCTGCAGCTTCTCCAGGATGTTGCGGACGTGGTTCTTGACCGTGTTCTCGCTGATGAACAACTGCTTGGCGATGTCACGGTTGTTCATGCCCGTCGCAACGAGCTTGAGGACCTCGAGCTCGCGGTCGGTCAGCCGGGGCGCGGGCACCAGACGACGTTCATCGGTGCGCTGGATCATCGACTTGAACTCGGTGAGGAGCTTCGATGCCATCGAGGGGCTGATCTGGGACTGACCGTCGGCGACCGCGCGAATCGCGGTGGCCACCTCGTCGGTGGAGATCTCCTTGAGGAGATAGCCGGTGGCACCGGCCTTGATCGCGTCGTAGAGATCGGCCTCCTCGTCGCTGATCGTCAGCATGATGATCTTCGCGCTGGGGGCCACCTCCTTGATGGACGTGCACGCCTCGATCCCGCCCCGCTTGGGCATCCGGACGTCCATCAGCACGATGTCGGGCAGCAGATCGGCGGCCTTGTCCACAGCCTCCGCACCGTCGCCCGCCTCACCCACGACCTGGATGTCCTCCTCCTGCGCGAGGACGATCTCAAGACCACGGCGGAAGAGGGCATGGTCGTCCACGACGAGGACCCGGATCGGCTCCTTCCGTGGCCGGCCCGTGTCCGAACCGGCTGTGTCGACGCATTCGTCGTACGCGCCGGGTCCGGGCCCGAAGCTGTCCGCCATCGTTCCTCCCCCTGAAGTCCATGGCCCTGGGTTGTCTGCCGGGCCAACCGGTCTGAAGAGAGCGCGGGTTGGCTGCGCCGCCATGATTCCATGACGGGAGGCCGCCGCGTTGCCCTCGTGGTCGCACAATGGTGCCCTCGGGAGCACCGTCCGCGCTCCCGAGGGCACCTAATCCGGCCTCTGTTCAGCGATTTCCGGCGACTGGCCGCCCATCCTCCGTAAGCTTCGCCGGCTTCAGGGGCTTCGCGGGCTTCATGAGCCCTGCATCAGCCTCCGAGAGCGCCGCCCGCCCCGTGCGGGGCCATTTCGACCATGGGATCGGACTCCAGGTGGATCACGCCGTAGTCGTAGGCGTGACGGCGGTAGACGACACTCGGCTGCTTGGTCTCGGAGTCGATGAACAGGTAGAAGTCGTGTCCGACCAGCTCCATCTCGTAGAGAGCCTGGTCGAGCGTCATGGGCGCGGCGGCATGGGTCTTCTCGCGGACCACCAGCGGTCCGTCGCCCTGGATTTCGAGGGAACCGATCTTCTTGGTGGGGATGGTCTCCTCAACGCGCGTCGTCTCGGCTGCGATGTCTCCGTTGAGCCGGGCGGCGAGTGGTGCGGTGGCGGCTGCGACGCTGGTCGGCGTCCGGCTGCCGCCTCGGTGGACCCTGCGCTTGTCGGCCTGCTTGCGCAGTTGCGCTTCGAGCCTTGCGGTGGCCGCGTCGAGTGCGGCGTAGGCGTCTGCGGCCGAGGCTTCCGCGCGGATGACGGGTCCACGGGTGCGGAGCGTGATCTCCACTCGGTCGCAACGGTCCGACTGACGGGGATTGTGTTCCTTGGACACCTCGACGTCGAGGCTGATCACCTTGCCGTCGATCTTCTGGATCTTGTCCAGCTTCAGCTTCTCGGCCACGTGCTTACGAAAGCGCTCAGGCACCTCGGTCTTGCGGCCCTTGACGACGATGTCCACGCAGAACTCCGTTCCCGGATCGCTCCGCTTCAGCGCGGTTCGATCCCAACTTGCCCTGAGACCGGTCGGGTCGCCTTCTCTACCGGCGGTGGCCGTCCGGCACTGCGTTTGCTGCATCGCCACGCACCCGGGCGTCATCCGGAGTCGCGGCGTTGCGACTTTCACGTCCTCCTCCCCAGTCGACAAGATCACAACCCCATCGACTTCAGAGACGGCGAAAAGTCCCGAAGCACGCTTGTCCGACATTCATGGCAAAAGGTCCGCCACTTCCTCACAACCGAACATAGCTCGACCGGATGGGTGTCGGCACCCCCTACCGGTGCGTACTTGGGCTCCGGAACTCCTTCCCCTCACACCACGAGCAACGACGATCGATTCACGCCAGTTCCCTCTCCGTTCAGCGCAGGGATGATCCACCGCACCACGGTCGTCACCTCCGGCAACCGCCTTTCGGAACACTCGGCCACACCCGGGGTCAGAACGCCGTCAGAGGAGCGGCGACCACGGCCCCGCCCACAACCCGGCCACCGGCCGCCGTGACCGCTCGCGCCCCTTCCGCGAGCGACGCCCCCGTCGTCATCAGATCGTCCACGAGCACCACGGAGGCACCCTCCGGCACCGCGGAGCGGCCGCGTAGAAGCCCTGCGGCGCTCGCCGGGACCATCAGGGCACCGGCAAGGTTTCCGAGCCGCTGCGGGCCGGTCAGCCCGGTCTGGTCCGCCACTGCGCGCCGCTGCCGCAGCACCGGAGCCACCCGCGCCGGTCTGCCACCGCGTCTCAGCCCCGCCGCCGCGGCCCGGGCGACCCTTCGCGTCGGATCGTGCCCCCGCGCCGCCACCGCCCGCCGTGCCGACGGGATCGGCACCAGCAGCAGCCTGCCCCGCCCACCCGAGCACGCCCGTATCGCACCGGCCAGCGCCTCGCCCAGCGGCCCGGCCAACGCCATGGCTCCACGCTCCTTGTGGGCGAGCAGCACGGCCCGCACCTCGTCCCCGTACGGCGCCGCCGCATGGACGGGCGGCAGGCCCGCCGGCTCCGGACTCGGCCTGACCCGGCGCGGCTCCTTGCCGCTCAGCGCCGTACGGCACCGGTCGCACAGCACGCTCCGCGGCCGCCCGCACCCCGCGCACCCGACCGGCAGGACGAGCCCCGCGATCTCCTGCCACCACCTCTGGATCCCCCGCATGGCAGCCACTCTGCCGGGCCGGACCGCAGCCCACCAGCCCTGTGGATAACCCTGAGAGACACCCCGGGCACGCGTTAACGGCCGGCCGAAAGGCCCTGGCCAGAGCAGGCTCCACCCGCCTCGGGCCGGGTGGCGACCGCCTCGGCCCGGGTCGGCGCCGCCTCAGCCCGGGTAGACGGGGGCCGTGCCCTTGTCGGTCACCAGCTTCCAGTTCGCGTCGACGGGCAGCCGCACGATCCCGTCGTCCGAGTGCGCGACCAGCGGCTTGCTCTCGTCCTCCGAAGCCGCGACCGCCTCGACGCCGCTGATACCCGGCAGCGTCGGCGTGTTCGACGACGAACCGTCGGTCTCCACGTACTGGAGTTGCTGCACCCCGCCGGGCTCCCGGCCCACGACGACCAACCGGCTGGTGCCCGCCCAGGACGCGGACTCCACATGCTCGAGTTGCGGCGCGACCGACAGCAGATCGTTCACCGCCAGAGGCGGCTTCCCGGCCCCGCCGCCCGTCCGCTCCACACGCCCCAGCTCCAGCGACGTACGCCCGTCCCGCGTGATCAGCAGGGCGATCCGCACACCGTCCGACGAGACACGCAGACCCTTGATCCGGCCATCGCCGAGCGACGGCACCTCGACCTCCTGCGCCTCGTCCGTGCCCGCCGCCAGCCGCAGCAGGCGCGGGCGCTTCGGATCACGGTCGGCGATCCACAGGTTGCCGTGACCGTCCCAGCTCGGGGCGGTGAGGGCGTCCTTCTCGCTCTTCGCGCGGGACCGCAGCTTGGCGTCCCCCCGCTCGGCGCCCGAGCTCATCGGCGCCACGTACAGCGACCGCCCGTCCAGGGACACCCCGGCGGCCTGGCGCTCATGGCGGTCGACACCGACCGATCCCAACTGCACGGTGCCGTCACCGAACGGGCCCTCCACCCTGCTCGGCTCGTCGCTCGCATCGGAGAGGCTGGCCAGCCGGTGCTCCCCGTCGATGAAGTACTGACGCTCGGCGTGCCTGCGCAGGCCCGCGGGCGCGTACACGGCCGCCTCCCCGGCACTCAGCCCGCACAGCTCGCCCCCGTCCCGGTCGGCCAGATCCACCTTGCTGATCTTGGCCGAGGCCTGGTCCTGGACGGTGTAGAGGAGCTGGGCGGCCATCCTGGTGCACTGCACCCGGCTGAGGTCCGATCCCCGGCCGCTCAGCCGCACCTTCAGCCCGTTCGAGTCGTCCAGCGTCAGCGAGGAGTCCACGAACTTCGTACCGCTGGGGAACTTCGAGTCGACAACCCCCTCCATCCAGCTCGTCGGCCCGTCCAGCAGCGCCTTCACGGTCGAGGTCAGCGGGTCGATGTAGCGCCGCAGATAGATCGGATCCGCGACAAGGACCTGCTTCTGGGCCCCCGAAGCCCGGTCGTCGCGGTCCGTGGACGCGAAGTAGTACTTGTTGACCGAGCGGTAGTTGCGATCGAAGTCGGACTTGCCGAGCACCAGCCCCGTGGGCGGGATGTCGATGCGCCACTCACCGCTCGCCTTGGTCAGGTGAACCGTCGTCCGGTACGAGCCCTCCGCCGGCTTGTACGCCTGCTTCCGGTCCACCGTGGCTATGCGGTGGCCGCTGACCTCGGCGACGGCGGTCTTCTGCTCCGGATCCCGCATGGGCCCGTCCATGGTGGGGTTCGGCCCGTCCTCGAGCACCGTCGTCTGCGAGGACGGCCGCCAGCTCGTGGACGCCGCCTTCGTCAGGTACAGGCGCGCAGTCTTGTAGTCCGCCTCGTCGCTGGTCACGGCCTCGAGGAAGCCGCGCACGATGTCGTTCGGCCCCTCGCCCGCCCTCGGAGGCACGCCGAAGACCCGCACCTGCCCCTCGGCGTCCGCGCGCGGCGAGGCGTCGACCCGGTGCACCTCGCCGCTGTCGGGCATCGAGGCGCAGCCCGCCGCCAGCAGGGCTCCCGAAGTGAGCAGGACCACCTCCCGCAGCGGGCTCCGTCGACTCTGTGTGTGCCGGTCAGAGGCCACGCGGCCCGCCCTTCCGCTCCGGTTCCCGGACCTCCGCCGGCGCCATCTCCACCTGTGGCGCGGTACGCGGCTGCGGCGGCACGGCGGCCACCTTGCGGCCGTGCGGCAGCCCCGCGTCGATCAGCCCACGGTTCCGCCTCGAGTCCTCGGGTTCGAGCGGGATCGGCGACCCGCGCAGGGACTCCCCCGCCGTGCAGGGCAGGGTCAGCCGGAACTGCGAGCCGCCGCCCGGCTCGCCCCAGGCCTGCAGCCAACCGCCGTGCAGTCGTGCGTCCTCGATGGCGATCGACAGGCCGAGACCAGTACCACCCGTCGTACGCGCCCGGGCCGGGTCCGCCCGCCAGAAACGGTTGAACACCCGCGTGGCCTCGCCCGGCTTCAGCCCCACCCCATGGTCGCGCACGGCCACCGCCGCGGCGCCACCCGCGGTCGCGAGCCGTACGACCAGGTCACGACCTTCGCCGTGCTCCACGGCGTTGACCACGAGATTGCGCAGCACCCGCTCGACGCGGCGGGCATCGGCCTCGACGATCACCGGGTGCTCGTCGCCGCGGACCAGGATCCGGCTGCCCTTGCGCTCCGCGAGCGGCTCGGCGCCCTCGATCACCCGGTGGACGATGTCCCGAAGGTCGACCGGCGCCGCCTCCAGGGCGGCTGCCCCGGCGTCGAACCGGCTGATCTCCAGCAGGTCGGACAGCAGCGACTCGAACCGGTCGAGCTGGCCTCGCAGCAGCTCCGCCGACCGGGCCGTCGCCGGATCGAAGTCCTCCCTGGCCTCATGGATGACATCGGCGGCCATCCGTACGGTCGTGAGCGGGGTCCGCAGCTCGTGCGACACGTCCGAGACGAAGCGCCGCTGCATCCGCGACAGCTCCTCGAGCTGCTGGATCTTGACCTGGAGGTTCTGCGCCATCTTGTTGAAGGACTCGCCGAGGCGTGCGATGTCGTCCTCGCCGGTGACCTTCATCCGCTCCTGCAGCATGCCGGCCGCCAGCCGCTCGGAGATCCCGGCCGCCATCCGTACGGGGGTGACGACCTGCCGGACCACGAGCCAGGCGATGGCGCCGAGCAGCACCACCACGAAGACTCCGGCCGTCGCCAACGTGCCCTTGACCAGGCTCAGCGACTTCTCCTCCTGGGTGAACGGGAAGAGGTAGTAGAGCTGGTACGCGTGGCCGTTGACGTCGTTGAGCTGCCGACCGATGGCCAGCCCCGGCTCCCCGGAATCGCCCTGGCCACGGAAGATCCTGGTGTGCTGCTCATGGGTCCCCGGCTCGTCGTCCACGGACTTCCGCAGCTCGTCCGGAACGCTCTTCACCGGGTCCACGAAACCGGAGGCGCGCGGCGCCCGCGTACCGCGGCTGTCGTTGACCAGGGCCTGCTCCGTCTCGGAGCTGAGCGCCACGACCGCATACACGCCCTGCCCGCCACTGGCGAGCTGCGCGACGAGCTCGCTCAGCCACTCACTGGAGTTCTGTGAACCGCGGGCGCCGACCTGACCGTCCTTGCCGCGCGCGTCGGAGTCCGCCTTCTCGCGGGCTACGTTGAAGCCGCCGACGGCCTGACTCTGCGCCGCGCCCTGCTTGGCGTCCTGCAGACCGTTGCGTACCTGCCCGATGACGACGACGCCGAGCAGCAGCACGACACCGAGCGACATGAGCAGCGTCGTGGCGACCACGCGGAGCTGGATGTTGCGCCGCCACAGACGCAGCGCGGGCAGCATGGGCCTGCGGAACCAACGCCACAAAAGCCGCAGCACGGGATGGACGGGGCCGCCCGGGGCACCGTCCTGCAGCAGATTCCCGCCCTGCCAGAACCGTTCGAACAATGAGATCTTGCCCACCGGGTCGACGGGCCGCCCCGAACGCGATCCCCCCGAGGGCTCGGCCCCCGGAGCTCCGGCCTCCGGAGCAGCACCGTTCCCGGCCATGTCAGCTCGGCCCGGCCTTGTAGCCGACGCCGCGCACGGTCACCACGATTTCCGGCCGCTCGGGGTCCTTCTCGACCTTCGAGCGAAGCCGCTGGACATGTACGTTCACCAGCCGGGTGTCGGCCGCGTGGCGGTAGCCCCAGACCTGCTCGAGCAGCACCTCGCGGGTGAACACCTGCCACGGCTTACGGGCCAGCGCGACGAGCAGGTCGAACTCCAGCGGGGTCAGCGCGATGGACTGACCGTCCCGCTTCACCGAGTGACCCGCGACGTCGATGACCAGATCGCCGATGGCGAGCTGCTCGGGCGCCGGTTCCTCGGAACGACGCAGCCGCGCACGGATACGGGCGACCAGCTCCTTCGGTTTGAACGGCTTGACGATGTAGTCGTCGGCACCGGACTCCAGTCCGACCACCACGTCGACCGTGTCGCTCTTCGCGGTCAGCATGACGATCGGTACGCCGGACTCGGCCCGGATGAGCCGGCACACCTCGATGCCGTCCCTGCCGGGCAGCATCAGATCGAGCAGCACCAGATCGGGCTTGACCTCGCGAAATGCGGCGAGAGCCTTGTCCCCGTCCGAGACGAACGACGGTTCAAAGCCTTCTCCGCGCAGCACGATGCCGAGCATCTCCGCCAGTGCGGTGTCGTCGTCGACGACCAGGACGCGTCCTTTCATAATCGACATCATCCCATTAGCTAATCGTTACCTGGCGTGACCTGGCACACAGCTCTGCGAGCCCCGTGCCCGTGACCGGCGACAGCACCCCGGCCTCGGTGACGATCGCGGTCACGAGATCCGGTGGCGTGACGTCGAAGGCGGGGTTGTACGCCTGGGTCCCCAGCGGCGCCACCGGTATCCCGGCCCCCGGCTCCGCCACCGCCCCCGGCGCGGTCGGCGCCGCGAATTCCGTCACCTCGTACCCCGGCCTCTGCTCCACCTCTATCGACGCCCCGTCCGGGCTCTCCAGATCCACGGTCGTGACCGGCGCCACCACGATGAACGGCACATGGTGATAGCTCGCCAGCACCGCCAGCGGATAGCTGCCCACCTTGTTCGCCACCGAGCCGTCCGCCGCGATCCGGTCGGCGCCGATCAGCACGGCATCGACCTCCCCGGCCGCGAACAGCGAACCCGCCGCGTTGTCGGTGAGCAGCGTGTACGGCATATCGCTGCGCGACGCCTCGTAGGCGGTCAGCCGGGCACCCTGCAGCAGCGGCCGCGTCTCATCGATCCACAGTCGCCGCAGCTCGCCGGCGCGGTGTGCGGCCCTGGCGACCGCGAACGCCGTGCCGTCGCCGCCCGAGACCAGAGTGCCGGTGTTGCAGTGGGTGAGAATGCGGTGCCCGCCGCCGGGGAGCAGCTCGCCGAGCAGCGCGAGACCGTGCTCCGCCATGCGAACGCTCGCCTCGGAGTCCTCCCGGTGCACCGCACGGGCCTCGACGAGAGCGGCTGCGGCCGCCTGATCCGGGCCGGCCCCTTCCTCGGAGGCCCGGTGGTATGCGGCCGCGGCCCTGCGCACTCCGTAGCCGAGGTTGACGGCGGTGGGGCGCGCGTGCGCCAGCAGCTCGGCGGCCTCGTCCACGTCGTAGCCGCGTGCGGCGGCGAGGGCGATGCCGTAGGCGCCGGCGATGCCAAGCAGCGGCGCCCCGCGGACGGCCAGCGTGCGGATGGCGTCGACCAGTGCCGGTACGTCCGTGCAGGCCAGCTCCACCTCCTCGGCGGGCAGTCGGGTCTGGTCGAGGAGCACCAGCATGGGCCCCTCAGGCGGTTCGTCCCAGCGCAGTGAAGGAACAGCGGGTGGCCCTCCGGCCACCGGAGGTACCGCGTCCTGATCAGCCATTCGCCCAGTCTGCACGGTCGGGTACGGGTATTTGAAGGTGCGGCGGGGGTAGAGGGCCAGGTACGAACGCCGACGGGCCGTGGCACGATGGCAGCCAACCGGCCGCAGCTGCGGTTCTCCCGGGGCTCTTCCCCCGTCACCGGAGCCCAGCCGACACCGCGGACGGGCACCGTGAAGGAGCGATGATGAACGACTCTCCGGGCTGGGCATCGCCCGGGTCCTCCCCCTCCGACGATGCGGGGCGGGAGAAGTCCGGACCCAACCCACCTCCCGGCCCGGGTGGCGGCCCCGCCTGGGACGGCCGGAGCGACTGGGGTGGTCAAGGCGGCTCGGGCGGTTGGGGTGGCCAAGGAGGTTGGGGCGGCCAGGGCGGCCCAGGAGGCCAGGGCGGCTGGGGCTCCGGCTGGGCACGGCCTCCGGCGGCCAAGCCGGGCATCATTCCGCTGCGTCCCCTCGGCGTCGGCGAGATCCTGGACGGCGCCGTCTCCACGATGCGCGCCCACTGGCGCACGGTGCTGGGCATCTCCCTCGTCGTCGCCGTCCTGACCCAGGGCGTCTCCACGCTCGCGACCGGCCTCTGGTTCCGCGACACGTCCAGCATCGAGGGCCTGGAGAACAACCCGAATCCATCGCTCAACGAGACCCTTGACGCCCTCGGCGGCACCCTGAGCAGCACCGGCGTGGCCTGGCTGATCAATATGCTCGGCACGATCATCGCCACCGCCATGCTGACCATTGTGGTCAGCCGCGCCGTCCTGGGCCGCTCCGTGTCGACCTCCGAGGCATGGCGGGGTTCCCGGTCCCAACTGCCGCGCCTCTTCGGCCTGTTGTTCCTGATCCCCGTGCTCATTCTGGGCGTTGCCGCGGTCGGCGTGGCACCGGGCCTGATCGTCTCCCAGTCCGGCAACACCGGTGCGGGAGCGGCCCTCGCTCTGTTCGGGGGACTGGTCGGCATGGTCGCCGCCATCTGGCTCTGGATCCGCTACAGCCTCTCGGCCGCCGCCCTGATGCTCGAGAAGCAGGGGGTGCTCGCCTCGATGCGCCGCTCCGCCAAGCTCGTACGGCGCGCCTGGTGGCGGGTCTTCGGCATCCAGCTCCTCACGGTCATCCTGATCACCGTCGTCTCGGGGGTCATCGAGGTTCCCGTGGGTATCGTCGGCGTGTTCGCGGGCGGCGAGGGCGCCATGGACTGGCTGTCCGGCGAATCCTCCGTCACCACATGGCCGTTCCTGATCATCATGGGTGTCGGCGCGGTGCTCAGCTCGACGATCACCCTTCCGATCGGCGCCGGGGTCACGGCGCTCCTCTACATGGACCAGCGCATCCGCCGCGAGGCGCTGGACCTCGAACTGGCCCGTGCCGCCGGCGTTCCCGGATACGGCGAACCGGAGCCGAGCGGCTACCCTGCCCACGACACCGCACCGGGGAGTTGATGCGGTGATCCCGACGGGGGGCACGGCCGCACTGACGGGCTTCCTCGTGCGTGCCGGCGACGAAGGACCGGTGACCACCCCGCGCGTCCCCGCACGGGAGGCGGCGGAGCGGGAGCTCTCCAAGCCGATGTACCAGGAGCACGAACCGGGGCTGTTCCAGCGGGCCTTGGACTGGTTCTGGGAACGCGTCGACGGCCTCCTCGGCGCTGCCTCGGGTGCCACTCCCGGCGGCACCGTCGGCGTGGTCGTCATCGCCGCGGTCGTGGTCCTGCTCGTGATCGCTCTGCGCCTGCGGCTCGGCGCCCTGCGACGCGCCCCCACGACCGGCGGCACGCTCTTCGACGACCGCCCGCGCAGCGCAGCCGAACACCGCGCCGCCGCCGAGCGCCACGCCTCCGAGAACCGCTGGGAGCAGGCCGTCCAGGAGCGCATGCGGGCCGTGGTCCGCTCCCTGGAGGAACGCGCCCTGCTCGATCCGCGCCCGGGCCGCACCGCGGACGAAGCCGCGGCCGAGGCGGGCCGCTCCCTGCCCGAGCGGGCCGACGCCCTCAAGGCGGCCGCCCGCGCCTTCGACGACGTCACATACGGCGGCCGCGAAGCCACCGCCGACGCATACGCACGCATCGTCGAACTGGACACCGACCTCCAGCGCAGCAAGCCCCGCCTCCACAACACCCCGGCCGGAGGCGCCCGATGACCGCGGCAGCCACCGTCTCCACGTCCACCTCCCCCACCGGGCGGCAGATGTGGACCCGCTCCCGCGGACTGCTGCTCGGCTTCGCCATCCTGGTCATCGCGGGCGTCATCCTGGCCGTGCTCCGCTCCGGGGAGCAGCGGGGTCTTCTGGACCCCCGTTCCGCGGACCGGTACGGCAGCCGTGCGGTCGCCGAACTCCTCGCCGACCGCGGCGTCTCCACGGAGTTCGTGACGACCACCGATGCCGCCACAGCAGCTGCCCGTCCCGGCACGACCGTCCTCATCGCGGAGCCCGACCGCCTCACCGAAGGACAGCAGCGGAAACTGCACGGCGCCCTGGGGAAGTCCGGTGGACGCACGGTGCTCGTCGGCGCCGGTGAGTCCTCCGCCGGCGCCCTCGCCCCGGGCGTACGAGCCGCCGAGCCGGTGGACGTCGGCACCCGCTCCCCGGGCTGCGATCTGTCCGCCGCCGAGCGGGCAGGAAAGGCCGAACTCGGCGGGAACCGGTACGACTCCTCCGGCCGTGACGCCGATGCCTGCTACCGCAGCGGCGGCCTGCCCACACTGCTCCGCATGCCGGGGGCGAACGGCGGTGACACCGTCCTCCTCGGCTCCCCCGACATCCTCTTCAACGACCGCCTGGCGAAGGAGGGCAACGCCTCTCTCGCTCTCCAACTCCTCGGTTCCCACGACCATCTCGTCTGGTACCTCCCCTCGCTCTCCGACACAGCCGCCGGTGAGGGCGACCGCAGCTTCACCGATCTCATCCCCGAGGGCTGGCACTGGGCCGTGCTCCAACTCACCGTCGCCGCAGTCCTCGCCGCCCTCTGGCGTGCCCGCCGGCTCGGCCCGCTGGTCACCGAGCGGCTGCCCGTCGTCATCCGGGCGTCGGAGGCCACCGAAGGCCGCGCCCGGCTCTACCGGAAGGCGAACGCCCGCGACCGTGCGGCCGAGGCTCTGCGTTCCGCCACCCGTACCCGGCTCGCACCGCTCGTCGGCGTACCCGCGGCGGCGGCCCACAGCCGCCAGGACCTCGTTCCGGCGGTCTCAGGCCATCTCCCGCTGCCGGCACCGGACATCGACGACCTGCTCTTCGGCCCGGCACCCGCAGACGACTCCGCTCTGGTCCGTCTCGCCGATGAACTCGACGAACTGGAGCACCGCATCACATCGAGCAGCACCCGTCACACCGACTCCGTGTCAGCCCCGCACCCCGCTTCACCTCCGATCGAAAGGGACCGCACTCCGTGAGCGCCCCGACTCCCGACAGCGCCCGCGCCTCGCTCGAAGCGCTGAGAACCGAGATCTCCAAGGCCGTGGTCGGCCAGGACCCCGCCGTCACCGGCCTGGTCGTCGCCCTGCTGTGCCGCGGCCACGTCCTGCTCGAGGGCGTCCCGGGAGTCGCCAAGACACTGCTCGTACGAGCCCTGGCCGCATCGCTCCAACTGGAGACGAAGCGCGTGCAGTTCACCCCGGACCTCATGCCGAGCGACGTGACCGGCTCGCTGATCTACGACGCGCGCACGGCGGAGTTCTCCTTCCAGCCCGGCCCGGTCTTCACCAATCTGCTGCTCGCCGACGAGATCAACCGCACTCCTCCCAAGACACAGGCATCACTTCTCGAAGCCATGGAGGAACGCCAGGTCTCGGTCGACGGAACACCCCGGCCCCTCCCGGACCCGTTCCTCGTCGCCGCGACACAGAACCCGGTCGAGTACGAGGGCACCTACCCCCTCCCCGAAGCCCAACTCGACCGCTTCCTGCTCAAACTGACGGTGCCTCTGCCCTCCCGTGAAGACGAGGTCAACGTCCTCACACGACATGCCGAAGGCTTCGACCCACGGGACCTGAACGCCGCCGGGCTGCGCCCCGTAGCGGGACCCGAGCACCTGGCGGCCGCCCGCGAGGCCGTCGCCAAGACATCGGTCTCCCCCGAGATCGCCGGCTATGTCGTCGATATCTGCCGTGCCACGCGTGAATCCCCCTCGCTCTCCCTCGGCGCCTCCCCCCGTGGAGCCACCGCCCTGCTCGCCGCCTCGCGCGCCTGGGCCTGGCTGACAGGCCGCGACTACGTCATTCCTGACGATGTGAAGGCACTCGCCCTGCCCACACTCCGCCACAGGATCCAACTCCGCCCCGAGGCCGAGATGGAAGGCGTCACCGCCGACTCCGTCATCACGTCGGTCCTGGCCAACGTGCCCGTGCCCCGCTGAGGCGACAGGAACGGAACCTTGGCTCTCACCGGACGGACCGCCCTGATCGCCGCACTCGGCGCTCTGCTCACCGGTCTCCTCTTCCCCCACTGGACCGGCTTCCTCGCCCTCAACTCCCTCCTCGCACTCGCAATTCTGTGCGACCTGATGCTCGCCGCACCAGTGCGAAGCCTCCGCTTCACTCGATCCGGTGACACATCCGTTCGACTGGGAGAACAGGCGCAGGTACAACTCGTTCTGGAGAACCCGTCGAACCGCCCCCTGCGGGCACATCTCCGCGACGCCTGGCCCCCCAGCAGTTGGCCGGCCTCCGCCGGGCCTGCCGCATCCCGACACCGACTCGCGGTGCCGCCGGGCGAGCGACGGCGCCTCACCACGGTGCTGCGGCCCACGCGCCGCGGAGACCGCAGGTCCGAGCGCGTCACCGTCCGCTCCCACGGCCCCCTCGGCCTGGCTGCCCGGCAGGGTCACCACACAGTCCCCTGGACGATCCGCGTCCTTCCGCCCTTCACCAGCAGGAAGCACCTGCCTGCCAAGCTCGCGCGCCTCCGCGAACTCGACGGCAGGACAAGCGTCCTGACCCGAGGCGAGGGCACCGAGTTCGACAGCCTCCGTGAGTACGTGCCCGGCGACGACACCCGGTCCATCGACTGGCGCGCCACAGCACGCCAGTCCGCCGTCGCCGTCCGCACCTGGCGCCCCGAGCGCGACCGCCGCATCCTGCTGGTGCTCGACACCGGCCGCACCTCGGCGGGACGTGTCGGTGACGCTCCACGCCTCGACGCCGCCATGGACGCCGCCCTGCTCCTCGCCGCTCTGGCCACCCGCGCCGGCGACCGTGTCGACCTGCTCGCCTACGACCGGCGTACCCGTGCCTCCGTACAGGGCCGCGCCGCCGGGGATGTACTCCCCGCCCTGGTCAACGGTCTGGCGACACTCGACCCGGAGCTCGTGGAGACGGACGCCCGCGGACTCACGGCCACGGCCCTGCGCGCCGCACCCCGGCGGTCCCTGATCGTGCTGCTCACCGGCCTCGACGCCGCGGCCGTCGAAGAGGGGCTGCTGCCCGTCCTCCCCGGACTCACGCATCGCCACACGGTCCTGCTGGCCTCGGTCGCCGATCCGCGCATTCAGGAGATGACCCGATCCAGGGGCTCGCTCGACAGCGTCTACGAAGCGGCGGCGGGAGCCCGAGCCCAAGCGGAACGCCTTCGTACGGCGGACCGTCTACGGCGCCACGGCGTCACCGTCGTCGACGCGACTCCGAACGAACTCGCTCCAGCTCTGGCCGACGCCTACCTCTCCCTGAAGGCCGCAGGCCGGCTCTGACGCCGGAGCCCCTCCCATCATGTGGGCGGATGGGCTGGCCTTTGAAGCGAAAGGCCTTACGAACGCAAAAAAGCCGTGGGGGTTGGGGCGCCAATTTTAGGTGGGTATCCCCCCCCGAAAGAATTTTTTTGGGGGGGGTGAAA
>NZ_JBICVP010000012.1:0-264857 GCF_043199075.1 Streptomyces sp. NPDC048639
GGCTGGGGGGGGGCGGGGTGGGCCGGCCCGCGTGGGTGTTGGCGTGGGCCGGGGTGTGCGGCCCCCCCCCCCCCCCCGGGCGCCGGGGGGGGGGGGGGGGGGGGGGCCGGGGGGGGGCCCCCCGCCCCCCACGACTGACGCGACAGCTTTCCGTTCCGGCGCGTCCGGAGTGGACGGAGTGTGCGTCAGTCCTTGAAGACGTCCTTGGCGGCGTCCTTGGCCTTCTCGATCGCCTCCCGGGCGTCACCCTTGGCCTGGTCGCCACGGCCTTCGGCCTCCAGGTCCTCGTCGCCCGTCCCGCGCCCGACGGCCTCCTTGGCCTTGCCCTTCATCTGCTCGGCCTTCGCTTCGGCCTTGTCCTGCCCGCTCATGCCGGCACCTTTCGTCAGCGTTCGGTCTCTGCCAGGCACATGCCCGACATTTCCTTACGGAAACACACATTTACGGCAGGTGCACTCCAGGGCCGAGGCGACTGCCGACCGGCCTCGTGCCGCTCGCCTCGGCGGCTGAACCGGCGCAGCAGACGGCTGCCATCCGGCCCCCGGGTGGGCACCACCGCACCTCCCGGGCGGGGTGCCGCGCACATGACGGGTGCGCCGCGGCGGGCACCGCGGGCGGGGTTGTGCAGGCACCCGCCGGAAGGACCGTGCAGACCCCGGCCGGAAGGACCGTGCATGCCCCCGCCACAGCGGACCCTGCCCCGCACCGAGTGCCCCAAGTCCCCTCCCTCACTCCTCCGTCAAGGAAGCTCGCGCGCGAACCGCTGTGGTACGGGCCCACGCGACGAACCCGGCGCCGTGCGGGAACCCGGCGTCGTGCGGGCGGACCCTTGAGCCGTCCTGCGCAGCGGGGATCGCCGCGTTCCGCGATCAGCCCGCTGTGTGATGGCCCGCTGTGTGATGGCGCAGGGCCGAGCCCGTGCGGGTCTTCGTGACCTCGAGCTGGGCCGGGATCCTCATACGGAGGTCGGCCACGTGACTGACGATGCCGACCGTACGATCACGCTCGCGCAGGGAGTCCAGTACGTCGAGGACGTCATCGAGCGTCTGCTCGTCCAGGCTGCCGAACCCCTCGTCGATGAAGAGCGTGTCGAGCCGGGTGCCCCCCGCCTCCTCGGTGACCACATCCGCCAGGCCCAGGGCCAGGGACAGCGAGGCGAAGAACGTCTCGCCGCCGGAGAGGCTGACGGTGTCGCGCTCACTGCCCGTCCAGGCGTCGATCACGTGCAGGCCGAGGCCGGACCGGCCGCGGCCGCTCGTCCTGGCGTCGGAGTGGACCAGGGTGTACCGCCCGGAGGACATGCGCTGGAGGCGGGCGCTCGCTGCCGCGGCGACCTGTTCGAGACGCGCTGCGAGGACGTAGGACTCCAGGCGCATCCTGCGCTCGTTCTCGGCGGAGGTTCCGGCGGCGAGTCCCGCGAGGCGCGCCACCCTGTCGTACTCGCGCCGCAGCGGGGCGAGTCGGCGTGCGCCGGCTTCTGCCTCGGTGCCGATGGCGTCGAGTTCGGTGCAGCGCGTCGCGGCGGCCGACTCGGCCGCGGACGCGGTGCGCAACCGGCGTGTGGCGGCGTCGACCGCGGCCTGGGCGGCGGCGGTGTCGGCCGGCGGGCGGTCCGCGGCCGATGCGAGACGATGGTCGGCCAACTCGGCCATGACGGAGGCCTTCTCGGCCTGCCATTGGTCGAGGCGGTGCTGCAGCTCCCGCCACTGGGCTCCGTCGAGCACGGCCGCGGCCGCCGCCGCCGGCGTGTCGAACTTGGCCCGGTAGGCGACATCGGCGAGTCGCGCGTCGGCCTCCTTCAGCCGCCGCGCCGCGCTCTCGGCGGTGCGTACGGCCGTGGCGGCTTCGCCCATCAGCGCCGCGCGTCGCTCCAGCCGGGCCGCGCGGTCGGCGACGCTCGATGCGTCGCCCCGCGCGCGCTTCACCTCGCCTTCCGCCTCGGCGAGTTGAGCGTCCAGCACCTCGCGCCGGGACGCCCGCGCGGAGGCGCGGCGCCCGGCCTCCTGCTGCGCGGCACGCCGGAGTTCGTACTCCCGCTCGGCGCGCGCAAGGGCTTCGCGGGCGTCATGCGCGTCGGCGGCGGTGGCCCGCGCGTCCGCGTGGGACCGCCGCAGGGCCTGGACCTCGTCGCGGAGTCCGGCCACGGGGGTGTCGCCCGCGGCCGACCGCGCGGCGGTCAAGGACTCGCGCAGGGCCCGCACCCGTCCGTCGGCCACTTCCCGGTCCGCGTCGGCCTGTTGGTACATCTGGAGGGCGTGGTCCTCGGCGGCACGGTCCACATGGTCGTCGGCGGCGCGCGCCGGCTCGGGGTGCTCGGTCGCACCGCAGACCTTGCACGCCTCCCCCGACCGCAGTCCGGCGGCGAGTTCGGCAGCGATCCCGGCCAGGCGCCGTTCCTTGAGGTCGAGCCAGTGTTCCCGCGCGCCGGACGTACGGCTCCTGGCGCGCTCCATCTGTTCCTCCGCACGGCCCAGCCCGGCCGCGAGGCGCTCGTGTTCCTCGGCGGCCTCCAGCCGTTGGACGGCCTGGGCGACCTGGCCGCCGAGCTGTTCGGCACGGGTGGCGGCTTCCTGCGCGCGGTCGATACGCTGCCGGAGGCGGTCGCGCACCGGCTCCCACGCGGCGAGCCAGCCCTCGGCCTCCCGCAGGACGCCGTCGTCGGACCGTGCCTCGCGGTCGAGTCCGGCACGCTCGGCCGCCGTGCGGGCCGCCCGCTCCTCGGCGCGCCGCCCCGCGGCCAGTCCACCCAGCTCTTCGCGGAGTTCGCGTTCCAGGGCGGCGAGCCGGTCGGCACCGGCGTCGGCGAGACCGGTCGGGAGCGCATCGGCTTCACGGGCCGTCGGGAGCGCATCGGCTTCACGGGCCAGTGCCGACCGGCATTCTTCCAACACCGCGGCGGCGGACCGGTGTTCGCGCTCCGCCGCGTCGCGCAGTTCGAGTGCGGGGACGACCTTCTCCGCCGAGCGGGCCCGGTCCATCCGGGCTCGCACCCGGTCGGCCTCGTCCCGGTGCGTCTCGAGCACCGCGGCCCTGCGCCGGGCCTCGGCGTGTCGTTCTTGAAGCGCGGCGAGTTCCCGGACGCCTTCGGCGTGTCGCTGGGCCTGCCCATGGTCGACCTCGGCGGCGCGCACCGCCGCTCCGGCGATGGTGTCACGCTCGCGCGCGCTCGTACGGGCGATGGCCGCCCACTGCAGGACGGCTTCCGCCAATCCCGGTTCACCGGGGGCCAGTTCGGGCAGCGGGTGGTCGCGGAGGTCAGGGCTGTCGCCCGCGGCCTGCGTCATGCGGTGGGCGAGCGCGAGGAGGCGTTCGTCGCCGCTGCTCACCTTCTTCTCCGCGGCGCGCCGCAGCTCCGCGAGCCGCTCCTCTACGGCGGCGAAGCGGCGCGTGTCGAAGAGTCTGCCGAGCAGATGGGCGCGTGCCTCGGCGTCGGCCCGCAGGAAGCGCGCGAAGTCGCCCTGCGGCAGAAGGACGACCTGGCAGAACTGCTCCCGGCTCATGCCGAGGAGCTGCCCGATCTCCTCCCCCACCTCCTGGTGGGAGCGGCTGAGAGCCTTCCATTCCCCGCCCGGCCCGCCCGACCCGCCCGACCCCTCGGTTCCGGGGGCGATGCGCTCGCGAAGCCACGTCTGGGCCTTGTCCCGGGTGAGTCCCTCCCCCCGCTTCTTGGGCCGCAGCTGCTCGGGACGGCGCGTGATCTCCAACCGCCGCTCCCCGACGGTGAGTTCGAGCATCACCTCGGTGGGCGTGTTCGGGTCGGCGTGGTCGCTGCGCAGGGACTGCCCGCCCTGCCGGGCTCCGGGCACACCGCCGTACAGCGCGAAGCAGACGGCGTCGAGCACGGAGGTCTTGCCCGCACCCGTCGGACCGTGGAGCAGGAAGAGGCCGGCCGCCGACAGGTCGTCGAAGTCGACGTCCTCGGTGCCCGCGAACGGACCGAAGGCGGTGATCCGCAGGCGGTGCAGCCTCACCCGGCCACCTCGTTCAGCGTGTCGTCGGCGCGTACATCGTCCAACGCGCCGTGGAGTACGGCCCGTTCACATGCATCCGGATCCGCACCGCGCACATGCGCCACGAAGTCCTCGGCGATCTCACGGTCGTTACGGCCCTTGAGTCGCTCCGCATAACCGGTGTGCGGGTCCTCGGCGGACCGCTCGGGCGCGAACACAAGGCTGAGGACGTGCGGGAAGCGCTCGGCGAGCCGGGCCATCGGCTCGTGCGGGCGGACGGGGTCGGTGAGCGTCGCCTCGAGCCAGGCCTGTTCGTACGGTGCATACCGCGCGTCGGCGAGGAGTTCCTCGACGCGGCCGCGGATCCGGGCGAGGGGGCGGGGTACGGGACAGTCGATCCGCTCGGCCGTGAACGCGTCCCCGGCCCCGAGGTCGACGAGCCACATGCCCTTGCTCTGCTCACTCTCCGAGAAGGAGTAGGCGAGGGGCGAACCGGAGTAGCGGATGCGCTCGCTGATGGTCTGACAGCCGTGGAGGTGCCCCAGCGCCACATAGTCGATCCCGTCGAAGAGCCCGGAAGGGACAGCCGCCACCCCGCCGACGGTGATGTCGCGTTCGCTGTCGCTCGGCGCGCCGCCCGCGACGAAGGCGTGGGCGAGGACGATCGAGCGGGTGCCGGGCGGGCGGGCATCGAGGTCCGCACGCACGCGTTCCATGGCGGCGCCGAGGACTGCGGTGTGTCCGGCCTTCCCGGCCCCCAACGCCTCGCGCACCAGGGCGGGTTCGAGGTAGGGCAGGCCATAGACGGCGACGGCGCCGTGCTCGTCGTTGAAGACGACCGGCTCGGCGCACCGGGCCGGGTCGGTCCGCAGGTGGATACCCGCACGCACCATCAGGCCGGCGCCGACGCCGAGACGGCGCGCCGAGTCGTGGTTGCCGGAGATCATGACCGTGGGTACGCCGAGTTCGGCGAGACGATGGAGTGCGCTGTCGTACAACTCGACGGCGGACAACGGCGGTACGGCCCTGTCGTACACATCACCCGAGACCAGTACCGCATCGACACACCGGTCCCGCGCTGTCTCGACGAGGTGGTCGACGAACGCCTCTTGCGCGGCGAGGAGGGAGGCCCGGTGGAAGGACCGGCCGAGATGCCAGTCGGATGTGTGCAGCACTCTCACCAGCGGACACCGACCTGCACGCGCTTCCTTTCTCCACCCCTGCGGCCGGCACCGCCCGTTCGGGCCCGGGAACCGGCACCGACCACCGTAACCCGGCGGGACCCGCGCCGATCACCGACCTCGGATTTTCACCCGCGGCCGCACCGTCCGGCGCCCTCTCGCCCTGGCCGAACACGAGGGGCAACAGGGCCGGAGCCCGGCCCGTGTCGGCAGGACAGGGGGCCGGGCTCCGGAGGGTGTGGAGCGGATGGGGCGGCGCGGCGTCACGCGCGCCCGAGGGGAGAGGCACGCCCGAGGGGATACGCACGCCCGAGGGGAGATGCGGCCTACTCGATGACGAGCCGGACGTCGATGTTGCCCCGGGTGGCCTTGGAGTACGGGCAGTAGGCGTGGGTCTTCTCGACCAGGTCGCGGCCCGCCTCGCCCTGGAGGTGCTCGGGCAGCTCGACGCGCATGACCACGGCGAGACCGAAGCCACCGTCGGTGTCCTTGCCTATGCCGACCTCGGCGGTCACGGAGGCGTCCTTGACGTCGATCCGCTCCTCGCGGCCGACGGCCCCCATCGCGCTGGCGAAGCAGGCGGCATAGCCCGCGGCGAAGAGCTGCTCGGGGTTGGTGCCCTGTCCGTTGCCGCCGAGCTGAGCCGGGAAGGCGAGCGGGAGGTCGATCTGGCCGTCGGAGCTGACGGCACGACCTTCGCGGCCGTTGGCGGTGGCGACAGCGGTGTACAGCGCGTCCATGAGTTCCATCCCTACTTGTCACGAGTCCGTGGAAACCGACTGGGATGACTACAGCACACAATTAAATTGTGCGCAACTCAATGACGCGCGGTAGTCTGGTCGCCATGGAGACGCCGCCCACCGCACCCGAGGAGGAACTCCTCCGCCTCGACAACCAGATCTGCTTCTCGCTGCACGCCGCCTCACGCGCCTTCAACAGCGTGTACCGCACCGTGCTCAAGGATCTCGGCCTCACCTACCCTCAGTACCTGGTCATGCTGGTGCTCTGGGAGCACGGCGAGCTTCCGGTCAAGAGGATCGGCGAGCATCTGCGCCTGGACTCCGGGACGTTGTCCCCCCTGCTCAAGCGCCTGGAGTCGGCGGGATACGTCGAGCGGCGGCGCAGCGCCGACGACGAGCGCTCGGTCACGGCCCGCCCCACGGCGTCGGGGACCGAGCTCCGCAAGCAGGCGCTGGACGTACCGCGCAGGATCGCGGCGGCGACGGGGTTCTCGCTGGACGAGATGCGCGAGGTGCGCGCGCGGCTGCGTGCGCTGACGGAGACGCTGGACGCCGCGGACCTGGACGCGGTGTCCGGCGACTGCGCCGGCCTCTGACCGGACGCGCCCGGCCGCCGGTTCGTACGCGACCGGGGAGAACGCCATGCCTGATACATACGGGACCGCACGCGGATGCCTACGTATTCGGCAACTCAGTACCCCCCGGGCTCCCCGCACGGCGGGGGCGTCAGACCGTTCCGTAGGCCTCGCCGCCGAGTTCGAGGACCGCCGTGCCCGATGTGCTGTCGGCGAGCCAGGACCGGAAGGCGTCGACCTCCGCCTCGGGCAGCCCGACCTCGATGGCGACCTCGTTCGTGTACCGGACGTCCCGCACCTCGCGACCGGTCGCCCGCAGATCGTTCTCCAGCTTTCCCGCCCGCTGGTGGTCCACGGTGACGGTGGCCAGCCGGAAGCGCCTGCGGGTGATGGTGCCCAGCGTGTCGAGCGCCTCGCCCACAGCGCCGCCGTATGCCCGGATCAGCCCGCCCGCGCCGAGTTTGACGCCGCCGTAGTACCGCGTCACGACCGCGACGGCGTACCGGACTTCGCGGCGCAGCAGCATCTGCAGCATGGGAACCCCCGCGGTGCCGCCCGGCTCCCCGTCGTCGCTCGCCTTCTGCAGACCGGCGTCGGCGCCGATGACGTACGCCCAGCAGTTGTGCGACGCGGTCGGGTGTTCCTTGCGGATGCGCTGGATGAGGTCCTGCGCCTCGCGCTCGGTCGCGGCCGGGGCGAGCGTGCAGAGGAAGCGCGACTTGTTGATCTCGATCTCGTGCACGCCCTCGCGCGCCACCGTCCGGTACTGCTCCTGCATCTCCTCACCCTATGCCGGGCGCCGGGAATGGCGTCGCCGGGCCGTCTGTTGACGGGGGCATGTACGCAGACGCAGCGACGATCCGCAGGATTCTGACCGCCTCAGGCGACACCTGGGCGGTGGTCGGGCTGTCGACCAATGAGCACCGCGCCGCCTACGGGGTCGCCCGCGTGCTCCAGCGTTTGGGTAAGCGCGTGGTACCGGTGCACCCGAAGGCGGAGACGGTGCACGGGGAGCAGGGGTACGCCTCGCTGGCGGACGTCCCGTTCCCGGTGGACGTGGTCGATGTGTTCGTGAACAGCGAGCTGGCCGGGGCGGTGGCCGACGAGGCGGTCGCGATCGGCGCGAAGGCCGTCTGGTACCAGCTCGGGGTCGTGGACGAGGACGCGTACGCGCGCACCCGCGCCGCCGGGCTCGACATGGTCATGGACCGCTGCCCGGCGATCGAGCTTCAGTCCCTGGGTTAGCGGAACGAAGAAGCCCCGGCCATCCTCCACGGAGGGGAAGAGGACAGCCGGGGCGGTTCGAGGGGTTACACGTTGCAGGGCTGGATCACGCGTTCCGGCGTGCTCAGCCACACGCTGTGTCCGTCAGGGCCCACAGTGAGGCCGAACTCCTTCACGTCCGGGGCTCCGATGTCGACATATTCCTTAAGAGACCTCTCGACGTCGGCCCACAGGTCCCGCGGACCGTACAGCCACACAGGCTCTCCGGATCCGATGGTGGCTCCTGACCCCTGTCCGTCGTCGAGCCAGACGCGGACGCCGATGTCTTCCCGCTGACGCACCATCGACACGCCCGGCATGCGGGCGCCGGCGTAGAGCGTGAACGGCAGGGCGGCGATGCGCCCGGGGTCGAGTTCCGTCGACCTACAACGGCCGGTGGCCTCGTCGATCGGTGCGCCTGCCTGTGCCCGGTGGGAGCGCATGGGCATGTACGAAGCGCCGCCCCGGAATGGGCCTACAGCGGCGCCGTCCGATTGGACAGTCAGCTCCACGAGAGCGCCGCTCCCGAACTCTCGGATGAGCGGTGCGACCAGGATGCCTCCGGGCCGCAGTTGCTCGATGAGGGCGGACGGTACGTGTCGCAGCGCACACGTCGCGATGACCCAGTCATACGGTGCTCCCTCCGGCCAGCCCTGCTCGCCGTCAGCCTGCACTACGGCCGGCGCGTAGCCGGCTGCCGCGAGGTTCTTCCTGCCGGTCTCTGCAAGGGCCGGATCCAACTCGACGCTGAACACCTGGCCCTCACCGAGACGCTCGGACAGGAGCGCCGCGACGAACCCCGATGCGGTGCCGATCTCCAGAACCCGCTGCCCGTCCCCCACGGCGAGCAGTCCCAGCATGCGCGCGACCATGGACGGCATCGAGTTGGACGACGTAGCGATCCCGGGCCCGTCCTCCTGTCCGTCGTCCACCCGGATGACTACGGGCTCGTCGCTGTAGACCAGCTCCCACCACGCGGCGTCGGTCTTGACCGGCTCGCACCGGGTCGGACGCTGCCGCCAGATCTGCGGCGGGATGAACAGGTCGCGCGGGACCGCGTCCCACACGCGCCGCCACGGGTCGTCGAGTAAGCCGCGCTCATCGAGGTTCTTGACCAGCGATCGGTGACCGGTGGCCCGCTTCTCGGGGTCCGTCATGACGTCAGTCTCCTATCAGGATCCGTCGCCGTCAGGGGACGGCGGGTTCGGCGGCGGAGTCCACGGCTTGATGGGTGCGGGGCTACCGCCGTGCTTGCCGTCATCCGTGCTTGGCATGCCTACTCCTCTGTGTGAGCTGCGGTGCGAGACTTCCCCGCACCGTTGTTGCCTCGCTGACGGGAGCCCTGACCGCCGACCTCACCGGAGGCCGGGGCCCCGCCCTCACCGTCCGCCGCCCAACAGCGGCGGGACACGGGAGCTATGTGGTGGCCGGCTCCGACGTGTCGTCGGTCAGCTCGTCCATCCGGTCTTCAAGCGCCTCCAGCCGCTCCCTGCGGTTCTCCGCCACGCGGATCACATCCTCCAGGGCCATCAGGGCACTGCCGGCGGTCGCCAGGATGGTAGGCGGCAGCCACCGTGGGTGGGGGCGAGCGTTACGCGAGCCTCCGTCAGAGCCTCCTGAGCCATGGTGACTTGGGCCTCCTCGATCTCGTCAGCGATGGCTGCGAGCGCACTGTCCGGGCCGGCGTTCAGGAAGGACTCCTGACCTGCCGGGCCCTTCCAGGGGAGTCGGCGCATGTCCTTCATGCCTCGCTCCCCTCGGGCAGTTCCCGGATGAACTCCGACGGGGCTTCCCATTCGGGGCCGCCGTGGAGGGGGCGGATGTACGTCCTTCCCCAGAGTTCACCCATGACGTGGCCCTTCGTCGACGACCGCACGTCGACCGCAACGGGGCGTTCCGCGTCGGGCACCCGGAGCTGGTCCAAGGCGTCGGACAGCTCACGGCGCCGCTCGGATTGCTCCTCTGTTTGCCTCGTGGCCATGGGGACCCCTGCGGGTTTCGTCGCTGTAGCGGACACGAATGACCGTACGGCGATGACGAAACGTCAGGCCAGGCACGCAGCATGGCAGTTCGCGACTCTCTGCCGCGGAACTGCCACGGTACGTAGTAGCTAGCCGGTGATCCCCAAGTGAGCCGCCATGGTGCGCATGTCCTTCGTCAGGGTGCGCTTCCTGTGATGCAGGATGTCCGCCATGACGTAGCGGGCCATCGCCTGGTGCTTCAGCCACTCCGGCGACGTACGGAGCATCAGGTTCAGCTCATGCATGGCGTCCTGGTGAGAGCCCAGAGAGACGTGGGCCTTCGCGACGTCGAGACGGTGGCGGTCCCAGTTGTTCGCGCTGGGCTTCCCGACGTTCTTCAGCGCCTTCCGGCCCAACACCCCGTCGTCCGCGTGCCGCAGGACGCCCCGGGCATCGCCGATCAGGGACAGGTCTTCCACGGCCTTGATGCCGGCCGTCACGGGCCCGAACGTCGACCAGTGCGCCCGAAAGTCCACGTGTTCCATGTCCAGGGCACTGGCGGCCGTTGCAGCCATGCGCCGGGCCTCCTGCGCGGTATCGGATCGATTGTTCCGGATCGATGCGGAGGCGACACGGAGCGACAGCTCTCCCCAGAGGGCCAGTTGCTCCGGCGTGGAGGAGGAAACGCGAGGTTCGATCTCATCGGCTGTCGACGTCGCCAGGTGCTCGCACTCGTCGAAGCGGTCCTGACGGAGGAGGAGCCAGCTCATGCCGACAACGCCGTAAGCAGCCATGAGCCTCTGCCCGGTCTCCCGGGCGTCCTGAATGCCCCGCGAGATCGCGTGGTAGGCCAGGTCGTACTGCCGGACCTGAGTCAGGTACTTGCCGGCCAGGAAGTACGCCTGAGCCCGGACCGTCAGGGCGACCCGGCGGGCCTCGTCGTCCCCCGCCACTGCCGTAGCAGCCTCCACGCCGCGGAGGATCTCGGGCAGCCTCTTCGCCACCGAGTCGTAGCGGTCCGACTGATACAGCGCATGGGCGTCGTCGATGTCTCGTTGAGCGGTACTGAGGTCTGCCGCCTCCCCCGCGTCCGCCACGGTGTCGGCAAGTCCGACGGGCGGCATGAGCGCGCGGCGTAGCTCCACCAGCCGCATGCGGGATCCCTCTGCCTCCCGCACGGGTTCAGGCGCGCCGGAGGCGAAGAGGTCGGACGTCGGGATGCCCAGCGCGCGGAGCGAAAGCGTAGAGCGTCTCGACGCGAGCACTGCCGCCCTGCTCGACTTTCCGGACGACGCCCGGGGAGACGTCGGCAGCAGTGGCCAACTCCTCCTGCGTCATGCCTGCGCGGCGTCGGTGGGCGCGTACGTTTTCCGCCAGTTCCGAAGACATGGGCTCACCTACCTCTCAGCCAGAGTACGCCTTGCCGGGAACGCAGAAAGCCCCTGCCGTATGTTCCCGACGGGGGCTCTCGTGGCTGTGCTAATGGACCTTCTGCGCGGTGATCTCGATTGGGTAGGTGTTCAGGGTGTCCCCCGAGTGATGACGGTCGTGCCAGTTGCGATAGTTCTCGTGGTCGACGACCTCCACTTCCGTGTCGTAGGTGGTGCCGCTCTTGTACTGCTCCAGCGCCCCCATCTGTCGACGGCCACCACGAAGGCAGGTCCGATCACTTGCTGAGCGGTGATCTTCATGCGTTCCCCGCTCCCCTCTCAGATCGGGCTTGAAGAAGCGCAGCCCCACACACGGGAACTTTCCTCCGCGGCGGGGCTGATGTCTGAACTACGCCCTGTTGCATACGAGTTGACGCACACTAAGGTGTTGCTTTCTGACTCCTCTACCTTCGGAGGCTCCATTGCATTTTCGCCACTCCGACGCGGACCAACTGCCAACCGGCCGGTTGCGGGCTCCATAGCCCGACTGCGCGTCGCTGCTGCCGCATCCCCACTCACCATCATCGGGTCGTGGGCTGCCTCAGCGGGCGAATTTGATAATGGAGGAACGGTGTCGGTCAACTCGACCCATCAGGCGTGTGACCATCCGGCGCGTGATATCGCCATCGTCGCTCTGGGCTCCATCGTGGTGGCCCTCGTCGCCGCCGTCGTCATGGTTGCGTTCAATGCTCGTGCGCTGGCTGTCTTCGCCGCCAGCGGTACCAGTCTCGCCGCTTCACTGGGCGTCGGGATGAACATCCTTAGCCACGTGAAGCGCGGCGCCCAGCCCAAGTAGGGCGGTCCTTCCTGGGCCGCCCTACTGGCTTACCCAGCGATCTTCTGGCGTCCTTCAACCCCTTCGCGGTGAGGCACATGCGGGAGGAATCGAACCTCTGTGGAGGGTTTTCGAGGCCGCTGCTCCAACACGAGCTGGGGACTTGGCCCTTTGCTCTCCGGCCATCGAGATCCCGCTGCTGCACTGAGCGCGGCTGCGCCCGCCGGCGTGGGTGATCAGCCGGCCAGGCCGTCGAGCACGGTCGCACCGGGGAGGGCGGCGAGCGCCTTGCCCGGGACGAGCAGCTTGCCGCGACGGCTCCCGCTGCCGATGACGACGTACGGCACGTCGACGACCGCGGCGTCCACCAGCACGGGCCAGTCGCCGGGCAGTCCGATGGGCGTGATGCCGCCGTACTCCATGCCGGACTCCCCCACCGCCGTGTCCATGGGCGCGAACGACGCCTTGCGCACGCCGAGATGGCGGCGCACCGCACCGTTGACGTCCAGGCGCGTGCTGGAGAGCACCATGCATGCGGCCAGGGTGACGGTCTGGCCGCGCTTGCCCGCGACGACGACGCAGTTGGCCGACGCCTCGTGGAGTCCGGGCCCATAAGCCTCGGCGAAGACGGCGGTGTCGGCCTTCTCCGGATCGGTGTCGACGTACAGGAGTTGCCCCACGGGGACCGCGCCGCTCCAGGAGCGGATGCCTTCGGCGACGGCCGGGTTGAGCTCGTCAAGCGTCTCGGCAGCGGGCCGGACGGAGTCGAAGTTTCCGATGGGAGCGCGCATGTCCGCCACGCTAACAGCCAACTGTGACGGTTTCCGAGACCATGATCACGGGCCGCGGCGCCACAAGGGAGGGCTGCCTCAGCGCATCGGCGGGACGGAGACCGTCATGGTCATCTCCAGCGGTTCCTCCCCGTCGTTGCGGTAGGTGTGCGAGCCGCTGGCCTCGAAGCTGGCCGAGGCACCCATGGGCACGTGGTACTCCTCCGCGTCGACGACCAGGGTCAACTCCCCCGCCGTCACATGCACCATCTCGAACGTGCCGCTGGGGTGGGGATCCGAGCTGCTGCCCTCACCGGGCATGATGCGCCAGACCCAGAGCTCGAGCGGGCCGGGGTCCTGGGTGCCGGCGAGCAGGGAGACCGAGCTGCCGGCGTCGGTCGACCACATCCGTACGGCCTGCTCGGCGGGGACGATCCGGACCCTGGGTTCCTCGTCGTAGTCGAGGAGGGTGGTGATGCTGACGCCGAGGGCGTCGGCGAGCTTCACGGTCGTCCCGACGCTCGGGTTCGTCCGCGCCTGCTCGATCTGGATGATCATGCCCCGGCTCACTCCGGCACGGGACGCGAGCGCTTCCAGGGTGAAGCCCCGCTCGGTGCGCCAGTGCTTGAGATTGCGCGCGAGGGACTGGGTGAGGTGGTCGAGGTCCGTCACGTGTCGCCGCTCCACCGTTCCGTTCAATATTCTGGATGACAGAGTCCACTGTGCTGTACTACCGTGTGCTGTACCCCGGCGTTCACTCCACTGTACTGCGAGGTTTCCGATGACAGCCGTCTTCGCCCTGGCCACCAGCCTCCTGTGGGGACTGGCCGACTTCGGCGGCGGGCTGCTCACCAAGCGCATCCCGGCCCTCACCGTGGTCGTCGTCTCGCAGATCCTCGCCACGGGCGTGCTCGGCGCGATCGTCGTCGCGACCGCCGCGTGGCACGAGGCCGGGCCGCAGTTGTGGTTCGCCGCCGCGGCGGGCGTCGTGGGCCCGGTGGCGATGCTGTGCTTCTACCGCGCCCTGGCGCTCGGCCCGATGGGCGTCGTCTCACCGCTCGGGTCGCTGGGTGTCGCGGTCCCCGTCGGGGTCGGGCTCATGATCGGCGAGCGGCCGGGGCTGCTGCAGGTCGCCGGAATCCTGGTGGCCGTGGCGGGTGTGGTGCTGGCGGGGGGTCCGCAGCTCCGGGGCGCGCCGGTGCAGCGCCAGGCCATCCTGCTGACGCTGGTCGCCGCCTTCGGGTTCGGCTCCGTCATGGCACTGATCGCGGAGGCCTCGACCACCGTCACAGGCCTCTTCCTCGCGCTCTTCGTGCAGCGGGTGACCAATGTGGTGGTCGGTGGCACGGCGTTGTACGCATCCGTGCGGCGCGGGGGCAGGGCTCTGCCGGAGGACGGCGGCTGGCAGGCGATACGCACCTCGCTGCCCGCGCTCGGATTCGTCGGGCTCGCGGATGTCGCGGCCAACGGCACCTATGCCATGGCGGCCGGCTATGGTCCGGTCACCGTCGCCGCCGTGCTCGCCTCCCTCTACCCCGTGATCACCGCAGTGGCGGCGCGCGGCTTCCTCAAAGAGCGGCTGCGGATGGTGCAGGCAGCGGGTGCGGGGCTGGCCCTTTTCGGCACTTTGCTTCTGGCGGCGGGCTGAGCGAAGCCGGGGGCGCCGGCGTCGGGACACTCGCCGAGGTGGGTGGGCGGCCGGTGCGTCGCCGGACGGTGGGCACGCCGGGTCGGGTCAGCCGGGGCGGGTCGGGTCAGCCGGGGCGGGTCGGGTCAGCCGGGCCAGCCAGGCCGGGGTCGCGTGGTGGACCGGGACCCCGCACACCCTCGTGCGGTCACAACTGCCGTACGGCGTACACCGCCAGGGCGATGCCCTGGATCACCACGGCGATCGCCAGCAGGATGCGCAGGTTCCGGTTGCTCATCGCCCGCATCTCCTCGCCCGGCCCCGCAGCCTCAGCGGTCGGCCGACAGATCCAGTGTGCCCGGGTCCGCGGGCAGCCCGTCCAACTCGGTCAGCGCGATGAGCTGCTCCGGCGTGATGCCTTCGGGGATCGGCACGGGCGGCGGGGTGCGCAGTGGGGGCTGCCAGCCCGACTCGGGGTCCCAGCGGCGGACGACGCGGGCGGGTGCCCCTGCGACAACGGCGCGGGCGGGCACATCACCGCGGACCACCGCACCGGCCGCGACGACCACATTGCGGCCGAGACGGGCACCGGGGAGTATCACCGCTCCCGCGCCGAGCCAGCTTCCGGACCCGATCTCGACGGGGGCGGTGCGCGGCCACTGCCGGCCCACCGGCTGATCGGGATCGTCGTAGCTGTGGTTGTCGCTGGTGACATAGACGTACGGGCCGCAGAACACGTCATCGCCGAAGACGACGGCCCGGGAAGCCACGACATGGCTGCCGCGACCGAGGACGACTCCGTTGCCCAGTCGCAGCACCGGATCCGGACCGAGATCGACCCCCGGCATCATCCCGGCGGTCAGCGTGACCTGCTCGCCGATGATGCAGTGATCTCCGAGATGGATCCACGGCTCGCCGAAGAGCGTCCCCTGCGGGAAGGCGAGCCGGGTCCCGTTGCCTATCCGGCCGAAGCGGTGGCGTCCCGGACGCTCGGCCGTCACCGCTCCCGCGTTCTGCATCCAGCGCCAGCCGCGGTGCACCGCACGCGTGACCACGCGTCGGCGCCAGGCGGCAAGCGATGAGAACGTGTTCCGGTTCTTCGGCACCCGCTCACGGTACTCAGCCACGCGTCGGGCGGCGTACGCGCTGTGCTGTGATCTTCGCCCCATCCGGGGCGCGCGGTGCACAGGCCCAGGCGTTCGGGACGCCGGGCTCAAGGACGCGGTCCCCCGCCGGGCTCAAGGGCCCGGGTCACCCGCCCGGCAGGACTCGGTGGCGCCGTTGCCCGCCGCGCTCTCCGACGCGGGGCCGGGGTCGGCCAGGGGGGCGCCCACCTGTCGCGCGCCGGCCGGCGGTGTCAGGACTGCGGGATGTCAGGACTGCGGGAGCAGGGATCCCAGGGGGCCCAGGTCCAGATTCAGATCCTCGAGCGTCAAGTCGTACCGGTCGCAGAGCGCCGACATCCGGTCCTGAAGCGTCATCAGCGTCATACCGATGCGCTCTTCCTGCTCATCCGTCAGATCGCCCTGGTCCACACGGTGCAGAGCCGTCCGCTCCATCAACTGCCGGAGCAGTTCCACGATGGTGAGCACCAGCTTGAGGAGGTCCCGCTCGACGGTGTCGGGATCGGTCTTCAGCCGCTGCGCCACACCGCCCCCACCGCGGTCGTCGGGACCGGCGGGCAGCAGGTCGAACGCCCGGGCAGCGGCAGTGGCGACCTCATCGAGCCGGGCGATACCAGTGCCCTCGGTCGCGCCTGTCAGCTCAGAGGTGTCCATCACGATCTTGTCCCTTCGTCGTTCCGCTCGCGGTCCAACGGCACCTGTCGCACGCCCCGTTCGCCATCCCGGCGGCATCGCATCCGTGGGCCGCCGAGCAGGGCGCCGCCGGGCAGCTCCTCCTTGCCGGACTGCCGCCGTCACCAACGGTCACCGCGGTCACCATGGCGCCGGGCCGTCCTCGGTGACCGAACGGATCACCGCCCGCAGATTGATATGGACGAGATCCACATCCGCCACGGACAGCACCAGGTCCCCGGTCAGCACGGCCCCGCCATTGAGGAGCCGGTCCAGCAGGTCGATGAGGGCCACCTGCGGACCGGCCGGGTCGCGCTCGAACCCGGAGCCCGCCTCGATCCCGGAACCCGCGGGGAAGGTGAGGTCAGCGGACATGTCCATCCCCTGCCCCGCCACCGTCCACCGGAGTGGCGAACGAGTACGGCGCCCACGGTCCGGTCACATCGACGCGCGCCCCGGACAAGGTCCTGCCTTCCTCCGCGACCGCCGCCCGGAACTCCTCGCTGCGCTCCAGCGGCACCAAGTACGCGTCATTGGCGATGTTCTCGCCCGCTCCCTCGGCGAGTGCCCCCTGCTGGGGACGGTGCGCCACCCGGCCCGCCGCGAACGACGCAGCGACGGCGGCGACGCGGTTCGCCGCTTCTCCCGCGGCGCGGTACGCGTCCTTCCGGCTGCTGCGTTGCGCCCGGCGCCGCTGGAGGTAGGCGCGGCCGGGGCTCACCCGGCTCTCCGCTTCGGAGCCGTTCGTGGGCGCGGAGGCCGGTGCGGCCGTCTCCGTCCGCGGCTCGACCGGTTCCGCGTACACCTTGACGCCCCACTCGACATGCCCCTCCAGCCGTTCCAGTGTGGCGGCGAAGGCGTCCCTCGACTCCTGGAGCATCCCGGCCACCCGCGCGTCGTCGCGGTAGACCGTGGCCAGGCGCAGTGGGAGGACCGCCGTGCGCTCCACGAGCGCGCCGACGACAGCGTGATGGGAGCGCGCGATCGCCTCCAGCCGGCTCAGGTCCTCCAACTGGGCCTTGAGACCGGCCTCGTCGAATTCGACCGCCGGGACGCTGCACACCACGGCCGTCAGACCGTCCGCGCCGACCGTCCGCATCGCGGCGCCGCCGTGCCCGGTCAGCCGGGACGCCGCGTCCTCCAGCTCCGGAACGGTTCGGCCGACCGCGTAGACATAGCTGAGAAGGTCCGGGCCGGCGGCGGGTACGTTGCTGCTCATCGCGCGTCAGCTCCCCTGCTGCGGTTCCGCGGCCTGGAGCCGAGCGATCTCCGCACGCAGCCGCTCGTTCTCCTCGGCGAGCGAGGCGCCGTTCCCGGCTCCGCTCTCCACCTGGGGCTTGGCCCCGCCCTCCACCTTGCGCTGCCCGGTGCGGGCCCGGGAGGAGAGGGACGGGTCGTGCTCCCACCAGTCGATCCCCATCTCCTTCGCCTTGTCGACGGAGGCGACCAGGAGCCGCAGCTTGATGGTGAGCAGTTCGATGTCGAGCAGATTGATCTGGATGTCACCGGCGATGACGACACCCTTGTCGAGTACCCGCTCGAGAATGTCGGCGAGGTTGGCCGACGAGCCTCCCCCGCCGTAGGGGGCAGCCGCGCCCCGGGCGGGGGACGGCCCCATACGGCCGGCCAGAGAATCGGACGCCATGAGAGGTCAGCCTCCTTTCGTGCTCGGGTTCATCGGCGGGCCGCGGCGGTACGGCGGCGGCGGCGCGGCGGCTCGGGGTCGGCCTCGGGTTCTTCGTCCTCGTCCGCCTCGGCCTCCTCGTGCGCGTCGTCCTCGTACGCGTCCTCGGATTCCGGTTCGTCCTCGAACTCCTCGTCATCGGCGTCGGCGTCGGCATCGGCATCGTCCGCCTCGTCCGCCTCGTCCGCCTCGTCCTCGTACGGCTCCTCGTACGCGTCCTGCTCGACCCGCTCGTCGTCGGAGGGTTCGTCGTCCTCCGGCTCGTCGTCCTCGTGGGAACCTTCCGGCGAGTCCTCGTCGAGGTCGTCGTCCTCGGTGAACTCCTCGCCGTCCTCGTCCTCTTGGGTGTGTTCGTCGTCCGCCTGCCCGTCCGGCTCGTCCTCGGTCTCCTCGGCGCGCTCCTCGTCCTCGACCGCTGTCTCGTGGTCGACGACGACCTCGCCGTCGCGGATCTCGCCGCGCCAGCCGTCGGTGGCCTCGCCGCGCATCATGATGAACTTGCGGTAGAGCTTGAGGTCCAGCCGGGCCCGCCGCCCCTGGGCGCGCCAGATGTTGCCGGTCTTCTCGAAGAGTCCCTTGGGGAAGTACTCCAGCACGAGCAGCACGCGGGTGAGGGAGTCCCCGAGGGGATGGAAGGTGACGACCCCCTTGACGGTGCCCTTGGCCCCCTCGGTGGTCCACACGATCTTCTCGTCGGGGACCTGCTCGGTGACGTTCGCCTGCCAACTCCGCGTCGACTTGGCGACCTTCACCTTCCAGTTGCTGGTGGTGTCGTCGGACGCCTCGACGCTGACGACTCCCTTGGCGAAGGTGGAGAACTCCTGGAACTGGGTCCACTGGTCGTACGCCTCGCGCACCGGCACGCCGACGTCGATGTCCTCGACGATGACGACGCTCTTGGACTTGCCTCCGCCGCTCTTGCCGCGGCCCTTGCCGAACAGCCCCTTGACCTTCTCCTTCAGGGCGTCCTTCACATGGGAGGTGCCGACCTTCAGCGCCGCCTGGGCCGGAGACTTGCCCTCCGCGAGGGCCTGCCCGCCCTTGGCGAGGCCGCCTACGAGGGAGCCCGGCCCCTGGGTGGGGTCACCGGCCTTCCGGATGGTGTCGCCGAGTTTGTGGCCGAGTCCGGCGACCGCGTGCTCGGCGCGGGCCTGCAGATAGCCGCGCAGCTCTTCCTTGAGCCGGTCGGTCGCGGGGCTCTTCACGATTTCGTCCCGCATCTTGCCGAGGGTGTCACTCATTGCGGCTCCCACGGGACTTGGCCGCCTTCTTGGCTGTGCCCGAGGCGGTCTTGCGGGCACCGCTCGCCGCCTTGCGGGTTCCGCCGGAGGCGGTCTTTCCCGCGGTGGAGGTTGCGGTGCTCTTACGGGGCCGGGGGGCTGCCGCCGCCTTGCGGCGCGGCGTGGACTCCCGCTCTCGGCGCGGCTCTTCGTCGTGTTCGGCGCGCCGCGTCTTCTTGCGCGCGGCGCCGCGGTCGTCCTCGTGCCCGGCGTCCTCGTGCTCGGCGTCATCGTCGTCGTACGCAGAGTCGTCGTCCGCCGCGTCGTCGTCCGCCGCGTTCCCGCCGCCGACGTCGCGCAGACTCAGCGTCCGCTGGTGCAGCGACTCGGCCAGGCTGTTCGCGCGGCTGGTCAGCGCCGTGGTGGCGGCCGACTTCGTGGCGTCGAGAAGTTGCTGCCGCGCCTGGCTGCTCAGACCGCTGAGCGCGGGTGAGTTGGCGAGCAGCTTGCCGAGCTGCTGCGGATCCAGGCTGAGCTTCTTCCCGGCCAGGAACATGCCCAGGCCGATGGCGAGTTTCGCTTTCTTCGTACGCCCGAGGAGGTAACCCCCCACGAGCGCAACGGCTATCTTTCCGTTGGTCATCATGTTTCTCATCTCTCCTTCTCCGGCCCTGGTTCGGGGGGGTGGTGGCCGGAGTGGTCAGGAACGGGCGTCCAGCTCTCGACTTCGTGCCTCGAGCCACTCCAGGTGGTCGAGCAACTCGTCCTCACGCCGGTCGAATTCGGCTTCGTCGATGCGGCCTTCCGCCAGCTCCTGCACCAGTTCCCGCAGTTCCCGCTGCACAGGGGCCGGATCGTAGTACTCGCGCTCCGCCGCGAGGATCACCTGGTCCATCACCCATCCGGCGCCGCGTACGGGCGCGAACGGGAAAGTCAGGATCTGCGTGATGAGTCCCATGGCCCCGGCCTCCGGTCAGACGAAGCTGTACGGAGGCAGCGGCCCGTGCAGCGTGAGGTCGTAGGCGGAACCCCGGCGCTGGGCCTCGTCGGCCACTGCCTGGGAGAACTCACCGGCGCGCTTGCGCTGCACCAGGAAGGACACATTGAGGAAGTGTTCGCGGGTCGGCTCACCGGCGGTGTAGGTGACGGCGGCCGGCGCCGCCGCGTCCACGACCTCCAGTGCGGCGCTGTCGTTGCGCCGCTCGACCTCCTGCGAGATCAGCTCGCCGAGGGCGACCTTGTCGTCGTGCGCGTCCGGGTGCTGCCGGGTGCGCTCGTTGAGCGCCTGGATCTCCTCGGACTCACCGACGATCTCGCGCAGCAGTTCGTCCTCGTCACGGGCGACCTTCAGGTTGTACTCGACGCAGCCGTCGAGCTGCTGGAGACGTTCGGCGTAGCCGGCGGCGTTCTCCTCCAGCGCCTCGGCCACGGCCTCCTCGTCGGGGGCCACGAGGCCGAAGCGCATGGGGAGGACGGCACCGTCTTCGAGCAGGCGTTCCTGGACCGCCTGGTGGGCGACCAGGTCACGCCGCTTGGCCCGCAGCTCCTCGGGCGCTTCGCTCACCACGGCCCGGTGCGAGCCGGAGCCCAGCGTCCTGACCTCGCCTCCCGACTCGCCCACGCCGTTGAGTCCGTCGAGGCGCAGCGGGTGGTCGGCCGCGGTGATCGCGTAGATGTAGACGGCCATGGCTTATGCGTCCTCTTCCTTGCGACGGGGGGTGCGGCGGCTGCTGGAGGACTTGGTGGTGCGGCGCGCCGGGCGCTCCTCTTCCTCGGAGTCCTTGCCGCCCTGGAGCGAATCGGTGATCGCCTCGACGGCACCGGTCAGTGCTCCTTTCGACTTGCCCTTGGCGCCGCTCTCGGTGAGCTGGCCGGTCAGGTCGGTGAGCTGGCTCGGGGCCTTGCGTCCGGATTCGAGGTCGAGTCGGTTGCACGCCTCGGCGAAGCGGAGGTAGGTGTCGACGCTGGCGACGACCACCCGTACATCGATCTTGAGGATCTCGATGCCGACGAGGGAGACCCGGACGAACGCGTCGATGACGAGGCCTCGGTCCAGGATGAGTTCCAGGACGTCGTAGAGGCCCGATGTGCCGCCGCCGCTGCCGGTCGTCGCCGGGGTGGAGCGGGATTGCTGCATGACGGTCACGGTTCTTCCTTTCGTTGTGGGCTTGTCCTGCCGCACTGAACGGGTTGTCCGTGTGGTGGATGTCTGTCTTGTCGCGGTCTGTCTGCCTAGCCGCGTCGGCTCTCGCGGTCGAGTTGGCCCCGCGCGTACCGTCGTACGCGCTCGTATCCCAGAAGCTCGCCGCCGGGGTCGAGCAGAACATGGTAGGTGGCCATGACACTCGTGGTTTCGGGGATGCGCTCGATTTCCACGACCTCGACGTCCACGGCCCAGCCGTCGTCGTTGGGCTTCAGGGCCGATATCGAGTCGGGCACCATCCCGAGGAGCTCGGAGAGCTGTTGCGCGGCTTTCCGCATCGCGACAGCAGCCGAGGCACGTTCACCCTCTTTTCTTTCGCTGCTCTTCCGCTCGGCGGTAGGCATAAGGACCTTCCTTCACGTCGGCCGGAATACGGCCTTGCGGTCTTCTCTGTTGGAGTCCGCCTGCCCGCCACCGCTGCGCGTATGCGTTCGAGTCCATAATCCTCGGAACGCAAGGTCACAGTCGCTGCGCGCGGACCGGCGTAGGCTCAACCATCCGGCGTGCCAAGGGCGTTGGCGGCGCCGGCCTTGAACCGGGAATGCGCGGAACATACACCGGGAATGGCCTTCCGAGTGCGCTCGTCCGTGTCATGGGTTTCACCAGAAATCAATGCGCCAGGGCTGGCGCACGGAAATATCGCTCTCCGAGCACCAGCCCCGGCCGATGACGATACGCAGTTCTACCAGCGGTACCAACGGCCCCTGCGACCACCGGCCGCAGTGGGCCGGACCACAAATCCGAGCAGCCATACCACAAGCACGATGACCGCAATCCACCACAGGGCCTTGAGCGCGAATCCTGCCCCGAAGAGGAGCAGGGCCAGTAGAAGAACGAGAAGAAGCGGGACCATGTGTATCAACCTCCGGCACTCCGAGTGCCCTGCGATGAGTTACCCATGCATACGATCAAGAAATTGTTCCTCCGGGTAATGCGGGCATGATCCGGGTGCGGAATACCAACGCTCAGCCACGGCGGCGTGATTGATGGTGACCTGCGTCACATCTGTGACGCTCCTCACCGAGACCGCTCACCGGCTCGGTCCGAAGTCCCGGGCAGGCAAGGGCCCCAGGTCACGTCAGAGGTCCCGGGCGGACAGAGAACAGGCGCGGCCCGGCATCGCGAGTCGGGCAAACGGCGGTCAGCGCCGGCTGAGCTTCGCCAGCTCGGCGTTGAACTGAGCGCCGGTCAGGAGCGCCAGATGGGACACCCAGAGCCACACCAGGAACACGACCATCCCCGCGAGAGCTCCGTAGAGGCGGCTGTAGGTGTCGACGTGCGTGGCGTAGAGGGCGAATCCCGCCGAGCAGACGAGCCACAGCACGACGGCGAGTGCGCCGCCCACGGCGCGCCGTCGTACGCCGCGCGTCTCGGCCGGCCCCGTGCGGAACAGCACCAGGACCAGAACTGCCGCCAACCCCACCAAAAGCGGCCATTTCACTACATTCCATGCCGCACCTCCGGCGCCTTCCACGCCGGCGGACCGGCCGAGCACACCGACAACCTCGTCCGTCAGCATCAGCACCATCGCGCTGGAGATGAGCAGCGCCAGCAGGACGACCGCGGTGATCACGACGCGTGGTGCGGTCTTCCACACCGGACGCCGGTCCTCGACCCCGTGCATGGAGTGCAGGGCGCGCCGGAAGACGGCGAGATAGCTGCAGGCGGACCAGAGGGCGCCGATCGCGCCGAAGGTGATCAGCAGCCAGAGGGCGGAACCGCGGTCCGCCATCCCTTCCAGGGTCTGTTCGATGACGTCCCGCGATACGGCGGGGACGACGGCCCCGACTTGGTCGATGAGGCCGTGGACCGCCTTCGCGTCCGCGGCACCGATCAGGGACACCGTGACGAGCAGTGCCGGAAAGATCGCCAGCATCGCGTAATAGGTGAGAGCGGCGGCCCAGTCGGTCACGTCGTCGTGCCAGACGGACGCCGGGGTCCGGCGCAGTGCTGTCAGGCAGTCCGCCGCAGCGGGAAGGCCGGATCGGCCGTTGGCAGGGGCGGCGGCCGGGGACGTCGGTGTCACGTCGGATTTGTCTCCGCCGGACTCCGGTCCCGCGGCCGCCCCCGGGCCGGCGTTCGAGGTCCGCATGTGGGCTCCCTTACGGACCATGCCGTGCTGTCTCGAAGCGAACTGCGTTCGCGGGTTGGTTCACAACCGAGGCGCGGGTCGGTTCAGGACCCGGGCGCGGGTCGGTTCACAACCAGCGCGCAGGGTCGGTTCAGGACCCCAGACGCCCGCCGGTCAGTCGCGCGAGCGTGCTGCGACGGCGCTTGGCCCGCTGCCGTACGAGGACCGAGGTGGCGCCGACGAGTGCGACGCCGGCGCCCCCGGCGGCGGCGATGGCCTTGCGGGCCCTGATCAGTTTCCAGGCCGTACCGGCCGTCGCCCCGGCCTTCTTGGGCGCCGATGCCAGCGTGTGGCCGGCGGCGGTGGCCTTGGTGCTCGCGGTGACCGCGGTGCGCCTGACCGTGGTTCCGGCGGCGCTCACGGCCGCCGAGGTCTTGCGCGCCGCCTGGGTCTTGGCCTCACCCGCCCGCGTGACGGCCTTCCGGGACGTGCTCTCCGTCCCCGCCTTGGCATCCTTGGCCGTGTCCTCGGCGGTGTCGCGCGCCTTGTCCGCGGCAGCCTTCGCCTTCGCGGTCGACGCCTTCGCGGTCGACTTCCGGGCCGCGGCGCTCGTCGAGGTCTTGCGGGACCCGGCGGTCGCCGAGGTCTTGCGGGCAGTGCCGTTCGCTGTCGTCTTCTTCTCAGTCATGGTGTCCGCCTTGCCGCTCGGGTCGGCAACAAACACGGACGGTTCCGGCACCGGGGAACGGAGTGAGCGCGCCACCGCCCTCCCGCGGCCTCAACCCGCCGTCGTGTCCCCGCCGATGGCGTCACGGTGTGCCGCGGCCAGGTCCACGTACGCGGTCGCGTTGAACGTGACGCCCTCGCGCTCCTCGTCGGTGAGTTGGCGCTTCACCTTGGCGGGCACTCCGGCGACGAGCGAGCCCGGCGGCACGTGCATGCCCTGGGGTACGAGCGCCTGGGCGGCAACCAGCGAACCCGCTCCGATGACGGCCCCGTTGAGCACCGTCGCCCCCATGCCGATGAGCACGTCGTCCTCGACGGTGCAGCCGTGCAGGACGGCGTTGTGCCCGACGGAGACGCGCGCACCGATGGTGGCCGGGAAACCGGGGTCGACATGCACCGTGCAGTTGTCCTGAATGTTGCTGTCGGCACCGAGGGTGATGGTGTCGCCGTCCGCGCGCAGGACTGCGTGGTACCAGACGCTGGCCCCGGCTCCCATGGTCACGTCACCGATGACGACGGACGTGGGCGCGACGTACGCCGACGGGTCGATCTTCGGTTCCTTGCCGCCCATGCCCGCGATCAGTGCCTCGTGCGTCATCGCCCGTCCTCGCCTCGTTCCACTCTGTCTCGTCAGGGGGCACGGTAGACCGGCGAAGGGCGGCCCGGAGCGCGGGTAGACGAAGATCACAGCACAGGCCGCGCGGCCCGGCAGGAGTCGGGCGGCGGACCTGCTGCCCGATGGTTCGCCCGATCGTCCGACGGTGACTCTCCCTGCTCCATGGGGAGCAGGGAGATCTGTCGGCTGCGGAGTGGCACGGCTGGGCCCGCAACAACCGAGGAACGTGGGCCGCGGCGGGCGCGGCGGGCGTGGGAAGAACCGCCGTACGGTCATCAACGGCATTCTCCTGGCGGCATCCTTCACGGGCGGGCGATCACCTGGGGCGGCTGCCCTTGCGCATCAGCAGATGGCCCCGGCGGTACCGTTCCTCCTCGTACGGCTCACGCAGCATCCGGCCGACTTCGGCGAACCCGGCTTCGCCGGCCAGCCCCGCGAGGTCGTCGATCGGCCACCGGTAGGCCGTCGCCACTTTGTGGTCGAACGCCGTGGCCGGCTCCCCCTCCGACTCGAAGAAGGCGAGCAAGAGGTGGCCGTCAGGCGCGAGGATCCGCCCGAACTCGGCGAAGTACGTGGGCATGTCCTGCGGTGGGGCATGAATGACCGAGTACCAGGACACGATGCCGCTCAGCTCGCCGTCGGCCAGGTCCAGGGCGTCCATGGAACCGACCTCGAACCGCAGGTCCGGGTACGCCTCGCGGGCAAGATCGATCATCACCGGCGACAGGTCGATGCCGAAGACTTCCAGACCGAGGTTTCGGAGGTGCGCTGTCACACGTCCAGGGCCGCATCCCAGCTCGACGACGGGACCGGCATCAGTGGTCCGCGCAAGCTCGGCGAATGTGGCAAGCACCGCATGATCCAGCGAACGAGCCTCAAGGTCATTGCGGGCCAATCCGGCATAACGGACGGCCATGGCATCGTAGGCATCCGCAGTCGCACGGAGGTGTGAGGACGGTTCGGTCACAGACGACGGTTCAGTCACAGGCGGGGACACTAGACCGTCCCCCGTCGCGCTGACGACCGACCCATCGGACATGTCCTGGCCGGGGGGGTGGCGGCCCGCACCGGCCGGAGTGGGCCCGCCCGGCGCGAGGCCGGAAGGGGTGGGCGGCCGGCCTCAGTCCGCGGCGCGGGCGGGCTCCTTGCCGGAGACATCGCCCTCGATCCCCTCGCGCTCGAACTGCGCCGCCGCCTTCTTCGCCCGGTTCTTCATGACCAGGAAGGAGCCGACACCGAAGAGCAGCGCCACGCCGAACCCGACCCAGGAGAACCGCTTCAGCCACGCCTCGGCGACCACGCCGACGGAGTAGATCACCGCGGTCGTACCGCCCGCCCAGACGATGCCGCCGAGCACATTGGCGATGAGGAACTTCCAGTACGGCATGCGCAGCACGCCCGCGAGCGGTCCGGCGAAGATCCGCAACAGGGCGACGAAGCGGCCGAAGAAGACCGCCCACATGCCCCACCGCTCGAAGGACCGCTCGGCGGAGGCGATGTGATGCGGGCCGAAGTGCTTGGGGAACTTCCCGCCGAGCCACGTCAGCAGGGGCTTGCCGCCCTTGCGGCCGATCGCGTAGCCGATGGAGTCGCCGACGATCGCGCCCGTGGTGGCGCAGGCGCCCAGGATCACGGGGTCGATCTCACCGTGCTGGGAGGCGAGCAGCGCGGAGCTGACGAGGATGATCTCGCCGGGCAGGGGGATGCCGAGGCTTTCGAGGCCGATGACGACGCCGACGAGCACGTAGATGCTCAGTGCCGGCACGGTCTCGAGCCATTCCTGGACGTGCAAGCCGGATCCTCCCCGTTGCCTCGAACAGCTGCCCGGCGAGCAGCGCACGGACGGTCGCCGGGCAGCCTACTTGATGACGGGAGACTCCCGCGTGAGCCGTACGCCGGCCCGCGCAGGGATCGGTCGACATGTCAGGCGGGGAGGCAACCCTCCCGCCGGGTGGTCGCTGTTCACCGGACCTGCCGGGGTGAACAGGCGATGAGGGCGGCGATCATGCGGGTTGTACCGATCCGGCGCCCCGGCCGGCCCCGGACGACGGACGCGCCGGGGACCGCCGACATACCGGGACGAGGGGCGCGACAGGATGTGGGACGTGCTTCGGATCACACGCCTGAGGACCACATGCCCGAGCGGATCACCCGGGGAAACAGGTCACGCGTTGGGGCGCAGGGTCCACACCACGGTCATCTCGCCGGTCACGGCGCCGTCCTCGCGCGTGATCTCGATGCCCACCGGAAACTCGGGGCGCCGGCCCGCGTCGAGCTCGGCGACGACATCGGCGACCGGCCGGCCGAGGGTGGCAGTGGCGGTGACCGGCCCCATGGCCAGCTTCTTGTACCCGATCTCGGCCCGTACGGCGAGGGGCACGGCCCGCGTGAGCTGTTCGCCGAAGGCGGCGAGCACGATGGCGCCGCTGGCCGACTCGGCAAGCGTGAACATCGCGCCGGCGTGGGGTCCGCCGACGTGGTTGTGGAAATCGGTCTGGTCGGGCAGCCGCAGAACGGCACGCTCCGCCGTGGTCTCGAGGAACTCGAGGTTCAGGGTGCGGGCCATCGGAACGGTGGCCGTGAGCATCTCGCCGATCGACGGCAGGGTCTCGGACATGCGGGCAACGTTACCAGCGAGTAGCAAAGCTGTGGAGGGGGCCACGGCAGGGGATTCGCGGCCTTCCTCTTGTTACGGGCCATGGGGCTCATCCGGTCCCATGGCATGGGGCTCATCCGGTCCCATGGCATGGGGGTCACCCGGCTGCTCCGCATGGCGCCCTCCCGCACCCGCTCCGCCCGAAGCAGGCGGACACGAAACCGAGTTGCCATCGGGGCCGCGCGCGAGCAACAGTCCTGCCGTGAGCTCACCCACTCCCCCGTCCCGACGCCCCGCCTGGGCCGGACGGAACTACACCCTGCTGACGGCCGCCGCCGTGATCACCGGCATCGGGCACTCCGGGGCCATGATCGCGGCGGCATTCGCGGTGCTGCAGAGCGGGGGCGACGGCACCGACGTCGGGCTCGTGGCCGCCGCCCGTACGGTTCCCCTGGTCGCCTTCCTGCTGGTCGGCGGCGCGGTCGCGGACCGGCTGCCGCGGCACCGTGTCATGGTCACCGCCAACGCGGCCACCTGTGTCTCGCAGGGCGCGTTCGCCGTACTCGTTCTCTCCGGCGACCCTCAGCTGTGGCAGATGGCACTGCTGTCGGCGCTCGGCGGCACCGGGCAGGCGTTCTTCGCGCCGGCGGCGGAGGGCATGGTGCTCTCCAGCGTCTCCGGCGAACAGGCGGGCCGGGCCTTCGCCTTCTTCCGGATGGGCATGAACGGCTCCAACATCGGCGGAGCGGCGCTCGGCGGAGCGCTCGTCGCCACCGTCGGACCGGGCTGGGTGCTGGCCATCGACGCGGTCGCCTTCGCCCTCGCGGGCGGACTGCGCGCCTTTCTCGACGTCAGCCACATCCCTGAACGGCAGCAGGGCGGCGGGCTGCTGCACGACCTCCGGGACGGCTGGCGGGAAGTCATAGGGCGGCCCTGGCTGTGGAGCATCGTGGGCCAGTTCGCGGTGATCAATGCGGTGATCGCCGCCGCAGAAGCGGTCTACGGCCCGCTGGTCGCCCGCGACCACCTGGGCGGCGCCGGTCCGTGGGGCCTGGCGCTCGCGGCGTTCGGCGCGGGCACGGTCTGCGGGGCGCTGCTGATGACCCGCTGGAAGCCGGATCGCATCCTGCTCGCCGGCACCCTGGGCGTCTTCCCGCTCGCCCTGCCGTCGGCCGCACTCGCCGTACCGCTTCCCGCCCCCGCGCTGACGGGCGTGATGCTCGTCGCCGGTGTCGCGGTCGAGGTGTTCGCGGTGACCTGGATGATGGCCCTGCACCAGGAGATCCCCGAGGACAAGCTGTCGCGGGTCTCCTCGTACGACTGGTTCGGCTCGGTCGCCATGGTCCCGGTCGCGACGGCTCTGGCGGGCCCCGCGGCGGACGCGTTCGGTCGTACGGCCGCGCTCTGGGGATGCTCGGTGCTGGTGGTCCTGCTCACGGCGGCCGTGCTGACGGTTCCTGACGTACGGAACCTGCGGCGGCGCCCGGACACCGGGTCCGAGCCGGCCCGCGCGAAGGACGGCCCGGCCGGAGCGACGGAGCCGTGTGCGGCCCCGGCCGACCGCTGAGGTGGGACGGGCAGATGGTGTGGCGGCGCCGTCAGCCGATGCTGAACGCGCCGTCCGGCGGCTCCGGTGAGGGGACCGCGTCGGCGTCGTGGACCGGGCGGGCTCGCGCCCGGAGACGGGCCAGTGCGGGGCCGTGCTCCACGCGCGCGGGGAAGGCGTCCGCGGCCGTCCGGCGGGCAAGCTCCGGCACCGGCAGTTCGGCGTCCGAGGCGACCAGTACGGCGTTGCCGAAGCGCCGACCCCGCAGGACGGCCGGTTCGGCGATAAGGGCCAGATGCCCGAACACCTCGGCCAGGGTGGCGAGTTGGGATCCCAGGAAAGCGAAGGGGGCGGCATCGGCGAGGTTCGCCACGTAGACACCGCCCGGGCGGAGGACGCGGGCGGCGCGCCGGGCGTACTCGACCGAGGTGAGGTGGGCGGGCACGCGAGAGCCGCCGAAGACATCGGCGACGAGGACGTCCGCCTGATGCGGCCGGGCGTTCTCCAGCCACGTCCGGGCGTCCTCGTCGCGGAGCTCGATCCCGCTCTCCGGCGGCAACGGAAGGACGTCGGCGACGAGTTCGAGCAGGGCATGGTCGGCCTCGATGACCGTCTGCCGTGCGCCGGGGCGGGCGGCCGCCACGTAGCGGGGCAGGGTGAGAGCGCCTCCGCCGAGGTGGACGACGTCGGCTGGGCGTTCTGCGTCGGGCGCGCTGTCGAGCACGGTGTCCAGCACATGGGCGATGCGCCGTACGTACTCGAACTCCAGATGCGACGCGTCGTCCAGATCGACGTACGACTGGGGCGCTTCGTCGACCGTGAGCAGCCAGGCCCGCGGCCGGTCGACATCGGGCATCAGCTTGGCGGTCCCGGAGTCCACGGCCCGCGTCACGGGAATCGGCACGTCCACGACTCCATTGTCACCGGGGAGCGTGGGGCGGTGGGGTGGGGGCCGGGTGGGATGGCCTCGACCGCCGTACGGGCCGTGCCTGCCCGGACCTCTCATACCTGCCCGGACGCCTCGTGTCTGCCCGCATTCCCGACATGCCGTGCGCCTCATGCACGTCGCACGCCCCGGGGCAGGCGTAGGCCTCGGGCACGCCGTACGTTCCGGGCACGCGGCGGTGCCGACGGTCCTGGTCCGGGAGCGAACACCCCGGGCCGGATGCGTGCCGAGTCCCGTGTCGTTCAGCGGCGGAACTCCGACGCGGGAATCGGGGTGGCGCTCTCCTCGGGGCTCCTGTCCGGTCGGCGTGCGCACACGGCTCTCGAACTCCCCTTTCCTCTCCACCCTTTGGCCTCGACGTCCGTCAGGTCGCGGCCGTACGGATCAGCCGGTCCACACCGCCGCCACGGCCTCCGCGTGCCCGGCCGCTCGGGCGCGGCCCGCGCGAGCGGCGGGTGCCCGGCGCGCGGGGTCGAGTGGGTTGCGGCCGATGGCGTCACGGGCGGCGCGGTCCGGGGTGAGCAGCACGACGCGCGCCCCGGCGGCCGTGAGCTTCGCCGCCTGGGCCCGGGCGCTCGGAATGGGGCCACCGCCCTGAGCCATGGGCGCGAGGATCACCACACGTTCGTGCTCCGCGGCGAGGTCGACGTTGGCGGAGGACCGCACGCCTCCGTCGATCCAGCGGTTGCCGTCGATGGTGACCGGCGGCCACACTCCGGGGACGGCGCAACTGGCGGCCACCGCATCGACCATCCCCACGCCGCTGGAGCGGTCGAAGGCCGCGAACTCCCCCGTGGCCGCGTTCACCGCCGTGATCACCAAGCAGCGATCGGGCCAGTCGTGCGAGACGAGCCGCTGCTCGATGACGGCTCGCCGCTCGGCCTCCGCCGGCGTCTTCGCGGCCAGGGCGAGGCGGCCCATACGGGCGCCGAACGCCGCGGTGTCGCGCGACCGAAGGACGCTGAGGGCATAGCGGGCGATCGTCGTGGGCCCCATGCGGGCCGCGATCTCGCCCGTGGGGTCGGCGAGTTGACGCGCGTACAACTCGTCGAGCGTGAGACGGCCGGAGGTCAGCTGGGCGCCGACGATGGAGCCTGCGGAGGTCCCGATCACCGCGTCCGCCGTGCTCAGATCCACTCCGGACACGGCGAGTCCGGCGAGCATGCCGATCTCCCAGCCGACTCCGGTGAGGCCACCACCGCCGAGCACCAGCGCCGTCGTCGCCACGTGTCGTACCTCCCTCTCGCGGCCGCTTCCGACCCTGCTTTCTCGGCAAACCCCGCCGAGCCCTGCCGCCCTGCCCTTGCGCCCGCGCAGCATGGCACCGGCGCCCGCAATCCGGTAGGCCGCGCCGCCTCCGCCTCCGCCTCCACCTCCACATCCGCCATCGACACGCGCCACCTCCGCATCCGCATCCGCCATCGAGCAGTACGGGCGCGGCAGTTGACACCCCTGGCGCCCGCGGAGCAGCGCGCAGCGGCAGGCATCCTCCGGCGCGGCTCCGCACGCCACCACGAGCCGCCAGGGCAGGCGGCAATAAAGCGGCAACCCGATGACAAGCCGGAAGAAGCTGGGCGTGGACAACCCGGGCTACACTCCGATTCCACACCATCCAGGCTCTTTTCCTCTACGTTTCCGCATGCATCGGAGAGTGGAGGGGGCGGCCGCCGGGTGCTTTCCTCGGGCCACTTGTGATTGCCGAGGAAGAGACTGAGACAAGGCAGGTCGACGAGGACACCGCAACCTTTCGAAAACGGAGACGGAAACTGGGCACTCCCAAGGGTCCGGCAGGTGGCGGCCACGTGCCCGCGTCGCCGGGTCCATGCTCCGGACCGCACTCCCCCGGCAGCCATCGGTATGGCGAGAAGCGCGCGATCACGACGCGAGTGCCTCGCCCACGAACGGCCGCTGACCGTTGGGCGGGTGATATCCCCCGTAGTCGCCCGCCCCGGTTCGCGGTACGCACCGCCTGCCACCGCCCGCTCCAGCCGGCGGTGGCAGGCGGGTTCGAGCGAAGTGTCCGGGCATCCCCCGGCAGGCGCTTCGGAATGCAGCCGGTGGAGCGCGGACCGGATCCCCCAGGCTTTCGGCCCTGCGGACACGGAGCAGAAGTGAACGGGCCGCGGACGCTTTCCGAAAGGCCCGCGCGCATGGCCGAGTCACGGGAGGGAATTCCCGAGCTCCCCCTGACCCTTCTCCCTTTCCCGTAGATCCTTCCCGTTTGACCCTTTCCTGTGGACCCTTGTCTGCAGAACCTTGCTGTCGATGTGTTTCGAGGTGGAGGCAGTCGATCGCCTTGCCGAAGGAGGCACGGGGAAGGCAACGGTGGGCCCGGCTCTCCGGTGCACGGCCAGTCGGTGGTCGCCGGAGGCGATCGCCGAGCTTACGAACTCACTCGCGCCCGGCCGCAGCAAGCATGCTGAGCCGCGTTCCTTGATCCTTCTCGGTGGCAACGATCCTTCTCGGTGGCAACGGCGGTGGCGGAGAGGAGCGTCGCAGCGGCGAAGCTGCCCCAGAGGGCGGCCGAGCCGTGGGGTGCGAGAGCGGTGATGACCACCGGGGAGACGGCGAGGCCGAGGCCCGTGGAGAACTCGAAGCGGGCGAGGACGCGCCCCAGGACATGGGCAGGGGCGAGGACGGTGACGAGCGCGGTGGCGCTGCCGGCGTAGAGGATCTCGCCGAGCGTGCAGAGCACGGACACAGCGGCGACAGCCGGAGCACCCCAGCCGTGTCCCAGTGAGGTGGCCACGAGGAAGCCGAGGTAGGACGCGGTGAGTACCACGCCGGCGAGAGCCAGCACGGTTCGCCGGGAGAAGCGGGACATCAGGACGGTGACCGGAATCTGCAGGGTGACCACCAGCACCGTGTTGGCGACGAAGATGGCTGCCGACCACACCGGGGATGCGTGCAACTGTGTCACCAGGATCAAAGGGAGCGCGATCTCAGGGACGTTGAGGCAGAAGGCGTAGACCACGTTCGCGGCCAGGAGGGCGCGCATCCGGGGTGCGGGCCCGTCGTCCAGGTCCTTGGCCGGGGTAGCGGCCGGATGCACGCTCAGGTGCATCGACCACGCCAAGGCCGCCGCAGTGAGACAGGCGAGTCCGGTGACGGCTGCCAGCGCCTGCAACGCGGTGGTGCCGCCCGCCAGGCATGCGGTGGCAAGGAGCGCGCCCGCGCCCATGCCGGCGTTGCGCAGGGCGCGGCCCCCCGCGAGGGCGGCGTCGCGTTCCCGGCCGTGGGCGACCGTGGCCACGAGAGCTGCGTGCGCGGCCGGCCATGCCTGGTTGCCGATGCCGAGGCAGAGGGCCGCCATCGCGAACAGCCAGACGTGCCCCGGCGGGGTGGCCAGCAGCAGCGCCACACCCAGCACCCGCACCAGCATCGACGCTGCCACGACGGTGCTGCGTGCGCCCCGGTCCAGCCATCGGCCCACCGCGGGCATGCACACCAGACCCACGACGACGCCGACCGTCATGGCGATGCCGGTGGCCGGCGCGGACAGCCTCAGCACCGTCACCCCGTAGAGCAGCAGAAAGGGCCGAAGCAGGCCGGTGCCGAGCGCGTCCACGGCCAGGGCCACGGCGTAGCGGGGGCCTCCGGAGGCACGGACGAGTGCGCGGGGCCGGCTCTTGGTGGTGGTTGCCATGGCGCCAACGGTGCGTTCGACCGCCGGACCGGGTGCGTCGGTTGACGGACACCGTCAACCGACGCCCGTCGCCGGCCGTCCGGTCAGTGATGATGAGGGGGTGACGTTGAGGATCGACATCAGCGGCCCGCCGTCCGAGCAACTGCGGTTCGCCGCCTCCCCGCTGGCCGAGCTGACCGCGATGCTGCACGTGCTGGCCGAACCCGGGCATCATCCGCAGCTCGCCGGCTGGGCCGGGGAGGTCTGGGCCGGGCTGCGGCCGGAGCTGGCCGAGCGGTTGCGGGAGGCGGAGTTCCTCTGGCGTTCCTCACAAGCCGACTTCCTGCTCCCCGCCCGACCTCGGCCGACTCTCGCCGAGGAGTTGGACGACGTGGACCGGATCGACGACGCAGCGTATGCGACCGCCGCGCTCGTCACCACGTGCGGCAGCAACCGGGGCCACGTCGCCACGCAGTCGCCGCTCACCGACGCGACTGCGCGCGAGCGGGCCCTGAACCTCGCCCAGGCCCGCGGCGCGCGGCAAGAGGCCTTCGCGGAACGTCTGCTCGCGGACCCGACCGCTGTGCGAGCGCGGGTGCGCCACACCCTCGAACAGTGCGCCGAAGCCTTCTTCGACGCAGCCTGGACGGACGTCGCCGTGCAGCTCGCCACCGACCTGCGCCTGAAGAACGACCTGCTGAAGCGCCAGGGCATCGGGGCGGCACTCGCATCGGTCTCCGGCGCAGTCACCCTGGCACCGGACGGCGACTGCATCCTCGTGGACAAGCTGCAGGACAAGGCGACCGCCGCCCACAGCGACGGGGTCACCTTCATCCCCAGTGTCTTCAGCCGCCCGCACCTGGTGGCGGTCCACGCGCCGGGGTGGCAGCCGGTGGTGCAGTACCCCGTGGGCGAGCCGAGCCCATCAGAGCCGGTGTCGCTGGAAACGGTCACACTACGGCTGGAGGCACTCACACATCCGGTACGGCTGCGGCTGCTGCGCACCCTGGCCCGTGGCCCGCACACCACCGGTGAGCTGGCCCACGCCTGGGAACTCTCGCTCCCGGAGGTTTCCCGCCACCTCACTGTCCTGCGCCGCGCGGGCCTGCTCACGGCCCGGCGGCATGGTCGTTACGTCCGTCACACCCTCAATGTGCCCGATCTGACGGCGCTGGGCGCCGACCTGCTGGCGGCCGTACTGCGCTGAATCATCCGAGGGCCGGGGACCCGTACCGGACCACGCCGCAGCCGGTCCAGCTCCTCGCCGTCCCGACCGTACGAACCACCGGGTCCCCAGTGGCCGTACGAACCACCGGGTCCCCAGTGGCCGTACGAACCACCGGGTCCCCGGCGGCTGTTGAGCCGCCGGGGACCCTCACCGGGGGGCTTGCGCCCGCGGCGCGTCAGTCCGCGACCGTGCGCACCGTGCCCGCACCCACCGTGCGGCCTCCCTCGCGGATGGCGAAGCCGAGGCCGGGCTCGAGCGGCACCTCGCGGCCGAGCTCCACCGTCATCGTGGCGGTGTCCCCGGGCCTGACGACCGCGGCATCGCCGAGGTCGACGTCGCCGACGACGTCCGCCGTGCGGATGTAGAACTGCGGCCGGTAGCCCGTCGCGACCGGAGTGGTCCTGCCGCCCTCGGCCGCCGACAGCACGTACACCTCCGCCGTGAAACGGCGCCGCGGCGTGACGCTCCCCGGCGCCGCCACCACGTGCCCGCGCCGTACCGCGTCGCGTTGCACACCGCGCAGCAGCAGCGCGACGTTGTCACCGGCCTCCGCGGACTCCATCGGCTTGCCGAAGGTTTCCAGCCCGGTGACGACGGTCTCGATGTCCGCGCCGAGCACCTCGACCCGGTCGCCGACGCGCACCTGACCGCGCTCGACCGCCCCGGTGACGACCGTGCCGCGCCCGGTGATGGTGAGCACGTTCTCGACCGGGAGCAGGAACGGCGCGTCGGTGTAGCGCTCCGGCGTCGGCACGTAGGTGTCGACAGCGTCCAGCATCGCCTCCACGGCACCGGTCCAGCGCGGGTCGCCCTCCAGCGCCCGCAGCCCCGAGACCCGTACGACGGGCGCGTGCTCCCCGTCGTAGCCGTGCGCCGACAGCAACTCCCGTACTTCCAGCTCGACCAGGTCGGTCAGTTCGGGGTCGCCCGCGTCGGCCTTGTTGAGGGCGACGACGATGTGCTCGACGCCGACCTGCCGGGCCAGGAGGACGTGCTCGGCGGTCTGCGGCATGACGCCGTCGAGCGCGGAGACGACGAGGATCGCACCGTCGAGTTGGGCGGCGCCGGTCACCATGTTCTTGATGTAGTCGGCGTGGCCCGGCATGTCGACGTGCGCGTAGTGCCGGGTGTCCGTCTCGTACTCGACGTGGGCGATGTTGATGGTGATGCCGCGCGCCGCCTCCTCGGGCGCCCGGTCGATGCGGTCGAACGGCACGAACGTCCCGGAGCCCCGGGAGCTGAGGACCTTGGTGATCGCGGCGGTCAGGGTGGTCTTCCCGTGGTCGACGTGGCCCATGGTGCCGATGTTCAGGTGCGGCTTGGTGCGCACGTATGCCTGCTTGGACATGGTTCTTCCTCGGAAGTGAGCAGCGAGAGCGGGACCCCGGGAACCTGGCCGACCCTCCCCCTGCGGGGTCCGCCGGACGTTCCGGGAAGGGTCAGCTTCGGGCGCCGCCGAGGGGCGCCGTGACGATGGCATCCATGGCCACCGCGGCAGCGGAGGCGGCGGCTGCCGCGGCAGCGGCCACGGCCGCCACAGCGGCGTCCGCGGCCCGGGATGCGAGGCAGGCGATGGCCGAGGAAGCGGTCGCCGTCACGGCGAGGGCAGCCTTCGGCGCGTCCGCGACTGCGGACGGGAGCGCGAGGAAGGCGTGCCGGAACATGCCGCCAATGATCGCCGCCGGGCTCCGCGGCGTCCAACGAATTTGCGCGGAGCGCTCGTTCGGGCCGGCAGGGTCAGATCGTGCAGCCCGATCCGGACTCAGATGTTTTTCAGCGCCTCGCGGACGGAGAGGGGCGCCAGCCGGTCCCGGGCGGACTCGACGAACGAACGGACCGCTTCAGGGTCGGTCTTGGCGTACTCCCGCAGCGCCCAGCCGATGGCCTTGCGGATGAAGAAGTCGCGATGGTCCGCCTGGCGCAGGCAGTAGCCGAAGAGCCGCTCGGTGTCGGTGGCCCCTTTGTACCGGAGCTGGTGCAGAAGGGCGGTACGGGCGATCCACAGGTTCTCGTCGGCGATCCAGGTGTCCATCGCGGCCGCGAGCCGGGGGTCGGCGGCGACGAGCGGGCCGACGACATGCGCGGCGAGCGTGTCCACCGTGTCCCACCAGGACCTGGTGGCGACGAGATGGCGGGCGACCGGCAGGAAGCCCGAGGAGCAGCGCTTCACATGGCGGCGCAGATAGTCGGCCGCGAAGTACTGGTACTCCCGCTCGGGCAGCTCCCAGCAGCGCAGCGCGATCGCCGTGCAGTCCTTCTCGTCCGGGCGCGGCGTGCCGGCGAGGACCGTACGGGAGAGGGCCCTGCGCTCGGCGGTCGGTATGCCGAGGAAGGGCGCGATGTCCTTCATGTACGCGGCCGCGCCCACGGCCCGCTCGGCATCGGCAGCAGCCGCGTACGTCTCGGTCAGCCGCGGGAGCAGCGCGTCCGCGAGGCCGCTCTCCGGGATCTCCGGGGCCTCCGGGCTCCGCGGGCCGTCGGGCTTCTCCGGCCCCGCTGTGATGCGTCGCATGTGTCCCAACATACGGCGGGGCACCGACAACGTCGGTTACTCTCCCCGGATGTCAGCCCCCACCATCCGGAGCCCGCGGCATCCGCGCCCGGGCCCGGCCGCGGAGCCGCCTCAGCCCGTGCCCGCGGGCCTCGCCCCGGCGCCGCCCCACCTCACGACCCCGGGGGCGGCCGGACGCTGGGCCAGGGGACTGCTGTCACCGTGGGCCCGGCTCGCTCTGCTGCTCGTGCTGCTCTCCGCGGCGGCGGTCACCGTCGTGCTCGCCGAGCCGCAGCAGCTGCTGACCGAGGGCTGGCCGCGCGCCTCCGGTGGCGCCGCCGTGGTGCTGTTCGCGCTGGCCTACGGCGTGTGCACCGCGGCGCTCGTACCGCGACCGATCCTGAACCTCGCCGCCGGGGCACTGTTCGGTGCGCCGTTCGGGCTGGCCGCCGCGGTGGCGGGCACGGTGATCGGTGCGGGCATCGCGTTCGGCCTCGGCCGGGTGCTCGGTCAGGACGCGCTGCGGCCGCTGCTGCGCGCCCGCTGGCTGGTCGCCGCGGACCGGCAGTTCAGCCGGCACGGCTTCCGTTCGATGCTGGCCGTACGGCTCTTCCCCGGCGTTCCGTTCGCCGCGGCCAACTACTGCGCCGCGGTTTCGCGGATGGGCTGGGCTCCGTTCCTGATCGCCACCGGTCTCGGCTGCATCCCGAACACGGCCGCGTACGCGATCGCGGGCAGCCGGGCCGCGACGCCCGCCTCGCCCGCATTCCTGATCGCCGCCGGCTTCATCGCCGTGACGGGGATCGCGGGCGCCGCCGTCGCGTGGCGCAAACGCGGGCGTCTGCGCAGGCGCTGACGGTACGGGTGCGCCGAACCCGGGTCCGTCAGGGCTGTTGAGGCGTATCCGGTGACCCCGGCGGTCATGGCCGTCACCCGGAGGCCATAGCATCTAGGCGAACTCTCCCGACGATCACGAGCACAAGGACGAGCGCACCCCGTCATGACATGGTTCGAATCATTCATCCTCGGGCTCGTCCAGGGGCTGACCGAGTTCCTGCCGATCTCCTCCAGCGCCCACCTGCGGCTGACCGCGGCGTTCGCGGACTGGCACGACCCCGGCGCCGCCTTCACGGCGATCACCCAGATCGGCACGGAGACCGCCGTACTGATCTACTTCCGCAAGGACATCGCACGGATCATCAGCGCCTGGTCGAAGTCGCTGTTCGACAAGGAGATGCGCGGCGACCACGACGCCAAGATGGGCTGGCTCGTGATCATCGGCTCGATCCCGATCGGCGTGCTGGGCGTCACGCTCAAGGACCAGATCGAGGGTCCGTTCCGCGATCTGCGGCTCATCGCCACCACGCTGATCGTGATGGGCATCGTGCTGGGCGTCGCGGACCGGCTGGCCGCCCGGGACGAGCAGGGTGCCAAGCACCGTGCCGTACGGGAGCGCAAGACACTCTCCGAACTCGGCGTCCGGGACGGACTGATCTACGGCGTGTGTCAGGCCATGGCGCTGATCCCCGGTGTCTCCCGGTCGGGTGCCACGATCAGCGGCGGTCTGCTCATGGGCTACACCCGCGAGGCCGCGGCCCGCTACTCCTTCCTCCTGGCCATCCCTGCGGTCCTGGCCTCCGGTGCGTACGAGCTCAAGGACGCGGGCGAGGGGCATGTCTCGTGGGGGCCGACGATCTTCGCGACCGTCGTGGCGTTCGTGGTCGGCTACGCGGTGATCGCCTGGTTCATGCGCTTCATCACCACGAAGAGCTTCATGCCCTTCGTGATCTACCGGATCCTGCTGGGGATCGCGCTGTACATCCTGGTGGGAACTGGCACGTTGAGCCCTCACGCGGCCGAGACGGCGGGCTGACGGTCCGATTCGCGGTGAGCGGGCTGCCCGATCATTCGACATTGGTCGGTCGTAGCCCACCCAGGTGACCTAACGCGGAACAAGATCGTCTCCCACTTGTCTCCCACTCGCACGGGATCGCCACGGCGACAGCGCCGAAGGTCCACCGCGCGCTCGGGGAAGAGGGCGCGATCTGCAACAGGGCCGGGTCTCGGCAGCTTTGTCTCACGGACCGACGGCCGGGGCCGAATGTCGCACTGCGGCCCTATGATCCTGGGCATGTCCGACACTCCCCGCCCTGGCTCAACTCGCCTGTCCGCTGCGGAGTTGAACGCCAGGATCCGCGACCTGTGGGCCCGCGCCGATGGCCGAACGCTGTCACCCGCGCAGCGCGAGGAATACGCGCGGCTCATCGTCCAGTGGGCAGCGGCCGAACGCCGCGACGTCGTACCCGCTGCCTAGGGTGCGGGCGGGCGATGGCCTCTTCGAAGTCCGGCGCCCCGTTGTCGACTGTGGCCGGCCGATCGCTATGGCCGCAGTGAGCGAGGACCCCATAGCTGCGCGACCCGGGCCGGCCGATGCCTCAGCGATCCGTTGCATCCTCGCTACATGACTTACTGAGGCGCCTACCGCAGCGGGTGTTGACCTCTGATCTTCGAAATTGGCCACTCCACCACAACGAACAAGCCATTCCGCTTTTTCGCCTGCATCGCCTGAGCCGGCATTCGATGCCGCACAAGCCACCGGATTGCGAGCCTGAATGGCCAATCGATGGAGTCGGCGTCCCGGAATGGAATCCTCCAATGCTCAAACCCTGCCCACCAGATGATCCAAAGTCGATTGCGCCGTACTCGCAGGTAGGTAAGAATCCTTGAGTGATCATGAGCAAGTGACCGAATGCGTGGGCACGCAGAACCTTTCTGCGCGCCGAGCAAGGGGGAAGCGATGCGTCTTCAGCGGAAGACTGAAGCAGTGATAGCGGGACGCCGAGGGCGAGTTCGTCTCCCATGCGGACAGCTGACTCCCGGGCAAGGAGTCCCGGCACTGGCAGGACAATAACCGCGATGGCGTTTCGACCAGCGTCAAGTTCCAGGGTTGCAAGGTTCAGAGCAACTATACGTTCAGGTACGCCGGAATTCAGTTGAAGAAGTCTTTCTCGGCATGCCGGACCATCGCATCCGGTTACCCTCCATCTTTTGACTGGAAGTCCTGTGCCCCTACGTTTCACAGACTGCACCTTCGGCTATCGCTCCGGCGCGCTCGTGCTCGACTCCCTCGATGTGGAGTTCCCCCCTGGCTGCACCGTGTTGCTCGGGCCGAACGGGGCGGGCAAATCCACGCTCCTGGCACTTGGCGCGTCCGTCCTCGCACCATCGCAGGGCCATGTCCGTTGGGGGCCGCTCGACAGCGTGCGAAGGCGGGACAGGCGCGACTACCGGCAGCGCGTGGGCTGGCTTCCTCAAACGATCAAGCCCGTGCCAGGGCTGACCGTCCGAGAGCAAGTTGCCTATGCCGGCTGGCTCAAGGGCCTCTCCAAGGGGCAGGCCTGGGCCGGATCCGTCGAGGCGCTCGACCGTGTACGCCTGACCGACCTCGCCGACCGGCGCAGCCACCAACTGTCCGGTGGACAGCTGCGCCGTATGGGTATCGCGCAAACGCTGGTGCACGAGGCCGAAGTGGTCCTGCTCGATGAGCCCACGGCCGGCCTCGACCCTGTGCAACGTGGCGTCTTGAGGGACCTCCTCGCGGAGCTCTGCGACCGCGTCGATTTCGTCGTCTCCACGCATCAGACGGAAGACCTGGCCGACATCTACGAAACCGTCGTCGTCCTGGACCGAGGCCGTGTCACCTATCACGGCAGTACCGAGCAGTTCTTTGCGCGCGCGGCGCGCGGCATTCCAGCGGAACGCCGCGCCGAAGCGGTGTATCGCGACCTTGTGCAAGGGGAGGTCTGAAACGCGATGCGCCTCAAGACGCTTCTCCGGTCCGGCCCCGCTCTGTGGGTCGCTCTGGCCCTGGTTCCTGCCCTGCTGTGGGTCAGTGTCCAGAACCTCGACTCGACCATTGCCTACTGGGAGTCCGCCAGTAGCCAGTCCACGCTCGTCCTCGGCTTCGTCAGCGCCGCGTGCGGCGCCTGTGCAGCCTGGGAGAGTTCACGCCTCGAGGCCGCGCTCATCTACAGCTGGGCCCCCTCCAGGGGACGCTTGCGCATCGCGGCCGAGCATCTCGCTCCGGTCGCTGTTCTCGGCCTGTTGGGCATTTTCGTCGCTCTGGCCGTCTTCGCAGGGCCTGCGATGGGTGGACCGGGGTTCCCGAACCCCGCCGTACTCGCCACCGCGTACCTCGTCGTGCTCAGCCACATCGCCGTCGGCTACCTCGTCGGCCGCAAGGCGCCTCAAGTCCTCGGCGCCGCCGGCATGCTGATCACCGGCTACTTCTGGGGGTTCTGGCCGGCCGCACTCGGTGAACCGTCCTGGTTGCGGCACCTGAATGGCCAAGGAGTCGGCGACTGCTGCTCACTCGACCAGGAAACGTCGCTACGCAGCCTCGGAGCAACCGCCGCCTTCAGCATCGGTCTCATCGCGGCAGCCATGATCCTCCTCGCCCTGCGTAACGGAAGGCTACGAGTCCTGGTGGCCGCAGCCACAGGGCTTGCCGGTATCGCGATCGCCGTGATGCTGGCGGTTCCGCTCGGATTCAATGGAGCCCAAGCCCGCGAGGCCTCGGCACTTCAGTGCACCGGCCGCCAACCGCAGGTCTGTCTGTGGCCCGAGCAGCGTTCCCGGAAGCGGGAGTTCCTCAAGTGGGCTCATTCGGCGGCGGACCGCCTTCGTGCCGTGGGCATCGACCCTCCCGCCCGCGTGGAGTACGGGAGGGTCGAACCTGTCCGTAGCGAGGTCCCTACAGACACCGCGGCGACCCTTCTCCCCACCGACTCGCCTTCGTGCAATGCGAGCGACGACGCAGAGACTGTGATCTATCCCTGGCTGGCGTTGACAGCGGGCGAGGATGCGAGCTCCCTCCAAAAGCGCTGGCCGCCGGAGGCCGTGGCCCTCGCACAGCAGGTGCGGAAGCTACCTCCCCGCGCGCAGAAGACATGGTTCGACCACAACATGCGCGCTGTGCGCGACTGCACCGTGAAACCGCGCCTGTCCCCCTCCTCATACGCGACCACGAGGAAGAGCGCTCCGTGATCTGGTGGCTTCGGGCGCATGCGATCTTCGCCTGCGCCGCGACTGTGCTCTTGTGCTTCACCATTGCTCCGCTCCTGGGCTCTTCGGCGCTTCCGGTGCCGTCGCTCTTCGGAGGGCTGTCGGCAGGCATACCCGTCCCCCTCGTTCTCCCCGTGTTCCCGGCGTGCGTCCTGCTCTACGGACTCAGCCGCGGGCTCGCAGAGATGGACGCCACTGCGGTCCGTCCCATGACGACCTGGTCCGTCTCGATGCTCACAGCCGCGGGCGCAGCAGCCGCGCTGCTCGGCATCGCCGAAGCTCAGCTCCTCGATTTCCCGCTCGGCCTCGCCGTGGCCAGGAACACGCTCGGCTACCTGGGAGTCGGGTTGATCGTGCAGCGCATCGCCGGTGACCGCCACGGGACGATTGCCGTAGCCGCACTGCCCCTCATCTGCGCCTTCATCGGGCTCGGACCGGGCGGCCGACCGTACGCCTGGACCTGGCCCCTCCACACCGCCGACTCTGCACTCGCAGGAGTGGCCGCTCTCCTGCTTTTCGTCACGGGCCTCATGACCGCAACCAGTCGGCCACGTCCCTCGTGAAGACACTGGAGTCGCGGAGCGCGCGCTGCCGGTCCCGTGTGCGTTGGTAGCGTCGGAGCGTGTCATGCCGGCCGGACTGAGAGAGACGGGATGCCCCCGACAATGCGTAGGGGCAGCGGTCACCGCCGCTGGACTGGGCTCTCTGCCGCTGCCCCTGAACAAGGCAACTCCGAAGGAGATGCTTCCGGTCGATGACAAGCCGGTGATCGAGCACACCGTGCGCGAGCTTGTGCACTCCGGCACCACCGATATCACCATCGTCGTCTCCGGCGGCAAGAGCCTGAGTCAGGACCGGTCCACGTGCTGGACCCACGGGCGGCGGCCTCCGCGGGCTGAGCCCCCGCTCCCCGTACGACGACGTCCACGGTGCGCATGCCGCGCGCACCGTGGACGTCGTCGTATGTGAGGTGTGATTCCCGGGCGAGGAGCCGCCGCCCTACCAGAGCAGCGAGCGTCCCTCAGCGGGTGTCGCCGGGCCGGTGGCCGTCCCAGTCCGCGTAGGGGATGCGGGAGATCTCGAGCAACTCGCCGAGCGCGCCCCACTCGTCCTTCCCGAGCCGGGACAGCGGACGCAGCTTCGTGATCTCCGGGTGCCGGCCGTCCATCACGTCCTCGGACACGGCGGCGTGCAGCACCCGCCCCAGGACGACCGTGGAGTCGCCGAGACACAGGGTGCTGTGCAGTGCGCACTCCAGGGCCACCGGCGAGTCGGCCACGCGCGGCGGCTTCACGCGCAGACTGGGCTCGGTCTCGACGCCCGCGGCCTCGAACTCGCTGATTCCGGGCGGGAAGTCGGTGGCGGTGGCGTTGATCTTCTCGAAGAGCGGCTCGGGAGCGAGGTTCACCACGAACTCACCGGTCTCCTCGACGTTGCGCAGGGTGTCCTTCCGTCCGACGGACGTGAACTGCACGATGGGCGGCGCCACGCAGGCGATCGTGAAGAACGAGTGCGGGGCGAGGTTGGGGGTGCAGCCGTCCCGCGAGACGGTGGAGACCCACGCGATGGGGCGAGGGACGACCACGGACGTCAGGAGCCGGTAGAAGGAGTTCCTGTCCGTGGCGGCGGGGTCCAGATCGATGCGCATGCCGCCAGTATCCATGACCGGCATCCCTGTCCGGCCCGGCACGCGAGGTGCACGCGCCGGCCGTCTGCGGCGGGCGGCCGTCAGGTGTCGCCGGCCTTCACCAGATCGGTGATCTCGGCGGCATGAGCGTGGAGATGGTCCAGCATCATCCTTGCCGAGGGCACGAGGGATCCGCGGGCGGGCAGGGTGACGCCGACCGAACGGCGCACCGTGGACAGCGGGATGGGCAACGGGACCAGGTGATCGTCGGTGCGCACCAGCGACTCGGGCATCGCGGCGATCATGTCCGTCGTCCGCAGCAGGGTGCGTACGGTCATGATCGAGGTGCACTCGGTGCGATTGCCGGGGAGCGGCAGCCCCTCGGCGTGGAAGACCTGCTCCAGTTCCTGTCTGAGCGCGGTCTGTTCCAGCGGGAGCACCCAGGGGAACTCCATCAGGTCGCCGAGCGTGAGGCCGTCGCTGCCCCGCGCGGGGTGGTCGGTGCGTACGACCAGCCTGACCGGCTCGCTGTAGAGGGTGATCTGGCGGAGTCCGGGCTGGTCGTCGATGGGGTTGAGCCTGCCGAGGATCAGATCGATGTCCCCTTCGAGGAGCCGGGGGACCTGAGAGTCGAAGGGTGCCTCCTGGACGATGACGGTGATCCCGGGCCGGCTCTCCTTGAGCGTGGCGATGGCCCGGGGCAGCAGGACGTTCGACCCGGCCAGCAGGGTCCCGATGGTCACGGTGCCCACCTCGCCGTCGGCGAGCCCGGTGATGCGCTCCCCTGCGCGGCGCAGCTCGGCCAGCACGGAGCGTGCGTGCTCGAGGAAGGCCTCCCCGAAGAGGGTGGGCTGCACTCCGCGCGGGCCGCGGACGAACAGGTCGACGCCCAGGATCTGTTCGACCTCGCGCAGGCTGCGGGTGAGTGCGGGCTGGGCGATGCGCACATGCTCGGCGGCGTGGGAGACGCTGCCGTGCTCGGCGATGGCGACGATCAGCGTCAAGTGCCGTAGTTTCAAGCGCCCGTTGAGCAGATCGATGGTTCGCACACAGCCCCCTATAACACAACCGATATACCTTTCACGGTAATCGGTATTAGACGGGCATGGCTAGGGTTCGCATCATTCCTTTATCCGGAACGCGCCGGACCACGTACGACTCGTGGAGAGGGAGAGCGATGCGGCGGAGAACGCTGATGCTGGGAAGGGCCGCTCTGGCCGGGCTGACGGCCTTCGCGGGGCTGGCCGCGTGCGCAAAGGTGAACGACACCGGCGGCGAGGACGGCGCCATCAAGGTCGGCGTGCTCCTCGATGTCACGGGCCCCGGCGCAACCCTGGGCGTCCAGGAGAAGAACGGCATCCGCATCGCCGTCGACGAGATCAACAAGGCGGGCGGCATCGACGGGCGGAAGGTCGAGACCGTCTTCGCCGACAGCCAGAGCAAGCCGGACATCGCCGCCCAGCAGGCGAGGCGCCTCATCGACGACGGCGCGCAGACGATCATCGGCACCTCGCTCGCCTCCACCTGCATGGCGGTCCGGCCGCTCGCCGAGGCCCGCAAGGTGACCCAGTACTGCATGTCCGGCGCCGATGTGCCGCTCGGGGAGCGCGTCTTCGGCGCCTCCTTCGACCCGTCGTTCTACCTCGGCGAACTGCCCGCCCGGTGGATGAAGGACAAGGGCTTCACCAAGGCCGCGTGCATCGCCACGAGCGACAAGTCGGGCGAGGACTACGACCGCCTCTTCCGCCGCGGGGCGAAGGCGAACAAGGTCGGGGTCGTGGCCACCGAGACGTTCGCGCCCGGCGACACCAATGTCGACACCCAGATCACCAACATCGCGGCCGAGCGCCCCGAGGTGCTCTACGGCTGCGTCACCGGCGCCAACATCGCGCCCGTGGTCAAGGCCGTAAAGGCACAGGGGCTCAAGGCGCCCGTCTGGGCCGGGACCGGCGCCACCAGCCTCGCCACCGCCGAGCTGGTCAAGTCCGACCTGCCTCCCGGCGGCGTCTACTCGATGGGCACCTGGATCCAGGTGCCCGATGAGATTCCGGACGACCTGCCGATCGGGACCGGGATCAGGAAGTTCGCGCGCACCTACGAGGAGCGGCACAACGCCCGTCCCGACTGGCCCGCTGCCGCGGGTTACGACGCCGCGAAGCTGATCGCCGGGGCGTACGAGAAGGGCGCCCGCGACGGTGCACAGGTCGCGGAGAAGCTCCAGGCGGTCACTCACCACCGGGGCCTGCTGTCGGACTACTCCTTCAGCGCGAAGGACCACCGCGGCACGACGCCTCCGGAGATCGTGCTCCGGTTCACCGAGAAGGGCCGGTTCACCGTCGCCGGGAAGGTGGAGGTCGACCGGTGAGGTACGCGCACTACGTATCCGGGGCGTTCCGTAACGACGGCGAACCGTTCCCGCTGATCGACCCGTCCAGCGGCAAGCGTTCGGGCACCGTCCCGGCCGCGTCCGAAACCCTGGTGGACACCGCCGTGACCGCGGCCCGCGAGGCGCTGCGCGGTCCGTGGGGGCAGCTGGGCACGGAGGAACGCGCCCAGGTGCTGCACCGGATCGCGGACGGGATCGAGGCGCGGTTCACGGAGTTCGCCGAGGCCGAGGTCGCCGACACCGGCCGGCCGCGCGAGCTGGCCGAGACGGTGGACGTGCCGCGGGCCGTCCGGAACTTCCGGGCGTACGCGGATCTGCTCCACGGCCGGCCGGAGCGCGCGTACACGGCCACCGCCCAAGGCGACGGCTCCGGCGGGGCGCTGAACTACTCGGTCCGGCGCCCCCTGGGGGTCGTAGCGGTGATCGCGCCATGGAACCTCCCTCTGCTCCTGCTGTCCTGGAAGGTCGCCCCGGCCCTGGCGGCCGGCAACACGGTCGTCGCCAAGCCGTCGGAGGAGACGCCCGGCACCGCGACGCTGCTGGCGGAGGTGATCGACGCCGCCGGTGTGCCGCCCGGTGTGTTCAACCTGGTGCACGGCCACGGGCAGGGCGGCGCGGGTGAGTTCCTCACCTGCCATCCCGGGGTGGACGGCATCGCGTTCACCGGCGCGTCGGCCACCGGCACGGCCATCATGCGAGCGGCTGCCGAACACCTCACCCCGGTCTCGTTCGAACTGGGCGGAAAGAACGCCGCGTTGGTGTTCGAGGACGCCGACCTGGACGCGGCCGTGGCCGGGACCGTGCGGTCCTCCTTCACACACTCCGGCCAGATCTGCCTCTGCACCGAGCGCGTGTACGTGCAGCGGCCGGTCTTCGAGGAGTTCGTGGCGGCACTGGGGAAGAAGGCGTCCGAACTCCGCGACTACGGCCCCATGATCTCCGCGGCGCACCGGTCGAAGGTGCTGTCCTACTACCGGCTGGCGGTCGACGAAGGCGCCAACGTCGTAGCAGGCGGTGGCGTACCCGCCTTCGGGGACGGGCGGGACAGCGGCTTCCACGTCGAGCCCACCGTGCTGACCGGCCTGCCGCAGAGTGCCCGCACCGTGCGCGAGGAGATCTTCGGCCCGGTGTGCCATGTCGCGCCGTTCGACACCGAGGAGGAAGCGGTCCGGCTCGCCAACGACAGCCCGTACGGCCTGGCGGCGACGGTGTGGACCCGGGACCTGTCCCGGGCCCACCGGGTCGCACCGCGGGTCGAGGCCGGCGTCGTCTGGGTCAACTGCTGGAACCTCCGCGATCTGCGGACCCCCTTCGGCGGGGTCAAGGCCAGCGGCATCGGGCGTGAGGGCGGCGAGTACTCCCTCGACTTCTTCTCCGAGCCCGTCAACGTCTGCATAGGGATCTGAGGGCGGCCCACCATGACCGAGACGATGGACTCCGCTCTCGACGCGGCGGCGGAACGACTGCGCGACGCCCACGCCACCGGCCTGCCGTGCGCCCCCGTACGCGACCTGATCACCGGCCTCGACTCCGCGTACGCCGTACAGGGGCGGCTCACCGACGGCTGGCTGGCGCAAGGCCGGAGGCCGGTCGGCCGGAAGATCGGACTGACCTCGCCCGCGGTGCAGCGCCAACTCGGGGTCGACAGCCCGGACTTCGGGATGCTCTACGCCGATATGGCCGTGCCCGACGGGGAGGAGATTCCGCCCGGAGCGGTGACCCAGGCGAGGGCCGAAGCCGAAGTGGCCCTGGTGCTGGAGGACGACCTCACCCACGAACGCCACACCCTCGCCGACCTCCTCCGGGCCACGGCGTTCGCCCTACCCGCCATCGAGGTGGTGGGCAGCCGGATCCGCGACTGGGACATCACCGTCGTGGACACCGTGGCCGACAACGCCTCCAGCGGTCTGTACGTGCTGGGCACGCGGCCCGTGCCGCTACGCGCACTGGATCTGCGCCTGGCCGGCATGGTCATGGAGCGCCGCGGCGACCAGGTCTCCACCGGGACCGGCGCGGCCTGCCTCGGCCATCCGCTCAACGCCGCGCTCTGGCTCGCCGACACCATGGTGCGCTTCGGGCGCCCGCTGCGAGCCGGGGACACGGTGCTCACCGGTGCTCTGGGCCCGATGGTGGACGTGGCTCCCGGCGACGTCCTGGAGGCCCGTATCGACGGACTCGGCGATGTCCGGGCCGCCTTCGGAAAGGAGTCGGCATGACCGGAGCGACCCCGGCCGGCATGGCGGAGGCCCTGGACGAAGCCGCCCGCGCACGCCGGCCCATCCCCCCGCTCACCGACACGGCACCGCTCGGCGTCGACGACGCCTACGGCGTGCAGCGCATGACACTGGAACGGCGCCGCGCCCGGGGCGAGACCGTGGTCGGCGTGAAGATGGGCTTCACCAGCAGGGCGAAGATGGCGCAGATGGGCGTGGACGACCTGATCTGGGGCCGGTTGACCGACGCGATGGCCGTGGAGGACGGCGGCGTCCTGGACACCGGCGGCCTGATCCATCCACGGATCGAACCGGAGATCGCCTTCCTGCTGGGGCGCCCCCTGTCGGGCCGGATGAGCCCCTTCCGAGCGGCCCGTTCGGTCTCCGCGGTGGCGGTCGCGTACGAGGTGCTCGACTCCCGCTACCAGGACTTCCGGTTCACCCTGCCGGACGTGATCGCGGACAACGCCTCGGCCGCGGCCTTCGGTATCGGCCCCTGGCACGACCCGGTGGACGTCGGCAATCTGGGCCTGCTCCTGGAGATCGACGGGCGTACGGCGGAGACGGGCTCGACCGCGGCCGTACTCGGCCATCCGTACCGTTCACTGGCCGCCGCGGCCCGGCTCGCCGAGGCCGCGGGCATGGAACTGGAGCCCGGCTGGATCGTGCTCGCGGGCGCGGCCACCACTGCCGTACCGCTGCCGCGCGGCGCCCATGTCAGGGTGACGTCCGCCGGTCTGGGCCGGGTGGAGGTGACCACACGATGAGCGACGCGATCACCGTGGCGGGGGCCGCCAGGCCCCGGGGCCGGTTTCCGCATCTGCGCAGGGCGGGCGACTTCGTCTTCGTGTCCGGGACGAGTTCGCGGCTGCCGGACGGCACGTTCGCCGGGGCGTCCGCCGACTCGATGGGCGTCACCGAGGTGGACATCCGCACCCAGACGCGCGCCGTGCTGGAGAACCTCCGTACGCTGCTGCGCGCCGCCGGAGGAGATCTCGGCGACGTCGTCTCCATCAGCGCGTATCTGGTGAACATGAACGACTTCGGCGGCTACAACGAGGTCTACGCGGAGTACTTCGACGAGAGCGGCCCGGCCCGTACGACGGTCGCCGTCCACCAGCTTCCGCACCCGCACCTCGTCGTGGAGATGAGCTGCGTGGCCCATGTCCCGGTCTCCCTCAGCAGCGGCCGGGCCCCTGGCCCCGGCCACGACGGAACGAGCACCCCAGCCCCGGACCGGGAACGGTCCGGGCCGGTGAGTAAGGAATGAGCGCGATGACCCTGCCGAAGTTGTCCCACGGACAGCCGTTCAACTTCGACCGCTGGATCGAGGAGCACCGGGACCTCCTCAAGCCGCCGGTCGGCAACGTGCAGATCTGGGAAGGCAGCGACCTCATGGTCACCGTCGTGGGCGGGCCGAACCAGCGCACCGACTTCCACGACGATCCCGTCGAGGAGTTCTTCTACCAGCTCCAGGGCAACATGGTGCTGCGCGTGATGGAGGAGGAGGGACGGCCTCCCGTCGACGTACAGATCAACGAAGGCGACGTCTTCCTGCTGCCGCCGCACGTCCGGCACTCTCCGCAGCGTCCCGAACCGGGGAGCATCGGCCTGGTCGTGGAGTTCACCCGGCCCGTCGACCGGACGGATGCCTTCGAGTGGTACTGCGTGAACTGCCACCGGCTCGTCCACCGCGCCGAGGTCCACGTACGGTCGATCACCGCCGATCTGCCGCCGGTCTTCGAGGCGTTCTACGCCAGTGACCGGACCTGCTCGCACTGCGGCACCGTCCACCCGGGGCGCGAGTGGCCCGACGCCGCGCGCCCCGTCACCGTTCCCCGCGCCTGACCTTCCCCCTTTCACGCCACCGCCCGCCCGGCCGACCCGGGCACGGCGGTCCGCGGCGTGCCGCACAACTGGAGGTTCCGTGACTGTCATCGACGTTCACGCCCATGTGTTCCCCCGTCTTTCCCAGGCCGAGGCCCGCGTGCTCGGAGGCCCCGTGGAGCCGTGGCTGCGCGTGCTCGGCGACGGCACCGGGATGATGATGAACGGCGACCAGGAGTACCGCCCGGTCCGCGCGCCGCTGTGGGACGCGGAGCAACGCCTGGCCGACATGGACACCTTCGGCGTCGATACGCAGGCGATCTCCTCGACACCGCTGCTGTTCGGGTACGGGGCCGAACCCGAGCGCGCCCGCGAGTGGTGCGAACTGGTCAACGACCGGATCCTCGACTACTGCGCGCAGGCCCCGGACCGGCTGCTGCCGCTCTGCCAAGTGCCGCTGCAGGACGTGGCGTTGGCGGCAGAGATGGCGACGAAGGCGGCCGCCGCCGGTCACCGCGGAGTGCACATCGGCAACCATGTCGGTTCCCTTGACCTGGACGACGCCGGTATCACCGACTTCCTCGCGCACTGCGCGGAGCAGGACATCCCCGTACTCGTGCACCCCTGGGACATGCTCGGCGCTGAGCGCATGAACCATCACATGCTCGCCTGGCTCGTCGGGATGCCGGCCGAGACGCATCTGAGCATCCTCGGGATGATGCTCTCCGGAAGCTTCGAACGGCTCCCCGAGTCGCTGAAGTTGTGCTTCTGCCACGGCGGCGGCAGCTTCGCCTACCTGCTGGGGCGGGCGGAGAACGCCTGGCACCACCGCCACGTCGTACGGTCGGACTCTCCCAAGCCGCCGTCGGCCTACGTCCGGCGCTTCCATGTCGATTCCGCCGTCTTCGACCCGCGGGCACTGCGCCTCCTGGTGGAAGTCATGGGCGCGGACCGGGTGATGCTCGGCACCGACTACCCCTTCCCCCTCGGGGAGCAGCAGCCGGGCGAGGCGATCCGGAACTGCGCCGAACTGAGCGAGTTGGAACGGGACCTCATCCTCGGCGGCAACGCCATGAGGTTCTTCGGAACGGAGGCGTCGTGACGGCGACCCTCGCCCCGCCCTCGACCCCGACGCCCGATGCGGCACGGCGCTCCCCCTGGCCGCTCGTGGGCTGCGTGGCGCTGTTCACGCTTGCCGCGCCGCCGCTGTTCGCCGCCTACGCCTTCTTCGACGTCCTGGTGCTGACCGGAATCTGGGGCATCGCGGCCCTCGGTACGGGACTGCTCTCGGGCTACGCCGGTCAGGTCTCCCTGGGGCAGGGAGCGATCCTCGGACTGGGGGCGTACGCGGCGGCCCTCGCGGTCACCGAGTGGCGGCTGCCCGAACCGCTGGGCATCCTCCTGGCGATCGGCGTCGCCCTGGTCGTCGCTCTCATCACAGCCCCGCTGCTGCGGCTGCACGGCTTCTATCTCGCGCTCGCCACCCTGGCGCTCGGCCTGATCATCACCCAGGCGTTCACCAACCTCGGCAGCCTCACCGGGGGCGTCAGCGGCAGGAGCGTGCCCGCGCTCTCGGTGGGCGGGGTGGCCCTGGACTCGCGTGAGGCGTCGTTCTGGACCGGCTGGGCCGTACTCACCGTGGCACTGGCCGGCATCGGCAACCTCATGCGCTCCCGCTACGGGCAGGCGTTCGGCGCGATCGAGCAGGACGAGGCGGCGGCCCGCGCGCTGGGCATCCCGGTCTTCCGGTACAAGACGGCGCTGTGGCTGATCGCCGCCGCGCTCACCGCGGTCTCCGGCGCTCTGTACGCCCATCATCTGCAGTTCCTCTCGCCCGACCAGTTCGGCATCGACGCCTCGGTGCAGATCGTCGCGGCAGTGATCATCGGCGGTACGGGACTCCGACTCGGGCCGGTGCTCGGCATGTGGCTGCTGCAGGCTCTGCCTCAGGTCACCCGCGATCTGGGCATCTCCACACCGCTGGCCACCGGGGTGTTGATGATCGCCGTGATGGTGTTCTTCCCCGGCGGCCTCTCCGAAGCGCTGCTGCGGCTGGGCCGCCTGGGCCGGGCGCGGAAGGAGACCTGACCGTGCTGCACGTCGACGTACTCACCAAGCACTTCGCCGGGCTCACCGCCCTCACCGATGTGAGCTTCCAGGTCGCGGGCGGCCGTGTCGCCGGGCTGATCGGCCCCAACGGCGCCGGGAAGACCACCCTGGTCAACTGCCTCACCGGGGCGCTGACGCCCACCTCCGGCACAGCTCGGTGGAAGGGCCGCGTCATCACCGGCCGCTCACCCGAACAGGCCGTCGGCATCGGCGTCACCCGTACCTTCCAGCAGGCCCGGCTCTTCCCCGGCCGGAGCGTGCTCGACAACGTCATGGCGGGCGCTCACAGCACGGGCAGGGCGGGCATGGTTGCCGCCACGCTCCGGCTGCCCGCGGCCCGCCGCGACGAGGCCAGGATGCGGGCCGCCGCGTTCGAGGCCCTGGACGCGGTGGGCTGCGCGGACCTGGCGGGGGTGCCCGCCGGAACGCTGGGCGCCGGGCGGCAGCGCCTGGTGGCGCTCGCCAGAAGCCTGGCCACCGGGCCGGAGTTGCTGCTGCTCGACGAGCCCGCGGCCGGGCTCAACGACACCGAGACCGAGCGCCTCGCGGTGAACCTGAGGGCGGTCGCGACCGACCGCGGGCTGACCCTGATCGTCATCGAGCACCATCTGGCGTTCGTCATGGCACTGTGCGACGAGGTCCTCGTCCTCGCCGAGGGCCGGCTCATCGCCCACGGAAGTCCGAGCGAGGTACGCGCCGAACCCGCCGTGATCTCCGCCTACTTGGGAGAGGACGTCCCATGCTGACAGTCGAGGGGCTGCGCGCCGGATACGGCGGAGTGGAGGTGCTGCACGGCGTCGAGGTGACGATCCGGCCCGGTTCGGTCGTGGCGCTGCTGGGTGCCAACGGGGCGGGCAAGTCGACGACGGCGCGGGCGATCGCCGGACTGCTGCCGGTGACCGGCGGCCGGGTGATGCTGGACGGCACGGAGATCCACCGCCGCCCCGCCCACCGCCGGGCGCGGTCGGGCATCACGCTCGTCCCCGAGGACCGCGGGCTGTTCCCGGGTCTGTCGGTCCTCGACAACCTGCGGCTGGGCGCCCGCCGCGCGCACGGGGACGGATCGGCGGAGGAGTCCCTGCAACGGGTGTTCACGCTCTTCCGGGTCCTCGCCGAACGGCGTGACCAGGTGGCGGGAACCATGTCCGGCGGGCAGCAGCAGATGCTGGCCATCGCCAAGGCCCTGATGGCACGGCCTCGCCACCTCGTCCTGGACGAGCCGAGCCTCGGCCTCGCTCCCCGCATCGTCGACTCCATCCTGGCCACGCTGGGCGTGCTGGCGTCCGAGGGGCTGGGGGTGCTGCTCATCGAGCAGAACGCGGTCCGGGCCCTGCAGTTGGCGGACGAGGCCGTCGTACTGGAGCGGGGCCGGGTCACGCTGACCGGGCCCGCCGACCGGCTGGCCGACGACGAACGCGTCCGCGCCAGCTATCTGGGAGGAGCCGTCTGATGGACCGCTTCGTGCAGTTCACCGCGTACGGGCTGACGCTCGCCTGTGTCCTGGTCCTGCTGGGCCTCGGCTGGGTGGTGATCTACCAGGTGTCCGGGGTCCTCAATCTGGCGCAGGGGTCGTTCCTGGTCGTCGGAGGTCTCACCACCACCTCGCTCGCCGGCCCCGCCGGCCTGCCGCTCGCCGTACTGGCCGGGATCGCGGCGGCCGGCGCCCTCGCCGTGGGACTCGACCGGGTCCTGCTGAGACCGGCGCGGCCTTCGGGGCCCGGCGGGCCGATCATCGTGACCCTGGGCGCCGCCCTGGTCATCGCCGAAGGCGCCCGCAGCATCTGGGGCGTGGATCCGCTCCTTCTGACGCCGTATCTGCCGCGCGAGCCGGTGAACGTCCTGGGCGCGCCCGTGCTGCCGCACGCCCTGCTGCTCTGGGGCGGCACGGCGGTCGTGGTGGCCGGGCTGTATCTGCTGTTCGAGAAGACGCTGCTGGGGCGGGCGCTGCTGGCCTGTGCCCAGAACCCCGACGGGCTGCGGCTGTCCGGGACCGATCCGCTGGGCCTGCGCACGCTGGCGTTCCTGATGGCCGGGGTCCTGGCCGGGATCGCGGGGGTGCTGCTGGTACCGGTCACGCCGATCGGCTGGGAGAGCGGACTGCTGCTGGGCATCAAGGGATTCATCGCCGCGGCCCTGGGCCGCTGGACCTACCCCGGCGCCGTCGCCGGCGCCCTGGTGCTCGGCCTCGCGGAGAACTACGCGGCCGGATATCTCTCCAGTGCCTGGAAGGAGAGCGTGGGGCTCGGACTGATGCTGCTGATCCTCATCGGGCGGGCGTACGCGAGTGGGGACGGCGGCGAGGGGCTGAAGAGCCGGTTGCTCGCGGCGTTCCGACCGCCGGCCAAGGCCGCGTCATGAGGCGTGGCGTGCAGGCCCGTACCAAATCCGTATGCGGTTGCGAGAACCGAGCGGTGGGAACCGGCGTCTCCCCGGCGAGCGCACGGGCAGTCACCTACATCGAGGGAGTGGGATGAGCGCCAGGACGAAGGTCGCGATCATCGGGTCGGGGAACATCGGCACCGACTTGATGATCAAGCTGATCCGGCTGTCGGAGACGCTCGAAGTCACGGCAATGGCCGGGATCGACCCGGACTCCGACGGTCTCGCCCGGGCGCGCAGACTCGGGATCGCCACGACGCACCTGGGCGTCGGGGGTCTGGTGGCCATGGACGCGTTCGACGAGGTGTCGCTGGTCTTCGACGCCACCTCGGCCACGGCGCACCGGCACAACTCCCCGGTGCTCGCGGCGCACGGCAGGACGGTCGTCGATCTGACACCCGCGGCCATCGGGCCCTACGTGGTCCCGCCGGTGAACCTCGACGCCCACCTGGACGCGCCGAACCTCAACATGGTGACGTGCGGAGGGCAGGCGACCGTGCCGATCGTGGCCGCCGTTTCCCGGGTCACCCCGGTCCGCTACGCGGAGATCGTCGCCTCGATCGCGTCGCGCTCGGCGGGCCCCGGAACCCGAGCCAACATCGACGAGTTCACCGACACCACCGCCCGGGCTCTGGAGGAGGTCGGGGGCGCGGCGAAGGGCAAGGCCGTCATCATCCTCAACCCGGCCGAACCGCCCCTGATCATGCGCGACACCGTTTACTGCATGGTGGGGAACTGCGACCACGATGCCGTCGTCTCGTCGGTGGAGAAGATGGTCACCGAAGTCGCCGCCTACGTACCGGGATACCGCCTCAAGCAAGAGGTGCAGATTCGCCCGGTCGCGCCGGACGATCCTCTTGCGGACATCAGCGGTCCGGGTCATCTGGTGTCCGTATTCCTCGAAGTCGAGGGCGCCGCCCACTACTTGCCGGCCTACGCCGGGAACCTCGACATCATGACTTCGGCGGCAGTGCGTGTCGCGGAAAGGCTCGCTACCCGATGACTCATCAGATCTACGTCCAGGACGTGACGTTGCGCGACGGCATGCACGCCGTCCGGCATCGCTTCACGCTCGGTCAGGTCCGCGAGATCGCCGCCGCGCTGGACGCCGCCGGGGTGGACGCCATCGAGATCGCCCACGGTGACGGCCTCGCGGGCGGCAGCGTCAATTACGGCCCGGGGGCGCACCGTGACGAGGAGTGGATCGCGGCGGCCGCCGAAGTCGTCACCCGCGCGAAGCTCACCACCCTGCTGCTGCCCGGTGTCGGTACCGTCGCGGAGCTGATGCGGGCCTGCGCGCTGGGCGTACGGTCGGTGCGTATCGCCACACACTGCACCGAGGCCGACATCTCCGCACAGCACATCGACGCGGCCCGCAGTCTCGGTATGGACGTCGCCGGGTTCCTGATGATGTCGCACATGGCGGAGCCCGCCGAACTGGCCCGGCAGGCAAAGCTGATGGAGTCCTACGGCGCCGGCTGCGTCTATGTCACGGACTCCGGCGGCCACCTCACGCTGGACGGCGTACGGGACCGGGTCCGCGCGTACCGTGACGTCCTCGCGCCGGAGACCGAGATCGGCATCCACGCCCACCACAACCTCGGTCTCGGGGTCGCCAACTCGGTGGTGGCGGTGGAGAACGGGGCGCGCCGGGTGGACGCCTCGCTGGCCGGGCTGGGCGCGGGGGCGGGCAACTGCCAACTGGAGGCGTTCGTCGCCGTGGCCGACCTGCTGGGGTGGCAACACGGCTGCCGGGTCATGGAGTTGATGGACGCGGCCGACGACATCGTGCGCCCCCACCAGGAACGCCCGGTCCGCGTGGACCGGGAGACCCTGTCCCTGGGGTACGCGGGGGTGTACTCCAGCTTCCTGCTCCATGCCGAGGACGCGGCGGCCCGCTACGGCCTGGAAACCCGTGACCTACTGGTGGAGGTGGGGCGGCGCGGTATGGTCGGCGGCCAGGAGGACATGATCGTGGACGTCGCCCTGGACCTGATCCGGGCCCGCTCCGCCGCGCGCACCGGCGAGCATGCCGAAGGAGACGCCTGAAGGCGTGCAACCGTTGATACCCCGCTCCTGCACCCGTATCGCCGACGCCGCCGGCACACGCATCGACCCTGGCTCCGGCACCGCCTCGGCGTCCGCTCGGGCCCTGTCGTCCCGTACCGCGGGCACCGCGTTCTGCCCGAATGGCAGGACCTCTCGCCCACTGTGTGCCCGATCCGTATCAAAATTGTCCGCGAGGCAGCGCGCAGCAGACGAACGGCGTCACTTACCAGTAGTAACGAGCCTGGGCGGCGCGCGAGGCGCGCAACTCAGGGGGCTGCCCCCGGACGGGGGGCGCAGTCGCCGTCAGGCGACGAAGGTGAACCGACGATGAGCAAGGGGTGGGGCCTTGGACGCCGATGAGCGCAGACGGAAAGTGCTCGAGACCGCGCGACGCACAGGGGCCGTGGATGTCGGGCAACTCGCCGGGGACCTCGACGTCTCCAGGGAGACCGTCCGGCGCGACCTGCGGACGCTGGAGGACCACGGCCTGGTGCGCCGTACGCACGGCGGCGCCTACCCGGTCGAGAGCGCCGGGTTCGAGACCACGCTCGCCTATCGGACCACCCGGAACGTGCCGCAGAAGAACCGCATCGCCACGACGGCGGCGGGACTTCTCGGCGACGCCGAGACCGTGTTCGTCGACGAGGGGTACACGCCGCTGCTCATAGCGGAGGCGCTGCCGCGTGACCGTCCGCTGACGGTGGTCACGGCCTCCCTGACGGTGGCCGGCGCGCTCGCCTCGGCAGAGAACTTCACCGTTTTCCTGCTCGGCGGCCGGGTCCGGGGCGGCACGATGGGCGCTGTCGGCGAGTGGGCGTCGCGGATGCTGTCCGGGTTCGTGATCGATCTCGCGTACGTCGGCGCCAACGGAATCTCCCGCAAGTACGGTCTCACCACGCCGGATCCGGCGGTGAGCACGGTCAAGGGCCATGCCGTACGGGCCGCGCGGCGCAAGGTGTTCTGCGGAGTCCACACCAAGTTCGGTGCGGCCAGCTTCTGCCGGTTCGCCGACGTCTCCGACATCGATGTCATCGTCACCGACACCACCCTGCCGTCGGCGGAGGCCCATCGCTACGCGGTTCTGGGTCCCCGGGTGATCCGCGCCTGAGCCGGGGGGCGGACCCGGGGTCGTCGCCGCGGGCCGCCGGGGCCGTTCGCCGTCCCGCAGGGGAAACCGGAATGCGCCGGGGACCCGGAAGGAGAGCGGGTCGGCGAACAGCGGGCCGCCGCAGATGCGATCGGGCGGATCGGGAACCGATCTCCGCCCGACCCGACGGACTTCTGCGAATTCGCCGGTAGGCCCGAAGAGGACCGAATTCACCGGTGCCGATACGGCGATCGACACGATTCCACGGCCCGAGAAATGTTTTCCGCAACTCCATGAGTACCCTTGCCGCATGGTGGGGTAATACCCGAAGTGCCGCTCTGCCGCGGACGCATGGCGTGACGCAGGGTGGCGCTCGGTATCCGCGCGCCCTCGGGACGAGCATGCCCGTACCGAAATGCACGTGAGACTCGGCACAATTCCCCGGAGCCGCGAGCGCACCCGCTCCCCGCGGGGCGGTCATGTACCTGACCGATCGCGTGGGAGCAACGCCCGGCCCATGACCGATTGCCGCCTGCCTGCCGGGCACAGCCGCGCTGCTGGCGGGCGTGACGCCACCCGAACGCCCGGACACCGACGCCCGTTTGTTCATTCCGGAGGCCCAATTCCTCTGCTCGACAGGACAATTGATGCTTGACACCGAGTGAGTTCCGGTTGGAATGATGACCCGTCCGGGTGCAGATTGAGCGAAGCGCTCACCCCGGAATTCGATACGGTTGACCCGGCAAATCCTGGAAGGCATGAGGTGCAGAGCCACGCGATGCGATTCGGTCTCCTGGGCCCGGTTGAGGCATGGCACGAGAATTCCGCTCTGGAGCTCGGGCCGCCGAAGCGCCGGGTCCTTCTGATCCGCCTTCTCCTGGAGAACGGGCGGCCCGTCTCCGTGAGCCGGCTCTGCAAGGATCTCTGGGACGGCCGCCAGTCGTCGGGCACCATGTCCTCCCTGCACGCCCACATCAGCAGACTGCGCTCCGTCCTCGAACCGGAACGCACCGGCCGCGGGCAGGCGACTGTGCTGGTCAACGGAAGCACCGGCTACTCGCTCCGCGTCCCGGCCGAGGCCCGCGACAGCGTGCGGTTCGAGGAACTGGTCAACACGACCCAGGAGTTGGTGCAGCAGGGCCGGACGGACGAGGCCGGCCGCCGGCTCGACGCGGCGCTGCACCTGTGGCGCGGCCCGGCTCTGAGCGACGCGGCGGAATACGGCTTCGCCGCCCAGTACATCACCCGTCTGCAGGCGACCCGCCAGTTCGCCGAGGAACTGCACGCCACGATCCTCATCGAGCAGGGCTGCCTGGAGCAGGCGATCGCCGTCGCCCGTCAGCTGACGGAGACCATGCCGCTGCGCGAGATGTCGTGGTCCCTGCTGATGCGTGCCCTGTACGGCGCGGGGCGGTCCGCCGAGGCGCTCCAGCACTACGAGTCGTTCCGCACCATGCTCGCGGAGGACCTTGGCGTCGATCCCGGCCCGGCGCTGCGCGAACTGCACCTGGCCATCCTGCGGCACGACACGGCCGCCATCGGCGGCCCGCGCCGGCGCCCGTCCGTCATGCTGCGCGGCCAGGGGGAGTTCGGGGGCCCGCGGATCGTGGGCCGGGGCGAGGAGACAGCACGACTCGACGCGCTGCTCGACGCCGCGTCCGCAGGCCGCTCGCAGTGGGCCGTCGTGTCCGGTGAACCCGGATCGGGCAAGACGCGCCTGCTCGAGGAGTTCAGCACGCGCGCCGGCGAGGCGGGGTTCGCGGTGGCCTGGGCGCGCTGTTCCCCTGCCATCGGCGACACCGGTGCCGACGATCCGGCCTTCCATCCCGCCGCCCAGCTTCTGACCTCCCTGCGCCGCGCCGGGCGCCACGACCACGGCCCCGGCCCCGGCCACGGTGCGAGCGTCACCTCCCTCCCACCCGCGGCCGGCGGGGGTGCCCCGGAATCGCCGACCGCCTTCCCCGAGCCGCACGCCGCGCGTTCTCCGGACGATGCCGTCGTACGTGATCTGGCGTCCGCACTGGCGAAGGGCCCTACGGTCTGCGTCCTCGACGATGTGGGCCGGGCCTCGCCCGACGTACTGCATATGCTCGGCCGGTTCCTCGTCCTTCTGCGGGACGCTCCTGTCCTGGTCCTGTGCGCGATCCGTGACGCGGACGCGCCGGAAGCCGCCGGTCTGCTCGCCGAGTTGGCGAGACACGGTGCCACCCGGATGCACCTCGGCCCGCTGACCGTCGCGGACGTGGGCGAATTGCTCGACGCGGAGGCGGCCGGAGGCGGTCCGGACGAGGCAGTCGCACTGCAACAGCGCAGTGAGGGCAACCCCTTCGTACTGAGCGAGCTGCTCAAACTTCCCCCGGGGCGTCGCACGGGGCCGACCGCACAGGTGCCCGCAGCCGTCTCGAGCGTGATCCGTGCTCGCCTCGCCGAGCTGGAGCCGCCGGTGCGCACCCTGCTCGTGAACGCGGCCGTCGACGGAGAGTTCCTGGACATCGAACTCCTGGCCGCCGTCCAGAACTTGTCCCTGGAACGGCTGCTGCGGCTCGTGGACGCGGCCGGGACCGCCCGGTTCCTCGTCTGGGACGAGGACGGCGGCGGTTCGGGGAACTACCGCTTCCCCGATCTGCTCCGCGAGACCGTGCTCAGCACGCTCTCACCCGCGTCCCGGCAACTCCTGCACCAGGCGCACGCCCGCTTCCTGGCCACCCTGCCCGGACGTCACCCGGCGCGGATCGCCGACCATCTGGCGTCGGCGGGGCCGCTGATCCCCGCCGAGGCGATGGCCAGAGCGGCGCTGCGCTCGGGCAACCACTGCGCGGACCACGGACTGACCGACGCGGCCCTCCTCTGGTTCGAGCGGGCCGCCATGGTCGGCACGAACCATCCCGCGCTGCGTGACGAGGCACTGTGCGCCGCCCGCCGGATCGCCCCTGACCGAGCCGAGGCGCAACTCCAGCTCTGAAGCTCCGGGCGGGAACGTACCTCCCGTACCCCGGGGCCATGCGGCCGCCGCGATCCTGCCCGCCCGGGCCGTGCGACGTCCCAAGGATCCTATGCCCCGGCCTGTTTGCGGTCGTGCCGGCAGGCGTACGTCGTGGCAGGCGGGGCGGACGTCCGGTCGCGCCGCGAGTGGCGGACATGCCGGAGGGCACGCATCCCAGCCCTCCCGAGCTGCTCGTCGGCGGACTTCCGCCACCGGTCGACGGCCGTGGTGCCGATCCTCTTCCAGGTGGCCGGATCCTCCAGCGCCCCGTAGGACGGGTCGCCACCGTGGAAGCCCTCGGACGCCACCTTGTGACTGCCCGTCATGAGTCCGAGCGGGCTGTCGCGTCCTTCCACGCCGCCGTCGTACCGCACCTTGGCGATGTTGTGCAGCCAGACGTTCTGCGTGACTTCCATGAGGAGGTCGTGCAGCCACCTCAGCGGGTTTCCACTGAACTCCTGCCATACGGACCAGGAGTCGTAGAGGACCGCCGCCGCGGCGCGCAGATCGTCGCGGAACCTCCGCAGGTCGTTGCCGTACCGGGAATCGACCACACCCGCCATCGGCAGATCCTCGCTGTACCTCCGGTACGTGCGGTGGAGTCCGTGGACGAGCTCCCGGAACTCGGCCGCCGCATCGCCACGTCGCGCGGCGTCGTCCGTGCCGGGCTCGAACTCCCAGGTGTCCAGGTCCCGGTGGCGCTCACGGAAGAACCGCGCCGCTCTGTCGATGGCATCGGCAGCCTTGGTGAACGAATCGAGGGACACGGCGTCGAGGGGGTCCACCGTGGTGCCGCTCCATGAGAAGCCGCGTGTGTTTCCGGTGCCGAGCAGCCTCTCGAGGGCCTTACCTCCCCCGTGGCTGTACTGGGCCAGGGAGCCGCTGCTCCACGTCGGCCCCGCATCGGGTCGGTCCGGATCCCGCCCTGCCGCGCCGCGGATGTCCGTGCTGCTCCCGACGGAGCCGTCCCGGGGAACCTCGTGCGAATCCGAGGTGCCGAGGAGCGTGATGCGGGCGGTCTTCATCGCGACCTGGGTCCCGGGCGGCACCGACTCGACGGGTCCCTCGCACCCGGAGTAGAACGGGACCACGATCTCCGTGTTCTCGATCCGCGATCCGGAGTTCCGACTCTGCCATGCCTCCAGTTCCTTCGCCGCGTCGAGGACTGCGTTGTGCGGCTCACCGTCGTGATCGGAGATCTCCACCGACATCAGCGGAATGCCCGCGTTGCCGATCAAGGAGTCGAAGACCCTGTCACGGAAGGGCATGTGATAGCCCGTCAGAAGCTTGACGGCGAGGTGCCAGTAGTCGCCGACCGAGTCGGCCAGAGGTGAGGGGCGGGATGCGTTCTCGGTCACGGACAACGGCTCCCCCGGCCGGTGGGCCGACCCTCGCCGAAGGCCGGGCTCGCTCCCGAAAGGGCGAGCAGCGTCTCGATCGTCTCGTCGCGCCCTGGGTCGATCTCTCCTGAGACGCGCTTCCGCTCCTCGCAGACCGTCGCGACCGAGCGGACCGTCGGTACGATCGCCCGGTCGAGCTCCCGACCCGTCCCGTCGGGGCCGCGCGCCATCGATCCGAGAGCGAGGAGCCTGACCCGGCCGTCACTGTCGTCGTGCTCAGCATCGATGACGGCGTCACGGAAGGGGGACCTCGGTGACGGTGCGCGCGGACCGTCCTGGCCGGTCCTGCGGAGTTCCTCCCCGACAGGGACGGCCCATCCGTCGCAGAACCGCTCGATCCCCTCGGGGCCGGCGGCCGGCCCGACCGCCTCCGGGCTCGGGTCCTCCTGGGGCATCAACTGTCCTCTCCTGTGGGCCGATACGCGATCGAGGCCGGGGGCGCCTGGGCGATGCGCGATCCAGGCCGGGCGCCGCCCCTTGTCGGCAGGGGGAGATACACGTGGGACGGAAGTGATCGCGTCTGTCACCGACGCGGGGCCGTCGGTGACAGACGCGAAGCCGCTGACGCGGCGCCGGCTCCGGGGAGTGCCGCCTCGCCGACGCCAGCGGCCGACCTTTACCGATTCCCCCATGGCACCGGTTCCGCTCCACTCCGCCGACTGCGGTGAGTAGGACCGTAGACCCGCCTGTTTGTGTACGAGGCATCCCCGCATGCGGGCTGCTTGCGTTGTCCTTGCCACCGCAGGATCCTTCCGCCCCTGTGCCTCGCGGCTCGTCATCCCTCGTGCCCGCTTCCCCCACATCCACGACCGTTCCCGCCTGTTTCCGAAACGAGGAAAGGCCATGTCGTCGGCCCGGAATCGCCGATGAGCGGAGAATTCCGTGCCCGAATCCCGCGCGACATGGACCGGGTTCCGCCGAATCGGATCACCGCGGCAGGACCGACCCCCTACGAACCCCCGGTCAAATTCCCGCGGAATCGAACCGGTTGAGGATCGACAGCGTCTACGGGTGTGCAGCGCATTCCAGTGTTGCCCCACCGACCGAGGAGAAAAGCGCATGCGTATTCGCCGCTCTCGTCCCGCCCGTATCGTCACCGCGGCCGCCGCCGCGAGCCTTCTGGCCCTCACCACCGCGGCATGCGACGTGGGCGGGGGCTTCAGCACCGAACCCCGCCCGGCCGGTGGCTCGGACCAGGGCTCCGATTCCACCGACAAGGAAAAGGACAAGAAGGGGAGCGAATCCGGAAGGGCGAACGGCGAAGCCAGCGACACCCGGGCCGGCACCGCCAGCGAGAGCGGAGTCGGCAACGATCCCAGCGGGCCCGGCGACAAGCCTTGTGGGAGCCGCGACGTCTCGGTGTCGGCCAAGGAGCGCACGCAGGCCGGCGGATTCGTTCTCATCAGCGTCAAGGCCCGCCCCGGGGTCACCTGTGTGTTGCCCGCGGAACTCCCGGCGATCGGCTTCGACTCGGGCACCCAGGCCGGGCCGGCCGAGCAGAGCGTCGGCGATCCGGTCAGGCTGAGCCACTCCATCACCGCCTACGCGGGACTGAATCCCAAGACCTCCAACGGCGACGGGGGTGCGTCGTTCGACGGCTTCGACGCGTCGTTCGCCAAGGACACGGTGCACCTGACGATTCCCGGCGGGATCACCGTCGACGACCCCATCGTGTCCAACTGGCACAACACCGAATACAGCGCGGTCCCCGGCCGCGGCACGTCCTGAACTCCGCCACGGCCGTGCGGCGGTCACCGGCGTAGCGCGAATGCGCGCCTGTGAAGTACAGGAGTCCCCCCGGCGGCGCGCATGCGGGGTACTCGGTGCCACCGGGATGCCCTGCCGGTCGAATCCGGTCGATCGCGGTCGATCCGGGTCGGCCGCCCCCGGTCAGGGTGAAGGTCCCCGGAACAGGACGCGGCCCGGAACAGGACGCGGACCCCGGGCAGGAACGTAACGCCCGCGCCCGGGGCGGACGCTGCGCGGGACCGCGGCCCGCACCTTCCCGTTTCCGGAACCTGGGTGCCGGAGTCCGGCCCGAGCGCCCATACGGCCGGAGCGCCTCGACCTGCACCGTCGCGCAAACCCCGGGCGGGTGCCCGTCACCCGCCTCCGTGGGCCGTGCCCGTTTCCCCGCAATAGCCTGACCGCGTACACCGCGCATTGTTCCGTGGAACTCAATTTCCGTGCCGGGAACGGAACTTCATTGTGCGCGGAATTGGGGACGGCCGGACCGGCGAATCCTCGACAACACTGACGGGGCATGCCATCATGCGTTCCACGCTCCGCAGAACTCACCTGCGCGTCGGCGATAAGGCGCGACTGACCACCGCAGCCCATCATCCGGGAGAATTCACCACCGGCTCCGCAATGCCCGTGACCGATGCCGCAAGTCCTTCTTGCACCCTGTGAATTCGATGGCCCCCACCGGGACCGGCAATGTCCCGTAACGCACATTGGACGGCACGATGTCTCACCATGACGACCGCTGGAATCGCATGCAGCCGGTATCGACACCGGGCACGACACTCCATCAGATGTCGTTGAACGAAATGCACCACCGGCCCTCGCCGGCGGTGCTGCGGGCCATCGCCGTCACGGCCGGGGAGGCGCAGCGCACCCTTGACGCCCTCGGTTCCGGTCTGTCCCGGGCGATCGCGGGGCATCTTGACGTACCCGCCTCGGACATCCTCGTCGGACCGGGCTCGGCCGCGCTGCTCCAGCAGTTGTTCTCCACTCTGACCGGGCCGGAGACCGACTCCCTGATCGCCTGGCCGTCGTGGGAGGCGTATCCCATGATGGCCGGCGCGGCAGGCTCCCGTACGGTCCGGGTACCGCTGGACCGGCAGGTGCACGACCTCGATGCCATGGCGGACGCGGTCACCGACCGGGTGCGCCTCGTCATCGTGTGCAATCCGAACAATCCCACGGGCACCACTGTCGATCATGCCTCGCTGGAGCGTTTCCTCCGCCGGCTCCCGCCACACGTCACCGTGGTGATCGACGAGGCGTACCGGGACTTCGCCGACGACGACCGCATCGCCGACTCCCTCGCCTTGTACCGGAGCGACGAACGGGTCTGTGTCGTACGGACCTTCTCGAAGTCCTACGGCCTGCTGAGCCTGCGGGTCGGCTACCTGATCGGGCATCGGCGCACCCTCGCGCCGCTTCGCGTCCTCCAGGCGTTCTTCCGGGTCGGCGCCGTCGCCCAGAGCGCCGCGATCGCGGCCCTGGGCGAGTCCGGGGAGGTCCGGGAGCGATGGGCGGCAACCGCCCGGGACCGGGAACAGCTGCGCACCGCTCTGCGGGAGCAGGGCTGGGAGGTGACCCCGAGTCAGGCCAACTTCCTCTGGTTGCCGATGGCATCCGACGTCGAGCGCTTCACCCAGTTCTGTGCCGACAACGGGGTGCTCGTCTGCGGCAAACCGGGCGAAGGAGTGCGGGTGACCGTCGCGGAGCCGGAGGCCAACGCGGCGTTCGCCACCCTGGCCGGCCGCTTCCGGAAAGGCGCACCGGCCCCAGGCGCGCCCGACAGGGACGTGCCGGGCTCCGGTGCCGCCCCCTCCCCCTGAACTCCCCTCCTCCTCCTGCCGGTCCGGGTGTTCCGGGCGCCGGCACGATCCCCCACCGGAAAGGGACTCCATGATCCCGCCGCACCCGGCGACGCACGTGCCCGGGCACCATCTGGCCCCCGCGCGTACGACGCTCGCACTGCTGCAGCGCGAACTGCACACCCGCTGGCAGCCGGATGAGGAGCGGGTGCACCGGATATCCCGCTACGCACTCGTCCCGGCGGGCAAACTGCTGCGCCCGTTGCTCCTCGTGGAATCGGCCGCGGCGCTCGGCAACCCCCGCGAGCCCTTCCTGCCCGCCGCCCTCGGCGTGGAGTATCTGCACGTCGGTTCGCTGGTCCACGACGACGTCATCGACGAGGACGCGCTCCGCCGTGGCCGCCCCTCCGTCGCCGCTCTCCACGGCAGCTCCGACGCCATCGTCACCGGGGACTCCCTGATGATGCGGATGTTCGCGGCCGTCGCCGAGTGCACGGAGTACGGGCTTCCCGCCTCCCGGGTGCTCGACGCAGTACGGATCCTCGCCCAGGCGGGCATGGACCTGTGCAGCGGCCAGGCGATGGAGGGCCGGCTGCGCGGCGACCTCGGATGCGGACTGGACGCCTACTTCTCCATGACCGCGCTGAAGACCGGGGCGCTGTTCCGCGGAGCGTGCCGTGCCGGCCGGGCTCTGGGCGGCGGGTCGCACGAGGACGACTGCACCCTGACGGGATACGCCCACCACCTCGGGCGTGCCTTTCAGATGCACGACGACCTGCTGCCCCACATCAGCGACAGCAGCGCCACCGGCAAGCCGGATCTGAGCGACATGGCCAACAGCCGCCCCACGTTTCCCGTTCTGCTCTGCCACGAGATGAGCGGACCGTCCGGGCGCGCCCGCCTTTCGGCCGCCCTCGCCGGACGCCTGCCGACCGCGGAGGCGCACGAGGTCGTCCGGGAGCTGCTCCACTCGACCGGCGCCCTCGAACTGGCGCGGGAGCGGTCGCGTACGGAGACCGACCTCGCCAAGGAGTATCTGACGCGGCTTCCGGTGACCGAATCCGCCGAGATCCTCGCCTCCGTGGCCGACCTGGCCGTCGACCGGGAGAACTGACCGATGGCCGGGCGCCTCGGCAGGGGCTTATGGGCGCATGTGCAGACCTGGCGCCCCTACACCCTGTGGTATCCGGGTCTGGTGGGCGTTGCGGGAGCCGCACTGGCCGGCGGTTCCCCCTCACCGGGCGCGCTCGGGGTGGCGTGGGCGGCTCCGACACTGGGCTGGCTCGGCGGGCACTATCTCGGTGACTTCTTCGACCGCCGTCTCGACGCCATCGGCAAGCCCCAACGCCCCATCCCTTCGGGCCGCTTGAGCCCTCGGGCCGCCGTGATCTGCGGTACGGGATGTGCGGTCGGCGCCGCTGTCGTCACGGTCCTGGTCTCCTGGCTCGCGCTGGTCCTGGTGGCCGCGGCCATGGCGGGTGTGGTGGCGTACGCCAAGGTGTTCAAGGCCCGCGGGCTGTCCGGCAATGCCGTACGGGGAGCGCTGACGGCGATCACCGTGCTGCACGGCGCGCTCACGGTCACGGGCCAACCCCCCTGGCGCGTACTGCCGTTCGCCCTCGTCTTCGCGGTCCATGACACGGCGTCGAACCTCGTCGGCACCCTGCGCGATGTGGCGGCCGACCGTGCGGGCGGATACCGCACGCTGCCGGTGCTCCGCGGTGTGCGTCCCGCCGCGGTCACAGCGGCCCGGCTGTACGCGGCGGCCCTGGCCCTCGCCTCGGCCTGCGCCTGGCTGGTCCCCGCGAGCCCCGTGGGCTGCCTCGCATTGCTGCTGCTCGCCGGCGGATGCGGCGCCGCCGCGTATCTGCCGCTGCTGCGCCCCGGGCGGGAGATCACGCCGCCCCGGGCCTTGGCGGCGCACGAAGTCCTGGTGTCGGAACGGCTGGTGCTTGCTGCGGCCGTGGTCGCCGGAGGCATCGGCCCGACGGCGGCGCTGTCCCTGCTCCTCCCTCTGCTGGCCGTGACCGTTCTCGCCCAGAGCCGGATGCGCGCCCGGTACGAGCTCGCTCCCTCAGGGGTCCCGGAAACCAGCGAACCGGCGGGCCTCGCCGGGCTCCCCGCCCCGCATCACACGCCGGCCCACGACGGAAATGGGTGAACTCCCTTCCATGGCGACCTCTCCCCTGCCTTCCCGAATCCGTACCGCAGTCACCGCCGGGACGGAGTGGCTGTTCGCCCGCCGCCGCCCGGACGGTGTCTTCGCTCCCGCAGGAGACCGGTTCTCGCCCGGCAACACGGCGGTGGCCCTGATGGCACTGCGGCTGACCGGTGCACGCGACGGGCGTGCCGACGACGTGATGACCCGCGGGGTCACCCGGCTGATGGAGACGCAGCGTGGGGACGGCGGATGGGCCATGGCCGGGGTGCCCACGGAGCTGCTCGCCACAGCGCTCGCGACGGACGTCCTCCAGGTCGTGGGCGGCAGCCGGGCCGCCGGTGCGGTGAAGGCGGGCCGGCGCCGGCTCACGGCACTCGGCGGCGAGGAGGCCCTGCCCGAGCCGGCCATGGTGGGACTCACACGGCAGTTCGCCGTACTCGCCGGCCGGTACCCGTCGCACACCCTGCCCCGTCTGCCGCGGGAACTGCTGCTCCTGCCCGGTTTCTCACGGCGCCTGCTGAGCCTGCGGCTGCCGATCTTCGCGGCCATGACCCTGGGGCAGTCGGCACAGCGTCGACCACGCCCAGGGCTGGGGTGGCTGGACTCCCGTACCCGGTCGACCGCGCTGTCCGTGGTGCGTCATGTGTACGAACACGGCGGCGGCACCGGTGGATTGAGCACCGATCCCTGGCTCACCGGCCTCGTCTGCATCGGCGTGACCCGTTCCGGCCTGGCACCCGAGATCGCCGCGGCCTCCGCGGACTGGCTGCGCTCGGCGGCGTCGGCGGACGGCTCCTGGGACCTGATGCCCCTGGATCTGACGTGGTCCGGCTTCGCCACCGCGGCACTGCTCGAAGCCGGCCGCGGCGCGGATCCCCGCCTCGCGACGACCCGGGCCATGCTCCGCGTCCGTCATCGCACACCGCCGTTCCGCGCACTGGAATGCCCGCCGGGCTACTGGGGCTTCTCCGACGAGCACTCCTGGCCGATGGCGCTGGAGACCGCCGAGATCTCCTCGATCCTGCGGCGGCTTCCAGGAGGCGAGGGCGACAGGCACGCACGGGAGGGCGTGGACTGGCTGACCCGGATGCAGGACTCCCAGGGGTCGTGGAGCCTGGCCGTACGGAACAGCAGACCGGGCGGATTCGGGCCCTGTCCCCAGATGACCGCCAAGGCCGTTCTGGCTCTGCTGGACCACGGAGCCGACGGGAGCGATGCGCGTGTGGAGCGCGCACTGCGATGGCTGACGAAACGCCAGGACCGGGACGGCTCCTTCGAGGCACTGTGGTACCGCGGCGGGACACCCGGCACCGCCACGGTGCTGGAGGCGCTCTGCCGGGCCCGCGGCGCCGGGCACCCCGCGGCCCGGCGGGCCCGCGACTGGCTGATACGCGCCCGGCAGGCCGACGGATCGTGGGGCACCGGACGCGGCCAGGAACCGGGCACGGTCGAGGAGACCGCCTGGGCGCTGCACGCCCTGCTGGCGGCGGGCATTGACCCGGAGGACGACGTGGTCACCACGGCCGCGCAACGGCTGCTGGCGGCACAGATGCCGGACGGCGGCTGGCAGGGCGGCCCGGTGAACGAGTACATCCGCTTCTGCGCCCGCTACACGGACGACGTGATCGCCGCCAGCCTCGCCGTACGCGCCCTGGCGCGGCTGCGCGGACCGGTCCCGGAGGCTGACGGCGCATGAGCGTGCAGGGCGGGACCGGGCAGTGCGCGACCCGGCAGCGCGAAAGCGGGCAGCGCGTCAGCGGACGGTGCCTGAGGGGAACGGACGGAGCGGCGGCATGAGCGGATCGGACACCTCCCGGTACGACGTGGTGGTGTGCGGCGCCGGTGTCGCCGGGCTCGCCACGGCCCGTGCCATGAGTGAACTCGGCCTGCGCGTCCTGGTGGTGGACAAACAGCACCGCCCGAGGCCCGTGGCGAAGGGCGAAGTGCTGCAACCGGGGGCGCTGCGCGTCCTGCGGCGGTGGGGTACGGCCCGTGCCCTGGAGCGGCGGAACGCCGTACGGCTCGGCAGGCTCGTGGTGCGCGGCCCCGCGGGTGAGGCACTGATGGCGCTGGACTACGGCCGGTTGCCGGAGGGGGACCGGTCCCTGGTCGCGCACGACCACCTCACGATCCTCGACGCGCTGAGCGAAGACCTCGGCCCCCGGGTCGAGTTGCGCCGGGGCGTCCTCGTCGAAGAGGCACTGCGCGACAGCGCAGGGCGCGTCATCGGTGTCCTGCTGGCCCAGGAGAACCGCCGCAGTACGGTGCACGCGGACCTCGTGGTCGCGGCGGACGGCATCGCCTCCCGGCTGCGCCGCGCCGCCGGCATCGACGGCCGGCGCCTGGACTATCCGCACCGCCTGCTGTCCTTCGAGATCACGGGCGCGGCGTGGCGACCCGAGGACTTCTCCGCGTATCTCACCGCCCGCGGGCTGCGGTTGGCCTATCCGTTGCCCGGGGGACGCGTACGCCTTTACGCGCAGGTCACCCCGGAAGAGCTGCGCGGGCTCGACAGCGCGCAACTGGCCGCGTGGGCAAGCGAGATGCTCCGTGGGACTCCCGCACTGGAGCCATTGGCGGGACCACTGCGAGAAAGTCTGCCGACGCGTCAAATACTGCCGGTCTTCCGGCTGCTGACGCCGCGTCTGTCCGTCCCCGGTCTGGCGCTCGTCGGCGAGTCCGCCTACGCCGTCCACCCCATGGCGGCCCAGGGCATGAATACCGCCATCACCAGTGCCGACTGCCTGTCGGGCCTGCTGGCGGAGCATCTGGACCGGAGCGGCGCGCTCTCCCCCGGTGTCGTGGACGGCGCACTGCGCGACTACGAGCGGCGGCAGGTTCCGGCCCTCGCCCACACGGCGCGCACCAGCGACAACGCGGCCCGCATGGTCACCGATCTGTCCTGGCGGGGTCGGCTGCTGGGGAGGCGCGCGGTCCGGCACACGGGCGCCAACCCCCGGCTTCTGCGCGCCGTCACGTACAACATGGCCGGTCTCGGTCCGGTCCGGCTCACTCCGCTGGACCGGCTGCACCAGATCGGCCTCCTGCCCGACCCCCGGGCCCACCGCGTACCGGACGCCTGAGCACCGGGTGTCCGCGCCCCGCCATTCGCCATCCTTGAGGAAAGGTGTGCTGTGACCGAACAGCCGCTGCACGTACGCCGGATGTCCGCCGCTCTCGGCGCCGAGATCCACGGGGTCGATCTGACCGAGATGACCGATCCCCTCTTCGAGCAGATCCATGAACTCCTGCTGGAGCACCTGGTGCTGTTCTTCCCGGGGCAGTCCCGGCTCTCCCCGGAGGCGCACATCGCGCTGGGCCGCCGCCTCGGGGAACTGGAGATCCATCCGTTCCTTCCGAAGGCGCAGGGGCACCCGGAGATCGCACTCATCGAGTCCGACAAGGGGGGCAAGGCCGATGAGTGGCACATCGACGTCACCTTCCGGACGAACCCTCCGATCGCATCGATCCTGAAGCTGGTCACCTGCCCGCCGGTCGGGGGCGACACGATGTGGAGCAACCAGTACCTGGCGTACGAGACGCTGTCGGAGCCGTTCCGCGAACTGCTGGAAGGGCTCACCGCCGTCCATACGCTGCGGGCACCGGAGGTCGGCGAGGTGAGCGCGGAGCATCCGGTGGTCCGCGTCCACCCGGAGACCGGAAGGCGGTCCTTGTACGTCACCCGCATGTGGACCTCGCACATTCCGCAGCTCAGCCGGAACGAGAGCGATGCCGTGCTGCAGTACCTCTTCGAGCATGCCGAGTCGCCGCGGTTCCACTGCCGGTACCGCTGGGAGCCCGGCGCCGTCGCCCTGTGGGACAACCGGGCGACCCAGCACCTCGCCATCAACGACTACTCCGGGTACCGGCAGGGCCGGCGCGTCACGGTCCTCGGGGACCACCCGGTCTCGGAGGCGCCGCGCAGGAAGGACTACGAGAGGGCCGGGGACGAGCGCTACTACCCTCGCCGGGTCAACGCGAAGGCGGGCTACTGATCCACCGCACCACCCGCGCGGCATTCCGCGCGGGGCGGGGCGCACCGGGTGGGGCGGGGCGCACCGGGCGGGGCAAGGAGCACCTGGGCGGGGCCGAACTCCCACCCGCGCAGCGCCACTTGATGCACCCTCACGCAACCCCCGGGCGCCGGTGGCCCGGCCGTGCTGCGGGCGCGCCGCCACGCCGACCGGCCACACCCATGCCGATGGCCCGCACCACGCCGACGGTCGCACCACGCCGACCGGCCGCTCGTGCGTGACCGGTCGCATCACGCCGACCGGTCACGCACGAGCGGCCGCCCACAGGTGCGCGCGCCGTGGGCGCCCCCTGCCTCCGCGCGGCCCCGGCGCGGAGGCGCCGGGGGCTACTCCCCCGCCGCGTTCAGGTGCGGCAGGTAGTGGTCGAGGCGCTCCCGCTTGGTCCGCAGATAGCGGATGTTCTCCTCGTGCGGCGGCATGAGCAGGGGGACCTGCTCGGCGACCTTGATGCCGTGCCGCAGCAATGCCTCCCGTTTGCACGGGTTGTTGGACATGAGCCGTACGGAATCCACATCCAGGTCGTGCAGGATGTCCGCCGCCACGCGGTAGTCGCGGGCGTCGACGGGGAAACCGAGGGCGAGGTTGGCCTCGACCGTGTCCAGCCCCTCCGTCTGCAGCTTCATCGCCTGCAGCTTGGCCAACAGCCCGATGCCACGGCCTTCATGGCCCCGGAGGTAGACGAGGACGCCCCTCCCCTCGGCCGCGATGGCGCGCAGCGCCGCCGACAGTTGATCTCCGCAATCGCAATGCATGGACCCGAAGGCGTCCCCGGTCAGGCACTCGGAATGCAAACGGGTCAGCGTGCGCTCTCCGGCGACGTCGCCGCATACCAGCGCCACTTGCTCCTCGCCGCCATCACGGTCCAGGTAGCCGATTGCGCGGAAATCCCCGTGCACGGTGGGCAGTCGGACATTTACCACGCGAACGACACCTGACGGACCAGGGCCTGGGTCGGTCACGACATCCATTGCTGTCATGCGGAGATGCTACCCCTAATGTGGGCCGTGCGGGACCTGTATGAAGAATGAAGTCACAACACTTCAACGAGTCGCGGGGTTCGTCGCGTTCGCCCCTTGGGAGAGATCGCCGATGCCGCGTACTCTGCTCATACGGATGTCCGCTCGGAAGTCCGTATGCGTCCCCGCATTCGAGCCGGATGGCGGCCGCATACACGTATCGAGGAACGAAAGGCCGGAATGGCATGAGCGGTTCGGGAACGCACGGGACGACCTCCGGGGGTCTGTTGCCGCTGACCACGACCGAGGAGGTGAGGGAGCGACGCGCCGCTGTCGCCGTGCTTCCCATCGGCAGCTTCGAACAGCACGGAGCATTCCTCCCGCTGGTCACGGACACGGTCGTGGCGTGCACCATCACCAGGGAGATCGCAGCGGTATATCCGGTTCACCACCTTCCTCCGCTCACGATCTCCTGCTCGCAGGAGCACGCCGACTGGCCGGGCACGGTCTCCCTTTCCGCCGCGACCCTCCACACCGTCGTACGGGATATCGCGGACTCGCTCCGCCGCTCCGGCATCGAGTCCCTGATTCTGGTGAACGGACACGGCGGAAACTACGTACTACGTAACGTAGTTCAGGAATCTGCGGGGTCCGGGATCCGCATGGCGCTATTCCCCGGATCGCCCGACTGGGATGCCGCGCGGTCACGCGCCGGTGTGGAGACGTCGTCGTTCAGCGATATGCACGCGGGAGAACTCGAGACGTCCATCCTTCTGCACGCACATCCCGAACTCGTCCGCCCCGGATATGAAACCTCGGATTGCATCGCCGACGATCGCAGGCATCTGCTCACGCTCGGTATGGCGGCCTATACGGAATCGGGTGTCATCGGCCGTCCTTCGAAGGCGTCGGCGGAAAAGGGAAAGGCACTTCTGGCGAGCCTTGTGGAATCCTTCGGTGAGTACCACTCCCTTCTCTCCCGGCCCGGTGCCGGTTCCGCCGGCCCCGAGCACCCCGAGGTGAACCGATGACCACCGGCAGCGCGCAGCGCCCCGACGATCCGCTGGGGGCGGCCGAGGCCTGGGACCGCCTGCTCGGCATACGGTCCGATGCCCAGGCCGCGTCCGCCGGACTCGTCCGGTCGGCGGACGGCACCTGGCGATGGGAGCGGAACGCCTCGCCCGAAGCGGCCGAGCTGGCCGACCGCTATGTGCCACTGTGCCTGGCCGGCCCGCGACTGGCCTTCGCCCAACTCGGCCAGAGCCTCGACGGTTTCATCGCCACCCGCACCGGCGACGCTGACTTCGTCACCGGCGAGGAGGACCGCTGCCACCTGCACCGTCTGCGCGCCCTCGTCGACGCGGTCGTCGTCGGTGCCGGCACGGCCGTCGCCGACGACCCCCGGCTCACCGTGCGCGCCTGCGCGGGCACCCATCCGGTCCGCGTCGTCCTCGACCCGCACCGCCGCGTACCCCTGGATCGCCAGGTGTTCACCGACGGGGCCGCGCCGACGCTCTGGGTGGTGGGACCGGACCACAGCGGCCCAGCGCACGGCGGTCCGGAGGACGGCAGTCAGGACCAGGACGGAAAGCGGGACGTTCCGGACGGCGTCCACGTCCTCACCCTGCCGGACCGTGCTGCGTTCGCACCCCGGCGCCTGGTGGACACGCTCGCCCGGCGCGGCCTCGGCCGGCTGCTGGTCGAGGGCGGCGGCGTCACTGTCTCGCGTTTCCTCCATGAACAGGCCCTCCACCGTCTCTACGTCACTGTCGCCCCGGTCCTCATCGGCGACGGCGTCCCCGGGCTCCGCTTCGACGGCACCCCGGTGATGCGCGACGCCCTACGCCCCGCGGTGCGCCGCTCCGCTCTCGGCGAGGACACGCTCTTCGAACTCGAACTCCGGCCGCTGGGTACGGAGTCCGGCGAGCCATCGGCCGGCGAGCACGCCGGCACCGGGAAGGCTCGCGACGAAGGTGAGCACGCCGTACACCACGGCGACCGTCAGCCCCTGGGTCGCGCCTAGGCCCGCCGCACCGAAGGCCCACGCCGTGACGCCTTCCCGCGGCCCCCAGCCCCCGACGTTCAGCGGCAGGGCCATGGCGAGCAGCGCCAGCACCATCAGGGGCAGCAACTCGGCCGCGGGCGCGGCGGATCCGGCGACCCGGGCGGCGAGCAGGAACGTCGCCAGATGCCCGGCGAGAACCGCCGCCGACGAGACCGCCACTCCGGGCAGGCTCTCGCGGCCGAACAGCCCCTGGCGCGCCTCCGCCACCGCGGAGCCGACCGCGCGGCGGACACGCGACATCCCGGGCACCAGCCGGAGCCCCACGGCTGCCGCGACCACGATCGCGGCAGCCGCCGCGAACGCCAGGGCCGCGACGGGGGCCACCACGGCCCGCACATCCTGAAGGGCCGGGGACGGAGAGGCGAAGAGCACCGCGGCACCGACGCCGATGAGCACGACCTGGCCCGCGGTCCGTTCCAGCACCACCGCCCGTACGCCCCGGCCGACGTCACCGGCGTCCTGTCCGTGCCGTACGGCGCGGTGCACATCGCCGAGGATGCCGCCGGGCAGCGCCGCGTTCAGGAACAGCGAACGGTAGTAGTCGGCCACGGCCTGACCGAGCGGGAGCCGCATCCCCATGGCCCGGGCGACCAGGCACCAGCGCCAGGCGCTGAACAGCGTGGTGATCAGGCCGAGCGCGAGCGCGGCCAGCAGCGCGGCGGTGTCGATCCTGCGCAGCCCGTCAACGAACGCGTCGCTGCCCAGCCGCCACAGCAGGACGACGAGGATCCCCACGCCGACGAGGTTCCGGATCCTCGGCCAGGCCGCACGCATCACCGCGCCTCCCCGGACGTCCGGCGGGGCAGGGCGAGAAGATCGCTGTGGTGCACCACCACCCGCAGCCCGCCCGCTTCGCACGCCGCCAGGCGGCGCTGCAGATACGCGACGGCGGACGCGTCGAGGTCCGGCCGCTCTTCGCAGGCCGCACCCACCCAGCCCCGGAGCCACTCGGCCGCCAGCGCGGACTGATCGGCGCCCAGGTGCCAGGGGCTGCTGTGCACGCGTACGTCCATGCCGTGCCGCGTGAAGGCTTCGGAGGCCGTGGCGACGGCGTCGGGGCCGAGCAGGCGGCGGGTGTCGTCGCTGCGCCGCTGATGGGCGTTGAACGCCTCGCCGATCTCGGCGTCGAGCGGGTCGGCCGGCGTCAGCTCGACGCGTCCGACCACGGAGAGCGCGAGCAGCGCCGGGCAGCCGGCACCGGCGCAGGCCGCGACGAGGCCGTCCACCTCGTCCGTGGTGAGCACGTCCAGCAGGGCCGACGCCGTCACCAGCGCGGTGCCGGAGAGGTCGTCCGCGGACAGCCGGGCGAGGTCGCCCTGGCGTGTGGTGACCGTGACGCGACTGCCGTCGGCGGACGCGCCGGGCATCCGTGCCACCGCGTGCTCCAGCAGACCGGGGTCGCGGTCGTGCAGCACCCATCGCTGGGGGCCGGGCAGCCGGGGGGCGAGCCAGCGTCCCATCGAGCCGGTGCCGCAGCCCAGATCGCGGATCACCAGGCCGGCGCCCGGCTCCCACCGCGGCAGGCCCGACAGATGGCGGCGCAGCGGGACGAGGAGCCCGCTCGCGCGGGCGGCGGCGTCCGCGCTCTCCCGCAGTTCGAGCCACTCGGGGGCGTACGGCGGTACTTCGGTCCTGGTCATGCGGACCTCCGGGATGCTTGCGGAAGCCGCTCCAGCACGGCGGCGAGATTGCGCGACGTCATGTCCCACCCTTCCAGAACGGCCCGCCTCCGGCGCGCGGAGACCTTCAACTGCCTGCGCAGATCGGGCTCGTCGAACCAGCGCCGCAACCCGCTGCCGAGGCCCTGCAGATCACCCGGGGGTACGAGGAGGCCCGGCACGTTTCCGTCCGGCGCGCGCCCGACGGCCTCCGGGAGGCCGTCCACGGCGGTGGCCAGGACGGGGATGCCGCGTGCGAGCGCCTCGGTGACGACCATGCCGTACGTCTCGGCGTACGAGGTGAGCACCAGGAGGTCGGCCGCGGCGTAGCTCGCTTCCAGTTCCTCGCCGTGCTGCGGGCCGATGAGACGCACCCGGTCCCCGAGCCCGAACTCCGCGATCAGGGCGCGCAGCCGGACGACGTACGCGGGGTCCTGGCCCAGTCCGCCGACGCAGACGCAGGACCACGGCAGGTCGGCGACCGTCGCCAGCGCGCCGACCAGCCGGTGCTGTCCCTTGCGCGGCGTGACCGACGCGACGCACAGCAGCCGCGACGCGCCGTCGGTGCCGGGTGCCTGGGGCGCGGGGTCCGCGCCTGGGGCGGCGACATGGACCCGGTCCGGGGCGAGCCCGTGGTGCGCCACGAGCCGGCGGGCCGCCCAGGTGCTGGTCGCCACGACGGACGACACGGCGCGCAGGGTCCTGCGTTCGCGGGCGTCGAGGTCCGCGGCGGTCGCGGGGGCCAGTCCGGTTTCGTCGCCGAGCGGCAGGTGCAGGAGCACCACCAGGTGCAGCCGGGCGGCTTCGGGGACGACGATGTCGGGCACGGCGCAGGCCACGAGCCCGTCCAGCAGGACGACGCTGCCGTCCGCCAGCCCGCCGAGGATCCCGGCCAGTTTCGCGCGGGCAGCCGCCCCCGGCTCCGGCCACGCGCCCGGCACGGGGTGCTCGTGAACGCGCCAGCCGGCGCGGGGCAGTTCCTGGCACACCCGGCGGTCGTAGGTGTTGCCGCCGCTGGGGGCGGCAAGATCGTCGACGTCACCGGGCAGGACGAAGTGCACCGTGGGCACGGCCGTCGGGGTGGCGTCGGCGGGGTTCACAGCGAGCGCTCGTAACTCGCCCAGGCGATGTGGGACTCGTGGAGGGTGACCTGGAGGCCGTCCAGACCGCGGGCCCCTTCGCCGAGCCCGCCGGCGTGGATGCGGTCGGCGATCCGATCGGCGACGACCTTGGCCAGGAACTCCGTGGAGGTGTTGATGCCCGCGAAGTCCGGTTCGTCGTCCAGATTGCGGTAGTTGAGGTCGGCGGTGATCCGGCCCAGCTCCTGGGAGGCCAGCCCGATGTCGACGACGATGTTGTCCTCGTCCAGCTCGGTCCGTCGGAATGTGGCGTCCACGAGGAACGTCGCGCCGTGCAGGCGCTGCGCGGGCCCGAAGACCTCGCCGCGGAAGCTGTGGGCGACCATGATGTGATCGCGGACGGTGACGCTGAACAACGGATGACCCTCCAGGTCGTGCGGAGAAACGCCCCGGCCGGGGCGTACGGGTTCGGGCCGGCCCATGTCCGGTCCGTGCTCGCTTCTCGTGCCCATGGGTACGGGCCGGAGCGGAGATCTGCTCAGCCGGATTCCGGGCCGGTTTCGTACCGGACGCGGTGGCACAGCGCGGGGAGGTCGCCGGAGGCCAGACGCGGCATCACCTGCGGGAGCTCCTCGAAAGCGGATTCCCCGGTGATCAGTGCGTCGAAGGCGGGATGGCCGGCGAGCAGGTCGAGGGAGAGCGCGAGCCGGTCGGCGTAGGTGCGCCGGGACGCGCGGGCCGGGGAGACCGTGCCGACCTGGCTGCTGCGCACGACGAGGCGGCGGGAGTGGAAGGCCTCGCCCAGCGGGAGACTGACCCGCCGGTCCCCGTACCAGCTCAGTTCGAGGACCATGCCTTCCGGGTCGAGGAGTTCCAGGGAGCGGGCGAGTCCGGCCTCGGTCGCACTGGCGTGGACGACGAGGTCGCATCCGCCCGTCGCTTCCCCGGGCAGTGCGAAGTCGACGCCCAACGCCTCGGCCAGCTCGGCACGGGCGGGGTTGGCGTCGACCAGCTGGACCCGGACGGCGGGGAAGCGGGCCAGCAGCGCGGCGACGCTCGCGCCGATCATGCCGGCCCCGATCACGGCGACCCGGTCGCCGATCATGGGTGCCGCGTCCCAGAGGGCGTTCACCGCGGTCTCCACCGTCCCCGCCAGCACCGCGCGCTCGGCGGGGAGGGTGTCCGGCAGCGGGGTCACCGCACTGGCGGGTACGACGTAGCGGCTCTGATGCGGGTAGAGGCAGAAGACCGTACGGCCGAGGAGCGGCTCCGGCCCTTCCTCGACGACTCCGACGCTGAGGTACCCGTACTTGACGGGGGCGGGGAAGTCGCCGTCCTGGAAGGGGGCCCGCATGGTGCCGTACTGGCTCTCGGGCACACCACCGCGGAAGACCAGCGTCTCCGTCCCGCGGCTCACTCCGGAGAACAGCGCACGCACGACGACGTCGTCCGCACCGGGTTCGGGAAGATCGACGGCCCGGATCTCGCCGTCCCCGGGAGAGCGGAGCCAGAAGGCGCGGGCGGCGCGATCCATCAGCAGCCTCCTTGAACGCTGGAGCGACGGCTCCCGTTGTTAGTAGTCACGAAGTCCGCAGGAACGGTACGCGGCACTGATCGACTTGTCACACAGCTCGGGGAGGCGCAATGGCCGTTTACGGCGGGTACGAAACCCGGCCGTTCCGGCAGGAAACAACCGCGGGAATGGGCGCGCAGCTCCTGCTCCTGGCCCTGCTCTGGCTGGCGGTCGGCCTGGGGCCTGTGGGGTGGCTGACCGGCTCGGTCTTCGCGGTCGCCATGTGGGCGGTACTCACGCTCGCCCTGCGTCGTTCGGGAACCCGGTCCTTCGGGCCGGCCAACTCCGTCACGCTGGCCCGCGCGACTCTCGCGGGCGGCGTGACCGCGCTGGTCGCCGACTCCCTCGGGGGGCGGCCGCCGGTCACGGTCCTGGTGGCGCTCGCCACGGCGGCCCTGATCCTCGACGCGGTCGACGGGCAGGTGGCCCGGCGCACCGGGACATCGTCACGGCTCGGGGCGCGCTTCGACATGGAGGTCGACGCCTTTCTCATCCTCGTGCTCAGCCTCTATGTCTCCTTCTCGCTGGGCCCGTGGGTGCTGGCGATCGGCATGATGCGGTACGTATTCGTCGCGGCGGCCTGGGTGCTGCCGTGGATGCACGGGGCGCTGCCGCCGAGCACGGCGCGGAAGACGGTGGCCGCGCTTCAGGGCATCGTCCTGGTCGCGGCGGGCAGCGAACTCCTGCCGTACGCCGCGACGTTCGGGATCGTGTCGCTCGCCCTGGCCCTGCTCGTCTGGTCCTTCGGACGCGACATCATCTGGCTGTGGAGGACGAGGGACGTGCAGACGGTGGCACTGACCATGGTCGGGGGCGAGAAGCGGGAGACCGTCACGGTGGGGCGCAGCGCCGCCTGATGACGGTCCGTCGGCTCTGATGCAACCGGCCGTGAGCCGGAGTCATCACCCGGCGGCGTATGGCAAATCCCGCATCGCACGCACACGGAAGACGTAACGCGCGCGCTGTAGACGTTCCGGCGAAGAGGCATCCCCGGTGTTCCGCCGGGGATGCCTCTTCGTGTGCGCGGGGCGCCCCGGCACCGTGCCCGACCTCGTACGACCGCCTTGCCCGACCTCGTACGACCGCCTTCTCCCCGGCCCCGAACACCCCGCCCGTCTCACCCTGTGAGCAGCTTCAGGTGGGCTTCAGGTGCGCTTTGGCACGGTGATCGACATCGGCCTGAAGGAGCACTCCAACGGAGCACTCCTCCGGCCCGGTTGCCACTGTCACCGACACAAGGGGAGACCGACGTGCAAGCACTGATCGACCACGCCAGGAGCTTCGCAAGCCGCGGCGAGGAGTTGAGCCATCTGGAGGCCGGGCAGTCGCCGGGCACGCTGTTCATGAGCTGCTCCGACTCCCGGGTCGTCCCCGCGCTCATCACCGGTGCCGGGCCGGGCGAGTTGTTCGAGCTGCGTACGGCGGGTGGCGTCATCCCCCGCTACTCCGCCGAACGTCCGTCGGGTGAGGCGGCCACCATCGAGTACGCGGTCGAGGTGCTCGGCGTCTCCGACATCGTGGTGTGCGGCCACTCGGGCTGCGGCGCGGTGACCGCCCTGGTCACCGGCGCGGATCTGGAAGGCGTACCGGCGGTGCGGGGCTGGCTCGACCGTGAGCCGACCGTGACCGCCGCGCCGCAGGTCCCCGGATCCGCCGAGCCCGACATCGCCAGGGCGGTGCAGGAGCACATCCTGATCCAGCTCGAGACGCTGCGCGCCTACCCCTGCGTGTCCGCCCGGCTCGCCGACGGCCGGCTGCGCCTGCACGCCTGGTTCTACGAGGTCCACACCGGCCGTGTCAGCACCCACCGCGGCGGCAGCGAGGAATTCCTGCCCCTGTGAGCCCTGGTGCGCACGCCGCGCCCGACCCGTCATCGCTCGATGACGCAGATGACAGAACCGAGAGGTCCTTGATGCTTCCCCCCTCCTTTGGACGCGATCTCAGCGCGTCAGTCGTCGTGTTCCTCGTCGCCCTGCCCCTCTGCGTGGGTGTGGCCGTCGCTTCCGGTGTCCCGGCCGAGACCGGACTGATCACCGGGATCGTCGGCGGCATCGTCGTCGGCCTGCTGCCCGGCAGCAGTATGCAGGTCAGCGGTCCTGCCGCCGGTCTCACCGTGCTGGTCGCCGAGGCGGTCCGCGAGTTCGGTCTCGGTGCGCTCGGCGTCATCGTTCTGGCTTCCGGACTCGTCCAACTGCTGCTCGGATTCCTGGGCTTGGGCCGCTGGTTCCGTGCGGTCTCGGTCTCCGTGGTCGAAGGCATGCTCGCCGGCGTGGGCCTGGTGATCATCGCCGGGCAGCTCTACGCCATGGCGGATCAGTCGTCCCCCTCCAGCGGGCTCGGCAAGATAGCCGGACTGCCCGGCCTGGTCTCCACCGTCTTCGGCTCGCCCCACGCCCTGGCCGCCCTCGGCGTCGGCGCGGGAACCGTCCTGGTGATGCTCCTGTGGCAGCGGATGCCGCAGCGGGTCCGCATGGTCCCCGGCGCGCTGGTCGCCGTGGTGCTGTCCGCCGGCGTCACGTGGCTGTTCGACCTTCCCCTGAAGAAGGTCGAGGTGCAGGGCCTGCTGGAGTCGGTCGACCTTCCCGGTGGCGGCGACTTCGGCGCCCTCGCCCAGGTCGGTGTCATCGGAACCGTCGTCGCCTTCACCCTCATCGCCTCGGCCGAGAGCCTCTTCAGCGCCGCCGCCGTGGACCGGCTGCACAACGGGCCGCGTACGGACTACAACAAGGAGCTGATGGCCCAGGGCGCGGGGAACACCGTGTGCGGTCTGCTCGGCGCCCTGCCGATGACGGCTGTCATCGTCCGCAGCGCGACCAATGTCAACGCCGGTGCGAGGACCAAGGTTTCGCGTGTCCTGCACGGTGTCTGGCTGCTGCTGTTCGCCGTCTTCCTCCCCGCCGTCCTCGGCATCATCCCGCTCGCCGCGTTCGCCGGAGTGCTCGTCCACGCGGGCTGGAAGCTGCTGCCGACGGACCGCCTCGTCCCCATGTGGCGTGAGCACCGGACGGAGGCCATGATCATGGTGGCCACGGCGATCGCGATCGTGACGGTCAACATGTTCGAGGGCGTCCTCATCGGGCTGGGCCTCTCCATCGTCAAGCTCGCCTGGGACACCTCCCACGTCCGCGTCCGGACCGCCGACACGGGCAGCGGGACGGTCCGCGTCTCCCTCACCGGCAACGCCACGTTCCTGCGCCTGCCCGTCATCCTCGACTCCCTGGAGGCCCTGCCCGCCGACCGCCCGGTCGAGCTGGACCTCTCCGGGCTGCGCCACCGCGACCTGGCGTCCACCACCGCGCTGAACACCTGGGTGGAGCGGCACAACGACGCCGGGTCCCGGGTGCGTGTCACGGAGAAGGAGGAGACGAAGGAGCCCGTGGGCGCCTCGCTCTGAGACGGCCGGCCCCGGACGGAGCGTTCCTGCTCCCTCCGCAGGTGCCCCGTCCAGCGCACCGAGCCCGCCGGCCCCCGCACCTCGTACGGCACGAGGCAGCGGGGGCCGGCGGGCTTTTGCGTACGTGCTCCTGCGCGGACGGCTCGCGGCGTCGCCGACGCGAAGCCGGTGATGAACGCTCCGTGATCAACGGCGCCGCCATGGCTGCCACCGCGCGGCCTCTTCCTCCCCGCCCCGCGCCGTCCTCCGAAGGCCAGGGACCGTCCTCCCGGGCGCCGTTGGGACGAACGCAAGCACTGTCAGCATGCTGCCCCCACCCGTGCAACAAGCTGTCAGCCTTCTGTCTGTTACGCCCACTCCCCCGCTGGCAGGGTCATGCGTGCCCGCTAGTTGACCAGCTAGGCAAGGGGGAGAAAGTGACCGGAGTATCCAGCAAGCCAACGCTCTCGGCGCGGACAGCGCTCGTCCTGGGACTCGGTGCGACCGCCTTGTGCACATCAGCCGGTGCCGCGGCGGCGACCTCCTTCGAGGGTCCCCCGTCGTCGCCGCGGCACCTCTCCCGGGCCTCCGCGGACGTGATTCCACAGCGCCTGCTCGACACGTTCTGTGACGTTTGGGACAGGGCGGCCGACCGTCTCTCCCGCCCCTCCGCGCCGGCGGAGTTCCGCGTCTGCGTCGACGGCCGGCAGTAGGCGGCGATGCGATTTCAGCTGCTCGGCCCGCTCAGCATCACCGACGGGCCGGAATCCGTCGTGCTCGCTCCGTCCAAACCCACCATCCTGCTCGCCTCCCTGCTGCTCCACGCCAACTCCGTTGTCTCGACGGAGTATCTGCTGCGGACCGTCTGGGGCGAGGTCCAGCCCGCGACGGCGAAGGCCGCTCTCCAGACGTGCGTGCTGCGGCTGCGGAGACTGTTCACCAAGTACGGGGTGACCGAGACGCCCATCGAGGCGGTGCCCGGCGGCTACCGGATCATCGCGGGCGAGCAGAACCTCGACCTCATCGGGTTCCGCGAAGGCGTGCGCCGCGCAACGCAGTTGACCCGCGATCCTGAGGCGGAGCTCGACGTCCTGAGGAACGCCCTTGCGCTGTGGCAGGGGTCGCTGCTGGCGAACGTACGGTCCGACGTCCTGCACCGCGACGAGGTCCCGCGGCTGACCGAGGAGCGTCTGCGGTCCGTCGAGCGGGCCTGCGATCTCGAACTGGCGCTGGGCCGTTGCGGCGAGGCGCTGGTCGAGCTGTGGAGCGCGACGCGAGCCCACCCGGGCCACGAGCGGTTCCGGGAGCAGCTCATCGAGTGCCTGTACCGGACGGGGCGGCAGACCGAGGCGCTGGCGGAGTACCGGCGGGTCAAGGGGTACCTGCTGGACGAGCTGGGGGTGGACCCCTCCCCCGCGCTGCAGCGGCTGGAGCTGGCCATTCTCCGCGGCGACGATCTCGGCCCGGCCTCCGACAAACGCCCTTCCGCGCAGGTCCTGGCGCTCACGGCGGAGCGGGTGCGGGAGGAGAAGGTGCCCGCGGCGGCCACCGCACCTCCCTCCACGCCTGCCGTCCTGCCGTCGGTGCCCGCGGTGCCGTCGTTCAGCGGGCGTTCCGCGGAGGTCGCGGCCATGACGGCCCGGCTCACCGAGGAGAGAGGCGGGCCGGCCACGGTGCTGGTCTCCGGCGCCCCGGGCATCGGGAAGACGGCGCTGGCCTGCCATGTCGCCCAGCTCGTCCGCGAGCACTTCCCCGACGGCCGGCTCCTGGTACGGATGACCGGCCCCGGCGGCGAACCGCGCGGTGCCGCCGAAGTGGCTGCGGAGCTTGAGGAGTTGAGGGTGCGGACCGGCAGCGGCGACCGTGTCCTGCTGGTCCTCGACGACGTACTCACCGCCGGCCAGGTGCGCCCGCTCCTGCCGTCCGCGCCGGGCGCCGCCGCCATCGTCACCAGCCGCCGGGGCCTGGCGGGCCTGGTGGCGACCCACGGCGGCTCGGTGCACCGGCTGGGCACGTTCGAGGAGGCCGAGTCCCACGAGCTGCTGCTGTCCGTCCTGGGGACGGACCGGGTGAACTCCGAGCCCGAAGCGGCAGCGCGACTTGCCGAGATCTGCGCCCACTACCCCCTGGCCCTGCGGATCCTGACCGCCCGGCTGCTGACCCGCCCGGGGCTCAGCCTTGCCGACAGCGTCCGCTGGCTGGCCGACGACCCGATGGCCCGGCTCTCCCTGACCGACGACCCCGGCATGTCCGTCGAGCAGGTGCTCGGCGAGGCGCTGGACCGCCTGGGGCCGGGCCTGGCCGCCGCCTTTCTGCGGATCGGCTCCCTGGCCCACGACAAGGTGCGGGCCGAGGACTCCGCGGAGGCGCTCGGTCTCCCGGTGGCCGCGGCCGAGGAGGCACTGGAGCGCCTGGCCGATGCCGGACTGCTCGAAGAGGGGCCGCCCGGTCCGTACCGGATGCATGAGCTCCTCCGCGTCTACGCGTGTAGGACGCCCCACCACACCCAGACCACACAGAAAGTGTGACCCCCATGGCTGCAGAAGCGTTCGAAGCGCTGGCCGGGACCCGGCCGCGCGTGAACCGGGACGTGCTCTTCACCGAGACGCCCGGAGGCGTGCTCTTCCACAACGCCGACGGCGGATTCCATCTGACGGGGCGTACGGCGTACCGGTTCGCGTCCCTCCTCGTCCCGCATCTGAGCGGCCATCACACCCTGGCCGCCATCTGCGACGGCTTCGGCCCGGCTCAGCGGACCATGGCCGCCGAGCTGGTGAAGACCCTGTACAAACGCGGCTACGCCCGCGACATCCCGGCCGGGAATGCCGAGCCGGAGCCGGGGCTCGAAGCGGACGTGACCCGAAGATTCGCCGCGCAGATCGCCTACGTCGACCACTACACCGACAGCCCCGTCGAACGCTTCCGCCGCTTCCGCGACACCAAGGTCGCCGTGCTGGGCGGCGACGCGGTGGCCCAGTGGTGCGCCCTGAGCCTGGTGCGCAACGGCTGTGCGCGGATCGGCGTGCTGCGCGACTTCCCCGAGGTGCGCGCCGAGGCGGACCAACTGGCCGCCAGGGGCTGCCCGGTGGACGTCGAGCGCCTCGACGGCCCCGGCACCCCGGCGGAGCACGGGCCCGACCGCACGGGCGCGCACCTGGGCTGGGACGACCTCGCGGACTACGACGTCGTCGTGGTCACCGGCACCGGCGCCGCCCGCCATGTCCACCGGCTGCTGTCCGACGGAGTGCCCCCTGGCCGCACCGTGATCCCCGCGTGGGCCTTCGGCAACCGCTCCGTCATCGGCCCTCTGAGCACCCCGGGCTCCAGCGGTTGCTGGTCCTGCGCCCTGCTGCGCCTCGGTGCCAACGTCGACGCGGGGGCGGCGGCCGACATCTGGCGCGAGGTCGCCGTCGGGCGTCCCGTCCCCTCCCCGGTGGACGGAGCGCTCATCGGACCGGTCGCGGCCATGTCCGGCAACCTCCTCGGCTACGAGGTCTTCCGCCTCACCACCGGAGCGCTCCCCGCCGAGACGGACCGTCAGGTCCTCGTCCAGGACCTGGAGTCGCTGGACGTCGTCGCGGAGCCGCTGCACCCCCACCCCGAGTGCGCCCTCTGCCCGCCCGCGGCAGGCGCCGCCGAGGAGGCCGGACAGGTCCTGGCGACCGGGCCTTCACTGCCCCGGACCCCGACCGTGGAGACGGCGCGTGACGCGGAAGGACTCGTCGACGACCTCAACCGCACCAGCGACGCCCTGGTCCGCCCCCTCGCCGGAGTCTTCACCCGCTACGACGACGAGGAACTGACGCAGACCCCGCTGAAGGTCAGCCGTGTGGAGATCGCGCTCGGCCACGGCCCTCGGCGGACGATCGCGGCATTCGACGTGCACCACCTGGCCGGTGCCCGTATGCGTGCGCTGTACGCGGCTGCCGAGGCCTACGTCGATCATGTGGTGCCGGTGACCGACCTGGTCGCGCCGCCCTCCCCCCAGGAGGAGCGGTCCGCGTCCGGCCGGGCGGTACTGAGCCCCGCCGCGCTGACCACCGGCGGCGGTACGGGTGCCACGGAGGCCGACGTGACGGCGTGGACGACCGCCTCCTCGCTGCTGACCAAGGAAGAGGTGCTGGTCCCGGCGGCCGCGGTGCGGACCTTCGGCTCGTACAACCGGGCGCGGCTGCATCTGGCCACACGCGCGGGTGCGGGCGCGGGCGCGAGCCCGCAGGAGGCGGCGGGCCGCGGTCTGCTCTCCGCCCTGTCGCACGACGCGCTGCTCCATGCCGTGCGCGGCACCGCCCGTGTCAGCCCGGTCGCGGAGGACGGGCTCGAAGAGGCGATCATGAACGCGGAGTTGGTGTTCCTGCTCAAGTCCGCGCGCAATCTGGGCGTCGCGGTGGAGCTGCTCGATCTGGGTGAGAGCGAACGCTCGGGCGCGTACGCCGTCCTCGCCCGCGAGACCGGCGGCGAGGGCGCGGCCCGGTGGGCCGTCGGCTGCGAGCTGTCCCGGGCGGCCGCGGCGTCTGCGGCGCTGCGGGACCTCCTGGGCGCGGTGCAGCTCGCGGCCGAGACGGACAACGGGACGGACGGCGATGAGAGCGCCGTCGACACCGGCGACCCGCTGCTCGGCGACCTCGACGCGGGGACCGTCGCCGTCACCGACGCACCCGTGCCCGCCGATTCCTCCACCGCCTCGTGGGACACGGTGCTCGACCGGCTGCGCGCGGCCGGCCGGGACGTCCTGGTCGTGCCCACGACACCGGCGGACCTGCCGGCCGGCGGCATCCGAACAGCCCGCGTGCTCCTCACCGTTCAGGCCCCGGGCGGCACCGATGCACACTGATTCCGTGCCCCGGGACACCGGGCGCACCGCGGAGGGCGGGTCCGCGGCGGCGGAGGCACGACGCGCCCCGGGAGCGCCGGGCACCCCCGCCGGCCGCGAGGACGCCGCGGCGTCCGGTGTGCCCGAACTCCTCGCCCCCTCCTGCGGGCAGTTGGCGAAGCTGCTGCGTGGGGACCTCGCCGCCCACGGCAGCACGACTGCCGTCGACATCGGGCTGCTGGGCGTACGGAACGCCTTCGCGCCCGATGCCCCCAGTCCGATCGCCGCTGCCCGAACCTCCGCTCCGGAGCGGGGAGTCGGGGACGACCACACTCCTGCCGAGGTCTCCGGCGGCTCCCCGGCCGTACCCGTCCACCTCTACGGGCGGCACGCCGTCGCCGGGCCCTTCCCGCCCGCCGGGCAGGCCGCGGCACACCCGCGCCCCTGCCCCCGCTGCCTCACCCGCCGCTGGCAGTCCGTGCGGTCGATCGCGCTCCGCGAGGCGCTCGAACTCGGCGCCGGCACCCGGGCCGCCGGTGCGTCGCCGTACGTCACGCCCTTCGCCGCCACCGCCCTCGCCGGTCTCATCGCGGCCCGGGGCGAGGGCGCCGGCGAGGACTCCGGCCCCTTCCCGGCCGTCCATCTCGTCGACCTCCAGACCCTGGAGGTCAGGCGCTACCCGCTCGTCCCGGACCCCGAGTGCCCTCGGTGCGGACGGTCCGAGGAGGACACCGCGGAGGCGGCCGCTCTCACACTCCGGCCGGCGCCCAAGCACAAGCCGGGCACGTTCCGCGTACGGGACCTGCGCACCTACGACCTGCCGGTGGAGCCGTACGCCAATCCGGTGTGCGGCGCCCTGGGCCCGTCCGTCGTCCACGATGTGTCCTCGACGTCGACGTCGGCCACCATCGGCTGTTTCTCGATGCGTTCGGGCGAGTATCTGCGCGAGACGTTCTGGGGCGGGCACGCCGACACCTTCGCGGACAGCGTGCGCATCGGCGTCCTGGAGGGCCTGGAGCGGTACGCGGGCATGCGTTCCCGCGCGAAGACCGCGACCGTACGGGACTCCCTCGACGGGCTGCTGGCCGCGGGCGAGCATGCCCTCGACCCGCGTGAATGCGGCCTGTACTCCGAGGAGTTCCACCGGGCGAACCCCTATGTCACGCCGTTCTCGCCGGGTCGGGAGATCCCCTGGGTCTGGGGCTGGTCCCTCCGCGACAACCGCCCGGTGCTCGTCCCCGAAGTGCTGACGTACTATCACGCACCCGGTGTCGAGAACCGGTTCGTGCAGGAGAGCTCCAACGGCTGTGCGTCCGGCGGCTGTCTGGAGGAGGCCGTCTACTGCGGCCTGATGGAGATCGTCGAGCGGGACGCCTTCCTCCTCGCCTGGTACGGGCGGGCCGCGCTCCCGGAGATCGACCCCCGCACCAGCACCCGCGCCTCCACCCGTCACATGGTCGACCGGCTGGAGATGTACGGCTACGAGGCCCGCTTCTTCGACACCCGGATCACCTTCCCCGTCCCCGTCGTCACCGGCGTCGCCGTCCGCCACGACGGCGGGCTCGGCCGGATGTGCTTCGGAGCAGGAGCCGGCCTCGACCCGGAGGCGGCACTGGCCGGGGCGCTCTGCGAGATCGCCACCGACGCGGTCAACCTCCAGGGCAGGACCGAGCGGGACGAGCCGAGGCTGCGCGCCATGGCCACCGACTTCGCCAAGGTCGAGGCACTGCACGACCACCCCCTGGCGTACGGCATCCCGGAGATGGGCGACCACGCCCACTTCCTCATCGGCGAGCCGGGTGCCCCGCGCCCGCCGAAGCGGCCGATGGCCGAGCTCTACGGGAACGGCTCGGTGCCCACCCCGTCGGCGGACGTCCGCGACGACCTGGACGTGTGCGTCCGCTCCGTGACGGACGCCGGATTCGACGTGATCGCGGTCGACCAGACCATGCCCGAACAGCGGGACCTGGGACTCACGACGGTCTCCGTCATCGTCCCGGGCCTGCTGCCGATCGACTTCGGATGGCAGCGGCAGCGGGCGCTGCGCATGCCACGGCTGCGCACGGCTCTCCGGGAGGCCGGGCTGCGCGACCGCGACCTCGCCCCCGAGGACCTCAACCCGGCCCCGCACCCCTTCCCCTGACCGAGGAGCACACCATGGGGTACGCCCATGACTACGCCGCCGCGATCCTGCGGCGCAACCGGGTCGGCATGGAGCCCGTCGGCTTCGTCCCCGACTGGCCCGACGGACCGCGCAAGACCAAGTACTACCCGGGGGTGGACAGCCTGCCGCTGCCCACCGGCGACTACCCGGCCGACGCCACACTGGAGCGCGGGCTGGATCTGTCCGGCGCCGAACCGCCGGGCGGCGAGAGACCCTTCGACCTGGACGCGCTCTCCGGCATGCTGCTCGACTCGTACGGCCTGACCGGGCGCCGGCTCGGCGTACAGGCCAACAGCGATCTGAGCGCGCTGCCGTTCTACCCGCTCGCCAACTGGTCGCGGGGCACCGCGTCCGGCGGCGGCCTCTATCCCCTCAGCATCTACTGGGTCTCGGGGCCGAGCGGCCCGCTGCCGCCCGGGGTGCACTACTACGCCACCCGCCACCACGCCATGCAGCGGCTGCTCACCGGCGATGTGTCCGGGGAGGTGCGGGCGGCGCTCGGGGAGGGCGCACCGGGCGCCGGTACGACCGACCAGTACCTCGTCGTCGGCGTCAAGCACTGGCAGAACGCCTTCAAGTACAACAGCTTCTCCTTCCACGTCGTGAGCATGGACCTCGGCGCGGCCGTGCAGACCTGGCGCATGTGGGCGCGGGCCCGCGGGCTGTCCGTCGAACCCGCGCTGTGGTTCGACGAGGAGCGCCTCGCACGGCTGCTGGGGGTGCGCACCGAGGAGGAGGGTGTCTTCGCGGTGATCCCGCTCCGCTGGGAGGGCGCCGGCGAACGGTCCGACGCCGCCCTGCGTCCGGCTTCGGTGGTGCCGGCCGACGGCGCCACCGCCTCGGTGCGCCACCGCGACGTCGAACGGTCGCGCACGGTCCTCACCTTCGAGGCGATCCTGAAGATGCAGGCCGCCACCGCCGAGAACGCCACCGCACGCCCCGCCCCCGGAGCCCTCGCTCCCGCCGCCGCCCCGCCCGCGGGCGAGGGCGAGCGGCTTCCGCTCCCGGCGGCCGAGCCGCCGGCCACCGATGTGCGCACCGCGCTGCGGAACCGCCGCAGCAGCTTCGGCCGCTTCGACGCCCAGCGCCCCGTCACCGCCGCACAGCTCGCCACCTGCCTGGCCGCCGCGCACTCCGGTGCCCGGCTGGGCGGTGACACCGCCCACGCGGAGGATCCGCCGCTGGCCAAGCTGTACGCGGTCGTGAGCCATGTCGAGGGCGTCGCGCCGGGCGCGTACGCCTACGACCCGGACACCCACGAGCTGGAGAAGGTCAAGGACGGGCCGCTGGGCCTGTTCCTGCAGAAGAACTACTTCCTGGCCAACTACAACCTGGAGCAGGCCGGGGCCGTGCTGGTCTCGACCATCCGTACGGACGCGGTGCTGGACGCCGTGGGAGACCGCGGCTACCGCCTGGTCAACGCCACGATCGGGGCGATCGCCCAGACCCTCTACACCGCCTCATCCGCCATGGATCTGGGCTGCGGTGTGGCCCTGGGCTTCGACAACATCTCGTACATCGAGGAACTCGGCATCGAGGACACCGGTGAGGCTCCGCTGCTGATCATGATGATCGGCAACGAGCGGCCGGATCCGGCCGACTTCCGGCACGAGATCGCCTGAGCGGATGCGTACCGGAAGGAAGGAACTCCCCATGCTGAGCCGCCGGTTCATGCTCCGCGTCGCCGGACTCCCCGTCGAGTCCGTGCACGGCCTGCGCTGCCCTGAGAGCCGCCGCTGGGCGGACGACGTCCTGGCCGAGGACGCCCGGCTGCGCGCGGAGGGCGAGTCCGTCGGCGACCGCCTGCACGCGATGGTCGGCGGTTGTACGGACGAGACCAAACGCCGCGCGCTGCTGTCCCTGCGCCGCGAGGTGTTCAACAACCGCCTGCCGCGCGACCCCGGCGCCGCCCTCGCCCTCGTCTCGTCGCTCGACGCTTCAACGGCCCGGGCGCTGGGCGCCTGGTTGGAGGACCGGCGGGAGTGGAAGGCCCGCCGCGCCCAGGGCGCCGGTCTGCTCGCGGCCGACCTGGGGCGCTCCCGGGAAGAACTGCGGCGCCTCGCGGGCGAGGAGCGGCTGCGCAAGGGGCTGCTGCTCGCCTCGCCGTCGCTGGACGCGCAGATCGACGACTTCGTGGCCAAGGCGGGCTCCCGCCCCGACAAGCGGCAGCGCAAGATCGAGCGGTCCCTCGTCGCGTACCTCTACCGGACGGCCTGCAAGACCAGCCCGTTCAGCACCTTCACCGGTGTCGCGCTCGGCGCGTTCACGGCGGCCGAGGGGCGGGCGGCCGGTGACCGTACCGTGCGGATCGACGCGGAGTGGACCAGCCATCCGCAGCTCAACGTCGTCGCGCTGGGCCGGCTCGCCGAGGCCGTCACCGACCACCGGGAGCGGCGTGCCGACCTGCCGGTCTCCCTCGCCTCGGGCTGGGGCCGGGACGACGACCGGGTGCGCTATGTCCGCCGCCTGGTCACGGCGGGCGACGACGACACCGCCGTCACCTTCGACTCCGTCAAGGACCGGCTGTTCTTCCTGCGCCGCAGCGGCACGCTGGAGCGGATGCTCTCGCTCTTCGAGCAGCAGCCGGTGCTGCGCTACGGGGAGTTGGTCCGCTGGCTGGCCGCGGAGCAGGGGGCGCCGGAGGAGGAGTGCGAGCGCTATCTGGAGGCGCTGCTCGGTCTCGGGATGATCGAGGTTCCGGGGCTGCGCACCGGCGTCCACGACATCGACCCGCTGCACGCCTTCCAGGACTCGCTGCGGGGTCTCGACCGGCCCTGGGCGCGGGAGCTGGCGCAGGCGCTGGACGGCCCGGCCTCCTGTGTCGAGCGGTTCGCGCACGCCGAGCCGTCCGAACGGCGCGGTCTGCTGGAGGAGTTGCGCGGCGGGCTGCGTCAGATCCAGGAGGACCTGGGCACCGAGCAGGCGAAGGTGCCGCAGACCGTGCTCTACGAGGACGCGGTCGCCGGCCGTGACGTGGCCTGCGATCCGGCGGCCTGGACGGGGCTGGCGGAGGGACCGCTGCGGGCGGTCGAGCGGGTACTGCCCGCATTCGACCTGACGCTTCCTCAGCGGATCACGCTCAAGGGCTTCTTCCTGGCCCGCTACGGACAGGGCGGCCGCTGCGACGACCTCCTGAAGCTGGTGCACGACTTCCACGAGGACTTCTTCGACCAGTACCTGTCGTTCACGGCGGGCCGGAAGGCGTACGACGCCGAGGGACGGTACGTACCGGAGGAGAACTGGCTCGGCCTCCCCCAGATCAAGGCCCTCGACACCGCCCGGCAGGCGTTCTCCGGGCAGATGCGAGCCCTGTGGGACGCGTGGAGCGGCGCTGCGGCCCGGGGCGAGGCAGGCGGGGAGCTCTTCCTCGACGAGGCGTTCCTGGACGAGGTCGCGGGTGAACTCACCACCGTCACCCCGGACTTCGCGACGCTCAGCCATCACGTCCAGCTCTCCGACGGGGCGCAGGGGCCGCTGTTCGTGCTCAACCGCTCGTTCGGCGGGCTGTCGTTCCCGTTCAGCCGCTTCACCCACTGCTTCGACGGCCTGGACGAGGAACTGCGCGCCCACGCCGGGGCGATCGAACCGGACGGCGTGGTGTTCGCCGAGGTGAGCGGCGGGTCGGTGACCAGCAATCTCAATCTGCACGGCCGGCTGACCGACCACGAGATCGTGTGCCCCGGCGAGACCGGGACGCTGCCGCCGGAGTGCCAGATCCGTCTGGACGACCTCTTCATCGAGCACGACGAAGCGGCGGACCGGCTCGTTCTGCGCTCGGCGCGGCTCGGCCGCGAGGTCGTCCCGGTCTACCTCGGCTATCTCGTACCGCTCGCCCTGCCCGAGATCCCGCGCACCCTGCTGCTGCTCTCCCCCACGTCCATCGCGCCGCTCGATGTCTGGGGCGGGATTCCGGAGGGCGAGCCGGAGGACGGGGTGACCCGGCGCCCGCGGGTCCGCCACGGCAATGTGGTGCTCAGCCGCCGCCGCTGGAGCGCCCCTGCGTCCGTCCTGCCGCTGCGCACGCCCGGGGTGAGCGACGAGGACTGGTTCCTGGAGTGGCACCGGTGGCGGCGGGCCCACGGTCTGCCCGACCGGGTCTTCGCGACCGTGTCGGACGGTGGCGGGCGCGGCGCGACCGGGTCCAAGCCGAGCTGTGTCGACTTCGACAGTTTCCTGTCGCTCACGGCGTTCGAGGCACTGCTCAAAAGCCCGGGGGCCCGCGTGGTGTTCCGGGAGATGTTGCCCGAGGAGGACGGCCTGCACGCCGTCTCCGACCGCGGCCGCCACGTCGCGGAACTTGCCGTGGAGACGGTGTTCTCCACCCGAGGGAGTGATGAGACGTGACGACCGGCACCGGAAGCAGCGCGAGCACCGGCACGGGTACCGGAAGCGGGGAGGGGCGCGGCGCCTGGCAGGCGACGCACATCTTCTACGCCGCCAATCCCCGACCCATGTTCCTTCAGTGCATCCGGCCCCTCGTCGCCGCACTCGAGGCGGACGGGCTGCTGGCGAACTACTTCTTCATCAACTACTGGCTGCAGGGGCCGCACGTGCGGCTGCGCATCCGCCCCTCCTCCCCCGAGGCGGAGCCGGAGGTGCGGCGCCGGACCGAGGAGGCCATCGACGCCTTCCTCGCCGAGCGTCCCGCCCTCTACGAGGTGGACTCCGGCTTCCTCCGCGACTTCTACGACGCGCTCTTCCAGATCGAGTTCCCGGAGGCCGACCGCGGCACGTACCTGGACGAGCAGGGCCGGATGCGGCTGCAGCCCAACAACTCGCGCTGCGCCGTTCCTTACGAGCCGGAATACGCCAAGTACGGCGGCCCGGCCGGGATCGAGCTCGCCGAGTGGCACTTCCGCCACTCCAGCGATCTGGTCATCGACGCCTTCCGCACCAAGAACCTCCATCTGCGGACGGTGCTGCTCGGCACGTCCGCCCAGTTGATGATGGTGATGTCCGGTTGCTTCATGCCCGAGGACGACCGGCTGTCCGGCTATCTGGAGAGCTACTACCAGTTCTGGCACCGGGCGTTCCCCGACACCGGTTTCATCGGGACCGACGAGTACGACCGCAACTACGCCGAACTGGCGCCCGATCTGGCCCGCCGTTTCGCGCACATCCGCGGGGCCGTCGCCTCGGGAGAGCCGGGCCGGCTGCCCGCGTTCGTCGACGGCTGGGCGGCCCACTGCCGTGAACTGCGCGACCGCGCGCACGACTTGGCGGTCCGGGGAGACCTGGTCTTCCCGACGGCGGACGGGGAGCTCGTGCCGTTCACCGATCCGGACCAGGCACTGCCGCGCCTGCTCTCCCCCTATATGCACATGACCAACAACCGGCTGCATGTGACCATCCGCGACGAGGCGTACCTCTCGCACGTGCTCGCCCGCGTCCTGCGGGAGTTCACCGTCGGGGCCGGCACATGACCACGACCCAGGCCCAACTCGCGGAGTACCGCCCGGCGCTGCGGAAGAGGATCCTGATCAGCAGCGGGCTGCTGCACGGTCCCCGCACCGTCCACCTCATCAAGGACGCCGACAGCGGCCGGTCCTTCGAGGTGGGCGTCAAGGAGCACTTCCTCATCTCGCGCATGGACGGCAGCCGCAGCCTGGAGGACATCGGGACGGACTACGCGCAGGAGTACGGCCGCAGACTGGGCGACACCAACTGGCACCGGATCCTGGGGATGCTGGGCAGCCGGGGCCTCCTGCAGGACACCGAGCGCGCGCCCGTCACCTCCATCTCGGCCGGCCCCAGGGTCAGGAACAAGCGGAAGCACGCCCGCAACAGCTTCATGCGCGGCGACCGGCGGCTGGTCACGGACGCCGATGCGACCACGGCGCGCCTCCACCGGGCCACCGGCTTCCTCCTCGCGCCGTACGCGATGGTGCCGCTGCTGCTCATGGTCGGCGCCATGGAGGTGGTGATGCTGCTGCACATGGGCGAATTCGTGCTCGGCGCATGGGGGTTGCTGCGCAATCCCATCCTCCTGGCGGGGGCCGGCTGCCTCATGTGGCTGAGCACGACGTTCCACGAACTGGCCCACGGCGTCACGGCCCGGCACTACGGCGGTCATGTCACCGAGATCGGACTGCGCTGGCGGCTGCCGCTGATCATGATGTATTGCGAGGTCGACAACTACCTCTATCTGCGGACCCGCGGCCAGCGGATCGCCACCGCCGTGGCCGGGGCCGTGATGAACCTGCTGTTCCTGCTGCCGTTCTGCGCCGCGTGGCTGTTCGTCCCCTCGGACGATGCCACCCACGACGCCCTTGCCGGGCTGGTCTTCCTGGGCAGCGCCCAGGCCCTCGCCATGCTCGTCCCGCTGCCGCCGCTCGACGGCTACAAGATCGCCGCCCAGCTCGCCGGTGCCACCCAACTGGCCGCCTCCAGCCGGGCCTACCTCGTCCTGGCCGTCCGTCGCGACCCGGCCGCCACCGCCTACCCGCGCCGCGCGCGTATCGCCTACACGGCCTACGTGCTCGGCACCGTGCTCGTCATCTGCGCCCTGCTCGCAGCCGTCGCAGCACTCGTCCTCTTCCTGCTGACGACCCTGTGAATCCGATGACCACCAAGGAGAACGCGGTGAACACCACCCCTGCCAAGGGCACGCAGCCACCCGAAGCGGCGGCCGTGCTGGACGATGTGCGCAAGACGTACGGCGGTGTCCGGGCCGTGGACGGAGTCTCGCTGGCCGTGCGCCGCGGCGAGTTCTTCGGCCTGCTCGGCCCCAACGGCGCGGGCAAGACGACCCTCGTCGAGATCATGGAAGGACTGCGGAAAGCCGACTCGGGGACGGTCACGATCCTCGGCCACCACCCCTGGCCCCGCGACGTCCGGCTGCTGCCGCGCCTCGGCGTGCAGACCCAGGCCTCGGCGTTCTTCGTCCGGCTCACCGCGCGCGAGCACCTGGCGACGGTGGCGGCCCTCTACGATGCGCCGCGCCGCTCGGTGGAACGGACCCTGGCCATGGTCGGCCTGACCGAGCACGGCGCCCAGCGCGTCGAGGACCTGTCCGGCGGGCAGCGCCAGCGTCTGGCGATCGCCTCGGCCCTGGTCCACGAACCCGAACTCATCTTCCTCGACGAGCCCACCGCCGCCCTCGACCCGCAGGCCCGGCGCGCTCTGTGGCAGGTGCTGCGGGACCTCAAGAGCGCGGGCCGCACCATCGTCTACACCACCCACCACCTCGACGAGGCCGAGGAGTTGTGCGACCGCGTCGGCATCATGGTGAACGGACGGATCACCGCTCTGGACACCCCCGGCCGTCTCGTCGCGGCGGGCAGCCCCATGACGCGGCTGCTGGTGCCCGCCGACCGGCTCACCCTCGACCAGGCGCAGGCCATTCCCGGTGTCCAGCAGGCCACGCTCGAAGGCGACACGGTCGTCCTGGAAACCCTCGACTCCGGACCCGTCCTGTCGGCGGTCGACGCGATCGCGGGACTCCAGGGCGTACGGACCCGCACCGCCACTCTCGAGGACGTCTACCTCGAACTCACCGGAACCCCCCAGGGCTGAGCCCGGTACGAGCGCACGAAAGATACGGAGGCACCACCATGAGCGCATACTCCGCGCTGAGCCAGGCCGGCTACCGGGCCCACGTCCGGGACAAGACCACCCTCTTCTTCGTCTTCGCCTTCCCCCTGCTCTTCCTCATCGTCTTCGGGCTGATCTTCAACGGTCAGTCCGTCGACGAGACCGGGCGGGCCTACATCGACTACATCGCCCCCGGCGTCATGTCCTGGGGCATCGCCAACGCCGCCGTGTTCGGCATCGCCTTCGTGCTGATGCAGTGGCGCCGCGACGACCTCCTCCGCCTCATCCGGATGACGCCGGCCCCGCTGACGGCCGTCTTCGGCTCCCGCTACGTCCTGGCCATCGCCATCGGACTGGTCCAGGCGGTGATGTTCGTCTCCGTCGCCCTGCTCCCCGTCTTCGGGCTGAAGCTGGCCGGGACTTGGCCGCTGGCGGTGCCCATCCTCATCCTGGGCATCACCGCGTTCCTCGCCATCGGGGCCATCGTGGGCTCGTACGCGAAGACACCCGAGTCGGTCGCCGCCGTCGCCAACTGCATGATGGTGCCGATGGCCTTCCTCTCGGGCTCGTTCTTCCCGCTCGACCGGATGCCGCACTGGTTGCAGACCCTCTCCCGGATCTTCCCCCTGCGCTATCTCAACGACGGCGTCTCCGCGGCCATCACCGGTGACGGCGGCAAGTCGGACATGCTCCTCGCCTGTGCGGCACTGGGTGGGTACACCCTGGTCTTCGGCCTCATCGCGATGAAGACCTTCCGCTGGAGCGACAAGTCGTGACGCAGACCGGCGCGCCCGAGGCGGCGCCCTTCTCGGCGGGCGAGGCCCTGCTGCAGCGCGAACTCGACCGCCGTTACCAGGAGTTCGCGCGGGAGGGGAAAGGCGCACTCCCCGCCCCGCTCGTCGTACCGCTCGGTGCCGCCGACACCCTCGGCGACGGCAGCACGGATCCGCACGCCGGTGTACGGCCCGGGGCGAACGTCCACCTCTCCTCCCGCGCCGTCCTCATCGGGCCGTGGGGCGAGGGTGCGGCGGGCCGCGCCTGCGGGAACTGCCTCGCCATGCGCTGGCAGCGGCTGCGCAGCCGCTCCGAACGCGAGGCCTTGGAGCTCGGGTTCCGGCCGCACGGCGCCGCCGCCTGGCCGGTGCTGACCGACTACGCGCTCGATGCCGTCTGGACGGCCTACCGCGCCGTGCTGGACGGTCCGCGCGAGACCGCCGCACAGGTGGCCGCCGACCGCGAGCTGTGCCAGGTCACCCGAGTCGACCTGGGCACCCTGGCCGTGGCGACCTTCCCCCTGCTGCCGGAGCCACTGTGCCCGCGCTGCGTGGACGTCCGGCCCGACACCCCCGAAACCGTCCGGCTGCGGCCGGTCTCCCGCCCCAAGCCGGACCCGGACGCATCCCGGCTGCGGCCGCTGGACTCCTTCCCGCTGCCCACCGCCGCGCTGGCCAACCCGGTCTGCGGCGCGCTGGGTTCGGGCATCTGGATCAACCCCGCGTCCACCACGACCGCTCCGGTCGCCGGGTCCAACTTCGTCCGCGGCTACGCCGGCCTGAACGACGTCACCTTCAGCGGCCAGGCCAACAGCTACGCCACCAGCCGCACGCTCGCCTACCTCGAAGGACTCGAACGGTACGCGGGCACCCACCGGCGGCGCGGCACCTCCCCCGTCCACGACTCGTACCACCGTCTGCGGGCCGTCCACGGCGAGGCGGTCCTGGACCCGGCGGAGTGCGGCTTCTACGCCCCCGAGACCTACGCCGGCGACTCCCTGGTGAGCCCCTTCGACCCCGACCGCGCCATCCCGTGGGTGTGGGGCCACTCGCTGCGCGAGGACCGGCCCGTCCTCGTACCGGCCCGGCTGGTGCACTACAGCGCCGGCGTGGAGGCGGACAACTTCGTCTTCGAGTGCTCCAACGGCTGTGCCACCGGCGGCAGTCCGGAGGAGGCCACGCTCTTCGGTCTGCTGGAACTCATCGAGCGCGACGCCTTCCTGCTCGCCTGGTACGGCCGGGCCCGGCTGCCGAGGATCGACCTCGGCTCCTGCCGCAGCGGCACCATCCGCACCATGCTGGACCGGGCCGCCCTGCACGGCTACGACGTGTACGCCTACGACAACCGGATGGACCTCGGCATCCCCGTCGTCACGGCGGTCGCCGTGCGCCGGGACGGCGGCCACGGCACGCTCGCCTTCAGCGCGGCCGCCGGTCTCGACCCCGAGGCCACGGTGGACTCCGCGCTCTCCGAGGTCCTCACCTACATCCCGCATCTGCCGTACCAGGTGGCCGACCGCCACGACGAACTCCGGGCAATGGCACAGGACTTCACCCGCGTGAAGCACCTGAAGGACCACGCACAGCTCTACGGGCTGCCGGTGATGGCCCGTCACGCCCGCGAATATCTGGAGCCCTCGGCCGTCCTGCCGCTCGCGGAGACGTTCGCCGACTGGGAGGCCGTACGCCCGCGCACCGGGGACCTGCGCGACGATCTGCTGTTCGTGCGCGACGCGTTGGTGCGCGCGGGCCATGACGTCATCGCCGTCGACCAGACCAGCCCCGAGCAGGAGCGCATGGGTCTGCACACCGTCAGCACGACCGTACCGGGGCTGCTGCCGCTGGACTTCGGATGGACCCGGCAGCGGGCGCTGCGGATGCCGCGGCTGTGGGCGGCGCTTGAGAAGGCGGGCAGGACGGGCGCCAAGGAGGTGCCGCATCCCTTCCCGTGAGGACCGCCGCGCACCCCGTACGTCCGGCGCACAGCGCGAGCCGGGCGTACGGTCCGCCGTGCTCACCGTGTTCCGCACACGCAGCGCGCCCGGCACTCCCGCTGGAGCGGGGGTGCCGGGCGCGGTGAGCTGCGCGAGATCAGGCGCTGCAGGAGGTGGTGCTCGTGGTGCTGGAGCAGGTCGAGGTCGAGGAGCACGACGTCGAACCGGCGAGCACGACCTCGGAGGCGTCCGAGTAGTCCGAGATCTCGAAGGTCTCCGACTCCAGCTCCAGGATCTCGTCGGCGAGGGTGGCGAGCTCAGTCTTCGGGGCCATGGTGATCTCCCTTGGTCACAGGGGCCCCGCCGGCTGTTCCGGCGGTCATCCCCTTGGGGTGGCCCCATTCCATCCGCCCGCACTGGCAGATCGGCACGGCTTCCGCTGTCACTTCGCTGACACCTGCTGTCAGCGGAAGGGCCCGCTCCCTGAAGGTCCGGACAAGCAGGCTCGCACGAGGAGAAAGAGGGGTGTGCAACGGATGGACGTTCCACCGGACGTACTGCGACCCGCTGTCGAGCTCTGCCTCGATCTGCATGCCCATCCCGAACTCTCCGGCGACGAGTGCCGGACGGCGGGCCTGTTCGCCGACCGCCTGGAACAGCAGGGCTGTTCGGTCACGCGGAAGGTCGGCGGCCACGGTGTCGTCGGGGTGCTGCGCAACGGCAGCGGGCCCACCGTGATGCTGCGCACCGAACTCGACGCCCTGCCGGTCGCGGAGAACACCGGGCTCTCCTACACCAGCACCGTGCCCGGCGTCATGCACGCCTGCGGCCACGATGTCCACGCCGCCGCGCTCGCCGGAGCCACCGCCCTGCTCGCCCGGGCGCGCGAGGACTGGCGCGGCACCCTCCTCGTCGTCGGTCAGCCGGCCGAGGAGACCCTCAGCGGGGCGCGGGCCATGCTGGAGGACGGGCTGTACGAGCGTTTCGGCACACCGGACGCCGTCCTGGCGCAGCACACCGCGCCGTTGCCCGCCGGGACGGTGGCGCACGGCCGGGGGCCGGTGATGGCCGGGAGCGCGACCCTCGACATCGTCATCCGGGGCCGCGGCGGCCACGCCGGGACCCCGCACCTCGCGGTGGATCCGGTGGTGACGGCCGCCGCGGTGGTGCTGCGGCTGCAGGGCGTGGTCTCCCGCGAGACGGCCCCGGCCGAACAGGTCGTGCTCACCGTCGGCTCGCTGCGCGCCGGGGAGCGCGGGAACGTCATCCCCGACCGGGCCGAACTCGGCGTCACCGTACGGGCGTTCTCCGAGCCCGTGCTGCGGCGGGTCACCGACGCCGTCGAGCGGATCGTACGGGGCGAGTGCGCGGCCTCCGGCTGCCCGGAGGACCCGGTCGTCACCATCACCTCCCGGTCCCCCGCCCTGGTGCCGGACCCTGATCTCACGGAGGCGCTGCGCGCCGTCCATACGGCGGGGTTCGGCGCGGGGCGCGTGATCCACTGGCCCGGTGCGACCGCCACGGAGGACTTTCCGTGGTTCGGGGAGCACGGGGCCGCGCTGCACGGCGGTTCCGGGGTGCGCACCGCGTACTGGATGCTCGGGGTGACGAGCGCGGCGCAGTGGCGTTCCGCGCTCGCGGGAGGCGATCCCGTTCCGGCCAACCACTCCCCGGAGTTCGCGCCCGACCTCAGAACGGCCCTGCCCACGGGCATCACGGCAATGACCGATGCGGCTCTGCACCTTCTACGGGAGGCACCACGATGAGCACGGATTTCGTCGAAGTGATCGCGGTCCGCAGCGACATGGCAGCGCCCGCCGCGGCGACCACGGCCATCAGACTCGTGGGGCTGCTCCCCCCGCACTGGGCGTGTACGCCGCATGTCGAACGCGACCGGGTCCGGCTGAAGATCCGGCTCGAGGGAACGGGCGGCAGCAGCGCGGTGCGCAATGCGGTGTCCAGGGTGCTCGAGGACAATGCGCTGCGCGGCTGGCGCGAGGAGGTCCGGGAGGCCTTCCGCGGCCATGCTCCGGGCGGCCCGGTCGTCAGATCCAGCCCCGCTCACGGGCCAGCAGGGCAGCCTGGGCCCGGCTCGCCGCGCACAGCACCCGCATGAGATCGGCGACGTGGCGGCGGTAGGTGCGCACCGAGACGCCCAGTTCGCGGGCGCCCGCCTCGTCCTTGCCGACGGAGCACATGAGCACCAGGACGCGCTGCTCGGTCTGGGACAGCCCTTGCGAGGTCGTGTCGTCCGCCGCGTCCGTCCCCATGGGCAGGTCCTCGGCCTGGTCCCAGATCTTCTCGAACAGCGCGATGATGTTGGCGACCAGGCCGCCCTCGTGGGCGAGCAGCGCGCCTCGGGAGGTGTCCACGGGGTCGACCGGGACCATGGCGATGCGCCGGTCGTAGACCAGGATCCGCTCGGTGATGTCCTCGGCGACCCGGATCAGTGCGCCCTGGGAGACCAGTTCGCGCAGGTAGCCGACGGTGGGACCGTGGTCGAGCGCCTTGCGCAGCACGACGCTGCGGATGCGCACGCCGCGGCGGAGACATCGCAGGTCGAGCGGGCGGGCCTGCTCGACGTTCTCCGGCTGCAGTTCGGTGTAGGGCTCGACGGAGAGGATCTCGTCCCGGGCGAAGAAGGCGAGGTCGGCGATGCGGCTGCGCACCTGGTCCAGGTCCTCGAGCTGCTCGATGCCGTGCCGGCACGCGGAGTGCAGACCCTGCTCGGCCCGCAGGCCGTCGATCACATGCCGGAACTGGGTGACCCGCTGGAGTTCCTGGTGCAGCTCGTGGAGCCGGATGTCCATGAGCCGGCCCAGCGCGATGTCGGGGTCCGTGGGCGAGATCAGCTGTCCGGAGGCGCGGAGCAGACCGAGCCGGCAGAGCCGGTCGAGGGCGACCTGCGCGGTCTTGGGATCGGTGTGCAGCAGCAGTTGGATGTCGTCCGCGGGGGTGCCGGGATTGCGAAGGAAGTGCCGGTATATCTCCTCTTCGTCCGGACCGACCCCGAAGGCGGACATCTCGTTGGTGCCCACGCTCGGCCCCCTTGTTCCTCGTTCGGCTAGGAAGCAGCGTAGGTGGTCGGAACGCGCCTGTGACCTTTCAGGACGGAATTGTGTACGAGATGTGGTTGAACACCGCACAACCGGCACCGGACGCTCCGCCCCCGCCCGGCTCGTACGGCCCCCGCGCACCCGTGAACTCCGGCGATACACATGGCCCGCACCGCACCGCCCCGCTCTCCTCTCAGGGAGCCGTCAGCCTCCGCCGGTAGGCCCCCGGTGTGGTGCCCTCCCACCGCGTGAACGCCCGGACGAAGGCGGGCGCCCCGCTCAGTCCCAGCTCGTGGGCGATGCGCTCCAGCGTCCGGTCCGTGGTGGCCAGCAGGCGCCGGGCACGGTCGTGCCGCGCCGCGTCCAGCAGATCGCTCCAGCACGTGCCCTCCTCGCGCAGCAGCCGGCGCAGGGTGCGCTCGCTCAGGTGCAGGGCCTCCTGGACGTCCTCCGGCCCGACCCGGTCCAGCGGCGCCTGGTCGAGCCAGCCGCGCACGCGCCGGCGGACGGTGACCGGGGCGGCGAGGGCCGACAGGAGCCGGTCGGCGTGGGCACGGTGGAGAGCGGCCAGTTCGGGATCGCCCGGGCCGCGTACCAGATCGAGTTCCCGGTTCGTCACGGTGACGGTGTTCCGTTCGGCCCCGAAGGCGACCGGGCACCGCAGGATCCGCTCGTAGGGCCCGGGGTCGCCGATCCGGTCATGGACGAAGGAGACAGCCGCTGGAGCCCAGCCGCCGCCGGCGATCCAGCGGGCCGCCGTGACCGAGGCGGCGACCACGGCCTCGACCTGCTGCGGGTGCATCGCCCCTTCGGGAACGGAGGGGCGGTAGACGAACTGCGAGCTGCGCGCGCCGCGCTCCAGACGGAGCGCACCGGCCTCGCTGACCACGGGCAGGTAGCGGACCGCCTGCGCCGCGGCCTCCGCCAGGCTGGTGCAGGTGAGGACGAGATGGCCGAGGACGTGCAGGGCCGACGGCTGCAGGGCGTCGCCGATGCGCAGCCCGATGTGGGGCCGCTCGGCGGGACCGATCACCCGCTCCCATACGCGTCTCACCTCGGCGAAGGGCAGCCGTTCCGCCGACGAGGCCCAAGCCCGGCCCCCGTACGCGCGCGCGTCCCGGTCGCGGGCGGCCTCGTCCGCCGCGTCCGTTCCGTCCCCCTCCGGGGCGGTCCCGTTGCTGATCACGGCATTCGCGTAGGCGGCAGCCACGGTCGGGGCCTCAGGAGTCCGCATGGCGGTCAGTCAACGTGGTGTGGCCGACGGCGTCAACGGACTGACCTGGAGAGTCAATGCCCCTGCGCCGCCGCACGGCTACCGTCTCCCACCCCCGGGGTGACGCTCGCGGTGGACACGCACGCGACGCAGCGTGCGACGGACGAAAGGTGGAGGCATGGCCGACAGGCGGCGCAGGAAGTTCTGGGGCTGGGGCTACGAGGACGAGCAGCCCGGCCGCGCCGAGGTGGAGGAGACCGCCGCATTGGCCCGCGACATGCTCGGCTTCGGCGGCACCGAGGTGCGCACGCCCCCGCGACTGGAGGACATCCACCTGCCGGACTCCCGGCTGAAGGCCCCCGCCTCCCTCTCCGGGATCGTCACCGCCGACCCGTACGAGCGCGTCTCGCACGCCTACGGGAAGTCCTACCGGGACGTGGTCCGCGCCTTCCACGGCGAGTTCCCCCACCCGCCCGACCTCGTCGCCCTCCCCCGCGACGAGAAGGAGACCGCGGCCGTGCTGGAGTGGTGCGCGGAGGCGAACGCCGCCGTGATCCCCTACGGCGGGGGCACCAGCGTGACCGGCGGCGTGGAGCCGCTGGTCGGCGACGCCTACGCGGGGACGGTCACCCTCGATCTGGGCCGGCTCTCCGGCGTCGTGGAGGTGGACCCCGTCTCGGCGTCCGCCCGCATCCTGGCAGGCACCACGCTCCCCGACGCCGACGCCCAACTCCGGCCGCACGGCCTGACGTTGCGCCACTACCCCCAGTCGTACGTGCACGCCACCGTGGGCGGGTCGATCGTCACCCGCGCCGGTGGCCACTACGCCACCGGCCGTACGCACATCGACGAGTTCGTGCAGTCCGTCCGCGCGCTGACCCCGGCAGGTCCGTGGGAGAGCCGCCGGCTTCCGGCGTCGGGTGCGGGCCCGAGCCCGGACCGGATACTGATCGGCTCGGAGGGCGTCCTGGGCGTGGTCACCGAGGCGTGGCTGCGCGTCCAGGACCGTCCGCTCCACCGCGCGTCGGCGAGCGTGCGCCACCGTACGTTCGCCGAGGGCGCCCGCGCCGCCCGAGCGGTGGTGCGATCCGGTCTGCAGCCCGCCAACTGCCGCCTGCTCGACCCGGGCGAGGCCCTGCTCAACGGCGCCGGCGACGGCACGTCGGCCGTGCTCATCCTGGGCTTCGAATCGGCCCGCCACCCGCAGGAGACGCTGCTCTCGCAGGCGCTGGAGTGCGTACGCGAACACGGTGGTGAGCCGGTCGGCGAGCCCCGGATCAGCCGCCCGGAGGACGCGGACGCGACGCAGCGGGGCGGGCAGGCGCCCGAACAGCAGTGGAAGGACGGCTTCCAGGCCGCCCCGTATCTGCGGGACACGCTCGTGGCCACCGGCATCCTGGTGGAGACCTTCGAGACGGCGGTGACGTGGAACCGCTTCGACGAACTCGACGAGGCCGTGCTGCAGGCGGCGCGCCGGGCGGCCGAGGCCGCCTGCGGCACCAGCGTGGTGAACCGCCGGCTCACGCACGTCTACCCCGACGGTGCCGCCGTCTACTACACCGTCCTCGCCCCGGCGCGCCGCGGCAGCGAGACGGCCCAGTGGGACGCGGTCAAGGCGGCCGTGTCCGAGGCGATCCTCGGCGCGGGCGGCACCATCACCCACCATCACGCCGTGGGCCGCGACCACCGTCCCTGGTACGACCGGCAGCGCCCCGACCCGTTCGCCGCCGCGCTGGACGCGGTGAAGGGAGAACTCGATCCGCACCGGATCCTGAACCCGGGCGTCCTGCTCCCGGCACCGGAGCGATCGGGCCCTTCCGCGGCGCACGTTCTCACGAGGACTCGACTGCTGCCTTGATCCGCGTGCCGAAGGCGGGCGCGTCCTTGCGTGCGGCGCCCAGGGCAATACCGACGAGGAGCTTGCCGATGCCGTGCCCCTCGAGTTCGTTGAAGATCCGTACGCGGGTCTTGCCCGGGCCGGCGGATTCGAGGTCGTAGCCGCCCTCGCGGGCGGTCACGATGTTCTTCGACACCTCGGTCCAGCGGATGGTGCGGGGCGCCTCGAACGCGCTGATCCGGAACTCCCGGGCGGTCGTCATCCCGGCGTCCTTGACCTTGCTGCGGTAGACGGTGTCCACCCCGGTCGGGCCGTCGGTGGTCTTCGCCATTTCCAGCACCCGGGGGCTGAACTTGGGGTCGTTCTCGCCGTTGGCGAGGAAGGCGAAGACCTCCTCGATGGGGCGGTCGATCTCGACGGTGGCCTCGAACTGCCCTGCCATGGATGCTCCCTGATCGCACGTGGGGTCGGTGACGTGCGGCATCGTCGCAGACGTCCGCGGGGAGACCCGGCAGTTCGGCCCGGGACACCCGGAGGTCCACCATGACGGCGGCGCCTCCGGGTGTCTTCACGCCCGAGCGCGGCGGGCCCGGCCCGCCGCACCGCGTGCCTGGTGTCCCGCGGCGTGGCACCGCGGCTCAGAGCATGACGTGCTTGACCTGGGTGTAGTCCAGCAGTCCCGCCATGGACAGATCGCTGCCGTAGCCGGAGTGCTTGACGCCGCCGTGCGGCATCTCCGAGACCGTGGTGCCGTGGGTGTTCACCCAGACGATCCCGGTGTGCAGTGCCCGGGTGGCCCGCATGGCGCGGTCGAGGCCGCCTGTCCACACGCTCGCCGCGAGGCCGAACCGTACGCCGTTGGCCATCCGCAGCGCCTCGTCCTCGTCCGAGAACCGCTGCACCGTGACCACCGGACCGAAGATCTCCTCCTGCACGATCTCGTCGTCCTGGCGGAGACCGGTGACGACCGTGGGCTCGTGGAACCAGCCCTGCCGCGGCACCGGGGACCCTCCGGTGACGACCTCCGCGTGGTCCGGCAGACGGTCCAGCAGATCGTGCACCGAGGCGAGTTGGACGGCGTTGTTGAGAGGCCCGTAGTCCGCGGACTCCCCGGGCGCCCCGGTCCGCAGCTTCTCCGCGTGCGCGGTGAACGCGGCGACGAACGCGTCGTGGACGGCGTCGTGCACCAGGAAACGGGTGGGCGCGGTGCAGTCCTGGCCCGCGTTGTAGTACGCGACGGCGGCCAGGTCGGCGGCCGCGGCCTCCAGGTCGGCGTCCTCGTGGACGATGACCGGCGCGTTGCCGCCCAGCTCCAGATGCACCCGCTTGAGGTCCGCCGCCGCCGCGGCCGCGATCTCGCGGCCCGCTCGGACGCTGCCGGTGACGGCGATCAGCCGCGTGGCGGGGTGGCCGGTGAGGGCCCGCCCGGTGTCACGGTCGCCGCATACGACGTTGAGCACGCCGGGAGGCAGGTGCTCGGCCGCGATCCGCGCGAGGACGGAGGAGGAGGCGGGGGTGGTGTCGGCCGGCTTCAGCACGGTGGTGTTCCCCGCGGCGAGTGCCGGGGCGATCTTCCACACCGCCATCATCAGCGGGTAGTTCCACGGGGTGATCTGGGCGCAGACACCGATGGGTTCACGGCGGAGCAGCGAGGTGCGCCCCTCGGTGTACTCGGCCGCGGCAGCGCCCGGCAGGTTGCGGGCGGCCCCGGCGAAGTAGCGGACGGTGTCGACGATGGCCGGCAGCTCGTCGTTCCGGAACAGTTCCGGTGGCTTGCCCGTGTCCCCGACTTCTGCCGCCACCAACGCGTCGGCGTGCTCCTCCATGCCGTCGGCGATGCGCAGCAGGGCCTGCTGGCGCATCGCCGGGGTGGCGACGGACCAGTGCTCGTACGCCGCCGCTGCGACCGCGCACGCGTGGTCGACATCGGCGCGGTCCGACCGAGGCGCGCTGCGGTGGGCCTCGCCGGTGGCCGGGTCGGCAAGCTCCATGGTGGAGCCGGAGTTGGCGGGCAGGTCGGCCCCGCCGATGTGGTTGAGGACGGTGTCGCTGCGGATGTCAGCCACGTTTCAGCGCCTCCTCGGCGGCGGCCCGGCCGGTGCGTACCGCGCCCTCCATGTATCCGGCGACCCACTGGTCGGATCCGCAGACGTAGAAGGGCGGTTCGTGGGTGCCGTGCAGGGGGCCGACGGCCATCACGTCCCCGGGGACCCACTGGGTCACATAGCCCTGGGTCCACGGGTCGGTGCCCCACAGGCGCAGATACGAGGCGAGCGGCTTGTGGGCCTCGGCCCCGTACAGGTGGGCGATGTCGTCGAGCAGTTCGCCCTCCCTGAGGTGTGCGGGCATGCCGAGCAGCACGCCGTAGCGCTCGGGCGGGATCAGGGCTGAGAGGATTCCGGTGTTCTGCGGCCAGGTGCTGCCGAGCACGCCTTCGCACTCCGAGAGGCCGTTGAAGTCCCTCAGGCGCCAGAACGGGTGCTCGTACGCGGCGACGAACTTGGCCGTCACCGCCTGCCGTTGGCGGCGCAGCGAGGCGATGCGCTCGTCGGAGACGCCGGTGACGGACAGTGAGCGGAGCGGGCCGACGGGGAGGGCGCTGACGACGGCGTCGGAGCGGAGGGTCTCGCCGTTCACCAGGCGTACCGTGCAGCCGCCGGGCCGGACGTCGACGGCCGCGACCGGCGATCCCAGCCGGACCCGGTGTCCCAGCTCCCCGGCCATGCGCAGCGCGACAGTTGCCGAGCCCTCGGCGACGCGCAGGCCCTCCCAGTCGTCGTAGTCGTAGTGCTGGCTGCCGGGTACGGCCGCGTTCTTGCGGAGGGCGGCGAGCAGCGAGGTCCGCTCGTAGGAGCCGCTGGCCAGGGCGAGTTGGCCGATCTCCCAGAGACGGACGACGGCCTGGGTGGCGCCCTGCGAGCGCAGCCAGGCGGCGACGGAGATCCGGTCGAGGGCGGCCGCGTCGGGGTGGGACCACGGGTCGTCGGGGTCGACACTGCGGGCGAGGGCGACGAAGTCGGTGGTGACGCGATGGTGGCGGACCTCGTCGCCGGGGCCGAACCAGTGGGGAGGGTCGTCGGCCGAGATGCCCTCCGGGGTGGCGCGGGCCATGTTCCCGGGCTCGGCGACGTAGCTCGGTACGAGCGTGAGGCCGAGCTCGGCGGCCAGTTGCAGATAGGAGGTGTGGGCGCGGCCGACGACTTCTCCGCCGAGCTGTACGAGCCGGCCGTCGGGCAGGACGGACTGTTCGACCCGTCCGCCGACCCGGTCGCGGGCTTCCAGGACGAGCACATCGGCTCCGCCTGCGACCAGGTCGCGCGCGGCGGCCAGGCCGGCGAGCCCGGCGCCGAGCACGATGACATCGTGATGCATGGGGCGTTCCTACGGTTGCGTGGGGAGCGCGTGCTGCCGCGGCGGGTCACGCGCCCAGGGGCTTCTCGGTCCATCGGCCGCGGTCCCGCCGGGCGGGGCCATGGAAGGCCCCGCCCGCGGGGACCGCGCGTGCCGTCAGTGAAGGACCAGGCAGTGCTCGGGCTTCCAGCCGATCTGGACGTCCTCGCCGCCGGTCCAGCGGTCCTCGTTCCGCGACCGGTCGGTGTTCTGCTCCAGGACGGACACCGTGACACCGGGGGCGAGGTCGATGAGGTACGTGGTGGTCGGCCCGGAGTAGACGGTCTCCCGCACCACTCCGTTCAGCAGGGTCATGCCGGGCTCGAAGTCGGAGAGCCAGATCTTCTCGGGCCGTACGGACAGGCTGACGCTGCCGCCCTCGGTCAGGCCGTCGCGGGAACCGACGGGGAAGGAGGGGCCGCCGTCGAGCACGACCTCGCCGGAACGGTAGGTGCCGGGAACGAGGTTGGAGGTGCCCATGAAGGAGGCCACGAACCGGCTGGCCGGGCGCTCGTAGACGTCCTCGGGCGTACCGCACTGCTCGACACGGCCCTCGTTCATCACCGCCACGCGGTCGGACATCGTCAGCGCCTCGTCCTGATCGTGGGTGACGAAGATGAAGGTGATGCCTACCTCGCGCTGGATCTGCTTGAGCTCGACCTGCATCCGGCGCCGGAGCTTGAGGTCGAGTGCCGCCAACGGCTCGTCGAGCAGCAGGACTTGGGGGCCGTTGACCAGGGCGCGGGCCAGGGCCACACGCTGGCGCTGGCCGCCGGAGAGGGTGCGGGGCTTGCGGTCGGCCAGCCCGTCGAGCTGTACGCGCTCCAGCATGGTGTGGACCCGCTCGCGGATCTCGCCGCGCGCGATGCCCTTCCGCTTCAGCCCGAAGGCCACATTCTCGGCGACCGACAGGTGGTCGAAGAGGGCGTAGCTCTGGAAGACGGTGTTGACGTTGCGCTTGTCGGGCGGGAGCGCCGTCACGTCCTCGCCGCCCAGCAGGATCGTGCCGCCGGTGGGGTCGGTGAAGCCGCCGATCATGCGCAGCGTGGTCGTCTTGCCGCAGCCCGAGGGGCCGAGGAGGGAGAAGAACTCGCCGGGCGCGATGTCGAGGGTGAGGTCGTGGACCGCGTAGGAGTCCGCATAACTCTTACTGACGTTGTCCAGCCGGACGGCGGGTGCTGTGTCCATGGGTGTCACTTCCCGGAGAGCAGATCGAGGCCGCCGCGACGGCCGAAGAGGCGTGGGATGGCCAGGGCCAGGGCGATGAGGCCGATGGAGCCGGCCAGCATCAGGGTTCCGACCGCGTTGATGGTGGGCTGCACGCCGAACCGGATCGCGGAGTAGATGCGTACGGACAGCGGCTGGGGGTCCACGCCGGTGGTGAAGTACGCGAGCACGAAGTCGTCGAAGACGAGGGCGAAGATGAGCACCGCGGCGGCGAGGATGCTCGGGAGCAGGGCCGGCAGGGTGACCAGGCGCAGAGCCTGCCAGCGGGTGGCCCCGAGGTCCATCGCGGCCTCCTCCACCTCCGGGTTGAGGGCGGCGATGCGGGAGCGGAGGATGACCGTCACATAGGAGATGGAGAAGGTGATCTCCGCGAGCATCACGGTGCCGGTGGACAGCGTGATGCCCATGCCCTTGAAGAGCAGCATGGCGGCGACACCGGTGACGATCTCCGGGGTGATCAGCGGTACGAGCATGATCAGTCCGGCCAGCGAGCCGAACCTGCTGCGGGAGCGGACCATGCCGAGCGCCAGGGCGACGCCGAGGACCAGGGAACCGACCATGGCCACCAGGGAGACCTGGAGGCTCATGCCGAGCGACTCGATCAGGGCGTCGTCGGCGAAGAAGTCCTTGTACCAGCGGAGGCTGAAGTCCTTGAACACCGTCAGCGACTTCTGGGAGTTGAAGGAGAACAGGACGACGACGCCGATGGGTATGTAGAGCAGGGCGAAGAAGGCGGCCGTGACGGCCATGGCGAAGCGGGGCCTGCGGTCGGTGCCGCGGCGCCGGGGCTTCGTGGGCGGACGGCTGGTGGCGGGGCGCTCCGCGGGCTTGCCGTCGGGAGCGGAGTGGTCGGGCCGGGTGGCCTGGCGGACCGTCATTGCGTGGCCTCCGCTTCGTCCTTGCGGGTGCGGCGCAGATAGCCGAGCATCCCGACGAACAGCACGGCCATCATGAGCATGGTGAGTGCCGAGCCCAGCGGCCAGTTCTGCCCCTGGAAGAACTTGTCCTGGATCAGGTTGCCGATCATGATCTGGTCGGGGCCTCCCATGAGCTGGGCGCTGACGAAGTCGCCCATGGCGGGCAGGAAGACGAGGACGGCACCGGCCGCGGCCCCTTGCCGGGTGGCGGGCAGGGTGACGAAGAAGAAGGTGCGCAGAGGCCCGCCGTAAAGGTCGCGTCCGGCTTCGATCACGGAGATGTCCATGCGTTCCAGAGCCGCGTACAGCGGGATGATCATGAAGACGATGAAGCCGTAGACGAGCCCGACGATGACGCCGGGCCCTGTCTGCAGGATGTGGGTGTCGCCGTCGGCGAGCCCGACGGAGCGCAGCGCCTTCAGCAGAGGGCCGTCGTCGGAGAGGACGACGGACCAGCCGTACATCCGCACCAGGTAGTTGGCGAAGAACGGGACGACGATCGCCGCGATCAGCAGGTTCTTGAAGCGGCCGCCGTACATGGCGATGGCGTAGGCCACCGGATAGGCGACGACCAGGCAGATGAGGCAGGTGGCCAGGGCGTACCCGAGGGAGCGGATCAGCACGTCGCGGTACGCGGGGTCGGCGAGCGCCGTGATGTTGTCCAGGTTGAACCCGAATCGCGGGTTCCCCAGGGGGTCGGTGGTGCCGACGGCGAGGGTGGCCACGAGCACCAGGGAGGCGATGAGGAACCCGATCATCCAGAGGGTGCCGGGCACCATGAGCCAGGTCCACAGCCGCGCACCGGCGGCGGAGTGTCCGTTGCGGGGGCCGCGGGGGCGGGCGGCCCCGCGGTCTTTGGTGGATCGATCCATGTCAGCCGGCCTTCACGTGGGTCCAGGCGGTATCACGGGCCTGCTCGTCCGCGGTGCTGCCGTTGCGGAAATAGAGGTCGGCCTTGAGATCGTCGGCGGAGACGATGCACTGCGGGAACTGCTTGACGATCTCGGCGTAGATGTCCTCGGTGCCGGCGACGGGCATGGGGTAGCCGATGTACTCGATGTTCTTCTTCACGTTCTCCGGGCGGAGCATGTAGTCGATGAAGAGCATCGCCGTACCGGGGTGCCGGGCGTTGGCGGGGATGGCGTAGCAGTCGGAGTTGAGGGGAGCGCCTTCCTTCGCGACCTCGAATCCGAAGACGTCGGGCTTCTTGGCCTGGCTGAGCATGGTGGCCATGTCGCCGCTCCAGGCCTGCGTCATGGTGGCGTTGCCGTTGAGAAGGTTGTTGTAGCTGTCGCTGGAGAAGCCGCGCAGATGGGGGCGGAGACTCTGCAGGGTGTCGGTGATGCGGTCGAGGTCGTCCTGGTCGCCCGTACCGACCTTGAGTCCGAGCTTGAGGGCTCCCATGCCGAGCACCTCGTCACGGTCGTCGAGCACGAAGACCCGGCCGCTGGCCCGCTTGTTCCACAGGTCGCCCCAGGACCCCTCGAGATCGTTGCCGATCCGGTCCTTTCGCCAGCCGATGCCGGTCTTGTACATGGTGAAGGGGACGGTGTGCGCCGAGTGCTTGTCGTACCAGGGGTTCGCGAAGTAGTCGTAGCGGTCGAAGATCCGGTCGGCGTTGTCGAGCCGGGAGTGGTCGATCCTGCGCAGCAGGTTGCCGTCGGCCAGGCGCTGGGCCCATTTCGCGGTGGGGAAGATGATGTCGTAGCGGTTGCCGGCGTTGAGCTTGGCGACCATGCCTTCCATGGAGTCGTAGTTCGACTGGATGACCTTGACGCCGTACTTCTTCTCGAACCCGTCGAAGACCTCCGGGGAGACGAAGTCGGCCCAGTTGAAGTAGATGAGATCGCCGTCGGGCCTGACCTTGATCGGCCGGTCCGGGTCTCCGTTGGCCGCGGGGTCCTTGGGAAGGAATCCGCAGCCTGCCAGGGTGAGGCCGACCGCCGCGGCGCTGCCGCTCAGAAAGGCGCGTCGTGACGGTGGTGGTGCCTCGGGGGACATCGGTGGTCCTCTCCGTAGGGGGCAAGCACTGATGCAGGGCGTGGTCGGGGCGGCACGGACGCCCTGTCTCCGTGCTCGACCTGTGAGCCACCGGACGGTGGTATGCGCAGTGCCGTACGGGTACGGCCTAACGGGGAGCGGGTCATCGCTCACGCACCGTCGAGATCGGCTCGGACGCGGCCGGCGAACCAGCCGACTGCCGCCTCACGCCGTGACAGAGGCCCCGGTTCGAAGCCTGGCGTTGTCAGCCCATTCTGCACACGGGTCACGAGTTCGACATCCTCGTCATTGGTGATCCACCCGATATGGATGTTGAGCCGTCGGGCGATCCGGGTGCGCAGACCCGCACCGCGGCGCGTGTAGAAGGCGCCGGGTACGGCCACGCGGTCCACCGCCGTGGGAATGGCGGTCCATGCGAGCACATGGTCGGGGTAGAAGTCGATAAGGGTGTTGGGGTAGATCACGGCGTACCGCCAGACCCTGCGGTCGGCCTCGTGCAGGCCGGGCATGGGGGCGGCCAGTCGCTGGTAGGCGCGCTCGGTCCAGTTGGACGAGGGCTTGTCCCGCAGCGGCGACGCGAAGAGCACGTAGTTCTCGGCGATCTCGCTGGTGTAGCTCTGGTAGTCCAGCAGCCTCATGAGACCTGGGTGTGCCACTGGTACGTGATAGCCCTCGAGGTAGTTGTCGATGGCTACCTTCCAGTTGGCGTTCTGCACCTCGGCGCCGGCCAGGTCGTGGATGCGGGCGCGCCCCACGGGCTCGAGGTCGGCTCCGGCGTAGTGACCGACCGATTCGGCCAGCCCGGCGCACTGCTCGGCGAGCGGCACGGCGTCCGGGTCGAGGTTGGCGAAGACGAAGCCGAGGAAGGACTCGACGCGGACCGGGAACAGGCCGAGCTTGGGCTTGTCCAGGCACGGGATCTGCCGGGCTTCGGGGGCGCCGACGAGGCGCCCGTCGAGCTTGTACGTCCAGCCGTGGTACGGGCAGCGGATCGCCTTGCCGGACGGTTCCGGACTGGTGACGAGCCGGGTTCCGCGGTGCCGGCAGACGTTGAGGTGGCCGACCAGACCGCCGTCCTCGGTGCGGACGACGAGTACCTCGCGGTCGGCGACCCGGGCGGCGAGACGCGCGCCCGGCTCCGGCAGGTCGGACTCGTGGCACACGAGCTGCCAGGACTTCGCGAAGATGTGCCGGGTCTCCTCGGGGACGACGTCCGGATCGGTGTAGTAGCGGGCCGAAAGGGCCTTCCCCGGTGTGGCCTGGCTCGGCGGCGCTGCGGGGGCTTGGGGCTGCATCGGATACTCCTCCATGCCGCGCGGGCGATGGGCGCTGAGGCGGCCCAAGGGCGTGTCGGCGGGCCGGGATGTGCACCGGAGACCGCACTAACTAATTGGTCAGTCAGATTGCGGGCGGGTTTCCGCACTGTCAAGACTTGTGGACTGACTAATTGATTAGTTAGCCTACTCGCCACAGCTGCCCCCCGGCGTGCCCGTGGCGGACCGGCCGGCAGCCCCCGGGCCCACCCATCGCCCGGGGCGCTTCTCACTCTCACATCGCGCCGGACCCCACCGGCACCCACATCCCTACGCGTGAGCCCCACCGCGCCGAACCGCCCCCAGGAGCGGCCCGCGGAAACGGCTCCCCCCACCCCATCCCGGAGGCACGCATGAGCGGTCGTCGGAGTCTGGTCTGGCTCGGGCTCACCCCCGAACCCGAGCGGGAACTGCCGTCCACGGTGGCCGTCCTGCGCGTGCCCGGACAGTCCGCCCCGGCAGCGCCGGACCTCGCGGCGGCCGAGCGGCGCCGCGTGGAGAAGCTGATCCTCCACGGCACCCAGCGCAGCTGGCTCCGCTATCTCGCCGAGGTCACCGATCTGGTCACCTCCGTCGCCGACGGCTCCTCCCACGGCGACCCGGGAGCGGCGCTGCTCGCCGGAGAGGTCGTCCTGGACCACCACCGCATGCTCATCGGCCTGCCCGGCCCGGGCTACGGCCGGACCGAGGGGGACCGCAGGGCCCTCGAATCGGCGGTGCGGACCCTGCGCACCCACACCGAGCAGGGAGGCCGGGGATGACCGCGATCCAGTCCCTGATGCCCGACGCGGAGACCGGCCTGCTCGGCACGGACCCGTCGGCAACGGAGAGCGCCGGGACCTATGTCACGGCAGGCGGCTACGCCGACACGCTCACCCCCGGGGAGCTCCTCGACCGGATCTGCGAGTCCGGGCTGCGCGGCCGCGGCGGCGCCGGCTTCCCCGCCGCCGTGAAGCTGCGCACCGTACGCGAGGCCGGCGGCAGCCCCGTCGTCGTCGCCAACGGCGAGGAGGGCGAGCCCGGTTCGGCCAAGGACCGGTGGCTGCTGCGTGCCCGCCCCCACCTCGTGCTGGACGGCCTCGCACGCGCCGCCGCGATCACCGGCGCCCGGACCGCGTACGTCTACGTCTCCGACCCGGCCGCTGCCGAGCGCGTCAAAGCGGCCCTCGGCGAGTGGCCGCCGGACGTCCCCGTCGAGATCGTCGAGACCGCCCACACCTATGTCGCCGGTGAGGAGACCGCGGTGGTCCGCCGGATCGACGGCGGCCCCGCACTGCCCACCTCCAAGCCGCCCCGGCCGTACCAGGAAGGAGTGGGAGGCCGGCCGACGCTGATCGCCAACGTCGAGACGCTCGCCCGAATCGCGCTCATCGCGGCCCGGCCGGAGGAGAGGGGCCACCGTACGAGCCGGTCCACCCTCCTCACCCTCTCCAGCGGCACCGCACAGCCGCTGCTGACCGAGGCGCCCTACGGCACGACGCTGCGCGAGCTCGCCACGGCCCAGGGCACCCCGGACGCCTGCGGCGCCCTCATGGGCGGACTGTTCGGCGGACTGATCGGTGCCGACTCCCTGAACCTCCCGCTCGACCCCACCACTCTGACCGCGGCCGGTACGTCGCTGGGCTGCGGAGCCATCCGCTTCCTCGGCCCGGGAGAGTGCCCCGCCTCCGTGGCCGCCGACGCGGTGGACCACCTCGCGGCCCAGAGCGCGCGCCAGTGCGGCATCTGCGTCGCGGGGACGTCCTCGATCAGCACCACCCTTGCCGCCCTGGCCACGGGCCGGGCGGACGGCGACGCCCCCGAAAAGCTGCTCCGCTGGTCCTCCAGCCTCCCCGGCCGCGGAGCCTGCGGCCTGCTGGACGCCTCGGCGGGTACGGCGGGCAGCCTGCTGCGCATCTTCCCCTCGCTGGTGCGCTCCCATCTCGACGGCCCCTGCCCGGGATGCGCCTCCTCCCCTCCCGACGGGCGCCGCCTCACCGTGCCCGTCCCGAAGATCACCGGGATCCGCTCATCCGAAACGCGGATCCCCCGTCCCTCCCCCGCGCCGTAGCGAAAGGACCGACCGTGAAGCTGCTGCTGGATTCCACACGCTGCCAGGGCTACGGCCTCTGTCAGGAGCCCGTGCCCGACCTCATCGAGCTGGACGAGTTCGGCTACGCGAACGTCCTCGCCCGGGACGTACCTCCCGGGAGCGAGGACGACGCCCGCGCCGCCGTCGAGGCATGCCCCAACTCCGCGCTCCGGCTGGAGAAGTGACATGGGGCGCGACCTGACGGCGCTCTTCGACCCCAAGTCCGTGGCCGTCCTCGGTGCCAGCGACGACCCGGCGAAGTACGGCCACGCGGTGGCGGCCCAGGCCCTCCGCGCACCCGGCCGCCGCCCCGTCCACCTGGTGAACCGCCGCGGCGGTACGGTCCTCGGCCGCACCGCGGCCACCTCGCTCGCCGAGATCGGCGACCCCGTCGACCTCGTCGTGATATCCGTCCCGGGCGCGGGGTTCGAAGCCGCGATCGACGACGCCCTGGCCGTCGGGGCCCGTGCCATCGTCGGGATCACGGCAGGTTTCGCCGAGACCGGGGCCACCGGGCTCGCCCGGCAGCGGGCCGTCGCCGAGCGCGTACGGGCCGCCGGTGCGGTCCTGGTCGGGCCCAACTGCCTGGGCATCGCGGACAACACGACCGAGCTCTACCTCGCCTCGGACACCTTCGCGCCCGGCGGTGTCGCCCTGCTCAGCCAGAGCGGCAACCTCGCGCTCGAACTCCAGCTCCGCTGCGCCCCGCACGGCCTGGGCTTCTCCCGCTTCGTCTCCCTCGGCAACCAGGCCGACGTCACCCTCGTCGACCTCGTCGAGGACTGCGCCCGGCACGACGACACCCGCGCCATCGCCGTCTACGCCGAGGACTTCGGCGACGGGCGCGCCTTCGCGGAGGCCGCCGCCGCCGCGGGCAAGCCCGTCGTGCTGCTCACGGCCGGGCGCGGCACCGCCTCGGCGCGCAGCGCCCAGTCGCACACAGGGGCGCTCACCACCTCGGCCGATGTCGTGGCCGCCGCATGCCGGGACGCCGGGGTCGAACTCGTCGCCACGCCACGGGAGATGGTGGTCGTCCTGGCCGCGCTCTCCGGGGCGCGGCGTACGGCGGGGCGCCGCACCGCGGTGTTCACCGACGGCGGTGGCCACGGCGTCATCGCCGCCGACGCCGCCGAGGCCGCTGACCTGTCCGTCCCCGAGTTCGGTCCGGCCACGCAGGCGCGCCTCACGTCCGTGCTCTGGGAGCAGTCGGCGGTCGGCAACCCGGTGGACCTGGCCGGGATGGGCGAGCAGAATCCGCGCTCGTACGCCGACACCATCGGCGGGCTGATGTCCTCGGAGGAGGTCGACGCCGTCCTGATGACGGGCTACTTCGGCGGCTACGCGGCCGCGGGAGGCGGTCTGGGCGGCGGCGGGATGGCGCTCGCCACGGGCGAGCAGGAGGCCGCGCACGAGATCGTCGCCCACCGCATGACCTCGGGCAAGCCGCTGGTCGTGCAGTCGATGTACCCGCAGTCACCCACCTGCCGGACGCTGTCCGCCGCCGGGATCCCGGTGTTCGACGCGACGGAGGACGCCGCCCGCGCGCTGGCCGCGCTGACCAAGGAGCAACGGCTCGACCGACCCGGCGTCGCCCCGCTGCCTCCGGCCGCCGCCCCACTGCGCGACCCCGGCTACCACGGGGTGCGGGCGCTGCTCACCGAGGCCGGTGTCCCCTTTCCCCCGGCCCGCGAGATCGGCAGCGAGGCCGAACTGCTCGCCGCCGCCGAGGAGTTCAACGGCCCGTACGTCCTCAAGGCGCTCCATGTCCTGCACAAGTCCGACGCCGGCGGTGTCGCACTGCGGCTGGACGGCACGGAGGCGCTGCTGGACGCGTACCGGACCATGCACGCCCGGCTGGGCGCCCCGTCGTACTCGGTCGAGGCGATGGCGGACCTCTCGGACGGGCTGGAGCTGATCGTGGGCGTGAACCGCGATCCGCGGTTCGGCCCGGTCGCGATGGTCGGTCTCGGCGGCGTGCTCACCGAGACGCTCCGCGACGTGGCCTTCTCCCTGGCGCCCGTGCCCGCCGCCCGCGCGGTGCAGTTGCTGTGGAGCCTGCGGTCGGCCGCGCTCCTCGGAGGTGTCCGCGGCCGCCCCGCCGTGGACGTCGCCGCCGCGGCGGAGGCCATCGCCCGCATCACCGAAGTCGCCGCCGCGCACCCGGAGATCGCGGAACTCGAAGTCAATCCGCTGCTCGTCCGTCCGGACGGCGTCCTGGCCCTGGATTCCCGCGCCGTACTCGGCTGACCGCTCCCGGACGGCCCTCGTCCTCCGGCCGGCGGCCGCCCGTCCCCGCACCCCGCCCGTCCCCGCACCCCCGCACCCCCGCACCCCGCACCCCCTCGCCCCCTCGCCCCCTCGCCCCCTCGCCCCCTCGCCCCCTCGCCCCCGGAAAGGACACCGCATGGACTTCCGCTACACCCCCGAGCAGGCCGACCTCAAGGCCCGCGCCGCCGCGTACACCCGGCTGCTGATGCGCTACGAGGACCAGTCGGAGGAGGCGGGCGGCCCGCTGCCCGTCGAGACGGTCCGCGAACTGACCCGCGCGGCCATCGACGCCGGCGTGTTCGCCATCAACATGCCCGCGAAATGGGGCGGTCCGGGCCTGACCCTCCTCGACCAGGTCATCGTCGAGGAGGAGTTCGGCAAGGCCACCAACTGCCTGTGGGACATCCCCTGGCGGCCCGCGAACGTACTGGCCTACGGCACGGAGGAGCAGCGGGAGAAGTATCTGCTGCCGGTGATCCGGGGCGAGCGGTTCGACGCGTTCGCGGTGACCGAGCCGGGCGCGGGCTCCGACCCGTCGTCGGGCACCAGCACGGCCACCCGTACCGACGGCGGCTGGCTCCTCAACGGCGAGAAGTGGTTCGTGACGTGCGGCGACATCGCCGACTTCCTGCTCGTCCAGGCGGACGCGGGACCGGAGAAGGAAGCGACCCTCTTCTTCGTCGACAAGCAGGCCCCGGGCGTGGAGATGACACGCGTGCCCCGCTTCATGCACAACGCCGTGAACGGGCACCCGGAGTTCACCTTCACCGAGGTCTTCGTGCCGGACGAGGACGTGCTCGGCGGTGTCGGCAACGGCTACGAGCTGACCAAGGAGTGGTTCACCGACGAGCGGCTGATGATCGCGGCCCGGACCACCGGGGCGGCCGAGCGTGCTCTGGAGCTGGCCCGCGACTGGGCCGTCGAACGCCGCCAGTTCGGCACCCGAATCGCCGACTTCCAGCTCGTCCAGGGCATGTTGGCCGACTGCGCCGTCGACATCGCCGTCAACCGCGCCTACACCCACCAGGTCGCCTGGGAGGCCGACCAGCCGGGCACCGACCGCAAGACCCTGCACGCCAAGGCCTCGACGGCCAAGCTCGCCGCGAGCGAAGCGGCGGGCCGCGTCATCGACCGCTGCGTGCAGATCTTCGGCGGACGCGGCTACGACCGCTCCTACCCCGTCGAGCGCATGTACCGCGAACTGCGCGTCGACCGCATCTGGGAAGGCACCTCCGAGATCCAGCGCCTGATCATCGCCAACGAGCTGATCAAGCGCGGCACCCGGGCCCTCGCGCTGCCCACCTCCTGACCCGCCCCCCGCTTCCGTCCCCGCTCACCCACACCAACCCGCGAGGAAAGACATGGACTTCCGTCTCACCCCCCGTCAGGAGGAACTCCGGAGCGCCGCACGCGGTCTCACCGAGTTCATCATGAAGTACGAGCTCGACTGCGAGGAGAACAACGGGCTCACCCCGCAAGCGCACGCCGAGATCCGCGACGCCGTTCTCGAGAGCGGGTTGCAGGCCGTCAACATGCCCACGGAGTGGGGCGGCGCCGGGCTCACGATTCTGGAGCAGGCCACCGTTCAGGAGGCGCTCGGCCGGCTGACCGGCGCGCTGTGGGACATGGTGTGGCGCCCGGCGAACGCCCTGCGCTTCTGCACCCCCGAGCAGCGCGAGCGGTTCCTCGTCCCGGTCATCCGCGGCGCGCGCCGCGACTGCTACGCCGTGACCGAGCCGGGCGCGGGCTCCGACCCGCAGAACCTGGCGACGACCGCGACGCGCAACGACCGGGGCTGGGTGCTGAACGGCGAGAAGTGGTTCGTCACCGTCGGCGACCACGCCGACTTCATGATCGTACTCGCCGCGGCCGGTGAGGAGAAGGAGCCGACCCTCTTCCTCGTCGACAAGGACACGGCGGGCATCGAGATGACCAACGTCCCCCGGTTCATGCACACCTTCGTCTACGAGCACCCCGAGTTCACCTTCACCAACGTCCAGGTCGGGGACGACGCGGTGCTCGGCGGCGTGGGGAACGGCTACGACATCACGCGCTCCTGGTTCACCGAGGAGCGGCTGATGATCGCGGCCCGGACCATCGGCGCCGCGGAGCGTGCTCTGGAGCTGGCCCGCGACTGGGCCGTCGAACGCCGCCAGTTCGGCACCCGAATCGCCGACTTCCAGCTCGTCCAGGGCATGTTGGCCGACTGCGCCGTCGACATCGCCGTCAACCGCGCCTACACCCACCAGGTCGCCTGGGAGGCCGACCAGCCGAACGCCGACCGCAAGAAGCTGCACGCCAAGGCGGCCATCGCCAAGCTCGCGGCGAGCGAGGCGTCGGGCCGGGTCATCGACCGCTGTGTGCAGATCTTCGGCGGACGCGGCTATGACCGCTCCTACCCCGTGGAGCGTCTCTACCGCGAGCTGCGCGTCGACCGCATCTGGGAGGGCACCTCCGAGATTCAGCGCCTGATCGTCGCGGGCGAACTCGTCAAGCGCGGTACGGGCGTTCTGCACATGCCGACGACCGACTGACTCCTCCGGGCGGGCCCCCGGGCCACCAGCCGGGGGCCCGCCGTATCCGTCCCATCTCCCGCCCCCCATCGCAACGAGGCGGACGGCCCCAGCCGAGGACGCCACCCGCAAGGCACAGGCATACAGCCGCGAGCCACAGAGATCCGAAGACGAAACTTTCAGAGCCGAAGGAGGGCCGATGGCGGACATCGAACTCATCGGAATCGTGGGCTGCGGCCTCATGGGATCCGGTATCGCCGAGGTCTGCGCACGGGCCGGACGTGACGTGGTGGTCGTCGAGACCACCCCCGAGGCGGCGGAGGCCGGGCGGAAGAAGATCGCCGGGTCTCTGGAGCGCGCCACCAGGGCCGGGAAGCTGTCCACCGCGGACCGTGACGCGGCGCTGGCCCGTATCCGGGTGACCGCGGACATGGACGAGCTGGCCGACCGGGATCTCGTCATCGAGGCGGTCGCGGAGAACGAGGACGCGAAGCTGGAGGTGTTCGCCCGGCTCGACACCACGGTCAAGCGGCCGGACGCGATCCTGGCGACCAACACCTCGTCCATCCCCGTCATCAAGCTCGCCGCGGCCACCTCGCGCCCGGAGCAGGTGGTCGGCCTCCACTTCTTCAACCCCGTCCCGGTGCTGCCCCTGGTCGAGCTGGTGCCGTCGCTGCTGACCGGCGAGACCACGACGCGGGCCGTCGAGGCGTTCGCCTCCGAGGTGCTGGGCAAGACGGTCATCCGGGCACGGGACCGAGCGGGGTTCATCGTGAACGCCCTGCTCATCCCGTATCTGCTGGCCGCCGTACGGATGGTGGAGTCCGGCATCGCCTCGGCCGCGGACATCGACCGCGGAATGACGCTGGGCTGCGCCCACCCTCTCGGCCCGCTCGCCCTCACCGACCTCATCGGCCTGGACACGACGCTGGCCATCGCGGAGTCGATGTACGAGGAGTTCCGCGAGACGCTCTACGCGCCGCCGCCGCTGCTGGCGCGCATGGTCGACGCGGGCCTGCTCGGCCGCAAAGCGGGCAGAGGCTTCCATACCTACCGGTGATCGCCGTCGCCGCCGGGCCTCGGGAACCCGGCGGCGACGGCGATGCGGGAAGATGAGAGGCAGGCGGGGGACCCACGCCGGCCCGGCGGCCGGACGGCCCGGGACTTCCACGGGCGACGCTCGGGGAAGGGCCTGGCGACCGTAGGGAACCCTGCGGAGAAGACGACGACCGGGGAGCAGCAACGTGTCCATGACCGAGCGCACGATCGAAACGCGCGAGCGGATCCTGTCCGCCGCGTGCGAAGTGATCGCCGACGTCGGATTCGAAAAGATCCGCATGCGCATGGTCGCGGAGCACGCCGGGGTGTCGACGGCCCTGCTGCACTATCACTTCGAGAACCGCGAGAAGCTCTTCTCCGAGGCGATGGCCCACTCCTTCGCCCACACGGCCACCGAGCTGGAGCGGGACGCCGACGCGGTCCCGGCCTCGGTCATCCTGGCCCGCATCGTGCACAGCCTCCTGCCCACCGACCCCGAACTCCGGCAGGACTGGCGGCTCTGGCAGGAGCTGTGGGTACGGGCGCTGCGTGACGAAACGGCGCGCGAGTTCGCCGTCGACCTCTACGACCAGCTCCACTCATGGGTGGGGCATGCGCTGGAGCGCGGCATCGAGTCCGGCGAGTTCGCCGAGCGCGACGTGTACGAGACGAGCACGCTGATCCTCGCCCTGTGCGACGGGTTCGGCATCCGCCTGATGCTCGGCGACCCGCGGATCAGCCTGGACGCGGCGAAGGCGGCGATCTGGGGGGCGGTCGCCGGGGCGCTGGGCGTACCGCCGGAGTTCCCCGCGATCTGAGCCGCGCCGCGGCCGGGCAGCCGGGCGAGTGCGCCCCGTTGGCACGGGGGCGTGCGTCTGCGGGTCAGTGGGAGTGCGTTCGGCGGGTCAGCGGGCGTGCGTTCGGTGGCGCGGCGGGTGTGCGTTCGGCGTCCGGTCCGGCCCTTTGTGGAGTCCCTGAACGACCGGTTGACACCCATCGGAATGAGTGGTTGATTACTCACAATCGGGAGGCGCCTCAGATCCTCTACGGGCGAACTCCTCGCGACGCACCAACTCTGCCACCCCGAGCTCGAATGCCATCGGCCCGTCGTTGCGCAGCGAAGTGAGTAATCAACCAATCTTTTGGAGACGTTGTGTGGCCGACTTCCCTCAGTCCCGGCGCGGCCGGCATCGCACACGACCCCGACGGATCCGGACGCCCGTCCCGCCTCGCGCTGGCGGTGCCGGCCACGGCGCAGTTCCTGGTCGTCCTGAGCACCTCGATCGTCAACGTGGCGCTTCCGTCCCTGCAGCGCGACCTGCACCTGGACCCGGTGGGTATGTCCTGGGCGGTCAACGGCTACGTCCTGGCCTTCGGCGCGCTGCTGCTGCTCGGCGGCCGGGCCACTGATCTCCTCGGCCACCGGCGGATGTTCGTCGGCGGCCTGGCGCTCTTCGCCGTGGCGTCCGCCGCCGCGGCGCTGGCCGCCAGCGCCGAGGTGCTCATCGCCGCGCGCATCGTCCAGGGGCTGGCCGCCGCGGTGCTGGCGCCGGCGGCACTGGCGCTGGTGATGACGCTGTACCCCTCGGGCCCGCGGCGCGCATTCGCCCTGGGGGTCTGGGGCGCCGTGTCCGGAGCGGGCGGGGCGGCGGGGGTCCTGCTCGGCGGCCTTCTCACCGATGCGTACGGCTGGCCCGCGGTCTTCTGGCTGAGCGTGCCCGTCTCCCTGGCGGCGATCGGCGGTGCCTACGCGGTCCTTCCCGGCGACCGTCCCGCGAGCGGCCCCCGCCACATCGACCTGCCCGGTGCGGCGACCGTGACCGCCGGCCTCTTCGCGGTCGCCTACGCCCTGGCGGGTGGGAGCCGCAACGGCTGGACGAGCCCTGCCACCCTGCTCATGCTGTCCGCCGGCGTCCTGCTGCTTCTGCTCTTCGTCCGCATCCAGCGCCGGTCGGCGGCCCCGCTCCTGCCGCCGAGGATCCTCTCCGTGGGCACGGTCGGGCCGGCCAACGTGATGATGGCCGCGCTCGGCGCGATCTGGATCGGCCTCTTCTACTTCCTTCCGCTCTACCAGTCGCAGGTGCTCGGTTACGGCCCGCTCAAGACCGGCCTGACACAGCTCCCGCTCGCCCTGACCCTCACACTCGCCTCGGCCCTGGCCCCCCGCCTCACGGCACGCCTGGGCCGGCGCAACACCCTGACCGCGGGGCTGGCCGCGGTGAGCGTCGGCCTGGTCTGGCTGGGGCGGGCGCCGGCCGACGGCACGTTCGCCGCGGACCTGCTCGGCCCGTCCCTGCTCGTCGGCGCGGGGCTCGGCCTCGCCTTCGTCCGGCTCACCACACTGGCCACCGACGGGGTGGCGGCCACGGAGGCGGGGGTGGCGGGCGGGCTGGTCAACACCACCCGGCAGATCGGCGGTGCCCTCGGTCTCGCCGCACTCACCGCCGTCGCGGGTGCCGCCTCCCCCGCACCGCACAGCACGGCCGCCGCAGTCACGGCCGCACAGCACGCGCAGGGATACGGCGCCGCCTTCCTGGCCGCCGCTGCCGTGGCCGCGCTCACCTCCCTCTACGCCGCGCTCCGCTCCCCGCGCTGACCCGGAACCCCTTCGCACCATTGCGGAACGAACCGCTCCGCCCGATCCCGAGTAGCACCCCTGACACAACCCGCCCCGCACGACCCGGAACACGACCCGCAGGAGAAGAGCCGGCATGAGCACCGAGACAAGCACCGCGACGGGCATCGACAAGCCGTACATCACCGGGCACTTCGCGCCGGTGGCCGAGGAGACCACCGCCACCGGCCTCACCGTCCGGGGCACCCTGCCTCCGGAGCTGAACGGCCGCTACTTCCGCAACGGGCACAACCCCAAGCCGGGCGACGTCCCGACGCACTGGTTCAAGGGCAGCGGGATGGTCCACGGCTTGCGGCTGCGCGACGGCCGGGCCGAGTGGTACCGCAACCGCTGGGTCACGACGCCGGCGCTGGACGGTGCCCCGTACATGCGCGAGGACGGCACCCCCGACCTCACCGCCAGCATCGCGGGAACGCACATCATCGAGCACGCCGGCCGCATCCTGGCCCTCCAGGAGGCGAACCTGCCCTGGGAGATGACCCCCGAACTCGACACCGTCGCCCCGTACGACTTCGGCGGCAGACTTCGCACGGCGATGACGGCCCACCCCAAGGAGGACCCGGTCACCGGCGAGCTGCACTTCTTCGGATACTCGCCCTTCCCGCCGTATCTGACGTACTACGTGGCTGACGCCTCGGGGCAGTTGGTGCGCAGCGTCGAGATCGAGGGTGCCGGTCCCTCGCTGATGCACGACTTCGCGCTCACCGCCAACCACGTCGTCTGGCTGGATCTGCCGGTGGTGTTCGACCACGCCGAGCAGTCCGGCATCCCGTACCGGTGGAGCGACGCGTACACGCCGCGGATGGGTGTCATGCCGCGCACCGGGCCGGCGAAGGTCACCTGGTACGAGGTCGAGCCCGGAGCACTGCTGCACGTCGCCAACGCGCATGAGGACGAGACGGGGCGCATCGTCATCGACGGTCCCCGCTACGACCGCACGTCGTGGGAGTCGTCGTGGAAGTGGTTCGTCGGTGCGCCCGGCTACGGCCCCGTCCCCTCCATCGGCTCCGTCGGGCACCGGTGGATCCTCGACCCGCACAGCGGCAAGGTGACGGAGGAGGCGCGCGACGGCCTGGTCACCGAGTTCCCCACCGTCAACGACGCGTACCTCGGCCATGCCAACCGGTACAGCTACGCGCTCGCCTTCCCCGGGGCAGGACTCGACGCGTACGCCCTCGTCAAGTACGACAACGACACCGGTGAGCGCCGGATGGCGCCCATGGGCGAGCGGAGGATGCCGGGCGAGGCGGTGTTCGTACCCGCAGAGGGCGGTACCGCCGAGGACGACGGCTATCTCCTGACGATCGTCAGCGACCTCGCCCGTGATGCCTCCGAACTCCTCGTCCTGGACGCCACGGACATCCGGCGCGAGCCGGTCGCGGTGGTGGAACTGCCGAACCGCGTGCCCTCCGGGATCCACGGCTCCTGGATCCCGGACGCCGAACAGGCCTGACCCCCGCGGTGGTCGCGGAGCCCGTACGGCTGTGCGCGACCTGCCGCCCGTACGGACGTGTGCGCCCTGCCGCCGTACCCCGCCCCGGTCTTCCCCCACGCCCTCCCGCCCCGAAAGGACCTCTCCATGGACATCGACCGCACTGCACCTGTGATCGTCGAGCTCGAGATCACCGTCGACGCGCCCCGCGCGACCGTGTGGGACCTCCACACCGACATCGCGCGGTGGCCGGCCTGGCAGGCCGACATCAGCACCGCGCGGCCGGACGGTCCCCTCGCTCCCGGGACCACGTTCGCCTGGGAGACGGCCGGACTGGCCATCACCTCCACCATCGAGGAGGTCGAGCCGCAGCGGCGCATCGTGTGGGGAGGCCCGGCGCACGGCATCGACGGAATCCATGTGTGGACGTTCGAGGAGACCGCCGCGGGCACCGTCGTCCGTACCGCAGAATCGTGGAACGGCGACCCCGTGCGCAGCGACCCCGACGGCATGCGCACCGCGCTGCACGGCTCCCTGAAGGCGTGGCTGACCGCGCTCAAGAACGCCGCCGAATCCGCGGCAACCCGCGCCTGACGAAAGCGGTCCTTCTCCCTGGAGCGGGCTCCTCCGCTCCAGGGAGACTTTGCGTCCGAAACGTACGGCTCGGCGCCGTATGCGACAGGAGGCACGGCACTCCGGCCCGTTGGCCGAGATTGGTACGTTACCCGTCATGCCAGGCCCGAACGGTGAGAAGACCCTCCTCGACGTCCTGCTCCGCGCGGCCGAGGAGGCGCCCGGGCAAGTCCTCGTGCATGTGCGCGGTGACAGCAGCGAACGGGTCGTGACGTACCGCGATCTCCGCGACGAGGCGCTGCGGATCGCCGGAGGATACGTTTCCGCAGGCCTGGAGCCGGGCGCCCCCGTCCTGCTGCTCGCCGACCTCGGGGACGACTTCCAGCCGATGTTCTGGGGGGCGCTTGCGGCCGGACTGGTGCCGGTGCCGCTGCCGCCCGAGGCGGGCCGCGTGCTGCCGGTCTGGGAACATCTCGGCCGCCCGCACCTCGTCGTCGACGAGGCGAACGCGCCGCTGCTCCCCCGGCTGCCGGACACGGTGCGCGCGCTGCGACTCGCGGAGCTGCGCGAGGGCACCCCGCCCGCCAGGCTGCCGGAGCCGCACCCCGACGAGGTGGCGGTGCTGCAGTTCTCGTCGGGCAGCACCGGGGCCCCCAAGGGCGTGGAGCTGACGCACACCGCCGTCCTGGCCAACCTGGGGCAGATTCGGGCCGCCGCCGCGCTCACACCGGACGACGTCGTGGCGAGTTGGATGCCGTACTTCCACGACATGGGGCTCTTCGGCACCCACTTGGCGCCGCTCGCGGCCCGCGCCAAGCAGGTGCGGCTGAGCCCGCTGTCGTTCGCCAAGCGGCCGGAGCTGTGGTTCGACGCGGCGCAGCGTCACCGTGCGACGATCCTGTCGGCCGCGAACTTCGCGCTGGCCCTGGTCGTCCGGCGGCTCCCCGAGGCGGCGCTCGCCCGCTTCGACCTCCGCAGCGTCCGCCAGGTGATGGTCGGCGCCGAGCCCATATCACCGTCCGTGTGGCGGGAGTTCGCCCGCCGCACGGAAGGCGCCGGCCTCGCCCCGCACGCACTGCTTCCGGTGTACGGGCTGGCCGAGGCGACATTGGCGGTGACCTTCCCACCGCTCGGTGAAACCGCGTCACCTCTGGTTCTGGACAGGGCGGCGCTGAGCGAGGGCAGCGCGGTGGACACCGAACCCGGCCCGGGTGCGGTGGAGTTGATGGATGTGGGGCACCCCGTGCCGGGATGCGCGGTACGGATCGTCGACGAGGCGCGGACGCCGCTCGGCGACCGGCGCGTGGGACACATCGAGGTCCTGGGGCCGCAGATCGCCCGTGGCTATCACGGTTCGCCGCGTGCGACGGCGGAGACGTTCAGCGACGGGTGGCTGCGCACCGGCGACCTGGGGTTCCTGCGGGACGGGCGCCTGTGCGTGACGGGTCGCCACAAGGACGTGCTGTTCGTCAACGGCCGTACTTTTCATGCCTCCGACGTCGAAGAGGTGGCGGCCGCCACGCCGGGGTTCGCCGACGGGCCGGTGGCGGTTGCCGGATCCACGGACCGGGTGGGCGGCGGTGAGCGCGTCCTGGTCTTCGTCCGGGCCGTACCGGACCGGACGAAGACCGGTGCGGACCGCGACCGCGCGGGTTTCGCGGCGGGCTGCTCGGGCGGACCGGCGGCCGCCCTCGGCCGGGTGGCGGCGCGCGTACGGGAGGCGCTGGCCCACGACGACGTCACCGTGGTGGCGCTGCCCCGTGCGGCGTTCCCGCGCACGACGAGCGGAAAGGTGCGGCGCGGGCTGATGCGGGAACGGTACGAGGCGGGCGCGTATGCGGACGCCCCCGCGCACCCCGTACTCCCGGCCTTCCCCGCACACCCCGAACTCCCCGCACACGCGACGCACTCCGAACACCCCGGACACCACGAAGTCGCCGCACCTGCGGCGCACCCCGGACACCCCACGCATGACAACGCGTCCGTGGGGCCCGACCGGCCGCACATGGAGCAGGAGCCCGCATCGCCCTCGTCCGCGCCGGACGGAGGGGTGTCGCCGCGCTCGAGGCGTGAGGCCGAGAGCATCGTACGAGCGGTCTGGGCCCGGGTGTTGGGGATCCCGGAGCGGCACATCGGGCCGCACGACCGGTTCCTGACGATCGGTGGCTCGTCGCTCAAAGCGATGGAGGTGCTGGCCGGGCTCGAGGACGCGTTCGGGATCACCGTTCCCCCGGCGGCCGTCCGGGACCGCGACACCGTCACCGCGCTCGCCGGATTCCTGCTCGGTGAGGCAGCCGTTTCGGATGCGACTCCCGCCGCGCAGGGCGGTGTCGCGGCGACGGCAGCACCGGGCGTCGCATCCGGGGAGGCCGCGCACGGTTCCGCGATCGCAATCGTCGGGATGGCCTGCCGGTTCCCCGGAGCCTCCACTCCCGAGGCGTTCTGGGCGCAACTGACGGCGGGTCATGATGCCGTCACCCCGGTACCGCCGGACCGGTGGGGCGGCACGCCCGGTTCCGCGCCGGACGACACATCCCGTGCCGGTGCGTTCCTGAAGGATCCGGCCGCCTTCGACGCCGCGTTTTTCGGTCTGGCCGAGGACGAGGCCCGTGCCACCGACCCCCAGGCCAGGATCCTTCTCGAACTCGCCCATGAGGCCCTGGAGCGCGCCGGTTACGCGGGACGGCGCCGCCACGGCCTCCGGGTCGGGGTCTTCGCCGCGGTCGGCGACAGCGGCTACCGCGACGTACTCGGGCAGGCGGCACCGGAGCGGTCCCCCCTGCCCGCCGAGGCGTTGACGGGCAACCTGCCCAATCTGGCGGCCGCCCGGGTGTCGCAGTGCCTGGACCTGACCGGCCCGGCGCTGGCCGTCGACACCGCCTGTTCCTCGGCGCTCGTCGCGCTGCACCTGGCACGGCAGAGCCTCGGCAGCGGCGAATGCGACGTGGCCGTGGTGGGCGGGGTCTCGCTCCATCTCACCCCGACCGCCTACGCGTTGCTCGAAGGGGCGCAGGCGCTCTCGCCGACCGGACGGTGCCACACCTTCGGCGCGGCGGCCGACGGCTTCGTCCCGGGCGAGGGCGGCGCGGCGATCGTCCTGACCCGCCTGGAGGACGCCCGGCGCGGCGGCGATCCGGTGCTCGCCCTTCTCCGGGGCACCGCGGTCAACAACGACGGCAGGTCGATCGGCCTGATGGCGCCGAATCCGCTGCGGCAGCGCGAGGTCATCACCCAGGCGTACCGCGACGCGGGCGTCGACCCCGGCACGGTGTCGTACGTCGAGGCGCACGGCACCGGTACGGCCATCGGCGACCCCGTCGAGGTGCGCTCGCTCGCCCACGCCTTCCCGCCGCGCGCCGACGGGCGGCCACGCCTGCTGGGTTCGGTCAAGTCCAACCTCGGGCACCTGCTTCACGCGGCGGCCCTGCCGAGCCTGGTGAAAGTGGTGCTGGCGCTGACGCACCGCCGGCTTCCGCCGTCCCTCCACCACATGCCGCCGTCACCCGCCTTCGACCTCGACGCCGCCGGGTTCGCCGTGGTCGCCGAGGCTCGCGACTGGTCCGCGCCCGGCCCGCTGGTGGCGGGAGTCAACGCGTTCGGTTTCGGGGGAACCAACGCGCACGCCATCCTCGAACAGGCGCCGGCCGCCCGCGACGACCGACGGTGCACGTCCGCTTCCCTGTCCCCCTCCCCATCCGCGTCCCAGGGCCCGCATCTGCTCACCCTGTCCGCGCCCAGCGCCCCCGCCCTGCGCGCGGCCGCGCGCGACCTCGCCGCGCATCTGCGCGCCAGGCCGGACCTCGACGAGGGCGACGTGTGCGCCGCGGTCGCGGCCGCTCGGGACGACGGGCCGTACCGGCTGGCCCTCGTGTCGTCGGGCGACCTCGCCGGGCGCCTGGGGGCCGGGCAGGGCATCACGGAGGCCGGATCGCGGCCGCGGCTGGTGTTCCTGCTGCCCGGCCAGGGAGCACAACGCCCGGGGCAGGGCCGCGCTCTGTACGAGACCGGGCCGGTCTTCCGGGACACGCTCGACGAGGCGTCCGCCGTCGTGGGCGCTCTGCACGGGCGCACTCTGACGGAGTGGTGTCTCGACGCGGACGTCCAGGCCGCCGAACTCGCACGGACGGACATCGCGCAGCCCCTGCTCGTCGCCTTCGGTGCAGCGCTGGCGCGCCAGCTCGGGGCCTGGGGCGTGACCGCGGACGCGGTCGCCGGTCACAGCGTGGGAGAGATCGCGGCGGGCTGCGTCGCGGGGGCACTGACTCTGGCCGACGCGGTGCGGTTCGCTGCGGAGCGCGGGCATGCCATGGCGGACTGCGCCCCGCCCGGCGCGATGGCAGCGGTGAAGGGCGGCGAGGACGTCGTCGCGGAAGTGGTCGCCGACGCGGGCGGCTCGCTGTGCGTGGCGGCCGTCAACAGCCCAGAGCAGGTGGTTGTTTCGGGAGACCCGGACGCGGTCGGCAGGGCTGTGGAGAAGCTGACGGCCGACGGTGTCGCCGTACGACGGCTCGCGGTGTCGCACGCCTTCCACTCGCCCCTGATGCTCCCGGCCCTCGACCGGATCGCCGGCGCGGCGGGCACCCTCGCCTTCCGCCCTCCGTCGATCCCGATGCTCAGCACGGTGACCGGCGACTGGTGCGCCGGACCGGACGTGGCGCACCTCCGTGAACACGCCGTACGGCCCGTACGGTTCGGGGACGCGGTGCGACGCCTGCTCGACGACGGTTTCGACACCTTCGTCGAACTCGGCCCGGGCACGACGCTGCCCGGGCCGGTGCGTGCCGTCGCGGACGCGCACCATCCGGCGGCCGATGTGCTCGCGACAGCGGCGCTGCGCGGATCCGAGGACGGGGGAAGAGCCCTGCTGGAGACGGCGGGACGGTTGTGGGCGCGCGGGGTGCCCCTGGACCGGACGGTGCTCGACGCGGACCGGGCGCGGGTCGACGTACCGACGTACCCCTTCCAGCGGCTGCGCCACTGGGCCGGGCCCGGTGGCGGCGATGCGGGGCGGGGCGACGCTGCGGGGCGGGGTGACGCTGCGGGGCGGGGTGACGCTGCGGGGTCGGGCACTGCTGCCGGGCGGGGCGGCGTCGCGGGTCGGGTGGGTGTCGCGGGGCGGGACGGTGTCGCGGGGCGGGACGGTGTCGCCGGGCGGGACGGTGTCGCTGTGCATGACGCCGTCGCCCCGAGGGGCGGTGCTGCCGGCGGGCAGAAGGGAGGCAGCGCCGGGCAAAACGACGCGCCGTGGCAGGAGTCGCCGCTGCACCGGCTCGTGTGGGACGACGCGCCGATGGTCGCCGCCGCCGCTCCCCGGGCGGTCCGGCTGACCGGTCCCGACTGCGCGCTGGCGCGGGCGTTCGCGGAACGGCTCGCCGGCCGAGGCGCCGCCGTGTACCGCGACGGCGAGGTACCGCCGACCGGAGCGGCGGCACCGGAGGCCCTCGTCGTGATAGCCGGACCGGCGATGCACCTCGATTCGGTGGCGGCCCTCGACGCCGCGCAGCACACGGCCGTGACGACGATGAGCCAACTCGCGCGACCGGACGGGCTGTTGGGCCGGGGCGGGTCCGGGAGGGGTCATGCCCCCTCCCGGGGGGTGGGGGCCGTCGGCGAGGGGATCTCTCGCGTACTGGTCGTCACCGAGGACGTGCACGCGACCGGCAGCGTCCCCGAACTGCTGTGCCCCGCCCAGTCCTTGCTCACGGGATTCGCTCTGGCCCTTCCGGAGGAGCGGCGCGGCCTCTCCGTCCGCAGTCTCGACCTGTCCTCGCTCGACTCCCTCCAGGACCGCCTCGACGCCCTGGAACGGGAACTCGGTGTGCGTGCGGCTCCGGAGCGGGGCACCGAAGTGGTCGCATGGCGCGCGGGCCGCCGTCTCACCCGGTACCCGGTCCCCGAGTCGGCCTCCCTCCGGACCCAGTCCTCTCTTCCGGCGGACGGTGCCTACCTGATCACGGGCGGGGCCGGGGGTCTCGGCGGCGCACTCGCCCGCGACCTGGCGAGGCGGGGGCAGCCGACACTGGTGCTGGCCGGCCGGTCACCGGAGCCGCCCGAGGGGCTGCTCGACGAACTCGCCGCGCTGGGCTGCTCGGCGCGATATCACGGTGCCGATGTGTCGGTCGGGTCCGACGTCGACGCGCTCATGGCCCAACTGCCGCCCCTGGACGGGGTGTTCCACGCGGCGGGCGTCGTGAGCCCCGGCACGCTCGGCTCCAAGTCACCGGATGATGTCGGCCGGGTCCTCGCGCCCAAGGTGCGCGGCACCTATCTGCTCGCCGACGCCCTGCGGCGGTACGGTCAACGCCCCGCCGTGTGTGTGGCGTTCTCCTCGGTGGCATCGGTGCTGCCGGGCCTCGCCGGAGCGCTGGGCGACTACGCGGCGGCCAACGCCTTCCTCGACGCGTTCGCCGCGGCGGAGCGGTCGGCGGGCCGCCCCTGGCAAGCGCTCAACATGGCCGCCCTGGCCGAGACCGGCCTGGCTTCCCGGCCCGTGATACGCGAAGCCGTCGTCGCACGGGGCGTCGGCTCTCTCACGACGGGTGCCGCGCTGGCAGCACTGCACACCGCGTGCGGCATCGATGCGGCGCAGCTCCTCGTCGGCGATCCGGCACCGGACCGGAACCGCCCGGCAACTCCCCTGCGAGGCCTGGACACCGCCGACTTCCCGGTGCGCGGGGAGGTGGAGGCGCAGAGCACGGGAACGCGTACGGGCGCAGCGTCCGGGCCCGCACCCGCCCCCGTCTCCGTCCCTGTTCCGGCGCCCACGCCCGTACGGACGCAGGAGTCCGCGCTGACACAGGGTCACGTCCCGCCGGGCGTGGGCCGGATACTCCGCCGTCTGCTCTCAGAGGCTTTGGACCGGCGGCCCGCGGACATCGCCGACGACGAGCCGCTCCTCTCGATGGGGCTGGATTCGCTGACCGCCGTCGACCTGGTCAAGAAGCTGGAGCCGGAACTCGGCCGCCCGCTCCCGGCGACGCTGTTCTTCGAACACCCGACGGTCGGCGCACTGGCGGCGCACTTGGAGGCCACCACTTCCGGTACGGCGTCCACCACCTCCGGTACGGCGTCCACCACCTCCAGCACGGCGTCCACCACCTCCAGCACGGCGTCCACCGTGCCCGTCACCGATGCGCCCGTGGCCGAGCGGGCAGCGGTGCGGCCTCCGTCGGTCGAGGACGCGCCGTTCCCGCTCACCCCCGTGCAACTCGCCTTCCACACGAGCGGACGGCTGCACCCCAAGGTCCCCGCCTACGGCTACGTTCGGCAGACGATCACCGGACCGCTCGACGCCGATCTGCTCGGCACGGCTCTCGCCGTCCTGATGGAGCGTCACCCGATGCTCCGGATCCGTATCGAGCCCGACGGCTCCTCGCCTCGGCAGTCCGTGACACCACCGGCCCCGCTCCACGACTGGTACGAGGTACGGGATCTGCACGGCCCGCTCGACGATCTCGAAGAGGCCCTGTGCAACGGGGTGTTCGACCTCGCCGCCGGTCCCCCACTGCGCGCGGTACTCGCCCGCGAGGGCGCACGCGACCGGGACGCCGGACCCATGACTGGCGCATGGGGGGCCCGGGACGAGGATGTGGCGCACCTGCTGCTCGTGATCCATCACGCCGCCGGGGACGGATTCAGTCTGAACATCCTCGGCGAGGAGCTGTGGGCCGTCTACACCGCGCTCGCACACGGCCGAGCGCCCGCCCTCCCCGTGCCCGGCACGAGCTTCGCCGACTACGCGGCAGCCGTCGCCGAGGAGCGCGGCTCCGCCGCGTTCGAGGAAGACCTGGAGCACTGGCGGGGCGTGCTGTCCTCACGCCGCGAACCCCTGCACCTGCCCTACGACGGCGATCCGGACACTCCGCCCGCGCCGCCCTTCGTCGCGCACCCGGCCGTCACCGACCGCGACCTCACCGCGGCGCTGCGCGAACGGGCCGCCGCGCACGGCGTATCGCTCTTCCACCTGCTGCTCACCGCGTACGTACGCTGTCTGGCGCGGTGGAGCGGACAGCGCGACGTGACCGTCAACGTCGCCCGCGCGCGCCGCGAGACGCGGCTGCCCGGCATGGACCGGCTCGTCGGCCCGCTCGCCGACACGCTGCCGGTCCTCGTCGCCGTCGAGCCCGGTGAGCCGGTGGCAGCTCTGGCCGGGCGTGTGCGGGAGGCCTGGCTGTCGGGGGAGCGGCACGCCCGCCCCACAAGCCTCGACCTCGCGCGGCTGCTGCCGGCCGACGGACCCGGACCTCGTACGGCCGGCCCGGCGAGCTTCAGTTTCGCCCGCTTCCCCGCCACAGTCGATCCCGACTGCCCCGTCACGGTACGACCGACGGCGGCCGGCACCGCCACGGCCGCCACCCGACTCGCCCTGCTGTGCTGGGAGTCGGACGACGTCCTGCACTTCTCCTGGAACGTCCCGGCCCGGCTGTTCGACCGCGAGACCGTGGCACGGCTGGCAGGCGACCATCTCGTGGAGTTGCGCTCTCTGGCCCAACAGCCCGATTCCGTACGGGAGTCGGCACCCGCGGCAGGAGAAACGGGGCCCGAGGGGCTGGTGGCCCGTCTGTGCGCCCGCTTCCGCGCCGCCCCCGGGCTCGTCGCCGTCGACACGGGGGACGCGACCCTGACCTACGCCGAACTGGATCGCGCCTCCGCCGGACTTGCCGCCCGGCTGCGTGCCTCGGGAGTCGGCCCCGGGGACCTCGTCGGCCTCCTCACCGAACCGGGCGCCGACACCGTCACGGGGCTCGTCGGCATCCTGCGCGCCGGGGCGGGCTGGGTCCCGCTGGACGCCGGCCACCCCGTGTCGCGCCTGTCGGGCCAGCTCGATCGGACCGCGGCCCGTACGGTCGTGTGCCACCGCGCCACCCGCGCCACGGCTGACGCGCTCCCCGGTGTCACGGCCGTCTCCGTCGACGCCCCGCCACCGGCGCCCATGTCCGTCGACGCCCCGTCACCAGCGTCCATGTCCGTCGACGCTCCGCCACCGGCTTCCGCAGCCGGCACAGAGCCCGGCGTCGGGCACACCACGGCCCATGACCCTGACGCCATCGCGTACGTGATCTTCACCTCGGGATCCACCGGCCGCCCCAAGGCGGTCCCGATCACCCACCGGGCGGCGGAGAACTATCTCGACTGGGCGCTGGACACATTCGGCTACGGCATCGGCGACCGTCTCGCCCAGACCGCTTCGATCTGCTTCGACGCCTCCGTCCGCCAGCTCCTCGCCCCGCTGCTCGTCGGCGCCACCGTCGTCACCCTGCCCCGGCACCTCGTCCGCGACCCCCAGGAGCTGCTCGCCCATGTCGAGCGGGCGGGAATCACCGTATGGAGCTCCGTACCCACGCTGTGGGAGCAGCTGCTCTCCGCCGCCGAGAACCGCGCTCGGCGCGAGGGGTCCCGGCCCGATCTGAGAGCGCTGCGCTGGATCCACGTCGGCGGTGAGGCACTGCCCGCAGCCCATGTCCGGCGCTGGTACGACCTGTTCGGCCCCGGTCACCGCTTCGCCAACCTCTACGGGCCGACCGAGACCACCATCAACGCGACCTGCCACATCATCGACGGCCGCCCCGGCGCCACCGTGGCGCGGCTGCCGATCGGCCGTCCCATCGCAGGAACCGATGTCGAGGTGGTCGGGGCGGACGGACGGCGCTGCGCCGACGGCGAGCCCGGCGAACTCCTCATCGGCGGCGTGGGCCTCTCCCCCGGCTATCTCGGCGAACCGGCCCTCACGGCCGCGGCGTTCGCCGAACGCGGGGGCAAGCGCTGGTACCGCAGCGGCGACCGCGTGCGCGTCGGCCCGGACGGAGGGCTGGAGTTCCTCGGCCGCCTCGACGACCAGGTGAAGGTCCGCGGCCACCGGGTCGAGCCCGGCGAGATCGAGGCGACGCTGCAGAACCACCCGGGCGTCGCCCGCGCGGCGGTCCTCCACCAGGACGGCCGCCTCGTCGCTTACGTGGAACCGCGGCCCGGCGTCCCGGCGGCGGACGCAGCGGCGCCGGACGCAGCGGCGGCGGACGCAGCGGCGGCGGTATCGACTGCGGACGTACGGACTCCGGACATCGCGGCTCCGGACGCACAGGCTCAGGGCGCCCCGGCTCCGCACGCACAGGCTCCCGAGGTTCGGGCTCCGGAGGTACAGGCCCCGGGCACAGCGTCTCTCGACGCCACCGGGCTGCGCGCCCACCTCGCCGCGACGCTGCCCGACTTCATGCTCCCGGCCCGGATCCACCTCGTCGACGCACTGCCGCTCACCGACACCGGCAAGATCGACCGACGCCGGGTCGCCACTCCCCCGGCACACCGGGATGACGGTACGAACGCCACGCATCGCCATACGAACGAGCCCCGGGGCGAGGCGAGTTCACGTCCGGGGACTCCCCCCGCGACCGGGACCGAACGCCTTCTGGCCCGGATCTGGTCGGCGCTGCTGGAGGTGCGCGGCGTCGTCTGCGAGGACGACTTCTTCGACCTCGGCGGCGATTCGCTCCTCGTCCTCGACGTGTTCGCCCGCCTCGGCGAGGACATCGCCGCCCTGCCCAGGCCGACCCTGATCTACGAGCACCGTACGCTCGGCGCTCTCGCCGCAGCGGTGGACGCGTTCACCGCCCACCCGGCCGATCCCGCCGACCTCGCCAGCCCCGCCGACGAACCGTGCGCACACGCCAACGCGCCTGCCGGTCGGGCCGGTTCCGGACCGCAGGAATCCCCGCCGTACCCCGTCACGCCCACGCAGCGCGGCTTTCTGCTCGCCGAAGCGATGAGGCCCGGGTCGGGATCCGCCTGGCTCGCGCGGCTGCGCCTGCGCGGACCGCTCGACGCCGGAGCCTTCCAGCGAGCGGTCGATGTCCTCGTGGAACGCCATCCGATGCTGCGCACCGTGTTCCCCGCGGGCGCCCGCCCGCCGGTCCAGCAGGAGCTCCCCACCGCGCTGCGCCTTCCCGTGCACATCGAGGTTCTGGAGTCCCCCGGCCTGCTCGCCGACCGTATCGCCGAGGAACGGCTCCACCGCTTCGAGCCGTGGGCATGGCCTCTGCTGCGTCTGCGTGTCCTCACTGTCGGCGTGGACGACCACGTCCTGGTCGTCCACGCCCATCACCTGATCGGCGACGGCTACAGCGCCGCGCTCCTCGGCCGCGAACTGCTTGCGCTCTACGACGGTCAGGTACGGGGCGACGTGGTCGAACTGCCGCCGCCGCGCGCCACGTTCCGCGATTACGTCGCCCTCCTCGAACGGTCCGGTGCCGCCGGTCGTACGGATGCCGCCGCGGCGAGCGATCCGGCCGCGGCGGACCCGCGGCGCGACCGCACCGACGCGCCGTACGAACGCCCCCTGCTGCGCGCCGATGCCCCCGCCCCCCAGGGCCCCGACGACTCGGCGCGCGTCGCCGAAGGGGCCTTCCACTCCGCCGGGTTCACCGTGGGGGCCGCTCAGGTCGACGCGCTGCGACGGCTCGCCGCCGAAGCCCGGACCACGCTCTACGCACCCCTGCTCACCGCCTACTACCGGGCGTTGACGGGTTTGACGGGCCGAGCCGATCTGGTCCTGGGCCTGGCCGTCACCGGGCGGGACCATGCCCTGCCCGGCATCGGCCGTGTCTTCGGCCCGTTCGCCGCGGCCGTACCCGTACGCCCGGCAGCGCCCGCCCGCCCGGCGGAAGGGCCAGGAGCCCGGCAGGCCGAAGAGGGCGTTCCGGACCGGGACTTCAGGGACGATCTGCGGCGCGTGGTGGCCGAGGTCGCCGCGGCCCGCACCAGCGGAGCGGACGTCGTCCGGCGCCCGGCCACAGCCCGCCTCCCCGCATCGGCCCAGTTCTTCTTCACCTTCCTCGACTTCTCCGCCCTCGGCCCGCCGGCCAGTGAGACGCTGGACGTCACCTGGGACGAGGACGCAGAACTCGACCCGCCGCCCGTGGGCACGGACACCTTCCTGGCGGTTCGTCCGGTCGGTGACGGCCTGCGCGTGACGCTGCGAGCCTCGGCCTCCGCAATGAGTTCAGCGGTATGCGCGGACCTCGCCCGGGTGCTGCGCGAACAGCTCGTGGACGCGGCGGCACGGACCATCCCACGCCAGTCCGCTCCACACTCGTACGCCCCACGCCCGACCGCTCCACACTCGTACGCCCCACGCCCGACCGCTCCACACTCGCACGTCCCCGGCACGGCCAACCCCCGCCCGTACGCCGGGCGTTCGCCCGCCCGGCTCTCGGACGCGCCACACCCCGAGCTCCCACGCGCAGGCGCCGACCCGGCTCCCGTCACCCCGCTGGACGCCGCGCTCGTCGGCTATCTCCCGGCCCCGGACCAGCTCTTGGCGCTGACCGGCCGTCATGGTCCGGCGGTCCCCCGCGACGACCTGCGCGCCCTCGTCTTCCCGGACGGCGGCCCGCGCCTCCTGGAGCACATCGCCACGCCGCTCGGCCGTTCGGGGTTCGTCTGTCTCCCGCTGTTCGCCGACGAGTTGGCGCCTGGGCCGGACCTGGCGGCGCGCACCGCCCGCGCCGTGGAGTACGCGGCGTCCCTGGGCTCCCGCTGCACGTCGCTCGCCGGGATGATCCCCGCCCTCACCGGCTACGGCTTCGGTGTCCTCGACGCGTCGGGCGCCGCGCCGCCGCTCACCACCGGCCACGCAGCGACCGCCGTGTCCGTGGTCAAGACCGTGCGTGCCGCGCTGGAGGCCATGGGGCGCGACCTGGAGGACCTCACTGTCGCGGTGGTGGGTCTCGGCTCCATCGGCAGCACCTCCCTGGAACTGCTCCTGGCCCGCGCCCCGCGCCCGCCCGCCCGGCTCCTGCTGTGCGATGTCGCCGGGAGCGCGGCGCGCCTCGCCGAGATGGGCGGGACCCTGTCCGTACGCGGACGGGCGGCCCCGGCCGTGGAAGTCCACGAGTCCTCCCCTGAGCTCCCGGCCGCCGTGTACGAGGCCGATCTGCTCATCACCGCCGTCAGCGGCACGACGGACCTCATCGATGTCGACCGCCTGCGGCCCGGCTCGATCGTCGTCGACGACTCCTTCCCTCACTGCTTCGACACGGCGCGCGCCCTGGCGCGTATGCGGGACCGGCGTGACGTACTCGTCGTCGGCGGCGGGCTGCTGGCGGTCGGTGCCGTCGAGCGGCACCTCGCGGAGGGCCTCCCGGCGGCGGCCGGCGACGGGTACGCGGCGCGATCGTGGATCCCGGACACCGTGGCCTCCTGCCGCCTGGAGTCACTGCTGCACGCGGCGGTCCCCGGGCTGCCCCTGATCCACGGCCTGGTCGATACGCCCCGCGTCCTGCGCTACCTGCGGGCGGCGGAGTCGTCCGGTGTCCGCGCGGCGCCGCTCCACCTGCTGAACCACACCATCGGCCCGGACTCGCTCACCGGGTTTCCGCCCGGGCACTGAGCGGACGCCGAATGCCCGGTCCAGGGCGGCCGAGTCTCCGGCCCGGGCGTACGACATCCGCGTCCGCGTCCCCGTAGTCCGCTCATCGATTGACACGGCACAAGTGTGAGTGAGTGAATACTCACATGTCTGCAACCACCCGTCGCCTGTCCACCGCCGAGGAACGCCGGGAGACGGTGCTGCGCACCGCGATCGGCGCCTTTGCCTCACGCGGGTACTTCGGCACGACGACGACCGATGTCGCCAAGGCCGCCGGCATCTCGCAGGCGTATGTGTACCGCCTCTTCCCCAACAAGGAAGCCCTCTTCGTCGCCGTGGTCGAGTACTGCTTCACCCGGGTGCGCGAGAGTCTGGAGGACGGCTCCGCGGCGGCTCGCGGCAGCTCCGCGGAGGCGGCGCTGTCGGCGATGGGCGAGGCGTACGCGCGCCTGATCGCCGACCAGGACCTCCTGCTGGTCCAGCTCCACGCCCAGGCGGCGTCGGTCTCCGAGCCCGCGGTACGGGAAGCCGTACGGGCGGGGTACGCCCGCGTCGTCGAGTACGTCCGGGGCGCGTCCGGGGGCAGCGACGAACAGGTCCAGGAGTTCTTCGCGCGGGGCACGCTCTGCCATCTGGTGGTCTCCATGGGCGCTGAGGAGATCGACGCCCCGTGGACCCGCACGCTGACCGCGGGCATCCGGCACTACTAGGACCCGTCGCCTCCGCCGAACGTCCGCTTCCACCTCTCAGCAGCGTCAGCGGGCCGCCGTCCGCGCGAATGTGCGTCAACCGCTCCCGGCACGCCCCCCCGTTGAGCCGCCCGGCACGGTGATCAGGTGGCTGCGGCCCCGTGCCGTCGCACCGACCGAGTGATCCGCCGGGTCACGCGCCTCGCCGCGCTCCCGCCCCACGGCACGACGACGCCGTGGACCCGCTCCACCGCCAGAGGCCCTACCAAGCCATACCCTCTTGCCTAATACCTTTAGGTTTTTGCATAATCAATCAAGCCAAGGGAAGGGATGGGCATGGCGCGCGCAGGGCTGAACACGGAACGTCTGACCCGAGCGGGGGCGGAACTGGCCGACGAGGTCGGCTTCGACCAGGTGACCGTCTCGGCGCTCGCCAGACGGTTCGATGTGAAGGTCGCGAGTCTGTACTCGCATGTGAAGAGCTCCCATGACCTCAAGACCAGGATCGCCCTGCTCGCCCTGGAGGAACTCGCCGACCGGGCCGCCGACGCCCTGGCCGGCCGTGCCGGCAAGGACGCCCTGACCGCCTTCGCGAACGTCTACCGCGACTACGCCCGCGAGCATCCCGGCCGCTACGACGCGGCCCGGTTCAGGCTCGACCCGGAGGCGGCGGCCGCCAGTGCCGGCGGCAGGCACGCCCAAATGACGCGGGCGATCCTGCGCGGTTACGACGTGACGGAGCCGGACCGGACGCACGCGGTACGGCTGCTGGGCAGCGTCTTCCACGGTTACGTCAGCCTGGAGTCGGGCGGAGGGTTCAGCCACAGCGCCCCCGATGCGCAGGAATCATGGTCACGGATCCTGGACGCTCTCGACGCGCTCCTGCGCAACTGGCCCACGCCCTGACGCACGTCCCGACCCGCGTCCCGGCCTGCGTCCCGACCCGCACCCGGCACCCGGCACCGGCCCGGAAGCCGTCCGCCTACCGCCCCGCCCGATCACCTCACCTACCGCCCCGCGGTCGACCACTCCCGCATCGGCGCCCCCGAACCATGCCCCGCTCCACACCCTTCGATCGGCAGACCGAGGCCATGCACACCACCGAGCACGACTGGATCACCACGCCCCTCACCGAGGACCTCCTGCGCGGAGCCCTCGAGTTGGAGCGCACCGCGCAGGGAGGTGTGCTGCCGCACCGGCTGCCCGCCCGGGCCCGCGCCCAGTGCACCGACGGACAGCTCGCCATGGCGGAGGCCCAGCCCTCCGGCGTACGGCTGGTCTTCAGGACCGGGGCCACCGCCGTCGAGTTGGACACGCTGCCGACCAAGCGGGTCCACGTCGGCGCCCCTCCCCGCCCGGACGGGGTGTACGACCTGGTCGTCGACGGCCGGCAGGCGGGCCGGGCGAGCGTGACCGGCGGCAACACCCTGACCATCGACATGACCACCGGGACCGCCGAGAGCCGGCCCGGTCCCTCCGGCACGCTGCGCTTCACCGACTTGCCCGACGGCGTCAAGACCGTCGAGATCTGGCTGCCGCACAACGAGACCACCGAACTCCTCGCCCTGCGCACGAATGCCCCTATCGAGCCGGCAGCGGACGGGGGCCGGGCAGTGTGGCTGCACCACGGCAGTTCGATCAGCCATGGTTCCGACGCCGCGAGCCCCACCACCACCTGGCCGGCGCGCGCCGCCCGCCTCGGCGGTGTGGAGCTGATCAACCTGGGCCTTGGCGGCAGCGCTCTGCTCGACCCGTTCACCGCCCGGGCCCTGCGGGATACCGCGGCCGACCTGATCAGCGTCAAGATCGGCATCAATCTGGTCAACACCGACCTGATGCGCCTGCGCGCCTTCGCGCCCGCCGTCCACGGTTTTCTCGACACCATCCGCGATGGCCACCCCACGGCGCCCCTGCTGGTCGTCTCGCCCATCCTGTGTCCCATCCACGAGGACACACCCGGACCCAGTGCCCCGGACTTCACGTCGCTCGGCAGCGGACACCTGCGGTTCCGTGCCGCGGGTGACCCGGCGGAGCGCGCGAACGGGAAGCTGACCCTGGGTGTCATCCGCGACGAGCTGGCCCGGATCGTGGAGCAGCGGTCGGCCGAGGACCCGAACCTGCACTACCTCGACGGTCGTGACCTCTACGGTGAGGCGGACTCCGCCGAACTTCCGCTGCCGGACCGGCTCCACCCGGATGCCGCCACCCACCGCCGTATCGGCGAGCGCTTCGCCGAGCTGGCGTTCTCCGCCGACGGGCTTCTCACGGGGCGCGGCGCCTGGCACGGGAGCGCCGCGCGGCGGTGATCCCCGCCTGCGGCCCGAGCGGAAGGCCGCGCGGCGGGGCCGCCCTCAATCGGTGTCGGGGAGCGGCGAGCGGCTGACGCGGATCTTGGACTGCCCGTGCGGGCGCTTCTCCCAGTCCGTCATGAACCGTGCGTGCAGACCGCGTTGACGGGCGAGGTCCAGCAGGGTCTCGGTGCGGTAGTAGAAGTCCTCGCTGAGCACCTGGTGTTCGGTGCCCTCCGTGCGGTCGAAGGTGAAGTCGAAGAAGCCGTTCGGTGTGAGCACCCGGCCGACGTGGGTGAGGCATTCGTCGATCACATGGAGCGGTGAGTGCGAGAACACGCTGTGCGCGTGGATCACGTCGAAGTGTTCGTCTGGCAGGAAGTCCAGGGTGAGGTCGCCGGTGATGGTGAGGTGCGGCAGTTTCTCCTGGAGTGCACGTTCGGCGACGGTCTTCTTCGCGTGGATCAGGATGTCCGGTGAGATGTCGATTCCGTAGTAGTTGCCGCTGTCCAGGTGGTGTATGAACCGCCAGCCGCCGCGCAGGTTTCCGCAGCCGATGTCGAGCATGCGGTGCTCCGGGCGGAGCCCGTGCTCCACGAGGTAGTCGAACTGCATCTGCCCCAGCGCCAGCCAGCGTTCGTGGGTCCGGGCGCCGACGGCTCGCTCCGGGCTGCGCCGGGTGTCCGAGGCCATCACGGCGCGGTAGTACGAGACATGGTCGCGGTGCTTCCACCGCAGCCAGGTGTCGCGTCCGGAGCGGCGCAGATACGGCGCGACGCGGCCGGGGTGACGGAGCGCGTAGGTGATTTTGTGGCCGAGGCCGGACCGGTTGGAGGCCAGCTTCTTCGTCGACTTCGGGGAGGACTGCGAGGTGTTTTCCGGCATGACGAGAAGACCTTTCATGGGGGTGAGGGAAAGGGTGTCGGCGACGGTGAACGGCGGGAGGAAGGAACGAAGGACGGACGGATGGAGGAAGGGCGGAGGAAGGGACGGACGAAGGAAACGTGCGGGACGTCCGGAAGCGGGGTCCCGGAAACACCGGCGGACGGTCCGCCGAGACTGCCCTGCCGGGCCGTGCGTCAGGACGACGTCGTCCCGGACCGCGTAAACCCTGAGGGAGCGTCAGATGCGACGGCGCAGCCGCCACACCGTGAAGGCGACGAGAGCGATGGCCAGTCCGCAGAGGACCGCCGTGTCGATCCACTGGAACACCCAGTAGTCACCGGGCGGGTTGGCCGAGTAGACGCGGGAGGCGTAGTCGTGGTCCGTCATGCATTCCCGCAGCTCCCGGCCCGCGGGATAGGGGCAGTTGGTGATGGACTCGCGGTGTCCGGAGGGGGTGAGGTAACCCCAGTTCCCCGCCGACCACTTGTCGGCCATCGGCTGTCTTCGCCCGGCCCCGTGACTGGCGTAGACCTGGGGCGGAACGAGCAGACGTGCCTGGTGCGACCACTGGAGCAGTACGCCCACCGTGCCCGTCACGAGGGCGGTAAGCCCCATGGCGAGGACCACCCGCCGCACCAGCAGTCCGGCCAGTGTGCCCACCGCAAGCCCGAGGACCGCGGCGGCCACGGCTCGCGGCCCGGAGCCCTCCAGGGCCACGGTCTCGTACCAGTACAGCCCGTAGCTCCTGTCGGCGACCGGCTTCCACCACCAGGCGAAGAGCAGCGCCGGCACTCCGGCGACGACGACCGCCCAGGTGGCGGCGAGCATCAGGCGGGCGGCGAACCAGCGGGTCCTGCTCACCCCTTGGGTCAGCACCAGCCGGTGGGTGCCCAGTTCCCGGTCACGCCCGAGGAGCGGGGCGCCCCAGAGCATTCCGATCAGGACGGGCAGGGCCATGTTCAGGATTCCGAGCAGGCGCAGCGGGCCGGTGTCCAGGGCCCGGGGCAGGCCGATGGAGTTTCTGCAGGTGAGGGGTCCGATGCCGCAGTTGCGTACGGCGCCGCTGCCCAGGGCCGAGAGGATGGCCGCGCGTTCGGACGCCGCGACGACGGCGAGGACGGCCAGCACCCCGGCGCTGCCTATGATCAGCGCGCGCTGTTGGCGCCAGGCCAGCCAGAACGAGCCCTTCACGCGACCTCCTCCCTCGTATCGTTTCCCGTGGCCGTGGCCGTGGCCGTGGCCGTGACCGTGACCGTGGCGTCGGCGCTGGGTGCCCGGAGGTGGCCGAGCAGGATCTCCTCCAGTCGGGGCCGTTCGGCGATCCAGTCGCCGCGGACCGGGCCCCGCGTGCGGACCAGCGCGGTGATCTGTCTGCCGCTGGTGCGTCGATGGACTACGCTGTGCTCGTCCAGCGCCCCGGCGGCGTCGGCGTGCCCGGTCAACACGGTGTGCGCTTCCCGCAGTTCGTCCACGTCGGCGCAGAGGCCGACGCGTCCCTCCCGCAGCAGGACGACCCAGTCGCAGACCTCTTCGACGTCGGGGAGCACATGGGAGGAGAGCACGATGGTGACCCGGCGCTCGGCAGCCTCCTCCATCAGCGTGGCGGTGATCTCCTCACGGACGAGCGGGTCGAGATCGGCCAACGGCTCGTCCAGGAGCAGCAGTTCGGGCCGCCGCCCCAGGACGAGCGCCAGAGCGACGCGGGTGCGCTGGCCTGCCGAGAGCCGGCCCACCCGGTCGGTCAGGGGGATGTCCCCGGCCCGTACGACACGTTCGGCGGCCGCCTGGTCCCATTCGTGGTTGAACTCGCGGCCCAGGCGCAGGGTGTCGGCCACGGTGAAGCGGGGATAGAGCGGTTTGTCCTGGGCGAGCAGCGCGACACGGTCGCGGATGGCGGCCGCCCCGGGGGACGCCCCGAGCACCCGCAGGTCTCCCTCGGCGGGCGCGATGAGGCCGGACGCAAGGTGCAGCAGCGTGCTCTTGCCCGCCCCGTTGCGCCCGACGAGCGCGGCGACACGTCCGGCGGGCAGGGTCAGTTCGCAGTCCCGCAGGGCCCAACTGCCGCGGGTCCGGAACCGGAAGCCCAGCCCTGTGGCGTGCACCGCGGCCGGCGCCGTCGCCCCCGTCATACGTCCTCCCGAATGTGCTCCCGGCTGTCCCGTGCCTCCTCGGCCGGCAGCTCGTCCAGCGCTGCCCGGCACAGCGCGAGAATGTCCTCCCGTTCCAGCCCCGCCGCCCGTGCCCGCTCCATCCACGCGGCGAGTTCGGCCCGCAGCTCGGAGCCGCCCTCGGCCCCGGGCCGCGCGAGCGATCTGCGGACGAACGTCCCGAGGCCGCGGCGGCCCTCGACCAGTCCGGCCCGTTCCAGCTCCCGGTAGGCCTTGAGCACGGTGTTGGGGTTGATGGCAGTGGCGGCGACGACCTCCTTGGCCGTCGGCAGTTTGTCGCCGACCTGCAGCGTGCCCATCCGGAGGGCCTGCTCGGTCTGCTGCACGATCTGCACGTACGCGGGTACGCCGCTCCGCCGGTCGATCCGGTAGTCGACCACCGCCACCTTCCATGTTTCACTAGTTAAGTAGTGAAAGCATGGATCAGGGGTGGGACGGGTGTCAATCCCGATCGGACGATCCCGGCCGGAAGTAGACCGCTGGAAGGGGGTGGCCGGCAGGTCGCTCCCCCGGAAGGCGCTGAGCGCCCCGGCGCCGCTCGTTCAGAGACCCGGGTCCGGCGCGCCGCTCGCCGTGCCCTCCTGCGGCCCGGCCGTCCGCGCCCGCACCGGACCGCGCACAGCGTGCATCACCAGCACCGCGAGATCGTCCTCCAGCGGCTCCGGGGAGAAGTCGTGGGCCACCTGCCGCACCCGTTCGGCCACGGCCATGGCACCCATGCCGGCGCATCCCCGCAGCACGTCGGACAAGCCGTCATCGTCGTCCAACTGCCGGTTCCCGCTGCGGCGTTCGGTGACGCCATCGGTGACGCACAGCAGCGTCTCGCCGAGCGCGAGGTCGAAGGAGTTGGCGTTGAAGCGGGTGCTCCTGTCGATGCCCAGCAGCATCTGGGGATCCGCCGCCGGTTCCACCGTGCCGTCGGGGAACAGCCTCAGCGGCAGCGGATGCCCCGCACTCGCGATGGTGCAGCGCGCACCGCCTGCGGCAGGGTCGGGCTCGAGCTCGCCGTAGAGGAGGCTGAGGAATCTGGGGTGCGCCTGCTCGCCGCCGTACGCCACGGCCTCCGCGCTCTCCTCGGCCATCGCGATGTTCAGCCGGTGGAGGACGGACTCGACGCCGTGCCCCTCGCGCGCCAGCAGGCGGACCAGGTGCCGGGCCAGGCCCGTCACCGACATGGCCTCCGGGTCCTTGCCCTGCACGTCGCCGAGCAGGAAGCACCAGCGCCGCCCGCCCATCGGGAACAGGTCGTAGAAGTCGCCGCCGACGGTCTGCGCCTCGCCGAACGGCTCGTAGACGATCGCGGTCTCCACTCCCGGGACCCGGGCCAGGGAGGGCGGGAGCTGCCGTCGCTGGAGCGCCTGGCTGATCGTGGTCTGCCGGGTGTACTGGCGGGCGGTGACGACGGCCTGTGCGACCAGGCGCGCCACGTCCTCGACCTTCCGGACCACGCTGTCGCTCATCGGCATACGGCCCGCCCGGCCGAGCAGCAGCACCCCCTGGCAGGCCCCACCGGTGACCAGGGGGAACGCGAGAACCGAACCGCCAGCCCCGTCGGCGTCGCGGTCCTCGGGCCACGGCCAGGGCCAGGGGAATCCGGCGGCACGGAGGCTGGGAGGCGGCGGATTCTTCTCCAGCACGGGACGCAGCGTCTCGGTCATCCGCTCGTCCATGTGCCAGATGCGGGACAGCCGCATCCGCCCGCTGTCGGTGCTCAGCCATACGGCGCACCAGTCCGCGAGCCGGGGCACCACGAGCTGCCCGGCGAGCGCGGCCACCATGTCCTCGTCGAGCTGCCCGGCGAGCAGCTCGCTGGCCTCGGCGAGGAAGGACGGACCGATCCGGTCGAACCGACGGGAGGCAGGGCCAGGGCGCGCCGCCTCGGGCTCCGCGGTGCGTACGGGCGGGGCAGGGGCGGGCGCGGCCGGCTCCGCCGCTCGTACGTCGGACCCGAGCCCGCTGTCGGCCTGCACGAGCAGCTCCGGTTCCTCCGTCCTCGCCTCCAGGCGGAACCACACCGTCTTCGCCGTGTGCCGGTACGTCACCCCCCACGATTCGGCCAGCGCGCCCACCACTTGGAGGCCGAGGCCCCGCCTGCCGTGCCGGGCGTCCGTACCCCGGCTCACTGCGCTGGACGGGTGGTGGTCGACCACCTCGACGACGAGACCGGGCTGCCTCTCCGTACCCGCCGCACCATTGCCGTCCGCGTCCACGGCCACGACGGAGGGAAAGCGCAGCCCGGCCTCCAACCGGAGAATGACCTCGATCTCGGTCCCGGCGTGCATGACGGCATTGGTGACCAGTTCGTCGACGAGAAGCACGGCATCGTCCACGAACCGGTCGGTGATCGCACCGGAGGAGAGGTCCGGGCCGCCGACCTGCTCGATGAGCACCGAGCGCACGAATGCCCGGGCCGCGGAGGCCGCCAGCCGGTCCGACGGCAGGCTCGTCCGTGACACGAACACACGCGGGAACGAGGGGGATGGCTCCATGCGCGACCTTGGGAAGCAGCCGGGAATTCGGACTGTATTTGCAGTCTTATACTAGGACACGCCCGTACAAGTAGATCACTGAGAATGGGCTGTTATGGCACTCGATCCTGCCCCGCCCGCTTCAGCGTCCACCACCAGTCGATCACCGGACTCCACAGGGCCACCGGGCTCCGCCCCGGACGAAGGCCCGTGGGTGCGGGTAGCTGACCTGCGCCCTTTGATCGCGGCGATGAATGCGCTGTGCGACGGAGACTTCACCGTACGTGCCGACGCCGTCGGCGAAGGTGCGGCGGCCGAGATGGCCGGGCTGTTCAACCGCATCGTGGCCCGCAACGACCATTTGGCCCTGGAGCTCCAGCGCGTACGCCGCGAGATGATCCGCCATGGCCGGCTCGACGAGCGCATATCCGCCAGCCCGGGCCAAGGCGCCTGGGCACGCAACGTCGATGCGACGAACACCCTGCTGGACGCCCTCGTGGTCCCGGTCGGCAAGGCGACCCGGGTCCTGGACGCGGTCGCGGACGGGGATCTGACCCAGCACGTGGATCTGCACGACGGCAACCGCCAGCTCCGGGGCGACCTGCGTCGTCTGGGCCTCGGTGTGAACCGCATGGTGGACCAGCTCTCGAGGTTCACCGGCGAGGTGACCCGGGTGGCCCGCGAGGTCGGCACCGAGGGACGTCTGGGCGGCCGTGCGAAGGTCCAGGGCCTCTCCGGCGACTGGCGCTACGTGACGGAGGCCGTCAACACCATGGCGTCCCGTCTGACGGCTCAGGTCCGCGACATCGCGGTCGTCACCACGGCGGTGGCCCGGGGTGACCTCACCCAGCAGGTGACGGTGGAGGCCACGGGTGAGCTGCTGGAGCTGAAGCTGACCGTGAACACGATGGTCGACCAGCTCCGCGCCTTCGCCGACGAGGTCACCCGCGTCGCCCGCGAGGTCGGCACCGAAGGGCAGCTCGGCGGACGCGCCCAGGTACGCGGCGTCTCCGGCGTCTGGAAGGACCTCACCGACAGCGTCAACTTCATGGCGTCGAACCTGACGTCCCAGGTCCGCAACATCGCCCAGGTGACCACCGCCGTCGCGACGGGCGACCTCAGCCAGAAGATCACGGTGGACGCGCGGGGCGAGATCCTTCAGCTGAAGGACACCGTGAACATCATGGTCGACCAGCTCTCCGCCTTCGCGGACGAGGTCACCCGCGTCGCCCGCGAGGTCGGCACCGAGGGGCGCCTCGGCGGACGCGCCCAGGTACGCGGCGTCTCCGGCGTCTGGAAGGACCTCACCGAGAACGTCAACTTCATGGCGGACAACCTCACCTCCCAGGTCCGCAACATCGCCCAGGTCGCCACCGCCGTCGCCGAGGGCGACCTCGGCAAGACGATCACCGTCGAGGCCAAGGGCGAGATCCTGGAGCTGAAGTCGACGATCAACACGATGGTCGACCAGCTCTCCGCGTTCGCCGATGAGGTCACCCGCGTCGCCCGCGAGGTCGGCACCGAGGGAAACCTGGGCGGTCAGGCCCAGGTCAGGGATGTCTCGGGCGTCTGGAAGGACCTGACCGACAACGTCAACTTCATGGCGCTGAACCTGACGTCCCAGGTCCGCAACATCGCCCAGGTGACCACCGCCGTCGCCGACGGCGACCTGTCGAAGAAGATCACCGTCGACGCCCGCGGCGAGATCCTCGAGCTGAAGGACACCGTCAACACGATGGTGGACCAGCTCCGCGGGTTCGCCGACGAGGTCACCCGCGTCGCCCGCGAGGTCGGCACCGAGGGGCGCCTCGGCGGACGCGCCCAGGTACGCGGCGTCTCCGGCGTCTGGCGAGACCTCACCGACAACGTCAACTTCATGGCGGACAACCTCACCTCCCAGGTCCGCAACATCGCCCAGGTCGCCACCGCCGTCGCCCAGGGCGACCTGTCGAAGAAGATCGACGTGGACGCCCGCGGCGAGATCCTGGAGCTGAAGACCACCATCAACACCATGGTCGACACGCTCTCCTCGTTCTCCTCCGAGGTGACCCGCGTCGCCCGCGAGGTGGGCAGTGAGGGACAGCTGGGCGGCCAGGCCCGCGTCGAGGCCGTCTACGGCACCTGGAAGCGGCTGACCACCAGCGTCAACGAACTCGCCTCGAACCTCACCACCCAGGTCCGCGCGATCGCCGAGGTCGCCAGCTCCGTCGCCAAGGGCGATCTGTCGGGCGCCATCCAGGTGGAGGCCGAGGGCGAGGTCAACGAGCTGAAGAACAACGTCAACCTCATGGTGGCCAACCTCCGCGAGACCACCCGCGCCAAGGACTGGCTGGAGTCGAACCTGACCCGTATCGCCGGTCTGATGCAGGGCCACCGCGACCTGGTCGAGGTCGCCGACCTGATCCTGCGCGAGCTGACACCGCTGGTGAACGCCCAGTTCGGAGCGTTCTTCCTGGCCGAGGCGGCCGCCCAGCCCGGACAGGGGCTGCAGTTCATCGCCGGCTACGGCACGGACGCCGCCGGCGGCAGCAGCACCTCCCAGACCACGACCGGCACGATCGGGCGCGGGCTGATCGCCCAGGCCGCCCTGGAGAAGACACGCATCCTCATCACCGACGTCCCGCCGGACTACATCACCGTCAACTCCGGCCTCGGCGCCGCCCCGCCCGCGAGCATCGTGATCCTCCCGATCCTCTTCGAGGACGAGGTGCTGGGCGTGATCGAGCTGGCCTCGTTCAGCAAGTTCAACGAGGTCCACCTGGCGTTCATCGACCAGTTCGTCAACACCATCGGCGTCTCGATCAACACCATCATCGCCAACTCCCGTACGGAGTCGCTGCTCTCGGAGTCCCAACGGCTGACCACCGAGCTGCGCAAGAGCGCCGACGACCTGCAGCGCTCCAATGCCGAGCTGGAGGAGAAGGCCGCCCTGCTGGCGACCTCCTCGCAGTACAAGTCGGAGTTCCTGGCGAACATGTCGCACGAGCTGCGCACGCCGCTCAACTCCCTCCTCGTACTGGCCCGGCTGCTCGCCGACAACCCCGACGAGCGGCTGTCCGAGCAGGAGGTGCAGTTCGCCGCCACCATCTACCGGTCCGGCTCCGATCTGCTCCAGCTCATCAACGACATCCTGGACCTCTCCAAGATCGAGGCGGGCCGGATGGACGTGCACCCGAAGAAGCTGCCGCTGACCAAGCTGCTCGACTACGTGCACGCGACCTTCCGCCCCCTCGCTCACGACCGCAATCTGACCTTCGAGGTCTCGGTCGCCGACAACGTGCCCAGGGAGCTGTTCTCCGACGAGCAGCGCCTCCAGCAGGTGTTGCGCAATCTGCTCTCCAACGCGGTGAAGTTCACCTCGTCCGGCGGTGTGGAACTGCGCGTGGAGCGCGTTCCGGGCACCGAGTTCGAGGAGGCGACACTCCAGACCGCCGAGAGCGTCGTCGCCTTCACGGTCGAGGACACCGGCATCGGCATCCCGCCGGACAAACTGCCGGTGATCTTCGAGGCCTTCCAGCAGTCCGACGGCACCACCAGCCGCAAGTACGGCGGTACGGGCCTCGGCCTGTCCATCAGCCGGGAGATCGCCGGTCTGCTCGGCGGCCGTATCACCGCGGAGAGCGAGGAGGGCGTCGGCTCGCGCTTCACGCTCTTCATCCCGTCGCAGTACCCGGCCGTCACGCCCCAGCCCCAGACGGCACAGCCGCTCACGGCCGCGACCACGGCCCTTCCCCCGCCGCCGCCTCCCGCACCCGCGGCGCCCGCGCCCCTGCCCTCGCAGCTCCCGCCCGGGGCCGACTTCAGGCCGACCCGCGTCGCCGGACCGGACGGCGACGGGGCGGAGCCGGCCCATACCTCCGACTACGAGGGCGCCCGCACCGAGGCCCCCCGGCTGACCGAGTGGCTGGGCGGGCGTCCCGGCCGCCTGCTGGCGGGCCGGCAGATTCTGATCATCGACGACGACATCCGCAATGTCTTCGCCCTCACCCACGTCCTGGGACGGGTGGGCATCACGGTGAAGTACGCGGAGAACGGCCGCGAGGGCCTCGAAGTCCTCGACCGGAACCCGGAGGTGTCTCTGGTCCTGATGGACATCATGATGCCCGAGATGGACGGCTACGAGACGATCGGAGCCATCCGCAACACCCCGCGCCTCGCCGGTCTGCCGATCATCGCGCTGACCGCCAAGGCCATGCCGGGCGACCGCGACAAGGCGATCGAGAGCGGCGCCTCGGACTACGTGCCCAAGCCCGTGGACGTGGACCGCCTGCTCTCGGCGGTCTGCAAACTGCTCGAGAGTGAGTCGGACCCGGCGGAGGACGACGCCCGGGACGATGGCGGGGAGGCTGTCGGCGGCGAGCGGACCGAGCACACCGAGCAGACCGAGGACGCGGCGGACGACACCGGGAAGACCGACGGAACCAAGAAATCAGGTTCGGCGAGGACTCGGACGAAGGGCGGAAGGAAACCACCGAGGAAGGGCTCATGAGCACAAGCGCATCGGAGAAGTCGAGCATCCTCATCGTCGACGACATGGAGGAGAACCTCGTCGCGCTGGAAGCCGTACTGGGCTCGCTCGACCAGCTGGTCGTCCGCGCGCACTCCGGCGAAGAGGCCCTCAAGGCCATGCTCCGCCAGGAGTTCGCGGTCGTTCTGCTCGACGTGCTGATGCCCGGCATGGACGGCTTCGAGACCGCCGCCAACATCAAACGCCTCGACCAGACCAAGGATGTGCCGATCATTCTGCTCACCGGCACCGATGCCGACACCGACTACGCCTACCGCGGCTACGCGGTGGGCGCCGCGGACTTCCTCACCAAGCCCTTCGACCCCTGGCTGCTGCGCACCAAGGTGAACGTCTTCCTGGAGCTCCACCGCAAGAATCGCCAACTCGCGGCCCAGGCCGAGCAGTTGCGACGCCTGCTGGTGGGCGACGGCACGTCGGACGAGACGACGGAAGGCGCGGCGTCCGACGAGACGCAGGAGGGCGCGGACGCCGGAGCCGATGCCCCGGCGAACGGTAGGGAAAGCGGCGAGCGGCTGGCCGAGATCGTCAATCGCCTCGCCCAGATCGAGCTGCTTCTGCGCGACGCGGAGGGCGAGACGGCGACCGGGCTGGCCGACCGTATCTCCGACATGGAGCATGCCGTCGACACCCTGCGCGTACGCGGCGACTCCGCCTGAGCAGCCGCGGCACCGGTGCGGCGGACGCTGCGGCAGACGCGCGGCCCCTCAGGCTTCGCCTCCGTGACTCGGAGGGCCCTCACGACTCCTCGGAGGGTCCTCACGACTCCTCGCGGAGGGCGCTCACCGCTCCGGGGGGCGCGGGAGCGGCTGTTCGGCCCAGATCGTCTTGCCCTCCGCCGTGTAGCGCGTGCCCCAGCGCTGGGCGCACTGTGCGACGAGGAACAGCCCGCGTCCGCCCTCGTCCGTGGTCCGCGCGCGCTGAAGATGGGGTGAGGTGTTGCTGTTGTCGGAGACCTCGCAGATCAGGTTCTGGTCGCGGATGAGGCGCAGATTGATCGGCCCGACGCCGTAGCGGACCGCGTTGGTGACCAGTTCGCTCACGATCAGCTCGGTCGTGAACGCCGATTCCTCCAGCCCCCACGCGGCCACCTGCCGGCCCGCCTTGTGCCGTACGTCGGCGACGACGGCGGGATCGGCCTCCAGCTCCCAGGACACGACGTCCTCGTCGCTCAGACAGCGGGTGCGGACGACGAGGAAGGCGACGTCGTCGTGCGGCCGGTCCGGCAGCAGCGTCCGGACCATGGTGTCGCAGATCTCCTCCAGCGGGCGGTCGGGGTGGGCCAGCGCGAAGTAGAGCCGCTCGAAGCCGACGTCGACGTCCCGGTCCGCGGCCTCGATGAGCCCGTCGGTGTAGAAGGCGATGACGCTGCCCTCCGGGAGCTCGAACTCGGCCGATTCGAAGGGCAGTCCGCCGAGTCCGAGCGGGGGGCCGGCGGGGATGTCGGGCAGCTCGACCGGTGCTTCGAGGTGGGCGATCGCGGGTGCGGGATGGCCGGCTCGCGCCATGGTGGCCCGGCGCGTGATCGGGTCGTACACCGCGTACAGGCAGGTCGCGCCGATCACGTCGCCGCCGTATCCCGATCCGGCCTTCTCCGCCTCGTCCGAGAGCCGGACCACCAAGTCGTCGACGTGCGCGAGGAGTTCGTCGGGCGGCAGATCGAGGTCGGCGAGCGTGTGAACGGCGGTGCGCAGCCGGCCCATGGTGGCCGCCGCATGGAGACCGTGGCCGACGACGTCCCCGACGACCATCGCGACCCGGGCACCGGAGAGCGGGATGATGTCGAACCAGTCGCCCCCGACGCCCGCTTGGGCGTCGGCGGGCAGGTAGCGGTAGGCCGCCTCCACCGCGCTCTGCTCCGGCAGATCGCGCGGCAGCAGACTGCGCTGCAGCGTCAGGGCGGCGCTGTGCTCGCGGGAGAAGCGCCGTGCGTTGTCGATGCAGATGGCGGCGCGGGCGCCCAACTCGCCCACGAGCAGCATGTCGTCATCGTCGAAGGGCTCCGGGTTCTTCCAGCGGACCATGGTGGCCACACCCATGGTGATGCCGCGGGCCAGCAGGGGCACGGCCACCGCCGAGTGAATACCCAGCTCGCGCATCCGCGCGCCGCGGACGATGTCCCGGCCCACCCAGGGGGCCGACAGGTCCACCACGGCACGCAGTACGGGCCGCCCCGTGACCAGGCACTCCATGGGCGCCCAGCCGACGGGGTAGCGGGTCGGCTCGCCGGGCCCCACGACGGACTCGGGGACGTCCTCCTGGATGGACTGGTGCGCGACCCGGCGCAGCGCCGCGGCCGCGCTGACCGGTCCCGGACGCAGTTCCTGGGTGCGGACGACGGCGTCCAGCAGGTCGACGGAGACGAAGTCCGCCATCCTCGGGACGAGCAACTCGGCCAGTTCGCGGGCGGTCTGGTCGAGGTCCAGGGTGGTACCGATGGATCCGGCGGCCTCGTTGACCAGCGCGAGCCGCTGCCTTGCCCGGTGGTGGGCAGTCACGTCGAAGACGGTGTGGCACAGGCCGAGGACTTCGCCCGCCGGGTCCTGGATGCGCCACAACCGGACGCGGTTGTGGCGCGGCGACGAACCGGGGCCGGTCTTCACCGGCCCGAAGGTCTCGTACGTCTCCAGGGGGTCGCCCGTTTCAAGGACCTGCTTCGCCTCGCGCTGGACGAGCGCGGCGTCGACTCCCGGGACCACTTCGCCCAGGAGCCGGCCCACGTGCTCGTGAGCCGGCAGGCTGTCCATGGCCTCCAGCGCGGGGTTGATGCGCAGGTACTTCAAGTCGGCGTCCACGATGGCCATGCCGATCGGGGACTGGGTGAACAGCCCGCGGTAGACGGCCTGTTCGCGCTCCCACTCCTGCAGCCCGGCCACGTCGGTGACGGCGAGGAGCCAGCTCGGCTTGTCCTCGGTGCCCCACAAGGGGCACGCGCGGAACGCCAACGCCAGGCGTCGGCCGTCGCGGTGACGGACGGCCACCAGCCCGCTCCAGCCGTCCCCCTCCTTGCGGCGGCCCTTCGCGGCGTCCAAGGTGTCCCCGTCGGGCAGGAGTTCCGCGACCGGACGGCCCACGACATCCTCCGCGCGGTGGCCGAGCAGTTCCTCGGCACCGCGGCTCCACCGTTCGACGACGCCACGCTCGTCCACCACCGCGGTGGCCGCGTGCATCACGTCGAAGGGGCTGCGAGGACCCCCGCGGGGTTCCGCTCCGGATCCGCTCATCGCTGCCCGTCCGTCCCTGCCATATGTCGCCCCCGGCTGTCGCCCCGGCTCTGTCGTACTCGGTTCCCATTGTTCGCGGATCCACTTCGAACGGGAAGGAAACAGCTCATCCGGGATTACTCGATGCGCGAAATGCACACCCTATTTCTGCATGGAACACCCAATAATTCCGGTTCGCAATTGCGCGACTCGCGCAATATCCCTGCGCAGAATGCTCGGTTCGCGACCCCCGGCCCGCCCCATGCCGAGACCCCGAGACCCGGGACCCTCGTACGCACGACGCGCGGCGGGCTCCTCGCGGCCCCGGCGGGCGCCACCCGCGCGGACTCGGCGCCCTTGCCCCCGTCGCGGCGCTGCGACTAGCCTCCGACAAGCACATACCGACCAGTCGGTGTGAGTCCGCCTACCGTCGAGGAGCCGCCGAGATGAGCCGCACCCATCACCAGTTCCGCCTGGCCGCCCGCCCCGTGGGGCTGCCCAGGCCAACGGACTGGGAGCTGGTCGAGGAGACCGTCTCCGAGCCGGGCGACGGCGAACTGCTGGTGCAGGTCACCCACATCTCCCTCGATCCGGCCATGCGCGGCTGGATGAACGAGGGCCGGTCCTACATCCGGCCCGTCGAGATCGGCGAGGTCATGCGCGCGGGCGCTGTGGGGCGCGTCGTCGCCTCGCGCCACGACGGCTTCGCCACCGGTGACCACGTGTACGGCTCCTTCGGCGTCCAGGAGTACTGCCTGACCGACGGCACGGGCGTCATCAAGGTCGATCCGGACCTGGCGCCGCTGCCCGTCTACCTGGGGACACTCGGCATGACCGGGATGACCGCCTACTTCGGGCTGCTCGACATCGGCCGGCCCGAGCCCGGGCAGACCGTGGTCGTGTCCGGTGCCGCCGGGGCCGTGGGCATCGTGGTGGGCCAGATCGCCAAGATCATGGGGTGCCGGGTCGTGGGCATCGCCGGCGGCGAGAGCAAGTGCCGCATGATCGTGGACGAGCTCGGATTCGACGCCGCGATCGACTACAAGTCCCAGGACGTCCGCAAGGCGCTGCGCGAGGCCGCGCCGGACGGCGTGGACGTCTACTTCGACAATGTCGGCGGCGACGTCCTGGACGCCGTCCTCACCCGCCTGGCGCGCGGCGCCCGCATCGTCATCTGCGGTGCCATCTCGCAGTACAACAGCGTCGAGCCGGTCAAGGGCCCCGCCAACTACATGTCGCTCCTGGTCAATCGCGCCTCGATGACGGGCATGGTGGTCTTCGACTACGCGGACCGCTACCCCGAGGCGACCGCCCGGCTGGCCGAATGGCTGGCCGCCGGAAAACTCCGCACCAAGGAGGACGTCGTCGACGGTGGCGTGAAGGCCTTCCCCGAGACCCTGCTCCGCCTGTTCAGGGGAGAGAACCTGGGCAAGCTCGTGCTGAAGGTGGCGGACGCGTAGCCGGACCGCAGGGGGCGGGCCGGCCGCCCCCGCGCCACCCCTCCCTGGTGTCCGCCCGTGCCGCCCCGTCCGCCGATCTGCGAGGCGGGGCGGCACGGGTTAGCTTCGGGGCATGAGCTGGAGGAGGAGAGTCAACCGGCAGCTCGGGCAGCTGACCGGCTACGAACTGCGCCGTCCCGCGCCGTCCGCACCGCAGCGCCCGGCATCACCGGCGCCGAGCGGGCAGCAGAGCGGGCAGAGCAAGCCGAGCGGGCCGAAGCTGCCCGCCGACTACGACGACGAGACACGCGAGATCATCGGCGCGGTCCGGCCGTACACCATGACCTCGCCCGAGCGGCTGAACGCCCTGATCCTCGCCTGCCGCTACGTCGCCAGGCACCGCATCCCGGGTTCCCTCGTGGAGTGCGGCGTCTGGCGGGGCGGCAGCATGCAGGCGGCCGCCCGCAGCCTCATCGCGGCGGGCGACACCGACCGCGACCTGTATCTCTTCGACACGTTCGAGGGCATGCCCCCGCCCACGGAGAAGGACCGCCGGCGCGACGGCGAGATGGCCTCCGACCTCCTGGCCCGCCGCGGCAAGGACGCCCCCATCTGGGCCATCGCCACGCTCGACGACGTCCAGCAGGGTTTTGAGCAGGTGCCCTACCCCAAGGACCGCGTCCACTACGTCCAGGGCAAGGTCGAGGACACCGTTCCGGCCAATGCCCCGGAGCAGATCGCGATCCTGCGACTGGACACCGACTGGTATGCCTCCACGCGCCATGAACTGACCCACCTGTACCCCCGTCTGGTCAGCGGCGGTGTCCTGCTCATCGACGACTACGGCTGGTGGCAGGGCTCGCGCGAAGCGGTGGACGAGTTCCTGGAGGAGACCGGCGCACGGCTGCTGCTCCTGCGCATGGACGAGGGCCGCATCGCCGTCAAGCCGTAGTCGGCCGGGGCACCTTGGCCGACCACGGACAGCGGCCCGGTCCCGTACGCGAGAAGGCGCGATCCCGCGTATCGGCGGGTGAATGATCGAATGGCCCCCGTCCGTATACGGGGCCGATGGGTGCTCTCAGGAGGAGTTGCGGCCCCCGGGCTCCGCACGCCGGGGCGCAATGCGACGATGAGCGGACCATGAGGAAAGGGACCGTTCTGCGAGGGCTGCGCACGGCGGTGTTCGCCGCGGTGTGCGCGCTGTGCGCCGCACTGGGCCACGCGACGATGTCGGGTGCCTCCCTCCCCTGGTGGGCCGTCGGCGGTGCGTTCTGCGCGACGGCGGCCGGGACATGGCGTCTGGCTCGCCGCGAACGGAGCCCGCTCCTCGTCGCCGCCGCGGCCGTGGGCGCGCAGGGCGTCCTCCACGCCGTGTTCTCCTTCGCCCAGGCCGTGGTGCACCCCCTTCCCCACGGCGGCACCGCGGCACTCGCGCGGCAGTGGCTGGGCTATCTGCTCTGCGCTCCGTCAACTCCGGCCGCGATGGCGCACGGTGGCGCGATGACCGGCTCCGGCCACGGCCGGGCGGCAGGCCGGATGGCCGCCGAGCACGTGGCCGCGGGCCACGCCGCGGCCGACCACCTGGCCGGGGCGGGCGGCATGGACGGCATGAGCGGCATGAGCGGCATGGACGGTCTGCCGCACGCCATGGGCGGCACCGGGCTGCCCGGGGACGCCGTCGGCATGCTGCTCCTCCACCTCCTGATCGCCCTCCTCGGCGCCCTCTGGCTCTCCGTGGGCGAGCGCGCCGCCTTCCAGCTCGTACGGGCCCTGTCCGCGCGGCTGTTCGCCCCGCTCGACCTCGCCGTACGCGGCCGCGCCCCCGTACCGCCTCCGCGCGGCTGCGGGCGTGCCAGGGACGTACGGCGTCCGCTGCGCCTGTATCTGCTCGTTCACGCCATCTCCTCGCGGGGTCCGCCGCGTCAGGTCCTCGCTGTCGCCTGACGGACAGCACGGAGCCATCGGCCGGGAGGCGCGGGAGTGTCGCACACGCCTGCGCCGGGCCGTCCATTCCACCGGTCACGCCCCCGCGTGGTGCGGACCGGTGCACGCGAAGGACCACACGATGACGAAACCTGCCCGGAAACAGACGTATCCGGATCCCCTGGCACCCGTCGGCGCCATCGCGCGGCGGCACCGCCGCCCCCGTCCCTCAACCGGCCCGGGTACCCCCGAGCCCGTGGTGCCCGGTGTCCGTACGGCCGTCCGTCTCTGCTCGTACGCGCGCGAGAAGGGCGTCGGCGGCGGCCTCTCCCCCGCCGTGGGCATCGGACTCCGTGGACGCAACGTCCCGCAGGCGCTCGATCCCGTCCGCGAAGCGGCGGCATGCGGCACACGACCCCAGGTGCTCCTCCACCGCCGGGCCGGTGACACCCGGCGGCAACACCTCGCCGTCGGCGCGGGCGGAGAGGGCGGTGCGGAAGCGGGAACACTGCATGGGCTCATTCTGGCCGAACCGCATCGGGTGCCGCGGCACGCAGGGGAGGCGATCCATGCGTGACGACACGCGGGTCACGGAGTGGGCGCTGGCCGCCCGGACCGGTGACCGGGACGCGGTGGAAGCCTTCGTACGCGGCACCCAGCTCGACGTCCGGCGCTATGTCACCCACCTCAGCGGTGACGCGCAGGCCGCGGACGACCTCGTCCAGGACACGTATCTGCGGGCGTTGCGCAGTCTGCCGGGCTTCGAGGGCCGTTCGTCGGCGCGGACCTGGCTGCTGACGATTGCGCGGCGGACGGTGGCCGACCGGATCCGGGCGCATTCGGCACGCCCGCGGCTCGCGGGCGTCGAGGACTGGCAGTCGGCCGCCGAGCGCGCACAGCCGCGCGGGCTGCCGGGATTCGAGGAGGGCGTGGCCCTGTCGGAACTGCTCTCGGCCCTGCCGGCGGGGAGGCGCGAGGCCTTCGTGCTGACCCAGCTCCTGGGGCTGCCGTACGCGGAGGCTGCCTCGGTGGCCGAGTGCCCGGTGGGCACGGTGCGTTCCCGGGTGGCGAGGGCACGTGAGGCGCTCATCGCCCTGCTCGACGAGGCGGAGGAACCGTCCGCCCCGCCGCGGGCCGCCGGGGCGCACGCCACCGGTACGGCGTTCGCCGGGACCTCCGTCGCCAGGGCGTCGGCAGGAGCGACCGCCGGAACCGGCCGCCGGGTGGCGGCTCTCGCGGGCAGCGGCAGCGGTACCTGATTCCGCGAGCCGGGGACCCGGGGGGGCCGTACGACGTCTGGGCGCGCGTACGGCCCCACCGCTCCCGCCAGAGGGCGGGTCCGTGCCGGCCCGGCTATATGCCCGGGCGGACGGCGACCGCTTCCACCTCGATCGGCGGGTTGTCGCGGAACTGCAGGGTGAACGGCACGCGGTCACCGGGCTTCAGACGCGGCGCCGGCCTGATCATGACGTCCACGGTCGAGTGCGACATCCGCAGTGTCGAGCGCGCCGCCAGGGGGACGCTCAGCACCATGCGCATCGTCTGGGCGTTGCCCTTCTCCACCGACTCGCTCAGCATCGAGAAGCCCACGGCCGAGGACCGTACGCCGATCAGTTCGTCCGCCGTGTCCCCGGTGTTCCGCACGGTGAAGAAGGCGGCGGTGGTGTCCGGGTTCGCGGGCAGGTAGATACGGGCGTCGGAGACCTCGATCTCCTGCCCCTTCCCCGCCCTGCCGGAAGCCGTCCAGGCCACCAGCCCTCCCAGGGTGAGCGCGCAGGCCAGCAGCGCCGCGAGGGCTGCCGGCACACCCGCTCCGGACAGAGCGCGGCGCGCCGACGTGGGCCCGGAATCCGGGTGTTCGGTCACGACTGCTCCCCCAGGCGGTTGGGCCGTGCGCCGCCCCGGCCGGGCCGGCGCGCTGCGGACGGGTGGGCGTCCGGGCTCCAGTCGCGCAGACGCAGGCTGTTCGCGACCACGATCACGGAGCTGGCGGACATGGCGGCGGCAGCGAGCATCGGGTTGAGCAGGCCCACGGCGGCCAGGGGGACGGTGACGAGGTTGTAGCCGAACGCCCAGGCCAGGTTGGCGCGAATGGTGCCGAGGGTGCGACACGCCAGGCGTACGGCGTCGGCGACGGCCCGGATGTCCTCGCGTACGAGAGTGACGTCGGCGGCCCCGATGGCGGCATCCGTGGCACCGCCCATGGCGATGCCCAGGTCGGCACGGGCCAGCGCCGCCGCGTCGTTGACGCCGTCCCCGACGACCGCGACCCGGCGCCCCTGCTCCCTCAGGGAGTTGACGAGAGCCGCCTTGTCCTCCGGGAGTGCTCCTGCGTGGACCTCGGTGATGCCCAGGTGCTCGGCGACGGCGTGGGCGGTGGCCGGACGGTCCCCGGTGGCCAGGACGGGCTGCATCCCCAGGCGGCGGAGGTGTTCGACGGCGCGGTAGGCATCGGGCCGTAGGGTGTCGCCGATGGCGACGACGGCTTCGGGAGCGCCGTCCACGGTGAGGAGAACCGCCGTGTGCCCCCTGTCCTCGGCGCTCTCCACAGCCTTGCGCAACGGCGCGGGAAGAAGCGCGGCCTCACCGGGCCCCGTCACGGCGACGCGGCGGCCTTCGACGGTGCCCCGCACCCCGTTGCCGGGGACCGAAGCGAATCCCGTGACCGGCGGCAGAGGCCGGTCGCCCCTGGTACGGCGTACGTGTGCGGTGACGGCGCGTCCCAGCGGGTGCTCGGAGCCGTGCTCCACGGCGGCCGCCAGCAGCAGCGCCTCGTCCGCGCTCAGGTCACCGCCCCGCCCGGTGACGTCGGTGACGCTCATGCGGCCGGTGGTGACCGTGCCGGTCTTGTCCAGGACGACCGTGTCGACACGGCGCAGCCGCTCCAGGACTTCGGGTCCTTTGAACAGGATGCCCAGATGCGCGCCGCGTCCGGTGGCCGCCAGCAGTGCGGTCGGCGTGGCCAGGCCCAGCGCGCAGGGGCAGGCCACGACGAGGACCGCGACCGCCGCGGTGATCGCGGCCTGCGGATCCGCTCCCGCCCCGAGCCAGAAGCCGAGGACCGTGACGGAGACGGCGAGGACGGCGGGCACGAAGACGGCGGCGACGGCGTCGGCGAGACGCTGCACGCCCGCCTTGCCCGTCTGTGCTTCCTCCACCAGGCGTGTGATGCGGGCGAGTTGGGTGTCCGCACCGACGGCGGTGGCGCGTATCTCCAGCAGCCCGCCGGAGTTGACCGAACCGCCGACGACGGCGGAACCGGGCCCGACCTCCACGGGACGGCTCTCGCCGGTGACATGCGAGACGTCGAGAGCGGAACTGCCGTCGGTCACGACGCCGTCGGTGGCGACGCGTTCTCCGGGCCGTACGACGATGTGGGCGCCGACCCGCAACTCGCCGATGGGGACGCGGCGTTCGGTGTCACCTTCACGTACGGCCACGTCCCGGGTGGCCAGTTCGGCCAGCGAACGCAGCGCGGATCCGGTCCCGCGCCGGGCCCGGGCCTCCAAGTGGCGTCCCGCGAGGACGAACAGCGGTACCCCGACCGCCGCTTCGAGGTAGACGTGGGCGGTGCCGTCCCCGGCCGACGGCAGGAGCGAGAACGGCATGGTCATGCCCGGCGCTCCGGCCCCGCCGAAGAAGAGCGCATAGGCGGACCATCCGAAGGAGGCGGCGACGCCGAGGGATACGAGGGTGTCCATGGTCGCCGCGCCATGGCGCAGTCCGCGCAGAGCGCGGGTGTGGAAGGGCAGGGATCCCCAGAAGGCGACGGGCGCCGCGAGGGCGAAGCAGAGCCACTGCCAGTTGCGGAACTGCCAGGCGGGGACCATGGACAGGACGAGCACGGGGACCGCGAGCAGGGCCGTGACGCGCAGCCGGAGACGTTCCTCGCGCTGCCGCGCCTCCTCGGCCGGATCGGCGGAATCGGCGGAATCGGTGGGCCTGTTGGGCCCGTTGGGCCCGGTGTTCTCGTTGGCCGCTGTCGCGCCCGTACCGTCGCCGTTGTCCCTACGGTCCGTGGCCTGCCGCTCGGGGTGCAGAGGTCCGTGGCTCACGGGTGCGGCGGCCGGGGGTTCGGGGAGTTCCGCGGTGAAGCCCGCGGCCTCGACCGTACCGATGAGGTGATCCACCGTCAGACCTGCCGGGTGGCTGACCCTGGCCCGCCCGGTGGCGAGGTTGACGGTCGCGCTGACCCCTTCGAGGCGCCCCAGCCTCTTCTCGACCCGGCCGACGCAAGCCGCACAGGTCATGCCGCCGATCAGGAGGACGGTGGAGGCGGGAGCGGCGTCGTCCGCGGTCTCGGAGTCCGCGGACGGTGTCTCCCCGTACGACCCTGCCTCTTCGTACGCGGCGTCCGCCGGCGCGGTCCTCGGAGACCGCGTGGGCCGGGCGGTCATCGCGCCTCTCCCCGGACCGGGCCGGAGCCGCCCATCCCATGCATTCCGCCCATGCCGCCGCCGTCCGCCCCTCCGGGCGACCCCGGGGCGGGCACGTCGTCACCCGGTACGCCTCCCCCGCTGCCGCCGTCACTCGCGGGGCGCATGGCGGGCGCGACGGGTCCGGCCAGCGTGCCTGCGCCGTAGGAGGCGGCGAACACCAGCAACAGCAGCAGCGCGAAGCCGAGGACCGAGGGCGCGGGCAGGAGCCGTACGGTATGCGCCCGTGCCGCGGCAACGGACGGTCGACGGGACGTGGGAGGCATCGCCGCTCCTGTACGAAGGTCATGAGGCAGCGGGGTCCGGTGGTGCGAGCCCCGTTCGGCACGCCATCGTGGCAGGCGGGCGCGGGCCGGAGGGGCGAATCGGGGGCCGCGTACGGCGTGAGAAATGTCGTTCCCGGTGTCCGGAACTCCCACGCCCTTCCGGGCGACTTACTGGGGAGCGTACGGGCGGGGCACGCACCGCGTGCACGGCTGGACCGGCTTCGGGCACCCACCGCACGGAAGGCCGGACCGGCTCCCGCCCGCGGCCACCCGGTGCCGCCGGAACAAGTAAGCGTCTCTACGCCGTGCCCCCAGCCGAATTCACTTGTGCTGACGAATCACCTGGCCCAGGGTGGCCACTGTGAGCGCGGCGCCGCGCGCCGGGCCAATCTCCGACCGCGCACTGTCAGCGGCGCATCATAGGGAAGGACGGGCGCTGTGAAGCTGCGTTCCGGATCGAGGACGACGGGGAGTTCCGTGAGCGCCGACGACCGTGACCGTGTCCATGCACCAGCAGTGATCGCCGCCACGGTCACCGTCCTGCTGTGGGCGTCCGCCTTCGTCTCCATCCGCAGCGCCGTGACCCACTTCGAGCCGGGCGCTCTGGCTCTGGGGCGACTGCTGGCGGGCTCGATCGTCCTGGTCGCGGTTCTGCTCGTCCGGCGGGGCGGGTTCCCCGCGCGCGAGGCCTGGCCCGGCATCCTGATCTCCGGCGTCCTCTGGTTCGGCGGCTACATGGTCGCCCTCAACTGGGGCGAGCGCGAAGTGGACGCGGGCACGGCCTCCATGGTGGTGAACGTCGGCCCGATCCTGGTCGCACTCCTCGGAGGCTGGCTGCTCAAGGAGGGCTTCCCGCCGAAGCTGATGAGCGGGATGGCGGTCTCGTTCCTCGGTGCGGTCGTCGTCGGGCTCTCCATGTCCGGGGGCGGCTCGTCCTCCCTCACCGGCCTGCTGCTGTGCCTGGTGGCGGCCTGTGCGTACGCCGGGGGCGTGGTCAGCCAGAAGCCGGCCCTCAAGCACGCCACGGCCCTTCAGGTCACGACGTACGGATGCCTCGTCGGCACGATCGCCTGCCTGCCCTTCGCCGGCCAACTCGTGTCTCAGGTGTCCGAAGCCCCGCTCTCGGCGACGCTGAACGTCCTCTACCTCGGCATCTTCCCGACCGCCCTCGCCTTCAGCACCTGGGCCTACGCACTGTCCCGCACCACCGCCGGGCGCATGGGCGCCACGACGTACGCCGTGCCGGGCCTGGTCGTGCTGATGTCCTGGATCGTCCTCGGCGAGGTCCCCGGCCTCCTCACCCTGCTCGGCGGCGCGCTGTGCCTGGCGGGCGTGGCGGTCGCGCGGATGCGTCCGCGCCGCGGGTCGCGCCGGCCGGGCGAGAGGGACGCGGGCTCGTTCACGGCGGCCGAGGGCAGGCCGGACGCGACGCAGCCCGGCGCCGTCGCGACGGAACCGGGCTGCGTCGCGAGCCGCGGGACGGACTGAGGGTCCCTCCGCGGACCCGAGAACCCACCGCGGGTCGGAGCTCCGCGGAGCGAGGGCGTGGAGCCCCCTCCGCGGAGCGAGGGCGTGGAGCCCCCTCCGCAGAGCGAGGGCGTGGGGCCCGCTCAGATGGGCCGATCTGAGCGGGCCATCACCGTTGGTGCGCTGCCCTGGAGCAGCGCGCTGACGCCCGTATCGACGCCGTCCCACTGAGTCGGGACCTGCTGCACCGCACCCGGATTTGCTCCGTCGACGGCGTTCGAGCAGCGCGGGTGAGTAGGGCGGACCCGGCCGTTCCGCGCAGGTCTGGCCGGAGTGGACCCCGCAGCGGCGCCGGGCGGGTCCGGGGGTTGGTCTCACCGAAGACCCCCGCACCTACGCGGACCACACCGGACCGGACCCCGGATCCCGGTGATCAGGGCGTGGCCGCGCACCGTGGCCGCCATTCCGCACTCACATCCCAGGCCTGGGAACCCATCAGCCTCTGATGCGGCGATCATGATCATGCCCTCACCAAGGATCCGTAAGCCTTCACTGAAAGGTGACATAGAGGGCAAAATTGAAGATGTCAGTGCATCACGCAAACAGGACCGGGGCTTCCGTACGGGGAGGAACAACGGTGTCCTCAGAAGTGGCAGGCCAGACGCAGGGCCGGAGTCCGCTCTGGTCGGAGCCCGGGTCCCTGCTGGAACGGGTGCCGGTCGCGGTGTTCGGCGTGGATGCCGACGACCGGATCTGCTTCTGGGGCCCGGGAGCGGAGTCCCTCTTCGGCTACTCCGCACACGACGCGCTCGCGCAGCCCAGCGCCATGCTCTTCCCCGACGCCCCAGGCGGAGGCCGCGACGAATGGGCCCGCATGGTGGAGCGGGGGCGGAGCGAGCGCTACTGGCGCGGGCGCCTGACCATCCGCCACCGCGACGGCACGGTCTTCGACGGCGGCTTCCGGGTCTTCCGGCTCGCCGGGACCGGCGGCCGGGACACCGTCATGGCCCTGGCCAGCGAGAGCGGTGAGCTCGAACGCGTCAGAAACAATCTGGCCTTCCTCGACGCACTCTTCGAGAGCTGTCCGATCGGGCTGGTCATGTTCGACGCGGACCTGCGGTTCGTTCATCTCAACCAGGCACTTGCCGACATGGACGGGATGCCCATCGAGGAGCACCTGGGGCAGCACGTGGGCGACGTGCTGATCACACCGGACGGCGGCGAGTACGAGAGCATGCTGCGCGCCGTCGCCGAGGTGGGCCGGCCGATCGTCGGCTCGCTCCTGGGCGTCCGCACCCGCGGGCACCCGGACCGCGACCAGGTCTGGTCCGTGAGCCTCTTCCCGCTCAGCAGGCCCGGCGGCATCCGCCTCTTCGGGGTGGGCGGGATGATGGTCGACGTCACGGACCGCGAGCAGGCCATCGTCGAGGCGTCCGCGGCACGCCAGCGGCTCGCGCTGCTCGACCGCGCGGCCTCCCGGATCGGCACCACGCTGGACGTGGCCGTCACCGCGCGGGAGATCGTCCAGGTCGCGGTCCCCGACTTCTGCGACGCGGCCGTGGTGGAACTGGTGGAGTGGATGAACGAACAGGAGCCGTTCGACTCCGCCCTCCCGGTGGTCACGCGCCGGATCGCCTCCGACACCGTCCTCTCCTCGGCCGCCACCGAACTGCTCAGCGGCCGGGAGAAGGCCCGCTACCCGCCGGGCTCGGCAATCCACCACGTACTCCAGACCGGGCGTCCCGAGTCCGCGCAGGTGGACGAGGCCTTCGTGACCCGCAACGTCCCCGACGAGACCAGCGCGCGACTGCTGGTCGACAGCGGACTGTCCACGCTCGTCATCGCACCGCTCATCGCCCGCGGTACGGTCCAGGGCATCGCCATGTTCGGCCGCTCCGCCACCCGCCCGGCCTTCACCGACCAGGACCTCAGCCTGGCCGCCGAGCTGACCTCGCGCGCCGCGCTGTGCCTGGACAACGCCCGCCTCTACAGCAGGGAACGGGACATCGCGCTCACCCTCCAGCGCGCTCTGATGCCCGAATCCCTCCTGGCCGGACGCTATGTGACGGTCGCTCACCGCTATCTGCCGGGCGGCCGGGTCACCGAGGTCGGCGGCGACTGGTACGACCTGATCCAGTTGCCGGACCGCCGCGTCGCACTCGTCGTGGGCGACGTGATGGGCCACGGCGTACGGGCCGCGGCGGACATGGGCGGCCTGCGCTTCACGGCCCGGGCCCTGGCCAGGCGGGATCCCGAACCGGCCGAACTCCTCGCGGAACTCGACCAGTTCGCCATGGAGTCGGGCATCGAACTGGCCACCTGCATCTACGTCGTCTTCGATCCGGCCGCCGGGCACACCCGTATCGCCAGCGCCGGTCACCCGCCACCGCTGATCCTGCACCCGGACGGCGAGGTCGAGACCCTCGACGAGGTGCTCGGCGTCCCCTTGGGGGTGGGCGGCGTTCGCTTCCGGGCGATGGACGTCGACCTCCCCGAGGACGCCGTGCTCGCCCTCTACACGGACGGACTGGTCGAGTCGCACGAGCAGGACTTCGAGACGGGGCTGTCCAGGCTCCGCGACGAACTGCGGGGCGCCCCCGAGTCGTTGGAGCGCACCGCGGACCGGGTCCTCACCCACCTGGTGTCGACGGACCCGGACGACGACACCGTGCTGGTCCTCGCGCGGGTCCGCCGGATCCCCCTGCGCGAGCAGCCGCGCTGGACCGGTCGCTGGCGCCTGCCGGCGCGGGGCCGCCGGGCGCGGCGCGGGTGGAGCTGACCGCGCCGACGCCCGGGGCCCGCGTGTTAGGGCTACAGGTATCGCGTACCCGTACTGGTGGAACGGTCGTCGGCCAGGCACTCGGACGTGGTGTGGGAGCCGCGGAGCGTGGCATCCGTCCGGTTGGAGTTGCCGCAGCTGTTGTTCTGGCGGCCCTCCTGCGCGGTGTTCTGCTGCACCGACATCGCCATGCCGCTTCCGCCGTCCACCTCGGCGCCGCCGCCCTGGGTCACGGTGTCCTGGCTGAGGGACCGGTCGGTGGTGTCGCACCTGTTGTCCGCAGCGCCACCCGACACGTTCAGGACCCCCCTGTTGATGTCGCCGCAGTGGGTGTTCTGCCGTCCCTCCTGAGCCACGTTCCGATGGTAGATCGCATCGGCGGAAGAGCCGCCGGATGCCCCCGCGCCGCCGTTCTCGGTGACGGTCCTGTGGCTGCGGGACTCATCGGCGTTATGGCAACTGTTCTCCACCCGGCCACCTGAGGGCCGGTGCGCCGAGGCATTGAGGTTGGCGCAGTGGACGTTCTGCCGTCCTTCCTGCGAAGCGTCCTGCGCGAAGGCGGCCACGGGCCCGTTCCCACCGTTGACTTCGGCTCCTGACCCCTTCACCGCGGTGGTGTGGCTTCGGGAGTCGTCCGCGTTGCCGCAGCTGCTCTCCGTCCTGCCCCCCATCAGGTCGACGCCCCCGGTGGCGGCGTTGTCGCAGTTGACGTTCTGCCGCCCTTCCTGCGCCCAGCTCTGGCCGACCAACAGCCCGCCCGACGTAGCACCGTTGGTCTCGGCGCCCCCGCCGCGCGTCGTGGTGAACCGGCTGCGGGAGGTGTCCTGGTTTCCGCAGCGACTCAGCGTCCGGCCCCCTTGCAGCAGCGCGGCGCTCGCGTCCTGGCTCGCGCAGGTGGTGTTCTGCCGCCCCGCCTGGGCCACGTTCTGCTGGAACGCAACCCCGGCGGGCGCACCGCTGACGGCCGCGCCCTCTCCCTCCACCGTGGTGTGCTCACTGGAAGAGAAATCCCGGTCCGCGCACCGGCTCTCCATACCACCGCCGCTCGCGGTGACGGTGGAACCACCGGTTCCCCCCGAGGCGCAGTTGTTGTTCTGCCGCCCGCGCTGTGCGGTGTTCTGCTGAGCCACCTGGAGGGGGCCGTCTCCGCCCGCAGCGTCCGTTCCGCCGCGCTTGACGTGAGCGAACGCGTTGAGGGATCCGTCGGCCGTCACACAGCGTCCGTCCACGCGGCCGCCGTCCACCGTCGTCCTTCCCCCGTTCGTGCGGACGCAGTTGTTGTTCTGCCGCCCGTCCTGTGCGGTGTTCTCCTGGCCCAGGCCGCCCATCGCGGCGGACCCTCCACCGGCCGTCGCTCCGGGGCCGTCGGCCCACGCCGATCCCGCCCCCAGGGATGCCAGCCCGCCCACCGCAAGGGCAACGGCCGTGGCTGTCGCGATCCTCTGAACCTGCACACTTTCCTCCGGACGAACGCAGTGACTCCGAGCGCCATTCCAACGCCGGTCCCGCGGTCCCGGTCATGGCACCCGGCGCTGATCCCCCCGAACAGCCCACAGACACAACACCCCCGCAGGTGACGGACAATGGACACATGTCGCCTCGCCGTTCACACACCCAGCGGACCTCCGTCACCACCGCCTCGCCCTGCCCCTGCGGCACGGGCGCTTCCTACGGCGACTGCTGCGGGCGCCTGCACGCCGGCACGGCCTCGGCGCCGACCGCCGAGGCACTGATGCGGTCCCGCTACAGCGCGTTCGTCATCCAGGACTCGGCGTATCTCTTGCGCACGTGGCATCCCGCGACCAGGCCGACCGTCGTCGACTTCGACGCCGGGCTGCGGTGGTCGGGGCTGGACATCCTGGGCACCACGGAGGGCAGCGCCTTTCACACGACGGGCACCGTCACCTTCCGCGCCCGCTACACCCACGAGGGGCAGCCGGGGGAACTCCACGAGCAGAGCCGTTTCGTACAGCACGACGGTGCGTGGGTCTACAGGGACGCGGTCTTCACTCGCTGATACCCCTGAGCGGAATCGCCCTTTCCGGCACGGCACGGCACGGCACGGCACGGCACGGAACAGTACGGGCGCGGTCACGGCCGCGGGGCGATCCGGAGTACGGCCGGAGCGGTCCGCGGTGCCTCCGGCAGGCGCAGACCGCGGCGGCCGGGGGTGAGGGAGCCCAGAACGGTCGCGTGCCGGGCACCGGTGCATGTGGGGACGGTTCCGGGCAGGCCATGGACGGTCAGGTACCCCAGGACGGCGAACGCGTAAGCCTCCTTGGCGTCGGGCGGCAGGCCGAGGTCGCCGGAGGCGAGCAGCCCGATGTCGTCGAGTTCCGTACGGAGCATGGCCATCAGAACCGGGTTGCGGGTACCGCCGCCGGACGCCACGACCTCCGTCGCGCCCACGGACCGGACCGCGTCCGCGACGGTCCGGGCGGTGAGCCGGGTGAGTGTGGCGACCACATCCTCCACGGGGAGCAGCGGGCGGCCGGCCAGGGCGGCCCGCAGGTACGGGAGATGGAACAGCTCCTTCCCCGTCGTCTTCGGCGCGGGCCTGGCGTAGTACGGCTCGTCGAGAAGGCGCTCGAGCAGGGGCTGGTCCACATGGCCGCGGGCGGCCAGGGCCCCGTCGGCGTCGAAGTCCCTCCGTCCGCCGGTGAGATCGCGGACGGCCGCGTCGATGAGGGCATTCGCGGGGCCGGTGTCGAAGGCGACCGGATCGCCCGCGGCGACGGTGATGTTGGCGATGCCGCCCAGGTTCAGGGCCACGGGGACGCCGGGGCGGCCCCGCAGCCACAGCACGTCGACAATGCTCACCAGGGGCGCGCCCTGGCCACCGGCGGCCACGTCCCGCGTACGGAAACCGGACACGGCAGGGCAGCCGGCCGCCTCGGCGATCCACGCGGGCTCACCGATCTGCAGGGTGCCGTGCACCCGCCCGCCCTCGACCCAGTGGAAGACGGTCTGGCCGTGCGAGGCGATGAGTTCGGCCCGGCCTCCGCACAACTCCCGGTCGGCCCGGACCGCGACCGCGGCGAACTCCTGGCCGACGCGCGTGTCCAGCCGGCAGACGTCCTCCATGGTCGTCGCCGCGGGCGGCAGTGCGGCGGCGAGTGCCTTGCCCAACTCGTCGGAGTACGGGACGCTCAGCGATCCGAGCGGGGTCAGCACCAGCGCGTCGCCGTCCAGGGTCAGATCGGCGGCCGCGGCGTCGATCGCGTCCAGCGACGTGCCCGACATCAGACCGATCACCCGCATGGTCCACCTCTCCTGGCTCGCCGGACCGTTCAGTCACGCAGGGCGCGCCGGTGGTCGTCGCCGCGCAGGGTGAGCAGTGCCAGTGCGCTGACGACGCAGGTGACGACCACGTAGTACGCGGGGATGTCGACATTGGCCGTCCGCTTGATCAGTTCGGTGATGATGAGACCCGCCGAGCCCGAGAACACCGCGTTCGAGAGCGAATACGCCAGCCCCAGGCCCGTGTAGCGGACGCGCGTCGGGAACATCTCGGCGAGCATTGCCGGCCCCGGGCCCGCCATCAGGCCGACGACGACGCCCGCCGCGGTCACCGCCACCCCCTTCGCGACGTCCGAGGCGTCCGGGTCCTGCAACAGGTTGAGCAGGGGGAAGGCGAGGAGGGCCACCAGGACCGCCCCCGTCAGCATGACGGCACGCCGCCCGATCCGGTCGCTCAGCATGCCCGCGGGGATGATGGAGGCCGCGAAGCCCAGATTGGCGAGCACGGTTGCCACCAGCGCCTGCTGGAAGGTGGCGTTCAGCGTGCTCTGCAGATACGCGGGCATCACGACGAGGAACGTGTATCCGGCCGCCGACCACCCCATGAGCCGTCCCGCGCCCAGCACGATGGCCTGGATCACCTCACCCCGGGGGGTCTTGGAGGCCTTGAGCGCATCGGGGTCGACCGCCGGATCGGACAGGCCCGCGCTCGCGCGCTCGAACGAAGGGGTCTCCTCCAGGCGCAGCCGGAGCCACAGCGCGACGAGGCCCAGGGGCAGCGCCAGCAGGAACGGCACGCGCCAGCCCCACGACTGGAGTTCGGATGCGGTCAGCAGGGTGGCGAGCAGGGCGGCCGTACCCGCGCCGCCGAGCAGGCCGAGCGCGACGGTGAACGACTGCCACGAGCCGTAGAGACCGCGGCGGCCGGGCGGCGCGAACTCCGTCATGACCGACACAGCGCCGCCGAACTCGCCTCCGGCGGACAGGCCCTGCAGAACACGGAGCAGCGTGAGGAGCCAGGGCGCGGCGGCCCCCACGGTGGCGTACGTGGGGAGGACGCCGATCAGGGTCGTGGCGCCGGTCATCAGCAGGAGGACCAGGATCAGGGTGGGGCGGCGGCCGATCCGGTCGCCGACACGGCCGAAGACGGCGGCTCCGATCGGGCGGAAGAAGAACGCGAGGGCGAAGGAGGCATAGGTCTTGATGAGCCCTTCGAGGTCGCTGCCGCCCTCGGGGGTGAAGAAGTTCGCGGCGATGATCGTGGCGAAGTAGCCGTAGACGCCGAACTCGTACCACTCGATGAAGTTGCCCACCGAGCCCGCCACCAGAGCCCGGCGCGAGCGCGCCGGGCCGGTGGTGTCCTGGGCGGGGCCGTGTACGGAGGTGGTCATTCCCAGCCCTTTCGGCGTCGCGGACGTCCTGTGAGGATCAGGACGGTGAAGTCCTGTCCTGGGCTCAGGATGGCGCGGCTCGGCGGAAGCGCAAGATCCGCGGAGCGGTCCTTCACGCAACCCGCCGCTGGTGTGCGTGCGATGAGGGGCGCCCTCGCCCGGCCCGTCATCCCGTCCTGGTCGGAAGCAGAGCTGCCGTTTCGCGCCGGCTGGGGTCGGGCGGCCTCAGGCGGAGGGGCCACTCGCCCGGTGTGAGCCGGGTGAGGAACGCAGGGGGACGGGCGCGGGGGATGCGGCCCTCTTTCGTGCGGGTACGGCACGGGCGACGCCGTAGAGCAGCAGAGCCGCCAGCTGGACGACAGCGATCGCCAGCAGGAGGAGCGGCGGAGGCCAGGCCGCGAACGCCCCGGTGAGGGCGGCCCCGCACGCCGCCGCCGAGATCTTCAGTCCGGCGCCGAGGGTGAAGACCTGCGGCCGCAGATGCGGCGGCGCGTGGTCGGCCCGGATCCGCAACGTCGCGCTCAGCAGCGGTCCGTCGCACAGTCCCGCCACCGCGAACAGTGCCGCGGCGGCGGAGAAGGTGGGTAGGAGAGCGGCGGCGCCGAGCGCCAGACCGGTCCCGAGGAGGCTCAAGGCGACGAGGCGGTACACGGTGAGGCGCGGCTGCCACCGGGCCAGGCCGAGCGAGCCGGCGAGGGCTCCGAGGGCGAACAGCGTAACCAGGACGCCTCCGCCACCGGGATGTCCGCGGTCCTCCGCCAGAAGGACTGCGGAGGTCGTGAGTCCGCCGACACCGACGAAGGCCAGTGAGGCGGCGGCGGTGACGGCCCGCAACTCGCGCGTCCGCCATACGGCTTGCAGCCCGGCGGCGAGGTCGGCGCGCAGCGTCGGCCGCGACCCGGCAGCGGGGCGGCCCGGGTGCGGCCGGGTGGCGGGCCGTCGTCCGGGGCGCGCCTTGGCGGCAGAGCGGCCCGAGCCCGGCGAGCGCGCCCCGGTCGACGCCCGGCCGGTCGCGTCCTCCGTCGCGGGCCAATGGGCCCCGGCCGAGGCCTCCTCGGCCGGGGCCGGCCCGGTCGCCCCGGACGTCGCGTCCGCCCGGGCCGTCCCCTTCGGACCCGGTCCGCTCCCCCGGGTTGCTGTGGTACCCGCCCCTTCCGACCGCAGGACCGCGGCCAGAACCGCGGCCAGCACGCCCGCGCCCGCCAGCGCGGCCGCCCCCGCGCCGGGCGAGAGCGCCGCGGCCGTGACCGTGACGGCAGCGGGCCCGGCGACCGAGGCGGCGTTGTACGTGGCGGCGTCCAGCGCGTAGGCCCTCGTCCGCTCCTCGCCCTCCGGCACCCAAGCGGCTACCAGGCTGGACAGCCCGCCGGAGACGACCGGTCCGCAGGCACCGCCCGCCAGGGCGATGGCCACGGTCACCGCGGCGGGTGCCCGCCCTACGGTGACCGCCAGTCCCGCGATCGCGGCGGCGAATCCGCCCAGCGCGCAGACGCGGAAGAGGCGTGGATGCCGTGCGCGGGCGGCGAGGCTGCCCGCCAAGGGCGCCGCCAGCACATGGGGTGCCATCCAGGCGGTCAGCAGGAAGGCTCCCTCGGCAGCGGAGCCGGTGCGCCGGAGCGCGAGAAGCACCGCGGCCACCGCCATGCCCTCGTCCGCGAGCCGGGCGAAGAACGCGGTCGTCAGATACAGCCCGAGATGCCCCCGCGTACGCACGCCCTCCACCTCTCGGTAACGGCTTAATGACATAAGACGTTACACTCGGACGGGGGACAGCGCAGCCGAAGTCACCAGGCACCAGGCACCACCGGGAAGGATCACGTCCGCGTGAGCAACGTCCGTACCCAGCAAGGATTCCGGCCCGCCCGGAGGCTGATCGAGATCGCCGGTGCCGTACGCCGCGAGCCCGCGCTCTCCCGCGCCGAGCTGGCCGGCCTCCTCGCCCGGCACGGGGAGACTGCGGGCGACGTGACCGAGGAGGGGTTCACCGAGGCCGATGCCGTGGACCTGCGCGCCGCTGCCGGGCGCCTCGTCGACGTCCTCACCGAGACGGACATCGACCGCGCGGCCCGCGCCATCAACGCTCTACTGTCCGAATGCGGCGCACGCCCGCGTCTGTCGTGCCACGACGGGCACGCCTGGCATCTGCACGTGGACCGGGGCGAGGACGCGAGCTGGGCCGACTGGTTCCTCGCCTCCGGCGCCATGGCGCTGGCCCAACTCCTCAGCGAACTCGGCCGTATCGCGTGGGGCGCATGCGCGGCTCCGGGCTGTGCCGGGCTCTTCCTGGACACCGGTCCGGGCGCCGTGCGCCGCTACTGCTCCCCCGCCTGCGCCTCCCGCACCCGCGTCGCCGCGCACCGGCGCCGCAGGCGCGAGGCGCGCTGAGGTCACCATCTCGGCGGCACACGGTCGTTCGGGGGGGCGCACACCTTCCGCCACTTTTCGTACGGGGTCACGAGGTCGCACGCCCTCGCCACGCATCCGACCCGTACGCAGCCCCCTGCTCGTACACGCACACCCGCCCTGCGCACACATCCCCGGCACACCGTCCCGCACGACGGCGTACATGAGGCCCGAGGCCAGTGCGGGTACGTCACCCGCCGGCCGATCAGCGGGCCCGGCGGCTGCGCTTCCCTCCGGTGCGGAACGCGTGGATGCCGTGCCCCTGGTCGTGGGCGGCCTGTACGGCCTCCTCCCAGGTCAGGGAACGCTCCCCGACGGCGAACACGGGACCGGACTCGCGGTCACCGATCAGCTCGCGCAGAAGCTCGGCAGCGCGCTCTCCGAAGGTGTCGAACTCGACGTCCCGGACGTCGAGGGAGAGCAGTTCGAGGACCGGAAGCTCGCCTTCCCACAGCAGGAGCCAGAGCGTCCGGTGCACGGCGGGGATGGACCGATCGGCGAGGAGTTCCTCGAGCCGTTCAGCGGTGACGGTGTCGGCGGTGAGGGTCATGGCCCCGCAGTATGGACCCGGTCACCGTCCGCAGCATAGGGCTGGGTTGAAACCGCAACGAGAAGGGCGTCCGTACGTCGCACGCCCGTCACACCCCCGCCTGCGGGCGATCGCCCCCTCCACGTGCCGCCCTTCCCCGCACCACCGTGCGTGGCGGCGGGAGCCCGTCTCTTGGTTCAGCCTCACCGCGGAGAAGGGGAGCACCGTCGGACAGCGACATGTTTGCTCGCAACTGCGCCGTCAGTGCCGCATGAGAAAGTCACGCTCCGAAACCGCGAGTGGGACTGCCGACTCCGTCACGATACAGGCGTCTCATCGCGCACCCCTGGCCCTCAACAGCCTCTCGGAGGCCGAGTGTTGGGACCCGGAGGACGAGGAGGAACACGTCACCCCCGCCACCGCGCGATTTTCCGTGAGGCTCCGGCCGGCGTGCACGAGGCGCACGCGACTCTCTGGACCGCCGATATGGATGTCGAGGAATTCGCCGAAGCGGCGTCCGCCCACCGCCAAGGCATCTACGAATCCCTCTGAAGCGTCACGTCATCATTGACGGACTCGGCCTCCCCCCTCACGCCACTCTCACGGCATCCGTTCGCCGATCGGTCCGTCCCGTCGACCCGCGCGCGATCCGACAGGACTCCCTGGGTCGAGCCCGCGGCCGCCGTGATCATCGTGTGCAGACGCTCGGCCGCCGCGCGCCCGAACGCCGGGTCGTTGAGGTGCGTATCGACGTCCCGGACGTCGACGCCGCTGGACGCCAGCCCGTCGCGCAATGCCGTGAACAGCGCGCCGTCCGCCTCGGGGTCGTGATACGGGCCGCCGGGTGAGCCGAGCGTCGACAACCCTTGCCGTGGCAGATAGACGGCCGTGGGACCGGTCGCCGCCCGGAGTTTCGCCGCGACCCGGCGGCCGAGTTCGGCGCACTCCGCCGCCGACGTCCGCACGACCGTGATCGAGGGGTTGTGCACATGGACCAACCGGTCGCGGAAGCGCTCGGGCAGGGTGTCACGTGGACCGAACTTGACCATGTCCAGCGCCCCCAGGCTCACCACCTGCGGGGTGCCCCGCCGCCCGGCGGCCTTGAGGCGGTCCGGTCCCGCCGACAGGATTCCGCCCATCAGGTCGTCCGCGATCTCACTCAGCGTCAGATCGAGAACCCCGGCGAAGCGTCCCTGCCCGGCCATCGCCTCCAGCGACCGCCCGCCCGAGCCGCTGGTGTGGAAGACCAGGACCTCGTAACCGAGTTCGGACAAACACTCGCGCGCGGCGTCGACTCCGGGAGTCGTCACGCCCGCCATGCTCGCCGCCACCACCGGGCGTCCCTCGCCCTCTCCCCATCGCACGGAGCGTTCCCCGCGCGCCGCCGCGTACCCCTGCGCCATCCCCGCCATGGCGTCGGCGGCATTGGCCAGAACGGGCGCCAGGATCCGGTTGATCCCGGCGATGTCGACGACACTGTGCATCATCGTGATGTCTGCGGAGCCGACGTACGGCGTCACATCACCCGCCGCCATCGAGGACACCATCATCTTCGGTACGCCCAGGGGCAGTTCACGCATCGCCCGGGTCGCCATCGACGTACCGCCGCTGCCGCCGATGGCCATCACACCGTGCAGCCGGTCCTCCGCGTGGAGACGCCTGACGACCTCGGCCGCTCCGCGCGCCATGGTCGTCACCGCGGCGCCCCGGTCCCCCGCCGCACGGAGGGCGTCCGCCTCGGCGCCCGCGGCGAGGGCCACCTCGCGTCGCGGGACATCGGGCCGCACCACCGGTTCCCCGAGGACCCCGACGTCGACGACCACCACCTCGACGCCGCGACACCGCAGCCGGTCCCGCACCCACCCGTACTCCGCGCCCTTGGTATCCAGGGCCCCGACCAGAACGACCACCGCCATGACCCCCGTGTCCCCGGAGCCGCCGGGCGGGAAACGGCCCCAACTGCCCTGCACACGCGAGCGATTCGACGGGTCCGGGCAGGGCGAGCGATACGGAGATGGCGCTGCGGACGCGGGTCCGGATGCGGATGCGGATGCGGATGCGGAGGTGGAGGTGGAGGTGGAGGTGGACTCGGGTCCGGTTTCGGGTCCGGTTTCGGACAGACGCGTAGACGGCGCCGATCAGGGCCGTCGCACCGACTCGGCCAGCGGCCGCCGGGTGTCTTGCGGGGATCGTTCGCCAGGCGGGGACCCATTCCGTCCATCACGCATCCGACACCGGGGCCCGCATCGGAGTCCGCCATCCCGAAGGAGTCCCCGTAGCCGTCATGGCCGAAGTCCTGTCCGCCGCACCGCGTCCACCGTCGCGTGGGAGTCACCGTACCGGCCGGTCGGACAGCCCGGGAGGTCGCACCGCGCGAGCACGCGTTCCGCGACCGGCACCCCATGGCGCCCTGCGGCGGTCCCCCAGCGCCGCACCGTCACCGCACACGCGCACCCGGCGAACGTCAGGTGGCCGGCCAGTCGTCCGGCCCGCCGCCCCGCCACTCGATCAGGCCTGGGTCGTCCAGCACCGTCCCCTCGTCCCCGAGCCCGGCGCGGCTCAGCACCCCGCGCAGCTCGGCCGCGCTGACGACAGCACCCACCTCCTCGCCTTCGATCATCACGCGACGGCGCCCGTCGAGCGGCTGGTCCACCACTACGGGCGGCGTACGTTCCTGGGTCTCATCCTCCATGCGACCAGGCTGCCCCGGGTTCGGCCCGGCCGCAGCTCCAGCCGCAACGGAGGCGTGACCGCCGCACCGCCCCGACGCGTCCCGCCCGCGGGGGGGGCAAGCCTGCTCAGGAGTCCCTGAGCCTCAAGGGTCCGTGTTCCAGAGTCCCGGTGTCCCAGGGGCGCGATGCCCCAGAGGCGCGGCGTGCCGAGGGCCCCTGAATCTCAGGAGTCCAGGCCCCAGGACCGACCGATCCGGTACGAGGCGCAGATGTTCGCATCCAGGACGTACCGCCCCGCCACCCCGCACTGCTCGGCGCCGCCGCCCGGGTCGACCGGCTGACCGTGGCCCATGCCGGTCAGCGCGTAGCTCTCGACGACCGGGGTGCCGGAGCCGTCCGTATAGACCTCGTGCCGATGGCCCTGGACGGTGTCCGAGGCGTCCACGACCGCGTCGGTGCCGTGGACGTCGGTCCACTGCTCGACGAGTTCGGTCATGTTCACCGGCCGAACGGTGGCGTCCGTCGAGCCGTGCCACACGGACATGACCGGCCGAGGACCCTCGTACGACGGGAATGCGGCACGCACCTTGTCCCCCCACACCCGCGGCCCGAGGTCCCTGCCCGGGCTCATGCACGTCAGGGCCTCGACAAGAGTGCGGGCGCAGTCGTACGGGAGTCCGGCGACGACCGCGGCGCCCCCGAAGACGTCCGGGTACGAGGCCGCCATGGCGGAGGTCATCGCTCCGCCCGCGGACAGGCCCGTCACATGGACCCGGGAGGCGTCCGATCCCAGGTCGGCCTTCATCCGGTCGACCATCTGCCGGATGGACAGGGCCTCGCCGGAGCCGCGCGCGGTGTCCTGCGGCTGGAACCAGTTGAAGCAGCCATTGAGATTGTTGCCGCTCTGCTGCTGCGGCAGCAGAAGGGCGAAGCCCCACTCGTCGGCCCACCGCGTCCAGCCGGTCTCGTCGTCGTAGGCTGCCGCCGACTGCTTACAGCCGTGCAGGGCGACCACGAGCGGCCGGCCGCTGGGCAGGCCGTCGGGCACGTAGCGGAACATCCGCAGCTGTCCGGGGTTGGAGCCGAAGCCGGTCACCTCGGTGAGGCTCGCGGCGGACGCGGGCTGCGGGAGGGCGAGGGCGACCGCCAGCAGGGCGGCGGCAGGGACGGCACGGCACATGCGGGCCAGACGCCGCGTGAGCCCAAGTCGCGGGCGGCTACGGGCAGGGTGTGCGTACGGGTGCCGGTGGGCGTTCTCCGGGGTGTGGTCGTGCGCGGACATGGCGGCTCCTCAAGGGTGGGGGACGTACGCCACGGTGCGGGCGCCGTACAGCACCCGCACGCGAACGTCAGGACAGGGAACAGGAGTTGACGACATCGCCGGTGACGGTTGCGGGATGTCTGCCGCTGCCATGGCGCACATCGTCCGCCGCCCGGGTCCACCCGGCCATGGGGACGCACCACAGCCGAATGCCCGCCCGCGTGGAGCGGGCGCCCACTGTGCGGGCGGGGACCGCTGGTGAACTCCCTTCCTCCGCAAGCCGGTTCGGAGGGTGAGCACCTCCGAACCGGGAACGGGCGTCCCTGGTCGGGGCCGCCATACGGCTGGTCCCGCTCAGGGCCGCCATACGGCTGGTCCCGCTCAGGGCCGCCATACGGCTGGCCCCCTCAGGGTCGCCATTCCGCTGGTCCCGCCCAGGACGCCGTACGGCTGATCCCCCCAGGGGTCGTCACAGGCCGAAGCGCCCCCAGGTCACGGCACGGCCGAAGCGGCCCCCTCAGGTCACCGCATGGGCCCTGGCGGCATCCCGCTCAGGGAATGAGCAGCACCTTCCCCACGGTCTCCCGGCCCGCCAGCGCGGCATGTGCGAGCGGGGCGTCCTCCAGCGCGAAGCACTGTCCGATGACGGGCGCGATCCGGCCGATGGCCGCCTCCTCCAGGGCCCGGTTCTGCTGGGCGCGGAACCGCGAGGGGTCCACGCCCGGGGTGCTTCTGCCGTAGCCCAGCACCGTGAGTCCTCGGCCGTAGACCAGCCCGCCCGGTATCTCGGTGCCGCGGCCCGAGGCGATGCCGTAGACGATGAAGCGGCCACCCGGCGCCAGCGTCTCCATGGCCTCCCGGCCCACGTCCCCGCCGACCGAGTCCAGCACGACGTCCACTCCGTCGGTGCCGGCGGCCTGCCGGACCAGGTCGCCCCAGCCGGGCACGCCGTAGTCCACCGCGGCGTCCGCGCCGAGCTTGCGGACGATCTCCAGTTTGTGATCGCCTCGGGCCGCGCCGATGACCTTGGCACCGGCGACCTTGGCGAGCTGGACGAGCAGGCTGCCCACGCCCCCGGCGGCCGCTTCGACGAGCACGGTCCGGCCCTCGCGGACCGCGGCGAGGTCGAGCAGCCCCACCGCGGTGAGGCCCTGGCCGAGCAGGCGGACGGCGTCGTGCAGGGACAGGCTGTCGGGGAGAACGTGCAGGGCCCTTCGGTTCACCACGGCGCGTTCCGCGTAGCCGCCGGTGCGCTCGGTCTGTCCGGCGACCCGCCTGCCGACGAGACCGGGTTCCACGCCGGGACCGACCGCGCTCACCACACCGGCGACGTCCCGGCCCGGGGTGTACGGCCTCGGCACATGCGCCGACTTCCCCGCGCGCACCAGCGTTTCGACGAACTGCACGCCCGCCGCGGCGACATCGACGAGCACCTCCCCCTCCCCCGGCTCGGGATGCGGCACGTACTCCACCCGCATGACTTCCGGCGGGCCGAACTCGGCAACACGGACAGCGCGCATGCTTCGGCTCCCTCGTATCCGCTCCGATGCTGCTCTCTCACCAGCAGATACGGGTGCCGGACCGCGATTGCCTCAAACCGTGTCCGACCCTGGGGACTTCAGGCCCCGCCCGGGGCTCAGACCGTGTAGAGCTCCTCGATGTCCTCCGCGTACGCCTGCACGATCGCGCTGCGCCGCAGCTTCAGGGAGGGCGTCATCATTCCGCCCGCCGCGGTGAATTCGCGGGGCAGGATCCGGAACGCCCGGATCGACTCGGCCCGGGACACCGCGCTGTTCGCCGCCGTCACCGCACGCTGGATCTCGTTGTGCAGATCCTGATCCGCCGGGTCCGGTACGGGATGTGACGGGCCGTCGGACCGGCCCCTTGCGTGTCCCCCGCCCTCCTCCGCCTTGCCGTTGATCCGGAGCCAGTGGTGCAGTGCGTCCGGGTCGAGGGTGATGAGCGCGGCGATGTACGGCCGGTCGTCGCCGACGACCAGGCACTGCGACACCATGGAGTGCGCACGGATGCGCTCCTCCAGCACGTACGGGGATGTGCTCTTGCCGCCGCTGGTGATGATGATGTCCTTCTTGCGGCCGGTGATGACGAGGTAACCGGCATCGTCCAGGTGGCCGACGTCGCCGGTGGCGAACCAGCCGTCCCGCAGCACCGCCTCGGTGGCCTCGGGATCGTTGTGGTAGCGCGAGAAGACCACGCCGCCGCGCACCCACACGTCCCCTTCCTCGGAGATGTGCACGGCGCACCCCGGAAGTGGGCGGCCCACCGTCCCGAACCGGACGCGCCCCACCGGCTGGCCGGTGACGGCCCCGGTGGTCTCGGTGAGCCCGTAGCCCTCGTAGACGGTGATCCCGGCGCCCGCGAAGAGCAGGCCGAGTTCGCGGCGCAGGGAGGACCCGCCGGAGACGGCGTAGCGTACGCGGCCGCCCAGCACCGCCCGCAGTCTGGTGAAGACCATGCGGTCGAAGACGGCGTGCGCGGCCCGGAGCATCGGGCCGGGACCGGGCCCGGTCTTCATGTGCCGGCGTTCGATCGCCTCCGCGTAGCGCACCGCGACATCCGTCGCCCGGTCGAAGAGGTCGCCCCTTCCGCTTTCCTGGGCGACCTGCCGCGCCCGGCTGTAGATCTTCTCGAAGATGTAGGGGACGGCGAAGACGAAGGTCGGGCGGAACGAGGCGAAGGCCGGGAGCAGTTCGGACGGCGCGAGGTCGGGCTGGTGGCCGAGGGTGACGCCGTTGCGGATGCAGAAGACCTGCACCATCAGGCCGTAGATGTGCGAAAGCGGCAGAAAGGCGAGCAGGGACGGCTGTTCGCCCCGCTCGGCCAGGATGACGCTCCACCCGGCGAACAGGGTGTCGCACTCGGCCATGAGGTTGGCGTGGGTGATCACGCAGCCCTTGGGGCGTCCCGTGGTGCCCGAGGTGTAGGTGATGGTGGCCGTCGACTCGGGCCCCACGGCGTGGCGGTGACGGTGGACCAGCGCGTCCGGTACGTCCCGCCCTTCCTCGGTCAGCCGCTCCACGCAGCCGTCGTCGAGCTGCCACATCCGGCGCAGCGGAAGCCCTCCGCACGCCGCGCCCACGCTCATCGCATGGTCCTCGTGCTCGACCACGATGGCCGCCGCCTCCGCGTCGGCCAGGATCCAGCGGACCTGCTCCGCGGAGGACGTCGGGTAGACGGGTACGACCTGGGCGCCGATGGACCACGCCGCGTAGCTGAACAGGGTCCACTCGTAGCGGGTCCGGGACATCACGGCGATCCGTTCGCCGAAGGCGATGCCGTTGGCGAGCAGTCCCTTGGCGACCGCCATCACCTCGTCGCGGAACTCCGCGGCGGAGACGGGGGTCCACTCGGCTCCGTCCGGGGTCCTCTCGGCTCCGTCCGGCCCGCCGCGGCGCGCGAGGGCGGGCAGGCCGGGGGTGCGCTCGGCCGTCTCGTACACGGAGTTGGCCAGCCCACCCGATCGCGGGATCTCCACCAGGGGTGGAAGGCTGAAGTCCCGCACGACGACGTCCCCCTCAACGAACAGCATGTTCTGCCCTGCCGCAATTGCACCCGGCAGGCAGCGCACCATACCGGTCGGTCCTGGTGCTGCCTAGGGGGGTGAAAGGGGCGGCGCGCGCCGGGTCGGGGTCCGCCCGGTCGCGCCGGGTGTTCCCGGTCGCACGTCAGGCGGACGACGCCCGCACCAGTCGCGCCTGGACAGGGCGCCCGTCGACCGTCTCGAACGCCACGACCGTCCCGCCGTTCTCGTGACGGACCCGGCACGGCTCGCTGTCCGCGGCGGGGCGCCAGTGGCCCCGGAGCGTCACGCGCAGGGCGTGGGGCCTGCTCGGTCTGGTGAGCCAGGGGCGGGACCACGGGCTGAAGTGGCCGACGTAGACGCCGTGTTCGTACTGGTCGCTGTCGATGCCGTCGTGGAGCCGCAGGTCGGGATCGCAGACGGCGAGGACCAGCGCCTCACCGTCGCGGCGGGTGAGCAGCATCGACGGGGTGTCCACGCCGCGTACGGTCCCCTCGGCCAGCCGCGCGGTGGGCTCGAAGGCGGCGTAGCCCGTGATGCCGGTGGCGCGGTCGGTGACGATGTGGGCGGTGGTGTCGGCCCGCAGGACGGTGTACGCGGCCCGCGCCGGATCGGCCATGTCCCGGGCGAACGCGGCCATGCGCTCCGGTGTCGCACCCACCAGCATCGCGTACTCGTAGCGGCCGCCGGCCGGCGCGATGCCGTGCCGGATCCAGGCGGTGGCGAAGTCGCCGCTGGTGGCGGCGTCGGTCGCCTGGTCGCGCGAGGTCTGGGTGGCGCGCCGGACGCCGATGCGCTGGCCGGGCGGCAGGTAGTAGCCGAGACCCTTGTCGTCCAGCAGCCAGGTCGCCCGGTCGAGGTGGATGTCGGGCCGTTCGTACGGGAAGGCGGTGACGGGCTCCGGGCCGCCCACGTACGTCGGGTCCGCGGTGTCGGCGAGCGAGGTCTGGAAGAGGGTGGTCTCGGTCTCGTTCGTGCGGTCCTCGTTGCGGATGCCCGTGCCGAGGGCCACGACCCGGTCGTCGAAGAGGAAGACCGAGATGCGGGCGCGGTGCGAGCCGTCGTACTTGGGGTGTTCGCGCAGCCGCATAGCGAACATGCCGTGGCGCCCGTCGATGGTGTGCGCCCCGGCGAACCGCTCCTCGGTGAGCAGCATTTCCTCGATGGTCCCGGTCAGATCGGCGCGCAGCTCCGGCAGCGGCTTGCGGAGGGTGGTGGTGCCGGGGCGCCGGTTCCAGTCCCATCCGGCCTGGCTGTACCCGCTGTCGGCGTTGTTGACGGGATCGCCGCGGTGCAGGACCTGGATCTGGCCGTACGTGTTGTAGCGGCCGTACCAGTTGGCGCCGTCGTAGACCTCCGTGCTCCACAGGTAGCGGTTGTGCCCCCGGACGGTGACCTGCCAATTCTCCCGCCGGTGGACGGCGAGAGCCGCGTAGTTGAGGGCCCAGGCGCCGTTGGGGTCCGCCTCGGCGGTGACACCGCGGGCGGCGAGCCGCTCGGCCAGCCGCTTCTGCCGGTCGGTGGGTGCGGCCGGGAGCAACCGCAGGAAGGCGGCGCCGAGTTCGGGGTCGTGGTCGCTCGTCCCGCCGGGTGTTCCGGCGAAGGCCAGCCACTCGTACGGGGTCACCGACAGCGCCGTGGTGCCGCGCGGGTGTCGGCCGGTGAGGGAGATCGGCCAGTGGAACTTGTTGGCGTACAACCGCATGGTGAGCAGGGCCCGCTTCAGCGATCCGTGGGCCCGCCCGGAGATCCGGAACGCACCGCCGCTCATCACGTACACCATTGGCGCCAGTCCGCTGAATCCGTCGCGCGCGTAGTCCGGGTAGAACCCGACGTGGTGGAAGGTGCAGCCGTCCGGCTTGAGACCGTCCTGGATGCCGGGCACGGGCAGCAGGGCCGCATCGAGCCAGGTGCGCAGGGCGTGCAGATACGCCACCTGCTCCGCCTCGGTGTCGCGCAGCAGGACGGCGGCGAGCAGGCCGCGGAAGGTGGTGCCGAGGATGTCCATGATGCTGCCGTACGCCATGCGGTGGTCCCAGCCGCGGACGATCCGGCCGAGCCCGGACAGCCAGGTCACATCGGCGCGGACCGCGTCCAGGAGACCGGCCTCGCGCAGGACGTCGCGCATCAGGTGGACGGAGTCGTAGTACCCGCGTACGTCGTAGCCGAGGTGGTGGATGGTGCCCTGGCAGCTGCCGTGCGTCCAGCCCTGGTCGCGGAGGTGGGCGACGATCCGCAGATAGAGCTCGGCGAGCGCGGGGCGCCGCCCGGTGTCCGCGGCGTCGTGAGCCTGGGCGATCTTCTGCATCAGATCGGTGACGCTGCGCAGTGTTGCCGCGTCGACAAAGGACTTGAGGTCGGCGGCGATCTCGGGCGGGTACGTCTGGGCCTGGTAGGCGTGGACGGGGCGGCCGGTGCCGGCGGTGGTCCGCTCCGGCACGCCGAGTTCGGCGACCTGGGCGGTCAGCGCTGCCACGTACGCGTCATCGACCGTCACGGGCGCGGCCAGGTAATCGTCGTGATAGCGCGTCAGAAGGGTGTGCAGGGAGGCCCGTTCGTGCGAGGTGGGCTCGCGGACGACGGGCGGACGCTTCGTCAGGAGCCGGTCGAAGAGGTACAGCGCCTGCCAGTGCTGGGCGTCCCACTCATCGCCCTCGCGGCAGACTTCGGGGACCTGGGCGTCGCGCGTGGGGCCGTCGGGCCGTACCGCGACGTTGAGCAGGAGCTGGTCGAGGTACAGCGTGCCGGAGCGGCGCGGGGCGATGATGCGGACGGTGTCCATGCCGGGGTGCGGCCGACCGTGCATGTCGTAGCCGTACCGCACCCACGCGGTGCGCCAGCCGGTGAAGCCGAGGTGGAAGTCGAACCAGGCGTCGGTGCGTTCGCCCCTGCCGAACTCGAAGCGGACGGTGTCGTCGACGGCCTTCTCGTTGAAGATCCACACCGAGAAGGTGTCCACCGTGCCCTGCCACGCCTGATCGTCCAGGGGACGGTACGGGTCGGGCGCGTACTCCAGTCCGGCGCCTACCACGATGCGGGAGCGGGCCGTGTGGTCCCAGCGCAGGGCATGGCCGCCGCACACCGAAGCCCGGTCGCTGATGGTCAGCCGCGAACCGTGTTCGGCGGTCATGTGCGGCGGAACGGCGGTCTCGAGCAGGAAGGCGGGCGGCCGCAGCTCCAGCGCCCGTTGTTCGAGACCGACGTCGGCGGTGGCGGTCGTTGCTCCGGGATGAGCCGCTTCCGCGGGGCGGTCCGGGGTACGGGCGCCTGCGGGTGCGGAGGGGAGGGCGAGCGTGCCGGCCGCGCTGACGGCGGCGGCCTTGAGGACCGTACGGCGGTGTGTTTGCGGGGCGTCGTCCGACAAGATGCCTTCTCCTCGGGTCACTTGCCTTCACTGACGTGCCTCTGAGCTGACGAGGATTGTGTGGTGAGTCTCCCTCAGCGTCAACCATCCCGGGCGGTACGACGGTCGGCGGTGTCCCGCGCCGGGAGGTCGGCCATTCGGTGGCGGTACGGGGAGAGCCGGCCCTTGGGTGGCGCCGCCGGGAAGAGGGACTCGGGGTGACGGCGAGCCGGGCGGGTCCGCCGCCGCCGCTGCCGGCACGTACCGCACCCGGCCGACCGTCAGCCCCGCGCCTCGGGCCGTCCGCCAACCGGCCCAGCTCCCTCCGCGGCCGGCCCCCTCGATCCGTCGCCGCACGGCGAATGGTGCGAACCTGAACGCATGGGTTGGGAAGAGGTCGCCGACCGGTTGTACGCGCTGCCGCCCGAGCAGTTCATCGCGGCGCGCGACGAGGCGGCCAAAGCCGCACCCCGCGGAGACGCTGCAAAGATCCGCGGGCTGCGGCGGCCCACCCTGGCTGCCTGGGCCGTGAATCTGCTGGTCCGCAGCGATCGCGACCAGATCGCCGCGCTCCTCGGCCTCGGCGAACAGCTCCGCCGCGCCCACCAGGACCTGGACGGAAGTCAGCTGCGTGAGCTCTCCGGCCGGCAGCGCCAGCTGGTGACCGCCCTCTCCCAGCAGACCCAACGCCTGGCCACCGATGCCGGACGTCCGGTGAGTGAGAGCGTGCTGCGCGAAGTGGAGGCCACCGTGCAAGCCGCGCTCGCGGACGCCGACGCGGCCGACGAACTGGCCACGGGACGGATGACCAAGGCCCTGACACCGACTGCCGGTTTCGGCCCGCCGGTCAGCGCGACGGTGCACCGGCTCCGTCCGCGTGAGCCGCGCTCCGGTACCGGCGGGCGCGCGGGACGGGGTTCATCGACGGCCCCGGGGCGTACGGCCTCGGTGACCCACCTGGCCGAGCGGGCGGAGGAGCAGGAGCGCGCCGAGCGCGAACGGCGCGAGGCGCTGGCGGCCGCCCTCGACCTCGAGGTGGAGCTGGAGCACAGCGCCCGCGACAGCGAGCAGAAGTCGGCTGACTCGCAGGACGAACTCGCCGACGCCGAGGCGCGGCGACGCCGGGCCGAGGAGCGCGTACGGGAGCTGGAGTCCGAGCTCAAGGAGGCGCGGGCCGAGCTGACCGAGGCACGGCGGGGTGAGCGGAACGCGCGCGTCCCGGCACGGCGGGCGCGCGAGGCGGCCGAGCGGGACCGCAAGCGTGCCGAGGACGCGGCCGCCGACGTCGACCGGCTGGAGGCGGAGGAACCGCGTGGCCGGGGTGGCAGAACGCGGCGCTGATCGAAGAACAGGGCGCTGGCGAAGGGCAGGACGGCGCGGAAACACCGGCTGCCTGCCTCACGCGTACAGCCTGCCTCATGCGTACAGGAGAAGTCACCGGCCGCAACCATGCGCCGCACGCGACCGGCCGACGTGGACGGGGCGCCGGAGCCGCCCGCTTCTTGCGGACCCTCATTGCACGGTGCGCGGTACACGTCCCCGCTTCTCCGTGCCGGATCATCACTCTCGACGCCCACGCCACTTTCCATGACAGCACTGCGGCCGCCCGACGTCCAGGCCCGGCCCCGAGGACCGTACGGCGGCAGGCTCCGCCGCCCTTCGCGAGGGCCCCTGCACCACTCCTGGAGCGCCCCGGCCCCCTCCCGTAACCGTTCCGGCGAGGGGGCCCGTACCGTTCCGGCCAGGGGGCCCGTGACGCGCTGCGCCGCAGGACACCGCGGCCTAGGCTTCCGTGCATGAGCGCACACTTTGACGTCGTGGTCCTGGGCGCAGGCCCGGGAGGGTATGTCGCCGCGGTCCGAGCCGCCCAGCTCGGCCTCAGCACGGCGATCGTCGAGGCGCGGTACTGGGGCGGGGTCTGCCTCAACGTGGGCTGCATCCCTTCCAAGGCCCTGCTGCGCAACGCCGAACTGGCGCACATCTTCACCCAGGAGGCGAAGACGTTCGGCATCCGGGTCGAGGGCCGCGTGAGCTTCGACTACCGCGAGGCCTTCAACCGCAGCCGGAAGGTGGCGGACGGGCGCGTCAAAGGCGTGCACTACCTGATGAAGAAGAACGGCATCACCAAGTACGAGGGCATCGGCAGCTTCATCGACGACCACACCCTCCAGGTCACGGTGGCCGACGGCAGCACGGAGACCGTGTCCTTCGGGCACGGCATCATCTCCACCGGCGCGACGACCAAGCTCCTGCCCGGCACGTCACTGAGCAGCCGGGTGGTCACGTACGAGGAGCAGATCCTCAGCGAGGAGCTGCCGCAGTCCATCGTGATCGCCGGTGCCGGCGCGATCGGTGTCGAGTTCGCCTACGTCCTGCACAACTACGGCGTGCAGGTCACCCTCGTGGAGTTCCTCGACCGCATCGTGCCCCTGGAGGACGAGGAGGTCTCGGCCGAGCTGGCCCGCCGCTACCGCAAGCTGGGCATCGATGTCCTGCCGTCCACACGTGTCGAGGCGATCGACGACTCGGGTGAGAAGGTCCATGTCATCGTGACCACGGGCGGGCAGCGGCAGACGCTCGAGACCGACAAGGTGATGCAGGCTATCGGCTTCCAGCCGCGGGTCACCGGCTACGGCCTGGAGAACACGGGCGTCCGCCTGACCGACCGCGGCGCCATCGACGTCGACGCCCGGTGCCGCACGAACGTCCCCCACATCTTCGCCATCGGCGATGTGACGGCGAAGCTCATGCTCGCGCACGCGGCGGAGGCGATGGGGATCGTCGCGGCCGAGACCATCGGCGATGCCGAGACCATGGAGCTGGACTATGTGATGATCCCGCGGGCCACGTACTGCCAGCCGCAGATCGCGAGCTTCGGCTGGACGGAGGCGCAGGCGCGGGAACAGGGCTTCGACGTGAAGACGGCGAAGTTCCCGTTCAGCGCCAACGGCAAGTCCCACGGCCTCGGCGACACCGCCGGATTCGTCAAGATCATCAGCGATGCCCGCTACGGGGAACTGCTGGGCGCCCACCTCATCGGTCCCGAGGTCACCGAGCTGCTGACGGAACTCACGCTGGCCCAGCAGTGGGACCTGACGGTTCACGAGGTCGCGCGGAACATCCACGGTCACCCGACGCTGGGCGAGGCGGTCAAGGAAGCCGTCCACGGCCTGGCGGGGCACATGATCAATATGTGACCGGGAGGCGCTGGGCCGGCCGTGTACGCCGGGCGCGTACGGCGAGCCGGCGCGTACGGCGAGCCGGCGCTCGCACCGGCCGGACCGCTCCAGAAGCGGTTGTGCCGTTCGGCTCCCGGAGCTGCACCGGCGCCTGCTTCCCGAGCTGCCGCGCCCGCTCACGGGTCGGCCCGACGTGCTCGGCGACCTGGCCCGACGTGTGCGGCCGGCCGTCGTGGAGCCCGTAGCGGAGGGGGATCATCGCCTCGCGCCGCGGCGGCAGGGGTGCCGATGGTGGGCGGAGCTGCTCGGCGAGGGCGCGGTACTGCACCACCCGGGCGCCTGCCCTCCCGCTGACTTTCACGCGCTCGGTGTCGCCTTCACGCGCCCCTGCGACGGCGGTCAGGCTCCCGCCCTCTGCGGAACCTGCGGGCATGGGACCGCCCCCGCCACCGAGGGGGAGTGGGTGGCGGGGGCGGGTCTTCGGGGGTGCGGCTCAGCGCTGGGCCGGGCGGGCCTTGCGGTAGAGCACGGCGCCACCCAGCACCAGGCCGGCGGCGGCCGGCAGGGCGAGGCCCGTCACGTCCGCACCGGTGTGGGCCAGTGCCGCATGGGTGTTCGTCTCACCGGAGTGGGCAACGCTCCGCGGCGGCGCCGGGGTGGCCGCCTTCGGCGGCACGGGGGTACGGGGTGCTTCGGGACGCTCCTCCCCCGGCGTGTTCGAGGACGAGTTGCCGACGGCGCTGTTGCCGATTCCGACGACATTGGCCGAGTTGCCCGTGACGTTGACCGGCACGTCCACCGGCACGCGCACCGTGTTGCCCGAGACGAGGCCCGGGGAGTCGCTCCCCTGCGCCTGGGTGGCCGCCGCGGGCCGGGCACGGTGCGAGCCCTTTCCGTAACCGCCCTCGTCCTGACCGCCGGAGTCGTTCGTGCAGACGTTGCCCGAGGCGCGGTTGAGCAGGCCCACGACGTTGACCGTGTTCCCGCAGACGTTGACCGGGACGTCGACCGGAAGCTGGACCGTGTTGCCCGACAACACTCCGGGGGATCCGGCCGCGGCGCCGGTGGCACCGGCGTCGGCGTGCGCGTAACCCGCTGCCGCGGCCAGCACGCCACCCGCGGCCATGACGGTGACCAGGCCCTTCTTGGCGACCTGCTTCATACGTTCCCTGCCTTCCAGTCATCCTCGCGGGGCACATGCCCGCACCGGGAACAACGGCCGCAGAGCCAATCGGGTTATGCCTCGTATGCATTTCACTCCATCGAGTGGGCGGCTTATCGCCCCGCGACCGGCGCCGGGGCGTGCCCGCAGATCGGCGTCCGCGCAGCGCCCGGCGCTGCGCGCTCCGGCAGAACGCCCCGGAGGCCGTGCACGGGCCAAATAGCCTGATGCATACGGAAGTTGACGGAGCGACACAGCGATCCGGCGGCGGAGGACCGTCCGGGCGGCGCCCCGGGGTGCCAATGCGCCCGTGCGGAAGCCCCGTTCACCCACCCGTGGCGTCGAGCCGCGCCATCTCCTCCTCGGTGAGCGTCAGTTCGGCAGCCGCCAGTGAGTCCCGGGCGGTCTCGGGGCGGCTCGAACCCGGGATCGGGATCACCTGCGGCGACTTGGCCAGCATCCAGGCCAGGCAGACGCGCTGCGGGCTCGCCCCATGGGCCTCGGCCACCTCCGCGAACGGCGCAAAGGGCGAACCGGCCGTGGACGCCTGCGCGATGCCGCCCAGCGGCCTCCACGGCAGGAAGGCGATGCCCAGCCGGTCGCAGAGATCGAGCTCCGGCTCGCTTGAGCGGAAGTCGGGCGCGAACTGGTTCTGCACGGACGCCAGACGGCCGCCGAGGATGTCGTTCGCGAGCCCGATCTGCGCCGGGTCGGCGTTGGAGACGCCCGCATGAAGGATCTTGCCCTCGTCGAGGAGGTCGCGGAGCGCTCCGACGGACTCCTCGAACGGCACCTCGGGGTCCGGCCGGTGGAACTGGTAGAGGCCGATCGCCTCGACGCCCAGCCGCGCGAGCGAGAGTTCGCAGGCCCGCTTGAGGTGCTCGGGCCTTCCGTCCAGGGCCCAGGCGCTGCCCCCGGGTCGCACATGGCCGCCCTTGGTGGCGACGAGCACCTCGGAGCCGCGCTCGTGGCTCGCCAGCGCCTTCGCGATCAGGCTCTCGTTGTGACCCACGTCCTCGGAACCGAGGCTGTACGCGTCGGCGGTGTCGATCAGGGTGACGCCGGCGTCGAGGGCGGCATGGACGGTGGCGATCGCGCGCTCCTCGCCGGGCCTCCCCTCGATCGACATGGGCATCGCCCCGAGACCGATCGCGCTGACCTCGACGGTGCCGATACGGCGAGTCTGCATGACGGATGCCTTTCTCGTACCTGGTGGAACTCGTGTGCCGGAGGGACTCCCCTGCCTTCGGCGTCCAGCCTCGCGCCGGAGACAGCCATCTGTCCAATAGAAGAATGCGAAAGCATTCAGCGACTAGGCTGCTGAATCGTGGAACTACGGCAACTCGAGCACTTCGTGGCCGTCGCCGAGGAGCGTCACTTCACGCGCGCGGCGCAGCGGCTGATGGTCTCCCAGTCCGGACTCTCCGCCTCCGTGCGGGCACTCGAACGGGAGCTGGGCGCCCCGCTCTTCGTGCGCACCACGCGCAGCGTCGAGCTGACCGGGCCCGGCCGCGCGCTGCTGACGGAGGCCACCCGCGCGCTGGCGAGCGTACGGGCGGCCAAGGAGGCGGTGGCCGCCGTCCAGGGACTGCTGCGCGGCACGCTGACCGTGGGCACCGAGCAGTGCATCGCCGGAGTGGACGTCGCCGCGCTGCTCGCCCGGTTCCGGTCGGAGCACCCCGAGGTGGAGGTCCGGCTGCGTCAGGCGGGCTCGGCGGCGCTGGTCGCCGAGGTGGCCGCGGCCCGGCTCGACCTGGCGTTCGTGGCACTGTGCGGCGCGCCGCCCGAGGACGTACGCCTGATGCCGCTCACCCACGAACCGATGGTCCTGCTCTGCCACCCCGGCCACCGGCTCGCGGATGCGCAGGAGGTGGCGTGGGGCGAGCTGGCCGGCGAGTCGTTCGTGGACTTCCATCCCGACTGGGGGGCACGGGGGTTGACCGACCGCGCCTTCGCCACGGCCCGTACGGAGCGTCAGGTGGCGCTCGAGGTCGGAGACGTCCACAGCCTCATCGAACTCGTCGGCCACGGGCTCGGGGTCGCCGTCGTCCCGAGGCCCATGGCCCGCAAGCCGCAGGCGGCCGGGCTGGCAGAGGTTCGGCTCACGGGTGAACCGGAGCCGGTGTGGCAGGTCTCGGTCGCCGTCCCCGACGGGGACCGGGTCGGCCCCGCCGCGCACGAGCTGCTCTCCTACCTCGACGCCGGCCGCCCGTGAAGGCGGCACCGCCCCGGCCGCCGGGGGCCGTACGGGGCGGTGCCGACGGGTCGGCGGCGGGCCGGCACGATGCCACCCGCCGCCGAGGTGTTCGCCGATGTGAGAGTCAGCGGGCACTCACATCGTCTCGATCTTGATGTACCGCCGGATCCCGGGCGCCTCCGCCACGAGGGCAGTGACCACGGCGGCGGCCAGGAGGCCGACGGCGGCACGCACCAGGACCGCCGGAATGAAGATGCCGTTCTTCATCGGGGACTCACCTCCTCTCCCCTGAGCAGCTCCCCCACCAGTGATTCGACCAGGCGGGCGGCCTCGTCGACGGCCGCCTTCACGGGCGCGCTCAGTCCCACGACCACGTCCGGCTCGTCCCCGTTCATCCGCACCATCGGCTCGCAGCCGACCACGAGGATCCGGGGAAGCGGTGCCTCGCCCAGGTGGCGGGCGAGCGCGAGGACCTTCACGGGGTCCATGGCGTGCGCTTCGGGCGCGACGTCGCCCTCCGTGAGGTCCGGTTCGATGACGCTCAGCGTGCCGGGCTCCAGCCCGCGCGGAGCGGCGTCCACGAGGAGCGCGACGTCGTACCCGTCGAGCAGCCGGTAGGCGAGGTCCATGCCCCGGATGCCGAAGTCGGCGACATGCACGGTGCCGGGCAGGGAGATCCCGCCGAGTGCCGCGGCCACGGCGGGCCCGAATCCGTCGTCGGCCATGAAGACATTGCCGATGCCGGCGACGAGGATCCGCGTACCGGAGGGGCTGTCGGCGACCGGTTCCGCGGGCTCCAGTTCGTCGGGCGCGAAGAAGAAGCGGTGACCGATCTGGCCGCTCGTACCGAAGTCGCGGCCCGGGTCGCCCTCCAGCACCACAGCCACATGGATGTTGCCCTCGAAGTCCTCCTCGACGCCGTCCACTTCGGCGGTACGGCCGGACAGCGCCAGGTCGAAGATGTCCGCGCTGCGCGTGGGTCGCAGCCGCACCCGGCTGCCCTTGCGCACCGTGATCCCGTTCACCGTGCAGGTACGGGTCCGGGACTGCCTGACGTCGTCCCTCGTCTGCTCGCTCACACGTCCTCCAGAGGCCGGAACTCGCGGATGGTTCCGTGCAGGGCGATCAGTTCGTCGTGGGTGAGCCCGGCGCAGCGGTCCAGGATCTCCCGCGCCCTGGGGTCGCAGGCCCTGGCCTCCCGCTGCTCCTCCTCGGTCATGCTGAGCACGCTGAGGACGAGGAGTTGGTCGATCTCGGTCCCGTCGAACAGGTCGCCGGGGCTCTCGGGCGCGACCGCCGGGAAGTCGTAGAGCGTGACCGGCGAGGAGAGCACGGTGGGTGCGCCGTCCTCGGTGTCGCCCTCGCCGACGAGGACGGGCCATGTGCCCTGGTTCTCGCAGTCCTTGGCGGCCGCGCTCAGGCGCTCGGGCGGGTCGATGAGCGAGACGAACCGGCCCGGGGCCGCGTCCAGCACGGTGTGCGTGGAGACGAAGGCGTAGGCGGCCGCCGCCTCGCGGGCGTGCCGGGCGCCGGGGGCGGGCACCGAGCAGGGCGTGGTGTTCTCCACGCGTACGGTCAGCCGGTGCACGCCGTCGGCGACGCGCTCGGCGGCGACCTCCACCGTGCCGGTCAGCGCGTTCCAGCCGCGGACGAGTGCGCCGACGCGCCGGCCCGAGGCGTCGGTCAGATCCTCGTGGTCGGTGCCCGCCGGGATGTCGACCGCGGTGGTGACGGGCCCGGTGACGGCGGCGCTCAGGCTCAGGCGTACGGGCACCTCGCGCTCCGTCGCCTCCTGCCAGGCCACATGGCGCTCCCCGTCCACCGTCAGCTCGTCCACCGGCTCGTGTCCGTCCGGCCCTTCGCGGAGCACAGTGCGGTCGACCACGTGCAGGAAGCGCACGCGGACCGACACCTCGGACCCGTCCGGCCCTTCGATGAGGACCTGGGTCTGCATACGGCTCGCTTCGCCGAGTTCGACGGCGCAGGACCGCGGGAAGACCCCGCCGAAGGTCCAGCGCTTGGTGTTCTTCAGCGCGGACCTGCGGTAGGGCCACAGCAGGTAACCCTCGTAGAGGCAGGTGCGCACGATCTTCTCCACGGCGGTGTCCGCGGTCTGCGGTACGGCGCCCTGCTTCACTGCGTCCATGGTGCTCCGGCGGTTGCGGGGGGTGCGGACATGTCGGTGACTGCGGGGCTCTTCCTGCCGTCCGACGCGGCGTCGAGCAGGCTGCGGACCGTCTCGTCCCAGCCGACGTGGACCTCGCCGGTCCGGTACGCGTCGAGCCGGTCGTAGGTCTCCCGGGAGAGCCGCAGCCAGGGGCTGCCGCCGAAGTACCGGTCGATCAGTTCGTGCCAGAGCCCGGCGGGCATGCGGTAGCGGGCGTCGCGGCTCCATGAGATCTGGGCCGTGCCCATCCCTCCGCCGGGCGCCTCGTAGAAGATCGTTCCGTTGAAGAGGAAGTCCAGTGGCACGTCACCGTCACGGACGGCACGCAGGTACTTGGTGACGGCGAGCTCGGTGTCGTAGGTGCAGGGCACGCTGAGGTGCACCGTCGTGCTCTTGTCGAACGGGGGCACCACGAGCGTGACTTGCGTCCAGGACAGCGGCCGTACGGAGCTGCCCCAGCGCTGCGGCTCGCCGAACAGCTCGGCCAGCGCCCGCTGTTCGGCCGCGTCGTAGCGGCGGCGTGCGACGTCGACGCGGATCGCGGTGGTGAGGGTGACCGAGCGGACGGGGCCGCCGCCCGCCCGGCCGATCTCCAGCCCGAACCTCAGCGTGGGGACTGCCGCGAAGCGCTCGGGTTCCACGCCCGTGACCGTGAAGACCAGGTCCGGGATGGCGTGTTCGGCGGTCACGCCGGGGAGAGGTTGGGCATGTCGGGGTCCACCGGCTCGTGGTGCTTGGCGTTGATTCCGGTCGACCTGCGAGCCGTGGAGCGGTCGTCCTTGCGGTGTCCCGGCTCGCGCTTGCGACGTGTGTCGTTGCCTTCGCGGACGCCCTTGACGTGCGCCGGCGTATCGGGCTTGACATCGGCCTTTCCTACGTTGATGTCGGCCATGACGCCTCCTTGGCTGCTGGGTCGGAGTCGGTGGACAGGTCGCGGAAGAAGCCTTCGATCTGCTGCCATACGTCGGGCCCCCCGCCCAGTCCCTTCCAGTGTGCGCGCACCAGCGCGACCAGGCGATAGCAGTCGTCCAGCGGCACCAGCCAGTGCTCCCGGGCGCCTCGCGCCCGGTTGACCAGCAGGGCCTCCACATCGTCGGCGAGGCCGGCCAGGGCGGGGTGGGAGCCCTGGACCTCGGCCCAGCTCTGCGGATCGACGGTGGAGCGCAGTACGCCCATCGGGCTCGGATAGCCGACGGAGACCTCGCCCGACATCTCACCGCGTGTGAAGAACGCCAGCTCCACGGGGACCCCGAGACCGGCCAGGGTCATGTCGTCGATCTCGCAGCCGTCCAGCCGCAGCCGTCGCTGCGGCAGCAGCCGGTAGTGGGCGCCTCCGGACTCCTTGCGGTCGAACAGCAGCGAGCAGGCGCGGCACGCGCAGGAGACCTGCCCTTCCTGGATGTCCAGCAGGTGGCGGTGGTCCGGGGCGAGCGCCTCCGCGCAGAGGTCGCACCGCTCCGGCCCCGCCGACCCCGCCGTCCCTCCCGGCTCCGTGGAGCGGGAGGGACGGCGGGCAAGACCCCGAAGCCGGGGTGCGGCGAAGGAGGACGCGCTCACCCGGCACCGCGTCCCGTCAGGGTGCGGCCCTTGAAGAGCGCGTCCACGGGAATGAGCGTCTCCGGCTCGGGAGCCTGCACGGTCTCGATGTCGATGCGTTCGACCTCGGGCGCCGCACCGCCCACGGCGTCCCGTACGGTCTGCTCCAGGGCGTCCGGCGAGGACGAGCAGCCGCGGCCGCCCTGGACCCGGATCCGTACCGCTCCGTCCGCCGCTTCCAGCAACTCGGCGTCCCCGCCCAGGGATTGGAGCTGCGGGCGGACCTGCTCGACGGCCCGGCGGGCGCGGACGTCCGCCGGGTCGGGGTGCAGATCGTGCACGAGCAGCAGATGGCCGACGAGTTCGTCGTCCGCGAGTCGCCGTGCCAGGGCGCCGTCACCCTCACCGCTCGTGGCGTGTTCCATGACCCGGCCGAGGCACTCCCCGTAGAGGTCGACCAGCGCCTCGACGCATTCCAGGGCGCGTGCGGCCGCGACGTTGTCCGGCAGGGTGTCCAGACCGGCCAGCAGTTCCTCGGTGCGCGCGACGTGCCGGCGCGCGTCCTCCTCTTCCCACGGCATGCGGCCCGCCTAGTTGAGAGCGCCGAAGGTGGGCGAGTGGGTCTGGCGCAGGGTGCGCCCGTCGCCGAGGTACATGTGCACGCCGCAGGGAAGGCACGGGTCGAAACTGCGGACGGTGCGCATGATGTCGATGCCCTTGAAGTTCTCCGGGCCGTTCTCCTCGAAGATGGGCGTGCCCTGGACGGCGTCCTCGTACGGGCCGGGGGTGCCGAAGGAGTCGCGGGGAGAGGCGTTCCACGGCGTCGGCGGGTACGGGTGGTAGTTCGCGATCTTGCCGTCCTCGATCACCAGGTGGTGCGAGAGGACACCGCGGACCGCCTCGTGGAAGCCGCAGCCGATGGCGTCCTTGGGGACCTTGAAGTCCTCGAAGACCTTGGTGCGTCCGGCCCGGACCTCACCCAGCGCCTTGTCGACGAAGAAGAGCGCCATCGCGGCGGAGTAGGCCACGAAGTACATCCTGGCCCGGTTGCGCTCGATGGTGTTCGGGAAGGGCGGCGGCCGCCACTCGAGCCGGGTCTCGGGCGTCCCGGGGGTCTTCGGCAGATCGATCTGGACGCTGTGCCCGGTGGAGCGGACGTACGGGGTGTTGACCAGGCCGGCCAGCGAGGTGGCCCACAGGCGGGCGATCGCACCGCCGCCGGTCTCCAGCGGCAGGTGGTCGCCGGTGCGCTTGTCGAACCAGCGCGGGCTCATCACCCAGCTGTACTTGCCGCCCTCCAGGTCGCGCTTCTGCGGCGCGGGGAGGGTGGTCTGGTTCCAGGGGTGGCGGCGGTCGACGGGGTTGCCCAGCGGGTCCTTGTCGACAAAGGTCTGCTCGTTCGTCCAGTCCTCGTAGTAGGAGCTGCCGAGCATGATGCGCATGCCGAGGTTGATGTCGACCAGGTCGGTGGTGATCAGCTCGTTGTCGACGATGATGCCGGGAGTGACATACATCGCCCGGCCCCAGTCGGTCATCGTGCGGTAGTCGTAGTCCGCCACGTCGGGGTCCTGGAACGAGCCCCAGCAGCCGAGCATGGTGCGCCGCCGGCCGACCTCCTCGTAGCCGGGCATCGCCTCGTAGAAGAAGTCGAAGATGTCGTCGTTCATGGCGACGGCCTTCTTGATGAAGTCCATGCACTTCATCAGACGCACGAGGTAGTCGGTGAAGACCTGCGGCGTCGCGACGGTGCCCACCCCGCCCGGGTAGAGCGTGGACGGGTGGACGTGCCGCCCCTCCATCAGGCAGATCATCTCGCGGGTGATGCGGCTCATCACGAGGGCCTCGCGGTACATCTCGCCCTCGAACGGGTTGAAGGCGCGCATGATGTCGCCGACCGTCTTGTAGCCGTGGGCGTCGCCGCGGGGGGCGGGCGTGCGGTTCGCCTGCTCCATGACGCCCGGATTGGTCTCCTTGACCATGCGTTCGCAGTAGTCGACGAAGACCAGGTTGTCCTGGAAGATCGTGTGGTCGAACATGTACTCGGCCGCTTCGCCGAGGTTGATGATCCATTCGGCGAGCGGCGGGGGCTTCACCCCGTACGCCATGTTCTGCGCGTACACCGAGCACGTGGCGTGGTTGTCCCCGCAGATGCCGCAGATGCGACTGGTGATGAAGTGGGCGTCCCGCGGGTCCTTGCCCTTCATGAAGACGCTGTAGCCGCGGAAGATGGACGAGGTGCTGCGGCACTCGGCCACGACGCGGTTGTTGAAGTCGATCTTCGTATAGATGCCCAGGTTGCCGACGATCCTGGTGATGGGGTCGAACGCGACCTCGGTGAGGTTGCGTTGCTCGGGCGGGATGGTCTCACTCGTCGTCACAGAATTGGTCCTTGTCTCGCAACGTCAGCGGCCCGACCAGCGCGGGGCGAAGCCGGAGGTGAGCTCGGCACGGTTGTGGCGCCACTTGGGTTCGCGGTTCACCGCTCGGTTGGTGATGCCGCGCAGCGATCTGATGAGGGGCCCGTAGGTGGAGCCGAGCACGGCGGAGGAGAGGGAGCCGCCGGGGGGCTCGTCCATGAAGGGCATGAACATGTCGGGGAAGCCGGGCATGGTGCAGCCGATGCAGATGCCGCCGACGTTGGGGCAGCCGCCGACGCCGTCCATCCAGCCGCGCTTGGGGACGTTGCAGTTCACCACGGGACCCCAGCAGCCCGTCTTCACCAGGCACTTGGGCGAGTTGTAGTCCTTGGCGAAGTCACCCTGCTCGTAGTACGCGGCACGGTCGCAGCCCTCGTGCACGGTCTTGCCGAACAGCCAGGTGGGACGGCCCTGTTCGTCCAGCGGGATCGGCGGAGCCATCCCTGCGGCCTGGTAGAGCATCCAGGTCAGGGTCTCCATGAAGTTGTCGGGCTGGACGGGGCAGCCGGGGACGTTGACGATCGGCAGCCCGCTCGCGGAACGGAAGTCCTTGCCCAGGTAGTCGGTGAGGCCCATGGATCCGGTGGGGTTTCCCGCCATGGCGTGGATGCCGCCGTACGTCGCGCAGGTGCCGATGGCGACCACGGCGAAGGCCTGCGGCGCGAGGCGGTCGATCCAGGTGTTCAGCGTGATCGGCTCACCGGTGTCCGGGTCGTTGCCCATGGACGTCCAGTAGCCGTCCCCGTTGATCCGCTCGTTGGGGATGGACCCCTCCACGACGAAGACGAAGGGCCCCAGTTCGCCGCGGGCAGCCTGGTGGAAGGGCCGCATGAAGTCGTCGCCGGTCTCGTAGGCCAGCACCTTGTTGTGCAGATGGACCTTGGGAAGGCCTGGGATGGCGCCCATCACGACGTCTTCGATGCTCGGCAGCGACGCGGCCGTGACCGAAACCGTGTCGCCGTCACAGCTCATGCCTTCGGACGTCCAGAGGATGTGAACCTCTTCAACGCCGCTGGGGGTCGAGGTGACGGTGCTCATGGCGCCTTCTTTCCTGGGACCGGGTTCTACGGAAGGCTGACATGACGGACATATACCTACAACTTGAACACGCTGCAGGGCTCCTTCCGGACGAAGGCCGCCCGGAGGGCGTGGTACGGCGCCTCCGGGTCGAAGAAGGCTCTCCGCATGTGGGCCAGCTCCTCCACCCGGTACGCGCCCAGCGGCTTGGCGGCCTCGTCCCGCTCCCGCACGCTCTTCTTCTCCGCGATGCGGTCCCGTAGCACGGACGAGGAGGCGAGTCTGAGGGCCATTCGGGTGGCCTCCGCCGCGAACTCCTCGGGCCCCGAGTCCACGACCCGGTCGACGAGCCCGGCTCTCAGGGCCCCCGCGGCGCTGACCGGCAGCGCCTCACGGGTCAGCCGCGCGGCCTCGGCGTCCCCGACCCGGCGGGGCAGGGTGTACGTCCAGAACTCCGAGCCGTGAAGCCCCATGCGGCGGTAGTGCGGATTGAGCACCGTGCCGGTTCTGCACCACACCTCGTCCGCCGCCAGGGCCAGCATCACTCCCCCGGCGGCGGCGTTGCCGCCGAGCGCGGCGACGACCAGGCGGTCGGTGGTGGTCAGGATCTCCTCGACCAGGTCGTCCATGGCCTGGATGTTCGCCCAGGACTCGGCCGCCGGGTCGTCGGCGGCCTCGATGACGCCGAGATGGATCCCGTTGGAGAAGAAGTCCCGCGCGCCCCCGAGCACCACCACGTCCGTGGGGCGGGAGCAAGCGAAGCGGTACGCCGTCAGGAGCCGGCGGCACCGGTCCGTGCTCATCGCGCCGCCCGGGAAGGAGAACCGCAGGAAACCGACCGGGCCGCTCTCGTCGTACCGGACGTCGGACCAGGTGCGGTGGCCCTCCTCGGGCCAGAGCGGAGCGGGTGTCTCGGGCACGTCGGGCAGCCGGGATCCGAGCGCCTGGACGGCGGGCAGTTTGAACATACGGGGGCCGCCCGGCCGTCTCCGGGGCCGCAGCTCCGGGATCCAGACCGCACCGTCGGCCGTCGCGCGGCAGATCGCTCCGCAGCGCGTGGCCAGTACCCGGCCGGGCTCACCCCGCAGCGCGTCCTCCGCGTGGCCGCCGTGCAGGAACCACTCGCCGTCGAGGAACGCGTCCAGGACGCCGGGGCGGGAATCGGCGGCGCGCAACTTCCGCAGCACGGTCCCGGTGGAGTCGGTGTCCCAGTCGATCCGGCGCAGGTCCTGGGCGAAGTACGGGCGCCAGCCGTCGCCGGTGGACGGCGCGTGCGTCCGCGGCACGTACGTCCCCGAGGCGAAGCGCTCCACGGCGAGGAGGACGGCCCGGAGAGCGGCGTCGGCCGTCTCGCCCCGGTACAGCTCGCTCTTGGCCACCTTCGCCGGCACCGGGAAGGACGCCGAGGCCCACACCGGACCGGCGTCCATCTCCGCGTCCGCCTGCAGCACCGTCACGCCCCACTGGGGGACGCCCTCGTGGACGGCCCAGTCCAGGGACGACGGGCCGCGGTCGCCGGGCGGCCCGGGATGCACGACCAGGCAGGTGTGCTCCGCCCAGACGTCCTGCGGGATGGCGGTGGTCAGCATCGGGGCGACGACGAGGTCGGGGGCGTGCCGCCGTACGGCCTCCCGTACCGCCTCGTCCGAGACGGCGAGCTCCACCTCGACCGTGTGGCGGCGGTCGCGGAGCTCTGCGAAGACCCGCTGCGTCAGGCTGTTGAACGCGCTCGGGACGAGCAGGATGTGCATCACGCCTCCTGGGCATGGCCGTTGCTCTCGGGGTCTCGGGACGGTCAGGTTTCGCAAGGTCGGGTCCCGGGGCGATCAGGGCCTCGGACGGTCGAGGTCGGGGCGGCCGGGGGCCGGGGGTTCGGGGCGGTCCGGGGATCCCGCGTGGCGATGGTGACCAAGGAAGCGGGCGAGCGGGGTCGGGACGCGCCCGTGTTGGGCCGCCCGGGCGAATTCGGCGGCCCCCGCAGGCTCGCCGGAGTCCGGGGCGCCTCCGGCCGTGCCTACCGTGACGCTCCATGCATGAGCTCTCGATCGCCCTGTCCGTCGTCGAAAGAGCCGAGGAGGCCGCCCGGGAACACGGGGCCGCCTCGGTCGAGTCGGTGCGGCTGCGCATCGGCGAGCTGGCGGGGGTCGTGGCGGACGCCCTGAGGTTCTCCTTCGAACTGGTCGCGGAGGGCACGCTGCTGGCCGGCGCCGGACTCGTCATCGACGAGGTGCCGGCGAGCGCCCGCTGCGCCCCCTGCGACGTGGAGTTCCCGGTGGGTTCACCGCCACGACTGTCGTGCCCCCGCTGCGAGGCGTCGGTGACCGAGCTGCTGACCGGACGCGAGCTGGAGCTGCTGGACGTGACGCTGCCCGAGGGCGGCTCGTGCCCAGGGCCCGGGACAGCGCGGCACGCCGCGCGAGAGGGAGAGTGCTGCGGATGATGTGCCGTGTCGTCGACCTGCAACAGGCGGTTCTGGCGAAGAACGACGGGCTGGCGGCCGCACTGCGCGAGGACCTCGCGCGGCGCGGGGTCACCGTGGTCAATCTGCTGTCGAGCCCCGGCAGCGGCAAGACGGCGCTACTGGAGTGCGTACTGCGCCGGACCACCCAGCGCGGCGTCCCGGTGGCGGCGCTCACCGCAGACCTCGCCACGGAGAACGACGCCCGCAGGCTGGCGCGTTCGGGCGCGCCGGTGAAGCAGGTGCTGACCGGCGGGCTGTGCCATCTGGAGGCCGACCAGGTCCGCGCGCATCTGGAGGGATGGCTGCCGGAGGGGACCCGCGTGCTGTTCGTGGAGAACGTGGGCAACCTGGTCTGCCCCGCCTCGTACGACCTGGGCGAGCGGCTGCGGGTGGCGATGATGTCCGTGACCGAGGGCGAGGACAAGCCGGTCAAGTACCCGACCGCGTTCGGGCTGGCGAACCTGGTCGTCCTCGGCAAGACCGACATCGCGGAGGCGGTCGGATTCGGCGAGGCGGAGTTCGCGGCGAGCGTCGAACGCGTCAACCCGGGCGTGGAGGTGCTCCGGACGTCCTCCCGTACAGGTGAGGGCGTGGACACGCTCCTGGACCGGGTGCTTGCCGTGTGCGATGGCGACCTGCCGCACCAGCCGCCCCTGGCGGCGCAGCACCGGAGCGCGCATCCGCACGATCACGGCCCCGACGCGGGCCATGTGCACGACCACGGCGACGGCCACCCGCACAGCCACGGCCATGTCCCTGTGCACGACGACCCCGGTCCCGGTGCGGAGACCGCCCGCGCCGCCGGCGTCCCGGTCCGGTAGAGCGTCGGGGGCGAGGAGCCGCCATGACGACGCTCGCAGACGACCGCCGGAAGCAGGGCTTCCCCTGCACGGCCGTCCGGAGACGTGTCACCGTACGAGGTGTGGTCCAGGGGGTCGGCTTCCGGCCCTTCGTCCACACGCTGGCCACCGGACTGGGCCTGTCCGGCCATGTGGCCAACAACGCCGCAGGCGTCATCGCCGAGGTCGAGGGCGACCCCGCCTCGGTCGAGGCGTTCTGCCTTCGCGTCGGCACCGAGGCACCGCCGCTGGCGGTCGTCTCGTCCATCACGCACGAGGCCATGCATCCGCTGGGCACGGCCGACGAGCCGCCCGCGCCGGGGACGCCGGGGACGTCGGGGAGGGGCTTCACCATCCGGCCCTCCGAACTCGGAGAGGGCCGCACGCTGATGCCGCCCGACACCGCGACATGCGACGACTGTCTTCGGGAGCTGGCCGACCCCGCCGACCGCCGCTACAGGCACCCCTTCATCACCTGCACGCACTGCGGCCCGCGCCTCACCATCGCGACGGCACTGCCGTACGACCGCGCGACCACGACCATGGCGGGCTTCCCGCTGTGCGCGGACTGCGCGCGGGAGTACGGCGATCCGGCCGACCGGCGCTTCCACGCCCAGCCCGTAGCCTGCCTCGTCTGCGGCCCGAGGCTCCGCCTCACTCCGGCAGCGGGAAGCGAACTCCCTTACGGCGAGGGCGAGTCGGCGCTCACGGAGGCGCGGAGGATGCTGTCGCAGGGGGCGATCCTGGCCGTCAAGGGCATCGGGGGCTACCACCTCGCGTGCGACGCCACCGACTCGCGCGCCGTCGCCACGCTGCGCGAGCGCAAGGCCCGCGGGGCCAGGCCGTTCGCCGTGATGGCCGCCGACGCCGGGACCGCGGCGCGCCTGGCCCGCCTCGGACCGGCGGAGCACGAGATCCTCACCGGCCGCCGGCGCCCGATCGTCCTGCTGCGCCGCTTCGACGACGAGAGCGGGGTTCCGCTGGCACCCGAGGTGTGCCCCGGCAGTCCCGATGTCGGGGTGATGCTGCCGTACACCCCGCTCCACCACCTGCTGTTCGGGCTGCCCGGCGATCCGCTGGGCCCTCGCGTCCTGGTGATGACCAGCGGCAACCGCTCGGGCGAGCCCATCGTCACCGGCGATGAGGAGGCGCTCGACCGGCTCGACGGACTGGCCGACGCCTGGCTCTGGCACGACCGTGCGATCGAGGTGCCCTGCGACGACTCCGTGGTGCGCGTACGCCCCGACGGCAGCGAGGTCGTACTGCGCCGGTCCCGCGGCTACGCTCCCGCCCCGCTCGCGCTGCCCTTCGCGGTGCCGCCGGTCATGGCTGTCGGCGGGGACCTGAAGAACACGCTCTGTCTCGCGGAGGACGACCGGGCCTGGTTCTCCGCCCATATCGGGGACATGGGCGACCTGGCCGGGCTGCGGGCCTTCGAGGCGGCGGGCCACCGGCTGCAGATGCTGACCGGGGTCATCCCGGAGCTGCTCGCCTGCGACCGGCACCCGGGGTACCACTCGGTGCGCTGGGCACGCCGTCACCGGGACGGCCGGCCGTTGCATCTGGTGCAGCATCACCACGCCCATGTCGCCTCGGTCATGGCGGAGCACGGCCTGGACGGCAGCAGACCGGTCCTCGGTTTCGCCTTCGACGGCACCGGCTATGGCGACGACACGGCGATCTGGGGCGGCGAGGTGCTGCTGGCCGACTACGGCGGCTTCCGCAGGTTCGCGCATCTGGCGTACGTCCCGCTGCCCGGTGGCGACGCCGGAGTGGGCAACCCCTGCCGGATGGCGCTCTCCCGCCTGCGCACCGCGAGGATCGCCTGGGACGACGACCTGCCGTGCGTGGCCGCCTGCACTCCCGAGGAGCGGCATCTGCTGGCCCGTCAGCTCGTACGCGGTACGGCGTGCGTGCCGACGTCCAGCATGGGGCGGCTGTTCGACGCCGTCTCGTCGCTGGCGGGCGTGTGCCACCGGGCGGTCTACGAGGCGCAGGCAGCCGTCGAACTGGAAGCGGCGGCGGCACGTGCCTGGGCGGACTGCCGGGACGCGTACGCCTTCGGCCTGCGCCGTGGCCAGACCTCGGCGCTGCTCGACGCGGAGCCGGTGCTGCGGTCCGTCGTCCACGACCTGCGGGCCGGGACCGGGCCCGAGGTGATCGCCGCGCGCTTCCACCGGGCGGTGGCGGACGCGGTGACGTCCCTGGCCCGCCTCGCCCGCCGGGAGACCGGTACGAGCACGGTGGCGCTGACCGGTGGGGTGTTCGCCAACGCGCTGCTGGACGAGGCCTGTTCGGACCGGCTGGAGGCCTCCGGCTTCACGGTCCTGCGCCACCGGGAGGTCCCGTGCGGCGACGGCGGGCTGGCGCTCGGCCAGCTCGTGGTCGCGGCCCGGCTCGGGAGCCCGTAGCCGCCATCCCGTCCCGACCCACGGCGCGCACGGCCGTGTGCCCGGACCGCCCTTGTCCCCCTATGCCTTGACAACGACGAAGGGAGAACATCATGTGCCTGGCAGTGCCCGGCAAGGTGGTCGCCACCGAGGATCGCAACGGCACGCGCATGGCGCAGGTCGACTTCGGCGGCGTGGTGAAGGATGTGTGCCTCGCATACGTGCCGGAGGCCGAGGTGGGCGAGTACGTGATCGTCCACGTGGGCTTCGCCCTCCAGCGGCTCGACGAGGAATCGGCCCGGCAGTCCCTGGCGCTGTTCGCGGAACTGGGGCTTCTGGAGGAGGAGTTCGGGGACGCGTGGGGCCGCGCGGCGGAGGAGGCCGGTGCCGAGCGCCCCGACACCGCCGGCCAGGAGCCCGCGGTTGCGACAACGGCGGCGGCGACCGCAGCAGTGACGGAGGCGGTGGCTGCAACAGCAGTAGCGACGGAGGCGGCAGCGGCGGTACAGGAGGGAGTCCGGTGAAGTACATCGACGAGTTCAACGACCCCGGTCTGGCACGGCGGTTGCTGGACGACATCCACGCCACGGTCACCCAGCCGTGGGCCCTCATGGAGGTCTGCGGCGGCCAGACCCACTCCATCATCCGCCATGGCATCGACCAACTGCTCCCCGAGAAGGTCGAGTTGATCCATGGACCGGGCTGTCCGGTGTGCGTGACGCCCCTGGAGATGATCGACAAGGCGCTGGAGATCGCCTCCCGGCCGGATGTCATCTTCTGCTCCTTCGGCGACATGCTGCGGGTCCCGGGCACCGACCGGGATCTCTTCCGCGTCAAGGGCGCGGGCGGCGACGTACGGGTGGTGTACTCGCCACTGGACGCCCTCACCATCGCGCAGCGCAATCCGGACCGCGAAGTGGTCTTCTTCGGCATCGGCTTCGAGACCACCGCACCCGCCAATGCCATGACGGTGCATCAGGCCCGGCGCCTGGGCATCCGCAACTTCAGTCTGCTCGTCTCCCATGTGCGCGTACCCCCCGCCATCGAGGCGATCATGCAGTCGCCCTCCTGCCGCGTCCAGGCGTTCCTCGCCGCGGGCCATGTGTGCAGCGTGATGGGCACGGCGGAGTATCCGGGGCTGGCCGAGCGGTTCCAGGTGCCGATCGTGGTGACCGGGTTCGAACCGCTGGACATCCTGGAGGGGGTACGCCGTACGGTCCACCAACTGGAGCGCGGCGAGCACCGGGTGGACAACGCGTACGGGCGGGCCGTCCGCGACGACGGCAACGCCGCGGCACTGCGCATGCTCGAGGAGGTCTTCGAGGTCACCGACCGGGCCTGGCGCGGCATCGGCATGATCCCGGACAGCGGCTGGCGGCTGTCCGAGGCTTTCCGGGACTACGACGCCGAACACCGCTTCCAGGTCACCGACGTACGGACCTGCGAGTCCGGCGCGTGCCGCAGCGGGGAGGTGCTCCAGGGCCTGATCAAGCCGAACCAGTGCGAGGCGTTCGGCACGCTCTGCACCCCCCGGAAACCGCTGGGCGCCACCATGGTCTCCAGCGAAGGGGCCTGCGCCGCCTACTACTTGTACCGGCGCCTGGAGCACGGGCCGGCATCGCCGAAGGAGGCGAGCCCCGTTGGGTGAGACGGCTGCGACGACGGACCGGACCAGGGACGTACCCGCTCAGGTCAACCCCGCCGAGTGGTCCTGCCCGCTGCCCCTGCGCGACCAGCCGGTGGTGGTCATGGGGCACGGCGGTGGCGGTGCGCTCTCCGCCGAGCTGGTGGAGCACCTGTTCACGCCCGCGTACGGCAATGCCACGCTCGCCGGACTCGGCGACTCGGCGGCCCTGACGCTCGGCGGCGCCCGGCTGGCGTTCTCCACCGACTCCTACGTGGTGCGGCCGCTGTTCTTCCCCGGCGGCAGCATCGGCGACCTGGCGGTCAACGGCACGGTCAACGACCTGGCCATGAGCGGCGCCCGGCCCGCGTACCTCTCGTGCGCGTTCATCCTGGAGGAAGGCGTCGAGCTCGCCACGGTCGGCAGGGTGGCCGAGGCGGTGGGTGCGGCCGCGCTGGCGGCCGGGGTCATCGTCGCCACGGGCGACACCAAGGTCGTCGACGCCGGGCACGGCGACGGCATCTACCTCAACACCTCCGGCATCGGGCTGATCCCGGACGGCGTCGACATCCGGCCGCAGCGCGCCGTGCCCGGGGACGTGATCATCGTCAGCGGTCCCATCGGGCTGCACGGCGTGGCCATCATGAGCGTCCGGGAGGGGCTGGAGTTCGGGGTGGAGATCACCAGCGACACGGCCCCGCTGGCAGGCCTGGTCGAGGCGATGCTCGCGGTCACCCCGGACCTGCACGTGCTGCGCGACCCCACGCGCGGCGGCCTGGCCACCTCGCTGAACGAGATCGCCGCCGCCTCCGGTACGGGCGTGGCGCTCGTCGAACGCACCCTGCCCGTACCGGACGCGGTCGCCAACGCCTGCGGCTTCCTCGGCCTCGATCCGCTGTACGTGGCCAACGAGGGGCGGCTCGTGGCCTTCGTGCCCCGCGACCGGGCGGACGCGGTCCTCGAAGCGATGCGCGCCCACCCCCAGGGCGCGGGCGCGGCCGTGATCGGCGAATGCGTGGAGGAGCATCCGGGGATGGTCGTGGCGCGCACCGGGCTGGGCGGTACGCGCGTGGTGGACCTGCCGCTGGGCGAGCAACTCCCCCGTATCTGCTGAGACTTCACGGCAGAAGCGCGGACTCATGGCCGGTCCCGCGGCGAACACCGCCGCGGGACCGGTCATCGGCGTCTCAGGACGGGACGGCGACCCGGCTGCTCAGCCGCAGCCGGACCTGTACCTCCTGGTCCCCGGGCACGACGTGGCCTTCCTCCTCCGTCAGGAAGGAGCGGGCGAGGGCTTCCTCGATCTGCCGTACGGGGCGGTCGCCGCCGAAGAGGTCGGCGGTCACCGGTCCGGCGAGGGCCTCCGGATCCGCGGCGCCCGAGGTCCGTACATCGAACGTCCTGATCCACACCATCGGGTTGTCGAGCCGCGGGTGCTGGGCGCAGTGCGCGCCGGTCTCCTGGTCGACGGCGGCCGGAAAGGCGGACAGGAGGACGCCGAAGACGGAGTCCGCGTCCTGGGGTGAGCAGTCGGTGAGGTGGACGCTGACGTGAGCCGAGTGCTGCAGAGTGGTCATCGCGGGTCCTCCGGTCACGAGTACGGGTGCGGGTTCATGGGCCGGCGCGAGGGGATGGACGGCCGGGCTTCCCAGGGGCCCCGAGCGATGATCGCGACCGAGACACCGGGGCAGGCAGCGACAGGCGGACGGGACAGCGTGGGCCAAGGCCGCGGCCGGGCCGCGGTGCACGGTCCCGTCCGGCGGGCGGGGGGAAGATTCCGGTACTCGGTCATGAGTACCCGCCTCCGATCCGGATCTCCGTCTCGATCGTCCGCCCGCTCCGGGAGCGCTGTCAACGCGGCCTCGCGTCGCAAGATCGCCTTTCCGGGGAACCGGTACGGGAACGCCACGTGCCCGCCCCATCGGAGGAATGCGCAGGCACACGCCGCAATGGCGACAGAGGGTGTCGGGTTTCGCTGCCCATCATGAGCGCATGACGACCGATTGGGCGGCCTTCGAGGCCGCACAGCCCGAACTGGCCTCCACGGCACGCCGGCGCTTCCAGCAGTTCAAGCATCATGTCCTCGCCACCCTGCGGCGGGACGGATCTCCCCGCGTCACCGGCATCGAGGTGGATTTCCGCTTCGGTGAGATGTGGCTCGGCATGATGCCTCAGTCGCGCAAGGCGCTGGACCTGCTGCGCGATCCGCGGTTCGCGGTTCAGGCGAACCCCGGCCCGGACACGTCGATGGCGGGCGGCGATGTCCGGGTGAGCGGGCGTGCCGTCGAGGTGACCGATCCCGCGGTGATCTCCAGGTACACGGAGGCCGCGCAGCCTCCCGAGCCGTTCCATCTCTTCCGTACCGAACCGACCGAGGTGGTCCGCACCTTCGTCGAAGGGGACGACCTGGTCGTGCAGACCTGGCGCCCGGGCGAGCGCGTACGGACGATCCGGCGCGGGACGGACGACGCCCCTCCCCGCGAGGAGCGCTGAAAGCCCTACCCCTGTGAGGAGTTCGGGGTGGGCCCGGCACCGCCGTGCCCGGCGCCGGATGGAAGTCCACCTCGAATTTCCTCCTGGGTCGCCTCATTTCGTTCCAACTCCTTTACGCTGCTGCCACTTTCACCACCCCCCATGTCGAAGGTGGCATCGCATGAGCAGGATTCGCTCTGCAGTGACGGCCGTGGCCCTCTTGTCCGCCGGGGCGCTGCTCGCCGGAGCAGCACCGGCCGGAGCCGGGACCGCGGAAGCCGAAGGCCTTTCGTACTCCGGGTCCACATCGGTCGGCGTCCACAACGCGTACGAGAAGGACAAGTACCGGTATTTCGCCGACGCCCTGGATTCCGGTGCGGGTCTGCTGGAAATCGATGTCTGGACGAACGGCCTGAGCAAGAAGTGGCGGGTCTCGCACAGCAACCCGCTGGGCAGCGACAACAATTGCGAGAATGCCGGGTCACCGGCCGAGCTGCGCACCAAGTCGCGCAATCAGAGCCTCGGCGGCTGCCTTTCCGACATGCGGGCCTGGCACGACGCCAACCCCGGCCACCGCCCCATCCTGATCAAGGTCGAGATGAAGGACGGCTTCAACAACAAGGGCGGCCTCGGCCCCGACGAATTCGACGCCCTCGTCCGCTCCGAGCTGGGCGACGCGGTGTTCGGCCCGGGCGACCTCATCGGGGATCACGCCACACTCGACGAGGCGGTGCAGGCGGGCGCCTGGCCCGAGCGGTCCGCCCTTGCGGGCAAGTTCCTCATCGAGCTGATCCCGGGCACGGTCGAGCAGAGCAATCCCTTCGACTCGTACTGGACCGACCGCGAGTACGCGGAGCATCTGCGGTCGCTGTCCTCCTCCGGCGGCCTCGGCTCCTCGACCGCCTTCCCCGCGGTCATCGGAGCCGAGGCCGGTGACCCGCGGACGCGCTACGCGGACGCCTCGCTCCGCCCCTGGTTCGTGGTCTTCGACGGTGCCGCGTCCACGTACGTCACGGACGCCGGGATCGACACGGCCTGGTACGACCGGCGCAACTACCTGGTGATCATGACCTCGGCCCATGGAGTCGCTCCGGAGATCGACTCCGTGAACCCGCCGGAGGCGGACGCCCGGGCCCGTGTCGCGGCTCTGGCCGCCGAACACGGCTCGATCGTCACCAGCGACTGGTACCCGCTGCCCGGCGTCCTGTCGACCGTGCTGCCGCGCGGCTAGGACTCCGGGCGCGTCACCGGTCGGCCGATGCCGTCTGTCGCTGATCGTCGCACTCCCGGACACTTGTCGAACGCCCCTCCAACTACCGTGGGAAGGGCCCCAGGCCTCAGGGCCGGCGAGAGGGAGGCACGGCATGCGGGTGTCGGTCGACCGGTGGCACGGCGTTCTCGCCTCACCGTGGCAGCGAGGAGCGGTGGCGGTGGCCGCGGGGGCACTGCCCGCGCTGGCCTTCCCCGAGCCGTCGCTGTGGTGGTTGGCGTACGCGGCCCTGGTGCCGTGGCTGCTACTCGTCCGCACCGCTCCGACATGGCGCCGGGCGGCGTACGACGGCTGGCTGGGCGGCACCGGTTTCATGATCGCGGTGCACCACTGGCTGCTGCCCAATCTTCATGTCTTCACGCTGGTCATCGGTCTGCTGCTGGGCGTGCTCTGGGCTCCGTGGGGCGTCCTCGTCAGACGGCTGCTGGGCGGCACGCCGCGCCCGCGGCGCACGGCGGCCGCGCTGGTGCTGGTGCCCGCGGGCTGGATCGCGGTCGAGACGGTCAGGTCCTGGGAGGCCCTCGGCGGGCCGTGGGGCCTGCTCGGCGCCAGCCAGTGGCAGGTGACGCCCGCCCTGCGGCTGGTCTCGATCGGGGGCGTCTGGCTGGTGACGTTCCTGATCGTGGTGCTCAACACGGCGCTCACGATAGTGATCGCGCTGCCCACCGCCCGTACGGCCGCGGTGGCCGGGGGGCTGACGGTGGCGGTGGCGGGCAGCGCGGCATGGGCGTGGGTGCCGCAGCCGGACCGTACGGGCAGCGTCCGCATAGCCGTCGTCCAGCCGGGCGTCATCCAAGGCGGGGTGGACGGCAGGGAGCGGCGGTTCGACCGCGAGGAGGAGCTGACCCGGCAACTGGCCGGGAAGGACGTGGACCTCGTCGTATGGGGCGAGAGCAGCGTGAGCGCGGATCTGGGGACGCGCCCCGACCTGCGGGACCGGCTCGCAGCCCTCTCCCGCGAGGTGAACGCCGACCTGCTGGTGAACGTGGACGCGCAGCGCTCGGACCGGCCCGGCATCTTCAAGAGCTCCGTGCTCGTGGGCCCGGAAGGGCCGACGGGGGCGCGCTACGACAAGATGCGCCTGGTGCCGTTCGGCGAGTACATCCCGTTCCGCTCGGCGCTGGGCTGGGCTACCTCGGTCGGTGAGGCGGCCGCTGAGGACCGCAGGCGGGGCACGACGCCGGTGGTGATGCGGATCCCGGGCGCGGGGGGACTGCGTATCGGCCCTCTCGTGTGCTTCGAGACGGCGTTCCCGGACATGAGCCGCCGCCTGGTGAAGGACGGCGCCGATGTGCTCGTCGCCCAGTCGGCGACGAGCACCTTCCAGCAGAGCTGGGCTCCCGAACAGCACGCCTCACTGGCGGCGCTGCGGGCGGCCGAGAGCTGGCGGCCCGTGGTGCACGCGACCCTGACCGGCGTCAGCGCGGTCCACGGCCCGCGCGGCGAGGCCGTCGGGGAGCGGCTGGGCACGGACAGCAGTGCGGCCATGGTCTACGACGTGCCGCTCACCACGGGCACCAGCCCGTACGTGACCGCGGGCGACTGGGTGCTGTACGCGTCGCTGGTGTCGCTGGCCGTCTACGGGGTCGCCGAGGGCGCCCGGGCCGTCAGGCGGCGGCCTGTTCAAGGACCTCCCGGACCACCCGTTCGCACAGTTCATGGGTCCGCAGAGCGTCCTCGGCGCTGAGCGGCTTCCCGGTCCGTACGGCGTCCAGGAAGGCGTGGACGATCTGCTCGATCCCGCGCTGCCGGGCCACGGGCACCCAGTCGCCGCGGCGGCGGACCGTCGGCTGGCCCTTGTGGTCGATCACCTCGGCGAGGTTGACCACCTGGCGCTTGGTGTCCTGTCCCGAGACGTCGAGGATCTCCTCGGCCGAGCCGCTCATCCGGTTCATGGTGCCGATCGCCGTGAAGCCCTCACCGGAGAGCTGGAGGACCACGTGGTGCATGAGCCCGTGCCGCACCCGGGCCCGGACATCGACATGCTCGACCGTGCCGGGCACCAGGAAGCGGAGCGTGTCGACGACATGGATGAAGTCGTCGAGTACGAGGGTGCGCGGGGCCTCGGGCAGCCCGACGCGGTTCTTCTGCATCAGGATCAGGTCGCGCGGATGCTCCAGGCACTGGGCGTAGCCGGGCGCGTAGCGGCGGTTGAAGCCGACGGCGAGGCCGACCCCGCGCTCCTCGGCGAGCCGTACCAGCCGCTCGGAGTCGGCGTAGTCGTAGGCGAGCGGCTTGTCGACGTACGTCGGAACGCCCGCCTCCAGGAGCCGGGTGACGATCTCGGCGTGGGCCTCGGTGGCGGCGTGCACGAAGGCGGCGTCCGGACGGGCCTCGATGAGCGAGGCGAGGTCGGTGTGGCGGCGGTCCTCGGGGATGCGGTGGGCGGCCCCGAGCCGTTCGAGGGTGGCCGGGTCACGGGTCTGGAGGTGCAGGTCCAGCCCGGACCGGGCGCCGAGGACCGGCAGATAGGCCTTTTCGGCGATGTCCCCGAGCCCGATGCAGCCGACCTTCACGGTGGATCTCCTCACTGCCGGGTGCCACGGCCGGCTGGCGCCGCCGGGCGTCACCGGCCGGTGGCAGAGGCGGGTGCCGCGGCCGGGTGTCAGGGGCGGGTGCCACGCGGGGGTTTCGCCTCCTCGGCGGCGGCCCCCGTTCCGGCAGCATACGTGGGCGACGGCGGCTGCCAGTCGGCGATTCCGTCGAAGCTGCGCAGGGCCACATGGGGCGCGAACCGGCCGAGGACGCCGATGACGGCGGTGCGCAGGGCGACGGCGGGTCGGGAGGAGAGGGCCACGGCCCGGCACATCCGCCCCGAGCGGCGTACGACGTCCATGGTGCGGGGCAGCCGCTCCGCGGAGTAGGCGGCGAGGGCGGGGGTGATGTCGCCGGAGTCCGCCGTCGCCGGACGCCCGAGGTGCGCGGCGAGGACGACCCCGTCCTCGATGGCCTGGCACCCGCCCTGGCCCAGCATGGGCGCCATGGCGTGGACGGCGTCGCCGAGCAGGGCGACGCGTCCGCGGTGGAAGGCCGGCAGTGCCTGGGCCGTTTCGTACAGGTCGTGGCGGAGGACCGGTCCGCTCCCGGCGGCTCCGGCGGCGGCGAGCACGGCGGGGATGGGCTGGTGCCAGGTGCCGAACCGGCGCAGCAGCTCCGCCCGTTCGCCGTCCGGGGATGTACCGCCCGCCGGGGCGATCGCGCACCCGTAGGCGTAGATGCGGCCGTTGTGGAGGGGACTCGTACCCCAGACCGCGCCGCGCCCCCAGGTCTCGTGCGGGGCGAACGGGATGTCGGGAGCGGGGACGACGACGCGCCAGGCGGTGAGTCCGGTGTAGCGGGGGCCGGGGTGCTGGGGGAAGAGCGTCCGCCGGACGGCCGAGTGGATGCCGTCGGCGCCGACGACGAGGTCGGCCTCGATCTCCTCCACTGCTGCGAACTGCTGGGTCCTCACGCGCACTTCACCGTTCTCCGCATCGAGGCCGGCGCCCACGGTGACCCGCGCGGGGCGCCCGGGACCGCCCGGATCGGCGAGTGCCGCAGGGGCGGCCGTGCGCACGGCTCCGGCGGGCAGCCGCGAGACGAGCAGGTCGACGAGGGTGGCGCGGTGCACCACGACCAGAGGGCCGCCGAAGCGCTCGGCGAAGGCGTCGCTGGTGGTGCGGGTGACCCAGCGTCCGTCGGGGCGCCGCAGCCCTCCCTCGTTCTGCCACCTCGACAGGGCACGAACGTCGTCGCCCACACCGATGGTGTCGAGGGCGCGAACTGCGTTGGGGGCAAGGCCGATTCCGGCTCCTACGGCCCCCAGAGCCGGGGACCGCTCCAGCACCGTCACGGACCACCCGTGACGGTGCAGGGCCGCCGCGGCGGTGAGTCCGCCGATTCCGGCTCCGATGACGACGGCGCGGGGCGCGTTCATGTGTCATTCCTCCAAGGGGCTGATCGGCTCGCGGACGCACGCACCATGGCCATGGACATGACTGGCGCACCCTCACGGCTCACTACATCCGTAGTTGCACGCTACTACAGGCGTAGTGAGCGCGATAGATTGACCCCATGACCTCCGGCGCCACCCGCTCCCCCGACCGCCTCGCGCTCATCGCGGACACCGCGATCGACCTCCTCGCGGAACGCGGCCTGCGGGGCCTCACCCACCGGGCCGTGGACGAGGCCGCCGGGCTGCCCCCGGGCTCGACCTCGAACCACGCCAGGACACGTGCCGCCCTGCTGGAGGCGACGGTCAAACGGCTCGCCGCACGGGACGAACAGGCCTTCCGGCCCGAGGCGGTCCAGATGGCCACAGCCGGCCTGGAGGCGGTGACGGACGCGCTCGCGCCGATCGTCCACCGCTATGTGACGGACTACCGGCATCTGCTGGTCGCGCGGTACGAGCTGGCCCTGGAGGCCACCAGGCGACCGGAGGTGCGGGAGATCTACGACGCGGCGGGGCACGCCTTCCGCGAGCTGCTGGTGGCCCTGATGACGCGTATGGGGTCCTCGGAACCGGAGCGCCATGCGCTGTCCCTGATCGCCTGGACGGAGGGCGTGATGTTCTCGTGCGCCATCGGCGCCCATCACACCCGGACGCCGACACGGGAGGAGTTGCGGGAGAGCGTCACGGAGCTGCTGCGCGGGATGCTGCCGGGGCGTACGGCATAGCGCGGGCGAGCGGGGTCCGGATATTGCCTGGCAGATCCGGTCCCCGGGCCACGATGATGGCGCGCATGACGATCATCGACCGCCCCTCGCCGCCCACCACCTCCGGCGAACGCGCCATGCTGGAAGGCTGGCTGGAGTTCCATCGCGCCACTCTGGTCGCCAAATGCGGAGGCCTCGACGACGCCAAACTGCGCGAAGCGTCCGTCCCGCCGTCCTCGCTCTCCCTCATGGGGCTCGTACGGCACATGGCCGACGTCGAGCGTCACTGGTTCCGCCGCACCCTCACCGGAGAGGACGCGCCGCCTCTCTACTACACCGACGAGGACCCCGACGGGGAGTTCCACCTCTGCGAGGAGGACACCTGGAAGGACGCCCGCGCGGCGTGGGAGGACGAGATCGAGCGCGCCCGCGACGCCGCCTCCGGACGCTCGCTGGACGACCTCGCCGTCCAGGAGATCCGCGGCGGCAAGAAGGTGAACCTCCGCTGGATCTACACACACATGATCGAGGAGTACGCGCGGCACAACGGGCACGCCGACCTCATCAGGGAACGCGTCGACGGCGCGGTGGGCGTGTAGCGCGAGCCCTCCACCGCGCACATGAGCACAAGCCCCCATACGGTCACCCGTGCGGGGGCTTTTCCGTCGAACCGGCGCCCGGATGGGCCACGCGCCAGCAGAGTGGCGCGCGTGCACCGAATCGTCTCAGCAGTGCTGCTGCTCGCGAGCCCGGCCCTCGCGAGCTGTGTCAGCGTCTCCGCCCCAGCGTCCGCGCCTGAGCCGTCGTCGGCCCCACCTCAGGCGCCGGGCGCGGCCCGGCCGCAGATCGCGGAACCCTCCGCCCACGAAGGGCTGGAGACCATCCGCCCCGGCCGCGCGCACTCCTCCCCCGCGCCCCGCTCGCGACACGCGGCCGACAGCACCTCCGCCCACCCGGCGGCGCCGAGTTCGCGCGCGCCGCGGGGGCGGACTGTTCCGCGGTCCGGAACTTCCGTATGGCCGGCGCCGCAGCCGTCCCGTGTGCCGGTGCCCGTCCCGAGGCCGGGCCGCACCGCCGGGGTGTGCGACCTCGGCGAGACCTACGGGAAGTGGGCCCCGGGCAGCACGCAGTCCCGTATCTGCCGCGACGTCTACGGTCCCTGACGGTTTCCGGGGGGCTCCGCCGCCGGACGGACCGTGGGCAGGTCAGGTCGCCGGGTCGTCCAGCCGCCACCCGAGGCGGGCGATGGCGGCCCGCACACCATCGCCGTAATCGTCGTCGCCGAGTACTCCGGCCCGCGCCCGCGCGCGGTCCAGCTCGCGCTTCGCCGCCGCGTGACGGCCCAGCTTCACGTAGTCCGCGGCCAGGTTGAGGTGGAGCGAGGGATAGAAGGCGCGCAGGGCGAGGGACCGGCGGTGCCCCGCGCCGCCGTGCGCCGCCACGCGGGTGTCGGTGGGAGCGTCGGGGAGGCTGTCGGCAGCCCGCAGGGCGCGGACGTCCCAGGCCAGCTCATCGGCCGGGTCGTCCTGGGTGTCGGCCATGTAGTGCGCGAGGGTGCAGCGGTGGAGCGGGTCGCCGTCCTCGCCGATCTCCTCCCAGAGTGCGGCGAAGCGGCTGCGGGCCTCGTCCCGGTCGCCGCCCCTGTGGAGCATGACCACCTGGCCGATCCTCGTCATGACGGCGTCCCTCGACACCTCACCCCACTGCTCCTCCGCCACCTGACCTCCCGCTCTCGTCGCTGCGAGACCTTCCTTCCCTCCCGGAGGCGGACGCTAGCCCAGGTCGGGAATCCGCCAGTCGACCGGCTCATGGCCCTGTGCCGTGATGGCCGCGTCGATCCGGGTGAACGGCCGGCTGCCGAGGAACTTCTTGGCGGAGAGGGGCGACGGGTGGGCTCCCTCGACCACGGCGTGGCGCGTGGTGTCGATGAGCGGGAGTTTCTTCTTCGCGTAGTTCCCCCAGAGGACGAAGACCGCGGGGTCCGGCCGGGAGTCCACCGCGCGGATCACCGCGTCCGTGAACGTCTCCCACCCCTTGCCCTTGTGCGAGTTGGCCTCTCCCCCACGGACCGTCAGCACGGCGTTGAGCAGCAGCACCCCCTGCTCGGCCCAGGGCATCAGATAGCCGTTGTCGGGCACGGGGTGGCCCAGGTCGTCCCGGAGTTCCTTGTAGATGTTCCGGAGGGAGGGCGGTGTCCTCACACCCGGCCGGACGGAGAAGCACAGGCCGTGGCCCTGGCCCTCGCCGTGGTACGGGTCCTGGCCGAGGATCAGCACCTTCACGCGGTCGAACGGGGTCGCCTCCAGCGCCGCGAACACCTCGGCCCGTGGTGGGTGGACCGGTCCGTTGGCCCGCTCCTTCTCGACGAACTCGATGAGCTCCTCGAAGTAGGGCTTCTTCAGCTCCTCGCCGAGGACGCCGCGCCAGGACTCGGGCAGCATGTCGGTCACGTCAACAACCTCCGGTGTGCGATCCGTTCTGCATCACAGAACCTACCGGCGTCCACTGACAGACCGCCCGCACGGCGACGGCGGGCGGCCCTCCGGCCGCCCGCCGTCGCACGGTTCCACCAGGACGCGGGACCGTTTCCGTGCGCCGGTCCCGCAGCGGTCACGGGCCCGGCTCCCACCTCAGCCGACCCCGGCGTTGAGGAAGATCCCGCCATCGACCTGAAGTGTCTGGCCGGTGATCCAGGCCGCGCGGTCGGAGAGCAGGAACTCGGCCGCACCGCCCACGTCCCGTGGTGCGCCGAGCCGCTGCAACGGGTAGGAGGCCGCCGCCTCCGCCTCGCGCCCCTCGTACAACGCCTGCGCGAACTTGGTCTTCACCACCGCCGGGGCGATGGCGTTGACCCGTACGGACGGCGCCAGTTCGTGCGCGAGCTGCAGCGTGAGGTTGATCATGGCGGCCTTGCTCACTCCGTATGCGCCGACGAACGGCGACGCGGAAAGCCCGGCGATGGACGCGATGTTGACGATCGCGCCGCCGTTGTCCTTCTGCCACGCCTTCCAGGTCTGCTGGGCGAAGCCGAGTGCCGAGATCACGTTGGTCTCGAAGACCTTGCGGGCCACTGCGAGGTCCAGCTCGGCGATCGGCCCGAAGACCGGGTTGGTGCCCGCGTTGTTGACGAGGTAGTCGACCCGCCCGAACGCCTCCATCGTCTGCTCGACGGCCGCGGCCTGGTGGGCCTCGTCGTGGGCCCTTCCGGCGATGCCGATGACCCGGTCGGCGCCGAGCTGCGCCACTGCCTCCTTGAGCGTGTCCTCGTTGCGGCCGGTGATGGCCACCCGGTCGCCACGGGCGACGAGTGCCTCGGCGATGCCGTATCCGATGCCGCGGCTGGCGCCCGTGACGAGCGCGACCTTTCCGCCGGCCGGGACCTGTTCCGTCATGTCCGTGTCCGTTCTGATCAGTTGAGCGGGCCGCCGGCCACGTACATGACCTGGCCGGAGACGAAGCCGGCCGCGTCCCCCGCGAAGAACGCGATGGCGTTGGCGACGTCCTCGGGGCGTCCGACGCGCTGGACCGGGATCTGGGTGGCCGCCGCGGCCTGGAAGTCCTCGAAGCCCATGCCCACGCGCTCCGCGGTGGCGGCGGTCATGTCGGTGGCGATGAAGCCGGGGGCCACGGCGTTGGCGGTGATGCCGAACTTGCCCAGTTCCTTGGCGAGCGTCTTGGTGAAGCCCTGCAGACCGGCCTTGGCCGTGGCGTAGTTGACCTGGCCGCGGTTGCCGAGCGCCGAGCTGCTGGAGAGGTTGACGACCCGGCCGAACCCGGCGTCCACCATGTGCTTCTGGCAGGCGCGCGTCATCAGGAACGCGCCCTTGAGGTGCACGCCCATGACGGTGTCCCAGTCCGTCTCGCTCATCTTGAACAGGAGGTTGTCCCGCAGCACGCCCGCGTTGTTGACGAGGACCGTGGGCGCGCCGAGTTCGGCGGCAACCCGCGTGACCGCGGCCTCGACCTGTTCGGCGTCGGAGACGTCGCAGCCGATGGCGACAGCCCTGCCGCCGGCCGCGGTGATCTTCTCCACGGTGTCCTTGCAGGCCGCCTCGTCGAGATCGAGTACGGCGACGGCCCGGCCTTCCTCGGCCAGGCGTACGGCGGTCGCCGCGCCGATGCCTCGGGCTGCGCCCGTCACAATCGCAACGCGCTGCTCGGTGGTGGACATGCGGGAATCTCCTCGGCTCGATGAAGTGAGCAACCGCTTAGTAGGTCGGTGGACGAAACGCTAGAAGCACCGGCACCCGGTGTCAACGGGCCCTGCCCACCGACACCGCATGTCAGACGCATGTCACACGCAGCCTCTCCGCTCCTCTCCTCCGCGGTGCCGATGCGGTGCCGATGCGATGCCGGCGCGGTGCCGATGGGGTGCCGATGCAGTGCCAGTGCGGTACCGATGCGGTGCCGTCGAGACGTGCGGCACGGCCGCAAAGTCACCGCACCAGCAGGTCCAGCAGACGCTCCGCCTCCGCCTCCGGATCCGTGGTCAGCCCCGAGTGCACCGGACCGGGCTGGACGACCGTACTGCGGGGGGCGATGAGCCAGCGGAACCGCCGTCCCGCGTCGTCCGCGCCCGCCGCGCCCGCCGCCTCCCCGCCGTGGCACACGCCCTCGACGGCGCGCAGCGCGGCCCGTACGCCGGCCACGTCCGCGGTCGGGTCCAGCGCCCGCAGACGTCCCTCGTCCAGGTGCGTGCGAGCGGTCACGAACGACCGGGCGCGGCAGTAGACGACCACGCCCGCGTTGATCAGCTCGCCACGCTCGACGCGCGGCACGACACGCAGCACCGCGTACTCGAAGACATCGCGTCCGCCAAGGAGCCCGGTCACTGCGCGGCCTTTCCGTCGACCCATACGCGGAGCCACTCGGGCGCCCGCGACGGTTCCTTCTCCCGAGGGGCGCCGAGCGTGATGCGGGTGTGCACCGTGGCGGCCCGCTCGGCCAGCGCCTCGGCGTACGCCCGGCGCACGGCGTCGGGGGTGTCGAACCCCGGCTCGTCGGTGAGCCAGGCGTCGGGGACATCGGCCACGACCGAGGCCAGCAACTCCTCGGTGACCAGCGGCGCGAGCGCGGCGGCCGCGGCCTCGACATCGGGGGCGAAGGAGGCCAGCACGTGGTCGGAGGCGTCGTACGGCTTGGCGACCGAAGCGGACACGGTGGGCCAGTTGTGGTGCCAGATCATGGTGGCCCCATGATCGATGAGCCAGAGCCTTTCGTGCCAGACGAGCAGGTTGGGGTTGCGCCAGGAGCGGTCGACGTTGTTGATCAGGGCATCGAACCAGACGACCCGCCCCGCCTCTTCGGGCCCGAGCTCGAACGCCAGAGGGTCGAAGCCCAGCGAGCCGGGGAGGTAGTCCATGCCCAGGTTGAGGCCGCCGCTCGCCTTGAGCAGGTCCTGCACCTCTTCGTCGGGCTCGGCGAGGCCGATGACCGGGTCGAGCTGGATCCGCACCAGATCCGGGACCCTCAGGCCCAGCGCCCGGCCGAGCTGCCCGCAGACGACCTCGGCGACCAGCGACTTGCGGCCCTGGCCCGCGCCGGTGAACTTCATGACATAGGTGCCGAGATCGTCGGCCTCGACGATGCCCGGCAGCGAGCCGCCCTCCCGCAGGGGTGTGACGTAGCGGGTGGCGGTGACTTCGGGAAGCATTCCCCCAGGTTAATAGGTCGTTTCCGCGGGCGGGCGTCTCTGTCAGAGTCCCGGGATGACCACTCCGCCTTCCACCACCGCGCCCGTATGCCCTGGCTTCCCCCGCCAGTTCGCCCGTACCCGGCGCTTCTCGCTCGGCGTCCCCCGGCAGTTCACCGTCTCCGCCGACGGGCACCGGATCCTCTTCCTCCGCAGCGGTGGGGGCACCGATCCGGTGAGCCGCCTGTGGCTGCGCGAGCCGGAAGGCACCGAGCGAGTGCTCGCCGACCCGCGGGAACCGGGCGCCGCGGACGCCGACCAGCCGGAGGCGGAGCGTACGAGGAGGGAGCGGGCGCGGGAGCAGTCGGACGGCGTGGTGGCCTACTCCACCGACGTCCGGGCGCGCCTGGCCGCGTTCGCGCTCGGCGGGACGCTCCGGGTCGTCGAGGTGGACGGCGGAGCCGTGTCCACCGTGGCTACGGCCGGTCCGGTGACCGACCCGCGCCTCTCCCCCGACGGGCGCAGTGTCGCCTACGTCACGGCACGTGGTGTGCATGTCGTGGACCTCGACGGGACGGATCGCCCGCTCGCCGTCCCGGACGGACCCGAGGTGACGTACGGGCTCCCCGAGCATGTGGCGGCCGAGTCCATCGGGCGCCTGCGCGGATTCTGGTGGGCGCCGGACAGCGGGGCCCTGCTGGTCGCGCGCGTCGACACCGCGCCGGTCCAGCGCTGGCACATCGCCGATCCGGCCAACCCTCATCTGCCGCCGCGCTCCATGCCCTACCCGGCGGCCGGGACCGCGAACGCCGACGTCTCCCTGCACCGAATCTCCCTGGACGGGAGCAGGACCGAGATCGTCTGGGACCGGCAGGAGTTCGAGTACCTCGTCGACGCCCGGTGGGACGCCCACGGTCCACTGGTCACCGTGCAGAGCCGCGACCAGCGGACCGTACGGGTCCTGGCGGCCGACCCGGTCACCGGCGCGACGCGCACCCTGCACGAGCAGCACGACGCGTCCTGGGTGGAGCTGGTCCCCGGTGCCCCGGCTCGTACGGAATCCGGCGCCCTGGTGCACCCTCTGGAGCAGGACGGCACCCGGGGCTTGCGCGTCGGTGCGGACGGGCGCACACCGCCCGGCCTCCAGGTGCGCGCGGTGCTGGCCATCGACGGGGAACGCGTGCTGTTCGCGGCGAGCGAGGAGCCCACGGAGACCCATGTGTGGTCCTACGAGCCCGGGAGCGGCTGCACCCGGATCAGCGAGGGCCCCGGCCTGCACAGCGGCACACTGCGCGACGGCACCCTCGTCCTGGAGAGCCGCACTCCAGGCGGCCATCGCGTCACCGTGCAGCGCGAGGGTCAACCGGACGGCGCCGTCGCGGTGTTGGCCGAGGAACCGGTCATCACCCCGCGCCCCGTCTTCCTGAGCCTCGGCGAACGGAAGGTGCGCACGGCCCTGTATCTGCCGTCCTGGTACGAGCCCGGGTCCGGGAAGCTGCCGGTGCTGCTCGACCCGTACGGCGGTCCCGCCCTGCAGGTCGTGGTGCGCGCCCGCACCTGGACCTCGTGCGTCTCCCAGTGGTTCGCCGAGCAGGGGTTCGCCGTCCTCGTCGCCGACGGGCGGGGCACACCGGGCCGGGGGCCGGCGTGGGAGAAGGCCGTGTACGGCGACTCCCTGGGCCCCGTGCTGGAGGACCAGATCGATGCCCTGCACGCGGCCGCGGAAGTCTGCCCCGAACTGGACCTCGACCGGGTGGCGATCCGCGGCTGGTCCTTCGGCGGGTATCTGGCGGCGGGAGCGGTGCTGCGCCGCCCCGATGCCGTCCACGCGGCCGTCGCGGGCGCGGCCCCGGCGGATCCGCTGCTGTACGACACGCATTGGAAGGAGCGGTATCTCGGCCACCCGGCGAAGGAACCGGAGAACTACGAGCGGTCCTCGCTCCTGCCCGACGCCCACCGGCTCGGCCGTCCGCTGCTGATCGTCCACGGTATGGCGGACGACAACGTGGTCGTGGCGCACAGCCTGCGGCTCTCGGCGGCGCTGCTGGCCGCCGGGCGCCCCCACACGGTGCTGCCGCTGTCCGGGGTCACGCATCTGGCGGCGTCGGAGGATGTGGCCGAGAATCTCCTTCTGCTCCAGATCGTTTTCCTTCGTGAGGCGCTCGGTCTCGCCGGCGAGGCGAGGACGATCTGAACGCCTGAGCACCACGGTCCGTACAGAGGGGCCGAACCGGCAGTGCAGGAGCCGGTGAGGGAAGACGCCCAGCCAGCGAAGGGGACGTAAGCACCATGACGGGAACTGAGGGGACCGGGCGGAACGCGAGCCGACGTGCCGTGGTCGCCGCGGCGGGAGCGACCTGTCTGGCCGCAGCGCTCGCCGCATGCGGCGATTCCGGTGACGCATCACAGCCGCCGAAGGACGACACCTCCGCACCGGACTCCGGCGGGGACGGCGGGGACGGCGGGGACGGGGCGGGCGCCGCGCTCGCGGCGGCGGCCGACATCCCGGTCGGCGGCGGCAAGGTCTTCCCTGACCAGAAGGTGGTGGTCACGCAGCCGACGGAGGGTGAGTTCCGGGCCTATGCGTCGATCTGCACCCACCAGGGCGCCGCTTTGAACGAGGTGACCGGCGGCACCATCAACTGCCCGCTGCACGGCAGCAGGTTCGCCATCGCGGACGGCAGCGTGAAGAAGGGCCCGGCCACACAGCCGCTGCCCGGCAAGAAGGTCACCGTGGACGGGGACTCGATCAAGCTCGGGTGACCACCGAGCCCGACCGAGTCCCGTCGGTCCGCCTCAGGCGGACCGGTCCGGCCTGCTCCAGCAGGCCAGCACCTCGTCCGTCGCGGTGACCATCGCGACCAGGGCGAGGGTGTGCCGGACCATCGCGGGCGTGTACTCGGGGGGTACGCCCGCGATGGCGTCGGCCGGTACGACCGCGGTGTAGCCGAGGTTCACCGCGTCGAAGACCGCCGCTGGGACCGCGACGTTCGCGGAGACCCCGGTGACGACGAGGGTGCGGCAGCCGAGATTGCGCAGCAGGCCGTCCACGCCGGTCCCGGCGACCGGGGAGAGGCCGTGCAGGCGCCCGACGACGAGATCCTCGTCCGCGACCGTGACGGGTTCCGCGACATGTACGGCCGCGGACCCGGTGAGCTGCTGTACGGGAAGCCGCTCCGCGGCGCGGAACAGGCGCGCGTTCCGGTTCGCGCCCCGGCCGTCGGGACGGCGTTCGGCCACGGCGTGCATCACCTGGACACCGGCGGCGCGGGCGGCGGTGGCCAGCCGGGCGACATTGCGCAGCGCACCGGACGACCGTGCTTCCGCGGCGAGTTCGGGGAGCGCGCTGACGGCCCCGACGACGCCCTCCTGGCACTCGACGGTGAGCAGCACCGTGGTCGCCGGATCGAGCAGCCCGGCAGGCAGGTCGCGCGAGCCCATGTGTCTCCCCCACTCGGTCGGCGGCGTCGGCGGCGGGCGGTCAGGTCGGGGCGGTCCGGTCCGGTCCGGTCCGGTCGAGCCGGAGCGGCCCGGTGGGCGGACGCCGCCCCGCCCTGCGCTCGGCCCGCCAAGCGGTCCGTCCTGTCCTGCGGTCCGTCCTGTCCTGCGGTCCGTCCTGTCCTGCGGTCCGTCCTGTCCTGCGGTCGGCCCTCTTTGCGGTCGGTCCTGTCTCGTGGTCGCCGGTCCCGTGCGCGGCCGGTGGTCCCGCTCGTGACCGTCGATCTCCACCCGTGACCGGACCGTTCCCTCGTCAGGCCGGGACGTTAGCGGGACTTGCGCCGACCCGGAAGAGCGCCGCATTCTTTTTCTGACACACCATCAGAAAGAGGAGGGTGTAGGGACGATGGAAGCCAGCCCCCGGGAAGCCGGCACGCAGCGGCGAGGACGCCGGATCATGATGACCGGCCAAGAACTGGACGCCTTCCTGGCGGAACAGCGCACCTGCCGGGTGGCGACGGTGGACCCGGAGGGCCGCCCCCATGTGAGCCCGCTGTGGTTCATCTGGGACGGCACGTCGCTGTGGCTGTACTCCCTCACACGCAGCCGCCGCTGGACGGACCTGCGCCGCGACCCGCGCCTGGCGGTGGTGGTCGACGACGGCCACGACTACGGGGAGCTGCGGGGCGCCGAACTGTCCGGCACCGCCGTCTTCATGGGCGAAGCGCCGCGCACCGGCGAGCCCTGTCCCGAACTCGAGTCACCGGAGCGGCGGTTCGCGGCGAAGTACTTCGGTCTCGATGCGATGCCGCACGACGGCCGGCACGCCTGGCTGCGGCTCACCCCTGACGCCGTGGCCACCTGGGACTTCCGCAAGATGGCCGCCCCTGAGGCGTAGGGATCAACAGCACCCGCCCCCTTGGTTTTCTGCGCTCAGGTCTCCACGTCCAGCGCCGCCTTGCGCAGGGAGTCCACCGCGGCCCGGATGGAGGGGCGGCGGTCCGCGTCCGCGCGCCACACCGCGTAGATGTGCCGCCGCATCGTGGAACGCACCGGCACCACCCGTACGTTGGCGGGCACCGGACCGCGTCCCAGCCGCGGCGCGACGGCGACGCCGAACCCGGCCCCGACGAGGGTGAGTTGGGTGTGATGCTCCTCGGCCGTATGCGTGATGCGGGGTTCGACGCCCTTGCTGCGCAGCGTGAACATCAGCCAGTCGTGACAGAATTCGCCCTTCGGCCAGGAGATCCACTCGTCGTCCGCGAACTCCTCGAGGTCCACCTCCCTCCGGTCCGCCAGCGGATGGTCCGCGGGCATCGCGACATCGGCGGGATCGTCCAGCAGCGGCGCCTTGGCGAGCCCGTCGGGCAGGGACAGCGGCTTGTTGTACCAGTCCAGGACCACGGCGAGGTCGATGTCCCCGCGCACCACGCGCGGAAGCGAAGCGTCGGGTTCGAGCTCCTGCAACCGGACCCTCAACTGCGGGTGGTCGGCGCGCAGTACGGCCATGGCGCCCGGGAAGAGGCCGCGTACGGAGGTGGGAAACGCGCCCAGGAGCAGCTCGCCGACCGCCTGCCCGCGGTGCGCCTCGAGATCCGAGTGCGCCAGCTCGACCTGGGAGAGGATGCGCGCGGCGTGCTCGGCGAGCAGCCGGCCGGCGTCGGTGAGCCGGACGCCGCGGCCGTTCTTCGCGAGCAGCTGCTGCCCGGCCTCGCGCTCGAGCTTCGCGAGCTGCTGCGAGACTGCCGAGGTCGTGACGTGGAGTCCTTCGGCGGCGCCGCTCACGGAGCCGTGGCGGGCGACGGCGTCCAGGGTCCTGAGGCGGTCGAGATTCAACATGTAAGCAATCCTAAGCGATAGCTCCACGAAGTCTCGCTTGTCCTACGAAGTCTTGCGCGCGAGTGTGGAGTCCATGAGCTCCGCCGCGACCTCCCGCTTCCCCGCATCCGCACCGCAGTCCGCCTCTCCCTCCCCCTCCACCCCTCCGTCCGCCCCGCGGATGCCCGCCTCCCTCGCGGCCGAAGCCTCCCCTCCGACTCCTGCTGGCCCGTCCGCGCCGTCCGCGCCGTCCGCGCGCCGTCGGACCGTGGACTGGCGGATCCGGTTCGCCGTGCTCTCCTTGATCTGGGGTTTCAGCTTTCTCCTGATCAAGGTCGGCACACAGGCGTACGCCCCGCTGCAGGTCACGCTCGGGCGGATGGTGTTCGGGACGGCGGTGCTCGTCGCGGTCCTCGCCGTCCGCCGCGAGCGCATGCCGCGCGGCGCCCGCACCTGGGGGCACCTGGCAGTGGCCGCGTTCTTCCTCAACGCGCTCCCCTTCAGCCTCTTCGCGTACGCGGAACTGACCATCCCCTCCACACTCGCGGGCATCTGCAACGCCACCACCCCGCTGTGGGGCATGGTGCTGTCGATCGTCGCGCTGTCCGAGGACCGCCCGACCCGGCGCCGTGTCGCGGGCCTGGGCGTCGGCTTCGCCGGTGTGCTCACCGTCCTGGGCGCCTGGCAGGGCTTCTCCGGGCAGGACCCGGCGGGAACGGCCATGGCGCTGATCGCCTCGCTGAGCTACGCGGTCGGCTGGATCTACGTCCGGCGCACGCTTGCCGGGACCGGCAACTCCAACCTGGCCATGTCCGGCTCGCAGTTGCTCCTCGGCACCGTACAACTGGCCGTCGTCACCCCGCTGTTCACCACCTTCCCCACCTCCTTCCCCGTGGTGCCGCTGCTGTCGGTCCTCGCTCTGGGAGCGCTCGGCACCGGCCTCGCCTTCCTCCTGCAGTACGGCCTGGTGACCGAGGTCGGGCCGACGACCGCGACCCTGGTCACGTACTTCATTCCGGTCATCGCGACCACCGCGGGCGTGCTCGTTCTGGGCGAACGACTCACCTGGAACACACCGGTGGGCGCGCTGGTCGTCCTCGCCGGCGCGGCGCTGACCCAGAGTCGGCCGCGGTCCACGGGCCGCGGGACCGTCACCGCGAAAGGCGGCACCACCATCGCGAAGGACGACACCACCACCCAGGGCGGAACCACTACCGCCAAGGGCGGACCCATCACCGCGAACGACGGGGCGAGCACGGCCGGGAAGGCCCTCTGAGCGACCGGGAGAACCGGTGACCACCAGGGCCCTTCAGCCGTAGCGCCCCGAGGGGGCCGAGGCGGTCGCGGATGCCACGGCGTCCGCGACCGCCTCGATGTCGCCGCCGGACAAGGACGAAACGGTCACCCGCACTCCGGGCGGCGAGGCAAGGCGGAAGCGCGCCCCGGGCGCGACGGCCCAGCCCGACTGCAACAACCGGGCGACCGCACCCGTCTCGTCGGGGACCGGCACCCAGACGTTCATCCCGCTACGGCCGTGCGCGGCGATCCCCCGCTCGCGCAGCGCGCGCACCAGGGCGTCCCGTCGTGAGCCGTACGCGGCGGCGACGGCCTCGGCGTCCACCGCTCCGGTCCGCCACAGGTGCACGACGGCGTCCTGCAGGAGATGGCTGACCCAGCCGGGACCCAGCCGCTGCCGCCCACCGACGCGGTCGATGGTGAGGGCGTCCCCGGTCAGTACGGCCAGGCGCAGGACGGGGCCGTACGCCTTGGCCGTGGAGCGCACGAACGCCCAGTGCCGGGTCCGTCCGGCCAGCGGAGCGAGGGCGAGGTCGACGATGCCGTGGCCGTGGTCGTCCTCGATCAGCAGCGTCTCCGGGCGGGCCTCGAGCACGGAGCGGAGGTCCGCCGCGCGCCCGGGGGAGACGGCGGCGCCGGTCGGGTTCTGCGCCCGGCAGGTGACCATGAGCGCGCGGGCGCCCCGGCTCAGGGCGCGTTCGACATCCTGCGGCAGCGGCCCTTCGTCGTCGACGGCCACGGGGACGGCGCGCAGACCCATCGCCGGGATCAGGTCCAGCGCGCTCCCCCAGCCGGGATCCTCGACCGCCACCGCGTCCCCGGGCCGGAGGTGTGCGGCCAGCACGCGTTCGATGGCGTCGAGCGCTCCGGAGGTGACCGCGACCGGGCCGTCCGGGACGCCGTCCGCGTCGAGGGCGGCGCGGGCCATCTCCTCCAGCTCGGTACGGACCGCGGCATCGCCGTACAGCGTCGGACTGTCGGCGTGGCGGGCGGCCGCAGCGGCGAGCGCGTCGCCCAGCGGCGGCAGGAGGGAGATGTCGGGGTTGCCCATCGACACGTCGACGACGCCGGGCGGTGCGGCGACGCCGATCGCCTCCCGCGCGGTGCTGGCGGGCCGCGCCCGCACCCGGCTGCCGCGTCTGCCCGCCGTCTCGATCACGCCGCGGTCCCGGAGCGTGCGGTAGGCGGCGGCCACCGTGTTCGGATTGACGTCGAGCTGCCGGGCCAGCTCCCGCAACGGCGGAAGAAGCTGCCCGGGGCTCAACTCCCCCGCCCCGACGGCCTGTTCGACGCTGGCCGCGATGTCTGCTGCGCGATGACCCGAGATCCGATACTCTCCTAGCACAAAACAAATTATGCATTAGTGCAATGGAGTTTGCAATGCCGGACACCGCCGCCGCTTCGGAAGCGGCATCCACCGCCTACACCGCCACCGACCGCACGGTCCCGACCCGGGCCGCCCACCGCGCGGCGTACGACCGCGAAAGCGTCCACGCGATACTCGACGACGGCTACCTCTGCCATCTCGGCTTCGTCCGCGACGGCGCACCCGTCGTGCTGCCCACGCTCTACGCCCGCATGGGCGAGCGCCTGTACGTGCACGGATCGACGGGCTCCCGTCCCCTGCGGATGAGCGGCAGGACCGACCCGGGACTGCCGGTGTGCCTGACCGTGACCCATGTCGACGAACTGGTGCTGGCCCGGTCCGCGTTCCACCACTCGATCAACTACCGCTCGGTGGTGGTCCACGGCACCGCGCGGCAGGTGACCGACGCCGCCGAGCGCGCCGAGGCCCTGGACGCGATCGTCGACCAGGTCGTGCCCGGCCGCTCCGCGGACTCGCGCCCCGCGAACCCCAAGGAGCTCGCCGCGACGGCAGTCATCCGGATCGACCTCGAGGAGGTCTCGGCGAAGGTGCGGACGGGAGGGCCCGGCGACGACCCCGAGGATCTCGCCCTGCCCCACTGGAGCGGCGTCGTGCCGGTCACGCGCGGCTACGGTGCGCCGGTCGCGTCCGACGACCTGGACCCGGCCGTCGCGCTGCCGGACTACCTGAAGGCTCTCTGACTCCCGGCCGGGCAGGTTGCCGGACCCGAACACGCCCTGGGCGCACGCGCGTTGAGGACGGTGGCCCGGAGCGCCCATTGCGACGGCGGCCCAACGGGACGGCGGCCCAACGGGGACTACGGCTCGACGACCCGATGGCCTGACGGGGATAGGCGCCCACCCCGCACCGTCGGGCGCGGGGTGGACGGGCGGCTCGTAGCGCCCCGGAGGTCACCCTCGGAGCATCACGCATCCGCTCAGGCCGTGGCCGCCCTCCGGGCGACCGCCGCCAGACGCGCCTCCGCCACCGCGAGTCCCGCCACGGCGGCCAGCAGGAGGAGCGTGCCGAGCACGGTCGCCGTCGTGAGCCGCTCCCCCAGCAGCGCCACCGCGATCACGGCGGCGCTCACCGGCTCGATGAGCATGATCACGGACGCGGTGGCGGCCCGTACGACGGCAGCCCCGGCGAAGTACAGCGCGTACGCGAGCGCCGTCGGGACCACGGCCACGTATACCAGCAGCACCAGCACCCGGGCCGGATCGGCGGTGTGCGGCAACAGCCCCTCCGCCAGGCCGAACGGCAGCAGGCACACGGCGCCGACGGCGAAGGCCCAGGCCGTGGTCGAGCGCGGGTCGGCGCCCGTCCCGTCGCGTCCGAGCCAGCGGGTGAGCAGCGTGATCGCCGCGTAGCCCGCCGCCGAGACCAGGGCCAGGACGACGCCGAGCGGCTTGACCACGCCGCCGCCGCTGCCGAGGACCAGGACCGCGAGCCCGCCGAGCGCTCCGGAGACGGCCACGACCCCGCCGCCACCGAGGCGTTCGGCCATGAAGAGCCGGGCGCACAGGGCGATGAGGACGGGCCCGGCGCCGAGGGTCACGACGGTGGCCACCGCGAGCCCGGTCGACTGCACCGCGGCGAAGTAGGCGGTCTGGAAGACGGTCAGGCCGAGGCCCGTACCGACGATCCGCAGGATCCGCCGGCGCCGGGACTCGGGGACGAGGGCCGCGGGTACGACGGCGGGGCGGCGCCGGGCCCGTGCCGCGCGCACGGCATGGGCGGTCAGCAGCAGGGCGAGCCCGCCGACATAGCGCCAGAACGACAAAGCGACAGGCCCGAGGTCGCTGAAGCGGTAGAGCACGGCCGCCGCCGCGCCCGCAGTACCCCAGGCGACACCGGCGACGATGAGATAGCACAGGCCACGCCCGACGGGCAGGCCGACAGCAGAAGAGGACACATTCGACACGAGAGAGTTCTCCGCGGAAGAAGGATGGGTCGCGAACGCTCCGTCTGCGGGCAGCGGCGACAGGCCCGGGCACGGCCCGGGCCGAAGAACCTCCGTGGAGCAGCCGCCCGCCTCAGGCGGCGGGAGGCGGAAGAACGAGTGCGGTCGAATGCATGTCCCGGACCCTACGTCGCCCGGCTCGCGGCGGGCAACTCGCTTTCTCCCTGCCCGGCGCCCGCCACGCCGCCCTGCTCGCCGGCCGGTCCGAGGTCCGGCGCGGAACCGGCGACCGGAACGCCGGAGGCCGTCTTGGGCGTCGAGGTCTGCGCGATGAACGCCCCTGCCAGGACAGCCGCACCTCCGACGACCTGAGGTGCGGAGAGGTGCTCTCCGAGCATCACCCACGCCAGTACGGTCGCGACGACGGCCTCCAGGCAGGCGACGACCCCGGCCACTTGCGGCGACAGCCGCCGGACCGCCAGCACACCGGTGAAGTAGGCGACGACGGTCGCGATGAGCACGACCCAGGCGAGGAGCAGCCCCGCCGGGACCACCGTGCCGTCCATGTCGGCCTGTCCGGCCAGCAGCGTCCAGTCCATGGTCCAGGGCCGGGCGACGAGGGTGAGCACGGCCGTACCGACGAGCAGGCCGTACGCGATGACCCCGATCGGATCGGCCGGGTTCTCACCGTCGCTGCCGTGGTCCGAGAGGACGAAGTAGGACACCTGACAGCAGGCGGCGCCGAAGGCGAGCAACAGGCCCAGCGCGTCGAAGCCGAGACCGGACCACACCTCGACGACGCAGGCGAGTCCGCCCACGGCGAGCACGACCCCGACGGCCGCCGCCCGGCTCACCGGCCGGCGCTGGACGAAGCGCACCCATCCCAGCAGCAGGGCCGGGCCCAGGTATTCGACGAGCAGGGCGACCCCGACGGGGATACGCGAGATGGCAGCGAAGTAGCACGCCTGGACGCCGGCCACCGCGAACAAACCGAACCCGGCCAGCAGGGCCGGGCGTTGGCGCACCAGGGCACGGTGGCGCCAGGCGACGGGCAGCATGACGAGGGTCGCCCCGGCCGCGCGCAGCCAGACCACGTGCAACGGATCCAGGCCCGCCTCGATCAACGGCTTGGCCGCGACTCCCGATCCACCGAATGCGAACGCCGACACCAAGGCGAGGCCGAGGCCGACGCTCCTCCCCTGAGACGCGTGCATCCGGCCATGATGACATCGAACGACAGGAGCGTCATCTCCGATGCCCCTGACATCCGCTTCGAGTCCTTTCAGGCCCCTTCAGTCCGCCGCGCCCCGAATCGGGCGCTCCGAGGCCGAGTGTCGCGGACGCATGATCCTGCCCGGACCGCGCGCTCACGTCCGGCCGGAAGCGCACCCTCCGGCGCGGCCCGGACGATATCGGGTCGGGGTCGGGGTCGGGGTCGGGGTCGACGGGGAACGGGTGCGATCGAATCGGGCCGACCGGCATGGGTCGACCGGCATGGGTCGACCGACTGCCGTAGCGGGGTCACCGATCGCCGGAAGCGGGTCCGCCGGGCGACGCGTCGGCGAGCCGTGCCGCCAGCCGTTGCCGGTCGACGCCCGCCCGGCGCAGCACTTCCGCGGCACGGCTCTCCGCGTCGGCGGTCAGCGCCGCCAGCAGGTCGAGCCCTTCGGCACCTGCCGCACCCCGGGCGCGCGCCCGCCGCCCGGCACATTCCATCGCGGCGGCGGCGGCAGGCGACCAGCCCGGCATGCCCGGCCCGCCGCGGACTGCGCGCACCCCCGGTGAGCCCTCCACCGAGCTCCGCCACCGGAGCCCGTAGCCGATGCTGCGTTGCACGAGGTAGCTGAGGAGCCGGGCGACCTGCGGCCCGCCGCCTATGGCCGCCCGGGCCTCCGGGTCCGCTTCGAGGAGAGTGTGCAGGAGGTGGGCGGTGTCGACCTGGCGGTCGGCGTCGCGGACCGCGCGCCTGCGCGCGCCGCTGACCACCGACGCAAGCGCCACGCTGGGCCAGGCGTCGGATTCGGGACTGAACTGCCCGTGGGCGGCGGGCAGTGGCGAACGGTTGTGCACGCTTCCCATCCCATCAGTCCCGGAAGCCCGTTGCATCCACAGGCGAGAGTATCCGCCCCTACCACGGAGGTTGGGGACGGTTGTGAGACTTCTCCTCCCTGCGGATGAGCACGCTCTCAGGGTCGCCGGATCCCGCATGGGCAGACCTGACGGACCGTCAGTCTTGAATGTTCGAGCCCCCGGGGCTACGGTCCGCGAGCGCCCGACGCAGCGGACGGATGAGGGGTGGTCGTATGGCCGAGGTCAGCGCCGAGACACGCATCGAGGCACCACTGGAGAAAGTCTGGGAACAGCTCACGGACTTCACCTCGTACGGGCAGTGGAACGCCACGCATACGGGATTCCCCAAGGGCGCCCCCTCTTCCCTGGCGCCGGGCTCCACCTTCGAGGAGAACATGCGGCTCATGGGCTTCCCCGCGGAGGTCACCTGGACCGTCGCGGCCTGCGAGCCCGCCCGGCTGCTCCACATCAAGGGCCAGGGCCCCATGGGCGTGAACGTCGGTACGCGGTACGCGCTGACGCCGGACGGTGACGGGACGCGCGTACGGATCGACGGCGAATTCACCGGCGCGGCCGTCTCGTTGATGGCGGGCAAGCTCAAGGACTCGGCGACGGCGGCACTGAACGAGTCGCTGCGCAAGCTCAGCGGTCTCATCGCCTAGGCCTCCCCCGGGACCGGCGGCCGGTTCGCCGCGCCGGAGCGACCGCACGACGGAGGGGCGGCCCGCGGGCCGCCCCTCCGTCTCCCGGCCGACCCTCCGCCGCCCAGCAAGGTGTCAAGGCCGGGGAGTCGGCACATCGAGAACCGTCAGCGCACCGTCACCTCAGCCGTACGCCCGCCCGCGGTGAACTCGTACGCCCCGCGCTCGACGCGCGGCGTTCCCGCCCCGTCGATGTCGCCCGGCGTGACCGCGAGCACCCGTGCCGGGACCGTCATCGCCACGGTCCTCGACTGGCCCGCCTTGAGCGCCACCCTCGTGAAGGCGGCCAGCTTCCGGGCGGGCGCCAGGACGTCGCTCACCGGGCGCGAGACATACACGGGAACCACCAACTCCCCGCCCCGGCGACCGGTGTTGGACACGGTGACCTTCAACCGCACCGCGTCCCCGGGGGCGACGGACGTCCGAGACGGGCGGACGGCGTCGAAGGCGTAGCGGGTGTACGAGAGCCCGTCGCCGAATGCGTGGGCCGCGTCGTACGCGGACTCGGTTCCGGCGTTGGTTCCGGGCAACTGCTGGTAGTACATCGGCTCGTTGCCGGTCTTCTTCGGCCACGACACGGGGAGCCTGCCGCCGGGATTCGCCCGGCCGAAGAGGACGTCGGCCACGGCATGGCCCCCCTCGGTGCCGGGGAGCCACGCCATGAGCAGCCCCTCGGTGCCGGACGCATCGCCGAGTGCCAGAGGACGTCCGGCGATCACCACGACCACGACGGGCTTGCCACTCGCCTTGAGCGTCTTCACCAACTTCTGCTGATCGGCGGAGAGTTCGGGCCGGGGCGTGTCGGCCTCTCCCTCGGCGGCGGCCTTCTCCCCCACCACGACGACGTTGAGATCGGCGGTGGCCGCCTGTCCGGCCGCCTCCTCCGCGGTCTTGGCGTGAACGACGTCGGTCCCCTTCGGGGCCGCCGACCGGATGCCCTCGAGCACGGTGGTGCCGGGGAGTTCGACTCCTTCGGGCACCCGCTGCCAGCCGATCGTCCAGCCTCCCGCCTGGCTGTCGATGTCGTCGGCGTACGATCCGGCGACCACGATCTTCCGGGCGTCCCGGGGTACGGGCAGCGTCGCACCCTCGTTGCGCAGAAGGACCTGGGAGTCGGTGGCGGCCTTGCGGGCCAGCGCCCTGTCGGCACCGAGCACGGCGTCGTCGGCCTCGCCCGCATCGACGTACGGGTCCTCGAACAGGCCGAGTTCGAACTTCAGCCGCAGGATCCGGGCCACGGCCTCGTCGATCCGCCGCTCCTTCACCAGGCCCCGCCGGACGGCGGTGAGCAGGCCATCGGTGAACTCCTTGGCGTGGTACGGCTCCATGGCCATGTCGATGCCGGCGTTCACGGCGAGAGCGATGGCCTCCGGGTAGTCGGCGGCGACCTTGTACTTGGCCTGAAGGGCGCGGATGTCCTCCCAGTCGGTCACCGCGACCCCCTTGAAGCCCCACTGCTCGCGCAGAACGTCAGTGAGCAGATAGTGCGAGGAGGTGGCCGGAACGCCGTTGACCGCACCGGAGTTGACCATGACGCTGTCGGCCCCGGCCTCGATCGCGCGGCGGTAGGGCGCGAGCAGCGTGTCCTGGAGGTAGCGCATCGACACATCGGCGGGCACCCTGTCGTGCCCGTTGGAAGGCTCGGAGTATCCGGCGAAGTGCTTGACGGTGGCGGCGACCCGCTTCGCGCCGCCGGCGTGCTCGGTGCCGCGGGTCGCGGCCGCCGCCAGGGCGCCGGCGAGCAGCGGGTCCTCGCCGTAGGTCTCGTAGTAGCGGCCCCAGCGCTGGTCGCGGGCGAGGTCGGCGACGGGCGAGAAGTTCCAGTCGATGCCGGTGGCGGCGACGGCTCGGGCGGTCGCCGCGCCCGAGTCCCGTACGGTCCGGGCGTCCCAGGTGGCGCCGAGCCCGATCTGGTGGGGGAAGACGGTGGCACCGAGGACGTTGTTGTGGCCGTGGACGGCGTCGACCCCGTAGAGCACCGGGATGTGGAGCCGGGAGTTCTCGACGGCGTACTTCTGCACGGAGTTGACCATGCGCGCCCAGTCGGAGGGGGTGTTCTTCTCCGGACCCATGCCTCCGCCGGAGAGGACGGACCCCGCGGCGTAGTCGTCGAGGACGGTCTTCATGCAGGTCTCGTCCAGCGCGCCGCCGCTCCACTCGCAGTCGCCCTGCATCCGGGCCACGGCGATCTGGTCCATCTGCCCGGCCTTCTCCTTCAGCGTCATCCGGCCGAGGAGATCCGCGACGCGCTGCTGAACCGGCGCGCGAGCGTCGCGGTACGTGGGCGTGCCCGCCTGGGCGGGCGCGGACGCGAGCGTGGCCACGCAGGCGGTGACGGTCATGAGTGCGGCCGCGCTGCGGCGGCGGGCACGGCGGGTGGCTCTCGTGCGTACGCGCCCGGGGAGGTGGCGGGCCAACAGCGTCATGAGGGCTCCGTTTCGTGGTCGGCGAGCGGAGTCTTTCCCCGGCCATGACAACCCGTCAAGAGACGCGCCAGACTTTTCTCACACCATGAATTAACCGCCGTGCACACGAAGAGCGGCCCCGCGCACCTTCAGCGCGGAGCCGCCGTTCACCGCCCGGACATTCGTCAACTCTCGTCAACTCGGTAGTGAATGACCGAACTTGATGACCCATCAGCGCATCAGTCCTCTTCGGCGAGGATCAGATACAGCTCCTTCCGGGCCTTGTTGACGACCGCGAGGGCCTTGTCCCGCTGCTCCAGCGTACCGGTGGCCCACACCTGGCGGAACGCCTCGACCAGACCGCCGCCCGCCTTCCGGATCTCGCCCATCGCCTCCCAGTCGACGCCGCGCCCGGCCTCCTCCCAGGGGGCCTCGGGGCCGGCCTCCGATTCGGTGCGACCGGCCTCGGTCAGCTCGAACAGCTTCTTGCCGCCCTCGCTCGCGCTGCTGATCAGCCCTTCGTCCTCCAGCAGCTGCAGCGTCGGATAGACCGAGCCGGGGCTCGGCTTCCACGCTCCGCCGCTGCGCTCGGCGATCTCCTGGATCATCTCGTAGCCATGCATCGGGCGGTCCTTGAGCAGCGCCAGGATCGAGGCGCGCACATCGCCGCGCCGAGCCCTCCCGCGCGGCCCGCCGCGCCCGCGGCCGCCCCAGGGGGGTGGCCCTCCGAAGGGCGGGCCGAACGGCCCGAAGGCCCCGCGCCGCGCATCGAACTCGCCTCGGTCCGCATGACCGGGTCCGCAGGGTCCGTGTGCTCCGTGTCCATGTCCGTGGGAACGCATGATGACGCTCCTTCCATCGTTGATCTGTCGCGATGCCTCAACGATATATCGGAACAGTTCGTTCGACAACCCCCCGACCGACCCCGGCCCTGGTCGGGCATCGGGCATCGGGCATCGGGCATCGGCCGGGGCGTGCAGGACACCGCCAACGCCGGCGGGCGAGCGCGAGCTGCGCGGTCCGGGCGGCTGTGCGCGGGGTCCCGATTCGACAGCGCTGCCGCCTCGGCTCCCGGAAGCCCCCCCCCCGCCGCCGCGAGCTGCCGATCACCGTTCCGCACCGATGCCGGACGCGCGCGATGCCGGATACGTGCGGTACTGGATACGTGCGGCGCCGGAGGCCGGCCTCGGCATGAGTGCGCTCGCCATGGTGGCCGGACCGCCGCTTACTGCGGCCTTCGCCGAGCCGGACCGGTACGTCGACCCAAGCGGCGGCCAGGCGGGGCCGAGCCGGTCCGGCGCACGTCAGTGATGCGCAGCTACGGGGGTGTGGAATGCGTGCACCACATCCACGAAGCTGCTTTCGCCCGGACCCAATCCCGACTTCGTACCGCAACGCCCGCCACCCCATGGCGACTTGACGATTTTGCGAATTGGCGACTCAGCGATGAAGGAACTTGCACAACCGTGCCACGCTCCCCCATGCGCGCCGCCGCATGCCGCTGCACCTGTGCCGCCGCCTACGCCGAAATACGCGACGCCTTACGCCGACGAGCCCTTCCTCGCTGTCCAAAGAACGGGACCACGAAGGGATACGACGGCTTCGCGCCGCATCCTTGGCTTGGCGGGGCCGAGCAGTTCTGCGATAAACTGGAATCAATCTCGGCGCCGGCCGGTTCTTCCTCGATCGGTTCGATCGCAGCGTCCACAGATGGGTTCTGTCACTCGAGGTTGTGCCACCCCCAGCGCCTATCTCCGTCGCACGACTGTCGTCGTGAGGGAGATCGGTTCTCATGGACCTCAACACCATCACGGAAGTCGTCCGGCGCCCGCCCGATCGGCCGGGCACGGACTGGCGCGAAGGCGACGCGTGGCTCGCAGGCGGAACGTGGCTGTTCTCCGTGGAGCAACCGGGCCTGCACCGCCTGATCGACCTGACGGCGTTGCGGTGGGATCCCCTCGTCCCGAACGACATGGGCCTCGAAGTCGGCGCAACGTGCACCGTCCGCGACCTGTATACGGCTGCGCTGCCCGGCGATTGGACCGCTGGCACCCTTTTCACGGTGAGCTGCGAGGCTTTCCTGTCCTCGTTCAAAGTCTGGAACTCGGCAACCGTCGGCGGCAATATCTGCATGTCCCTGCCTGCCGGTCCCATGATCACGCTGACGGTCGCGCTCGAGGCGACGTACGAGCTGTGGGCTTCTGACGGATCCACACGTACCGTCGATGCCCTGGACTTCGTGACCGGCAACAACCGCAACATCCTTGCTCCGGGCGAAATCCTGCGGCGCATCACCATTCCGGCGCACGCTCTGAGGAAACGCACCGCGCACCGCCGCTTCGCGCTCACCCATCTCGGCCGTTCGTCGGTCTTCCTCATCGGTACGCAAACGCCGGGAAAGAGCGACCTGCTGCTGACCATCACCGCCGGCACCACACGGCCCGTACGCATTGCTTTCGACACCATGCCCGATGCCCGAACTCTCCAGCAGAGCATCGACGTTGTCCCCGCAGACGTCTGGTTCGCCGACCTCAATGGGACCCCCGACCACCGTCACCACCTGACTCAGCATTTCGCCGAAGAGATTCGTCACGAACTCATCTCCGGGACTCAGGCATGACCTACATCGTGAATGGCAAGCGGTTCGAGGAAGAACCCGACCCCGGCCAGTGCCTGCGCACATTCCTCCGCTCACTCGGCCACTACGGCGTCAAGAAGGGGTGCGATGCCGGCGATTGCGGCGCATGCACCGTGTGGCTGGACGGCAATCCGGTGCACAGCTGCATCACCCCGGCGTTCCGCGCGGACGGTCGTGAGGTGACGACGATCGAGGGCATGGGATCACCCGGCAACCTGCATCCCATGCAGCGACGGTTCCGTGACGCCCCGGGGTTCCAATGCGGTTTCTGCACCGCAGGGATGATCATGACGTCGGCGACGTTCACCGAGGCTCAGAAGGCAGATTTGCCACGGGCGTTGAAGGGCAACCTCTGCCGCTGCACCGGCTATCGGGGAATCGAGGATGCCGTGAAAGGCGTCGTCGGCGTGGAGACGGCCACGCCGGGAAAGGCCGTCGGGACGAGCGTGAGTGCCCCGGCTGCCAACGACGTGGTGACCGGTCGCGCCGAGTTCACGATGGACACCGACATGGCGGGCATGCTGCACCTCAAGGTGCTGCACTCCCCGTACGCGCACGCCCGGATCGTCTCGATCGACAAGACCGCGGCACTCGCGGTTCCCGGCGTGCGTCGCGTCTACACCTGGGAAGATGTGCCGCGCAAGCGCTATACGACGGCGATCCACAACAACCATCTCGTCGATCCGGACGACACGTTCATGCTCGACGACATGGTCCGTTTCGTGGGCCAACGCGTCGTCGCGGTCCTGGCCGACACGGTCGGAGCGGCAGAAGAGGGCTGCCGCAAGGTTCATGTCGATTACGAGGTGCTGCCGGCAGTATTCGATCCCGAAGAGGCGATGGCCGAGGGAGCGCCACAACTGCACGGCGCGGAGGATCCGTTCGTCCTCGATCCGGTCCGCAACATCCTGCTGGAGATCCATTCGCATCTCGGCGATGTCGATGCGGGGTTCGCCGAGGCCGACGTGATCCATGAAGGCACATACTCCTCACCGCGAGTGCAGCATGCGCATCTCGAGACCCACGGCTCGATCGCCTGGATGGAGAACGGTCGTCTCAACGTCCGTACGAGTTCGCAGTCGCCGTCGGTCGCGAAGGTCAAACTGGCGCATCTCTTCGCCTTGCGCCCCGACCAGCTCCGCGTGTTCTGCAAACGCGTCGGCGGCGGCTTCGGCGGCAAGCAGGAACTGATCTCGGAGGACCTGGCCGCGCTCGCGGCTCTGGACACCGGGCGGCCCGTGTCCTTCGAGTACACCCGCGAGGAGGAGTTCACCACGGCTTCGCCACGGCATCCGATGACGTTGACGGTCAAGCTCGGCGCGAAAGCGGACGGAAGACTCACGGCGTTCGAGGTCCGCAATGTGTCGAACACGGGCGCCTACGGAAACCACGGCGGCGAGACGCTGTATGCGGGTGGCTCCGCCGTCATGGTCTACCGCTGTCCCAACAAGAAGTACGACGCGTACTCCGTCTACACGAACACGATTCCGAGCGGAGCGCTGCGCGGTTACGGGATGACCCAACCGGCGTTCGCCGTGGAATCGGCGATGGACGAACTCGCCCGCGCCCTGCACATCGACCCGCTCGCACTACGACGACGCAACATCGTGCGGCCGGGCGACCCCCTTCTCTCCATGCACGACGGCCCCGACGACGTGTCGTTCACCGAGGACGGGCTCGCGAAGTGCATCGACCTGGTGGATGCCGCCATGACCCGTGCGGCCCATGAGCCTCCCCCCGGCCCCGAATGGCTCGTCGGGTCCGGCGTCGCGAGTTCCTTGCACGAGACCGCGCCCCCGACCGAACACATCTCGGAGGCCTGGGTCACGCTCGGCGACGACCTCGTGTACGAGCTGGCCGTCGGAACAGTCGAATTCGGCGAGGGCACCTCGACGGCCCATGTCCAGATCGCGGCCCATCAGCTGGGTACGACACCGTCGCGGATCCGCCTGGTGCAATCCGACACCGACCGCACGGGATTCGACACCGGTGCCTTCGCGAGCGCAGGGCTCTTCGTGTCGGGCACTGCGGTACTGCGAGCGGCCAATGCGGTCCGCGACCGCATCCTTGAATTCGCTGCCGCTCACACGGGCGTCCATCTCGTGATGTGCTCGATGGACGACGAGAGTGTCGTCTGCGGCGACCAGCGTGTGTCATTGGCCGAGCTCGTCGCCTTGGCCCGAGCCCGCGGAATCCGGTTCACCGTCGCCCGCAAGGCGTACGGCTCGCCTCGAAGCGTCACCTCCAATACGCAGGGGTTCCGCATCGCCGTCCACCGGGTGACGGGGGAGATCCGCGTCCTTTACAGCGTCCAGGCGACCGACGCCGGCGCGGTCATCAACCCCGCGCAAGTCCGGGGACAGGTGGAAGGCGGTGTCGCCCAGGGAATCGGCTTCACGCTGACCGAGAACTACCACGTCGACGCGGACGGCGTCATGGTCAATCCGAACTTCCGCAACTACCGCATCCCCACCTACGCCGATGTGCCCCGCACCGACGTGCTCCTGGTGGACTCCTCGGACTCCTTCGGGCCCATGCGGTCGAAGGGAATGGCCGAATGCTGTATCAACCCGGTGGCCCCCGCATTGGCGAACGCGCTCCATGACGCCACCGGCGTCCGCTATCGCGCGCTGCCCCTGACGCCGGAACGCATTTACAGCCGGATCGCCGCAAGCCAGACGGTGCGACCGTTCTGATTGATCACCACGTGCACCACCAGGGCCGCGCTGAACGCGCCGATCGCCCCTCCGCGTGCGGCGAACCCCCGCCCGCGCACGGCCGGCCCGGCAAGCGCCCATGATCGGGCTCCGCCCGATCCAAGGCCCCGTCCCCACGAGCCCGGTTCTCGAAGCTCGCCCCACGGCCCCACCGGGGCAGGACAGGTCCAGGACGTCGGAATTGGCCGTGTTCCCGCCCGCCGCGCCCGCCGTACTCTCCCGCTCATGCGCATCCGAATCGTTGACGCCTTCACCGACCGCCCCTTCGCCGGGAACCCCGCCGCGGTGCTGCTCCTGGGCCCCGAGGGCTTCCCCGACGACGCCTGGCTGCAACGCGTCGCCGCGGAGATGAACCTCTCCGAGACAGCCTTCGCGCACCCCCTCCCCCAAGGCGGGGACGCCGACTGGGCCCTGCGCTGGTGCACCCCCCTCGCCGAGGTGAACCTGTGCGGACACGCCACGCTCGCCACCGCCCACGTCCTGCACGCCACGGGCACCGCCACCGGAACCCTCCGCTTCGCCACGCGCAGCGGCGTCCTCACCGCGACCGCCCACGACGACGGCTCGATCACCCTGGACTTCCCGACCGCACCGCTCACGGAGCGCGACGACCTGTGCACCGAAGCGGCCGCCGCCCTCGGCACCGAGGTGCTCTCCGCCCACGACACCGGCCCGAATGTCGGTGACCTGCTCGTCGAACTGACCGATGAGAAGGCCGTACGTGCTCTGGCGCCCGACTTCGCCGCCGTCGCCCGCCTCGGTCACCGCGGCATCATCGCCACCGCCAGGTCCGAAGACCCCGCCTGCGGCTACGACTTCCTCTCGCGCTTCTTCGGGCCGGCCGTCGGCATCGACGAGGACCCGATGACGGGCAGCTCGCACACCGCGCTGGCGCCGTTCTGGTCCGCCCGCCTGGGGCGCGACGACCTGAGCGGCTTCCAGGCATCGGCCAGGACGGGGTTCATCCGTACGGCACTGCGCGGTGAGCGCACCCTGCTCACTGGGTCCGCGGTCACGGTCGTCGACGGCGAACTGCTCACCGCCCCCTGACCGTTCGAGCCGTGGCCTCACCGGACCCCGGGGTCCGGAGCGTCATCCACCCGCGAGCGCACCGGACCGGGAACCCACGGCGGATACGGGGGGCGGGAGCGCAAGCCGAGCAGCTGCTCACTTCGTGGGCAGCCAGCCCACCTTCCCCGCCAGCAGGGCGTAGCCGACGAAGGCCACGATGTCGATCAGCGCATGGGCCGCGACGAGCGGCCCGACCCGCCCCCACCGCCGGTAGAGCAGGACGAACACCACGCCCATCACCATGTTGCCGACCATCCCGCCGATGCCCTGGTAGAGGTGGTACAGGCCGCGCAGTCCGGCGCTCGCCGCGAGCGAGGCGGCCGGCGTCCACCCGAGCTGCCCGAGCCTGCGCAGCAGATAGCCGACCACGATCACCTCCTCCACCAACGAGTTCTGGATGGCCGAGGCGATCAGCACCGGGATCTTCCACCACACGTCGGGCAGCGACTCGGGGACGACCGTGAGGTTGAACCCCACGGCCCGTACGCCCAGGTAGAACAGGAGACCCGTACCGCCGATCGCAGCCGCGACAGCCGCTCCGGCGCCGAGGTCGAACCCCGGCCTGCGCCGGTCCAGTCCGACAGCGCGCAAGCCTCCGGCGCCCTCTCGCAGCAGCAGGTGCGCGACCAGGGCGACGGGCACCAGAGCCGTGCCGATGCCGAAGACCTGCCACGCGAGATCCAGCCACGGACGCCCGGGCGCGGCCGAGGAGTTGAGCAGGGCGGCCTGGTCCTTGAGCCCGCCCGGCTTCGTCACCGAGCCGACAAAGCTGATCAGCGCGGACACCGCGCTCGCCCCCACCGAGAGCGCCAGCACCAGCAGCATCTCGGTGCGCAGCACGCGCGGCGGCAGCCGCTCAGGGGAGAAGGAATCGGCCACCCGCCCGGACTCTGCCTGCACGCCCGCCTCCAGTTCCACAATCCCGCCTCGCCGCCATCCCCGCGCCGCTATCGTCTCGAAAGGCAGTGCGAAGATCGCCACGACAGGCCGGGGAGACCCATGGGACGTCACAGCTTGCCCCACGCCTCCGCTCCCGACGGTGCGGGGGGCCGTTCCGCCGCCCGTCGACGTACCGTAGCGATCTTCGCGGCCCTCGTCCTGGCGATGGCCGCCGGCACGGCCGTCGCCCTGAGCAACGGCCTGTCTCCCTTCGGCGATTCCTGTGACGGCGAGGACATGCCGTTGCGCGTCGCCGCCTCCCCCGACATCGCGCCCGCCCTGCGCACCATCGCCGAACGGGCCCGGGAAACCGGGATCCGTACGGACGGCCGCTGCCTGGACGTCCGCGTCACCGCCCGCCCGGCCCACGAAGTCGCCGACGAGCTGACCGGACCGCGCGGCGCCTCCGCCGGTTACGAGGTCTGGCTGCCGGACTCCGGCCTCTGGGTCGACCAGGTCAGGGCCTCCGGCACCGCTCCGGCGCTCGGCGAGGGCGGTGAAGTCGCGTCCTCGCCGCTCGCCCTGGCAGCCGTCCCGTCCGCCGCCGAGAAGCTCGGCTGGCCGGGCAGGACGTACACCTGGGCGGGCCTGGCCGAAGCCGCACAGCGGACGGAACTGCCGCTGGGCGTGGCCGATCCGGACCGCAGCGCCGTCGGACTGCTCGCGCTCGCCAGGCTCGGCACCTCCGCGGAGAAGGAGCGGCCCGGCGGCGGGACGCTGGCCGCCGGCATGGCCCGGCTCCTCGCCGGGCACACCGAGGACGGCGACGAGCAGGTCCTCGCCTCCCTCCCGCGTGCCGAGTTCGGGGCGGACAAGGGAGACCCCAGCGGGAACCCCGCGCTGATCGTGTCCGAGCAAGCGGCGCACCGCCACAACACCGGCGGTTTCGCGGGCGATCTGCGGCTCTTCTATCCGGAGGACGGCAGCGCCTTCCTCGACTACCCGTACACCCTGGTCGGCGAGGACACGCTGACCGCACGCCAGACCCGGGCCGCGACCCGCTTCATGACGCTGCTGGGCACCGGCGACAGTCTCGCGCTGCTGCGCGAGCACGGCTTCCGGACCGGCGGCGTGCCACCGAAGCCCGCGGCGGCGCGGGCAGCGGGTGCGAGAGTGCCCCAGCCCTACGACGCGGCACCCGCGAAGGCCCCGACCACCGAGGAGGTCCAGGCGACGCTGGGTCTGTGGGCGATCACGGTCAAGAGCGCGCGGCTGACGGCCGTGGTGGACGCCTCGGACTCGATGTCGGCACCGGTTCCCGGCAAGGGCGGCCGGTCCCGCATGGACGTCACCCGGGGATCCCTCCTCCAGGCGCTCTCCACCTTCAAGGCGGAGGACGAGATCGGCCTGTGGGACTTCGCGCGGCGGCTCGACGGCCCCCGCGACTACCGCCGGCTCGTGCCCGCTCAGCGGCTGGACGAGCGTTCGGACGGCAGAACCCAGCGCGACCGGATCACGGCGGCCGTCGAGGACCTGGAGCCCGTATCGGACGGGGCCACCGGGCTGTACGACACTGTGCTCGCCACCTACCGCGAGGCCGCGGAGAGTTACGGGCTGGGCCGCTTCAACGTGGTGGTGCTGCTGACCGACGGCTCCAACCAGGACCCCGGAAGCATCTCCAGGGACGCGCTGGTCAAGAAGTTGAGGAAGCTGGGCGACCCGCTGCGCCCGCTGCCGTTGATCGCCATCGCGGTCGGACCCGACGCCGACAAGCGGTCGTGCGAGGAGATCGCGGCGGCGACGGGCGGCTCCGCATTCCGCGTCGAGGATCCGGAGCAGATCCATCAAGTGATGCTCAGGTCGATCATGGCCGCGAGCCGACGCTGAGCTCGCGCGCTCGTCGCACGACGGCGCCCGGCACGAAGGGCGACGGGTCCAAGTGGCCTTCAAGCATGGGGTGTTGAGTCAGGGCGGCATACAGCCAAGGCGGCGCTGAAGCGTCTCTCCCGGGCCGGAGTTCGGGCCCGGGACGGGACCGGATTCGGGGCCCGGATGGGGCCCCGACTTCGGGACGGCCTCCGGACCGGCCCAGGAGGGACGTCTCAGCCGGGGAAGGACACGGGCCACGTGTGCACGGGCTCACCCGCGCGCATCAACTCGGCGTAGCGCCGAGTGGTCGCGGCGAGCGCGGCCTCCCGGTCGAGACCGCCGTCCAACCCGCGGTGAAAGGTTGCGGCCTGCCAGGCGGCGCCGTTCATCCGGCGTCGGCAGCGCTCCTCGATGACCCCGAGATACCGGTCCCGGTCGGCGGGTTCGACACCCCACTCGTCCAGCCCGGCGGCGGCCAGCGGCAGCAGCTCGTCCCGCACCAGGCGGATCGCCGGCACCTCGGCCACCGCGCCCGAGCGACCGGGGCGCGGCCAGCGCAGGGTGGCGTCGATGCCGTAGCGGCAGGCCGCGTCGAAGTTCTCCGCCGCTTCGGCGAAGGAGAGCTTGGACCACACCGGGCGCGACTCGTCCGCGAGGGTGCGCACCAGACCGTAGTAGAGCGCCGTGTTGGCGATGACGTCGGTGACGGTGGGACCGGCGGGCAGGACGCGGTTCTCCACCCGTAGATGCGGGACGCCCTCGGCGACCGCGTACACCGGGCGGTTCCAGCGGTAGACCGTGCCGTTGTGCAGCACCAGTTCCTGGAGCCCGGGGATCTTCCCGTCGTCCAGGACGCGTAGCGGGTCCTCGTCGTCGCAGATGGGCAGCAGGGCGGGGAAGTAGCGAACGTTCTCCTCGAAGAGGTCGTAGGCGGAGTCGATCCACCGCTCGCCGAACCAGGTCCGCGGCCGTACGCCCTGCTCCCGGAGCTCCGGCGGGCGCGTGTCGGTGGCCTGCTGGAACAGCGGCGGTCTGGACTCGCGCCACAGTTCCCGCCCGAACAGGAAGGGGGAGTTGGCGCCCATCGCGATCTGCACGGCGGCAACGGCCTGCGCCGCGTTCCACACCGCGGCGAACCGCCCGGGCGTCACCTGGAGATGGAGCTGTACGGAGGTGCAGGCGGCCTCGGGGGCGATCGACCCCGTGCGATACGTCAGCCGTTCCACCCCCTCGATGTCGAGGGCGATCTCCTCGCCGCGCGCCGCCAGGATCTGGTCGTTCAGCAGCATGTAGCGATCGACGTCGGAGAGGTTCGAGGACACCAGGTCCTCGGTGCCGAGGGTGGGCAGAATCCCGACCATCACGATCTCCGCCGAGACCTCGCGCGCCTTGCGGTCGGCATAGGCGAGGCCGGTGCGGAGTTCCTCGGCGAGCCGGTCGAGGACGCGTCCCGACATACGGTGCGGGACGATGTTCACTTCAAGGTTGAACTGGCCGAGCTCCGTCTGGAAATCTCCGCTCGAGATGCGCTCCAGCACTTCCGCATTCAGCATGCGCGGCATCCCGTCGGCGCCCGCGAGATTGAGCTCGATCTCCAGCCCCATCAGATTCTTGGGCCGGTCGAACCGCTTCTCCTCCAGCAGCCGCTCCAGTCCCTCGAGGCACTGCTGCAGTTTGCGCCGGTAGAGCCGCCGATCGGACAGGTCGAACCCGCCTGCCACGACCTTCTCCCCCATCGGAGCGTCCCTCCTCGAGTGAGCTGCCCGTGGCGCGGGCCACGGCGTCAGGGTCGATGATGCCCAGCAATGTGATCGATAACGCCCGGCGGACACCGCATGCCCACTAGGCTCGTCACTACACATACTCCGGCACATTCCATGGGCATAGCATCCTGTCCCGGGCCTCCCGCATTGCACCCGCGAAAAGCAGGGGCGGGAATCGGCCTACCGCCTTCGCGGCATAACCCGAGGCGGCGGGCCGGAGCGGCGGACAGAATAGGCGCAACCCTCTCGGAGCAAAGACCGAATACGGACTTGCCCGCAATGTCGCCGACCGCTAGTGGAAACACCCCGTGAACAGACGTCAGATAAACTTCGCGAACAAGGGCAGAGAGTGAGCGTCGCCGGCATTTCGATCATCCGGCCCCCTCTGACCCCGAACCACGCTGACAACGTCGTCCGCAACGCCCCGCACCACGTGTCTCCCAAGTGAGAGGCGACCCACCATGCCGCTGCATGTCCCCCCGGCACCCAAGCCCGCCCTGCGCAGCGCCCTCGCGGCACTCGGCTCACCCACCGCCGTATGTGACCCGCGTACCCCGGCGCTGCGGACCGTAAGCGGTCCGCTGACTCCCGAGCTCCCGCTGCCGGTCCATGTTCTCGACCGCGTGATCACCAGCCAGGAGCCACCACGCACGCGGCTCGCCGGGTGGCGCTTCCTGGTGCGGGGCGGCGACCGTGCCGTGGCGGCGGCCGAGACGATGCTGACCCCGGACGGCTGGACGTTCTCGCACTTCTTCGAGGGACCGTACGTGGCGTCCACCGAGCGGGCGCTGCGGCAGGCGGAGGCGCTTCCGGGCAGGTACCAGCCGCGGCTGCTGTCCGTACCGGAGCTCTACATGCTCACGCTGTGGCTGCACGGGGACATCGAGGCCGACGCCGCCACGGGCTCGCCCGCGCCGAACGACGTTCTCGTGCCGCTCGCCCCTGCCCCTCCCGGTATCGCGGCGCACCGGGCGCACCGCGTCGCGGATCTGCTGCCCGTTCTGACACACCGCATGACACCGCCCCCGCTGATGGGCATGGGAACACCCGCCATGGGCTCCCCTGCCTGACCACGGGAGGCTCCGGCTCTCCCTCGCGCGGCATGAGCGCGGCCCCGCGGCCCCGGTGGCCGCGGGGCCGCGCTGTGTACGGGGCTCCCGAGCCCTTCCCTATTCCGTTCCTGACCGGAGTACGACCTCTGCCGGAGTAGGCCATTAACGGAATCGGACTCCCGTGTCGCGCCCCCACGCGCGGCACGGGCCTCACTCACCCATCCGGACTAGCCCGGTATGACCAATCACAACCACCCGAAGGGACCGCCATAGGGCAATGAACCGTCCGCCCGGGTGACGCGTCCTGACCCAGTAAGAGCGGCTGCCGCGAAATCCCTGCGGAATCCCGCCTGTAGAGCAAGACTGGGGACCGACCGAACAGATACGGGGGGCGGTATGGACACCGCAGCGATCAACAGATCACTCATCACACCACAGCGAAAGAACCCGCTCATGTGCCAGCACAAGCCACCCTGCCCCTCAGCCGACTCCGCCGACCGGGAGGCCGCCCAGAGCGTGGCGCACCACCCGGAGCAGGGCTGGAGCCTGCTGTGCAACGGCGTCCTGCTCTTCGAGGACACCGGTGAGCTGCTGCCGGACGGGCAGATCATCGCCCCGCACCGGCCGCTCGGCTCGGCGCAGGTGATCGCCGCCGCGTGACGGAGGCGAACCGGAGGAGAGGGGCTCCCCGCGCCGCGGCGGATCCACCGAAGCCTCCGGAGACGAAATACAGGGGCCGGCCCGGCGACATGCGCCGAACCGGCCCCGATGCGTATGGCCCGAACGCCGGTCAGGCGTCGTAGTCCTCCAGCGGCGGGCAGGAGCAGACCAGATTGCGGTCGCCGTAGGCCCCGTCGATACGACGCACCGGCGGCCAGTACTTGTCCGCGGTCGAGACACCGGCCGGGAAGACCGCCGTCTCACGGCTGTACGGCCGCTCCCACTCCCCGGCCAGCGCGGCCGCCGAGTGCGGTGCGCCCCGCAGCGGGTTGTCGTCCGCGGACCACTCGCCCGAGGCCACCCGCTCGATCTCTCCACGGATCGCGATCATCGTCTCGCAGAAACGGTCGAGTTCCGCGAGGTCCTCGCTCTCCGTCGGCTCGATCATCAGGGTCCCGGCGACCGGGAACGACATGGTCGGCGCGTGGAAGCCGTAGTCGATCAGCCGCTTGGCCACATCGTCGACGCTCACGCCGGTCGCCTTGGTCAGCGGCCGCAGATCCACGATGCACTCGTGCGCCACCAGCCCGTTCGGACCGGTGTAGAGCACCGGGTAGTGCGGTTCGAGGCGCTTGGCGATGTAGTTGGCACCGAGGACGGCGACCTGGGTGGCCCGCCGCAGCCCCTCGGCCCCCATCAGCCGGATGTACGCCCAGGAGATCGGCAGGATGCCCGCCGAGCCCCACGGGGCGGCCGAGATCGGCCCGACGCCCGTCTCGGGGCCGGCCTCCGGCTGGAGCGGGTGGTTCGGGAGATACGGCGCGAGGTGCTCGCGCACACCGACCGGGCCGACGCCCGGACCGCCGCCGCCGTGCGGGATGCAGAAGGTCTTGTGCAGGTTCAGGTGCGAGACGTCGCCGCCGAAGTGACCCGGCTTGGCCAGCCCCAGAAGGGCGTTGAGGTTCGCACCGTCCACGTACACCTGGCCGCCCGCGTCGTGCACGGCCCCGCAGATGTCGGTGATGTGCTCCTCGAACACCCCGTGCGTGGACGGGTAGGTGACCATGAGAACCGCGAGCTGCTCGCCGTACTGCTCGATCTTGGCGCGCAGGTCCTCGACGTCGACGTCGCCGTCCCCGCCGGTCTTCACCACGACGACCTTCATGCCCGCCATGACGGCGCTGGCGGCGTTCGTGCCGTGTGCGGAGGACGGGATGAGGCAGATGGTGCGCTGGTCGTCGCCGTTGGCGCGGTGGTACGCCCGTACGGCCAGCAGCCCGGCCAGTTCGCCCTGCGAGCCGGCGTTCGGCTGGATGGACACCTTGTCGTAGCCGGTGACCTCGGCGAGGCGCTCCTCGAGCTCACGGATCAGGGTCAGATAGCCCTGCGCCTGCTCGGCGGGCGCGAAGGGGTGCAGCGCCCCGAACTCCGGCCAGGTGACCGGCTCCATCTCGGTCGTCGCGTTGAGCTTCATCGTGCAGGAACCGAGCGGGATCATGCCGCGGTCGAGCGCGTAGTCCCGGTCGGCGAGCCTGCGCAGATAGCGCAGCATCGCGGTCTCGGAGCGGTACTGGTGGAAGACCGGGTGGGCCAGGTACTCGTCGGTCCGCAGCAGCGCCTCGGGCAGGGACTCCCCGACCGACACGTCCAGCGCCTCGATGTCGCCCTCGACGCCGAACGCGCCCCAGACGCCCGCCAGTTGCTCACGCCCGGTGGTCTCGTCGCAGGCGATGCCGACCAGGTCCGCGTCGACCGTGCGCAGGTTGATCCCGGCCCGGCGGGCGGCGGCCACGACCTCGGCGGCCCGTCCTGGCACGCGCGCGGTCACGGTGTCGAAGTACGCGCCGTGGACGACCTCGACGCCGCCCGCGCGCAGGCCCTCGGCGAGGATCGCGGCGTAGCGGTGCGTGCGGCGGGCGATGGCGGCCAGTCCGTCCGGGCCGTGGTAGACCGCGTACATTCCTGCCATCACGGCGAGCAGCACCTGCGCGGTGCAGATGTTGCTGGTGGCCTTCTCACGGCGGATGTGCTGCTCACGGGTCTGCAGAGCCAGCCGGTACGCCTTGTTGCCGTCCGCGTCCACGGAGACGCCGACGAGCCGGCCCGGCAGGCTGCGGGCGAACTTCTCGCGCACCGCCATGTAGCCGGCGTGCGGGCCGCCGAAGCCCATCGGCACACCGAAGCGCTGGCTGGTGCCCACCGCGATGTCCGCGCCCAGGTCACCGGGCGAGGTCAGCAGGGTGAGGGCGAGGAGGTCGGCGGAGACGGTGACGATCGCGCCCAGCTCGTGCGCCCGCTCGATCACGGGCCGCAGGTCCCGTACCTGGCCGGAGGCGCCCGGGTACTGCAGCAGGACGCCGAAGACACCGCGCTCGGCGATCTCGGCCGGGATCCCGTCGGACAGGTCGGCGACGACGACCTCGACCCCGGTCGGTTCGGCACGCGCCTCGATCACCGCGATCGTCTGCGGCAGGCAGTCGGCGTCGATCAGGAAGGCGCCGTCCTTCACCTTGCCGACACGCCGGGAGAGCGCCATGGCCTCGGCGGCCGCGGTGCCCTCGTCGAGCAGGGAGGCACCCGAGGTGGGCAGGCCGGTCAGGTCGGCGACAACGGTCTGGAAGTTCAGCAGCGCCTCCAGGCGGCCCTGCGAGATCTCCGGCTGGTACGGGGTGTACGCGGTGTACCAGGCCGGGTTCTCCAGGACGTTCCGCAGGATCACCGGCGGCGTGAAGGTGCCGTAGTAGCCGAGCCCGATCATGGGCGCCAGCACCTCGTTGCGGTCGGCCAGCGTGCGCAGCTCGGCGAGGACGTCGCTCTCGCTGCGCGCCTCCGGCAGGTCGAGCGCGCCCGCGCTCTTGATCACGTCCGGCACGGCCGCGGTGGTGAGCTCGTCCAGCGAGCCGTAGCCGACCTGGGCGAGCATCTTCGCCTGGGCTTCACTGTCGGGGCCGATGTGACGCTGTTCGAAGGGGATGCCACGCTCCAGATCGGAGAGTGGGATGCGGTTGGCGGTCATCTGCGGAGGCCTCCTGGTCGACGCGACCTGCGAGGGATACCCGTATGTACGGGTACCCCGACGGCCTCCCCCTCTGTCATCTCGACCTGAGAGCTTCACCGGCCCGCCTGAGCGGCCCGGCTTGCACCGTCGGTGAGGAGGGGTTCCGGCACATACGTCCCGACGCCCGCCCTGCTTTCCAGAGTGACCTCGTCCGTGCGGTACGTGTGCCTGAGAGATTCCGGGGAGGGTTTGCTCCTTCGGCGCCTCCGGCCTGACGGCGGAGGACTCTCCCGCACGGGGTCAGCAGCCGTTTGCCAGCGTACCAGCGCACCTCGGGCCAAGGATCTGGTCGGATCCCGAGTGGCCGACGTACGCGATGTGTCATTTCGTTGTTCCATAGAGGACGACGACGAGTTGGAGGGCAGCGTGCAGTCCGACATCGATCCGCGGAGCCTGATCGGGCGCAAGGCGTTCGATCTCGACGGGGCGAAGATCGGCACCGTGGACGAGGTGTACCTGGACGACGCCACGGGGCGCCCGGAGTGGGCCGCCGTACGCACGGGTCTGTTCGGTCGCGATGCGTTCGTCCCGCTGGAGCCCAGCGAGGTGGTCGAGGACACCCTCCGCGTCCCCTACCGCAGGTCCCTGATCAAGGACGCACCCGACTTCGGCGTGGGCCGCCACCTCTCGCCCGAGCAGGAGCTGCAGCTCTACCACCACTACGGGCTCGACGCGTCCGCCCCCGGGACCGACGCGGGCGGCGAGGGGGACGGCGACCAGGACTTCGGCCGTATCGCGGGCGAGGACGACCGAGCCGAGGACGGCTGAGCATCTCCCTCCCCCGCCGCACCCGGGTCCGCCTCCTCAGTCTCCTCCGCCTCTGACGCCGGCTCCGCACCCGGGCGCTCCTGGGCGAGGAGCGGCGGCGGCTCCGCCGGTTCGAGGTCCGGATCGTCCACCGGGAACGTCCGCACCCGCCCGGGAGCCGACCACGGTTGCTCGAAGCGCACCGTGACGCGGCCGACGCCACTGCCCTGCACCCAGCCCGTACCGAACGCGGCATGCCGTACGTCGTGCCCCGGAACCCAGCGTCGCGGCCCGGCCTCCGCCGCTACCGGCTCCGGCTCTCCCGACGCCACCGGGGCATGCTCCGGCTCGGCGCCCTGCGCCACCTCAGCGCCCTCCGCCTCCTCCGCCACAGCGGCACCGGCCGCCTCGGCCGTAGCGGCCTGGGCGAACAAGTCCTCCTGCGTGAAGTCGGCGAGCCCGGTGACGCCGACGCCGAGCAGCCGCACGCCGCCCGTGGTCTCCACGCTCTCGATCAGCCGGGCCGCGGCCTCCTGGATCACGGCCAGGTCGTCGGTCGGCCCGCGCAGCGTCTCGGAACGCGTCAGCGTCGAGAAGTCGTAGCGCCGGACCTTGAGCACGACCGTACGGCCCGACCGGCCCGCCGAGCGCAGCCGCTGGACACAGCGCTCGGCGAGCCGCCGCACCTCGCTCTGCACCCGGGCCCGGTCGTGCAGGTCGACGTCGAAGGTGTCCTCGACGGATACGGACTTGGCGTCGCGCTCGGCGACCACCGGTCTGTCGTCCAGCCCTTGCGCCATGACGTGCAGCGAGCTGCCGTGCGCCTTGCCCAGCAGCCGCACCAGCTCGTCCTCCCCCGCCTCGACGATCTCGCCGATGGTGTGGATGCCCGTCCGGCGCAGATGCTCGGCAGTGGCGGGCCCGACGCCGGGCAGCGTACGGACCGTCATCGGCTCCAGCAGCTCGCGCTCGGTGCCCGGCTCGATGAGAACGAGGCCGTCCGGTTTCGCCTGTTCGGAACCGATCTTGGCGAGCATCTTCGACCCGGCCAGCCCGACCGAGCCGGTCAGCCCGGTGAGGGAGCGGATGTCCTGGCGGAGTTGCTCCCCCACCGCACGGGCCTCCTCCGCGCAGTCCGCCGCTCCGGCCGCCTCCAGGTCGACGAACGCCTCGTCCAGGCTCAGCGGCTCGACGAGCGGGGAGAGCGTGTGGAGCAGCTCCATCACCGCGTCGCTGATCCGCCGGTACAGCGCGAAGCGCGGGGCGAGATACGCGGCGTTCGGGCACAGCCTCCGCGCCTGGGCCGTCGCCATCGCGGAGTGCACCCCGAAGACCCGGGCCTCGTACGACGCGGTGGCCACCACCCCCCGGGGCCCGATGCCGCCGACCACGACCGGCTTGCCGCGCAGACTCGGCTTGGACGCCTGCTCCACCGATGCGTAGAACGCGTCCATGTCGAGATGCAGGATCGTCGGCGCGGCTCTCACATCACCGATGTTCCCCTACGGGACTGACAACGGCCTCGCCGCGCAGCGCGCGTCAGACCGCTCGGTTGCGGCGCCTGGCGAGCTCGTCGGCCGGATTGTGCCCGACGAGCGTCTCGCCGGTGTCCACGCGCTCGCCGTGGAGCTGTGCCAGAGCGTCCTCCACGTCGCGCCACACGACCCCGACCGCAATCCCGAAGATGCCCTGGCCGCCCTGGAGCAGGCTCACGACGTCGTCAGGGGACGAGCACTCGTAGACGGTCGCGCCGTCGCTCATGAGCGTCATGTGGGCGAGGTCGGCACGCTGGCGGGTGCGGAGGTGCTGGACGGCCGCACGGATGTTCTGCAGGGAGACACCGGTGTCCAGGAAGCGCTTCACGATCTTGAGGACGACGACGTCCCGGAAGCTGTACAGCCGCTGCGTACCGGAGCCGTACGCCGGACGCACGCTGGGTTCGACCAGCCCGGTACGCGCCCAGTAGTCCAACTGGCGGTACGTGATGCCCGCTGCCGCACATGCCGTGGGGCCGCGGTATCCGACCAGGTCGGAAGGGTCCTCGACCGCATCGTCCGCCCCCGCTGCGGGGTGCATGAATGGGGTGTCGGCCGCGCGCCCATGGAGCGGAATTGGACCGCCCGCCGCTGTACCGTCGCCGGTGCTGCTCACGCCGACCTCCGTCCTCGACCTGCCTTCTCGAAGGTAGGCAGTCACTCGGGGTGCGTCAACGATCGCCACACTTGGCACGCCGCGTGATAATCACCCTAGGGGTGGTTTCTCGTGACCCGTTCCAGGGAAGCCCGATCGGCCCATCGTCCGAACAACCCCGCGACGGCCTCGCGCTACTGCTCGCGGTTGGTGCCGAAGTCCTCGGGCGAGATCTGGTCGAGGAACTCGCGGAACTTCTCGACCTCGTCCTCCTGCTCGTCCGGGATGGCGATACCCGCGTCGTCCAGCACGCCGTCGCTGCCGTAGATGGGCGTGCCGGTCCGCAGGGCGAGCGCTATGGCATCGGAGGGACGGGCGCTGACCTCGACCCCGCTGGCGAAGACCAGCTCCGCGTAGAACACACCCTCGCGCAGGTCCGTGATGCGGACCTCGGTGAGAGTCTGGCCGACCGCCTCCAGCACGTCCTTGAACAGGTCGTGCGTCAGCGGCCGGGCTGGCGCCATGCCCTGCTGGGCGAAGGCGATCGCGGTCGCCTCCCCGGGCCCGATCCAGATGGGGAGGTAGCGGTCGCCTCCCACTTCACGCAGGAGCACGATCGGTTGGTTGGAGGGCATTTCCACCCGGACACCCACGACGTCGAGCTCGTTCACACAGCAACCCTAGGACGTGCCCGGCCGGTTTGGGTAGTCGGGCCCGTCCTTCAGTGCAGCCGGCCCCGCAGCGCGGACTGTACGAGAGCGGCGTGCAGCCGTACGGACAGCGTCGCCAGCTCGCGCACCGTGGACTCCGCATGATGCCTGGTCTGAGGGTTGCGATGGCGCCTCAGCGGGGCCACGACCTGCTCGACGAGATCAGCCTCGCGGTCCGCCGCCGCCTTCATGACGCGCAGATGTCGCGGCTCGAGGCCGAACCGGCCCAGATCGGCGATCAGCCGGGCGACGGGGACCGCCTCGAGGTCGTAGCCGCCGTCCGCGTCCGGGGCGATCAGGCCGTACGACTCCCACTCCGCGAGCTGGTCCTCGCCGACCTCGGCGGCGGCCAGCAGCTCGGTCCTGCCCAGGCGGGCCGTGGCGGGGGCGACTCCGTCCCCGTCCAGCGCCCCCTCCAGCAGCTCACGGGAGCGCCCCGGCGCGGGGAGACGGACCTGCTCACCCCGCTCCATCGCCTCGAGGTGCTCCCGGATGACCTTCAGCGGGAGGTAGTGGTCCCGCTGCATGCGCAGGACGTAGCCGAGGCGCAGGACGTCCTCCGGGCTGAACTTGCGGTAGCCCGAGGGGGTACGCCGAGGCTCGACCAGGCCCTCCGCCTCCAGGAAGCGAATCTTGGAGATGGTGACCTCGGGAAACTCCTCGCGCAGCTGCTGGAGCACCGTGCCGATGCTCATCAGCCTGCCTGCCGTGGTGGCGGTGCCGGAACCGGCACCGCCCGACGGTGTCCGACGCATGGCCCTTCCCTGGTCGGGTGCCCGGGCGGTCAGATGCCCCGCTGGCTGGCGTAGAAGACCAGCCGGTACTTGCCGATCTGCACTTCGTCGCCGTTCGCCAGCGCCACCGAGTCGATCCGCTCCCGGTTGACATACGTGCCGTTCAGACTGCCGACGTCGGAGACCGTGAAGCCGCCGTCGCCACCGCGACGGAACTCCACATGTCGCCGGGAGACGGTTACGTCGTCCAGGAAGATGTCGCTCTGCGGATGACGCCCGGCCGTGGTCAGGTCACCGTCCAGAAGGAAACGGCTTCCGGAGTTCGGACCGCGGCGGACCACCAGCAGCGCCGAGCCGAGCGGCAGGGCGTCGACGGCGGACTGGGCCTCGGGGGACAGCGGAGGCCCGGTCTGGCCCGTGGCCTCGGTCTCGTAGGACTCAATGCCCGAGATCGAGATCGTCGAGGTCGTCTCCGAAGGGCGCTCGGAAGCGCCCGCGCGCAGCGGAGCCCCGCAATTGGAGCAGAACCGGCTGGCCTCGGCATTCCGGTGCCCGCACCTCGTACAAACCGGCAAGGCGCTGAACCCTCCACCCGTACTTGAGGTTGATGGTTCCTCGAAACCTATGCGCCCCGATGCCGCAAGGTCAACAGAAGACGCGCCGTGACCACCCGGAATGTCGCCCTCGCCCCCCGCGACCTGATCGCGGAACAGCGGGCGCTCCTCGGGAGCGGCGCTCTCCTCAGCGGAGTGCCCCGCACGGTGGCGGGCCGTGCCGCTCTCACCGCCGTCTCGCGCACTCTTGCCGAACAACTTCGCAAACAACTTCACGGGCGATTCCCCTTGACCGATACAGACCCGCCCGTGGGGCAGGACGACACCTCGCTGCACACACCGGCGGACCCGGACATCCTCACAACGTCCGTGACCGCCTGACAGTTTCCACCACACGTCACCCTTGTGGTCCCCCGACCCCCCGCAACATCACCCACCGGCCGACGCGCTGGCCGCGCGGCCCCGTGCGCGTACCGTTCACTGCGATGACGACCGAGCGTAGTCAGGCCGATCCGCCGATCGCAAGGCATCCACGACGATCCTCTCAGAGCGGTCAACTGCGACAGTTGCCTGCTCCTTCTCCAGCGTCTGCACCACGCCGCCAGGGATGTTCAGTGCCGGTTCGAGGTCCTGCGGCTTGCCGATGACCTTGAAACGGAAGGGCGGTGAGACTTTCTTCCCGTCGACTCGTACCCCGCCGTCGGAGTCGGTCACATATGAATCGGCCACGATCCGCACGTTGTTGAGCTGGATGGCCTCCGCGCCGGCGGCCCGCAGTTCCTGGATCGCGTCGAGCAGCATGTCCGCCTTGACCGCCCCGGCGTTGCTCACCGTGATGGTGATGCCGGGCCCCTGCGCGGCGACCGTGCCCGCGAGCACGCCCAACTGCTGCTCCTTCTGGACCGTTTGCTTGCGCGCCTCCTCCGCCTGGTCGGAGGAATTCTCCAGCTCGGTGCGCTGCTGCTCCAGCCCTTGCTTGTCGTCCTCGAGGCGCTCGGTGCGGTTGTCGAGCTCGTCCAGGATGCGTACGAGGTCCTCCTGGCGCGCGCCCCGCAGCGCGCTGTTCTCGGTGGTCGAGCGCACCTGGATGGCCAGGCCGAGGCCCAGGACGAACAGCAGGAGCGCGACGATCAGTTGGGCGCGGGTCACGCGCGGCGGCCAGATGCCCGCGGCGAGCCGCTGACGGCCGGTGAGCCGGCCTCCGGGCGTCTCACCGGGCTCCTTCTGCGCCTGCTGATCTCCGGGAACTGCCGTGGCCGCGGAGGGCTTTGGCGTCTCGGGTGCGGCTGGTCCCTGCGGTCCGGGGGCGGGCGACGTGGTGTCGGGCCGCTCCTGCGACTGCTGTTGCCGCTGAGGCTGCTGGGGAGGTGGTGGCTGCTGCGGCCGCGGCTGACGCTGGGGCTGGGGTTGCTGTGCCGGCTGCGGCTGCTGCCCCGGTCGGGGCTGCTGCGGCCGCTGCGGCTGCGGTGCCTGGCCAGGCTGCGGCCGCCGTTCGGGCCGCGGTGGCTGCGCCGGTCGCGGCTGACGTTCCGGAGGCGGCTGCTGTCCAGGCTGCGGCCGCTGTTCGGGCCGCGGTGGCTGCGGCCGCTCGGGCTGCGGTGGCTGCGGCCGCTCGGGCCGCGGTTCCTGTGGCCGCTCGGGCTGCAGTGGCTGTCCCGGCCGCGGCTCGGGCCGTGGTGGCTGTGCCGGCTGCGGCCGCCTCTCCGGCTGCGGCTGCTCGCCTGCTTCCGGCCCCTGCTCCGGCTTCGACGTCTGCGGGGGCTTCGGCGTCTCCTTCGGACCGTTGTCCTCCGGTTCGCCGGGAGTCCTGGGCGTCTCGTCGTTGCTCATCGGCGTCACGCCCGGAAGACGTGCCGGCGGATCGCCGCGGCGTTGGAGAAGATGCGGATGCCGAGGACGACGACCACGCCGGTGGAGAGCTGGGCGCCGACTCCGAGCTTGTCGCCCAGGAAGACGATCAGCGCGGCCACCACCACGTTCGACAGGAACGACACCACGAACACCTTGTCGTCGAAGATCCCGTCCAGCATGGACCGGAGGCCTCCGAAGACCGCGTCGAGCGCCGCGACGACGGCGATCGGCAGATACGGCTCGACCACCACCGGCACCTCGGGCCGGACCAGCAGCCCCACCACGACTCCCACGACGAGGCCCAGTACCGCGATCACGATGTGCCCTTCCCTGTGTCGGCGGCGTTCTTGTCCGCGCTTCCGGATACCGGCTTTGCGTTGCGTACGATCAGGCTCGGCGCCGCGGGCAACCGGACATCGTCCTGCGCCGAGATGCTCGTGCGGACGCCGTAGCTCTCCTTCAGCACCTGTAGGTACTGCCCGTCGGCGCTGTTCTGGAAGTCGGTCGCCAGCCGCTGCCCGTCCCCCACCGCCAGCACCGTGTACGGCGGCACCAGCGGTCTGTTGTCGACCAGTATGGCGTCACCGGCGGCCCGGATCGCCGACAGGGCCGTCAGCCGCTGGCCGTTGATCGCGATGGCCTCCGCGCCGGCCTCCCACAGGCCGTTGACGACGCGCTGCATGTCCCGGTCGCGGACGCGGCCGGTGTCGGAGAAGCCGCCGCCCTCGCGGGGGCCTTCGCCGCCCTGTTCCGCGTCCCTGGCATCGTTCACGACCAGCTTCACGCCCGGGCCGTGCACCGCCGTCGCACCCGCCAGCAGGGCGACCGTCTCGCCCTTCTCACCGCCGTGCTGTTCCAGGGCCTCACGCTGCCGGTCCTGCACCTGGTCGCGCAGCGTGTCCACGCTCTTCTGGAGACGGTCGGCCTCCGAGGTGGCGGTGTCGATGCGGTCGATCAGTTCCTGCCGCTCCTTCGCGATGGCCGGAGCCGATATCCGCGTCTCGGCGGCACCGACGGTCACCACGGCAGCGGCCAGTACGAGGCCTGCGGCGAACCCGAGCTTGGCGCGCAGAGGCTTCGGCCGCCCCTGCGTGCCCTCGGCCGAACGCCGGGCGGCCGCCTCGGCGTAGCCGTCGTCGAGGCTGTGCTCGGTCACATTGGTCAGCAGCGACATCGAGGCGTCGGGGCGGGAGCGCGGCGAAGCTGTGCTCCGATCGGGGGGCTGCTGCGACATGCCGCACATCGTCGCACGTCGCGAACCCTACCGCCGAATGGGGCCACCGACGCGCCGGTGCGGGACACCGCGATGCGCGGAGCCCCGCACCGATCGTCAGGAGGAACCCGGACAAGCCCGGACGGGCCCTTGTGAGGACCCGTCGGCGGTCAGCGTCCGGCGCTCTCGACCACGGCGGACCACTCGTCCAGGAGCGTCTGTGCCGACGCCTCGTCCGGACCCTCCGCCCACAGGTGGGTGACGGCCTCGGAGGGGTCGGGCAGCACCATCACCCAGCGCCCGTCGGCCTCCACGACCCGTACGCCGTCGGTGGTGTCCACGGAACGGTCGCCGGCTGCCTCCACCACGGTCCGCATGACCAGACCCTTCACGGCCCACGGGGTGGCGAGATCACGGCGCAGGACGTGGGCGCGCGGGATGCGGGCGTCGATCTGGCTCAGGGTCAACTGCGTACGGGCGACGAGCCCGACGAGCCGGCAGAACGCGGCCGAGCCGTCGAAGACGCTGCTGAACTCCGGCACGATGTAGCCGCCGCGGCCATCGCCACCGAAGATCGTCGTCTCGTCACGGCCGACCCTGGTCAGGTCGTCTGGCGACGTCGTCGTCCACTCCACCTGCGTACCGTGGTAGGCCGCGACCTGCTCGGCGATCCGCGTGGTCGTGACGGGGAGGGCGACACGACCGCTGCGGCGCTCCGCAGCGACGAGGTCGAGCATGACCAGCAGGGCACGGTCGTCCTCGACGATCTTGCCGCGCTCGTCGACGAGCGAGATCCGCTCGCCCACCGGGTCGAACCGGACGCCGAAGTCCGCACGGGCCGACGAGACGATCTCCCCGAGACGTACGAGCCCGGCGCGGCGGGCGTCGGGCGTCTCCGTCGGTCGCGACTCGTCGAGACCGGGGTTGATGGTGAGCGCCTCGATCCCCAGCTTGCCGAGGAGGCTCGGCAGGACCAGACCCGCGCTGCCGTTGGAGGCGTCGACGACCACCTTGAGTCCGGCCTCGGCGACACCGGTGGTGTCGACGGCCCGCATCAGCGATCCGGTGTACGAGTCGAAAACGCTCGCGGGGAAGCGGAGATCACCGATCTCGCCGGGGAACGCCCGGCGGTACTCCTGGCGCGCGAAGACCCGGTCGAGCTTGCGCTGACCGGCCTGCGAGAGATCCGCGCCCCGCTCGTCGAAGAACATGATGTCCACCGAGTCCGGGACACCCGGCGACGTACGGATCATGATGCCGCCCGCACCGCCGCGTGCGGTGAGCTGACGGGCGACGGGCAGAGGGACGTTCTCCAGGTCCCGTACGTCGATCGCGCTGGCCTGCAGAGCGGAGATCATGGCTCGCTTCAGGGCGCGAGCACCACGCGAGTGGTCACGGGCGGTGGTGACGGTCGAGCCCTTCTTGAGCGTGGTCGCATAGGCACCGGCGAGGCGCACGGCGAGCTCGGGCGTGATCTCCACATTGAGGATGCCCGACACACCACGGGCGCCGAAGAGCTGGGCCTGGCCCCGGGACTCCCAGATGACCGACGTGTTGACGAACGCGCCCGCCTCGACGGTCTTGAAGGGATACACCCGCACGTTGCCCTGGACGATCGACTCCTCGCCGATCAGGCACTCGTCACCGATGACGGCGCCGTCCTCGATGCGAGCGGCCCGCATGATGTCGGTGTTCTTGCCGATCACGCATCCGCGCAAATTGCACTGCTGGCCGATGTAGACGTTGTCGTGGACAACGGCCCTGTGGAGAAAGGCGCCGCTCTTCACAACCACGTTCGACCCGACGACGGTGTGCTCACGCATCTCGACGTCCGCCTCGACCTTGGCGTAGTCGCCGATGTAAAGGGGGCCCCGCAGCACCGCGTCGGAGTGCACCTCGGCACCTTCGGCGACCCAGACGCCCGGCGAGATCTCGAAACCGTCGATCTCGACGTCGACCTTGCCCTCGAGAACATCGGCCTGCGCCTTGACGTAGCTCTCGTGGGTGCCGACGTCCTCCCAGTAACCCTCGGCGATATAGCCGTAGATGGGCTTGCCGTCCTTCATCAGCTGAGGGAAGACATCGCCGGACCAGTCGACGGAGGCGTCGGCCTCGACGTAGTCGAAGACCTCCGGCTCCATCACGTAGATACCGGTGTTGACGGTGTCGGAGAAGACCTGGCCCCAGGTGGGCTTCTCCAGGAAACGATCGACCTTGCCGTCGTCATCAACGATGGTGATACCGAATTCCAGCGGATTCGGGACGCGCGTCAGGCATACGGTGACGAGCGCGCCCTTCTCCTTGTGAAAATTGATCAGGTCGGTGAGGTCGAAATCAGTGAGGGCGTCGCCGGAGATGACGAGGAAGGCATCGTCCTTGAGCGCATCTTCCGCATTCTTGACACTCCCGGCGGTGCCGAGGGGCTTTTCCTCATGCGCATAGGTCAATTCCATGCCGAGTTCCTCACCGTCACCGAAATAATTCTTGACGAGGGAGGCGAGGAACTGCACGGTCACCACGGTTTCGGTTAGACCATGGCGCTTCAGCAACCTCAGCACATGCTCCATGATCGGCCTGTTGACCACAGGCAGGAGCGGCTTGGGCATGCTGGAGGTCATCGGGCGAAGTCGAGTACCTTCGCCACCAGCCATCACGACGGCCTTCATGTCGGAAGCGTCCTCCTTGAAGAGACGACGGTCAAGCCGACTGCTGCCCGTCCAGATGGCCCGGGAACGCGCCACTCGGGGCACCCGACCGGCGGTCGAAAAACGGTGATGCCGTGTCACCAGGCTCAGTCGGCCGTGGCGTCCGCTCTGACGAGCCGGCGGACCTGAACCACGTAGAGGATTCCTGCCCACCAGTAGAGCGTTGTACCCCATCCCGCGAACGCCCATCCGAAAATAGCAGCGAGTGAGGGAACCCAGCCACTTCCGTCACTCAGCAGCAGCAACGGGAAGGCGTACATGAGGTTGAACGTCGCGGCCTTCCCGATGAAGTTCACCTGCGGCGGCGGGTAGCCGTGACGGCGGAGGATCCACACCATCACGAGCAGGACGAGCTCACGGGACAGCAGAACAATGGGAACCCACAGGGGGAGGATTTCCCGCCAGGTCAGTCCGATCAGTGTGGTGAGGATGTAGAGCCGGTCCGCGGCCGGGTCCAGAAGCCGGCCGAGGCTGCTGACCTGGTTCCATCGGCGGGCGAGCTTGCCGTCCAGGTAGTCGGTGACACCGCTGAGGGCCAGCACGAGCAACGCCCAGCCGTCGGCCTTGGGTCCACCGAACTCGGGCCACAGGATCAGCCAGAGGAACAGCGGTACGCCGAGGAGACGCGCCATGCTCAGCATGTTCGGGATGGTGAGGACGCGGTCCGTCTGGACCCGCGTCTCCTGGGCCTCCACCCGCGTGCCTCCTGGAAGAACGTGCCGACAATGCCCCCTGACCCTACCGGCACGGATCGGCGCACTGCACCGAGGGGCCGGACAAGGCCCCAGGTCGCGGCTCGGCTGACGCTTCTCCCGGCCGGCGCGAAGAGCCTCCGGACGGCCAAAGGGCCCTTACGAACGCAAAAAAGCCGTGGGGGGGGGGGGGGGGGGGGGGGGGGGGGGGGGGAACGCCGCCGAGATTTTTTGTGGGGGGGGGGGGT
>NZ_JBICVP010000013.1:0-48944 GCF_043199075.1 Streptomyces sp. NPDC048639
GTCGCCCTCGACGAGAGTGCACCGGATCCGGCGCTCGCGGGGGTGTGGGGCCTGGTCCGCGCGGCGCGCGCGGAGGCACCCGACCGGTTCGCGCTGCTGGACGTGGACGGCACGGACACGTCCTGGGGTGTCGTGGCCGCGGCGCTCGCTTCGGCCGAGCCGGAGTTGGCGGTGCGCGGTGGAGCGGCCTACGCGCCACGGCTGGGACGCACCACGGCCCGTGGTGAACTCGCCGCTCCTGTACGGGAGTCCGGGGAGTCGGCGGAGTCCGGGAACTCGGCCTGGCGCCTGGAAGTCGTCGAGAAGGGGACGCTGGAGGGGCTGGCGCTGCGGCCCGTTCCGGAGGCGGAAGCCGTACTCGCGCCGGGCCAGGTCCGTATCGGAGTGCGGGCGGCGGGCGTCAACTTCCGCGATGTGCTGAACACGCTGGGTATGTATCCCGGTGACACGAAGGACTTCGGCCTGGAAGGCGCCGGTGTCGTGACCGAGGTCGGGCCGGGTGTCGTCGAACTGGCCGTCGGCGACCGCGTGATGGGCCTCTTCTCCGGCTCCTTCGGTCCGGTTGCGGTCGCGGATGCGCAGAAGGTGGCCCGGATCCCCGCGGGTTGGTCCTTCGCGCAGGCGGCTTCGGTGCCCGTGGTCTTCCTGACCGCGTACCACGCACTCACCGACCTGGCCGGAGTGAAGCCCTGGGAGTCGGTGCTGGTGCATGCGGCTGCCGGTGGTGTCGGCATGGCCGCGACTCAGTTGGCGCGTCACTTGGGTGCGGAGGTCTTCGGCACGGCGAGCGCGGGCAAGTGGGACACGCTGCGCGGTCTGGGTCTTGACGACCGTCATATCGCCTCTTCACGGGACCTGACATTCGAGGCGGCGTTCCTGGACGTGACCGGTGGTCGTGGCGTGGATGTGGTGCTGGACTCCCTCGCCGGGGAGTTCGTGGATGCCTCGCTCCGGCTGCTGCCCCGGGGCGGCCGGTTCCTGGAGATGGGCAAGACCGACATCCGCGATCCGGAGGCCGTGGCCGCAGCACACACGGGTGTGGCGTACCAGGCGTTCGATCTGATGGACGTGGAGCCGGAGCGGATCGGGCGGATGCTGTCCGAGCTGGTCACCCTCTTCGAGCTGGGGGCTCTGCGGCCGCTTCCTGTGACGTGTTGGGATGTGCGGCGGGCGCCGGAGGCGTTCCGGTATCTGTCGCAGGCCCGTCATGTGGGCAAGGTCGTCCTCACCGTCCCGGCGCCGATGGATCCGGACGGCACCGTGTTGGTGACCGGTGGTACGGGTGGCCTGGGCGCGCTCGTGGCCCGGCATCTGGTCACCGAACACGGGACACGGCACCTGCTGTTGGCCAGCCGCCGCGGTCTGGATGCCCCCGGCGCTCGTGAACTCGTCGCCGATCTGGCCGACTTGGGGGCTTCGGTCGAGGTGGCCGCGGTGGATGTCGCCGACCGGGACGAGCTCGCCGCCGCGCTCCGCACCGTTCCCTCTGACCGCCAGCTGACGGCTGTGGTGCATACGGCCGGTGTCCTGGACGACGGTGTGGTGGCCTCGCTGACTCCGGATCGGCTGGCTGACGTCATGCGTCCGAAGGCGGATGCGGCAGTGCATCTGCACGAGCTGACCCGCGGCGCGGACCTCTCGGCGTTCGTGGTCTTCTCCTCTGTCGTGGGCACGTTCGGCGGTGCCGGGCAGGCCAACTACGCGGCTGCCAACGCCTTCCTGGACGCCTTCGCCGCAACGCGCCGCTCGTCCGGTCTGCCTGCCACCGCTCTCGCGTGGGGTCCGTGGGCACCTGGCGCCGGCATGACCGCCGAGCTGAACGAAGCCGATCTGCGGCGTATGGCGCGGAACGGCATGCAGCCGCTCGCTCCCGAGGTGGGCCTCCGTCTGCTGGACACCGCGCTGGATCTGGGCGCGGGTATGGAACGGGCCGCCGTGCTGCCCGTCGACTTGGACATCGCGGCGCTGCGCGGGCGGACATCGGACGATGTTCCCCCGCTGCTGCGGGCTCTGGTGCGTGGCCGTGGTCGCCGCAAGGCCGAGATCGGAGCGGGCGGCGACGCCACCGGCCTGCGGCAGCGGCTGCTCTCCTTCCCGGCGGCCGACCGCGAGCGCTTTCTGCGGGATTTCGTCTCGGAGCAGTCGGCGTCCGTCCTGGGGCATGCTTCCGCGCAGCAGGTCGAGTCGGGGCAGACGTTCAAGGATCTCGGTTTCGACTCGCTCACCTCGGTCGAGCTGCGCAACCGCATGAACGGCGCCACTGGCATGCGTCTGCCCTCGACCCTGGTCTTCGACTACCCCACCCCGGCCGCACTGGCCCACCACCTCCTGGCGGAACTGTCCGACGGGGAAGAGCAGCCGGCCGCCCCCGGCGTGCTGCCCGCGGTGATGACTGCTGGCGACGATCCGGTGGTGATCGTGGGGATGGCGTGCCGGTTCCCCGGTGGGGTCGAGTCGCCCGAGGATCTGTGGCGGTTGGTCAGTGAGGGGAGTGATGCGATCGGTGGGTTCCCGACCGATCGTGGCTGGGACCTGGACAGTCTCTTCGACCCGGAGCCCGGTACGCCGGGACGGACCTACGTCCGCGAGGGCGGTTTCCTGCACGCCGCGTCCGAGTTCGATGCGGGGTTGTTCGGGATTTCGCCGCGTGAGGCGTTGGCGATGGATCCGCAGCAGCGGTTGTTGCTGGAGACGTCGTGGGAGGTCTTCGAGCGGGCCGGTATCGATCTGGCGACGCTGCGTGGCAGCCGTACGGGTGTCTTTGCCGGGGCCATGGCCCAGGACTACGGCTCCTTCCTACGGGCGGCCGAGTTGGACTCGGGCGGATACCTCATGACCGGGAACACCGGCAGTGTGGCGTCGGGCCGTATCGCGTACACCTTCGGTTTCGAGGGTCCCGCGGTGACGGTGGATACGGCGTGTTCGTCGTCGTTGGTGGCGCTGCATCTGGCCGCTCAGGCGCTGCGCAGTGGTGAGTGCGATCTGGCGCTGGCCGGTGGTGTGACCGTCATGTCGACACCGGAGACGTTCGTGGAGTTCTCGCGGCAGCGGGGGTTGGCGTCGGACGGTCGGTGCAAGGCGTTCTCGGATGGTGCGGATGGGACGGCGTGGGCCGAGGGTGTGGGTCTGCTGCTGGTGGAGCGGCTCTCCGACGCCCGCCGCAATGGGCATCGGGTGCTGGCGGTGGTTGCCGGGTCGGCGGTCAACCAGGACGGTGCGTCGAACGGGTTGACGGCGCCGAACGGTCCCTCGCAGCAACGCGTCATCCGTCAGGCCCTGGCCGGTGCCGGTCTGCACCCCGCCGACATCGACGCGGTGGAGGCGCACGGCACGGGGACGCCGTTGGGTGACCCGATCGAGGCACAGGCCCTCATCGCCACATACGGCCAGGATCGTGAACAGCCCCTGTGGCTCGGCTCATTGAAGTCGAATGTGGGTCACACGCAGGCGGCTGCCGGTGTCGGCGGTGTGATCAAGATGGTGATGGCGATGCGGCAGGGGATCCTGCCGCGCACCCTGCACGCCGAGGAGCCGTCCTCGCATGTCGACTGGTCGGCGGGGGAGATCTCCCTGCTGAAGGAGAACGTGGAATGGCCGCAGCCGCAGGACCGTCCGCGCCGTGCGGGTGTGTCGTCCTTCGGGATCAGCGGCACCAACGCCCACGTCATCCTCCAGCAGGCCCCTGACAAGGCAGCGGAAGCGGAGAGGACCGGGGAAACACCGGAACTCCCGCGGGTCCTGCCGTGGGTGCTGTCCGCGGCCGGCGGCCGACTGCCCGCCCAGGCCGAGCGCCTGGCCGCCTTCGTGGAGGCCGGGTCCGACCTCTCCCTGGTCGACACCGCCCTGGCACTGGCCACGACACGGACCGCGCTGGAGCAGCGCGCGGTGATCATGGCCGCGGACCGCCACGAACTGCTGCACGCCCTGAGCGCGCTGGCGGAGGGCCGCGCCGAACCTCACGTCGTACAGAGCTCCGCGCAGACCGCCGGGCGTACCGCCTTCCTCTTTGCGGGGCAGGGTTCGCAGCGGATCGGCATGGGCCGGGAGTTGTACGAGACGTACCCCGCCTTCGCCGAGGCTTTCGACGCGGTGGACGGGGAGGTCCCGTTCTCTCTGCGGGAGGTCGTCTTCGGTGACGACGCGGAGCGGTTGAACCGTACGGAGTTCGCGCAGCCTGCGTTGTTCGCGTTCGAGGTGGCGTTGTTCCGGTTGTTGGAGAGCTGGGGTGTGCGGCCGGATGTTCTGGTCGGTCATTCGATCGGTGAGTTGGCGGCGGCGCATGTGGCGGGTGTGTGGTCTCTCGCTGACGCCTGCCGTCTTGTCGTGGCCCGGGGCCGGTTGATGCAGGCGTTGCCCGAGGGTGGGGCGATGGTTTCGCTTCAGGCGTCGGAGGGTGAGGTGCTGCCGCTGCTGGCCGGGCGGGAGGCCGAGGTCGGTGTTGCGGCGGTCAACGGGCCGCAGTCCGTGGTGGTTTCGGGAATGGCCGGGGCGGTGGAGGAAGTCGCGGAGCACTTCCGCGGGCAGGACCGCAGGACGACCGGCCTGCGGGTGAGTCATGCGTTCCATTCGCCGTTGATGGAGCCGATGCTGGAGGAGTTCCGGCAGGTCGCCGAGGGTCTGGAGTACGGGGATCCGGCGCTTGCGATCGTTTCCGACGTCACGGGCGCGGTCGCCACGGCCGAGGAACTGCGTTCTCCGGACTACTGGGTGCGGCACGTCCGTCAGCCGGTCCGCTTCGCCGACGGCATACGAGCTCTCGAGGAGCGCAAGGTCGGCCGTCTGGTGGAGCTGGGACCGGGCGGTCAGCTGACCGCCCTGGCGCAGGAGTGCCTGGACGGTGGAGCGCAGGTCTTCGTCCCCGTCCTGCGCAAGGACCGGCCGGAGCCGGAGAGTCTGCTCGCCGCCCTCGCCCACCTCCACGTCAGCGGCCTTCCGGTGCGCTGGGAGACGGCATTCCCCGAGGACACCACCGATCCGGAGCACGAGCGGATCGATCTGCCGACGTACGCGTTCCAGCGACGGCGCTTCTGGTCCCGCGACACCGGATCGGCGCTCGGGAACCTCGGTTCGGTGGGTCTGGGGTCGGCCGGGCATCCGCTGCTGGGAGCCGCGATCGAGCTGGCCAGTGGTGATGAGTTGTTGTTCACGAGCCGTCTGTCGTTGGTTTCGCATGAGTGGTTGCGGGATCACGTGGTCGCGGGCGTGGCGGTCTTCCCGGGGACGGGGTTCCTGGAGCTGGCGTTGCGGGTGGGGGAGCAGGCGGGCTGTGACCGTGTGGAGGATCTGACGGTTGTGGCGCCATTGGTGGTGCCGGAACACGGCGGGGTCCGCGTCCAGGTCCGCGTGGGTGCGGCAGACGAGGCCGGACAACGCACGCTGGAGATCCACTCCCGCACCGAGGACGCTCTCGACGCGGATCCGTGGACGCTCCATGTGACGGGTGTGCTGTCCGTCGTGACGGAGGCGCGGCCCTCCGACTTCTTCGATTTCGGTGTGTGGCCGCCGCGGGGTGCGGTGGTGGAGTCGGTGGAGGGTGTGTACGAGCGTTTCGCCGGGCTGGGGTTGGCTTATGGTCCGGTGTTTCGGGGTTTGCGTGGTGTGTGGCGGCGGGGGGATGAGGTCTTCGCCGAGGTGGGGTTGGTGGGGGACCAGGAGGAGTTGGCTGATCGGTTCGGTGCGCATCCGGCGTTGGTGGATGCGGCTTTGCATGCGGTGATGTTCTCGCCGGTGTTGGGGGAGGGGCGTGCGCGGTTGCCGTTCTCCTTCGGTGGGGTGTCGTTGTGGGCGTCGGGTGCGCGTGGGTTGCGTGTGCGGTTGGTGCCGGTGGGTTCGGACGCGGTGGCGTTGGAGTTGGCGGATCCGGCGGGTGGTCCGGTGGCTTCGGTGGAGTCGTTGGTGCTTCGGGAGGCTGCCGGTGATCTGGCGGGTGCTGACAGCGGTCGACGCGACCACCTCTTCCAGACCGACTGGGCGAAGCTTCCCGCGAGCGCAGGCGCGAGTGCGGGGGCGAGTGAGGGCGAGAGCCCGGGGGCGGCGGAGGCCGGCACAGCTCTCCCGGGACCGGGTGAGACGGTCCCGTCCGACGTACTCGTACGGGTAGAACGCCCGACCGGCGACCCCGCCGAGGCCGCCCACGCGGTGACCACGCGCGCACTCGATCTGATCCGGGAATGGCTGGCGGAGGAGCGGTTCGAGGGCGCGCGCCTGGTGATCGTCACCGATGGTGCCGTGACGCCCGACGGGCCGACCGGCGATCCGGCGTTGGCTGCGGTGTGGGGTCTGGTGCGGGCGGCTCGTGCGGAGAATCCGGGTCGGTTCGCGTTGCTGGACGTGGATGGTGCGGAGGAGTCGTGGGCGGTTGTCGCGGGGGTGCTTGCCTCGGGTGAGGCGGAGTGTGCCGTACGGGGTGGTGCCGCCTTCGTTCCGCGGCTGGGCCGTGTGACCTCGGTCGGTGAACTCGCCCTTCCCGTCGGGGAGTCGGAAGGGTCGCTGTGGCGGCTGGACATCCGTGAGAAGGGGACGTTGGAGGGGCTGGCGCTGCGGGCGGTTCCGGAGGCGGAGGCCGAGTTGGCGCCGGGGCAGGTCCGTATCGGGGTGCGGGCGGCGGGTGTCAATTTCCGTGATGTGCTGAACGCGCTCGGTATGTATCCCGGTGATGCCAAGGACTTCGGTCTGGAGGGCTCGGGTGTGGTGACCGAGGTCGGGCCGGGTGTTGTCGATTTGGCCGTCGGTGACCGGGTGTTCGGGATGTTCTCGGGTGCGTTCGGTCCGGTTGCGGTGGCGGATGCGCGGACGGTGGTGCGGATGCCGTCGGGGTGGTCGTTCGCGCAGGCTGCGTCGGTGCCGATTGTCTTCCTGACGGCGTATCACGCGTTGAGGGATCTGGGTGATGTGCAGTCGGGGGAGTCGGTGCTGGTGCACGCAGCGGCCGGTGGTGTCGGTATGGCCGCGACCCAGCTGGCGCGTCATCTGGGTGCCGAGGTGTTCGGTACGGCGAGCGCGGGCAAGTGGGACACGCTGCGCGGTCTGGGTCTTGACGACCGTCATATCGCCTCTTCGCGGGACCTGACATTCGAGGCGGCGTTCCTGGACGTGACCGGTGGTCGTGGTGTGGATGTGGTGCTGGACTCCCTCGCCGGGGAGTTCGTGGATGCCTCGCTCCGGCTGCTGCCCCGGGGCGGCCGGTTCCTGGAGATGGGCAAGACCGATATCCGGGAACCCGACCAGGTCTGTGCCGACCACTCGGGCGTGACCTATCAGGCGTTCGACCTGATGGACGTGGCGCCGGAGCGGATCGGGCGAATGCTGTCCGAGCTGGTCACGCTGTTCGAGGCGGGAGTTCTGCGGCCTCATCCGGTCACGTGCTGGGATGTGCGGCGCGCTCCGGAGGCGTTCCGGTATCTGTCGCAGGCGCGGCATGTGGGCAAGGTCGTTCTGACGGTCCCGGCGCCGATGGATCCGGACGGCACGGTGCTGATCACCGGTGGTACGGGTGGCCTGGGCGCGCTGGTGGCCCGGCACCTGGTCACCGAACACGGCGCACGACACCTGCTGCTGGCCAGCCGTCGCGGCCTGGAAGCCCCCGGCGCCCGTGAACTCGTCGCCGATCTGGCCGACTTGGGCGCGGAGGTAGAAGTATCGGCCGTGGACGTCACGGATCGCGCGGCGCTGGCGGATGTGGTGGCCGCGGTGCCGGGTGAGCATCCCCTGACGGCTGTGGTGCATACGGCCGGTGTCCTGGACGACGGTGTGGTGGCGTCCCTGACTCCGGAGCGACTGTCCCGGGTGATGAGGCCGAAGGCGGATGCGACAGTCCACCTGCACGAGCTGACCCGCGATGCCGACCTGTCGGCGTTCGTCGTCTTCTCCTCCGTCGCGGGCACGTTCGGCAGCGCTGGACAGGCCAACTACGCGGCCGCCAATGCCTTCCTGGACACCTTCGCCGCGACCCGCCGCTCCTCCGGGCTGCCCGCCACCGCTCTCGCCTGGGGCCCGTGGGCGCCCGGCGCCGGCATGACCGCCGACCTGAACGAGGCGGATCTGCGGCGCATGGCGCGCGAGGGCATGCGGCCGCTCGACCCCGAACAGGGCCTGGAGCTGTTCGACGCCGCTCTGGAGATCGGTTCGGCGCTGGAACGGGCGGCGGTTCTGCCGATCAACCTCGACATCGCCGCCCTCCGCAAGCGGGGACACGAGGTCCCGAGCATGCTCCGCGCACTCGTTCGCACCCCGGCGCGCCGGGCCGTCGAGGCGCAGGTGGCGGCTGGTGGAGCGGCCGATCTCCGCCAACGCGTCAGAGGGCTCCCCACGGCCGGGCGCGAGAAGTTCCTGCTCGACCTCGTCTGCGGACAGGTCGCCTCCGTCCTGGGCTACGCGTCCGCCACCGACGTGGAGGCGGACCAGGCGTTCAAGGCGCTCGGCTTTGACTCGCTCACCTCGGTCGAGCTGCGCAACCGTATGAACACCGCCACTGGCATGCGTCTCCCGGCCACCCTGGTCTTCGACTGCCCCACTCCGGCGGTGCTGGCCCGCCACCTCCTGTCGGAGCTGTCCGACGGGGAGGAGGCCGACTCCTTCGCGCCCGCTCTGCCCGCACCCACGAGCGTGGGCGACGATCCGGTGGTGATCGTGGGGATGGCGTGCCGGTTCCCCGGCGGTGTCGAGTCGCCCGAAAGCCTCTGGCGGCTTGTCAGCGAGGGGAGCGATGCGATCGGAGGGTTCCCGACCGATCGCGGCTGGGACCTGGACGGCCTCTACGACCCCGAGCCGGGGCGGATCGGCCGTACGTACGTCCGCGAAGGCGGTTTTCTCTACGACGCCGCGTTGTTCGATGCGGGGCTGTTCGGGATTTCGCCGCGTGAGGCACTGGCGATGGATCCGCAGCAGCGGCTGCTGCTGGAATCGTCGTGGGAGGTCTTCGAGCGGGCGGGTATCGACCCGGCGTCGCTGCGCGGCAGCCGTACCGGCGTCTTCGCCGGCGCGATAACCCAGGACTACGGCTCGTGCATGCGCGCCGGGGACCACGACTCGGACGGCTACCTGCTGACCGGTTCGACGGGCAGTGTGGCCTCGGGCCGTATTGCGTACACCTTCGGTTTCGAGGGTCCTGCGGTGACGGTGGACACGGCGTGTTCGTCGTCGCTCGTGGCGCTGCATCTGGCGGTGCAGACGCTGCGGTCGGGGGAGTGCGATCTGGCGCTGGCCGGTGGTGTCACCGTCATGGCGGGTCCGGAGATGTTCGTGGAGTTCTCGCGGCAGCGGGGGCTGGCGTCGGACGGTCGGTGCAAGGCGTTCTCGGACGGTGCGGACGGGACGGCGTGGGCCGAGGGTGTGGGTCTGCTGCTGGTGGAGCGGCTGTCGGATGCGCGCCGCAACGGCCATCAGGTGCTGGCGGTGGTCGCCGGGTCGGCGGTGAATCAGGATGGTGCGTCGAATGGTCTGACCGCGCCGAACGGTCCTTCGCAGCAGCGGGTGATCCGGCAGGCGCTGGCGGGTGCGGGTCTGAAGCCGGCGGATGTGGATGCGGTGGAGGCGCACGGTACGGGTACGCCGCTGGGTGATCCGATCGAGGCGCAGGCCCTGCTCGCCACGTATGGCCAGGATCGTGAACAGCCCCTGTGGCTCGGCTCATTGAAGTCGAATGTGGGTCACACGCAGGCGGCTGCCGGTGTCGGCGGTGTGATCAAGATGGTGATGGCCATGCGCCAGGGGGTGCTGCCGCGCACCCTCCACGCTGACGAGCCGTCCTCGCACGTCGACTGGTCGGCCGGGGAGATCTCCCTGCTGAAGGAGAACGTGGAATGGCCGCAGCCGGAGGACCGTCCTCGGTGCGCGGGCGTGTCGTCCTTCGGTATCAGCGGCACCAACGCCCACGTCATCATCCAACAAGCTCCCGACACGCCGACGGATCACCGGAGCCCGGAGGACGACACGCCGTCCCGGCCCTTCCTCGCACCCGTGGTGGTGTCGGGCGTCGGCGATCCGGCCGTCCGCGATCAGGCCGGGCGCCTGCTGGATTGGCTTGAGGGCACGGCCGGTGACGGTGTCCGTGTGGTCGACGTGGCTCTGGCGTCCGTCACGACCCGGGCCGTACTGGAACACCGCGCCGTGCTGCTCGCCGCCGACAGGGCCGAACTGCTCCAGGGGCTCCATGCGCTGGCAGAGGGTGCCGACGCGCCCGGGATGGTCCAGAAGGCGGAGACGCGCGCCGGAAAGACCGCCCTGCTCTTCGCCGGACAAGGTGCCCAACGCCTGGGCATGGGACGGGAGTTGTACGAGACGTACCCGGCCTTCGCGGAGGCCTTCGACGCGGTGGACGCGGAACTGCCGTTCTCTCTGCGGGAGGTCGTCTTCGGCGAGGACGCGGAGCGGTTGAACCGTACGGAGTTCGCGCAGCCTGCTCTGTTCGCGCTGGAAGTGGCGCTGTTCCGGCTGCTGGAGTCGTGGGGTGTGCACCCGGACGTTCTCGTCGGTCACTCCATCGGTGAGATCGCCGCCGCGCACGTGGCCGGTGTGTGGTCGCTGCCCGACGCCTGCCGACTCGTGGTCGCCCGAGGCCGGTTGATGCAGGCGCTGCCCGAGGGCGGGGCGATGGTCTCGATCCAGGTGTCCGAGGAGGAAGTGCTGCCGCTGCTGGAGGGACGTGAGGCGCAGGTCGGCATCGCGGCCGTCAACGGCCCGCACTCGGTGGTCATCGCCGGTGTATCGAGCACTGTCGACGAGGTGGCCGCCCACTTCCGCAACGAGGACCGCAAGACCAGGGCCCTCCGCGTCAGCCATGCCTTCCACTCCCCGCTGATGGAGCCGATGCTGGCCGACTTCCGCAAGGTCGCGGAGACGCTGACGTACGAGCCCCCGACGCTGTCCCTTGTCTCCGCGGTGACCGGAGAGGCCGCGAACACCGACGAGTTGATGTCCCCGGAGTACTGGGTACGGCACGTCCGCCAGACCGTCCGGTACGCCGACGCCGTCCGGACCCTCGCCGAGCAGGGCGTCGGCCGCTATCTCGAACTCGGCCCGGACGGCACCCTCACCGCCCTCGCCCAGACGGTCCTGGACGACCCCCAGGCGGCGGTGCTCGTACCGGCGCTCCGCAAGCACCGGCCCGAGACACCTTCGCTGCTCGGTGCGGTCGCCGGGCTGTTCACGCGGGGCGCGGACGTCGACTGGCGCGCCGTCTTCGCGGGAAGCGACGCACGGGCCGTCGAGTTGCCGACGTACGCCTTCCAGCGGAAGCGGTTCTGGCCGTCGGCGTCGAACCGGCCCGGCGACCTGGCCGCCGCCGGGCTCGGTGCGGCCGAGCACCCGTTGCTCGGCGCGGCCGTCGAACTCGCGGGCGGTGGAACGGTGTTGACCGGGCGCCTCTCGCTGCGCTCGCATCCCTGGCTGGTGGATCACAACGTCCTGGGGGCGGCGGTCTTCCCCGGCACGGGCTACGCCGAGCTGGCCATGCGGGCCGGCGACGAGGTTGACTGCGGCAGGGTCGAGGAGCTGACCATCGCGGTCCCGCTGATCGTGCCGGAGCGGGGCACGGTCCGCGTACAGGTCACCGTCGGCGTGGCCGACGATTCCGGACGCCGCACCGTGGAGGTGCACTCACGACCGGAGGATGCCTCGGACGACACGCCGTGGGCGCTGCACGCCGGCGGGCTGCTGGCGCCGGACGGGGCGACGGACACGCCCGACGACATGGCGTTCGGGCTGGCGGAATGGCCCCCGACGAGCGCCGAGCCCTGCCCCGTCGCCGACGTGTACGACCGGTTCGCGACCGCCGGGCTGAGGTACGGCCCGGTGTTCCAGGGGCTGCGCGCGGCGTGGCGGCGAGGCGACGAGGTGTTCGCCGAGGTTGTGCTGCCCGAGGAGCAGGAAGGGATCGCGGGCCGGTTCGGGCTGCACCCGGCCCTCCTGGACTCCGCCCTGCACGCGGTCCTCCTCGGCCCGCTCGGAGAAGCGGGCGCCGGGAGGCTGCCGTTCTCGTGGAACGGGCTGGCGCTGTACGCGTCCGGGGCGCGCGCCCTGCGGGTGCGGGTGGCGCCGGCGGGAGCCGACGCGGTGACCCTGCACCTGGCCGATCCGGCCGGTGGCGCGGTTGCTTCCGTCGAGTCGCTGGTTCTGCGCGAGGTGCCGTCCGAACTGGCGGCGGGCACGGGAGCGGCTGCTCCTTCCGGGACGTACGGGATCGACTGGACGCCCCTGCAACCCTCGGCCCCGCCGACCTCCGCCACCGCGGACCGGGCCCCGGACGCCCCGGCCACCGACGGCGAGGCCTCGCGGGCGGACGGCCGGACCGTCGTACTGACGGATCACGCGACCCCGCACGACTACGCGACCTTGTACGACGGCGGGACCTTGAACGACGACGCGGTGCGGCAGGACGATGCCACCTCGCAGGACGACGCGACCTCCCACGTCGACGCGACCTCCCACGTCGACACGACCTCGCACGACGACGCGACCTCGCTCGACCGTGGTGTGTCCGAACCGGCTGCCGTACCCGGCCGCACCTGGTCCGAGCTGACCCGGGCCGTCCACGACGGCGACCCCGCCCCCGAGACCGTGCTGCTCCCCTGGAGCCACTCCGCGGACACGCGGCACACCGGCTCGGCAGCTGCCGCGCACGCCGTCACCGCCGCCGGACTGGCCTTCGTACAGGACTGGCTGGCGGCCGAAGAGTTCACGGACGCGCGGCTCGTCGTCGTGACGCGCGGCGCTGTGGCTGTGGCGCCGGAGGAGGAGCCGGACCCCGCAGCGGCCGCCCTGTGGGGCCTGGTGCGCTCGGCCCGTACCGAGAACCCCGGCCGCTTCGCGCTGGCCGACGTGGACGGCACACCGGAGTCCTGGGACACCCTGGTCGCCTTGCTCACCCTGCCGGACACCCCCACCGCGGAGGCCGAACTCGCGGTCCGCGGAGCCACGGTGCTCGTTCCCAGGCTCGCCCCGGTGGCCTTGGCCGACCCCCTCGCCGGCAGGCCGGCCGATTCCGCCATCTCCACCGACGCGGGCACCGCCATGGAGAGGACCGATGACGGCGACCGGGCTCCCGACGGCGACACGGACGCCGACACCGCCCCCGACACCGGCACCGACACGCACGCCACGCCCCCGGTGCGCATCGAGGACGGCACCGTCCTCGTCACCGGCGGTACCGGCGGCCTCGGCGCGCTCGTCGCCCGTCACCTGGTCACCGAGCACGGCGTACGTCATCTGGTCCTCGCCGGACGCCGGGGGCCGGATGCCCCCGGTGCGGCCGAGCTCACCGCCGAACTCACCGGCCTGGGCGCCGACGTGACCGTCGCCGCCTGCGATGTGGCCGACCGACCCGCGTTGGAGACCCTGCTTGCGGCGATCCCGGCCGACCGGCCGCTGACCGGTGTCGTCCACACGGCGGGCGTGGTCGACGACGGCGTGGTGGCGTCGCTGACCGAGGAGCGGCTGCGTACGGTGCTGCGCCCCAAGGTGGACGCGGTCGACCACCTCGACGCGCTCACCCGTGATCTGGACCTGGCCGCGTTCGTGCTGTTCTCCTCGGTCTCCGGCACCTTCGGCGGCGCCGGGCAGGCCAACTACGCGGCGGCCAACGCCTATCTGGACGCCATCGCCCTGCGCCGCCGGTCCCTCGGCCTGCCCGCGGTCTCCCTCGCCTGGGGCCCGTGGGCACCCGGCGCCGGCATGACCGGCGACCTCGCCGAGAGCGATCTGCGCCGCATGGCGCGCGGCGGCGTACGGCCGCTCGCCGTCGACCAGGGCCTCGCCGTTCTCGACGCCGTACTGCGACACGCCGATCCGACCCTCCTCCTGCCGGTCAACCTCGATCTCGGGGCGCTGCGTGAACTTCCCGAGCTGCCCGCGTTGTTGCGCGGCGTGGTGCGCGGCCCGGCCCGGCGTGTCGCGCACACCGGCGGGCACGGCGGAGGTGGCGACGAGGTGCGGGCCCGTCTGCTCGCCCTCCCCGCCGCCGAGCGGGAACCGTTCCTGCTGGATCTGGTCGCCGGACTCGTGGCTCAGGTGCTCGGGCACGCCTCGGCCGGAGACGTGGAGGTCGACCAGGCGTTCAAGACGCTCGGCTTCGACTCGCTGACCTCGGTGGAGCTGCGCAACCGCGTCAACGCGGCGACCGGGATGCGGTTGCCCGCCACGCTGGTCTTCGACCACCCGTCGCCCACCGCGCTCGCCCGGCACCTGCTGACCGGACTCGTCGGCGACGCCGCCGACCCGCACGGCCCGGCGCTGCCCGCCTGGAGGGGCGTGGACGACGACCCGGTGGTCATCGTGGGCATGGCGTGCCGGTTCCCCGGCGGCGTCGAGTCGCCCGAGGACCTCTGGCGGCTGGTCAGCGAGGGCGGGGACGGCATCGGCGACTTCCCCGCCGACCGCGGCTGGGACATGGAAGCGCTGTACGACCCCGAGCCCGGCCGACTCGGCAAGACCTACGTCCGCCATGGCGGGTTCCTGTACGACGCGGCATCCTTCGACGCCGGGCTGTTCGGGATCTCGCCGCGCGAGGCGCTGGCGATGGATCCTCAGCAGCGGCTGCTTCTGGAGGTGTCCTGGGAGGTCTTCGAGCGGGCGGGCATCGACCCGACGGCGCTGCGCGGCAGCCGCACCGGGGTGTTCGCCGGCGTCATGGGCCAGGACTACAACTCCTGCCTGCGCGCGGGCGAGCACGACTCCGAGGGCTACCTGCTGACCGGCAACACCAGCAGCGTCCACTCCGGCCGGATCGCCTACACCTTCGGGCTGGAGGGCCCGGCGATGACGGTCGACACCGCGTGCTCCTCCTCCCTGGTCACCCTGCACGTGGCCGCTCAGTCGCTGCGCTCCGGCGAATGCGATCTGGCGCTCACCGGTGGCGTCATGGTGATGTCCACCCCCGACACCTTCGTCGACTTCAGCCACCAGCGCGGCCTGGCCGCCGACGGGCGCTGCAAGTCCTTCGGCGCCGGAGCCGATGGCACGGCCTGGTCCGAGGGCATCGGCATGCTGGTGCTGGAGCGGTTGTCGGACGCGCGCCGACAGGGGCACCGTGTGCTGGCCGTCGTTGCCGGGTCGGCGGTGAATCAGGATGGTGCGTCGAATGGTCTGACCGCGCCGAACGGTCCCTCGCAGGAGCGCGTGATCCGGCAGGCGCTGGCGGGTGCGGGTCTGAAGTCGGCGGATGTGGATGCGGTGGAGGCGCACGGCACGGGTACGTCACTGGGCGATCCGATCGAGGCGCAGGCCCTGCTGGCCACATACGGTCAGGATCGTGAACAGCCTTTGTGGCTGGGTTCGTTGAAGTCGAATGTCGGTCACACGCAGGCCGCTGCCGGTGTCGGCGGTGTGATCAAGATGGTGATGGCCATGCGCCAGGGGGTGCTGCCGCGCACCCTCCACGCCGAGGAGCCGTCCCCGTTCATCGACTGGTCGGCCGGGGAGATCTCCCTGCTCAAGGAGAACGTGGAATGGCCGAAGCCGGAGGACCGGCCTCGGCGCGCGGGCGTGTCGTCCTTCGGTATCAGCGGCACCAACGCCCACGTCATCATCGAGGAGGTCCCGGACACCCTCGTCGCGCCCGAAGCCGATGCTCCCGAACCGGCCGCAGCAGGTGACGGGTTGCCGGTGACCCCGGTCGCGTTGTCCGCCGCGTCCGAGGGCGCATTGCGCGGCCAGGCCGAACGGCTGTGGTCCCGTGTCGACGCCGACCCCGAACTGCGGCTGAGCGACGTGGGTCTCTCCTCCACCCTCCGCCCATGGATGGAGCACCGCGCGGTGGTCCTGGCCGCCGACCGCCACGCACTGCTGCGCGGCCTGCGCGCCGTGGCGGTGGGGGAGCGCGACACCGGCGTCCTCGTCGGCGACCTCGCCCGCTCGGGCCGACGGCTGGCCTTCCTGTTTGCGGGGCAGGGTTCGCAGCGGGTCGGTATGGGCCGGGAGTTGTACGAGGCGTTCCCGGTTTTCGCGGAGGCTTTCGATGCGGCGGACGCGGAGCTGTCGTTCTCTCTGCGGGAGGTCGTCTTCGGCGAGGACGCGGAGCTGCTGAATCGTACGGAGTTCGCGCAGCCTGCGTTGTTCGCGCTTGAGGTGGCGTTGTTCCGGCTGCTGGAGAGCTGGGGTGTGCGTCCGGATGTCCTCGTCGGTCACTCCATCGGTGAGTTGGCGGCGGCGCATGTGGCGGGTGTGTGGTCGCTGGCCGACGCGTGCCGTCTTGTCGTTGCCCGGGGTCGTTTGATGCAGGCGTTGCCCGAGGGTGGCGCGATGGTTTCGCTTCAGGCGTCGGAGGGTGAGGTGTTGCCTCTGGTGGAGGGGCGGGAGAGCGAGGTCGGTGTTGCGGCGGTCAATGGGCCGCAGGCGGTGGTGGTTTCGGGTGCGGCGGAGGCCGTGGAAGCGGTCGCGGATCATTTCCGTGCGCTGGATCGCAAGGTCACCTCGCTGCGGGTGAGCCATGCGTTCCATTCGCCGTTGATGGAGCCGATGCTGGAGGAATTCCGGCAGGTGGCCGAGAGCGTCGTCTACGGCGAGCCGCGGGTGGCGATTGTTTCGACGGTGACGGGTGAGGTGGCTTCGGCCGAGGAGTTGATGTCGGCCGGGTATTGGGTGGATCAGGTGCGGCGGCCGGTGCGTTTCGCCGATGGTGTGCGGTGTTTGGAGGGGCAGCAGGTCACGAGGTTCGTGGAGCTGGGTCCGGACGGCACCTTGACCGCGCTCGCGCAGGGGGGCCTCGATGGTCCGGGGCATCTGCTGACTCCGACGCTGCGCAAGGACCGGCCCGAGGCCACCGCATTCCTCACGGCAGCCGCCGAACTGCATCTGCACGGCGGGCGGGTGGACTGGCGCGCCGTGTTCACCCCGACAGGGGCGGCCGTGGTGGATCTGCCGACCTACGCCTTCGAGCACGAGCGCTTCTGGCCCGAGGGAGCCCGGCTGGGCGGCCCGTCGGCTTCGGGCGGCTCCGATGGCGCGGACGCACGGTTCTGGACGGCCGTCGAGCGCGGTGATGCCCGTGCGCTGGCCGACTCCCTCGGCGTGGCGCAGGATGCGCTGGACGGGCTGCTCCCGGCGCTGTCCTCCTGGTGGCGCGGTCAGCAGGAGCAGTCCCGTGTGGACGACTGGCTGTACGGCACGAGCTGGAAGCCGCTCGGATCGGTCTCCGGTACGGCGCTGCCCGGCCGCTGGCTGGCTGTGCTGCCCGCCGGACTGCGGGACGACGCGTGGAACGGCGCCGTACTGGACGGCCTCGCGGCGAACGGAGCCGAGCCGGTGCCGGTCGTGTGCGAGCCCGGAACCGACCGGGCCGCGCTGGCCCGGCTCCTGGCCACGGCGGCAGGTGACGAGCCGGTCGCCGGCGTCCTGTCGTTCCTGGCGCTGCCCGAGCGGGACGGCGAGGACGACACCGACACCGACAACCCCACAGAGACGGGCACGGAGAGCCCCACAGAGACGGGCACGGAGAACCCCACAGAGACGGGCACCGAGAGCCCCACAGAGACCGACACCGGTGAGGGTGTGCCGACCGGTCCCGCAGCCACGGCCGTACTCATCCAGGCGCTGGGCGACAGCGGGATCGCCGCCCCGCTGTGGGCGCTGACCCGCGGCGCGGTCTCCGTCAACCGGTCCGATCAGGCGCCCGACCCGGCGCAGGGCGCGGTGTGGGGGCTGGGCCGGGTGGCGGCGCTGGAGCGCCCGGACGGATGGGGCGGTCTGGTCGACCTGCCTCGTGTCGTGGACCGGCGCGCGGTGGCCCGCCTCGTCGGCGTGCTCGCGGGGCGTTCGGGAGAGGACCAGGTGGCGATCCGGACGACCGGCGTGTTCGGTCGGCGACTCGGACGGTCTGCCTCCGGCGTTCTGGGCGCGGCCTGGCGCCCGTCGGGCACCGTCCTGATCACCGGCGGTACGGGCGCGCTGGGTGCCCGGGTGGCGCGCTGGGCCGCCGCGCAGGGCGCCGAGCACCTGGTGCTCATCAGCCGGCGCGGGCCCGACGCGCCGGGCGCACCGCAACTGCGGGACGATCTGGCCGCGTTGGACGTACGCGTGACCGTGGCCGCCTGCGACGCGGCGGACCGGGAGGCGCTCGCGGCGTTGCTGGCCGAGCACCCGGTGGACGCGGTGGTGCACACGGCGGGTGTGCTCGACGACGGGCTCGTGGAGGCACTGACACCGGGGCGCTTCGCGGCCGCCCTGCGCGCCAAGGCGGTCGTCGCGCGCAACCTCGACGAGCTGACCCGCGACCGGGAGCTGTCGGCGTTCGTCCTGTTCTCGTCGTTCGCGGGCACCATCGGCTCCCCGGGGCAGGGCAACTACGCGGCCGCCAACGCCTACTTGGACACCCTCGCCGAGCGGCGCAGGGCGGCCGGACTCCCGGCCACCTCCGTGGCATGGGGCCCTTGGGCGGAGGACGGCATGGCGTCCGACGGCAGCGTCGAGGAGTATCTGCGCCGCCGGGGACTGACCGGGCTCGACCCGCAGCTGGCGCTGGTGGCGATGGAGCGGCTGGCAGGCGGCGGTGACCCGGCCACGGTGGTGGCGCGCGTCGACTGGTCGCGGTTCGCTCCCGCGTTCACGGCAGGCCGGGCGGCCGCCCTGCTGGGGGAGATACCGGAGGCTGGCGCCGCATTGGAGGACGCCGCGTCCGGCGCGGACGCCGACGGCCTGCGGCAGCGCCTGGCCGGTCTCGGCGCCGACGAACGATCCGCGGCGCTGGTCGAGTTGGTGCGGGAGCAGACGGCCGTGGTGCTGGGGCACGCCAGGGCCGACGCGGTGGATGCGGCCCGCGCCTTCCGGGAGACGGGATTCGACTCGCTGACCGCCGTGGAGCTGCGCAACCGGCTCGGCGCGGCCACCGGGCTGCGGCTGCCGGCGACTCTGGTGTTCGACTACCCCGCGCCCGTCAACGTCGCCACGTACCTGGACGCCGAACTGGCCGGGCCCGGCGACGCCCCGGCAGGGGGGACCGGTGTCGTCGGCGAGATCGATCGGCTTGCGCACGCTCTCGCAGCGGAGGCCGGAGTCGGAGGCGACAGCCACCTGGAGATCACGACGAAACTGCGCGGACTGCTGGCGATGTGGACAGGCGGCGACGCCGCCGACGAGACGGAGGAGACGGGCGTGGAACTGGACGGAGCGACGGACGACGAGATGTTCGATCTGATCGACAAGGAATTCGGAGTCTCCTGACCACCCGGCTCGGGCGATTCACGGTTTCTGTGAGGAAGTAGGGCACGATGGCGAGCAATGAAGAGAAGCTGCGGGAATACCTGAAAAGGGTGACGGCGGACCTTCGCCAGACCCGCAAGCGTCTTCATGATGCCGAGACGAGCCGTCAGGAGCCCGTCGCGATCGTCGGCATCGGCTGCCGCTTCCCCGGAGGAGCCGACACGCCCGAGGAGTTCTGGCGGCTGCTCGCCGAGGGGCGTGACACCGTCGCCGACTTCCCCGCCGACCGGGGCTGGGACCTCGACGGCGTCTTCGACCCGGCGGGCGGCACCGGGACCACGTACGCCCGCCAGGGAGCCTTCCTCTACGACGCGCCCCTGTTCGACTCCACGTTCTTCGACATATCACCCCGCGAAGCCACGACCATGGACCCCCAGCAGCGGCTGCTGCTGGAGACCTCCTGGGAGGCGCTGGAGCGGTCGGGCATCGAACCGGGGTCGCTGCGCGGCAGCCGTACCGGCGTGTTCGCGGGCACCAACGGCCAGGACTATTTGGCCCTGATGCTCAACCGGCCGGAGGAGTCCGACGGCCAGCTCACGACCGGGATCACCGCGTCGGTGTTGTCGGGTCGGGTGTCGTATGTGCTGGGGCTGGAGGGTCCGGCGGTGACGGTGGACACGGCGTGTTCGTCGTCTCTGGTGGCGCTGCATCTTGCGGTGCAGGCGTTGCGTAGTGGTGAGTGTGATCTGGCGTTGGCCGGTGGTGTGACGGTGATGTCGACGCCGGGTGCGTTCGTGGAGTTTTCGCGTCAGCGGGGGTTGGCGGCGGATGGTCGGTGCAAGGCGTTCGGGGAGGGTGCGGACGGTACGGGGTGGGGTGAGGGTGTCGGTGTCCTGGTCGTCGAGCGGCTCTCTGACGCTCAGCGGCTTGGGCATCGGGTGTTGGCGGTGGTGCGGGGGAGTGCGGTCAATCAGGACGGTGCGAGTAATGGTTTGACGGCGCCGAATGGTCCGTCGCAGCAGCGGGTGATTCGTGCGGCGTTGTCGTCGGCGGGGTTGAAGCCTGCTGATGTGGATGCGGTGGAGGCGCATGGTACGGGGACGTCGTTGGGTGATCCGATCGAGGCGCAGGCGCTGATCGCGACCTACGGTCAGAATCGTGAACGGCCTTTGTGGCTGGGTTCGGTGAAGTCCAACATCGGTCACACCCAGGCCGCGGCCGGTGTCGCCGGAGTCATCAAGATGGTGCTCGCCCTGCACCACGGGACGCTGCCCCGCACCCTCCACGCCGACGAACCCACCTCCCGCGTCGACTGGACAGCAGGCGACATCCGGTTGGTCCACGAGAACACCGACTGGCCGCGGGCGGAGGGCCGCCCGCGGCAGGCGGGCGTGTCGGCGTTCGGCGTCTCCGGCACCAACGCCCACGTAGTCCTGGAGCAGGCCCCCGACGAGCCGGACCCTGAGCCCGGCACACCCGCCCCCGTTCCGCCGGAGCTGCGTCTGCCGTCCGCGGCGGTGCCGTGGGTGGTCACCGGCCGTACCCCCGGTGCCCTGCGCGACCAGGCCCGGCGGCTCGCCGACTTCGTACGGCCCCGCCCCGAGACGGAACCGGCGCGCACCGCCGCGGCACTGCTCACCACCCGGTCCGTGTTCGAGGAGCGGGCAGTGGTGCTCGGCACCGACCGTGATGAACTGCTGCGAGGTCTGGACGCCCTGGCCGCCGACCACGCGCGGCCCGGTCTGATCACCGGATCCGCCTCCGGGGCCGGCCGCACCGCCTTCCTCTTCGCCGGGCAGGGATCCCAACGCCTGGGCATGGGACGGGAGTTGTACGACACGTACGAGGTCTTCGCGGACGCTTTCGACGAGGTGTGCGCCCAGGTCGACACCACCCTCGAACGGCCCCTGCAAGAGGTCGTGTTCGGCGCGGACCCCGATCTGCTGAACCGCACCGAGTACGCGCAGCCCGCCCTCTTCGCCCTGGAAGTCGCCCTGTTCCGGCTCGCCGAGTCCTGGGGCGTACGCCCCGACGTGCTGCTCGGACACTCCGTCGGCGAGCTGGCGGCCGCTCATGTGGCGGGGGTGTGGTCGATGGCCGACGCCTGCAAACTGGTGGTGGCGCGGGGGCAGTTGATGCAGGCGCTGCCCGAGGGCGGTGCCATGGTCGCCCTCCAGCTGCCCGAGGACCAGGTGGTGCCTCTGCTGGAAGGGCGTACCGACCGGGTCGGGATCGCAGCGGTCAACGGGCCCGTGGCAACGGTGATCTCGGGGGTCGCCGCCGACATCGAGGAGATCGCGGAAGAGGCGAAGGGGCAGGGCCACCGGGTCACCGCTCTCCGCGTGAGCCACGCCTTCCATTCACCGCTGATGGAACCGATGCTGCGCGACTTCCGCCGTGTCGCCGAGTCGCTGGAGTTCCACCCGCCGCGCCTGACCCTCGTCTCCGACCTCACCGGCCGCCCCGCCGACCCCGACGACCTGGCCGACCCCGACTACTGGGTACGGCACGTGCGGCACGCCGTCCGCTTCGCCGACGGCGTCCGCACCCTGACCGGCCTCGGCGTCACACGTTGCCTCGAGCTCGGTCCCGACGGGACGCTGTCCGGGCTGGCGGCGCAGACCCTGGCGCCGCAGGACGACGTGCTCGCCGTCCCGGCCCAGCACAAGGACCAGTCCGGGCCACGAGCCTTCGAGACCGCTCTCGCTGCCCTGTACACACGCGGTACTCCCGTCGACTGGAAGACACACCTCACCGGCACCGGCACCGGCACCGGCAGCGGGACTGGCACCGGCACCGGCACCGGCACCGGCACCGGCACCGGCACCGGCACCGGCACCGGCACCGGCACCGGGGCCGGGACCGCGACGGGGACCGGGGACGACACCGGTGCAGGCTCCGTGATCCCGCCCGCGCCGCCGGAGCCGCTGCCGACCTACGCCTTCCAGCGGCGCCGCGCCTGGCTGCCCGCCGCGCCGTCCGGCGGCGCCGGAATCCGTGCCGCGGGCCTCGGCGCCGCCCGGCACCCTCTGCTCGGCGCCGCCGTCGAACTCGCCGATGCCGGCGGCATCCTGCTCACCGGCCGGCTCTCCGCCCGGTCGCAGTCCTGGCTCGCCGACCGTGAGACGGCGGGCACCTCTCTGCTGCCCGAGTCCGTCCTCGTCGAGCTGGCCGTCCGGGCCGGTGACGAGGCCGGCTGCACATTCCTGGAAGAGCTGACCCTGCGCGAACCGCTGCCGCTTCCCCGGCGCGGCGCGGTGCGCATGCAGATCCTGGTCGGCGCCGCCGACGACACGGGACGGCGAACGGTGGCCGTCCACTCCCGGCCGGACGACGACGAGGGCGACCAGCCCTGGCGCTGCCACGCCGAGGGCACCCTGACCACGACCGCCCGGCCCGCCGGGGATGCGCCCGGCGCCGGTGTTTGGCCGCCCGAGCAGGCCGAACCGGTCGACGTGGACGGCCTGTACGACCTGCTGTCGCTGCACGGCCACTCCTACGGGCCGGCGTTCCGTGGCGTACGCGCCCTGTGGCGCCGCGGCACGGACCTCTTCGCCGACCTCGCTGTCCCGGACGAGCTGCGCGGCCAGGACGCCGGAGCCTTCGGCCTGCACCCCGCGCTGCTCGACAGCGCAGTGCAGGCGGCCCTGTCGGCGGCGCCGGAGGCCGACGCGGGCCGGATCGCGCTGCCGCTCGGCTGGCACGGGGTGAGCGTGCATGCGACCGGGGCGGTGACCGCGCGGCTGACGGTCGGCGGCGCGGGCACGGACCGGGTCTCGTTCACCCTGACGGACACCGAGGGACGGCCCCTGGCCGACATCGACACCCTCGACCTGACCCCCGTCCCCGTCGCGGACCTCGCCGCGGGCGGACCGGTCGACGGGCTGTACACACTGGACTGGGCCCCGGTGGCCGGGCGGACCGCCGACCCCGTACCTGCCGGGCGCGACGGCGGCGGCTGGGCGGTGCTGGGTACGGACGGCGCCGAACTCGCCGCCGACTTGGGCCAGCAAGGCGTTCCCGTCCGTGCCCACCACGACCTCGCCGCCCTGCGGGCCGCTCTCGACGAGGGAGACGAACCGCCCGCGACGGTGCTGCTCCCGGTCGGCTCCACCGACCTCCCCGCCGACAGCGCGGACCTCGCCGCAGCGGCCCAGGACGCCACCGCGACCGTTCTGGCCACCCTCCAGGAGTGGCTGGCCGACGAGCGCTTCGACGCGGTCCGGCTGGCGGTGCTCACCCACCACGCTGTGGCTGCCGCCCCCGGCGAGCCCGTGCCCGGCCTCGTGTACGCCCCGGTTCAGGGGCTGGTGCGTACGGCCCAGTCGGAGCACCCCGGCCGCTTCCTGCTCATCGACCGCGACACGGCCGACCGCCTGCCCGCCGACGCTCTGCGGAGCGAGGAGCCCCAACTCGCCGTACGCGGCGACGCGTTGCTCGCGCCCCGGGTGGTCCGCGCGCCACGGACTCCCGCCGAGGAAGCGCCTCGCCCCGCCTCCGAGGAAGCTCCGATCCCCAGCTCCGAAGACGCACCTCGTCCCGCCTCCGAGGAGGCGCCGCCCCCCGCCGGGCAGGATGCGCCGCACCCCGCCGACGAGGCACCGCCCGCGTTCGGTCCGGACGGCACGGTTCTGATCACCGGCGGCACCGGTGGCCTGGGCGCCCTGGCCGCCCGGCACCTGGTGACCGAGCACGGAGTCCGACACCTGCTGCTGGTCAGCCGCTCGGGCCCCACGGCGGAAGGCGCGGCCGAGCTGCGCGAGGAACTGACCGCGCTCGGCGCCGCAGTGGCGGTCGAGGCATGCGATGTCGCCGACCGCGCCGCCCTGGCCGCCCTCCTCGCCGGAGTGCCGGACGAGCACCCGCTCGTCGCGGTCGTCCACACCGCCGGTGTCCTCGACGACGGCCTGCTCACCTCCCTCACCCCGGAGCGCCTGGCCACCGTCTTCGGTGCCAAGGTGGCCGCCGCCGCGCACCTGCACGAACTGACGCAACATCAAGAACTCTCCGCCTTCGTGGTGTTCTCCTCGGCGGCGGGCCTGCTCGGCAACCCGGGTCAGGCCAACTACGCGGCCGCCAACACCTTCCTCGATGCCCTCGCCCAGCATCGCCGCGCCACCGGACTGCCGATGACCTCACTGGCGTGGGGGCCGTGGGAGCAGTTCGGCGGCATGACGGCCGGCCTGGACCGCACCCGTACCGCCCGGATGGCCGCCCAGGGCGTGATCCCGCTCTCCGCCGAGCACGGCCTGTCCCTCTTCGACGCCGGGGCCTCCGCCGACCGGGGGCTGCTGCTGGCGATGCGGCTCGACGCGGGCGCCCTGCGGGCCCGTGCGGAATCCGGCGAACTGCCGTTCCTGCTGCGGGGACTGCTGCGGGTCACCGTCCGCCGCGGCGCGGGCACCGGAACCGGTCCGGAGGGCGGGTTCGCGCGGCGGCTCGCCTCGCTGCCCCGGGCCCGGCGGCACCGGGCGGTGGCCGAGCTGGTCACCGGGCAGGTCGCCGCACTGCTCGGCTACGAGAGCGCCGAACTGGTGGGCTCCGACAAGCCGTTCAAGGAGCTGGGCTTCGACTCGCTCGCCGCGGTCAACCTGCGCAACCGGCTCGGCCAGGAGACCGGCCTGCGCCTGCCCGCCACCCTCGTCTACGACCACCCGACCGCCGGCGCCCTGATCCGTCACTTGGCAACGGAGCTGGGCCTGGATGGCGAACAGCGCGACAGCGACGACGCCCTCGTCCGTTCCGGCGCGGTCGTGGCCGACGACGACCCGGTGGTGATCGTCGGGATGGGCTGCCGCTTCCCCGGCGGGGCCGATTCCCCCGAAGCGCTCTGGCGGCTGGTCGCCGCGGGCGCCGACGGGCTGGGGCCCTTCCCCACCGACCGCGGCTGGGACCTCGACGCGCTGTACGACCAGGACTCCGACCGTCCCGGCACCACGTACGTCCGCGAGGCCGGATTCCTGTACGACTCAGGCGAGTTCGATGCCGAGCTGTTCGGTATCTCGCCCCGCGAGGCGCTGGCCATGGACCCCCAGCAGAGGCTGCTGCTGGAGACAGCATGGGAGGTGTTCGAGCGGGCCGGGATCGCCCCCGCCTCCCTCAAGGGCAGCCGTACCGGCGTGTTCGCGGGTGTGACCTACCACGACTACGCGTCCGGCATGCAGATGGGCACGGCGGGCAACGTGGCCGCGGGCCGGGTCTCGTACGCCTTCGGCCTGGAGGGCCCCTCGGTCGCGGTGGACACCGCGTGTTCGTCCTCCTTGGTCGCCCTGCATCTGGCGGCACAGGAGCTGCGCGCCGGTCAGTGCGACCTCGCGCTGGCCGGCGGTGTGGCGGTCATGTCGCAGCCGGACCCCTACGTGGGATTCAGCCGGGAGCGCACCCTTGCCGCGGACGGCCGGTGCAAGCCGTTCTCTGCAGATGCCGACGGCACCAACTGGGCCGAGGGCGTGGGCCTGTTGCTGCTGGAGCGCCTCTCCGACGCCCGACGGCGTGGCCACACCGTCCTCGCCCGGATCGCGGGCAGCGGCATCAACCAGGACGGTGCCTCCAACGGACTGACCGCCCCCAGCGGCCCCGCTCAACAGCGGCTGATCCGCCAGGTGCTGGCCTCCGCCGGGCTGGCCTCCGCCGACGTGGACGCCGTCGAGGCCCACGGCACCGGAACCCCGCTCGGCGACCCGATCGAGGCCCAGGCACTCGTCGCCACATACGGCCGGAACCGTGAACGGCCGCTGTGGCTCGGCTCGATGAAGGCGAACATCGGCCATACCCAGGCGGCTTCCGGCGCGGGCGGCATCATCAAAATGATCATGGCGATGCGGTACGGCGTCCTGCCTCGCACCCCCCATGCGGACCGGCCCTCCCCGCACGTCGACTGGTCCGCGGGCTCCGTGGAGCTGCTGCGCGAGGACGTGTCCTGGCCGCGCGGTGACCGCCCGCGCCGGGCCGGCGTCTCCTCCTTCGGTATCAGCGGCACCAACGCCCATGTGATCCTCGAAGAACCGCCCCGGGACGGAGAAGACGGAGCGGACGGAGAAGGCGTCGGCGGTGCCGACACCCCTGTCGACGCCCGTGCCGGAGACCGCATCGGGGCCGGGGCCCCGGCCCTGCCCGGCCGCATCCCGCTGCCGCTGTCCGCCCGCAGCCGCGAGGCGCTGCGCGGACAGGCGGCCCGGCTTCACGCCTTCCTGGCGGACGAGCCGGCCACGCGGCTGTACGACGTGGCCCTGTCCCTGGCCACCACCCGGTCCGCCCTGGACCACCGCGCCGTGCCGACAGTGTCCGACCACGACAGTGCACTGCGCATCCTCAAGGCACTCGCGGACGGTACCGAACCGGACACCCCGGTCATCAGCGGCACCGCGCGGCCGGGCTCCGAAGAACCGCCGGTCGTCCTCGCCTTCCCGTCCGCCGACGCCGGGTGGACGGCGAGCACCGCCCCGCTGGCCGAGTCCGCCCCGGTGTTCGCCGAGACCCTCACGGCCTGCGGACGGGCGCTGCAGGGCCAGGTCGACTGGACCCCCGCGGACGTCCTGGCCGGCCGCACCGCCCCCGACTGGCAGCAGCGCCCGGAGATCGCCGGACCGCTCGGCTGGGCGGTGGCCGTCGCCCTGGCCGCACAACTGCGCGCGTACGGCGTCGAGCCCGCGGCGGTGACAGGGCAGGGGTACGGCGAGATCGCCGCGGCCTGCGCCGCCGGGCTGCTGTCGCTGGAGACCGGCGCCCGCCTCGCGGTCCACCACGGTCGTACGGCGGAGATGAGCGCGCCGCCGGTCCGCTTCGCCCCCGCCGAGGTGCCCTTCTGCTCGACGGCGGCCGGCGGCTGGCTGGACGCGGGGGAGGAGACGGACCCCGACCGATGGGCCGCGGACCTGGCCGAGGCGCCCGACCGGAACGGGCAGGCGCTGCGGACGCTGCTCGACAGCGGGCACCGCACGATGGTCGTCCTCGGCGCGGAATGGCTCGACGACGGACGGGAGAGCGACGCCGGCGAAGAGCAGGATGAGGCGGCGGACCTCCCCGGCAGTGGCTCCGAACAGGACCGGCAGGCAGACCTGTTGCCGCTCGCCGGCCCGGACGGACCCGACCTGACGGCCCTCCTCGCGCACCTGCACGTCCGGGGCGTCGCGATCGACTGGGACGCCGTCCTCGCACCCACCGGGGCCCGCCGGGTGCCGCTGCCCACGTATGCCTTCCACCGCCGGCACTACTGGATGATCCCCGCCGGGCGCCCCGGCGGGGAGTCGCCCGCCGCCGGACCGGTGGGCGCGGCGGAGGACCGGCACCCCCTGCTGGATTCGGCCGTCGAACTACCGGAGCAGGGCGGGCTGTTGCTCACCGGCGGGCTGTCCCGCGCCGCCCAGCCGTGGGCGGCCGCCCCGGCGATGGCCGGCACCGTCGAGGCGCCCGGTTCGGTCCTGGTCGAACTCGCCGTGCTGGCCGGCGACCGGGTCGGCTGCGACCGCATCACCGAACTGACCGCGGAGGCCCCGCTGCTCCTGCCCGAGCAGGACGAGCTCCGGCTGCGGGTGACGGTCGGTGAACCGGGTGCGTCTGGGGAGAGGTCCCTGCGGATCCACTCCCGGCCCGCAGGCGCCCTGCCCAGCACGCCCTGGACCCGTCATGCCCATGGAGTGCTGTGCTCCGCCGGGGGAACGGCCTCCTTCGACCTGGAGATCTGGCCGCCCGGCGACGCGGAGCCCGTCGACCTCGGTGGCCTGCCCGAGCGGGCCGCCGAAGGCCTCCTGGGCGTGTGGCGGCAGGGCGACGACCTGTTCGCCGAGGTCGCGCTGACCGCCGAACAGCGGCCCGAAGGCGCCCGTTACGGTCTGCACCCGGCTCTGCTGGACACCGCCCTGCGGACCCTCGCCCTCACGCAGGACACCGTCCCGACGGATCCCCTGTCGCTGCCCGACTCATGGCACCAGGTGGCGCTGCACGCCGAGGGTGCGTCGGCCCTTCGCGTACGGCTGACCAGGACCGGTACCGACACGGTCGCCGTGGACATGGCCGACGACACGGGCCTGCCCGTCGCCTCGATCGGCACGGTCCGGCTCCGCCCCGCCGACCCCGCACGGCTCACCGGCGCCCGTACCGCCCAGCACGGCCCGCTCTTCCGACTGCAATGGCCCGGGACGGCGTGCGAGTCCCCCAAGGCCCGACCCCGCTGGGTGATCGTCGGCGCGGATACGCTCGGCGCACGTGCGGCCCTGATGAAGGCCGGCCTCTACACCGAGGCGTACGACACTCTGGGCCGCCTCCAGAAGGCGGTGGACTCCGGCGTGGCCGCGCCCGAGGCGGTACTGGTCGGCTGTGTGCCCGATCCCGCGGACACCACTGCCGCCCAACTGGTCCGGCACATGGGCGAAGTGGTCGGGGAATGGCTGTCCGACGAGCGGTTCGCCGACGCGCGGCTGGTGTTCCTCACACAGGGTTCGCTCGCGGCCCTCGACGGCACCGCGGCACCGGACCCGGCAGCCGCCGCCGTATGGGGCCTGATCCGCTCGGCGCAGCAGGTCGACCCCGGCCGGGTGGTCCTGGCCGACCTGGACGGCACACGTGCCTCCTGGCGCACCCTGCCGGGTGCTCTCGCCCTGCCCGAGCCGCAACTGGCCCTCGTCGGCGGCGCCGTGCACGTACCGCGGCTCGCCGCCGTGCCGGCCGCGGCGGGCGGCACGGGCCTGCCGTTCGATCCCGGGGGCACGGTTCTGGTCACCGGCGCACCCCGGCCGGCCGGTGCCGCGGTCGTACGGCACCTGGTGGCCGAGCGAGGCGTACGCCGTCTGCTGCTGGCCTCGGCGGGGAACGGCGACGGTCTCGCCCGGCTGGAGACGGAACTGAGCGAGCTGGACTGCGAAGTGACCGTCGCCGACTGTGATCCTGCCGACCGGGAGGCGCTGGCCGCGCTGCTGGAGTCGGTTCCGGACAGCCATCCGCTGACCGCCGTGATGCACGCGGCGGAGGTGCCGGAGCCCGTCGAGGGTGCGGAAGCGGAGGAGGAGCTTCTGGAGAAGGAGCTGCGGGCAGCCCTGAACCTTGCCGAACTGACGGAACATCAAAATGCTTCCGCCACGCTGCCCTTGGTCTTCCTCTCGTCAGCCGCCGGCACGCTGGGAGTCGCCGGGCGCGGCGGCGAGGGGGCACTCGGTGCCTTCCTCGACGCCCTCGCATCGCGCCGCCGCGCCGCGGACTTGCCGGGGATGTCGGTGACGTGGGGGCCCTGGGACATCGAGGGCGGCGCGGCGGGCGGCGCACCCGCGGGTGTGGGACGGCTTTCCCGCGCCGCGGGACTGGACCTGTTCGACCTCGCGTGCGCCCTCGACGCCCCCACCGCCGTTCTGCTCCGCCCGGACACCGGCGCCCTCGTCGGCGGGGCCGCCGACGCGAGCCTTCCTGCGCCCCTGCGCGGCCTGGCCGGACCACCGGCCCGGCGCCGTGTGGGGCAGGGCGGGACCGCGGGAGCCCTCAGCGCGCTCCGGCGCCGCCTGGCCGGTCTCGACGAGAGCGAACGCGACGCCGTCCTCATGGACCTGGTGCGCGCGGACGTGGCGGCGGTGCTCGACTATCCGTCGCCCGAGGCCGTGGAGCCCACGCGCGCCTTCCGGGACATCGGCCTCAACTCGCTCACCGCCTTCGCCCTGCGCAACCGGCTGCGCGAGACCACAGGACTGAGGCTCCCCGCCGCCCTGCTGTTCGAGGTCGACACCCCGGAACGGCTGGCCACGCACCTCAAGGAGGAGGTCCTGCGCCCATGACATCCGCGGCCGCACCACGCCTCGCCCATTCCCCGACGTCCAAGGAGAGCAACACAGATGAAGACTGACGGTGTCTATGTCGACACGGTCGGGGCGTACATCCCGGACCGTTGGGTGAGCGTCGAGCAGGCGGTCGAGGAAGGGCTCTACGACGAGTTCTCCGTCCAGTACGGGACCGGGCTCACCGCCGCATACATCGCGGGCGACCTGCCCGCGCTGGACATGGCGGTGTCCGCCGCCCGGCAGGCGTTCCGCCGGTCCGGCAGCGAGGTCGACGACCTCGACTTCCACGTGCACTGCACCGCTGTGCAGCACGGTCCCGAGGGTTTCTACGCGCCCGGTTACGTGCTGCGCGAGCTGGGGGCGAGCGGGGTGTCCAGCACGGACGTGCGCCAGCACTCCAACGGCCTGCTGGCCGGCTTCGAAGTCGCCATCGGCCAGCTGACGGGGGCCGCCGGGGCCGAGACCGCGCTGGTGACCGCGGCGGAGAACTTCACCAGTCCGCTGATCGACCGGTGGACGGGGTTCGGCACCGGGTTCACCGCCAGCGATGGCGGCGCGGCCGTTCTGCTCAGCGGCAAGGGCGGATTCGCGGCGCTGCGCGCGGTGAACTCCGGGACCATGCCGGAACTGGAGCAATGGCACCGAGGCGAGGAGTCGTTGCTGCCTTTCCGGGGCGAGGAACGCAAGGCGTCGGGCACGATGGAACTGCTCACCTACTTCAACCAGCACGTGATGCCGCTGGACAAGTGCATGGAAATCATGTGCGACTTCGAGCTGAACGTCGTGCACCGGTCGCTGGTGGACGCCGGGCTGAACGCGGCGGACCTGCGGTGGGTGGTGGCCGCGAACAGCGACTCCCGCATGATCGACCAGACGAAGATGCAGCCGCTGGGCCTGCCGATGTCCCGTTCCACCTGGGACTTCGGAAAGGAGTACGGCCACATGGGCGCCTGCGACATGGCGGTCTCCCTCAATCACCTGCTCCTCAACGGCATGCTGTCCCCGGGCGACCACATCCTGATGACGACGTCGGCCTCGGGGTGGGTGTCCACCTCGGCCGTGCTCACGATCCTGGATCTGCCGGCGTGGGCCCAGGAGGAGCCGGTGTCCTGAGCGCCGGCGAACCTCGGGCCCGCGCCGTCAGGTGCCCGAGGCAGCCGTCGGACTCCGGGGCAGCCGTGAGGTGCCCGAGGCAGCGGAAGACCCGGCACCGTGAGGGCGAGTGCCGGGTCCTTTCATGAATGCGGTGCGGCCGGGGCGACGAGGGGTGATGCCCGGGGCGTCAGGGCGGCCCCGGAGCATCACTCCTCGCGCTTGGCGTACACCATCGAGTAGCGGAAGACCTCCGGCATGTTCGTCGCACCCTCCACCGTCACGGCGAAGCCCTGGGCGTCGAGGTGGTCCCGTACCGCGTCCAGGCGGCCGTCGAGGTCCTGCACTTCGACGACGGCCTGGCGCACCCGCTGCCAGTCCGCGGCGTCCAGGCCCTCCATGACCTCCAGTTCGGCGCCCTCCACGTCGATCTTCAGCAGGTCGATCGGCCCCTCGGGCGCCCACCCGGGCAGCACGTCCGAGAGCCGGTTGACCTCGGCCTCCACCTCGAACCCGGCCATGATGCGGTCCAGGGCCTCCTGGCCGATCTGCTCCAACGCGAGCTCCTGGCCGACCTTCTTCTGCTCCGGGTAGCGCGTCGAATTGCCGGGCAGGGCCGGGTAGAAGGTGAAGCGGACCCGGTCCTCGTGGCTGCTGCCCAGCGCCGAGCGCATCACCTCGACATCCTTCGCGCCGTGGCTGTCCAGATTCTCCAGCAGCGCCTGGTGGATCGCCGGAATCGGCTCGAAGGCCAGGATTTTCGCGCTGGGGAATTCCTGCTTCATGAAGAGGGAGAACAGGCCCACATTCGCACCGGCGTCCACGATCCGCGAGGAGTCGGAGAGCTGGATTCCATGCTTGAGATAGGTGCGCTCGACGAAGATCTCGTTGTAGATGAAGTCGACTTCGGAGAACAGTGCGCCCTCCGTCTGCGGCACGAAGACGGAAACGCCCTCGGCGACCTGAACGGGCCTGATGTCGGTCATGAAAGCTCCCTGAAGCCGTGGATTGCCGCTCAGTGTGTCCCGCGGAATGCCGGTAATCTCCTAGACTTCCGCGCCCCGGCTCGCCGCCCGCCGCTCAGGCGTCACGGTTGCGCAGCACCATATAGCCGCCGATCAACGCCGCGCCCACCCACAGCAGCATGATGGCGAGACCGCCGCCCGGCCCGTACGGGACATCGGATTTGTCCACCACCCGTGCCATCGCGTTGCCGGCCTGGTCGGGAAGGTAATGCGCGACCTTCTTGGCCCCGGGTACCGAGGACAGAATCTGGGTCACGAGGAAGAACAGCGGCATGAGAATGCCCATGGACAGCATGGAACTGCGCAGCATGGTGGCCACGCCCATCGAGAACACGGCCATCAGCGTCATGTAGAGCCCGGCACCCAGCGTCGCGCGCAGCACATTGTCCGCGTCAAGCGTCGTGCTGTGGGAACCGAGGACGGCCTGCCCGGCGAAGAAGGTCACAAAGCTGGTGATCATGCCGACGACCAGAGCGGCACCGGTCGCCACCGTCACCTTGCTGAGATAGAAGACACCGCGCCGGGGCACCGCGGTCAGCGAATTACGGATCATGCCGGTGCTGTACTCGGAGCCGATCACCATGACCCCGAACGCGATCATCGCGAGCTGCCCGAGGACGCCACCGGTGAAACTGGTGCCCGCCGCGTCGAAGGTGATCTTGTCCTGCCGGGACAGGTCGTCGTAGTTGGCGTTGGACAGTGCGCTCACCAGGGTGCCGAAGGCCACGGTGACGGCGAACGCGGCGAACAGGGTCCACCCCGTGGAGCGGACCGAGGAGAGCTTGGCCCACTCGGAGCGAAGGGTTGCGGGCATCGGTCAGAGCTCCTTTCCGGTGTTCCGGTGCGAGGCGTGCCCGCCGTTCGACGACGCCTTGGCGGTCGGATCGGTGCGGTACTCGGCCGCATCACCGGTGAGCGCCATGAACGCCTCCTCCAGGGACGCGTGCTGCGGGCTCAGCTCGTGCAGCAGGATCTGGTGATGCAGCGCGAGCTCCCCGAGCCACTCCACCGGGACGTCGTTCACCTCGAACGCGCCGAACCCGTCCTCGGTGGGGGTGATACCGGATGTGGCGAGCGCGTCCCGCAGTTTCTCCGGCTCGGGTGTGCGGATCCGCACCACGGACCGGGAGCTGCTGTCGATGAAGTCCTGCATGGCGGTGTCGGCGAGCAGCTTGCCGCGTCCGATGACCACCAGATGGTCGGCGGTCAGGGCCATCTCGCTCATCAGATGGCTGGAGACGAAGACCGTGCGCCCCTGGGCCGCCAGCCGTTTCATCAGCATGCGCACCCAGTGGATGCCCTCGGGGTCGAGGCCGTTGACCGGCTCGTCCAGGAGCACGATCTTCGGATCTCCCAGCAGCGCCGCGGCGATGCCGAGCCGCTGCCCCATACCCAGCGAGAAGCCCTTGGGACGCTTCTTGGCGACCGTGGTCAGCCCGACGTCCTGAAGGACCTCGTCGACCCGCGACAGCGGTATGTCGTTGGTCAGCGCCATACATCTGAGGTTGTCGTACGCGCTGCGCCCGCCGTGCATCGCCTTGGCGTCCAGCAGCGCGCCGACGTGACGCAGCGGTTTGCGGAGCCGGGCGTAGGGTTTGCCGTCGATGAGAGCGCGGCCCGAGGTGGGGCGGTCGAGACCGAGCATCATCCGCATGGTGGTGGATTTGCCCGATCCGTTGGGGCCGAGGAAACCGGTGACACAACCGGGACGGACCGTGAACGTGAGGTTGTCGACCGCCACCTTCTCGCCGTACCGCTTGGTCACTTCCGCAAGCTCGATCATGCGCCACACGCTAGGCGGAGGAACCGCGTCCAGTCCGCGCCCGCGGGGGATATCTAGGGAATCTCGCAGTCGACTCCCTCGTCACCGGCCGGACAGCCCCGCCAAGTCCTTCGACAGGTCCGTGTAGTACGGCAGATACGCGTCCAGCAGCGCCCCCAGATAGTCGGCGTCCGAGGCGCCGGCGCGGAAGTCCGGCACCAGCCGTCGCAGCCGGTGCACGGACGCGCGAGTGATCGCGGGGGAGCCCGGGCGGCGGACGTGGCGGGCCGTCACGCACAGGCGCTGCTCGATCGCCGTCACAATCGCTTCCACCGGCTGCGGGACTCCGGACGCCACGTTCAGCACCTCGCCGGTGACCCCGTCCTCCAGCAGCCGGCCGATCGCATGCAGCAGGTCCCGTACATCCAGGAGATCCCGGTGTGCCCCCTGAAGGACCGTCACCTCACCTTCTCCGATGCGCCGGACGAGGGTGGGAAGCAGCTGGTGCGGTCGCTGATGACGGCCCACGACATGACTCAGCCGCAGGATCAGGTGGTCGGTTCCCGAGGAGCGCACGACGGTCTCCAGGGCCAGCTTGTGCCGCCCGTATGCGTTCGGCGGCCGTACGGGGTCCGTCTCGGCCGCCTCGCCGTCCGGGAAGCCGTACATCGAGAAGGAGGCCGTGGAGAAGAACAGCAGCCGCGTCCCTTCCTGCCGGCACGTTTCCAGTGCGTCGTAGAGGACCTGGGCCTCGCGGTCGTACTCGGAGAGGGCCGCGGTGGCCGTGCTGGAGACTCCGGAGGCGATGGCCGTCACGTCCGGGAAGCGCTCGCCGAAAGCGGCAGCCAGATTGCGGCCCAGGAAGCCGTCACCGATGATCCGCACGACCGACTCCCATGCCAGGAAGGGTGCCCCCGAGTCCGCCGAGCCCGACCGCGGCCTCCGGCAGGCCGGGTGCGATGCCCGCGACGGTACGCAGCGCCGCGACCAGGGTCCGCGCCTGCACGTTGAGGTAGTGGCTGTACTTCAGCAGCTCACCGAGCTGACGCAACGTCACCCACCGGTACTCGTCCGGGACATCGGCGGGGGCTTCGCCGTCCACCTCGACGATCATGTAGCGGTTCTGCGCGTGCAGGAAGCGGCCGCCCTCCTCCGACAGCAAGGTGTCGTAATGGATCTGCTCCGGGCGGGCTCTCTCCACCAGGTCGAGGAAACGGGGGCGGCGGTCCGCCGGCAGATGGGCGTAGTTCTCGGGGGTGCACTGCACGGTGGGGCCGAGTTCGACCACGTCCACGTAGCCCGGTTCGACGCGGGCGTGCACCAGGCAGTGAGGTACGCCGTCGATCCGGCGCATCAGCATCGCCACCACACCGGTGCCGTGCGGTTCGAGCAGCGGCTGCGACCAGGACGCCACCTCACGCCGGTTGGAGACGACGTCCACGGGCACGATGCTGAAGAACAGGCCGCGCTCGTGGGAGATGCGGTCCTCGGTGCGGAACCAGCCGTGTCCCTCCACCTCGCGCAGCGGCAACAGGGCCGCGCTGACCTCCCGTTCGCTCTGCTGCGTGGTGATCCAGCTGCGGATCGCCACATCGGAGTGGATGCCGGGTGCCGGGCCGGAGGCGTGGTGCCAGTCCGGCAGACAGGACAGCACCGTGCGGGCGTCCATGTTCACCAGGTTCTCGTAGTGCAGCAGTGTGTTGACCTGACGCAACGTCAACCAGCAGAAGTCCTCGCCCGCTTCCACCTCGGGCCCGACCTCGACGATCATGTTGCGGTTGCGTTTGCAGAAGAACCACGAACCCTGCTCGGACTGGAGCACATCGGCCAGCACCCCATGGCCCCGCGCCTGCGGCTCGCGGAAACAGTCCAGGTACGGCACGGACGAACCGCCGTGCACCCTGGTGTAGTTGCTCTTGGTTGCCTGCACGGTCGGTGACAGCTGTATCCCGTTGACATTGCCCGGCTCGGACTTCGCCTGCAGCAGACAGTGCAGTACGCCGTTGATCTCGCGGACCGCCAGGCCCAGCATGCCGATCTCCGGCTGCCGGATGATCGGCTGGCTCCACTCCGGGACCGGCCCGAAGTCGGTCCGCACCCGCAGTCCGCGCACCGCGAAGAAGCGCCCGCTGCGGTGCTCCAGGTCACCGGTGTCCGGGGCGAAGTGCCAGCCGGACATCTCGGCGAAGGTGGTGCGGCGCACCTCCTGGCTGTGCTTGCGCCGACGCTCGTCCAGCCATGCGAAGAACTCGACGTCGGACATCGCCTCGCCGCCCCGGGCTGTCGCGGAGACCGCCAGCCGTGCGGCGAGGACCGTATCGGTGTCGGGCGTGGGACCGGTCACGTTGAGTTGGGGCATCGCTGCCTCTCACATCGGATCGTCGGTCCGCGGCGCGTGCCGCGGACCGTGCGGGCTACTCCTGGGGCAGCGACACCGCATCCCGCCGCCGTCCGGCAGCAGCCGGCGCATCCGCGGCGTCATCGGGCACCTCGCCGGGGGAGGATCTCGCGCAGCAGCGGATCGGGTTTCCCGCGGGCCCGCCACTCCCGCGGGTAGCCCAGGGACACCTCGCGGTGCGGCACCCCGTCGTGCCACGTGGTGCGGGGGATGTGCAGATGGCCGTAGACGACGGTGGCCGCCCGGTAGCGCCGGTGCCAGTCGTGGGTGGCGGTGGTCCCGCACCACAGCGCGAACTCCGGGTACCGCAGGATGCGGGTGGGCTCGCGGACCAGCGGGAAGTGGTTCACCAGCACGGTCGGCAGGTCCGGCGGGCACGCCTCCAGCCGTTCCCGGGTGTACTCCAGCCGCGCCCGGCACCAGGCGGCGCGGTCCGGGTACGGGTCGCTGTGCAGCAGGAACTCGTCGGTGGCCACGACCCCCGCCTTCTCCGCCCGGGCGAGCGCGTCGGCGGTGCCGGTGGCGCCCGGCGGCAGGAACGAGTAGTCGTACAGCAGGAACAGCGGCGCGATCACCACCGGTCCGTCCGGGCCCGGCCACTGCACGTACGGATCCTCGGGGGTGAGCACCCCCAGCGACCGGCACAGCTCGACCAGACCGCGGTAGCGGGCCTCGCCGCGCAGGGTCACCGGGTCGTCGGGGTGGGTCCACAGCTCATGGTTGCCCGGCACCCACACCACGGTCGCGAACCGGTCGGCGAGCAGCCGCAGCGCCCACTCGACGTCCGCGGTCAGCTCCCCGATGTCACCGGCGAGGATCAGCCAGTCCGATGGATCGGAGGGACGCAGGTCCCGCACGACGGCACGATTCTCCTCGTAGGCGACGTGCAGGTCAGCGACCGCGAACAGCCTGCCGCCCGTGACAGCGCTCACCGCTTCGGTGCCACGCTGGCGGGCCGCGGACCCGTGGTGCTGGGCATGGGAACTCCTCGCTGCGCGTCCGGCGCCCGATATGCGTCCGGCGTTCAGATTTAGCCACCGTCCCGCCCGGCCGCACAACGCAATGCCGCCCCGCCGGGCCAAGAACAGGGGAAACGCCCAGACTTTGGCCCTCAGCGGCGGTACGGACCCGGCAGGTGCCGGATAGTGGCCGCACAACCGCACAAGGCAGCCAGTGCTCAGGACCACTGGAACCCGCTAACAGAGGACGGACGAGCAGCGTGAGCGTTTCCCCCGCCGACGACGGCCTGTGGTGCCGTCGGTTCAACCCGGCTCCCGACGCCGCCCACCGCCTGGTCTGCTTCCCCCACGCAGGCGGCTCGGCCAGCTATTACCTCCCGGTCTCCGCGGCCCTCAGCCCCCGCGTCGACGTCGTCGCCGTGCAGTACCCGGGGCGCCAGGACCGCCGCAACGAGACGTTGATCGACGACCTCGGCACGCTGGCGGACCGCGTGTACGAGGTGCTCGTGCGTGACGGGGACGACCGCCCGCTGACCTTCTTCGGGCACAGCATGGGCGCGCTCGTCGGCTTCGAGGTGGCCCGGCGGCTCGAACGGGAGGGCGGCGGACCGGTCCGGCTCTTCGCCTCGGGCCGGCGCGCTCCCTCCCGCTACCGCGACGAGAACGTCCACCAGCGCGACGACGACGGCATCATCGCCGAGGTCAAGGCGATGAGCGGCACCGACGACCGGCTGCTGGGCGATGACGAACTGATCCGGATGATCCTGCCCTCGCTGCGCGGTGACTACCGGGCGGTGGAGACCTACCGGTGCGAGCCGGGCGCCACCGTGGACTGCCCGGTCACCGCGCTGGTCGGCGACGGCGACCCCAAGACGTCGCTCGACGAGGCCCGTGACTGGGAGAAGCACACCACGGCCGGCTTCGACCTGCGGACCTTCCCCGGCGGGCACTTCTACCTCAACACCCGTGCCGCGGACGTGATGAAGGTGCTGGAGGAGCACTTCACCGCCCATGCCGCACCGCAGGGCGCCTGACCGCCGCACCGCAGGGCGCCTGACCGCCGTGCCCCGGGAGTCGGGCGGCCGCACCTCCGCGGCTGCCCGAGTCCCTCCCGACCCGTCTCAGGTGTCCGGTTGAGGCTGCGCCGGAGGACCGGTGGCGACTCCGTTGGGGATGCAGGGGTACTCGGGGTGGTGGAGCGTGGCCCGGTGCGGGCGGGCACGGGATACGCCCCGGTGCGTCCGGACGCGGACCCCCGTTCTGCAAGGGCGGGCACGCACGCCCGCCCGGGCCCGCCTCGCTAGGCTGGAACAGGCGGCGGACGAGATGGGACCCGGCGTGACACATGAGTGGATCCTGCAGCTCCGGCCGGATCCGGCCGAGCCGGTCGAACCTTCGAGTTCACCGGCGACCGTGGCCGCGGCCGAAGCCGTACTGGGGCCCGGCCCCACCCAGTGGGCGCTGCGCACCGCCGACGCCATCGCCGACGAGATCATCGAGCAGGTGCCCGAGCACGGCGGTGGCCCGGGCCCACTGCGTACCCTGAGGCGCTCGACCGAATCCGTCGTCCTGGCGGCGCTGCGGCAGCTCCTCCACGAGGGGGCCGGCGACATGTCGGCCATGACCGAGGAAGCGCTGGACGGCGACCGGGAGTTCGCGCGCCGCGGGATCCCGCTCGACCGTGTCCTGCGGGGCGTACGACTGGGCCACGCCCGCCTGGCCCAGGAGCTCACGACGGCCGTCGAGTGCCACGTCGGCGAGGACCGGCGCCTTGCCGAACTGCGCCGCATGAACGAGCTGTTGTTCTTCTACGCGGACGCGCACGCCAGCGTGATGGCCGAGGAGTACATCGCCGAACGGGACCGCTGGCGCGGCAGCGACGAGGCCGCCCGCCGCCAGCTCGTCGAGGACATCGTCGCGGGGCGGCGGATCGACGAGGAGACGGCCTCGCACCGCCTGCGGTACGACGTCGCGAGGACGCATATCGCCGCGATCCTCTGGTCCGACGGCCCCGCCGGGCCCCGTACGGCAGCCGACCGCCTTCACCGGCTCGCGGACGATCTTGCCCGTACGACTGCGGCCCGCGGCCTGCTGACGGTCCCGGTGGGGGAGGACGCGGTCTGGCTGTGGCTCGCTCTGCCCGCGGGTGAGGACGCCGCCCTCCTCGCCGATTCCGTGCGCGCCGGTCTCGGACCGTTCGACGGGCTGCACCTGGCACTCGGCCCGCTCGCGCACGGGCCCGCGGGCATGCGGCGCAGCCACATGGGTGCCCGCGAGGCCGAGCGGATGGCACGGCTGGGGCGGGGCGACTGGGTGTGCGACTACCGCGAGGTGCGGCTCGCCGCGCTGGCGAGTGCCGACCAGGAACACGCCCGGTGGTTCGTCCGCGAGATCCTCGGCCCGTTGGCGTCGGGCGACGCGCGGATGCGGGAACTGCGCGAGACCCTGCGCGTGTACCTCGCCACGGAACGCAGTCTTCGCGCAGCCGCGGACCGGCTGCTCGTGGCGCGCAACACCGTCACCTACCGGGTCAAGCGCGCCGACGAACTGCTGCCGGGCTCCACGCGTGACAATCCGCTGGAGTTGCTGATGGCCCTGGAACTCGCCAGGACCCTGCCCGACACCGCGTGAGGCCGGGGTCGGCCACGGCGGTCAGCCTTGCGTCGGTGTCCGCGTCCAGGCCGGTCGTCCGTGCTCGTCTCCATCGGTGTCGGCCTCACAGGTGCCGGCGTCCCGCAGCAGCAGCCGTACGGCATGTGTCGATCATCGAGGTCGACGCTGTCGGCGCGGAGTTCCACCGGGGCTGTCCGCCGCTTTCGTGCGGGCGAGGGGGGACGGTCACCGCTCGAGGCACCCGGCGACGCGGCGTCCCTGGTCCGGCGGGCCAACCCGCGGCGCCGCATTTGGCCCGCGCGCCATGGGAAGCGCGGCGCCGCGCCCGCACGGTGGAGGACAGCACCTCATCAGGCGTGACCGCCCGGTCAGGGCGCGCGCACCCGTGCAGGAGGGCTGTTCGATGGCGATCGCACAAGGACGTGCACCCGCACCCCCACCCGCGCTCGTACGCGCATGCGCGGCGCGGTCCGGCCGCACGCGGGTGATCACCCTGGACCTGGAATCCGACGCCACCTCCGCCCACCGGGTTCGTACGGCGACCCGCCAAGTCCTCGCACACTGGGGCCTGTTGACCGTGGCGGGCGTTGCGGACGCCATGGAGCTCGCCGTCACTGAACTCGTGACGAATGCCGTCCAGCACGCCTGCGGACCCGTACAGGTGCGCTGGCACCGGCGGCCGGATCACGTGCTCGTCGAGGTCTTCGACGGCAGCCCCGTCCGGCCTCGGCCCCGGCCGTCGGCCGCCGGTCAGGAGGAGGCGGCGGAGCACGGCCGCGGTCTCGCGCTGGTGGACGCCTGCACCGATGCATGGGGATGGTCCGGGAGTGCCGCCGGGGAGGAGCCGGAACTGCCGGGAAAGCACGTGTGGTTCGTGTGCCTGCTGGATTCCGAGCGGCGATCCCGGGCGGCGTGACCCGCCCGTCGCCGCGCCCGCTCAGTACCGGGCACCAGAGCCCCCGTCACCCGAAGTGCGGGGGCCCTCATGCTCAGGACTGAGGCCGCTTGCCGTGGTTGGCCCCGTTCTTGCGCCTGGCCTTCTTCTTGCGGCGTCGCTTGGACGACATCCCGTCTCCTCTCGCATTCGGTGGGTTTGCCGACTTCCCACCCATTCATAGCGGTATCGCACCGGGCGATGAAGGACCGCATACCCAGGTCCCGCAGCGCCACTCCACCCATGAGGCACCTCATGCACCCCACCCGTATCAGCCGCCACAAGAGCGGCCCCGCCCGGGCGAGCGACGTATGAGGCGTCGGTCGGCTGCTGTCCGAACCGGCCGACGCCAGGCCCCCCGGCACCGTACGGTCCCGGCCGGCCATCCGCCGGGTGCACCGACAGGCCGAAGCCCAAACGCCTTTCCCCGGTTTCCACGGCATTCCTCTACAGGCCGGTGCAGGATGTCACCGTGCGGTACGGACCCGACACGCCTGCCGGCGTCGGGACGCATGCGCGGCCGATCACCGGCGCCCGCACTCCATGGTCGGCCGGTGTTGACCAGGGCAGCTTCTGGTGATCTGGTGGGTATTGCGAGTATCCGGTCACCTTAGGTCGGGTACCTCGCGGAGGTGTGCAATGTCCTTCGAGGTCTCCCCGCTCCAGGTGCACGCGGTGCCTCTCGGGCCTGACGTCCGTCACGTGCGACTGCTGCGCGCCCAGGGCAGCATCGATGTCGCGAACGAACGCATTCTCCGCGAAGCCCTGATGGCCGGGGACGACGGCACCTTCGCTCATGTGGTGATCGACGTCAGTGAGGTATGGCTGCTGTCCGCCGCCGGGGTTCGCGCGCTGGTCCAGCACGCCGAACTGCTCGCCCAGCAGGGACGCCGCCTGCTGCTCGCCGGACCCTCCCCCCTCGTCGTACAGATCCTTCAGGTCACGCAGGCCACCCAGGCCATGGACGTCTTCGGCACGGTCGACGCGGCCGTCGAGGCGTGCAAGGTCAACGGCACACCCAAGCCCCGCCCCCGGGATGCGGTCAACGGTGTCGAGGTGAAGCCGGACGCCGCCGAGCAGGCCGCCCGGATGCGCAAGGAGATCCACCACCTCCGCAGACAGGCACGCACCCGCCCGCTCATCGCCCAGGCGCAGGGCATCCTGCAGGAGAGATACCGACTGCAGGACGGCGAGGCCGCGTTCGCGCTCCTGAGGGACGCCTCGCAGCGGTCCAATGTGAAGCTGCGGACGATCGCCGATGCGGTGGTCCGTCTCCCCGGCCCGGACAACGGCAGCCGGGTGTGGTTCGCGCGGCGGGACCGTACGGGGCCGCCCCCGCTCGGGTTCCTCCGCAGCGGCAGCGAGGGCCACGGCTACACGGTCAGGGCCGTACTCAGCGAAGCCCTCATGTGTTCGGACAGCGAGTTGGGCGACCTGCAGCTCACCGGACCGAGCGGCGGCCTGGAGATGCACCACCATCACGGCTTCGACCAGGACTTCCTGGACTTCTTCGCCCACGTCGACGGCGAGGAGACCGCCTGCTTCCAGGCCGCGTCACGCCGGGAGTACGTGATGGCCGACGTCGCCACCGACCCGGTCTTTCCCGAGGCGAGCCGTCAGGCACTGCTGGCGGCTCGTTCGCGGACCGTGCACAGCATTCCGATGACCGGCCACTCCCGGCGGGTGTTCGGGGTGTTCTCCGTGCACCTCCCGCGTCCCGGCCAGCTGCTGTCGCACGGCCAGGAGCGTCGGCTCACCTCGATCGGCTCGGAGGTGGGCACCTGGCTGGATTGGTACGAGCGCACGGCCGTCCGGGACGCGCTCGAGCACCTCCACCGGAGCGCGACCAGCCACTGAACACCTGACGCCGCCTTGGGAGTCCGCCCGCCGAGCCCGCCCGTCAGCAGCTCTACATGTACGTCCAGCCGGTGGGCGCGGTCGCGGTGCCGCCTCCCGTCGTGACGGTGAGGGGGACCGTGCCCGTATCGATCGCCGAAGGGATGACGACGGCGAGCTGAGTGTCGGAGACGACGCTGAACCGGGCCGTGCGTTCGCCGACCGTGACCAGAGAGGTCGTGGCGAGTTCCCGCCCGGTGACGGCGATCACGGCCCCTCCGAACATGCTGCCGCTGGTGGAGCTCAGACCGCTCACCTGAGGGACGTTGACGTAGGTGTACGCGAGACTCGGCGTGGTGCCGCCCGCAGTGGTCACGCTGACGGGAATCATCCCGGCGGTGATCGCCACCGGTGCGGTCACCTGGATCTCCTCGCTGGAGACGATCCGGGGGATCGCCGGGATCTCACCGAAGAACACCCGCGTCGCCGTATCGAGCAGGTCACCGCGGATGGTGACGGTGTTCGCGCCGGTAGCGGGCCCGGAGAGGGGATCCAGCGACTGCATGTCGCCGCCCGGGTAGTAGAAGAACGGCTTGGGGTTGCTGGTACCCCCGGTTGTGGTGACGGTGACCTGGGCGACGCCCACGCCGGGCGGGGAGACGACCGTGAGCTGATTCGCGGTCCTGGCCAGGATCGTGGCGGACACCGAGTCGAAGGCCACCCGCGTGGTGCTCGCGAGATTGGTTCCGGTGATGGTCACCGTGGTGCCGCCGCTCATCGGGCCGCGGTTCGGGCTCATCGAGTTGAGGACCTGAATGACACTGGCAGAGTCGGAGCCGGTGTTGGCCACGTAGACCGCGAGCCCGGTCGGATTGACGTCCACGCCGGTCGGTTGGCGGCCGACGGGAGCGGTGGCCACGACCGAACGGGAATCGGTGTCGATGACGCTGACGGTGTCGGCACCGTTGTTGGTCACGAACGCGCGGTGCCCGTCGGGAGAGATCGCCACGCCCCAAGGGCGGCTGCCGACACGGATGGTGGCGGCCACGGCGTTCTCGGCCGTGTCGATGACGCTGACGGTATCCGCGCCGTTGTTGGCGACGTACAAGGTGGAGCCGTCGGGGGTGATCGCCAGACCGATGGGGGAGGACAGGCCGTTGATCGTGTCGGCGACCCTGTCCGTGGAGCGGTCGATGACGCTGACACTGTCGCTGTCCTGATTGGCCGCGTACACCAGGAACGAGCTGGGGTGGACGGCCACGTCGGAGGGGCGCCGCCCCACGGGGATGGTGGCGGTGACCGTGTTCGTGAGGGTGTCGATGACGGTGACGGTGTCGGAACCGGAGTTGGACACATATGCCCGCAGCCCGCTGGGACCCACGACCACCGCGGAGGGGTCGATGCCCACCGAGATGCTGCCGATGACGGCGTACGAGCTGCGGTCGAGGGCCGTGACGGTGTCGCTGCCGCTGTCGGCGACGTACAGCAGGGCCTCCAGCACGCTCGGGGAGACCGATTCGGGTACGGACGCGACACCGGCCGGTGAGGCGACCGGGCCGAAGGCGGTCGCCACGACCAGGCTGCCGGTGTCGATCACACTGACCGACCCGGACCCGCTGTTGGCGATGTACGCCCGGCGCCCCACAGGCCCCACGGCCACACCCCGTGGCAGGCGCCCCACCGGAACGGTGGCGACGGCGAGCGCGGGCACCGGCGTTCTCTCCTTCGCGGAGCCGGACGGTTCAGGCGGCGGTTCGGACGGAGGTTCGGACGGAGGTACGGAGGGAGGTACGGAGGGAGGTACGGAGGGAGGTACGGAAGAGGGGGAAGAGGGTTGGGGCGAGGGTGAATCCGCCCTGCCACCCGACCGCGGTGGTGGAGGCGAGGAGAAGGAACGCGACGAGGGCTGAGACGAAGAGCCGCTCACAACCCACCTCCCGAGATCGGTCCGACAGATCCGGCGGGGCTGGGCAACCCACTCATGCGGTGTGCTCAAGTGACCCACCGCGGACGGCACCGGGGCAACACCCGCGGTGCCGCTCGTACCCGTTCGGCTCAGCGCACGACCCGGGCGCAAAGGGGCATGAGTCCAGCACGGGATGCCGTTCCCCGTACGGTCCTTACGGGTCACGGCGCACTGCGCGGCGTCCGGTGCCGGCGGCGCGTGCGGCGGTGGTGGGCGGCGGTGGTGGGCGGTGGTGGGCGGCTCCGAAGCCACTCCGTCCACTGCCACCCCTTCTGCCTCGCGGGCCTCGCGGGCCTCGCGGGCCTCTCGGGCCTCTCTGGCCCCTCTGGCCCTCCATGTCTCTCGGGCCCCTCTGCTTCGGCAGCAGGTTGGTTCGGGTGCGCCACCTGCCGGAGTTGCTCGCCGTGACCGTACGGCAGGAGGCCTTGTGAGGTGCGGATCCGGCCACATCGCTGTGGCAGGTTTGGCCGACTCGTGTGCGGCAACTCGCTGACCAGAAACAGATCACACCTCATGTGAGGAGCTCTCGTGTTCAGTGCCATCGCCGACGTACTCCGCCAGATCGGCGGCGCCATTGCGACCGTCGTCACCCTTCCCTTCCGCGCACTCGCGCGGCTCTTCGGCGGAGCCTCGCGTTCCGCACGTGGGCGTGCGTGAACCGGAGCGTGTGAATCCCCCTGTGCCGGGGGCCGGACGGACCGGCCCCCGGCATCCGTATGTCCACGTCCGTACACCCACGTCCGTACACCCACGTCCGAACGTTCACGTCCGTACGTTCATGGGCGTGACTTGGTGGCGCCGGCCATGCGGCCGAAGTCGCCTGCACGCAGCGGATGGCGGGAAACCTGACGCGGTGGCAGCGCTGCCGGCAGTGAGGCGCGGCTCACTGAACGATCTTGGATTGACCTCGAGAAGACGGGGCACTCGCTGGCACGTCACATCGGTTCTGCAAGAAGGAGGGCGGACCTACATGACCAAAATCCTGCAGACGGTCGACGTCCAACGGCGTCCGGACCTTTCCGCGGGAGCGAGCGAGTCCGGGGAGGAAACGCTGCCGTGGATCGAAGATGCCACGGAGGTCGCGCCGAAGGATGCCAGGGCGCTGTCCAAGCAGTTCTTCGACCGGCTTGCTCTCCTCGAGGAGGGCACGCACGAGTATCAGTACGCCAGAAACACGCTGATCGAACTCAACATCTCTCTCGTGCGTTTCGCCGCGGGGCGGTTCCGTAGCCGGTCCGATGAAATGGAAGACATCGTGCAGGTCGGCACGATCGGACTGATCAAAGCGATCGACCGGTTCGACCTCTCGCGCGAGGTGGAGTTCACCACCTTCGCGATCCCGTACATCGTGGGCGAGATCAAGCGGTACTTCCGGGACACGAGTTGGGCCGTACACGTCCCGCGCCGGCTACAGGAGCTCCGCATCGAGCTGGCGAAAGCCGGTGAGCAGCTCTCCCAGAATCTCGACCGCGATCCGACCCCCACGGAACTCGCCGAATACCTGGAGTTGAGCGAGGAAGAAGTCATCGAGGGCATCGTGGCCAGCAACGGCTACAACGCTTCCTCTCTGGACGCCCCGCTCGACGAGGGCGGGGACGACCATGCCTCTTCCACCTTTGCCGACCATGTCGGTGAAGACGATCCGGCGCTGATCGGTGTGGAGGATCTGGAGGCGCTCAAGCCGCTCGTCGCCGAACTGGGCGAGCGGGACCGGCGGATCCTGAGCATGCGATTCGGTCAGGAGATGACCCAGTCCCAGATCGGTGAGGAGCTCGGTATTTCGCAGATGCACGTCTCGCGGCTCCTTTCCCGCACTCTTCGCCGACTCCGCAGCAGGATGCTCACGCAGTCGTAGTGCCCGACACCTACCAGCACCGCGCCCGGCCCGGGGGTTGACGACCGCCCCCGGGCCGACGTGTGTCCTCGCCCTCTCCGTGTCCGTCATCGACCTTCCCTCGGTGCCGTCACTTCCCGCCTCGCATGGGGGCGTGCCGTAGCTCGTGCATCACGCTCGCAGCGTCACGAATTCGCCCGTCAGTAGAACGAGTTGGCCGTTGGATCCACGGGGTCGCATCCGGTGGTATCCAGGGTTTCGGCCTTCCGGGAAATCCGCCGTCCGTGCGCCTTTCGCGCGCCGGGCCGATCCCGAAGCGCTCGACCGATCGTGTGGTTGGCTGTCAGCGCTATGGCCTGGCGGTGCGGTGTGCGTGCCTACTGAAACAACCGGCCGGTAAGCCGCCACGCACCGCCTGCCCGGAGCTGCGCTCTGCCGACACCACGAATCTGCCAGCGTCGGTCCCGCTTCTCCGGTACAAGCCTTCCTTGTGTGCGCCCGGTGATGAGCGGACCACCTCAGTAACTCGGAGGGCCATATGCCGGGCACGCTCACTTTGGTCTCCACGATGCCGAATCCCACCGTCTTCGGGCAGACGGTGAGCCTGACGGCCAACGTCGTCGCCCTGGGACCGGGCACGCCTACCGGAACCGTCACCTTCAACATCAGTGGCGGCCCGACCTTGACCGCACCCCTCGTCGGGGGCAAAGCCACCACCGCCACTGCCGGGCTGACAGCGGGCCCGCATCTGGTGACCGCCACATACAGCGGGAACGGAACCTTTTCCTCGTCGACGGGCAGCACCATCCAGGCAGTTGTCCAGGCGGGCACCCGGACAACGCTGACCACCAGCCCCAATCCGTCCCAGCCGGGGCAGCCGGTCACCCTGACCGCCACGGTCGCAGCCGTGCCACCCGGGGCGGGCACGCCCACCGGCAACGTCACGTTCTACGTCGTCGGCGGCCCGATCCTGACCGCGCCGCTCGTCGGCGGCCAGGCGGCCGCCACCACCACGGCCCTCGGGACCGGCCCTCGCACGATCGTCGCCACGTACACCGGCGACCCCAACTTCTTCCCGTCCGCCGACACAGGCATCCATACGAGCCTGCCCGGCAGGACGGCCAGCACGACGACGGTTTCCCCCTCGCCCAATCCGTCGGTGCCAGGACAGGCGGTCACCTTCACCGCGACGGTTGCCCCCGCCGGGCCGGGTGGCGGCACCCCGACCGGTACCGTCACCTTCACCATCAGCGGCGGGCCCACGCTCACCGCACCCGTGGTCGCGGGCAGGGCGACGGTCACCACCAGTGCGCTGACGCCCGGACCGCACACCGTCACAGCCCAGTACAGCGGTGACGGCGCGTTCAATCCCTCCACCGGAACGATGACCCAGACGGTCGATCGTGCCTCCACGACGACCACGGTGACGTCCTCTCCGGACCCGTCCGTGGCCGGCCAGTCGGTCACTCTCACCGCCAACGTCGCCCCGGTGGCGCCCGGTTCGGGTACGCCGACGGGAACGGTCACGTTCGTCATCGACGGCGGTGCCCCGATGACGGCGCCGCTGGTGGGCGGTCAGGCATCGGTGTCGACCAGTGCGCTGGGCGTGGGATCGCACACGGTCACAGCGACGTATGGCGGCGACGCGTCCTTCGCCCCCTCGACGGGCAACGACACCCAGACCGTGCAGGCTCAGCCGGTCACCGCGACGACGACTGCGGTGACGTCGTCGCCGGATCCGTCGGTGGTGGGTCAGGCGGTGACGTTTGCGGCGACGGTTGCTCCGGTTGATCCGGGGTCGGGTACGCCGACGGGGTCGGTGACGTTCGACTTCGGTGACGGCACTGCTGCGGTGACGGTGGCCCTGAGCGGTGGTACGGCGACGGTGGCGCACACGTATGCGGCTGCGGGAAGTCCGTATCTGGTGAGGGCGAGTTACAGCGGCAGTGCCACGTTCTCCTCCTCCATCGGCATCGATCCTCACACCGTGCAGCCCCGGACCGCCACCGCGACGAGGACCACGGTGACGTCGTCGCCCGACCCGTCAGCCGCGGGCCAGTCGGTGACCTTCACGGCCAATGTGTCCCCGGTCGCCCCGGGGACGGGTGCGCCGACGCGGACGGTGATCTTCGACTTCGGCGACGGCTCGACGGCCACGGTCGCGCTGTCGGGAAGCTCGGCCACGATCACGCATGCCTATGCGTCCGCTGCGGGCAGCCCCTATCAGGTCAGGGCGACGTACAGCGGCAGCCCCGTGTTTGGTCCGTCTACGGGTACGGACACGCAGTCGGTGACTCGTGTGTCCACGACCACCACCGTGACGTCGTCGCCGGATCCGTCGGTGGCGGGTCAGCCGGTGACGTTCACGGCGACGGTGGCTCCGGTGGCCCCAGGGACGGGTACGCCTACCGGGACGGTGACGTTTGCGTTCGGCGATGGTTCCACTGGGACCGGCACGCTCAGCGGTGGTACCGCCACCGTCACGCATGCGTATGTGTCGTCGACGGGGAGTCCGTTCACGGTCACGGCCACCTATGGCGGCAGTGCTGCTTTTGCGTCTTCGACGGGTTCGGATTCGCAGACTGTCAGTCGTGTGTCGACGACCACCGTTGTGTCTTCGGCGCCGGATCCGTCCGT
>NZ_JBICVP010000013.1:49037-78795 GCF_043199075.1 Streptomyces sp. NPDC048639
GTCCGTGGTTGGGGAGTTGGTGTCGTTCACGGCGACTGTTGCTCCGGTGGTTCCGGGGTCGGGTACGCCGACGGGGTCGGTGACGTTCGCTTTCGGTGACGGCACTGCCCCGGTCACGGCCACGCTCAGCGGCGGTACCGCCACTGTCACGCACACCTACTCCACCGTGACGGGAAGCCCGTTCGGCGTCACCGCCACGTACAGCGGGAGCGCGGCCTTCGAGCCCTCCGCCGGGTCGGACACGCAGACCGTCTCCCTCGTCTCGACGACCACCGCCGTGACGTCGGCGCCGGATCCGTCCGTCGCCGGCCAGCAGGTGACGATCTCCGCCACCGTGGCCCCGGTGGCTCCCGGGACGGGTACGCCGACGGGCACGGTGACGTTCGACTTCGGTGACGGCACCGCTCCGGTCACCGCCATGTTGTCCGGCGGAACGGCCACCGTTCCCCACACATACCCGACATCGACAGGCAGCCCGTACACGGTCGCGGTCACCTACAGCGGCGACACCACGTTCGGGCCCTCCACCGGTACCGATACACAGACCGTGAGCCATGCCGCGTCGACCACAACTGTCGTGACCTCGCCGGGTACGGCCCTCGTCGGCCGGCCCGTGACCTTCAACGCGGCGGTCTCCGTGAACGAACCGGGGGCGGGCACGCCGACCGGCACCGTCACCTTCGACTTCGGCGACGGTACATCGACCACCGCACAACTGGCGGACGGGATCGCGTCCGTCACGCACACCTACGCCAGTGCGGGCGGCAGCCCCTTCACCGTCACCGCCAACTACAGCGGTGACGGCGACTTCGATCCCTCCACCGGCACCGACATCCAGGTCGTGAACCGGGGGACCACCACCACGACCGTGCTCACCTCGCCGGACCCGTCCGTCACAGGAGAGTCGGTGACCGTCACCGCGACCGTCGAGCCCGGCGGTGCCGGATTCGGCGGCCCGACCGGGACGGTCACCCTCGACTTCGGTGACGGCTCGGCTCCCGCGACCGCCACTCTCTCCGACGGCGTCGCGACCGTCACCCACGCCTACACCGACCCGGGTGCGAGCCCGTTCACCGTCGTCGCCACATACGACGGTGACGACGCCTTCGAAGGCTCGTCGGACACCGATGCGCACAGCGTGAACCCGGCCCTCACCGCGACCACCGTGAGCTCCGCGCCCGACCCGTCGACCGTGGGCGAGGACGTCACGTTCACCGCGACCGTGGCCGTGGTCGCAGCGGGGGCGGGTACGCCGACCGGCACGGTCACCTTCACGTTCGGCGACGGCACACCGTCGGTCACGGTGCCCGTCGAGGGCAGCCAGGCGACCCTCACACACTCCTTCACCGGCGCGAGCGGCAGCCCGTTCACCGTCACCGCGCACTACGACGGGGACACCGGATTCAGCGCGTCCGCCGGGACCGACACTCAGACCGTGCAGCCCGTCGGCTCCTCGCTGACGGTGACGGTCTCCCCGGACACGCCGGTCACCGGCCAGCCCGTCACCGTCACCGCGACAGTGACGCCGGACGGCCCGGGCGCCGGCACCCCGACCGGCACCGTCACCGTCGACTTCGGTGACGGCACACCACCGGTGGTGGTGCAGTTGGCGGGCGGCCAGGCCAGTGCCACGCACGCCTACGCCGATGCCGCCGGCGGCCCCTACCCCATCACCGTCACCTACAGCGGGGACGCCAACGTCAGTCCTGCGACAGCCACATTGACTCAGACAGTGACGCCGTCGGACACCACGACCGCCGTGATCTCCTCGCCGGAACCCTCACCGACCGGCGTACCTGTGACGGTCATCGCCACCGTCGCCCCGGTCGCGCCGGGGACGGGAATGCCCACCGGCACGGTCACCCTCGACTTCGGTGACGGCTCGTCACCGGAGATGGTGACGCTCTCCGGCGGTGTCGCCACCACCACGCACACCTACACCGAAGCGGACGGAAGTCCGTACACCATCACCGCCGTCTACAACGGCGATGCCGCCTTCACCACCTCCACCGGTACGGTCACGCACGCGGTGGACCCCGAGATCATCACCACAACCACCACCGTGGCTTCCGTGCCGGACCCGTCCGACGTGGGCCACGTGGTGATGTTCACCGCGACCGTCACTCCGGACGACGCTGGCTCCGGGACCCCGACCGGGACGGTCACCTTCACCTTCGGGGACGGGACGCCACAGCAGACCCTGACGCTGAGCGACGGCAACGCCAGTGCCACGCACACGTACAGTGACGCGGCAGGCAGCCCGTACACCGTCATCGCTGTCTACAGCGGGGTCGGCGAGTTCAGTTCCTCCACGGGAACCGACACCCACAGCGTGAACCCGGCCCCGACGACGCTCTCGGTGCTGTCGGCCCCGGATCCGTCCGAGACGGGGGAATCGGTGACGTTCACCGCGACCGTCGCCTCGGATGTGACCGGACCCGGTACTCCGGGGGGCACGGTGGTCTTCGACTTCGGTGACGGCACCGCCTCGCAGACGGCCGAACTCAGCGACGGCCAGGCCACGGTGACACACACCTACACCGATGCCGCCGACAGTCCGTACCTGGTGACCGCCTCCTACGGTGGCAATGCGGGCTTCGCCCCCGCGTCCGGTTCGGACATCCATGTCGTCAACACGGCTGCTGCCACGATCTCCGTGGTCTCCTCGCCCGATCCCTCGGTGAGCGGCCAGGACGTGACGATCCTGGCCACCGTCACGCCGAGCGTCCCCGGCGCGGACGCCCCGACCGGCACGGTCACCTTCACCTTCGGCGACGGCACGCCATCCGCCACCGTGCCCGTCGACGCCGGCCAGGCGGGAGTCGCACACGCCTATGCGGGCGCGGACGGCAGCCCGTACACGATCTCCGCTGTCTACAGCGGGGACAGCAGCTTCAGCCCGGCCACGGCCGCCGACACCCACACCGTGCAGCAAGCGGCGACCGTCACGACGCTCTCCGCCTCTCCGGACCCGTCGGTCGTCGGTCAGCCCGTCACCGTCGTGGTGACGGCGTCGGTCAATCCCGATGCCCCCGGGGCGGGCATGCCGACCGGCACTGTCACCTTCCGCTTCGGTGACGGTTCCCCGCCGGTCATCGCGCAGGTCTCGGGCGGCGTGGCCACCGCCGAGCACACCTACACCACGACCACGGGCAGTCCGTTCGCCATCACGGCCACCTATGACGGGGACGCCAACTTCAGCTCGTCCACCGACAGCCGGATCCACGAGGTGCACCCGGCCGGGACGACCACCATGGTGACGTCGTCCCCGGATCCGTCACGGACGGGAGAGCCGGTCGTGTTCACCGCGACCGTGGCCCCGCAGGCTCCCGGAACGGGCACCCCGACCGGTACGGTCACCTTCAATTTCGGCGACGGTTCGCCGCCGGCGACCGTCGACCTCACCGGCGGTACGGCCACCGCCCAGCACGCCTACGCGGACGTGCCCGGCAGTCCGTACTCCGTCGTCGCCGTCTACAACGGTGAGCCGAACTACAGCTCTTCCACGGGTACGGACACCCAGACCGTGGAAGAGGCAGCGACGGCGACGACGCTCACCTTCGGCCGCGAGCCGTCGACCGTGGGGGAGCCGGTGACCTTCACCGTGAGCGTCGCTCCGGAGGCACCCGGAGGGGGAACCCCGGCGGGTTCGGTCACCGTCGACTTCGGCGACGGATCGCCGCAGCAGACCGTCGAACTCGTCGGCGGCCAGGCCACGGTGACCCACCCCTACACCGACGCATCCGGCAGCCCGTACACGGTCACCGCCACCTACGTCGGCAGCAGCGGCTATGCCACCTCCACCGTCTCGGGCACCCATACCGTGGACGCGGCGCCCACCGACACCCTGCTGGTGACCTCTCCGGACCCGTCGCAGGCCGCGGGTTCCGGGGCGATCTTCACCGCCGTGGTGACCGCGGAGTTGCCGGAGGCAGGCACCCCGACCGGCACGGTCACCTTCACCTTCGGCGACGGCACACCACCGGTCACCGAACCCCTGACCGGTGGTGTGGCCACCACCGACCACAGCTACGCCAGCATCATCGGCAGTCCGTACCCGGTGTCGGCGGCATACGGGGGCACCGAGAACTTCACCGGCTCGTCGGACAGTGACACCCACAGGGTGGAGTTGCAGGTCAGCACGAGCACCACGACAGTGACCACCGCACCGGCCTCGCCCATCGCAGGCGAACCTGTCACCTTCACCGTGACGGTGACCGCCGATGCCCCTGGCGCACCGTTGCCCACCGGCTCTGTCACCTTCACGTTCGGCGACAGTACGGAGCCGGTGACCGTGCCTCTCTCAGACGGCTTGGCGACCGCCACGCACGCCTACCCGACCACCGCCGGCAATCCGTACACGGTCGTGGCTGCCTACAGTGGCGACACCACCCTCAGCTCCTCGACAGGGTTCGGCACCGTCACCGTTCAGCCGGTGGCGTCGACGACGGCGGTGTCCTCGGGGCCCGAGCCGTCGGTGGTGGGCCAGGAGGTGACGTTCACGGCGACGGTCGCACCCCAGGCGCCCGGCGTCGTACAGCCGACCGGCACGGTCACCTTCGACTTCGGCGACGGGTCCGCACCCGCCACGGTGTCCCTGGTGGCCGGCGTGGCCGCAGTCGCCCATGCCTTCACGTCGGTGGCCGACCCGCTCGTCGTCACCGCCTCCTACAGCGGTGACGCGGACACCCTTGCCTCCACCGGCACGGATACCCAGACCGTCCAACAGGCCGCGTCGAGCATGCAGGTGACGACGTCACCCAACCCGTCGGTCAGCGGCGAGCCTCTGACGTTCACTGCCGTCATCACGCCCGTCCCGCCCGGGGCCGGGGCCCCCGGGGGCAGCGTCACCTTCGACTTCGGGGACGGTACGCCGCCGGTCGTGGCGGAGGTGTCGGGAGGCGTGGCCACCATCACGCACGCGTACACCGGCACGGCCGCAAGCCCGTACACGGCCACGGCGGTCTACAGCGGCAATGCTCAATTCACCGCCGCCGCCGCGACGGTGACGCATGCGCTGCAGCCGGCACTGTCGGCGACGGTCCTGTCGTCCGTCCCTGATCCGTCGGTGACAGGCGAGCCGGTGACGTTCACGGCAACGGTGACGACACAGGCGCCCGGTACCGGCATCCCGACCGGAACGGTCACGTTCACCTTCGGGGACGGGACAGCACCTGTCACCCAGCCGTTGTCCGGTGGCGTGGCCACCGCCACCCACGCCTACGCTCGCGCCTCCGACACTCCTTACGGTGTGGTCGCTGTCTACAGCGGTGACGCCGACGTGACGTCGTCGACCGCCAAGGACACACAGACCGTCACACCGGCCGGCACCTCGACGACGGTCACGACCTCCCCGGACCCCTCGGTCCCGGGTCAGCCGGTGGACGTCACTGTGTTGGTCGCCCCGCTGGCACCGGGTGCGGGTACGCCGACCGGCACGGTGGTCCTCGACTTCGGTGACGGCTCGTCACTGGAGACGGTGACGCTGTCCGGTGGGGTCGCGACGGTGAGTCATACATGGGCCACCACGGCCGGAAGCCCGTACACCGTGAGTGTCACCTACAGCGGTGACGCCGACTTCAGCACCTCAACGGGTGCCGATTCCCACACGGTTCAGCCCGCGACAAGCACGGTGCTCGTGACCAGCTCCCCGGACCCCTCGGTCCCGGGTCAGCCGGTGGACGTCACTGTGTTGGTCGCCCCGCTGGCACCGGGTGCGGGTACGCCGACCGGCACGGTGGTCCTCGACTTCGGTGACGGCTCGTCACTGGAGACGGTGACGCTGTCCGGTGGGGTCGCGACGGTGAGTCATACGTGGGCCACCACGGCCGGAAGCCCGTACACCGTGACCGTCACCTACGGCGGTGACGCCGACTTCAGCGGCGCCACCGGTACCGACACCCACGCCCTGCAACGGGCGGCGACCAGCACGCTGGTGGCGTCCTCTCCGGACCCGTCCGTCACCGGGCAGCCGATGACGGTGATTGCGACAGTGGTGCCCCTGGCCCCCGGCGACGGGGTCCCGACGGGTTCCGTGACGTTCACCTTCGGCGACGGCACGCCGCCGCAGACGGTCGAACTCACCGACGGCCTGGCGAGCGTGGCGCACACCTACAGCGACGCGGCGGGAAGTCCGTACCCGGTGATGGCCGCATACGACGGTGACGCCGATTTCGGTTCCTCCACCGGCAACGACACCCACACGGTGCAGCAGGCGGCCACCACGACGACGGTGGCCTCCTCTCCGGACCCGTCGGTCGTCGGCCAGCAGGTCACGGTGACCGCGACCGTGGTCCCGCAGGACCCCGGGTCCGGGACACCGACCGGTACCGTCACGTTCGACTTCGGTGACGGTACGCCGACCGTGACCGCCACGCCGGTCGACGGTGTCGCGGGGGTGAGCCACACCTACCAGAGTGCGGCCGGCAGCCCGTACACCGTCACCGCGACCTACAGCGGTGACACCGGGTTCGTCTACTCCACCAGCACCGACACCCAGAGCGTGCAACCGGCGTCGACCACCACGCTGGTGACGACCTCGCCGGAACCCTCGGAGCCCGGCCAGCAGGTGACTCTCACCGCTGTGGTGACCCCGGAGTCGCCCGAGGCGGGCGTCCCCACCGGCACCGTCACGTTCACCTTCGGCGACGTCGGCGCGCCGGTGACGGCGACCCTGTCCGGCGGCGTGGCCACCACGACGCATACGTACGCGTCCACTGCCGGCAGCCCGTTCGCGGTCACCGCCTCGTACAACGGCAGTGACAGCTTCACGGGCTCCTCGGACAGCGACACGCATCGCGTGGAGCTGGAGGTCACGACGACCACCACGACGGTGACCTCGGCCCCGGATCCGTCGGTCGTCGGCCAGCCGGTGACGTTCACTGCAACGGTCGGCCCGGACACGGTCGGAGCGCCCACTCCCACCGGCACGGTCACCTTCACCTACGGCGACGGATCGCCGTCGGACATCGTGCCCCTGACCGGCGGGGTGGCGACCGCTGCGCACCCGTACACCACGACGAACGGGAGCCCGTTCGCGGTCACCGCGTTCTACAACGGGGACGCCACGTCCAGCACCTCCACCGGCACCGACACCCAGACGGTCGGCCGGGCGTCGACCACGACCCAACTGGTCTCCTCGCCCGATCCCTCCGTGGTCGGCCAGACCGTGTCGTTCACCGCCACCGTGGCATCCGGCGCACCCGGTGCGGGGACGCCGGCGGGCACCGTCACCTTCGACTTCGGCGACGGGTCGGAGACGGTCACGAAATCCACGGCGGGCGGTGTGGCCACCGCGCAGCATGTCTACTCCGCCACCAGCGGCAGCCCGTTCACCGCAACTGCCACTTACAACCCGGACACCGACTTCAGCGGCTCCACCGGCACGGACACTCACACCGTCCAGCCGGCGGCCACGACGACGACGGTGGTGTCCTCTCCGGATGCGTCCCAGAGCGGTCAGCCGATGACGGTGACGGCGACGGTGGCGCCGGAGGCGCCGGGTGCGGGTACGCCGACCGGCACGGTGACGTTCAGCTTCGGCGACGGGACCCCGTCGGCCACGGCGACGCTGAACGGCGGCGTGGCCACCGTGACCCATGCCTACAGCGGCGCCGGCGGCAGCCCGTACAGCATCACCGCCAGTTACGCCGGAAACTCCGCGTTCGCCGCGTCCACCGGCATTGACACCCACTCGGTGCAGCAGGCGGCCACGACGACGACCGCGGTGACGGCGCCGGATCCGTCGCTGAGCGGTCAGTTGGTGACGGCGACGGCGACAGTGGCGCCGGAGGCACCAGGGGCGGGTACGCCGACCGGCACGGTGACGTTCAGCTTCGGCAGCGGGTCGGCGCCGGTGACGGCGACTCTGTCGGGCGGTGTCGCGGTCGCCGCATACACCTACAGCAGCCCCGGCGGAAGCCCGTATCCGGTCACCGCGGTCTACGGCGGGAGCGTCGACTTCGGTTCGTCCGCCGGTACCGACACCCAGACGGTCAACCGGGCATCCACGACAACCCAGTTGACCTCGGCCCCCGACCCGTCGGTGACCGGCCAGCTGGTCACCTTCACGGCCACGGTGCGGCCGACCGCGCCGGGTTCGGGTACGCCGTCGGGCACGGTGACGTTCACCTTCGGCGACGGTTCGGCCCCGGTCACGGCGGCGCTGAACGGTGGGGTGGCAACCGCTACGCGCACCTACACCGCCGCCTCCACCGGCCCGTTCACCGCCACGGCCACCTATGGCGGCAGTGCGGAGTTCCTGGGCTCCACTGCCACGGACACCCAGACAGTGAACCGGGCATCCACCTCCACCACGGTGGTCTCCTCGCCGGATCCGTCGCAGTCCGGTCAGACGGCGACGTTCACCGCCACGGTCGCGCCGGTGTCCCCAGGGGCCGGTACACCGACGGGAACGGTCACCTTCACGATCAGCAACGGCCCCACCCTGACGGCCACTTTGGTCGGCGGTAAGGCCACCGTCACCTCGAGCACGCTGTCCGCCGGGGCGCACACCGTCACTGCCACCTACAGCGGCAGTGCCAGCTTCGCCGCCTCCACGGGCACCGACACCCACAGTGTCGGCCGTCCCTCGACGACGACCACGGTGGTCTCCGCGCCCGACCCTTCGGCGGCAGGGCAGAACACGACGTTCACCGTCACCGTGACTCCGGTCCCCCCGGCCACCGGGACCCCGACCGGGACCGTCACCATCTTCATCATCAGGGGGCCGAATCCGACCGTCACCCTGGTCAACGGCAGGGCGACCTACACCACGAGCACATTGAGCCCCGGAGCCCATGCCGTCGTCGCCACGTACAGCGGCGACACCAACTACGCCTCGTCCGAAGGCATCGACACCCACTTCGTGAAGACCGACTGAACCGGTCGGCAGGCGCGGATCAACTCTCCGCGCTTGCCCCAGAGGCGAGTTGAGGCAGGAAGGCAGATCAACGCGGGCAGCTCGTGCAGCAAGGGAAGCCACCGGCATCGCCGGTGGCTTCTCCGGTGCCCGGGTTGCCGGATCCGGCGACCCGGGTCCTCGTAGGGGTCCCCGCGCGGGGCGATGGAGTCCTCTTAGAGTGGCAGCGTGTACCTATCTCCCCGGGCACTCGACGGCAGTCGGCGCCAACGTCTGGCCATCGGCGCCCTCCTCGTCCTGTTCATGCTGCTCGTCGCTGCGGGGCTGACCGTCGTCGCGGTGAACGGTTCCGGCGGCGGTCCGTGGGCATCGGCGGGGTTCGGAGCGGGTGCGGTGTCCGCGTATCTGCTCCTCTGGTGGAGCGCCCGCCACTGGTACGCGGCCTGGAGCCAGGGACGCCGACCCGACCTGGTGCCCGAACCGGGCCATTGGCCGTGGGTGCCGCCTCCGCTGCTGATCGCGGCAGCGGCGGCCGTGACTGGCGTGCGTGCCCTGGACCGCGGCGACAGTGGCGGATGGTTCTCCATCGGCCTGGCTGGACTCTTCGGTCTGCTCGGGCTGATGGGGCTCGGGGGAGTGGTGCTGACGGGTCTGAGCCGTCGAAGGAGTGCGGCGGCCGGGCCTGCGCCGGTGGCCGAACCGCCCCGCCCGCGCCGTGACTGGGGAGGCATCGGCTGACGGTTTGAGAAGCTGACGGTTTGAGGGGCTGACGGGTCTCTGGGCGACGGGACGAACGGCTCAGGGACCGCCCCCGTAGCGATGCTTTCCCGGCTGGGTACGTACCACGACCTGGCCGCCCTCATGCTCGACGTCCGCGACGTCTCGCCACGCACCACTGCCAGAGCCAGCGCCGGAGCCAGAGCCCGGCCCAGAGCGGCAGTCCTGGTTAGGGAGTGGCGTGTGTGCGGGGTGTGGTCCGCCGGGCGAGGACGGCGATGGACGCCAGCGAGATCAGGCCGAGCCCGATGATGTAGGCCGAGACGGACATGGAGGTGCCGGTCTCCTCCAGGAGCAGCACCATGACGAACGGGGCCAGACCCCCGCCGAGGACCGCCCCGAGCTGGTAGCCCAGCGAAGCACCGGTGTAGCGCATCTCCGTTGTGAACAGCTCGGCGAACAGCGCTGCTTGGGGGCCGTACATGATGCTGACGAAGCAGCTGGCGACGAAGACCCCGATGCCCAGCAGCGCCAGTGACGCGGTGTCGATCAGAAGGAACAACGGCACCGCCCACACCACCACGCCCACGGCCCCGGCGGCGTAGATGCGCAGGCGCCCGACGCGGTCGGAGAGGGCCGCGGCGGCGGGAATCAGGGCCAGTTGGGTCACATTGACGACCAGAGAGACGGCGAGCACGCCGTTGCGGGCCATGCCCAACTGACGCGTGGCGTAGTCGAGGACACCGGTCACGATGATGTAGAAGGTCGCGGCGTTGACGGCGAGGGACCCGCCGGCCAGCAGGACCGTACCGAGGTGGTGGCGGAGGATCGTCCGCAGCGGGGAGTGCCGCTCCTCGCGGGCGAGTCTGCGCTCGCTCTCGCGGAACTCCGGCGTCTCCTGCGCATGCCGGTGGACGTAGCGGGCCAGGACGAGGACCAGGATTCCGCAGAGGAACGGCAGCCGCCAGCCCCAGTCCGCGAAGTCCTCGTTGCTCATGACGGCCGACGAGACCAGGAACATGGTGTTGGCCACCACCAAGCCGATGGGGACGCCCATCTGGACGAGGCTGCCGTACAGCCCGCGCTTGCCCACAGGGGCGTACTCGGTGGTCATCAGCATGGCCGCACCCCACTGCGCGCCGAGGGCGAGGCCCTGCACGATGCGCAGCGCGACCAGCATCACGGGGGCCGCGACACCGATCGTGTCGTACGAGGGGAGCGCGCCGATCGCGGTGGTGGCCAGGCCCATCAGCAGCAGCGCCCACACCAGCATCGGTTTGCGCCCGTGCCGGTCGCCAAGATGCCCTGCGACGATGCCGCCGACCGGGCGTGCCGCGAAGCCTACGGCGAAGGTTGCGAAGGAGGCCAGCACGCCGGTGACGGGGCGGTCGGAGGGGAAGAACTGCGGGCCGAGGACGAGGGCGCCGGCGACAGCGAAGACGAAGTAGTCGTACCACTCGAGGGCAGAGGCGAGCGCGGCGACCGTGGCGACCTTGCGGCGATGTCGGGCGGTCGGCTCCGTCAGCGGCTCGGGGGCGTCGTGCGGGGCAGGGGAGTCGGTACCCATGCGTGGACTCTCTGTGGGGCGGCGCAGGCGGAGCGTCGGGCGGTTTCCCAGGCTGCCCCAGCTTCGTACCGCCACGGGCCGCGACCCGCTGAGGCCGGGGCCCGATCACTCCGGTGCTCAGCCCCGGTCCGGCGCCCCGTCGCGCTGCGGGTGCCGCCTCAGGCTCCGCCGCGCGGCGCCGTGGTCGCGCCCCGCCGGGCGGCCACCAGCTCGCGCCAGAGGTCTTCTCCCGACCATCTGCGCCGGGCGCCGGGGCCGGCCGTCTCGGCCTCGCGCACCAGCTCGACGAGGCGGGCGTTCACCGGGGCGGCGAGGCCGTGCTGCTGGGCCAACGCGACGATCTCGCCCTGGAGTTCGTCCATCTCGGTGCGGCGCCCGCGCTGGAGGTCCTCCCACATCGAGGAGCGGGCGTGCGCGTCGATGCGGAGGGTGGAGGCCGCCACCACCCCGAAAAGCCCGTCGGGCAGCCGCAGCATGTACGGGATCAGCCCCGCCGGTACGGGTGTGAGTCGCGCCGGTTTCGCCCCGGCGGCCCGCAGCACCGCGAGGGCCTCGGTCTGGCACAGCGCCAGGCACCGGCGGTACACGCGCTGGGAGAGTTCGGCGCGCAGCGGCAGGTCCGAGAGGGCATTGAGCGCGTTGTTCAAGTTGATCAGTAGCTTCGCGTACTGCACTTCGCGCATGTCGCCACGGGTCTCGGCCGCCATCCCGGCAGTCGTGAACGCGGACAGCAGGGGGACGGCCCGGTCGTGCGCCTCTATCGACAGCGGCCCGGCGGAGCCCTGGTGGAAGACACCGGGGTCCGTCTGGACGACGTTGTAGGGCACCGTGCCGGCGAGCACTGTGCGGTCCGGGATCTCGCGGCGGATGGCCGCGGTGTTGTGCAGCCCGTTCTGGAGGCTGACGACCACGGTCGACGGGCCGAGGTGCGGGGCGAGTTCACGGGCGGCGGCGCTGGTCGCGGACGACTTGACGGCGATCAGCACATAGTCCGCGCCGGCGGCCGCGTCGGGGCCGGTCGCCACCCGGAGATCGCCGGGCACGGTCAGCTGCGCCGAGCGGCTGCCTCCGGTGAGGGTGAGCCCGTTCCGCCGCAGGGTCTCCATGGCGGCGTCGCGCCCGATGAGCGTCACATCGGCCGTGCCCGCGAGAAGCCCGCCCGTGTGGCATCCGATGCTGCCCGCCCCGAGGACCGCGATGCTCAGGCGCGGGGCGGCCGTCGGGGACCCGTCCACGGGACGTTGCGTCATTGTCTGCTCCTGCTCCTGGGGCGGTCTCGTCGGGGGGCGGGCGTTGCGCCCGCAGCCTAGCCGGGGACGCTTGTGCCGGTCACTGGGCCCATGGCCGGCCCTTACGCCACAGCCGTAACGGGTCGGCCGCCTCCATGGGGCGCGGGCGGGGGTGGTGATTGCGGCGCAGGCGCGCAAGTGGGTTGAACCGTACGCGTATTCGCAACCTTTCGCCCTCGCGCGCGTCCTCGGTGCGGGTCGCTCCGGCGCAGGAGCGGGGATAACCGGGACATCACACATCGGGGGACCGGGGGATGTCCGGAACACCTTGGTTCCATGTCCCGCCGAGGAGCCGCAATGCCCGAATCCGTCATGTCAGCCGTCGCGGGGCGTCCGTGGGAACGCATCGTCGTCAGGGAAGGGTTCAACGACGCGGCCATGAAGGCCGCCATGGACGAGGTGATCGCCAGTGCGGAGGGCGGGGCCGTCCGTAAGACGCTCGTCTTTCCGCCCGGCGATTTCCATCTGACAAAGCCGCTCTTCACGTCTGCGGCGGCCAATCGTGACCAATTGCAGGGCCTGTCCATCCAGGGGCAGGGAATCCGTTCGACGCGGATCTTCTGGGACAATGCGGGGCGTGATGCGCCGAGCGATCCCCTGGCGAACAACCTCATCACCGCCGTCCGCCGTCTGCGCTGGGCGACCATCGGCGGGTTCAGCGTCATCAGCAACGGAGCGAAGAATCGCTTCGCCTATCTCCTGAGCGACACCCAGGGATTCAATCAGGCGTGGGAGGTGCACGATGTGGAGTTCAGCGGGCCGTGGGACCGCGTGTTCGGCATCGACGGCGGCGAGGACGCGAATCTCAACAGCGAGATGAGTTTCCGGCGGCTGTTCACGGCGACGAACTCCACGTTCCGGGACGCCTTTTTCCGCACCGGAGGCATCAGCGGGACGCATCCGCAGCAGAACCAGTTCCTGAACTACTGGGTGGAGGACTGCTGCCTGACCCTCAGCGCCGGGGTGGTGTTCCGTCTGGACAGGGGCGGCTCGCTGCGCGTGTCCCGCGGCTCGTGGTCCGCTGCGACGGCGGACGGGGCGATCACCTGGTTCCTCATGCCGAACGGGCAGAGCAACAGCCGGACCGCCGCCCAACTCAGTGTCCAGGACGTGCGGTTCGAGCCCAAGGGTGACCGGCACAAGATCATCGACTGCGCGTGGGGAACCGGAACGGTCACCTTCGACGACTGCTCCGACGTGGGCTCCATGCAGAACACCGCAAGCTACGCGCGCACCCTGCACCGCTACGTCGGCCAGCCGTGGTGGGACCAGGGGAACGGCCCGACGGTGCGCTACCGGTCCTGCGCCCTGGCCGGCCGCCATGAGTACGACGGCCCCAGGCAGACCCGCGGCGGATTCGTCTACGACGGTTCCCACTTCTACCGGGGCCAGAGCGGACAGACGACCACACCCGCGGACGTGCTGCGCAGCACCGGTGGCGCGGCTCGGTACCGCTTCACCAACTGCGACAACATCGCGGACGCGTCGAACCGATGACCGGGCCGCCCGGCTCGTCCGCCCGCCTGTCGCCGGGGCCCGTCTTGATGTCGGCTCCGGTCGCTCTACGGCCCCGGTCGGCCGACCCGATCCGGCCGATCCGACCCGATCCGGCCGATCCGATCCGATCCGGCCGATCCGATCCGACCGGCCGACCCGCCGACCCGGCTGCGGCCCGCACCCCGGCCCCTCGGTGCACAGTGAAGGGGCAAGCGGGCCGGTGCGGGTGCGGCACCGACCGGTGGTCCGGACGGATGGACGGGACGAGGGCGAGGCGGCGTCATGCGGGTGGGCTTGTTGCGGATGGTGGGCACGGCTATGGCGCTCTACGGGGCGGCGGTGACGGCCTGGCCCGCTCTCCTGGCCCGGCCGTCCGGACTGACGGACGGCCAGGGCCGTACGGCGGAGGCGACGCGGATCTCCCTGCGCCCGGTGGCCTGGCGGGACGCCGCGAGCGGGCTGGCCATGGTGGTGGCTCCGCAGGGCGCGCCGCTGACGACGGCCACGGTGCTGCGGATCGCCGCGGATCTCGGTGACGCAGCGCTGCTCGGCGTGACCCTTCCGGACCGTGCGACGCGGGCCAAGGCCGTGGCTGTCTCGGTGGGTTGGGCTTCGCTGTCCGTCGCCGGCCTCCTGGCACCGCCACGCCGCACTCAACCGCGGCGCCGCTGAGGCGGGAGAGGCACCCAGGCTCCCGTACGGCGTGCGGCGTGCGGCATGCGGCGCACGGCCTCCGGCATCGGCGCGGTCGCTGAGGCTTGCCGCGCTGCCGCGCGCCGAGCCTCACTGTCAGACCCCTCCGTTACGTTCCCACTATGACGGAATTCGTACTGGTTGCAGGCGCATGGCTCGGAGCGTGGGCGTGGGACGAGGTGGCGCCGGAGCTGCGCGCCGCAGGCCACGGCGTTCACCCCGTGACCCTGTCCGGCCTCGCCGACAAGCGCGGTGTCCCAGCCGGGCAGCAGACCCACGTCCAGGACATCGTCGACGAGGTCGAACGGCTCGACCTGCGTGATGTCGTCCTCGTGGGTCACAGCTACTCCGGCATCCCGGTCGGCCAGGCCGCCGAGCGGATCGGTGACCGGCTGGCCCGCGTGGTCTTCGTCGACTCCAACGTGCCGGCCGACGGCGAGTCGTTCCTGTCCGCCTGGCCGACCGGCCGGCCCGTGGTGGAAGCCTCGATCGCCGAGAACGACGGCTTCTGGGCTCCGCTGACCGCGGCCGACTACGGCGGCCAAGGCCTCGGTGACGAGGAGATCGCCCGTATCGTCGCGGGCTCGACGCCGCACCCGGGCGCCACCCTGACCGAGCCGGCCGTGCTGGCCCGCCCGCTCGGCGATCTCCCCGCGACGTACATCAAGTGCCTGCTCGACGGCGCCGAGCCGGGACCCGATGTGGCCGCGCTGCTGACCGATGACCGCTGGCGGCTGGTCGAGATGGACACCGGGCACTGGCCGATGTTCTCCCAGCCCCACGAACTGGCACGCGTCCTTCTCGATGCGACCGGTCCCGTCCGGTCGGCCTGAAGGGTCCCTGTCGCTGGGCCTCAACAGGCGGAGCGGATCGGAGAGCTGTCCTCCTTGTCCTGTCCGTCGTGTGCCGTCCGGTGGCAGCACCTGCTCCCCATCCGTGTCGGGCTGATCGAACCTGACATCCCAGGGCGCTTCCGAGCGCACGCCCTGCGGTTTGATCGAACCGTCTCGCAATGTCCGCGAAAAAGTTACGTGGTGAAAACAGCGCGCAGTTCGTCACCGTTGTGTCACAGGAGGGCAACCGGCCCGTCGCCGGAGGAACGAGCGAAAGGTACGACCCATGTTGCCATTTCATCTGCGTCCCAAGCGATCGCTGTGGGCGGCTCATTGAGGGACTGTCAGAACCCGCCTGTGAGTAGAGCTTGCTCACGCTCGCGAGTCCTCCCGGAACTACTCTCCCGAATTCGTTGCCGCGTGTATTCATCGGCAACCTCCAAGAATTCCTGGGTAGTCACGATCGAGGGAGAACGACCAGTATGAGCCTCCGAATTCGCACCGCTGTGCCCGCGCTTCTTCTCGCTTCAGCGCTGACCGTTTCGCTGTCGGCCTGCAACGCCGACGAGGACAATGCCGGAGGCAAGTCGGACAGCACCGCGTCGAGCTCGCAGGACGGCGGTTCGTCGAGCGGCAAGGGAGAGGGCGAGGGCACCTCCGGCGGGGTGATGGACAACTCCAAGCCAGTGGCGGTGCCCCTGCCCGATGGGGCCAAGATCACGAGCGCCTCCGACCAGGAGAAGGAGGTCCTCGTCCTGCGCTTCAAGCCCTCCGGATCGCCGCAGGACGCAGCCGACGCCTACACGCAGAAGTTCATGAAGAACGGCTACGAGTCGAACCAGCACGCCGTGCTGACGCGCGGGGAGCAACAGATCAGCGTCGGGGAGGACGTCGACGCCGTGCAGCTCGCCATCACCTACCCGGATGCCGCGCCCCCGCTCCCGTCCGAAGGCGAGCTCCGCTCCGTCACCAGCCAGAGCGACGACACTCTCACCTTCACCTACGGCCTCCCCGCAGACGCGACCAATTCGCTCTCAGCGCTCAAGGTCTACGTGGGCGAGCTCAGCAGCTCCGGCTGGGACACCCCGGTGGACGGCAGCACCAGGGCCACCAAGGGGGACCAGGAGATCGAGTTCGACATCAGGGACGACAAGCAGCTCAAGGTGACCGTCGACGTGCCCCTCTCCGTGGGCTGACACACGATCCCCGGACCGGTCCGGAGCGGCGCCCTCGCCGACACGGGGCCGGTCCACGGCAGCCGTCCGCGCACGGTCGGTCCGTAGCGGGCTCCTGCCACGCCCTGGCACTCGGCGGCTGATCCGAACAGAACCGCCTGGACGGCGTGCGGGCAGCGTAGTCGGCGTACCACGGGCAGACCGCCGATGAGGGGAATGGAGAGCAACGGCCATGACCCCCTTCGAGGCGCCAGGTCGCGGCGACGACGAGGACATGGGCGCAGGCGTGGGTCGGGCCGTGAGCGAGGAGAAGTCTGTAAGTGCCCGGCGGCAATCCAGATCCGCACGACAACGAGGGACGCGAACCGGTCTCGAACGAACGCGATGCGTCATGTCGCGGCTCCTGTGCTCATCCCCAACGGTGAGAAGCACCCGGTCTTCCGGTCCTGCGAAAGGGAGTTCGCCCGCGCGCACCCGGACGCGCGGATCCGAGCTGATCCTCAGGGCGCGGCATCTCGCGACTTCGGCGATCCGGCTGCCTTCAACGGCGCCGTACGCCGGTTCGCCCCGCAAACCGCCGCCGCGCGCTGAAACCGGATCGGGTCTCAGAGCGCGTGTACGCGCCGCTCGCCACTCCGCCTCACTCCGCCGAATCTGCGCCCACCGCGTCGGCGACGACTGACGCGGCCCCCGCGACGAGGGCGTCGTCGTACTCCGCGTCCTGCGTGTCACGGCTCGTCAGGACCGCCATCACGATGGGCTTGCCGCCCGGGGGCGTCACCACGGCGATGTTGTTGCGCGTGCCGTACTCGCCTGCACCGCTCTTGTCGGCGACGGTCCAGTCCTTCGGTACGCCGGCCCGGATGAGCGTGGAACCGGTCTTGTTGGTCCCCATCCACTTCATGAGCAGGGCGCGCTCGTCCCTCTTCAGGGCGTCGCCGAGGGCGAAGGTGCGCAGGTCCTTGGCGAAGGCGCGGGGTGTGCTGGTGTCGCGCGGGTCTCCCGGGGTCGCTTCGTTCAGCGCGGTCTCGCGGCGGTCCATGTGCGTCACGTCGTCACCGAGGTCTTCGAGTACGGAGTCGAGGCCCTTCGGGCCGCCCAAAGCGTCGAAGAGCAGGTTGGCCGCGGTGTTGTCGCTGTAGCGGAGGGTCGCGGCGCAGAGGGCGCGCAGGGTCATGCCGGTGCTGGTGTGCTTCTCGGTGACCGGCGAGTGGGCGACCAGGTCGTCGCGGTCGTAGGTCATCACCTTGTCGAGGCCCTTCACGTGGTATTTGCGCAGGATCGCGCCCGCGGCCAGGGCCTTGAAGGTGGAGGCGTATGCGAAGCGTTCGTCCGCCCGGTAGGCGACCTCGCGCCCCGTACCGGTGTTGAGGGCATGGACCCCGAGCCGGGCGTCGAATTTCCGCTCGAGCTTCTTGAACGCGGATGTGGATGCGGATGCGGCCATGGTGCTTCCCGGCGCCGCGTCTGCCGCGGATGCCTTCCGCGATGCCGTGGAAGCCCCGGGTCCCGTGCCCTGGCCGCAGGCCGCGAGCGGGACGAGCGTGAGGGCGAGGGCCGCCCCGAGGGCGATGCGACGGGGAATGCCGTTCTGCGTGGTCGACACGATGCGTTACCTCCGGGGTGCCCGTACGCGCGCCGGCGCACGGGTCGTCTCATGGCGGGCCGCCGTACGAACGCGGCCCGGTTCACCGGGGCAACCCTCGCGTACCTGGGGTTATGCGGTCCAAGACGTGAATGCGCGATTCCATGCCGATTCGGCATAGGGTGGGGTGCGTGGATCTTGTCGCAGCATGCCGGGCCTTCCTCCATGTGGGCGAGCGCGGCAGCTTCACGATCGGTGCGGCGGCCGCCCGGATGTCCCAGTCGGTCGCCAGCCGCCGTGTCGCCGCCCTGGAGAAGCACTTCGGCGAGCAGCTCTTCGAACGGACCCCGCGCCGCGCGACGCTCACACCCTTCGGCCGCGACATGCTGCCCGTGGCCAGACGACTGGTCCTGCTGGCCGACGACCTCGAACACGAGGCGGAGACGGCCAAGCGCAAGCCGCTCCGGCTCGCCGTTCCGGACACCTGCTCCACGGCCGCCCTCGCGCGTCTCGTCGCCGACGCGCGCGGCCACGGCATCTCGCTCGAACTCCGCGTCGCCCCGCCCGCGGAGCGAACGGAACTGGTCCACTCCCAGGAAGTCCGTGCGGCGCTGATCGCCGTACCGCCCGACCAGGCGTCGTGGTCCGTACCGCTGGGGCTCGCCGGTACGCGCGACCCCGGTGTGGCGCGCGTCTACGTCGAGACCCTGCGCGCGGGACGTGCCGATCCGTCCCCGCCCCGCCGTATCTGGATCCAGCCGGAGGACGACGTGCCGCACATCAGGGACCGTATGTCGCGCCTGTGCGACGCGGTCGGGCTGCGGCCAGTGCAACTCCAGGTCGCGTACAGCCTCCCGGCCGCCTCCGCGGAGGTCCTGTGCTCGTCCGACGTCCTGTTGTGCTCGCCCTCGCAGGCCACGGAACTCGGCTTCCACTGGCGGCCGATCGGCGAGAAGAGCCCGGTGCGGGGGTTCGCCGTCGCCGCGGGCGCGGCGGGAGACCCCGACCGTCTGCGGACACGTCTGGGCGGCGAGATCGCCCGCTGCCTGGGGGCCGGACCCGCGGACGGGAGCGGGACGGAGGGCCGCGGTGAGCACTGAGCGACTGGTGCGCGATCTGCGTCGGAGCCTGGACGACGGCGGCCTCTCCGGTTCGTTCCTCGTACGGGACCTGGACACCGGGGACGAGCTGGGCATCGACCCCGACACCGAGCTTCCCTCCGCCTCCCTGGTCAAGGTCCCGCTCGCGATCGCGACGCTGGAACGCATCCGCCGCGGAGAGCTCGACGGATCGGCGACCCTCGACGTGGAGCCCGGGCAGATCACGACCCCGGGGCCGACCGGGCTCAGCCGCTTCCGCCATCCCGTCCGTATCGCCGTCGACGACCTGCTCTACCTCAGCACGTCCGTGAGCGACGGAACGGCCGCCGACGCGCTGTTCGGCCTCACCCCGCCCTCCCATGTCGGCGCCGTCCTGGGCGAGTTGGGCATCCGCGGTCTCTCCGTCCGCCATACGATGCGGGACCTGGTCGACACCCCGATGGAACGCTTCGACACCGCGCAGGTGCACCTCGCCCTTTCCATCGCGGTCGACGCGGGGACGAGCGGCCGCGGGCACCGGCTGCCGCAACTCGACGTGACCCGCGCCAATACGGGCACCGCGCGCGCTTTCGTCGATCTGCTCCAGGACCTGTGGAGGCCGTCATCGATCGACGCCGGGGTGGCCGAGCGGGTGCGCGGTCTCATGGCGGACAACCTCCTGCGCCACCGGCTCACCCCGGACTTCAGTTCCGACGCCTCGGCCTGGTCGTCGAAGACCGGCACACTGCTGAATCTCCGTCATGAAATCGGCGTCGTCGAGCACGCCGACGGGCAGTCCTTCGCCATCGCGGTCCTCACCGAGTCGCGGGTCACCGCGAGCAACCAGCCCGGCGCAGACGCCCTGATGGCGCAGGTCGCCCGCAGGCTGCGGGACCGGCTGCGCCAGCTCTAGGCCCTGTCCGGCGGATCGTCGGCGGATGGCTGCTCCGGCAACTGTGCCGTGGAAGATGTGGGCCCGCTTGACGTAACGGGTCGCGATGGCACGGGAGTTCTTGAGTCGGTTGACGGTCCGTGAGCGAGGACGGTGCGGCTGGGGCCTGTCCGGCGGATCTTGCCGGACAGGCCCCTGGTCCCGTGGAGGGCTCAGCGCTTGAGCATGAAGGTGAAGTTGCCGGAGAGCTTGCCGCTCAGCCGGACTGCCGAAACGAGTTTCCCCTCCGTGATCAGTCTCTCGACCTCGGCCCGCGAAAGACCGCAACCCTCAGCGATCAGTCGCACCGGCCGGACAGGGATCCGCGCCGCAAAACGGACCGAGACGTCGATCACCTCGCGGTCCAGGTGATCCGATCCGCCGGTGTCGAGGCGCCAGGCGTTGTCCCAGTCGAGGGCGATGCGATTGCGGCGCTGCACGACCGGATCCTGGAGCAACTCAGCTGTCAGGCCAGGGTCGTTGTCATGCAGCCGGTCCAGCAGCTCAGGTCGTACGGAGCGCACCTTCATCCGCTCCAGGACCGTGAGCTTTGAGGTTTCCCCGCAAGCGGTGCAGAGCGCGAGGAGCCAGGCGTCGATGAGCTTGTGGTTTGCGTTGACGCGAAACTTACCGCTTGCCCGGAAGCGCTCGGACGTGCACGCATGGCAACGGCGGAGAACGAGCGGCGGGCAGGTGGGCATGACCACCCAGTTTTCGAGCACAGAAGTACACCGGTTTCAGTGAGAAGTCCGCAGCAAGAAGGAGCGCGGCGCACATGCGCGACGCGCGACGATTCAGCGCTCGGGAGGTCTCACAGGGTGTACAACGGCACGTCCTTGACCAGACGACTTGGTTCGGCAGCACGGTAATGGCGCACAGCGGCGCTGTTCCACCGGTTTTCGAGCGCCTCACGCCAGCTTCCATCCGGCGGAGCATGGACGAAGCCCGAGCCGGAGCGCGGTGCCGGTGGCGGTGCCGTGGAAGGCGTGGGCCCTCTTGACGTACCTCTTGGCCACGGCCGGAAATTCTTGAGCCTGTTGATCGTCCGCTCGATCTCGCTCCTGCGCTTGGAGATCGTCTTGTCCAAGCCGGCGGGCCGGCCGCCCTTGCTGCCCCGGCGCCTGCGGTTGGCCCGCTGGCCCTTCGGATGCTGCGAACGCGGCACACCCCGCACCAGTTCGCCATCCGCGGCGGGCTCGACGCCGATCGTCTCCAGCAGGAAGTGCCGCGCCGGCATCACCCTGTCCCACCGGTGCGCTGTCCGGCGGCCCATACGCCCAAGTCCTCGCCGTGCACGATCCCTCGCCGCGTCCAGAAACGACTCGGCTACCTCAGCCCCTTCGAGTTCGAGGAGAAGCACTACGCCAACCCGGCATAGGCCGAGTCAGTGAACCTGAAACCCTGTCAACCCGTCCTGACCAGGTGTTTCATCGACTACCGCACGGAGGGGGAACCTCAACCCAGTCGGGTCGGCGCAACCTGGTGAAGGACACTGGCTCGGGAATCACTCCGGACGAGGGAGCCTGGTCATGGCCCATGTCGACGTACTCGTGGTGGGCGCGGGCCCGGTGGGCCTCACGGCGGCGGCCGAGCTGCGGCGGCACGGCGTGGACTGCCGCATCGTCGACCGGCTGGCCGTCCCGGAACCCTTTGCCAAGGCCACCGGCGTCCTGCCCCGCACGCTGGAGGTGTGGGACGCCATGGGCCTGGTCCGCGAGGCGCTGGACCACGCGGTGCCGCACCGGGGCCAGCTGGTCTTCATCGACGGCAAGCCTCGCCCCCGCGTCGAGCTGACTCTGCCGCCCGAGATCCCCTACCCCTTCGCCACGCTGCCCCAGTGCACGACCGAGCGGCTGCTCGCCGAGCATCTTGCGCGCTTCGGCACGGAGGTGGAGCGGCCGACCGAGCTCCGCTCGGTGGAGATGCGCCCGGACGAGGTCGAGGCCGTCCTCGCGCACGCCGACGGCCGGATCGAGCGCCTGCACGCCCGCTACGTCGTGGGCTGCGACGGCGCGCACAGCCTGGTCCGCAAGGCGGCCGGGCTGACCTTCGAGGGCGACGCCTTCCCCGAGCAGTACATGATCGGCGACGTCGAGGTCGACTGGGAACTGCCCGCCGGCTACAGCATGCGCGCCGTGAACCTGGACGTGAACGGTGAGATGGACGACATGCTCGTCTGCATTCCGATGCCGGGCGTTCGGCGGTACTGGCTGTCGATGCTGCGCCCCTGCGCCCAAGCCGGGGGCGAAAACCCCTCGAGCGCGCCTGACGGGATCGGCCTCGGCCTGGGGGATGGCCAGGCACCGGACCTCGGCCAGATCCAGGCCGTGCTCAACCGGCTGTCCCCGGAGGTGACGACCGCCTCCACGCTGCGCTGGTCGTCCACCTTCCGGACCAGCTACCGCCTGGTGGACCGCTACCGGAACGGCCGCCTCTTCGTCGCCGGGGACGCCGCGCACATCCACCCGCCGATCGGCGGGCAGGGTCTGAACACCGGCGTGCAGGACGCCTACAACCTCGCCTGGAAGCTGGCCCTGGCCGTCCGCGGTCTGGCCACGGACGACCTGCTCGAGAGCTATCACGCCGAACGTCACCCGGTCGCACAGGAGGTGGTCGACCGCACCGTCCGCCATGCCCGCACCGTCCGCCATCCCGGCTCCGGCCTCATCAGCAACGGGGACGACGCCGAGATGATTCTGCGGCGCCAGGCCCAGCTGCTGGTCGCCTACCCGGACAGCCCGTTGACCCAGCAGCAGCAGGCGGCGGACGGCACACCCGCGGCCGGTCCCGCCCCCGGCGACCGGGCACCGGACTGCCGCGGCCTGCTGAGCGACCTCGCCACCTACCCGCGGCGGCTGTTCGACCTGCTGCGCACCCCGCGGCACGTGCTGCTGCTGTTCGCGGGCGCGGAGCACGCCTCGGGCGACGGCGCCGTCCGGCTCGAGGCCTGCGCCGCCGAGGCGCATCGCGCCGCCCACGGCCTGCTCGACGCCTATCTGGTCACCGCCGCAGAGGTACCGGAGAACGCCCGCCCCGTCGGCCTGCGCCCGCCGCGGGTGCGCGACGCGGCGGGCGAGTTCCGCGACGCCTATGCGCCGCATGACGGCGAGGCCTTCCTGATCCGCCCGGACGGCTACCTCTCCGGACGCTTCCACCCGGCCGTACCGGAACGCCTGACGGCGCATCTGCGCCGAACCTTCGTCTGACTCCCGCTGCCGCGGGCGGAGCGGCACGAGAACTTGCGGGTCTGGGGCTACCTGACAGGCCATGCTCGAACATGGCCTGTCACTGCTGGTCAGGGGCCGCCGACGAGGCCGCAAAGGTGGCTGCGGAAGCGAACCCACACCAACATCGTCGTTCTCACCGTGGCAGAAATCCGAAGGCTCCTGGACATTCCCCGCCCCCCCGCCCCGCCCTCACGGCCATCCACGAGACCACGTACTGAACTGGTCCCACTGGCGCAGAGGCCACCGGGCAACAGCCCGCCGATACCGCGACCGGAGACGAACCAGCTCAGGACACAAAGGCTCACTGGAGTACTAGGAGCTGATCCCGGAGGCCCCGTTGTCACCGGCCTTCTGGACGACCTGCTTCTGCGCGAAGCCCTGCAGCATCGCGGAGAGGTCGACTCCCGTGGTGGAGCTGAGCAGTTCCATGCCCTGGGCGACGTTGTCGGCGACGGCGCGCGGAAGCTTTCCCGCTCCGTCGGTGGAGATGACGGTCATCTTGTCCACGGCGGCCAGCGGTTCGGCGGCCTTGCCGACGACCTGGGGCAGGACCTCGACGAGCATCTGGAGCACGGCCGCGTCGCCGTACTGCGCGAAGGCGTCGGCCTTCTTCCGCATGGCCTCGGCCTCCGCCGATCCCCTCGCGGCGATCGCGGCGCCCTCGGCTTCGCCCTCGATGCGTGTCGCGTCGGCGAGCGCCGCACGGTGGGACTTCTCGCCCTCACCGGTGAGCCGGGCGCGCTGAGCGGTGGCCTCGGCCTCCTTGACCTGCGCGATGCGGCGGGCCTCGGCCTCCTGCTCGGCACGGTAGCGGTCGGCATCGGCCGGCTTGCGCACCTTGGTGTCGAGCTCCCGGTCGGTCAGTGCGGCCTGCCGCTCGGCGACCTTCTCCTGCTGGCTCAGGATCTCCTGCTGCCGGTCGGCTTCGGCGAGCGGCCCTGCGGCTGCGGCCTTCGCCGCGGCCTCGTCCGTCTCGGCGCGGATCTCCGCCTGCTTGAGCGCGAACGTCCGCTGAGCTATGGCGATTTCCTCCTCGGCCTTCAGCCGGGCCTGCTCCGAAGCGCGCCGGGCCACGGCCTCGGCGATGTCCGCCTCCTGCTTGGCCCGGGCGGCCTCGGGACGGCCGAGGTCCTCCAGGTACGACCCCTCGGTGGCGATGTCCTGGATCTGGAAGGCGTCGAGCACCAGGCCCTGTCCCGACAGGCTCGCCTCGGCCTCCTCCGCGACCTGCCCGGCGAAGGCGGCGCGGTCGCGGATGATGTCCTCCACCGACATGCGGCCCACGATCGAGCGCAGAGCGCCGGAGAGCACTTCCTGCGTGAAGCCGACGATGCCGTCCTGCTGCATCAGGAACCGCTGCGCCGCGGCACGTATGGAATCCTCCGTCCCGCCGACCTTCACGATGGCCACGCCCTCGAGGTTCGCCTTGACGCCGCGCAGGGTGACCGCACCCCGTACGGCCACGGGGATGTGCCTGCTGGACAGGTCGAGGGCGAACCGCTGCTGAACGAACGGCACGACGAAGACCCCGCCGCCGACCACGACTTTCTGGCCGCTGTTGTCGGTGGAGACCCGGCCCGTCTCGGGGTCGGTCGACTTCTTGCCCCTCCGGCCGGTGACGATGAATGCCTGGCTGGGCCCGGCGACCTTGTATCGGGTGACAACGGCGAGGGCGAGCAGCACGACGAGTACGACGATGCCCACCAGTGCAGCGAGAACTGGGCTCATGGCGAATTCCTTCGGGTGCAGAAACGGTCGGTCGATAGGCCGCAGGGCGGTGGGGGCAGGAGGTCAGGGCTCGACGGGGCGCACCACGACAGAGGTCGGCGACGGCATGGACTCGACCCACACCGCGGCACCTCGGGCCACCGGGACGGAGCTTCGCGCCGCGAACTTGGAGGGCTGGCCGCCGAGATGCACCAGCACCTCGCCGTAACCGTCGACCGGGATCCCGGTAACCACAGTCCCCGGACCACCCACCAGGTCGTCCGCACGGGGCACGACCGCGGTCCGCTCCTTCATGAGGCTCCGGCTGACCTTCCAGGTCGCCCACCCCGCGCCCGTACCGGCCGCCGCTCCGACGCCGGCCGCCGCCACCGCCCCGAGACCGGTGGTCCCCAGGGTGATCGCGCCCGCGAAACCGAGCATCGACAAGAATCCGGCGATCACCGGCAGCGACAACAGTCCGTCGAGTGCGCCCAGTCCGTCGAAGAGGCCCTCCAGCACGCCATCGAGAATGAGCGCGAGCACGAGGAGCACGAGTCCGGCAACACCGAACCCAAGAAACCAGGTCACCCGAACTCACCTCCCGTAGGGCTGATCTGCGAAGCCGCTTCGATGCTTCCACAGAAGGCGAGTCCGGATCATTGCCAGGTTCCGGCAATGTTGACGCTTCCTTGATGCCGCCTTCGCACGAGAGGCGGAGACGCTTCGACGCTCGGGGGCGGAACGCCACACCGCACGCGATGCCGCGGCGCCCTCGGGCGCCGCGGCATCGACGTTTTCGCTCGCACCCACGGCCCTAGCCGCGCAGGATCCGTCCCTTCTTGTCGGTGCGGTCGCTCTTGGCGAAGTACATGATCGCGTCGATGAGGGCCCAGATCATGCCGCCGCCCGCCGTGAGCAGCATGGCGATCCCGGTCCAGATGTGTCCGGTGTAGAACCGGCCCACGCCCAGGAAGCCCAGCAGCAGCTGCAGTACACCGGCCACCCACTTCGACTTGGGGGAGTAGGGCAGGCCGTTGGGCGCGAGTCGCTGCCGGTGGCCGGCGGCCTGCGGCCCGCCCGGGGGGTGGGCCGTACGGTTCTCGTCCTCGTTGCCGGCCGGCTCGGGCTCCGGACGGCCGTACTGTCCCTGCCCCGGAAGCGTGGCGCCGTACGGTCCCGTGTACGCACTCCGATCCTGCTGGGGGAACGACAGGTGCCGGGTTGCCATGTCCGGCTCCGCGGGCATGGGGTGAGGAGTCTCCGGGTGCTGCAGGGGCGGAGCGTAGGGGGAGTCCTGCCGCGGCTCGGCGTAGCCCGTGGAGGCCCGGCCCGACCTGTCCCAGTCGTCCGCGTAAGGCGACTCGCTCGCATACGGGGTCCGGCCCGCGTACGGCGTGTGGCTCGCGGACGACGTCCGATCCGCGTACGGCGACTGATCCGCGTACGGCAACTGAGCTGCGTAGGAGGTCGCCGTCGAACGATCGGCCACCGCCGTCCCGGAGCGAGTGCCGGAGCGTGCGCCCGCCGCCACAGGCTCGGCCTCTGCCGCACCGGCGGCCCCCACCGGAGCGCCCGCGAGCGCCGGTTCGGGCTCCTCTCCGTGCGAGATGTGGGGAAGCCAGCCGAGCCAGCGCGGCACCGTCCAGTTGCGCTCGCCCAGCAGGGTCATGAGCGACGGCAGCAGCACCATGCGTACGACCGTGGCGTCGAGCAGTACGGCGACGGCGAGGCCGACACCGAGCTGCTTGAAGTCCTGCATCGAGAGGGTGGCGAAGACGGCGAACACCGCCACCATGATGATCGCGGCGCTCGTGACGGCACCGGCGGTCGAGCGGATGCCTTCGGCGATCGCGTTCGCGGTGGACTGTCCCCGGTCGCGGGCCTCGCGGATCCGGGAGACCACGAAGACGTGGTAGTCCATCGAGAGGCCGAAGAGGATCACGAGGACGAACAGAGGCATCCAGTGCTCGATCGCGCCGGCGGCCTCCGTGGCGAACAGTTCGTCGCCCCAGCCGTGCTGGAAGACCGCGACCATCACGCCGTACGAGGCCGCGACGGACAGCAGGTTCAGCACGATCGAGGTGAGTGCGATGACGACGGAGCGGAAGCAGAACAGCATGATGAGGAACGTGACGGCCGCGATGAAGGCGAGGACCGGCAGGATGCCGCTCTCCAACTGTTCGTTCGAGTCGACCGATTGAGCGAGTTCACCGGCGACGTAGGCCTGCTTCGCGACCGGTTCGATCGTCTCGGGGACGAGGTCCTCGCGCAGGGTGTCCAGGGCGTGCCGTGATGTCTCGTCCCTGCCGTCGCCTGCCAGTGGCACCTCGATCTCGGCGACGTTCTCCTTCTTGTGCACGGTGATGTCGACGGTTTTGCCGAACTCACCGGACGCGGCGGCCTTGTCGCGGAAGTCCGCGAACGCGGCGCGTACCTTCGGGGAGCTGATGTCGTCGGCTTCGACGACGACCTGAGCGGGGGAGGGACCGCCGGGGAAGGTCTTGGTTATCTCCAGGCTGGCCGAGCCCAGCGGGGAGTCCTTGCCGAGCTGCTGCGGCACGGACAGTTGCTCGGTCTTCATGCCGACCGCCGGTGCGGCCAGGATGAGGAGCAGCGCGGCCGCGGCGAACGTGAACAGCTTCGGTCGTGTGAGGACGGGCTTCACCAGCTTGCCGGCGAGACGGCCGCCGGCCTCCGCCCCACGCTTGCGGCGGCGGCCGATGAGGGGGAGCCGCCCCTTCTCGACCCGGTCGCCCAGCCACGACATCAGGGCGGGCAGAACGGTCACGGAGCCGAGCATGGCGATGAAGACGACGATGATCGTCGCGACGGCGAAGCCGTTGAAGAGCATCATCCCGGAGAGGAACAGACCCGACATGGCCACCATGACGGTCAGGCCCGAGATCAGCACCGCGCGACCAGAGGTGGCGGCGGCGACCCGTAGCGCCGTGTCCGGGTCGCGGCCCAGCGCTCGCTCGTCGCGCTCACGCCGCAGATAGAACAGGCAGTAGTCCACACCGACGGCCAGCCCCATCAGGAACATCACCGAGTACGTCGTCTCGCTCAGCGGCACCACCTTGCTGGCGAGGGACATCAGGCCGAACGCCGCCAAGCACGCCGACAGCGCCAGCGACACCGGCAGCAACGCCGCCACCACCGCGCCGAAGGCGACCAGCAGGATCCCGAGGGCCAGGGGCACCGCGGTGATCTCCGCGGTGAAGAAGTCCTCCGCGAGCAGATCCCCGAAGGCCTTGTCCGAGCTGGCGCTGCCGAACTGATGGAACTCGACGCCGTCATGCCTGGACTCGGCCTTGTCGACCGCGTCCAGAACGGGCTGCACCCGGTCCCCGGCGGTCTCGGCCTCGCCCTTCATCTCAAAGCTGATCAGGGCCGACCGGCCGTCCTCGGAGCGCACCGGGGGCTGAAGGTGCGTGGTCTCCCCGGTTTTGCGCAGGGCGGCGGAGACATCGCGCGCCGCGCTCTTCCAGCCGCCGGGCGAGTCGCTCTTCACCATCACCATCTCGCCGGCCGGCTTCTCCAGACCGGCGTCCTCGAGAATCTTGGTGGCGCGTGCGGAGTCCCCCGCCCCCTCCTCCGAAGGCGTCATCACGTTCAGTCCGGACATGCCGCCGAGCCCGGCGGCGAGGACGACGAAGAGGAGCCAGCCGATGATCGCGGATTTCCGGTGGCGTGAACTCCACACGCCGAGCCGGGCCGCGAGGTTGTGCCTCATGGTGTTTCTCCGGGGTGGTCGAATATGCGAAAACGTCTGGGCTCGACGTTAGAAATCGGCCACCTTCGCTCCCAGCCGCCGGGCCACACCCTCCGGGAAACCGAAGGCGACCTTCGGAGGTGGTGCTGGGTACACCTCTCGCCGTGGGGAGGACATGAAGGTCCGCAGGTCACGGTCACCGGTGGCGTGGTGAAGAACCGTGGGGGATCCGCGCTGCAAGGCAGTGCCGGCCGAGGCCGCCGGCGCTACGGGACGCAGCGGGAAACGGAGTTGACGTCCGGCGAGCCGTCCGGTCTGCTGACGCCATGTCCGGTCTTCGCCTGCAGCGGCCCGAGGACGACGCCACGCTCGAGGACTGGCGCCACGTCCACAACGTGATCATCCCGACCCACGTCCTGTCCCCGGACGAGGTACGGGAGCGCGCCCTGCGCCACCACCTGGAAGTCGCGTATCTCGGTGACGCTCTCATCGGCTGCAGCACGGTGCGCCCGCCGACGGACCACACGCGGACGGCCACCGTGATCGCCCGCGTGCTCACCCCTCACCGCGGGCGGGGATTCGGTGAGGAGCTGTACGCGCGCGGGCTCGACCGGGCGCGGGAACTGGGTGCCGCCGTCATCGAAACCGTCGTCCTGTCCTCCAACGAGGACGGACTGCGGTTCGCGTTGCGGCACGGGTTCGTCGAGACCGAGCGCTATCTGCTGCCCGGCGAGCACGTCCCGTGGATCGATCTGCGGCTCTCCTGACCCGGCCCCGCGCTGGGTGGACGCACACGGCGGCCGTGGGGGCCCCCCCCCCCCGCCCCGGGGGGGCGGGGGCCCCGCCCGGCGGGGGGGGGCGGGGGGGGGCGCCGGGGGGGGGGGGA
>NZ_JBICVP010000013.1:78805-249326 GCF_043199075.1 Streptomyces sp. NPDC048639
CCCCGCCCGCCCCCCCCCCCCCCCCCCGCCCCGGGGCGGGCCCCCCCCCCCGCCCCCCCCCCCCCCCCCCCCCCCCCCCCCCCCCCCCCCCCCCCCCACGGCCGGTCGGTCGGTCGCTATGCGGTACGCGGGGCGGGGGAGAAGTACGCCTGCGAGCCCGGCAGGAACATCAGCACGACGACCGCGACGGCCACCGCGTCCGGGAGCGAGTGGACCACCTCGTCCCACGCGAAGCCGCTCATGCTCAGGCTGTTCATCAGGAACAACACGCTCAAGCCGGCGCCGACCGTGAGCACGATCCGGGCCCAGTTGCGGCCCGCCCGCATCATCACGGCGACGAAGAGCCACAGCCCCGTGATGACGACCGTCACGGCGCCGGAGACGGCGGCCTGCACCATCGCTGTGTCCTGCCCGTCCGCATCGCGCATCTGCTGCAGTCCCGTGGGCGCGATGACGAACACGTCCAGCACCCACATGACGGCCTGGATGGCCATTGCCGCCACCGACAGCCAGAAGGCCATCTCGACTTCTCTCGGGCGCTCGGACCGTCCTGTTCCTGCGCTGATCATCGTTCTCCCTCTCCACCGGGGCGGTTCGCTCCCGCCGTTGTCACTCGCCGTGACTGCGACCCTGCTCCACGTCTGCTCCGGGAAAGACTGCCAACTGCACTGCCGGGTTCCACATCGCGACGCGATCTTCACGTGCACGCAGCTGAGGTACGGCCGTACGCGTCGGGGCGTGATGGCCGTACCTCACGGACGGTAGAGTCGCCGCCCCAGAGAGGGTTCCTGGAAGGGGATTCCATGGCCGAGCTCCCGGAACCGCGCGTCTTCTCTCCGGTGACCAAGGACGGCTACGTGCTGGAGTTCGAGGACACCTTCGACGGCGACGCCCTGGAGGAGAGCCGCTGGCTGCCGTACTACCTGCCGCACTGGAGCTCCCGCGCGTCGACGGCCGCGCGGTACCGGATCGGGGACGGCACCCTGCGGCTGCTGATCGAGCAGGACCAGCAGCCCTGGTCCCCGGAGTTCGACGGCGGCATCCGCGTCTCCTCCCTGCAGACCGGGCTGTTCTCCGGCCCGGTCGGCAGCAACGTCGGGCAGCTCCGCTTCAAGCCCGGCCTCACCGTGCGGGAGGCGCAGGAGGACGTCCGCCTCTACACGCCGCACCACGGCTTCTACGAGTTCCCCGACGACCCCAGCGCCCCCGCGCCGGCCCGTCCCTACCCCAAGGAGTTCGCGGTCGACTACGTCCGCGGCTACCGGCCTGCGCGACACGACACCTAGGCGGCGGGGCCCGGACGGCCGAGGCCGGTCATCGGAGAGGCGGGCCGGTGCCGCACCGCTCATGGTGCGCCTAGGCGGGGTCGAGGTGGAAGACCTCGGGCGGCCGCCGGTACCACTGGTCGAACGGGTCGTCCGCGACGGTCCGGAAGATCTCCTCGGCGGACGCCTGGAAGGCCTCCTGTGATTCCCACAGGGCGAGGCCGATCAGCCGGTCGCTCTTCTGATCCCGCCAGGCCCCGATCCGGATGAGACCGGGGGAGCCCTGCGCGGCCTCGTCGACCCGGTGCATCGAGGCGAGGAGGCGGGACGCGCGGCTTGAGGGCATGGGTGTCCGGGCGCTCGCCCGAAGGCACGGGTTCCATCGCCGGAACGTGCGGGAGGGGCTGCAGCGCCCCGACAGGTCTGGGGCGGTTCTTCGTCCTGGCCCATGGGGACAGAACGAGGACACGTTCGCGGCCCCTCAGTCGAGACAGAACTCATTGCCCTCGATGTCTTGCATCCCGAGGCACGACTCGTTGACTCCATCGGCAAGCAGCAGTTGCCCGCGTACCGCGCCGAGCGGGACCAGTCGTGCGCACTCGGCCTCAAGTGCGGCCAGGCGCTCCTCACCCACGAGTCCGGTGCCGACCCGCACGTCAAGATGCAGCCGATTCTTGACGACCTTGCCTTCGGGGACGCGCTGGAAGAACAGTCGCGGGCCCACACCTGTGGGATCACTGCAGGCGAACCATGAATCCCGCTCCTCAGGTGGCTGCGAGCGCTGGAAATCCTCCCACGTGGCAAACCCCTTCGGTGGCGGTGGTACGACGTATCCCAACACCTCGCACCAGAACCGAGCGACGCGCTCGGGTTCGGCGCAGTCGAAGGTGACTTGGAACTGCTTGATCGATGCCATCAGCCCTCCCGATCGCGTGCTGTTCACCGAACCCCGGACGTCATCGCCGCGTGGAGAGCAGACGCGACCACCAGGACGCATCGATGTCCACCCCGTCGCCGTGCAATTTGGTGATCCGGTCAAGGCTGGCGAGCCTGCCACATGATCACCCGAGGCTCAATGAATTTTCCACCTGCTGACCGGGGCCGTGCCTGACGTGCCTGGGGGCAGCCGTGCCATCCGACGCGGACGGATGGAGCAGAGCCTCCTGGGAGGCGTACGGACAACACCATCTGCGGTGCGGCCGGCCGCCAGGTGTACGTCAGCAAATGGAGGAGCTGTGTATCCCGCCAAGCCGGCGGATCTCCTCCAGCGGGTATGGCGTCTGCCTGCTCCGGCGCTGGAACTCGCGGTTGAAGTCGGACATCAGCGCGGCGATCGGCGCATGCCGGGCGAGGATCGCCGCGGCCTCCTCCGGGATTCCTGTGGGGCGCTTGCCCTCTGCGTAGGCGCGCACCAGTGCGTAGCGGCCGTCCTGGTCCTCCCTCTGGTATCCGTGCAGAGCGGTGACCAGCCAGTTCACCAGATATGTGGCGGTGTAGCACTGGTCGTAGGTCTGGTGCCGGTCGAAGAAGGCGGCCTCGTCGTGCGACAGCGCGAACCCGGAGGACATGGCGAGGCCGTAGTCCGCGAAGTAGAGGCGCCGCCCGTCGGTCAGGACGTTCTCGAAGTGCGCGTCGAAGTGCAGGAGTCCGCGGCTGTTCATGTACGAGGTGCCGGCTGCCAGTTCTCTCTCCACCATGGCGCAGGCTCGGTTGGCGCTCTCGTCGCCTGCTTCGACCTGGGTGCCCAGCCACTGGTGCAGGTTCTCCGGGATGTACTCCAGGAACAGCGCGACGCTCGCCGAGGACTGTTGAAGAGCCTCGATCCGGCGGCGAACCGACGATCCGCCGCCCCAGTAGGCAACAGCCCGTTCGACGTCGGCCAGTTCCTCGGGCAGTGGCATCGAGTCCGGCAGCACCCTCCAGTGGTACATCAGGGGGAAGCCCTCGTGTTCTGCCGCGAGCACCCAGTTCGTCGTCATGGTGTGCACGGCGAGCTCTCTCCAGGCCCCGAAGCCCGGCCCGCCGATGGTGCCGACGCCGTACTGGCAGAAGACAGGCAGCTCGAACAGATTCGCCGTGGACCGGACGTGCTCAGGCTGCCTCTCCACGTCCGTGAGGGGCACCCGCTTCACGAAGACCGGGGTTCCGGCGACCTCCATGAGGGCCGACTTCCCGCCGATGCCGGATCCGATCGGCACGGCCGTGTCCACGAGTTCGCGCAGGGCGCGATCACTGCGCAGGGCCAGGGATGTGGAGACGGCACCATGGGCGGTCAGACGCGCACCGCGCGACATGTCAGGGCACTTCACTTCGGCCTCCACCTGGGTGCCGACCTCGATTCTGCAATGGCTCCGCAGTCCCGCAATAACTCCGCAGTCCCGCCGAGCGCAACGACGCGTGGCTCCGCGGTTCGGCTTCCGGAGCGGGCAGAGGGCGTCCAGATCCGTGCGTGACGACGACCTGAGCACCCTCCTGACCGCAGCCTATGTGAAGATCGACGACGAAAATGGAGGAACCCGGTGCCTCGGCAGACCGCCGCTGCTCGTGACTCCGAACCCCTCTGTCGTGCTGTGGCTCAGGCTTTCTTCGGGTGCCACTCGGAGGCCCGGTGGCGGGGCGGGTCCGCCGGCCGATCGAGTCGGTCGACTGCACCCTCGATCCAACGGCTACGGCGAGTCACCGTACGGCTACCTCATGACGCGGATCGAGCGCGCGATGGCGCTGTTGCATGGCGGCGATGGCGACCTCGGCGTCACCGCCCACCACCTACAAGCACCACGCGGCGGGTTCGACAGACGGGATTCCGTCGTGCGTGACGAAGGGGAGACCGGACCGATCAGGATTCGAGAAGCGGAGGTCACCGGGCCGCGGCTAGCGTCACGCCATGGACATCACGATGCCATCGCATGCGCCGCGATGAGCTGGGTCACGACCCACGCCGGACGGGCGCGCTTCGCGCCACCCCGGCCGACACCGCCGATGAGGTGGGCAGCGGACCGTTGCTGCGGCCGCGCCGACGAAGTAGAACGAGACGTACTGCTCGGAGCTGGGCAGATCGAGCCAGGCGACACCGACGGAGACCGCGCAGACGGCCCCGCCCAACAGATGGAGACACGATGAGCAAGGCCACGAGGACGGGCCCGCAGTCGCCTGCGTCGCACGTTGCCGACAACCACGATCTGATCCGCGTGCACGGCGCCCGTGAGAACAATCTCAAGGACGTCAGCATCGCGATCCCGAAGCGCCGCCTGACGGTCTTCACCGGCGTCTCCGGCTCGGGCAAGAGCTCCCTGGTGTTCAACACGATCGCCGCGGAGTCGCAGCGGATGATCAACGAGACCTACAGCTCCTTCGTGCAGGGCTTCATGCCGACGCAGGCGCGGCCCGAGGTCGACGTACTCGACGGGCTGACGACCGCGATCATCGTCGACCAGCAGCGCATGGGGGCCGACATCCGCTCCACGGTCGGCACAGCCACCGACGCGAACGCGATGTTGCGCATCCTCTTCAGCAGGCTCGGAAAGCCGCACATCGGCTCGCCCAACGCCTTCTCCTTCAACGTCGCCTCGGTCAAGGCGAGCGGTGCGATGACGGTCGACCGCGGGCCCTCCAAATCCAAGGCCGAGAAGGTGACCTTCAGCCGCACCGGCGGCATGTGCACGCGCTGCGAAGGCCGGGGCACGGTCTCCGACATCGACCTGACCCAGCTCTACGACGATTCCAAGTCGCTCGCCGAGGGCGCGTTCACCATCCCCGGCTGGAAGTCGGACAGCTTCTGGACCGTGCGGGTCTACGCCGAGTCGGGCTTTCTCGACCCGAACAAGCCGATCCGCAAGTTCACCAAGAAGGAGATGCACGACTTCCTCTACCGGGAAGCGACCAAGGTGAAGGTCGAGGGGGTGAACCTCACCTACGAGGGGTTGATCCCCAAGATTCAGAAGTCCTTCCTGTCCAAGGACAAGGAGGCGCTGCAGCCGCACATCCGGGCGTTCGTGGAGCGGGCGGTCACCTTCACGTCCTGCCCCGAGTGCGGTGGCACCCGGCTCAGTGAGGCGGCACGCTCGTCGAAGATCAAGAAGATCAGCATCGCCGACGCCTGCGCGATGCAGATCAGCGACCTGGCCGAGTGGGTCCGCGGCCTCGACGAGCCGTCGGTGGCGCCGCTGCTCACCACGTTGCAGCAGACCCTCGACTCGTTCGTGGGGATCGGCCTCGGCTACCTCTCGCTCGACCGGGCGTCCGGCACGCTGTCGGGCGGCGAGGCGCAGCGCGTCAAGATGATCCGCCACCTCGGCTCGTCACTCACCGACGTCACCTACGTCTTCGACGAGCCCAGCATCGGCCTGCACCCCCATGACATCCAGCGGATGAACGAGCTGCTGCTGCGGCTGCGGGACAAGGGCAACACGGTGCTCGTCGTGGAGCACAAGCCGGAGATGATCGCGATCGCCGACCACGTCGTCGACCTCGGCCCCGGCGCCGGTACGGAGGGCGGCACCGTCTGCTTCGAGGGCACCGTCGAGGGGCTGCGGACCGGCGGCACCATCACCGGCCGCCATCTCGACGACCGGGCCGCCCTCAAGGAGACGGTGCGGAAGCCCACCGGGGCGCTGGAGATCCGCGGCGCGACGACGCACAATCTGCGCGACGTCGACGTGGACATCCCGCTGGGGGCGCTCGTCGTCGTCACTGGCGTCGCCGGCTCGGGCAAAAGCTCGCTCGTGCACGGGTCGCTGGTCAAGAACGCAGATGCCGCCGACGCGGGCGTGGTGGCGATCGACCAGACCGCGATCCGCGGCTCGCGACGGAGCAACCCGGCGACGTACACAGGACTGCTCGAGCCGATCCGGAAGGCGTTCGCGAAGGCCAACGGCGTGAAGCCCGCGCTGTTCAGCGCCAACTCCGAGGGTGCCTGCCCCACCTGCAACGGCGCCGGCGTCATCTACACCGACCTGGCGATGATGGCCGGAGTCGCCACCCCCTGCGAGGAGTGCGAGGGGAAGCGGTTCCAGGCATCGGTGCTGGAATACCACCTCGGCGGCCGCGACATCAGCGAGGTGCTCGCGATGTCGGTGGCCGAGGCCGAGGAGTTCTTCGGCGCCGGGGAGGCGCGCACCCCGGCGGCGCACGCCGTCCTCGACCGGCTCGCCGATGTGGGGCTCGGCTACCTCAGGCTCGGCCAGCCGCTCACCACGCTGTCCGGCGGCGAGCGGCAGCGGCTCAAGCTGGCGACCCACATGGGCGAGAAGGGGGGTGTCTACGTGCTCGACGAGCCGACCACCGGCCTGCACCTCGCCGACGTCGAGCACCTGCTCGGCCTGCTGGACCGGCTCGTCGACTCCGGCAAGTCGGTCATCGTCATCGAGCACCACCAGGCGGTCATGGCGCACGCCGACTGGATCATCGACCTCGGCCCCGGCGCCGGTCACGACGGCGGCCGGGTCGTCTTCGAGGGCACACCCGGCGACCTGGTCGCCGACCGCTCCACCCTCACCGGCGAGCACCTCGCGGACTACATCGGCGCCTGACCGAGCCCCTCGCGAACACCACCGGGGCCCGTTTCCTGTCGCGGGACGCGCGTCAGGCATACGGGCCCCGGCAGTGCGGGTACGGCGGTGCGGGAACGGCCTTCGAGTACAGGGGAACGGCCTTCGAGTACCGCAGTGCGGCCCCCGGCAGTGCGGGCACGGGAGTTCGGGCCCGGACGAGCGGGAGCGAACGGGCGAACTCAGTAGTGCGGCGTGCCGATCGGGCCCTCGTCGCTCAGCAGGTTGGCCAGTGCGGAGTCCGCCACGACGTCCGCGAACGGGCGGTCCTCACCGTCCACCCGTACCGTCCCGCCGACCAGGCGGATGCCGTGGCTGTAGTCGGTGTAGGCCTTCTCGTGGGCGGTGCTGAGCGGCTGGATCGGGACACCGTCCCTTCCGTGCCAGCCGTAGATCGCCACGGAAGAGGGGTGGGATGTCATGCGGTTGCTGACGACCACATCCTTCTTCTGCCCGGCCGTGAGGTCGTGCGGAGCGTCCCCGCGCTGCTCCTCGATGAGCTTCTGGTGCTTGGCGATATAGGCATTGGACCCCATGTCCGGCCCGGCCGGGAGCGGGGACGGAGTGAGCTGGAGCGCGGCCTGCTTCCAGGCGGCGTCCACGACCTTCGTGGTGGGAATCTGCAGACCCCAGGCGTCGGCCAGCCGTTGGGCCGCCACGCACGTCAGGGGTACGCGCAACCAGTCCTCGTCCGAGCCCACGGCGAGGTAGTCGGGCATCACCAGGACGACGGCCGTCTGTGCGCCGGCAGCCTCCGATGCGGTGAGCTCGATCTCGGTGAAGGAGCGCAGGAAATCAGGGAGATTGCCGTTGGCCAGTTCGTCGGCGAAGACCTGGTCGCGCTCGGCGGAGGACAGGCCGTCGGTCGCGGCCAGTACGGCACTTCCGGTCCGCGCGTCCGCGGGGCGGTCGGGTATTCCGTCCGCCGACGCTCGCCTCGCGCTGCCGCCGGCGGAGCGGCCCGGGGCGGGTTCTCCGGCGGTCGCTCTGGTTCCCACGAGTCCCATCGCCCCGGCCGCGCATCCCGCCATCACGGCTTGGACGAAGCGGCGGCGGCCTGGATTACTCGGTGTGCTGATCACGGTCGACCTCCGGTGTACTGCGGCTGCTGGTCACGGCTGCGATACCTGGTGGCGCTCTGCCAGCGGGTGGCTGGGGACGGTGCAGGGCCCTCGTACGGCCTGGTGAACTCTCGTACGAAACCGGGCCCGTACGCATGAGTAAGGACTACCTCCCTACGCAGCGGAGCAGGCCGCATTCGAGAACAGCGCCGTCGGCGCAGTGCGGCAACTGCTCCCGCGCGTACCCGGCGGTCTGTGCCGGATCAGGGTCAACGCGCGGCACTCACCGAGTGCGTCCGCTTCTTCCAGCAGGCCCACAGAACCACGGCCAGGGCCAGGTTGGCGGGGGAGGCGCCGGTGAGGAGGACGCTGCCCACGGAGGAGAGCTGACTGCTGGCCCCCACGTAGGTCCAGTCGGTCGCCATGTCGCTGGCGCGCAGTGCGGCGATGGCGAACAGCCAGGCGGGTTCCTGCCGCCAGCGGAGCGCTGCCGTCGCCTGGAGCAGGGCGAACATGGCCCATGTGGCGCCGGTTCGGGGGAGGAGTCCTTGCGGGTCCACGTAGGGGGCGCCGTGCATGATGTCGAACCACCACGCCGGGGCCGTGAAAGCCGTCAGTGCGAGCCCGAGGTCGAAGGCTGCCAGCGTCCAGAGGAGCGCCGATATCCACCGGGGGCCGGTATCGTTCCGCGCCGCGGCCGGGCTCTGCGGTCCCGGTGTCGCGGATTCGGTACGCCGGGCCTCGGTCCGGGGGTGTGCGATCTCATCCATGGGCCCCAGATGTACACCAATCTCCACTCATACGTCCGTTCCCTTTCGTGCTCGCGGCATGTGGCCGTCGCTCGGGGATCCGCACGGACACGGGCGCGCCGGGAGCCCGGCCGAGGCTTCCTCTCGATGCGGCGTCGGGGGAAGGGAGGCAGTCGGTGGGCCTGGGGATCGGCGACGAGCTCTCCGGACCGGCCACTCCGACGGTCTCGAACCCGGCAACGCCTCGGCGGGCACACCGATCGGTACGGGCCGCCGTAGCTGCGAACGCCTGAACTGCCCCCCATTACGCCCCCGCTGGGACAGCCCCTCGCCGTCGACGAGCACAGCAGCACGTCGTGCCCTACCCGGTCATCGGCGGCGAACCCCGGTGACCGGTGGGCCAGTTGGTGGCGAGGGGCCCCCGCGTCCGGATGCCCGTCTGCGTCCGGACGCCCGTCAGTCGTCGCCCTCCAGGTCGCCCTCCGCCTCCAGGAAGACCTGCCGCAGCGCCTCGAGCACCGCGGGGTCGGGCTTGGCCCACATGCCCCGGGACTCCGCCTCCAGCAGCCGTTCGGCGATGCCGTGGAGCGCCCACGGGTTGGCCTCCTGGAGGAAGGCCCGGTTCTCCGGGTCCAGGACGTACGTCTCGGTGAGCTTGTCGTACATCCAGTCGGCGATGACGTCGGTCGTCGCGTCGTAGCCGAAGAGGTAGTCCACGGTCGCGGCGAGTTCGAAGGCACCCTTGTAGCCGTGGCGGCGCATCGCCTCGATCCAGCGGGGGTTGACCACACGGGCGCGGAAGACGCGCGAGGTCTCCTCGACCAGCGTGCGGGTGCGGACGGTCTCGGGGCGGGTGGAGTCCCCGATGTACGCCTCGGGCGCCGAGCCGCGCAGGGCGCGCACGGCCGCGACCATGCCGCCGTGGTACTGGAAGTAGTCGTCGGAGTCGGCGATGTCGTGTTCGCGCGTGTCCGTGTTCTTCGCCGCCACGGCGATGCGCCGGTACGCGGTCTCCATGTCCTCCCGCGCCGGGCACCCGTCCAGTTCGCGCCCGTAGGCGTAGCCGCCCCACACGGTGTAGACCTCCGCGAGGTCGGCGTCGGTGCGCCAGTCGCGGCTGTCGATGAGCTGGAGGAGGCCGGCGCCGTACGTGCCGGGCCGGGAGCCGAAGATACGGGTGGTGGCGCGGCGTTCGTCGCCGTGCGCGGCGAGGTCGGCCTGCGCGTGCGCGCGGACGAAGTTGGACCCGGCGGGCTCGTCGAGCGACGCCGCCAGCCGTACGGCGTCGTCGAGGAGGCCGATGGTGTGGGGGAACGCGTCGCGGAAGAAGCCCGAGATGCGCAGGGTCACGTCGATCCGCGGGCGGCCGAGCTCGTCGAGGGGGATGGGTTCGAGGCCGGTGACGCGGCGGGACGCGTCATCCCAGACGGGCCGGATGCCGAGCAGGGCGAGCGCTTCGGCGACGTCGTCACCGGAGGTGCGCATCGCGCTGGTGCCCCACAGGGACAGTCCCACGGAGGTGGGCCATTCGCCGTTGTCGCCGCGGTAGCGCTCCAGAAGGGAGTCGGCGAGAGCGACACCGGTCTCCCACGCCAGCCGTGAAGGTACGGCCTTGGGGTCGACGGAGTAGAAGTTGCGCCCGGTCGGCAGCACATTGACCAGACCGCGCAGCGGGGAACCGGAAGGCCCGGCCGGGACGAACCCACCGGCCAAGGCGTGCACGGCGTGGTCGAGTTCGGCGGTCGTGGCGCCCAGCCGCGGGACGACCTCGCGCGCGGCGAAGTCGAGGATGGGGGCCGTGTCCGCAGGGTGCCCGTCGGCGACGCGCTCGACGGCTGCCGGATCCCAGTTCGCGTCCTCCATCGACTGCACCAGCGCGCGCGCCTGTTCCTCGACCGCGTCCGCGGAGGTACGGGTGGCCGCGGACTCGTCCAGGCCAAGGGCCTCCCGCAGTCCGGGCAGGGCCGCCGTACCGCCCCAGATCTGGCGGGCGCGGAGGATGGCGAGAACGAGGTTGACGCGGTCGGGCCCGGTGGGCGCCTGGCCGAGGACATGGAGGCCGTCGCGGATCTGGGCGTCCTTGACCTCGCACAGCCAGCCGTCGACATGGAGGAGGAAGTCGTCGAAGCCGTCGTCGTCCGGGCGGTCGTCGAGGCCGAGGTCGTGGTCGAGCTTGGCGGCCTGGATGAGTGTCCAGATCTGGGCGCGGATCGCGGGCAGCTTCGCCGGGTCCATGGAGGAGATCGCGGCGTACTCGTCGAGGAGTTGCTCCAGGCGCGCGATGTCCCCGTAGGACTCGGCGCGGGCCATGGGCGGTACGAGGTGGTCGACGAGGGTGGCGTGGACGCGGCGCTTGGCCTGCGTGCCCTCGCCCGGGTCATTGACCAGGAACGGGTAGATGAGCGGGATGTCGCCGAGGGCGGCGTCGGGGGCGCAGGCGGAGGACAGGCCGGCGTTCTTGCCCGGCAGCCACTCCAGATTGCCGTGCTTTCCGAGATGGATCATGGCGTCGGCGCCGAAACCGCCGTCGCCCGCGGCGGCCGCGATCCAGCGGTAGGCCGCCAAGTAGTGGTGGGAGGGCGGCAGATCGGGGTCGTGGTAGATGGCGATGGGGTTCTCGCCGAAGCCGCGGGGCGGCTGGATGAGGATGAGCAGATTCTTGCGGCGCAGCGCGGCGAGGACGATGTCGCCCTCCGGATTGCGGCTGCGGTCGACGAACATCTCGCCGGGCGCGGGCCCCCAGTGCTCCTCGACGGACTCCCGCAGTTCGGCGGGGAGCGTGGCGAACCAGCGCCGGTAGTCCGCGGCCGGGATACGGACCGGGTTCCGGGCGAGCTGTTCCTCGGTGAGCCAGTCCTGGTCGTGGCCGCCGGCCTCGATGAGCGCGCGGATCAGCTCGTCGCCGTCGCCGGACTCCAGGCCGGGGACGGGCTCGTCGCCGAAGTCGAAGCCCTCGGTCCGCAGCCGGCGCAGCAGCGCGACGGCGCTGGCGGGGGTGTCGAGCCCGACCGCGTTGCCGATGCGGGAGTGCTTGGTCGGGTACGCGGAGAGGACCAGGGCCAGTCGCTTGTCGGCGGCGGGGATGTGGCGCAGCCGGGCATGACGGACGGCGATCCCGGCGACACGGGCGGCCCGTTCGGGATCCGCGATGTACGCGGGGAGACCGTCCTGGTCGATCTCCTTGAAGGAGAACGGCACGGTGATGAGCCGGCCGTCGAACTCCGGTACGGCGATCTGGCTGGCGGCGTCGAGCGGTGAGACACCTTCGTCGTTGTCCTCCCAGTCGCCGCGCGAGCCGGTCAGGCACAGCGCCTGCAGGATGGGGACGTCCAGGCCGGTCAGCGCCCCGGCGTCCCAGCTCTCGTCGTCACCGCCCGCCGACGCCTCGGCGGGCCGGGTGCCGCCGGCCGCCAGGACGGTGGTGACGATGGCGTCCGCGCCGCGGAGCGCGTCGATGAGGTCGGGTTCGGGGGCGCGGAGGGAAGCCACGTACAGGGGCAGCGGCCGGCCGCCGGCGTCCTCGATCGCACCGCAGAGGGTGTCGACGAAGGCGGTGTTGCCGCTCATGTGGTGGGCGCGGTAGTAGAGCACCGCGATGCACGGGCCCTCGGCGTCGGCACGCGCGGTGCGCTCCAGCGGGCCCCAGGTCGGCGCGGGTGCGGGCGGCTCGAAGCCGTGCCCGGTGAGCAGCACGGTGTCGGAGAGGAACCGGGCGAGCTGGTCGAGGTTGGCCGGGCCGCCGTGGGCCAGGTACGCGTGGGCCTCCGCGGCGATCCCCACCGGGACGGTGGAGGCCTCCATCAACTGGGCGTCGGGGGCCTGTTCGCCGGTGAGGACGACCACCGGGCGGCCGCTGCCGCGCAGTTGGTCCAGGCCTTCCTGCCAGGCGCGGACGCCGCCGAGGAGACGTACGACCACCAGGTCGACGCCGTCCAGCAGAGCGGGGAGCTCGTCGAGGCCGAGTCGCGAGGGATTGGCGTAGCGGTAGGGCACGGGCCCGTTCGCCGCACGGGCGCTGAGCAGGTCGGTGTCGGACGTCGACAGGAGCAGGATCATGCGGCGTCTGGCCTTCCTCGGGGTGTCCGCGCCCCGGGCGGTGTCTGACGGCGGGAGTTCCTGGCTCATCCGGCTGTCACCGGATTCACAGTGGCGGGACCGCGCCGGATTCTCACCGGGCTTCCTCCCCTGTCGCCGTCGATGGCGATGGCAGGCCGGCCGGCCCGCCGGGATCATAGTAAGGGCGGGCCGGTGGATGCGGGGCATACGGCCGATGTGCCGATGGGTATGCTCGCCGCCATGCCCTCCCCCTCCGCACCGCTCCCACCTGCGCGGAACCGTGACGACGCGTGCCCCGGTGCGCTCCGTCTCCACTCCGCGGACGATGGGGCGCTGGCGCGGGTGCGCATACCCGCGGGGGTGTTGGACGTCGATCAGGCGGGTGTTCTCGCCGACGTCGCCGAGCGGCTCGGTGACGGTGAGCTGCACCTGACCTCGCGCGGCAATGTGCAGATGCGCGGGCTCGGCGACGGCTGCGGGAGCGAACTCGCGGAACTCCTCGACGCCGCGGGACTTCTGCCCTCGCGCCGGCACGAGCGGGTGCGCAACATCGTGGCCTCACCCCTGTCGGGCCTCGACCGTACGGGCCGGCGCGATGTGCAGCCCTGGGCCCGGGGGCTGGACGGCCTGGTGTGCGTGAGCGGGACCGCCGCCGACCTGTCCGGAAGGTTCCTCTTCGCCGTCGACGACGGCCGCGGCGACGTCGCGGGGCTCGGCGCCGATGTGACGATCGTCGCAGAGGCGGAAGGACCGTACGCCGCCGTGCACATGGGAGGCTCACCGGCGGTCCGCGTGCCGGGCGATGACGCGCCGCGTGCCGCCCTCGCCGCGGCCGAGACCTTCGTCACCTCGGTGCGGGAGCGCGGCATCCGCGCCTGGCGGATCCGCGAACTGCCCGACGGCGGCGAGGCGTTGGCCCGCGATCTGCTCCGGTCTCTCGTGACGGAGGGCGTGGCCGCCGCCCCGGCCGGTGCGGTCCTGCCCCACGGCTCCGAAGGGCCCGAGCCCGGCTTGATCGAGGGACCCGACGGCGCCCGAGCGGTGTCGGTCCTGGCCCCGCTCGGCAGACTCACGGTCGCACAGTGGCGGCTGCTGGCGGCCGTCGCCGGCCATGACGGCCGCGGTGAACTGCGCCTCACCCCTTGGCGGGGAGTGGTCGTGCCCGGGCTTCCCCGTGCGTCGGCACCCCGCCGCCTCGATGACCTCCGGGCCGCAGGTCTGGTCACCGACCCCGGGTCGCCCTGGCTCGGGGTCGGTGCGTGCACGGGGCGGCCCGGATGCGCCAAGTCCCTGGCGGACGTACGGGCCGACGCCGAGGCGGCCCTGCTGCCCGCACCCGGCGGACTCCCCGTGTACTGGTCCGGCTGCGAACGCCGCTGCGGCCACCCCCGCGGGGAGTGGGTGGACGTCCTGGCGACCGGCGACGGCTACGACATCTCCTTCGGCGGCCTACGGCAACACCCGGCCGTCACCCACCCTTCCGACCTCGCCTCCGCGGTAGCGGCGGCGCGGACCACACCACCCAGGCAGTGACGAGAGAGAGCACCGTGTTCGACTACGAGAAGGACGGCGCGGCGATCTACCGCCAGTCCTTTGCCACCATCCGTGCGGAGGCGGACCTCGCGGGCCTGCCCGCCGAGGTGAGCCAGGTCGCCGTCAGGATGATCCACGCCTGCGGCATGGTCGATCTGGTCCGCGATCTGCTCTACACACCCGACGCGGTGCTCGCCGCGCGGAAGGCCCTGCGGGCCGGTGCCCCCATCCTGTGCGATGTGGCCATGGTCGCCAGCGGCGTCACCCGCAAGCGGCTGCCGGCGGACAACGACGTGGTGTGCACGCTCTCCGACCCCGCCGTGCCCGGACTGGCCAAGACCCTGGGCACCACACGCACCGCCGCCGCGCTGGAGTTGTGGGGTGACCGCCTGGACGGCGCGGTCGTGGCCGTCGGCAATGCGCCGACCGCGCTCTTCCGGCTGCTGGAGATGATCGAGGACGGCGCCCCGCGCCCCGCCGCCGTCATCGGTGTGCCGGTCGGGTTCGTCGGCGCGGCCGAGTCCAAGGACGCGCTCGCCGCGCACTCCTCGGGTCTGGAGCACCTGGTGGTGCGCGGACGCCGCGGGGGCAGCGCCATCGCGGCGGCGGCGCTCAACGCGATCGCGAGTGAGGACGAGTGAACGAGCAGAGGACCGGACGGCTCTACGGCGTCGGGCTCGGCCCCGGCGACCCGTCGCTGATGACCGTACGAGCCGTGGAGGTCATCGCCGAGGCCGAGGTGATCGCCTACCACAGCGCCCGGCACGGGCGTTCCATCGCCCGCTCCATCGCCGCCCGGCACATCCGTGCGGACCACATCGAGGAAGCGCTGGTCTACCCGGTCACCACGGAGACCACCGACCATCCGGGCGGCTACCGGGGCGCGTTGGACGAGTTCTACGCCGTCGCCGCCGCCCGGCTGGCCGCGCACCTCGACGCGGGCCGCACCGTCGCCGTGCTCGCGGAGGGCGACCCGCTCTTCTACGGCTCGTACATGCACATGCACAAGCGTCTCGCCGACCGCTACCCGACCGAGGTGATCCCCGGCGTCACGTCGGTGAGCGCCGCGGCGGCACGGCTCGGAACCCCGCTCGCCGAGGGCGAGGAGGTCCTCACCATCCTTCCCGGCACCCTGCCCGAGGAGGAGCTGACCGCGCGCCTGGCGTCGACGGACGCGGCCGTGGTCATGAAGCTCGGCCGGACCTTCCCTCGCGTACGGCGGGCGATGGAGAGCTCGGGGCGGCTGGCGGAGGCACGCTACGTCGAGCGGGCCACCATGGCGGGGGAACGCACCGGTCGACTGGCCGACACCGACCCGGAGTCCGTGCCGTACTTCTCGGTTGCGGTGCTGCCCAGCCGGATCGGCGCACCGGCGGGGCCCGACCACACCGCCACAGCAGCGGACGCCGACGCGGGCTCCGGCTCGGACACAGGCACCGGCACCGGCACCGGCGAGGTCGTGGTGGTCGGCACCGGACCTGCCGGGCCGCTCTGGCTCACGCCCGAGACGCGGGGAGCCCTGGCCTCCGCGGAGGACCTCGTCGGCTACACCACCTACCTGGAGCGGGTGCCCGTACGCCCGGGTCAGCGCCGTCACGGCTCGGACAACAAGGTGGAGTCCGAGCGGGCCGAGTTCGCGCTGGAACTCGCCCGGCGCGGGCGCCGGGTCGCCGTGGTCTCCGGAGGCGACCCTGGGGTGTTCGCGATGGCCACCGCCGTCCTGGAGGCGGCCGCGCAGGAGGCGTACCGGGAGGTGCCGGTCCGGGTGCTGCCCGGGGTGACCGCGGCCAACGCCGCCGCCGCGAAGGCGGGCGCCCCGCTCGGTCACGACTACGCGGCGCTCTCCCTCTCCGACCGGCTCAAGCCGTGGGAGGTCATCGCCGAGCGCCTGCACGCCGCCGCGGCCGCCGACTTGGTGCTCGCCCTCTACAACCCCGGTTCCCGCAGCCGCACATGGCAGGTCGGCAAGGCCAGGGAACTGCTGCTGGAGCACCGCGCACCCGACACCCCGGTCGTCCTGGCCCGGGATGTCGGCGGGCCGGAGGAGAGCGTACGGATCGTGCGACTGGCCGATCTCGACCCGTCCGCGGTCGACATGCGCACCATCCTGCTCGTGGGTTCCTCGCAGACCCGGGTGGTGCGGCGCGGGGACGGTCAGGAAGTCGTCTGGACCCCGCGCCGCTATCCGGAGACCTGACCCCGGCCCGCTCCCGTACGGCGGGGGAGGGAGTCGATCCAGGCCAGGGCCTCGTGCGGTGTCGCGGCGACCGGTACCCCCTCGGGCACCGGCGGCCGCCGCACCACGACGACCGGGACGCCCGCTTCGCGGGCAGCGGCCAGCTTGGGCGCGGTCGCCTCGCCGCCGCTGTCCTTGGTGACGAGGACGTCGATGCGGTGGCGGCGCAGCAGTTCGCGTTCGCCGTCGAGCGTGAACGGCCCGCGGTCCAGCAGGACTTCCATGGCGGCGGGGTGCGGGGCCTCCGGGGCGTCCACGGACCGTACGAGGAACCACAACGCGTCCAGGTCCGCGAAGGCGGCGAGCCCCATCCGCCCTGTGGTGAGGAACACCCGCCGCCCCAGGGAGGGCAGGAGCGCGGCCGACTCGGCCAGGGAACCGGCCGGGTGCCAGAGGTCGCCGTCGCCGGGGACCCAGCCGGGGCGGCGGAGGGCTAGCAGGGGAACATGGGCATCCGCGGCCGCCGAGGCCGCGTGGAAACTGATCGTGCCGGCGAAGGGATGTGTGGCGTCGATGAGCGCGTCCACCCGGTGCTCGTGCAGCCATTGCGCGAGTCCGTCCGCGCCGCCGAATCCGCCGATGCGCACCTGCCCCGGCGGCAGCACCGGCCGGGCCACGCGTCCCGCGAGCGACGTCGTGACGCGCAGCCCGGAGTGGGGGCCATCCGCGGTGCGGCCGTCGAGCGTCTCGGCGAGACGGCGGGCCTCCGTCGTGCCGCCGAGGACCAGCACATGGCGTATCGCGTGCGTGAGCACCATGAGGGCCTTTCATGGCTGAGTCGGGTACGAGCGGACCGCGGGCCGCGGGCGGGCGCAGCGCCCAACTCAAGCACACCGGGCTGCGACCCGGGTGGACGACCGGGGCGTGCGCGACCGCGGCCGCCACCGCCGCGTACACCGCCCTGCTGACCGGCGACTTCCCCGACCCCGTGACGATCACCCTGCCGAAGGGCCAAACCCCGGCGTTAGCCCTGGCTGCCGAGGAGTTGGGGGACGGGCGTGCCATGGCCGCGGTCGTGAAGGACGCGGGCGACGGTGCCGCCGTGAGGTGTCCATCTCGCTGCGTAAAGTGTTGGCTCGTATGCCCGTCTGTGATGGCTACGCGCACACTGACGGTTCCCGTTCGACCCGAAGGACTGAGCCGTGCCCGACCGACCTGAGATTGTCTGCATCTGCGGCTCTACCCGGTTCGTGCACGAGATGAGCGCGGCGAACCGTGATCTGACCTTCGCAGGTGTCATCGTCGTCGCGCCAGGCGTCTTCCTGCGCGCCGAGGATCACGATGCAGACGAGTTGATCACCAATGAGCAGAAGACCGCGTTGGACGCCCTCCACCTGCGCAAGATCGACCTGGCTGACCGGATTCTGGTCGTCAACCCAGGCGGGTATGTCGGCGAGTCCACGAGCAGGGAGATCACATACGCCCACGCCACCGGCAAGCCGATCTCGTTCACCGATCCCGTCTGACCAGTAGACGCTTCGTGGTGCCCGCGGGCAACGAGTCTCGGTCAGCCTCCGAGCGTGTTGCCAGGGGGTCTTCGAAGTCGTCGGGCGCAGCCTGTGCTTGTGTCGCGTGAGGTGTTTTCTGATGAGGCGTGATCCGTGCTCGGGCCTCTGTTTCCCGCTGTGGAGGCTACGAGCCGTCCGCGGGTAGACCGACGGTGGTCGAGGCGACGGCGTGGCGGTTCCGCACCGGGGCGCCGTGGCGTGATCTGCCCGAGCGATTCGGGAACTGGAACACGATCTACAAGAGCATCGACCGCTGGTCGAAGGCAGGGTCTGGGCGCGCGTCCTCGAGCAGGTCCAGGCGATGGCTTACCAGGGCGGCGACGTCGACTGGATCGCGTCGATCGACTCCACGATCGTGCGTGTCCGCCAGCACGGCGCGACCCTGCACAGGGGGCACAACATGGCCTAGCAGCTGTGCCGCTCGCGTTCCGCCGAGTACAGATGACTGTCGCGGAACTGCTCCGCAGCCAGCGTTCGGCCGACCATGATGACGGCGGTGCGCACGATGCCCGCCTCCTTCACCTGGCCCGCGATGTCGTCGAGGGTTCCCCGCAGCAGCAGTTCGTCGGGGCGGCTGGCCATGGCCACCACCGCGGCCGGGCAGTCCGCGCCGTAGTGCGGCAGCAGCTCGTCGACCACCCGGTCCACGTACCTGGCCGCGAGATGGAGCACCAGCAGGGCCCCACTGCGCCCGAGCGTGGCGAGATCCTCGCCCTCCGGCATGGGGGTGGCCTGCTGCGCGACGCGCGTGAGGATCACCGTCTGGCCCACGGTCGGAACGGTCAACTCCCGCTTCAGCGCGGCAGCGGCGGCGGCGAAGGCGGGCACGCCGGGCACGACCTCGTACGGTACGCCGGCCGCGTCCAGGCGCCGCATCTGCTCGGCGACCGCGCTGAAGACCGAGGGGTCGCCGGAGTGCAGCCGTGCCACGTCGTGCCCCTCCGCGTGGGCGCGCACCAGTTCCTCGGTGATCGCGTCGAGCGTCAGATGCGCCGTGTCGACCAGCCGTGCGTCCTGCGGGCAGTTGTCGAGCAGTTCGCGCGGCACCAGGCTCCCCGCGTACAGGCAGACCCGGCAGGAGGCGAGCGTACGTGCGCCGCGCACCGTGATCAGGTCGGCGGCACCGGGCCCGGCGCCGATGAAGTACACGGTCATCTCTGGTCTCCTGCCTGAGTGCCGGCGGTGTTCTTGCGGACGGACCACTGGGTGACGGGCATGGCCTGGCGCCAGCCGGTGAAGCCGCCCACGGGTACGGCGTGCGCGACCGACAGCCGTACCAGGTCGCCGCCGTGGCGGCGGTGCCATCCCCCGAGCAGGGCCTCGGACTCCAGCGTGACGGTGTTGGCGACGAGACGGCCGCCCGGGGGAAGCGCGTCCCAGCATGCGTCGAGCAGGCCCGGGGCGGTGAGCCCGCCGCCGATGAACACGGCGTCGGGAGCGGGCAGTCCGGCCAGAGCGTCGGGCGCGGCTCCGGTGACGACGCGCAGCGCCGGAACGCCCAGCGCGCCGGCATTGCGGGCGATGCGCTCCGCCCGTACCGGGTCGCGTTCGACACTGATCGCGGCGCACGAGCGGTGGGTGCGCATCCATTCGACGGCGATGGAGCCGGAGCCGCCGCCGATGTCCCAGAGGAGTTCACCGGGAGCGGGGGCGAGGGCGCCGAGCGTCGCGGCGCGCACATGCCGCTTGGTGAGCTGCCCGTCGTGGGCGTACGCCTCGTCGGGCAGACCCGGAACCGCGCCCAGGCGCAGGGCTTCCGGGGCGAGACGGCAGTCGACCGCGACGATGTTGAGCGGGTCGCCGGGCGGCTCGGCCCATGTGTCTGCGATGCCCTCGACGCACCGCTCCTGCTCGCTGCCGAGCTGCTCCAGTACACGCATCCGGCTGGGGCCGAACCCGCGCTCCCGCAGCTGGGCGGCGACATCACCGGGGCCATCGGAACCGGCGCTGAGGACGAGCAGCCGGCGGCGGTCGTGGAGCGCCGCCGCCAGGTTCGCGGTGGGGCGTCCGACGAGGGTCACGGTCTCGGTGTCCTCCAGCGGCCAGCCCAGGCGCGCACAGGCGTACGCCACGGACGAGGGATGCGGCAGCACCCGGAGCGCCCCGGCGCCCAGCACCTCGGTGAGCGCCCGCCCGATCCCGTAGAACATGGGGTCCCCGCTGGCCAGGACGCACACTCGGCGTCCGGCGTGCGCGGCGAGCAGCCCGGGGACGGCGGGACGCAGGGGCGAGGGCCAGGCCACGCGCTCGCCGCTGCACTCCTCGGGGAGGAGGCCCAGTTGGCGTGCTCCGCCGATGAGAGTCTCCGCACTCCGCAGGGCCTCCTGCGACGGCGCGGGGAGCCCGCTCCATCCGTCGGCGCCGATGCCGACGACGGTCACGACGGGTTCGGGTGCGGGGCTCACGACGGGATTCCTCGGGGACGGGAAGGGGATGCGGAACGGAACTCTACCTTCGGTGTTCCGCCGTTCGGGGCGGAGGGGAAGCGCATCCGACTGCTCCGACCTGCGCAGGAGGAGGGGGCTGCGCTGTGGCACAGAGCTCAGGCGCAGGTGGTCCGTTCGCCGTCGAACTGCTTCAGGGCCACGGCTGCGCTGCGGACCACCCGACGTCCCCAACCGGGTCACTCCCTTTCGGGGGAATGTGCAGCCGTCGCGTTCCACTGTCGCCAGCCGGTGATAGGAGGACTTGCGTATCCGCGGCAGAAGGTGGTGGGGACCAGGTGCGCACCCGTTCCTTCACGCCTTCCGGGCAGGACCGAGCCCGTGCCCGTCACAGGGACGACGCCGCCCGGCGGGTGTCTCCCGCGCTCCGCCTGGCGGCGGCGTACGCGTGGCGGCTCATCGTCGTGGGTGTCGCGGTGTACGCCCTCTTCGCCGGGCTCGGACGATTCCATCTCGTCGCGGTGGCGGTCTTCCTGGGCCTCGTGCTCACCGCCCTGCTACGGCCCGTGGCCGATCTGCTGAGCCGCCGGCTGCCCCGCCCGGCGGCCGTTGCCATCGGCATGCTGGGCAGCCTGCTGCTGTTCCTGGCCGTGCTGTACCTGGTCGGGGAGGGCGTGGCGGGGGAGTGGCCGACGCTGCGGCGCGAGTTCGGCGGAGGCGTGGCGAGGATCGAACGATGGCTGGAAAGCCCGCCGTTCCGGGTGCGGCCCGATGCGCTCTCGGACCTCCAGGAGCGGATCGGGCGGTTCCTGTCCAGCCACCGGACGACGGTGATCAGCACCGCGCTCACAGGTGCGGACCGGGCCGTGGAGGTCCTGACGGCGGCCGCGCTCGCGCTTTTCTGCTCGGTCTTCTTCATTCATTCCGGCGACCGGATGTGGCGATGGTTCCGCGGCCAGCTGCCGCTGCGGCTCCGGCGCCCGGTGGAGCGGGCGGGGACCGCCGCGTGGACCGCGTTCACCGGGTACACGCGCGGCATCGTGCTGGTCGCTGCGACCAACGCCGTACTCGTCGGCATCGCGCTGTTCGTGCTCGGTGTGCCTCTCGCCATGCCGCTCGCACTGCTGGAGTTCTTCGCCGCTTTCGTTCCGCTCATCGGGTCTCCCGTGGCGCTGGCGGTGGCGGCGGTGGTCGCCCTGGCGACGCAGGGTCCCTGGATCGCCGCGATCGTGGTGCTTCTCATCGTGGTGATCGGGCAGATCGAGGGGCACGTGCTGCACCCGCTCGTGATGAGCTGGGCAGTGCGTCTGCACCCCGTGGTCGTGGCCCTCTCGGTGGTGTCCGGCAGTATCGCGGCGGGCGTGCTGGGCGCGGTCGTCGCCGTACCGCTGGTGTCGGTGGTGTGGGCGGTGTACGGCGTGCTCCGCAAGCCCCCGCCCCCGCCCCCGCCCTGACCGGACTACCTGGCTTCCCGGCGACGTCCGTGAAATCCCCGCCACGGCCTCACCGCGCTGCCGGACACCGTGGCGCTCAACACGAGCATCCCGTCAAGGAGGCCGCCGCGGGGCACCGCGGGACGTCGTCGACGCCGCCCTGGTCCGGCAGTTGTACGAGATCGAGGCCGATGTGCTGCACGCCCGTCGACGGTGCCCCGGCGGTCGTCCCCGCCGTGAACCCGGTGCGGGCCGCCACGCCCCCGGCCGCTCCGGCCGCCCCTGTCGCCCCGGAGTGACCTCGCCCCCTCGCTATGGTTGCATTACTTGCGCAATATTGAAAGTGTCGCGAGTGTGCCGGTGATGCGGAGTGCGAGGGGTGACTGGTGTTCGCTGAAGTGGGTCCACTGGGGCTGATCACCGTGGCCGTCCTGGCCTTCCTCCTCTTCGGTCCGGAGAGGCTGCCGGAGGCCGTGCGGAAGGTGCTGGGACTCCTGCGCGCGGTGCGAGAGTACTCCGACAGCGCCAAGGAGCAGATTCGTTCCGAACTGGGGCCGGACTTCAAGGACTTCGAGTTCGAGGACCTGAATCCGAGGGCTCTTGTGCGCAAGCACCTGCGGGAAGGCGACCGCCTCGGACTCGACGAGATCCGCGGCGCCCTCGACCCGAGGGCCGAGGTGGCTGAGATCACCGGAGTCGTACGTGATGCGGCGGACGGCGGCGCATCGGCGACGTCTCCGGCGCCTGGTGTGACCCTGACGAAGAGCGGCCCGGCGGGGGCGGAGGGCGAGCCGGCCGGGGTGTCGGCGCGCCCGCCGTTCGACCCGGACGCCACCTGACCCGGTGCCGCTCGCGTGCTCTCCGGGGCGGACTCGCGGTTCTGTGGAGCCCCGGCGTCTCCGCGGCGTCCCGGTGTCTCCGTGGCGCCCCCGTCTCCGCGGGGTCCCGGCGTCTCCGTGGCGCCCCCGGCTTCGGTTCAGCGGGCCGCCGCGTCCTCGGCGGCCGCCCGGTGCGGGGTCGCCTCGCCGGGTGCGGCCTCGACGACATGCGGAGCCGGCTGTCCCGAAGTCTCTCCGGACGGAGTCGCCGAAGAGGGTGAGGCGCCGTCGTCCTTCATCGCCTTGGCCTCGCTCTTGAGGATCCGCATGGACTTGCCCAGGGCGCGGGCGGAGTCCGGCAGCTTCTTCGAGCCGAACAGCACGATGACGACGATCGCCACGATCAGCAGGTGCCAAGGTTCCAGTGCGTTGCGGAGCATGCGCCCACCCCTCTCTTTCGACGGATGGTGCGGCGCGCACGGCGGCCGCACATCCCGTATCAATTGCTATATTGCGCAACTGTACAACCAATGAGTGGGATCGGTCGTCCCCTCAGATATGAGCCGCAGCTACACGCGCACGCGCAAGACGACGATCAGCCGCCGGGCGAGCCCACGCCACCGCAGGACGACACCGAAGCCGCCCCGCCGTCCACGGGGCGGGAAACGCCGCGGCGCGACCGGGGGGCGGCGCAGGAACAGCCGCGGCCGCAGGCGTACGAGGGCGGTCCTGGCCGTCGCGGCGTCCGTGCTCGCACTGATCATGATCGCCGCCGGCTGGGCGTACCTCGAACTGAACGACAGCATCGACACCTTCGGCGCGGACGGCATCGCGCGCGACCGCCCCGAGCCGGGCTCGTCCAAGGGGCAGAACGTCCTCGTTCTCGGCTCCGACGCCCGCACCTCCGGCAACACCGCCCTGGGCGGTGGCAGCAAGGACGACACCGGCCGCTCCGACACCGCGTTCCTGCTCCACATCTACGCCGACCAACGGCACGCCGTGGCCGTATCCATCCCCCGCGACACCCTGGTCGACATCCCGCCGTGCAAGCTCCCGGACGGCAACTGGACCAGGACACGCGAGAACACCATGTTCAACGAGGCCTACTCGGTGGGCCGGACCCCCAAGGGCAACCCGGCCTGCGCCCAGAACACCGTGGAGAAACTGACCGGGCTGCGCGTCGACCACACGATCGTCGTCGATTTCAAGGGCTTCTCGCGGCTCATGGACGTCGTGGGAGGCGTACCCGTATGCCTGCCCCAGGACGTCTACCAGAAGGACCTCGACCCGGGCCGTGCCACCCGCGGCAAGCGACTGCTGCGCAAGGGCAGGCAGACCGTCGCGGGCCGGAGGGCGCTGGACTACGTACGCATCCGGCATGGCATCGGTGACGGCTCGGACATCGGCCGCATCAAGCGCCAACAGGCGTTCGTGGCAAGCCTGGTCAAGCAGGTGAAGAGCGAGGGGCTGACCCCGACCAAGCTGCTACCGCTCGCGGACGCCGCAACGAAGTCGATCACCGTGGACCCGGGGCTGGGGTCCGCCGACAAGCTGATCTCGTTCGCGATGTCGCTGAAGAACATCGACCTGCCCGACATCCGGTTCGTCACCGTTCCCTGGCGGTACGAGGGCCCGCGCGTCGCCCTCGTCCAGCCCGACGCCGACGCGCTGTGGCGCGCCATCAAGGACGACCGGACCATCGACGGCAAGGACGCCGGTGGCAAGGGCGCCGGTGGCAAGGGCGGCCGCGGGAAGAGTGGCACGTCCTCGCCCTCCGGCGGGACGGACGGGGCGTCGGAGACCTCGGTCCCCCCGAGCGTGAAGGACGACTCCCGGTCCGCCGACGACGACCTGTGTTCCGGCCTCTCCTTCGGATGACGGGCGCCGGGCGCCCGTGCGCCCGGGCCTCACGCCGCGCCGCGCCGACCCTCGGTCACCGCGGCGTGGCGTGACCGCAGGATCGCCAACGCGGCCGCGTACAGGGCGAGTACGGCCACCAGCAGCACGTAGTAGAGGGCGGGCAGCGCCGTCAGACCGAGCAGCGGGCCGAGCGGTGAGAGGGGCAGCGCCACTCCCACGGCGGCCAGGGCGACCGCCGCCCATCCGACCGGGCCCGGCGTACGCCCCCGGGCTGTGCTCCGCCCCGCGCGCAGGAGCAGCATCACCAGGGCCTGGGTCACCAGGTTCTCGGTGAACCAGCCGGAGTGGAACATCGCCGCGTCCCCCAGGGCGCCGGACCCGTGCAGCGCCAGCGCGAGAACGCCGAAGGTGGCGAGGTCGGCCACGGCGTTGAGGGCGCCGAAGCCCGTGACGAAGCGCAGCAGTTCGCGGGCGCGCAGCACGGTCGGGCGGCGCAGCACCGCCGGGTGCGGCCGGTCGTGGGCGAAGGCGAGTTGGGCCGCGTCGAAGCACAGGTTCTGCACCAGCACCTGCGCGGGGAGCATCGGAAGGAAGGGTAGGAGCAGCCCCGCCGCGAGCATCGCGATCACATTGCCGAGGTTCGATGACAGGCTGACGCGCAGGTACGTGGTGATGTTGCCGCTCGACCGCCGTCCCACTGCGACTGCATGACCGATCGCGGCGAGGTCCTTCCCGGCGAGCACCACGTCCGCCGTCTCCCGGACCACGGGCACGGCGTCGCGCGGTGAGATCCCGACGTCGGCGGCGCGCAGCGCGGGCAGGTCGTTGACGCCGTCCCCGAGGAAGCCGACGGTGTGCCCGCCGGTGCGCAGGGCGGCGGCGATCCGCGCCTTGTGCTCGGGAGCGCACCGTGCGAAGACCGTCGTGCGCTCGGCGGCTTCGGCGAGTTCGCGGTCGTCGAGTCCGTCCACGCGGTCGGCTGTGAGTACGCCGCCCGCGGACACGGCGATCCCCAGATCGCGGCAGGCGCGTACCGCCGTGCCCGGATGGTCGCCGGTGAGGACCTTGACGGTGACGCCCCGGCCGGCGAGTTCCGCCAGGGCGCCGGCGGCGGTGGGCACCACCGCGTCCCGCAGGGTGACGAAGCCGCGGAACGTCATGCCGCGCGCGTCGGCGGGGGAGGGGGTGCGGGAGAGGCGGGCCGGGCATGTGGCGGTGGCGACGGCGAGCACACGATGGCCTCGCCCCGCTTCGCGCGCGGCGAGGGCGAGCAGCCGTTCGCGCTCCTCCTCCGTCAGCGCGCAGCGCTCCAGGACCGTCTCGACGGCGCCCTTGGCGGCCACGGTGTTCCTGCCGAGCCGCCCCGGGGTCCGGACGACGGCGACGGCCAGGCGCCGCACCGGATCGAATGGTTCCGCCGCCACGCCCTCGTACGCGGTCACGCCCTCGTACGCCGCCGGGCCACCTCCGTGCGACGTCCGGCCGTCGTCGTTTGCCGCCGGGCCGCCCTCGTACGCCGCTCGGCCGTCCTCACCCGACGCGTCCAGGACCGCCTCGTCCAGGGCTTCCGGCGCGGGAAGGTCGGCGAGCTGCAAGGTCCACCAGGCGTTCACCGCGGCCCAGTGCAGCACCTCCGGATCCTCCCGGCCGTCCCCGTCCAGGGCGCGGTCGACGACGGGGCGGTCCCGGGTGAGGGTGCCGGTCTTGTCCAGGCACAGCACGTCCATGGCACCCAGGTCATGCAACGCCGGCAGCCGCCGTACGAGCACCTCGCGCGTACGAGCCAGCACCGCGGCCCCCCGCGCCAGGCACGTGGTGACGACGACCGGGAGCATCTCCGGGACCAGCCCCACCGCCACCGCGATCGCGAACGGCAGCGTCGCCAGGCCGCGCCCGCGCAGCGCCGCGTCGGCGAGCAGCACCAGCGGCGGCACCAGCAGCATGAACCGGACCAGGGCCCAGGAGACGCTGTGCACACAGCGGTCGAAGGCGCTCGGCTCGCGCCGGGTGGTGAGAAGGCCGTGAGCGGCGGCGAACCGTGTCCGCTCCCCGGTGTCGACCACCACCGCGGTGCCACTGCCGGACGCGACACTGCCGCCCTGGAAGCACAGTTGGGGCCGGCCGAACACACCACCGGCGCCCGCGCCCGCCGTGTCGGCGGCGTCCTTGGGAGCCGGTGACGACTCGCCGGTGAGCGCCGCCTGGTGCACGGACAGGCCGTACGACCGTAGGAGACGCACATCGGCCGGCACCAGGTCGCCGGGGCCCAGACGGATCACGTCGCCGGGGACCAGTTCGCCCACGGGGATCTCCCGCGCCACCGGCGCCGCGTCCGCGTCGGCACGTCGCAGCACCGTGGCCGTGCTGACGACCAGGTCGCGCAGGGCGGTCATGGACCGGTCGGCGCGGTGCTCCCCGTACGCGCGAAGGGCACCGCTGACCGCGACCAGGACGAGAACCACACAGGCGGTGCCCCAGGAGGCCAGGGCCGCCGACACCAGTCCGACGCACAGCAGCACCGCGGTGAACGGATCACGCAGGCTGCCGGCGAAGAGCCGAGGCCAGGACGGGCCGCGCCGGGCCGGAACCGTGTTCGCCCCGTAGCGGGTCAGGCGCTCCCCGGCCTCCGCCTCGGTCAGTCCGCGCGGACCGGCGTCGAGCCCCCGCAGCACTTGCAGGACGGTCGGCGCGCCCGGCCCCCCGCTCCTGGCGTCGGCGACCAGGGCGTACGGGGATGCCACGGCCTTCTCAGACACCGGTCCCGCGCACTGCTATGCACCGGTCCCGCGCAGCCGTGCCACGGAGGCCGAGGCTTCCCCGGCACGTGCGGCGAGCTGCCCGACCATCAGCCGTACGACGGTGACGATGTCGGGGTCGTCGACGAAATACACCTGTCGCCGCCCTTCGCGGCGGGCGCGCACGAGGCCGGCGAGCTTCAGCTTGGTGAGGTGCTGGCTGACGGCGGGCAGGGCCCCGCCCACGCGGTCCGCGAGACGGGTCACATCGCTCTCGCCCTGGGCGAGGGCCCACATGATGTGCAGCCGGGCCGACGACGCCAGCAGCCCGAAGGCCGCGGCCGCCTCGGCCAGAACCTCGGCGGACGGATCCTCGAAGCCATCGCCGCCTGCCGCCACAGCCTTCTCCCGTTCCGCCCCGATCGTCACCACCGCGTTCGCGCGCCCCAGTCTAGGCGCCCCGCCGTGAAAGCCGCGGCGCTCCACTGGGCGGTGCGGGGAGAGGGCTGCCGGGGCGCCGGCTGCACCGGCCCCGTCGAGTTCGCTGTACCGGGCGGCGGCGATCATGGTGCGCGCGCCCGCACCGGCGGAGCTCGACATCCGACTCGGTCAGGTGGAGAGGGGCCTCGTGAAGGGCGCGGAGGTGAGCCGGAACACGTCCCCTGGCCCATGCGCGCATTCCGGAGAGAGGCGCTGGGACGGGATGATCTGCGGTACCGGCCCTTCTAGGCCGGGTCGGTGCAGGTCGGATACGAGCGGAACACGTGAGCACACATCTTGATCACCATGTACGCGGCCGGATGCTCGTTGTGGACCCGGCGTTGGGCGAGCAGGCCCTGACGGAACTGGCCGCCCTCACCGACCTCGGCCTGGTGCCGACGGTCAACCTCCGACGCGTGGCGGACGCCGGACTCCGAGCCCGGATCGAGGCCGGCTGGGAGACGGTGGACTTCGACGGCTTCTCCGAGGAAGAGCTGGCTCTGCACCTCGAGGACGGAGGGCGTGGCCATCAAGCCCTGAAGTGCCGCGCCGGCATTCCGCTCACCCGGGCGGTGCTGGAGCGGGGGACGCAGGACGGTCTGCAGCGGCGCCTGGCGCTGGTCGGGCGGGCCGCTGCCGGATCCGACACCTTCGACCGCGTGGCGGCGCAGCGTCTGGGAGTCGCGATCCGGACGACGCCGGGAGCCAACGCGGCCGCGGTGGCCGAGTTGACCGTCGCGCTCATGCTCGACGCGCTCCGCGGGGTTGCGAGGCGGGGCGGCGCCCTGCGCGAGGGCTCGTGGAGCGCAGCGGTCGAGGACCTGCCCGCGAGCAGCCTCGCCGACGCGCGGGTGGGGCTGGTGGGTTCCGGGGCCATCGCCCGGAAGGTGGCCGAGTTGGTGCGCCCCTTCGGCGCCGAGGTCTGGGTCTTCGGGTCGCCACGGTTCACCCGGAAACGGGCGGCCGGGTGGCCCGGTCATCGGGTCGAGTCCCTCGCCGAGTTGCTGGCCGGCTGTGACGTGGTGTCGGTCCATGTGCCGGCCACGCCGCAGACCGACGGTCTGATCGGGGCGGAGGAGCTGCGATTGATGCGACCGGGCTCGGTCCTCATCAACACGGCTCGGGCGAGCGTGGTGCCGGAGGAGTCCCTCGACCGGGCGCTCCAGGACCCTGCCTCAGGACCCCGGTGGGCCGCGGTGGATGTCTTCGGAGTGGAGGGGCCCGGCTTCTCCTCGGTACTCGCGGACAACCCTCACTGCACCCTGTCTCCCCACGCCGCGGGCATGACCCGGTCGGCGATGCGGGCAGCCTCACACCGCCTTCTTCAGGAGTTCGCGCAATTCGTGAAGGAGAGCGGACTGTTGAGCGGCGGTCAGCGATGATGCCGGACAGGGTGTCCCCAAGGCGGCCCTCGACCGGGCGACGTTGCCAGCCGGGTCCTTCTGGCCGGAGGGCGGCTCGACCCGAGCTTCGTACTGCGGCGGAAGGACGGCGCTACGGGCAGTCCCGCGGGGCGGCCCGCGGAACAGCCGTACGCGCGGCCGCAGACGGTGAGGTGACGCATCAGCCCGGACGGGAAGCGCCCCGCAAGCGCTCCCGCTGTCGCTCGACCGCGGTCAGGGCGAGCTCGACTGCCGTGTCGTCGGCGGGAGTTGCCGCTTCCGGCCATGTCGTCGCCGTCCGCTGCCGGCCCACGCGCCGGCGCGATCGCTCCACGGCATCGGCGAACGCGTCCTCGTTCTCCTGGTAGCTGTGCGGTGCCGACGCGCGGGCCGCCATCAGGTGGTGGAGGCGTACGGCCGATTCGTCCTCCTCCAGATCGGAGAGCACGGGGATCAGATGGCGCAGGGTGATCCACAGATGGGTCCGGTTCCCGGTGTCCCGCCAGTGGCGCAGGGCTCGTGCGTACGTCGTCAGGCGCTCGACCGGATCGGTGCGCCGTCCCGGGAGCGTCTGCAGCGTGACCAGACTCGTCAGGGCGACACCGCTGAGGAAGTAGGCGCCGATCCGTGAGGCGATGTCATGACTGTGCGTCAGCTCGGCCAGGGCCTCCTCGGGAAGGTGCGGGATCTTCGCCGCGCCGGAGAAGTAGGCGGCGTAGGCGGTCACCAGAGGCGAGGGGAGCCGGCGCGCGCAGTCCCAGCCGCGCTCGATCCACGTGCGGCAGCGGGTCCAGTCGCCCGCGTAGCTCGTGGTGATGGTGCCCAGTCCCGCGTACTCCGTCTCCGTGACGACATCGCCGACCTCGCGTGCGAGCGTCCATCCGCGCACACACAGGTCGGCGGCCTCCTTCGGATGGCCCCGGAAGAGCAGGCAGTTCGCGAGTACGGCATGGGCGTGCAGGGCTTCGAGCTCCGTGGACGCGAGGGCCACGGCCTCCTGGGCACGCCGTTCGGCCAGCCGGAGGTCTGCCCGCCCGATGGCGGCGAGTGCCGCAGCCCCGTAGAGGTCGGGGGAGAGCGGGGGATGCGGCGGGCCGTGACGCCCGATCTCCTCCTCCGCCCAGCCGAGGATCTCGAAGTCGGTGCGGGCGAAGGCGTAGCGGCCGAACACGGAGGGGAGGGCGACCGAGGCGGCCCGGTCGTGCGCGTACGCCCACGCCCGTGCCGCCCGCAGATCGCCGGAGCACCCGGACAGCAGCGCGAACTGGCTGCCGTCACCGGTCCCGACGGACTGCGCGGCACGGCTCATCCAGCCGAGGGTGTAGCGGGCATGTGCCTCGCGGAGGGCCGGTTCCTCTCCCGCGGCGGCGAGTTGCTCCGCGGCGAACTGCCCGACGGTGGACAGCAGTGCGTGCTGCCGGTCCCCGACGAGCGGGCGGGAGCGGTGGACCACGAGCGACTTGCCGACGAGAGAGGCCAGAACGTGCGCGATCCGATCCGCCGCCAGGTCCTCGTCCGCGCACACCTCTTGGGCCCAGGCGACCGAGAACCACCCGGGGAAGACGGACAGTCGGCGGAAGACGATCCGTTCCTCCTCCGTCAGCAGGCCGTGGGACCAGGTCAGTACGCACCGCAGATCGTGATGGCGCCCCGCTCCGGACCGGCGCCCGTCGGTCATTTCCAGCGGGTCCGCCGCGCCGAGGGCCGCCTCCAGGCCCAGGGACGCGGCGGAGACCGCGGCCAGTTCGAGCGCGAGCGGCAGCCCGTCCACCCGCTCCGCGAGGACCTGGATCTGCCGCCGGGTCCGGTCGTCCTCCTCGACCGGCCGGTGCCCCGCCGACCGCATGCGGTCGGCGAGCAGACGGGCGGCCTCGGAATCGCCCCGCTCCCGCGCGACGGACAGGGGCGGGACGGCGACGATCTCCTCGCCCTCGACCGCGAGACGTTCGCGGCTGGTCGCCAGGATCCGTATGCCGGGGCAGTGCCGCAGGACGCGTTCGGCCACCTCCGCCACGCCCGCGACGACATGCTCGCAGTTGTCCAGGATCAGCAGCGCCTGCCGGCCGCTCAGCACGGAGACCAGCCCGTCGAGCGGGCCGTCGGCGGGCGGATCGGGCACATCCAGGGCGTCGAGGACGGCCGCGGCCACCGACCGCGGGTCGCCGAGGGAGGCCAGCTCGATCCAGTACGTGGAAGGGGGCCGGTCGAGGAGCGCTGCGGCCTCCATTCCCAGTCGTGTCTTCCCCACCCCGCCGGGGCCGGTCAGAGTGACGAGCCGGGAGCGGCTCACGGCGGACCGGACCTCGTCGATCTCGGGCTTCCTGCCGACCAGGGACGACAGCGCGACGGGAACGCGTGCCGATGACTCCGGCGCAGGCGGCGTGGCCGGTTCCGGCTGCCGCGCGGGCCGGGCCGGTCCCGCCTCGCCGCGCAGCAGCCGCACATGCAGCTCCCGCAGTTCCGCCGACGGCTCGATCCCCAGCTCGCCCGCCAGGCGACCCCGCAGCTCCTGGTACGCGGACAGCGCCTCCTCGACCCGCCCGCGGCAGGCCAGCGCCCGCATGCGCAGGGCGTAGGGCCACTCGCGCAGCGGCTCCTGCGCGGTCAGGGACTCGGCGGTCGCGAGGGCGGCTGAGACGTCCCCGGTGGCCAGCAGCAGTTCCACCCGCTCCTCGTCCGCCGCGACGCGCAGATGCTCCAGGGCCACGGCCCGGGGGCGGGCGAAGCCGTCGGCGAACTCCCCGAGAGCCGGCCCGCGCCACAGGCTCCCCGCCCGGTCCAGCAGGCGCAACGCGGCATGAGGATCCGCGTCCTTCACCCGGCGGGCCTCGCCGACCAGCCGCTCGAACACCACCGAGTCCACGTGCTCCTGCGGTACGTCCAGGGCGTAGCCGGTCGTGTGCGTGACCAGCACGGAACGCGAGGGACCCAGATGCGCCCTGAGCCGGGAGAGATGGTTCTGCAGCGCGGCGACCGGCTCGCCCGGTGGCGCCTCACCGGTCCAGACGCTGTCGATCAGCCCCTCGCGGGAGACGATCCGGCCCGGCGCGAGAAGCAGCCGGCTGAGCAGAGCGCGCTGGGGCCGGCTCCGTATGGGCAGCGGCCGGCCGCCGCACCGGATCTCCAGCGGGCCCAATATCGCGAAGTCGACTGTCATGGACTCATCCCGGTGCGCAGCCCTTGTCCGGTGTGCACCTCTCGAGGACACCGTCACGCCGTCGGCCAGGACCGTTCCGATCACGCCCGGCGTCCGCCCACAGTACGCCGCGGGGCACTGCTGCGGATCACCTCGCGCGGTGACGGTTCTTCTGCCGCAGGCGCGGCGACAGTGCCCATACGGATGGTGCGCGGCACCCCGTCGTGGCGGCCGGGATCCTGCGGGTGAGGGGAGTGGGAGAGGCCGCACGGGCCGAAGGGGAGTGGGGCGGGGGAGGCCGGCGCTGTCCACGAGCCGCCCTCCCCGTACGCCTCAGTCCTCGGGGCGCAGCAGCCCGCGCTCGTAGGCGCGGACCAGACGCTGCGGCACCAGATGTGTGGAGCCGTCGACGGTGACGGGCACGAGGTGCGGGGTCGTGGCCTTCCACTGTGCGCGGCGGTGACGGGTGTTGCTGCGGGACATCTTCCGCTTCGGAACGGCCATGGTGATCCTCCTCGGGGTGGCGAGCAGGACAAACGCTATATGAAAATGGGAACCATGAGCAATTAGCCTCGGTGGTGCAGCGCCCGCGCCGGCCCTTCCCGGGGATGGAAGGCCCGGCGCGGCCACGTTCGCCTCGGGACGCCGCGGTAGGGCGCCATGGCAACTACCGTGAAGAGCGCGGCCGTTGAAGTCGACAGGGGGCGGCCCGCGGCACTGGGCCTACGGTGCCGCAGTGTCGGCCGTGGGCACTCTGCCGTTGGGCGGCGTGACCTTCACGAGCCCGCGCTTTCGGTCTCCTGGGCGCGGGCGCCGGAGTCGGCCCCATCCGCCTCCCGGGCCGGGCGCCGTCCGCGCATCCCGTGAACGACCAGGGCCACCGCTACGATCACCACCAGCCCCGCCAGCAGCAGGGTGTCCGGGACCGACGTCCCGAGCCGCTGTGCCCAACGCTCCGCCGCGAACGCGCCATCGACGCCGAGCAGTCCCGGCAGCGCTGAAGTCCCGTCGTACAGCAGGAACACCGAACCGATGGCGATGAAGAAGATCCCCGAGGCCAGCGAAGTCGTGTGCAGCCGCAGGCGGCCGCTACGCAGCGGCCTGCCGCGCAGCCAGCGGCGGTTGCCCAGGTCGAAGCGCTCCCAGAGCAGGGCCAGCAGGAACAGCGGCGCCGCCATGCCCAGTCCGTACACCGCCAGCAGCACACCCCCGTACGCCGGGTTGCCGCTCACCGCAGCCACTGTCAGTACGCTGCCGAGGATCGGGCCCGCGCAGAAACCGGCCAGCCCGTAGACCGCGCCCAGCGCGTAGACGGAGGCGGCGGACGTGGGCCGTATGCGGCCCGACGCCGCCTGGAGCCGCCGGGACGCGAAGCCGAGCCCGAGTATCTGAGCCGCGCCGAAGGCGATGATCAGCCAGCCGCCTGCACCGATGAGCAGGTCCCGGTGGCCGGTGAACAGCCGTCCCGCATAGGAACCGGCCGCACCCAGCGGAACCAGGGTCGTCGCCAGGCCCAGATAGAAGATCCCCGTCCGGGCCAGCAGCCGGGTCTGGGACTCCATCGAGTACGCGAAGAACGCCGGAAGCAGCAGCGCGCTGCACGGGCTGAGCAGCGCGAGCAGACCGCCAAGGAAGGCGGCCAGGTAGCCGATGTCCGTCACTTGGCGCCGCCCTTTCCACCCGGCTGCTTGCGCGCCTCCTTCGCGGCCGCGTCGATGGCCTCGGTGAAGACCTCGTCGGGCTGGGCCCCCGCGATCGGGCGCCCGTTGACGAGGAAGGACGGCGTGCTGGTCGCGCCGAGCCCGTACCCCTCCTGCTGGTCGCGCCGTACGGACGCGCGCGCGGCATCGCTGTCGAGGTCGCGGCGGAAGCGCTTCAGATCGGCAACTCCGGCCTCGCGCGCCAGCGCGTCCAGGCGCTCGGCCCCGAACCCCTTGGCCTTGGAGTCCTCGTCGGCGTAGGCCGCGCGGTGGAACTGCCAGAAGCGGTCCTGCCGGCCGGCCGCCCAGGCGGCGCGGGCGGCGCGCTCGGAGTCCTCGCCGAAGATCGGCAGATTGCGCCACTCGATACGGAGGGTGCCGCGGTCGACGTACTTCCGTACGAGCCCGGGCTCGGTGTCACGGGCGAACTTCCCGCAGAACGAGCAGTCGAAGTCCGCGTACTCGATGAGGACGACGGGCGCGTCCTTGCGGCCCTGCGCCATCTTGTCCCCGGCCTCCCGGCGCGCGAGCGCGGCGAGGCCGGGATCGCCGCCGGACGGGGACTCGCCGGAGGCATCGGCGCCGGAGCCGGCGGACTCGGATGATCCGGAACCGGAGCCGCCGGTGGCGAACTGGGACAGGACGCCGAGCAGGAGCGCGGCGAGTACGACACAGGCGCCGATGACGACGGAGCGCCGGGAGGTCCTGCGGCGGGGTGGGGTGGCCGGAGCCATGTGTTCTCCTCGGAACGGTGCAGACGGCGGCGGCGCGCGCGGACGAAGCGGCGCACGGCCGACGGAAGGACAGGGCAGAACGGAGCGGGCTCGGGCGGGAACCGCCCGGAGCTGCCGTCTACACCCGTTGCACCACCGAGAGCTTCACCGGCGTGGAAGGCGGAAGCGGGGGGCCCGCAACGGCGGGAGGCGAGGTGAGGACCTGCGGCACGGCCCGGTCCTCGGGAACGGCCCGCTCACCGGCCAGTGGCCCGTGATCGTAGGAGGACCCGGTACGGGGCGGGACCGACGGCTGGGCGCCGTTGTCGTCCCGCCGGTCGTCCTGGCAGCCGGGGGTCTCCCCGCCGGACGTGGTGGAGAAGTCTGCGGAAGCACTCGCCGGGTCCGCGGCGTCCGCGACGTCCGTACGGTCTCCGCGCAGGTCCTCGACCCCGGTGTTGTACGTCCCGGCCGGCGTGTACGCGGCGGTGCGCGGGTCCTGCTGCGACGTCACGGCCGCCGAAGGCGGCTGTGCGGACGCGGCGGTCGCCCACGGCTTGCAGATCAGCAGAGAGGCCAGTGCCAGCAGCACACCCGCCGCAACGGCGGCCACGCGCCGTCGTGCCGGGGGAGTGCTGTGGTTCATGTGCCCGTTCTCTTCCAGGGAGTTGGTTCGGATGCTACCGGCCTGACGATGCGGCCGGACGAGGGGGCCCGTTGCCGCGGGCGCGGACTCCTCGGCGCGCGGACGGTCAGGACGGCGGCCTACGGTCCGGAGCCGTCACCGCCGTCCGAACCGTTCTGCGGGTCGTTCCCCGTACGGGGGCCGGGCTTGTCGCCGTCGTCGTCCTTGCCGCCTTGGCCGCTGTTCCCCTCGCTCGTGCCGCTGTTGCCGCCGCTGCTGTCCCCCGTGCCGCTGCTGGACGACGAGCCGGACCCCGACGGCGAGGGCTCGCCGGTGGGTCCCGTCGAATCGCCGGAGTCCTCGTCGGGCTTCGACGGCGCGTCCGGGTCCCCGCTGTTGCTGCGCGACGGGTCAGGGGACCGGTGGTCGTCACCCGCGCCACCCGAGTCGCGACCGGACTGCTGTCCGCCCGACGGGGAGGGGGCGGGCGTGTCGGGCTGCTGCCCGTCGTCGCCGCCGTCGGTGTCGTTGCCGCTGTCGTTGCCCACGATGCGGCCGACCGTGGTGCCACCCGTGCCGCTCGCCGTCGAGCCGGTGAGGAGCTCGATGACCGTGATCGTGCCCATGGCCAGGACGAACACGGCCAGGGCGGCGAGCAGTGAACGCCTCCAGCCGCGCAGCCTGCTGCCGTGGGTGGTGCCTTCGGTGTACGCCTCGGGCGCGCTGCCGGCCGGACTGCGCCCGGCCGGACCGTGCTCGAGGGACACCGGCTCCGTGGTACCCGTCGAGGAGGTCCCGCCGCGTACCTGAGGCAGCATGGTGGTGGCGTCGAAGGACGAGGAGTCGTGCGTCACATCGGCCGCCGCATCCACCCGCGGCATCATCCGCGTCGTCTCGATCTGCTCGAGAAGCCGCGTGCGGTCCTCGTCCGCCTCTCCGGTGAGCGGTGCACCGAGCCGGGGGAGTGCCATGGTGGGATCCGCGGTGCTGTCGGCGCTGCCGCCCGTGTGGCCGCCCGTATGGCCGCCTGTGCGATCTGTGCGATCGACGTAGCCCGGGTCGGCGACCGGAACCTGGCGCCCCTTGGGCTTGGCCTGTTCGGTCACGTCGCGGATCTGCTCACCGGTGCGCCTGAAGAAGTGCTGAAAGAGCGTTCCGCCTGTGCTCGCGACCACACTGACGACGCCCGCCCCCAGAACGGTGCCGTACACCCCCAGTTTTCCCGCGAGCAGCGCGGCCACAACGGCTGCGATCGCGCTGCCCGCGACCTGCGCCATGCTGAGATCGACGCGGCTCTCTTTCTCTTCGGCCTTGGTCTCGGCCCGCAGTTTCATGGTCAGCCTCAGAACGAACGTCCTTTTCTCCCTCTCTGCAGGGAGACCTCCGGAGAGCTCAAAAGGTTTCTGATGCGGACATAATGTGAACCTTGACACGCATGGAGCGGCCAACCGGGCGCAATGGATGGACAAGCGCTGATCGCCTCGATCCGGCCTGTTGACGAGCGCTGCACGACGCGTCATGGCCCGGTCGCTGCAGCGGACGGGGAATACGGCCTGCGGCGTGGAAAGGCGTCAACGGGTATTGCCCGAAAGGAAATCGGGTGGGGACCCGGCCCTGTGTGGTGGGGGGCACAGAAGGCAAGAGCCCAGGCTTTGGCGTTCCTCGCGTGCTGCTCACCTCACGCCGTACTCGCGCACGGCGGCACCGGCGCATTCCTACGGCATCCCGCACCGGCCCCGGCACGCACCTGGCGCCTCCACCCCTCCGGCCGCCGCTCACGGCACAGTGAGGACATGAACGCAGATGACAGCACCGCTCTGGCCCGGGGCCGCGTCGCGACCAGGCTGCCCGCCCAGGATCTGGAGCGGGCGCGTCGCTTCTATTCCGAGCGACTGGGCCTGGATCCCGTCGACGAACGTCCCGGCGGGCTGCTCTATCGCTGCGGAGGCACCGATTTCGTCGTCTTCCGATCGACCGGAGGGTCTCCCGGGACCTTCACTCAGATGGGCTGGGAGGTCGACGACATCGAAGCAGCCGTATCGGAACTCAAGCGGCGCGGTGTGGTGTTCGAGGAAGTGGACGTGCCCGGGATGCGTACGCGGGACGGGATCGCCGAGATCGAGGGCAACTACCCGAGCAAGGGTGCCCGGGGTGAGCGCGGTGCCTGGTTCCGTGACAGTGAGGGGAACATGCTGGGCGTGGGCGAGCCGGTCTTCTGACGCGATCCGAAGCCGGCGGCCCGAGCGGAGCGGACGCGCATCGCGTGCGCCCGGCCGCCGTACCGCCGCACGCGATAGTCACCTCTCTCAATGTCCCGATCGCGGGCTCCGGCCGGGAGCTCTGTCGTACGCCTCAGCAGTCACACCGGATACGGGACAACAACCCTTGGCCATGAACTGCGAGTTCCCGCAGTGGCTCCCGCAAAAGGCCCCCGTCGTAGGGCACTACTTCCTGTGTCGGCGGCCTCACCGCGGACGGTCGTGAGCCCAGGGTGAAGTCTCCGCCCTTATTGCCCCGGGGAAAGGCCCGGCCCCCGGCGCATGACGCCGCCGGGGGCCGGAAGCTCGGCTGAGAGGAAAGACCCTACGGGCCGGGACGTACGAGGGTGAGGCTGTTCACTCCGCGTACGGATTGCGGGTGTACTCCAGTGAGTAGTCGCCCTTGTTGTCGAAGTACTGGTCGATCAGATAGGCGGGATCCGTGGCGATGCTGCCCTTCTGCAGGTCGCTGCCGTCGTCCTTGTCGTCCCACGCCCACGGCGTATGCGCGGCGTTGTCCTTGCCGTCGTCACCGCCGAAGGCCCCGTACTCGGCGTAGGTGACCGGGTCGTGGCGGCGCTCCCACAATCCGCCCGGGGCGAAGAAGTCGACCAACTGATACTGCACGGAACGGTCGTTGCCGCTGTCGGGAACCTCGCCGGGGCCGCCGGGCGCCCCGGGGTAGTAGACGATGCCGTCACCGCCGTCGAACTCCTCGCCGTCCCAGCGGTAGGTGCCGTGGCCCTTGGCCTCCTGGAAGCTGGTCGGGTGGGAGTTGCCTTCGAGGGGCTGCGTGAGCAGATCGCCGTCGATGCTCTCCCGGCCCTCCGTCCATGTACCGCCGCGCGGGATGTACGAGTAGTAGTGGTTGTGCGCCTGGGAGATCATCGCCTCGAGCGTCCCGTAGGGCGTCCCGTCCTTGCGGACGACTTCCATCACGCCTTCCATGTCGTTCTCGTGCCCGCCGAACGGCTGCCAGTCGCGGGGGTGGAAGTAGGCGTAGGTGATGAACCAGTGGGTGCCGGTCTCCACGACGGAGTAGTAGACGGTGGCGTTGAGGCGGTCCTGGTGGGTGGACAGGGACTGCTGGTTGTTGCGGGTGTCCCAGTCACCGTCGAAGTCGACGGAGGAGAGGTAGTCCGCGGTCGGCTTGTCGTCGGCGGTGTCCTGGTAGTGGACGGGCGCCCAGCGCTGGGCGAGCTCCGCGTCGCTCGGCGCGGCCTCGGCCGTGGAGGGCAGGGTCAGGACGGTCGCGCAACACGTGGTGGCCACCAACCACGTCGCGAGGGCAAGGCGCCGGCGCCGCATGCGTCACTCTTTTCTCAAGGCGAGTCGGATGACGACCGGACGCGGCGCAGACCGACCGGGGCCGGGCCGGACGCGTCCGACGTGCGGGGGACGCTAACGCGCAGCCGGTGCCCGGCACATGAGTAATGCGTGCCTGTATTGCTCCCTCGCGGGTGGCCTGTGGGGCGCGAGGCCGGGGGCGGCGCGACCGCTTGGGGAGCAGGTACTCAACCTCGGTGCGCGATCTGGAAAGATCCGGGCGGCGGGTGAAAGGCTTCACCCATGGCGAGCATCGGACGTCGATCGATACTGACCGCGGCCGCCGCCGCGGTCGTGGGTGTGCCCCTCCTCACGACGGTGGCGAGCCGGGGCAACGCTTCCGGGGTGGCGGACGACCGTTACGGATCCAACACCGAGCTCTACCGGAAGCTGGCCGACCGGGAGGGCAGCGACTGGGCCCGGCGGTCCCGGCAGCCGTCCGGATCCGTCCGTACGACCCTCCTGGCTCCGCACGGGGGCGGCATCGAGGCCGGGACGAGCGAGTTGTGCCTGGGCATCGCCGGCTGCCGGCCGGAGCTGCCGAGCCGGCCGCTGTTCTCGGGCGCGGCCTACGGCTACTGGATGTTCGAGGGGCTCCGCAGCTCGGGGAATTCCGTCCTCCATGTGACCTCCGCGCACTGCGACGACCCGGTCGCTCTCTCCCTGGTGCGCAACGGCGACTTCGCGGTCTCGCTGCACGGCTGTCGCGCCGACCAGTTGACCGACGCCCCGGTCGACCCGGCCGGGAGCAAGAACCGGGCCGTGGTCGTCGGCGGGAGGGACGCGCAGCTCAGGTCAGCGGTGAAGCAGGCGATCCGCGGATCCTTCACCTCCGCCCAGATCACCGTGCTCGACGGCGAGGACGTCCCAGGACTGGACGGCGGGGATCCCGCGAACATTGTCAACCGCACCGCCACCGGCCGCGGCGTCCAGCTGGAGATGACCGCCGAGCTCCGCGACGCGATGTTCGGCGACGCGTCGAGTGCGGCGAAGCGCCGCGAGACCTACGACGCGTCCGGAGCCTGGTTCCGTGAGTTCTGCACAGCCGTCCGCAGCGCGATCGGCGGTCACGAGAACTGAGCGGGGACGGGTCTCGGTCCGACGGTCCCCTGGCCCGGGAGCAGAAGCCATGGAGGGGGCGGCGAAATTCAGAGGCCGAGGGCGCCGTGAGGGTTGTAGCCTTTCTGGATGAATCCGCAACATATGCCGCTTTTCTGTGACATCGAATTGGCCGAACGTATTGAGCGGGCCGAAGCGCAACTCATCACGAAAGGCAGTGAAGCCGCCCATCGCCGCAAGGGAGACGGCACGGGTTTTCTGAAGCCGATGTCGGGCGGAGTGGCCGCTTTTGCCGAGGACGACTCACCCCTCAACAAAGTCGCCGGAATCGGATTCGGCGGCGTACCGGATGCCGCTGCCCTCGATGAGATCGAGCACGCCTTCGCCGACCGCGGTGCGCCCGTGCTGGTGGAGCTCGCTCATCTGGCCGACCCGGCCATCGGGGCCCTGCTGACGGAACGCGGGTACCGGCTCACCTCGTACGAGAACGTGCTCGGCCTTCCGCTGGCCGGTGAGTACGCGCGCGTCGAGCCGGACGGGATCGACGTCAGGCCCAGTGGTGACGAGGAGTTCGAGCGCTGGCTCGAGGTCGTGGTGGACGGCTTCGCGCACCCCGACACGCAAGGCGTGCCATCGCACGAGGAGTTCCCGTACGAGGCGGTCGCCGCGGCGGTGCGTGACCTGGTGAGCGCCGCCGGAATGCGGCGCTACAGCGCACTGCGCGACGGGACCGTGGTCGGCGGGGCCAGCTTCCGTACGGCCGAGGGCGTCGCCCAGCTGACGGGCGCGGCGACGGCACCGGGCCACCGCCGACGCGGTGTTCAGACGGCGCTCCTGACGGCCCGGCTGGCCGATGCCGCCGCGTCGGGCTGCGATATCGCCGTGATCACCACTCAGCCGGGTTCGAAGTCTCAGGAGAATGCGCAACGCCAGGGATTCCACTTCCTCTACACCCGCGCCGTTCTGATGAAGCAGAGTTGAAAGGTCCCACGCCCATCAGACCGTGATGAGCGGCGCGGTGAAGGAGAAGCGCAACGACGTCCTGAGTTTCCACGGCGAGTGACGTCATCGAATCCAAGCGTTCCTGGCCGCATTGACGGGGAGGGGTCGAACCGGCGGGCCCGGAGCATGGCCTCACCTGTATTCGCGACAAGGGCACGGCACGGCTCCGCGGCAATCAGCGGCGGAGCCGTGCCGCCGTGCGCGCGCCCACCCCGCCCTGGTGAGTAATGCCTGTACGGTCCCGTTTTATGGTATTTCGTCGCGTCTCCCGTTCGCTGCGCCGGGCGTGCGTCGCCCTGCCGCTGGCCGCCGCCCTGCTCGTGCCCACCGGTGCTGCCGGGGACGAACAGCCCGTCCCGGAGCACCTGTTCGGCTCGGCCATCCGCACCATGCCCACCCAGGAGAAGGTCGTAGCGCTGACCTTCAACGCCGCGTGGAACGAGGAGGGCCTGGACACCGTTCTGTCCGTCCTGCGCGAGCAGAAGGCCGCGGCAACCTTCTTCCTCACGGGCGATTTCGCCGATCGCCTTCCCGAAGCCACCCGGCGTATCGCCGCGGCGGGCCACGGGATCGGCAACCACTCCCACACCCACCCGCACTTCGGCGCCCTCACTCCCGCCGGACGCGCGGCGGAGGTCAACGCCGCGGAGGAGGCCCTCCGTGCGGCTTCTGGCACCGAACCGCTGCCGTTCTTCCGCTTCCCCTACGGCGACACCACCCCGGCCCAGATCGCCGAGGTCAACGGACTGGGGTACGCCGACATCGAGTGGACCACCGACACCAACGGCTATCTGGGCCCGGCGGGCGGGATGACCGTCGACAAGGTCGTCGACCGCGCCCTGGCCGCCCTCACCCCGGGCGAGATCATCCAGATGCATGTCGGTCAGGGCACCGGCCAGGGCCCCGTCCTGGACGCGGAGGCGCTGCCCGAGATCATCGACGCCGTACGGGCACGTGGCTACGCCATCGTCGACCTGCGGACCCTTCTGACCGCCCCCGCGCAGCAGCGGGATGCCGACCTTCCGATGCCCTGGGCCCTTACGGCGGCCGGCCTCCGGTGAGAGGCGGCGCCTCCTCCTCGCAGGGGTGAGGCGGGCGGCGGTCGGCGCGCTCCTTCCGGTGGGCCCATGGCGCGGTGGCATGCGAAATCTGCATGAAAGTACGCAGGGGCGCATTGGACCGTATCTGTGCCGCGAGGTGAGGGTTGCGTTGCGGTTCCGCTCGCATTCGTGCGAGGGCGGGCGGAACCCACGTGGGGATAAGGGACTCCTTCAGTACAGATATGCCCGGTGTGCGGTGTTCATGGTGTTGGCCGTGCTCGTCATGGTCTGTGCCACTGCATGGGCAGAGGGGTCCTCAGCGCAGAGGGGGCACTTCTCGCGGGTCCGCGCGGCTTGCGGAAACCGGTCCCCGGTCGCTGCCCACCCCCGTACACGACCGCACGCTCACCCGTGCCTGGAGGAAGGACCGATGATGATCACCGGACACCCCGCCCACCGTGGCGCCGCCCGCACCTGTGCGGCCGGCCCGGCCGAGCCCGACGCCGGCGCCGCCGATCTCCTCGCGGCGGCTCCCCCTGCCGCCGTCTTCACCCCGGTGGCGTCGTGAATCGGCCGCTGCGGCACATAGCCGTGCTGTGCGGGGTGTTGGCGATGGCGGTGCTGGCACGGGCGACATGGGTGCAGTTCATCGAGCACAAGGAACTCGCCGAGCATCCGGACAACCGTCGCGTGCAGATCGACACCTTCGGGCAGCCCTTCGGCGACATCATCGTCGGTGGCAAGGCCGTGACCGGTTCCGCGGAAACCCCTGGCTCGGACCTCCGCTACAAGCGGACCTACACCGACGGCCCGATGTACGCGCCGGTCACCGGCTACCTCTCCCAGGCCCAGGGATCCACCCTGCTGGAAGGGGTGAACAAGGACCTCCTCGGCGGCACCGACGACCGCCTCGGGGCCACGCCGCTCGACATGCTGACCGGCCGGAAACAGCCGGGCGGGGATGTCGTCACCACCATCGATCCCGCCGCGCAGAAGGCCGCCTACCGCGGCCTCACAGACCTGGGCGCCAAGGGAGCGGTGGTCGCGCTCGACCCGCGCAGCGGCAGGGTCCTGGCGATGGCGTCCACCCCGTCCTACGACCCCACGGCCTTCTCCGGCCTGTCCGGCAAGGAGGGCAAAGCCTTCCTCAAGCTGGACAGGGACAAGGCCAAACCCCTGCACAACCGGGCCATACGCGAGGCCTATCCGCCCGGCTCCACCTTCAAGATCCTCACCGCGGCCGCCGCGCTCGACCACGGCACCGTCACGGACATCGACGCCCCGAGCGGCGCCCCCGCCCCGTACCGGCTGCCGCAGAGCACCACCCGGATCGGGAACGTGGTCCCCAACTCCCAGTGCGACGGCGTCTCTCTCAAGACCGCCCTGCAGTGGTCGTGCAACAACGTCTTCCTGGACACCGCCCACAGGATGGGCCAGAAGAAGATGCGGGAGACCGCGGAGAAGTTCGGTTTCAACGCCGAGCAGTTCACTCCGGTGCGTACGGTCGCGAGCACCTACCCCGACCACCTGGACCAGCCGGGGACAGCGCTGACCGGCATGGGCCAGGGCAGTGTGACCGCCTCTCCGCTGCAGATGGCCATGGTCACCGCGGGCCTGGCCAACGACGGCGCGGTCATGAAGCCCCATCTGGTCGACGAGTTGCGCGGCTCGGACCTCTCGACGATCCGGAAGAACGAGCCGGAGGAACTCGGCCGGGCCGTCTCATCCGAGACCGCGAAGACGGTGCAGGGGATGATGGAGCACACCGTCACCGAGGGGACCGCCGACAAGGTCGCCATCCCCGGCGTCACGGTCGGCGGCAAGCCCGGCACGGCCCAGCACGGCGCCGATGTGCGGGACCAGCGCCCGTACGCCTGGTTCGTCTCCTACGCCAAGAACGCCGACGGCTCGTCCCCGGTGGCGGTCGCGGTCTTCGTCGATCCCGAGGACATGAACATCTCGCGCTCCCAGATCGCGGGCGGACGCCTGGGCGCGCCGATCGCCAAAGCGGTCATGAAGGCCGTACTCGACCAGTAGGCGGCCCTGCGGCAGGGTGATCTTGTCGCTGACCGCAGGGTCCCGTGGTCCGGGGCTGAGGTCACTGGTCTCAAGTCGACCTGAGGAGGGGTGAATTGGTTGCGGTGGTGCTCGTTCACGGCCTGTATCACCGTCCCGAGCACTTCGCCGTGTTGGCGGAGAGCTTGCGGACCGCAGGAACCGAGGTCTTCGTTCCTGAGCTCCACCGGGGCTCATTGCTCGCCGACACAGCCGCGGTCCAGGCTGTGATCGACGCGCTGCACGAGCCTCCGATCGTGCTGGGTCACTCCTACGGGGGGTCGGTGATCACCGGGTTGCGCGGAGCAGGACACTTGGTCTACCTGGCGGCCTTCGTGCCGGATGCCGGCGAGAGTGCTGCCGGTCTGGGTGGGGCGTCCGCGCAGCTCCGGGACGCGATCAGGCCGGAACCCGACGGCTGGACCAGCCTGCACCCCGATCGGGCCGCCGCCATCCTCTACGGCGACTGTCCCGAACCTCTCGCCGCCTGGGCGGTCGACCTGCTGCGCGCCCAAGCCCCCGGCTGCGGGCGAGGAGTTCCGGAGCACCACGGTTGGAAGCGCACTCCCTCCACGTACGTCGTGTGTGCACGGGACCGGGCCATCGACCCGGGCCTGCAGCGGAGGATGGCCTCGCGCTGCACTGACGCGCACGAGTGGCGGACGGGCCACTCCCCGTTCGTGGGACAGCCCGGTCTCATCCGTGAACTCCTGCGGAACGTCAGCCACCCCAGCTCTCGTACGGGTCACCGGGTGCCGGGACCGGCCTGGCCCGGTCGACGTCGATGAACGGGATGACGCCACCGTTGATGGGGTCCTTGCCCCGTCGGCCCGTGTAACTGCCGGAGACTTCGAGCCAGGTGTCGGGCTGCAGGACGGGGGGAGTGCGTCCGGACAGGCCGATCTTGACCGGCTGGGCGTCGGCAGCACAGCAGTTGAGGACCATCCTGGTCAGGTAGGGACGTCCGCTGCGGTCGACGGTGATGAAGCCCCTCAGCGAGATCCGCCTGTTGTCGAGGGCGCGTCCGTGATCGTAGACAGCACGGCCGGCGTAGTCGACGACGTCGAGGCGGAGAGGGTCGCCGGCGGGGAGGGCGGGAAAACCCCAGGGCTCTTGCAGCGCCGTGCCGGTGCGCATCGCGCTGTAGGAGCCCAGAGCGGGCGGGGCGACCAGGACGAGGGCGAGCAGGGGCAGGACCATGAGCCAGGAGACCGCCGGTTCGCGATGGGCGTGGTCCGGTCGGCGACCGGGATTGCGCTCCCGCCGGGGCTCCCGGCCGCCCGGGGCCGATCGGGAGCGCCGTAGTTCGTACCAGACGGTTGCGACGGCGGTGGCGATGAGGACCGCCCCGGCCACGACCAGCAAGGGGCGCAACCCGGCCTTGACATAGCGCAGGTACTGATCGCTGAAGCCGGTACGCAGCAGTGCCGCGCCGAGGAGGAAGAGCAGGGCCGCCTGCGCCTCCCGGTTCACAGGACGACCGCCCCGACGAGGGCCGACATCAGGACGGCCAGCACGAAAGTGACAGGAGCGAACCGCAGCGCGAATCCGCGGCCGAACGTGGCGGTCTGCATGGCGAACAGCTTGAGGTCGATCATCGGCCCGACGACCAGGAACGCCAGCCGGGCGGTGAGCGAGAACTGGGACAGGGACGCGGCCACGAAGGCGTCGGCCTCGGAGCAGATCGACAGCAGCACCGCGAGAACCGCCAGGGCGAGGATCGACACCACCGGGCTGCCGGCCGCGGCCTGCAACCAGGCGGCCGGTACAACGGACTTGAGGGTGGCCGCGGCCATCGCGCCGACCACGAGGAAACCACCGGCGTGCAGCACGTCGTGGCGTACGGACGCCCAGAACGCCGCCCCCTTGCCCAGGCCGTCCAGCGACGGATGGGCGGGTTGCCGCACCCAGTCGGCCCGGCCCAGCCGCTGCCACAGCCAGCCCATCGCGCACGCCACGAGCAGACTCGCCGCGAAGCGGGCGAGGACCATCTCCGGATTCCCGGGAAAGGCCACGGCGGTGGCAGTGAGCACGATCGGGTTGATCGCCGGGGCGGACAGCAGAAACGCCAGCGCCGCCGCGGGTGGGACACCACGGCGCACGAGGGACCCCGCCACCGGGACGGAAGCGCACTCGCAGCCGGGCAGGACCGCCCCCGCCATCCCGGCAGCCGGTACCGCCAGGGCCGTTCGCCGCGGCAGCGCGCGGGTGAAGAACGACGGCGGGACGAACACCGCGATGACAGCCGACAGCAGCACGCCGAGAACGAGGAAGGGCAGGGCCTGGACGACCACCGCGACGAAGACCGTCATCCAGCTCTGCATCACCGGCGCGGACAGTGCCCGGCGGATCGGCCCCTGCAGCGCCACCCCCAAGAGCAGGAGCATGGTCAGGACGAGGGACGAGTTGAACTGCCGGCCCGGCGGATCGAGTTCCTTGCCGCGGCGCGTCCGGGTCGCCGCCGATTCCGTAGCGGTCACAGGTGAATGTCCTCCGGCAGGGTGTGCATCGTCGGGCGGACCCTCGGGGTGGGTCCCTCTTCACCATCAGTACGCCCGTCACGGGACAGAGGCTCACTCCTCGTCCGGTCTCTTGCTCGCAGTGGCCCGGGTGCAGTGGCCGGATGCAGGGCCTGGATGCAGCGGACCGGAGCGGGCCCGCGACCTACGGACGGCACGGGCACCCCTCTCGATCCCGCTCACCCGGCCACAAGCTCCCTGTGTTGGCTGACATCGTGCGCGTGGCCGGTGTGTGGGCGGGCACTCGGAGATGGAGCGCTCAAGATCCAGGGGCTTGAGCGCGGGTGGCCTCCGCAGAGGACGAACGGCCGGCGGGGCCACGTAGGACAGGGGGTGGGCTCCGGCGCAGCATCTGGGGAACCCGGAGCCCGCCGCCTGCTCCCTCGGTCCGTGAAGGGGCCGGTTGCGGTGGTGTCGGTGTCGCGCTCATACCGTTGCTTCTGGCCCTGGCGCCCCTCGGCCGCTCCGAGGAGTCGACGTTCGGTGGCTGCCGCCGCAGAGCGCTTTCCGACCTGACCGGGCACGTCTGAACCGGACTGTTCGTGTGCGGAAGCACGGGTGTGTGCCGTGAGGGCGCAGGCCCGCTCCGCTATGCCCGCGGCCCGCGCCGGCCGTCGGCTCATCGGGCCGCTCGCCCGCGTCGACGACGCCCCGGGCCGGCCGGGCAGGCAATTGATCGCGACGGGGGAGGGGGACGGAGGACGGGCGGCGGCCGGGCGCGGCGGGCTTCGGGCGAGCGCTCCCCGTGGGCCCGGGGGACCGGCGGCCGCCGCAGCGGCAGGATCGGTCCGGACCGCGCTGGAGGGGCCGGACCCGCATGATTCAGGCCCCGGACCCCGCACCGAGCAGGCTCCGTACTCCCTGGGGAGTACCGGCAGCGGCCTCCCGGCACCCTCCCTGGAGTACGCATGTGCCACCTGTGGCTGGATGTGCAGAGCCCTCACCGCGGGCCAGCCTGGATATTGGCAATGTTCCTCGCACGATGATGCGGGAGGTTCCTCATGACAGCCCGGGATGTGCCTATGGAGAGCTTCTTCGAGCCTCCCGGGCGCGCAAACGCGGAAGTCGTGCCGGTGGAGCGGTACGGGTCCGTGGAGGAGGCATCGTCGGGGTGGTGGGAGGTGACACTGCCGATCATCACAGCGGACGGCCATCCAGGGACCCACACCTTTGTCACGTGCGCCGCGACCGCGGACGAAGCGTTCAATGCCGCTGTGCGCGATGCCGTGACACCGAAGGCCCGGCGCAGACGGCGCGATGCCGACATCGACACCACTGTGGCGTTCGTCGTTCCGCGATCCGAGTAGACGGGCGCGGCCAGGCCGAGCGGATCATGCGCACGCCGCCGCATCAGCAGCGTGCCTCGGTCACCTGCGGGAGGCCGTGGCATGCCGCGGCGACGTCCCGGGAGGGCTACGAGCAAGCATCCGGCGAGGCTCCGGTCACCTCTGCGAGCGGCCGGCTCCGGGCACCCGTGCGGTGCCGAGAGCCACGGACCGCGGCTCGGCCGGTGCCAGGCCTTCGAGGTTGAGCGGCCCGCGGAACATGAGCGACGATCCGCCGATGCCATGGCGCGCGGAACCCTGGCCGAAACGGCCTCGACATACCGAAGCGCCCGTCGTACGGCAGTACGGCCGACCGCACACGGACCTACGGATATGCAGTGGCAGGTGGGCTCCTCCGCTTGGCAGGGTTCGGTCATGGATTCCCCACTTCACGAGGTTCCCGACCGGCCCTGGCTCGGCGCCCCGATCGATGCCCGCCCCCTCTTCGCCCCGGAACATCAAGCGCTGATGTCCACCCTGCGTGCTCTGGGGCCGGACGACTGGCGCAAGGAGGCCGTGCCGGGCTGGACGGTGCACGATCTGGCCGCACACATCCTCGCCGACCTCTACGGGCGTCTGGCCCGCGACCGTGACGGCCACCAGGGCGGGCCGGCGTTTGCGCCGGGCGAGACCGTGGAGAGGTTCGTCCACCGCATCAACCACGAGTGGGTCGAGACCTGTCGCAGGGTCAGCCCCGCGTTGCTCGTGGACACCCTGGACCTCATCGGCCCGCAGCACGCGCGCTTCATCGAGACCGCGGACCCCGGCGCGCCGTCGCTCGGAGTGTCATGGGCGGGTGCCGACCCTGCCCCCAGGTGGCTCGACAGCGCTCGCGACTTCACCGAGTACTGGACCCACCGCCAGCAAATTCGCCATGCAACCGGCCGGAGCACCGACCTCGACGCACAGTCCCTGTCCGTGGTCCTGGACACGTTCATGCGGGCACTCCCGCACACCCTGCGCGACACCCCTTCGCCACCGGGCACGCAGGTCCGGTTGACCATCGACGGTGAGGCCGGCGGCACTTGGACGGTCACCGCCACCGAGGAACGCTGGTCCCTGGCCGAGCCGTGCCACGGCCACCCGGCCGCCCATGTACGTCTGGATACGGAGACCGCGTGGCGGCTGTGCACCCGTGGCATCGAACCGGACACGGCACTGGCCCGTGCCCACGTGGACGGCGCCCCCGGACTGGCTGAAACCGTCTGTCGGATCGTGTCCATCGTCCACTGACACGAGAGGCACGGCACATCGCCACGTTGCCCTGGCGTGAGGTGCGCTCGATCCGCTGTATCCGCGAACAGCCCGTCAGAGACCGTGGACGTTGAGCAGGAGGTCCGTCGTGTTGCTCGGGACCTTCCGGACGGCGCCGGAGGTGGCGTGGCGGAGGAGCCATGAGCGGACGTCGGCGGGCTCGGCATGCGGATGCGTCTGCAGGTAAAGGGCGGCTGCCCCCGAGACATGGGGCGCCGCCCACGAGGTCGCCCCTGACATCGAGGTGGTGGTGCCGTTGTCGAACAGCGAGCTGATGTGATCTCCCGGCGCGTAGAGATCCACACAGCGTCCGCCGTTGGACCCCAGATATTCGTTGTCCTTCCAGTGCCCGTCCTTGCGGGTGGAAGCGCCCACGGTGATCACCTCGGCCATGTCCGCCGGTGGGTGGGCACAGGCGTCGGCTGCGTCATTGCCTGCCGAAGCGACCACCGTGACACCCTTGTCGATCGCCTTCTTCACAGCGGCCCTGAGCGCGGGAGAGGGGCGGTCGAGGTTCAGGGAGAGGTTGGCGACGGCCGGCTTCCTTGCGTGTTCGGCAATCCAGTTCATGCCACGGACAATGCGCTTCTCACTCGTCTTCTTCGGTACGGGGCGCTCCCCTTCACCCCCCGACATGCTGCGCACCGCGACAATGCGGGATTTCGGTGCCACGCCGGTGTCCTTGCCGGCGATGATACCGGCGACGAACGTGCCATGGGATACGCCCATATCGTCGTGGCATCCCCCCGGCTTTCCCCCGACCGTGTCCGCACCTTGCGATACCCGTCCACCCAACTGGGCATGGTCCAGGTCGACTTGGCAATCGAGCAGGTAGACCCGTACCCCTTCGCCCGTGGCGGTGGTGTGGAACCGGTGGTCGAGATCCGGTGCGGACTGGTCGATCCGGTCCAGATTCCAGGGCAGTTCGCGGGACTTGTGGCCCGCGGGGTCCTTGGACTCGTGGTCGGCCTTGCCGTCGGCCTTGCCGTCCGGGGAATCGCTCGGCTTCGAGGCGTGGGTGCGGGATGCCGAGCCCGCTGACTCTTGTTCCTCCCCGGTGCAGCTGGTCACTCCTGCCAGGCCGGTGAGGGCCAAGGTCACGGAGACGAGAACGCGGGCAGCGTGCGCCATGGGGGGAGCCCGTCCTTACGGTGGAAATTCCGGGCGCGATGTGTCCGGGCACGCACGCGGAGTCGGGAGATGCCTACTCGAACCTAGGTGTCACGAGATGACGGGCGGAGAGTAGGCATTACTCATCCCACGGGTCGGTTGCCTTGCTCCGGCCGGGCGCGGACCGCGGTGGATCCGTTGGTGACCGTTGCTCCTCCTGTGCGCCTGGTGGCGGCGGGTCTCCGCGGACGCGTGGCTCGCATCGCGACCCGTCGGACCTGCCCACCTCGGCCTCGCCCCCGCCCCCCGCTTCCTACCCGGCCCGCACAGTCGCCTGCCCGCCCGGCGTGCTGCCGGGCGGGGCATCCACGGGTGGGTGCGAGTGAAGTCACCCCACGCTGACGTGCCAGCGGGTGGGGTTGGGGTCGTGGGCGCTGCCGTCGACCGGGTGCTGGCCGGCGGGGCTCACGTCGTCGTAGGGGAAGCCGTATCCCTGCGGGGAGTTGGCGTGGATGATCCGTGACCAGTGGTTGGTGGTCTCGTCGCGGTAGTAGTCCTCGGGGCTCGCGCCGCCCGGCTGGTCGGGGTGGGTGAGCAGGGTGCTGCGGTTGAAGGCGGCGGCGAGGCGGGCCATGACGGCGAGTTGGGGCTTGGAGCCGGCGTTCGTGAACGGCCCGGAGTCGCAGCTGAAGATGTCCGCGGAGGTCGGCTTGGCGAAAGGCCTCTCCAGGCCCGGGAAGGTCAGGGAGCCGTTCTGTACGCGGCCGGTGAACGCGCCCAGATCCCCGGTGTCGATCCGCAGATCGGCCGAGGCGTACTTCTCCCAGACCGCGTTGGTGTACGAGTCCCAGTAGCCGTCGAAGGAGCCCTTCGACGCGGGGAGCTTCTGTGGGGATATCGCACGCAGGACCGTGCCTCCGTCACTGATGACCAGCTTGTCCCAGGGATACCCGTCCTTGGCGGCCTGGGCCCGGAGTGCCTCGGCGATGCGTTCCGCCGCGTCCAGTTGCAGCGGGGCCACGGTGTGGGACGCGTCGCCGGCCAGCGTGAAGCCGATCGGCAGGGCGGTGACGAGGTCGACGTAGCTGAGGTTGGCGTAGAGCTGTGTGGTGTCGAAAGTGAACTCGCAGAACGACCAGACCTTGCTGTAATTCTTGTCGGCTTCCGCGACGAAGCTCGGCTCGACCAGCTGGCTCACTTCGTTGACGAAGAAGGTGATCTTGTCGTTCCGGACGAAGTAGACCCGTGCTCCGTACATTTGCGGAAGTGTCACCACCGTCGGTCCGCTTCCGGCGGCCTTCAGTGGGATCGAGCAGTCCTCGATCTCCTGCATCTGGCTGCTTTGCGGCAGATAGAACTTGCTGCCGTCGCTGCGCAGCAGAATCCACTTTCCCGTGCCCTGCTCATGGCCGGTGACATAGGCGTTCACCGAACCGGACAGGCTCTTGTTCTCCAGTGCCAGTTCGCATGTGGCGGGAGTTGCTGCGGCCCGGCTGCTGAGCAGGGAGCCCGCGAAAGGGGCGGTGATTGCCGCAGCGCCTGCGGCGGTGAGGAATTTTCTTCGGCTGACCATGACTTATGTACCTCCGGGACGGGCGACCCCCGTTTCGGACGGGACAACTGTCAGCCGCCGCAAGGGGCGAGTCAAGGCTGTGGACGGAATTTCTGAGAGCGCTCTCACCAAATTCCTGGAAAGACCGTGCAGAACTAGAAGGATTGACTAGGTCCGGTGCGTGAGGGCGAGTTGAGTCCGTGCGGGCCACCTGACTACACCCGGCCCGGCCGGTACGCCTCGATGAGCCTGTCCGTGAGGGCGTTGATCCGGGTGTCGATCGTCTGCCGGCGCGGGTCCTCGTCGTACCAGGAGACGATCTCGCGGGCCCCTTGCGAGAACGGGACCCGGGCGACGAAGTCCGGGACGATGCCGCGGATCTTGGCATTGTCGAAGATCTTCGAGTGCGCCTTGTCGCCGAGAAGCTCCTCTCCCCAGCGCCTGTCGGCGGCGGCGATCGCATCGGACGGAAGGTGCACCAGCCGTGGCTCGACGCCCGCCGCTTCGGCCATGGCGCCATAGATCTGATTCCAGGTCAGCACCTCGTGACCGGTGATGTGGAAAGCCTCCCCGAGAGCGGCACGGTTCCCGAGGAGTCCGGCGAATCCGTTCGCGAAGTCCGTGTGGTGCGTGAGAGTCCACAGCGAGGTGCCGTCGCCGTGCACCAGGATTTCCTGCCCGCGCCGCATACGGTCCACGACCGTCCATCCGCCGTCGAAAGGGACAGCGGTGTGGTCGTAGGTGTGCGAGGGACGGACCACGGTGACCGGGAATTCCCACTCGCGGTAGGCACGTATGAGCAGGTCCTCGCAGAGAATCTTGTTCCTGGCATACGCGGAGTGCGGGTTGCGGAGCGGAGTGGACTCGACGATCGGCAGCCGGCCGGGCGGGGTCCGGTACACGGCCGCGGAACTGATGAAGACGTACTGGCCCGTACGCCCGGAGAACAGGTCGATGTCCGCCTGGACGTGGGCGGTGGTGAAATTGAGGAAGTTCACCACCACGTCGAAGTCATGACCTCGTACGGCCGCGCGCATCGATTCCGCGTCGCGGACATCGGCGGTCAGCATCCGTGCGCCACTCGGAGTCTTCCGGTGCGACGTGCTGTTGCGGTTGAGCAGATGCACATCCGCGCCGCTTTCGGCGGCCCGCTGTGCGCAGGCGGCGCTGATGACACCGGTTCCCCCGATGAACAGGACCTTCAGGTTGTGCACGGTCTTCCCGTCGCTTTCGTTCGAGTGGGTCGGGGCCGGCGGGCCGCGACAGCTGTCCCGGCCCGCGTCGGCGTGTGCGCTCTGGGGAGTGGTCACTCTCCCGGGAAGCGGGCGCCCACGGTGAGACGGATGTCGTCCAGCGCGCGCATGATCCGCAGCGTCTCCGCGAGCGGCATCAGATCGGACTCCCTACGGCCGGCCGAGACGCATCGCGCCACCTCGGCGGCCTCGAAGCACAGCCCCCCGTCGAGCCGGGACGGGGAATGGACGTCGAGGAGTTCGTTGTCCCGGCCGATCAGCCGGACCGAACTCGGCGCGTAGAAGGCACCGTCGAGCTCCAGACGGGCGCGCGTGCCCGAGATGGTCGCCGTAGTCGGCGTACGCGCATGGAGCGTTGTGCTGAGCAGGCCGTGCGCCCCCTCATGGTTGGTGACGACGACGGACGTCTGCCCGTCCACTCCGGTGAACGCCTTGGTGCCGACCGCGGTCACCGTGGCGAAAGGCCCGAGGACCATCGACGCGAAGGACACCGGGTAGACCCCGAGATCGAGAAGTGCGCCACCGGCGAGCTCCGGGGCGTACAGACGATGCGCGGCATCCTCGGGCATGAATTGCCCGTGATCGGCGATGACCGTCCGCACGTCGCCCAGGAGACCGGAGTCGAGAACCTGCCGCACCACATCGATGTGCGGCAGAAAGCGCGTCCACATGGCCTCCATGAGAAAGACGCCTCGCCGCTCCGCCACGGCGACGAGGTGTTCCGCTTCACCGGCATTGCGTGTGAACGCCTTCTCCACCAGCACGTGTTTGCCCGCCTCGATGGCGTCCAGCGCGTGCGTGAAGTGCTCGGAGTGCGGTGAGGCCACGTAGACGACCTGTACGCGACGGTCCTCCAGGAGCTCGCGATGGTCGCCGTACGCGGCCGGCACGTCGAACCGGGCGGCGAACGCACGGGCTCTCTCCGTACTCCGTGAAGCCACCGCGACCACGCGCTGCGCCGTGTACGCGCGGACGGATTCGGTGAACGCCGAGGCAATGCCACCGGGGCCGATCACACCCCAATTCAGTGCAGGCGCCTGGAGGGGATCGGGGGTGCGCGGCGCAGGCAGGGAGGAACGGCGGTCCCCGCCGCGCTCCCCGTCGCCGGGCGTGAGACGACTCGCCACGAGGCTGACCTCCGGAAGAGTGGGGAAGGTGATCGCCATGGCCTGGGACACGCGTGCTCCGGGAACGTTGCGCTCGCCCGCGGAGCACGCCGCGGACGAGCGGTTGTCGTCCAGGAGGTCTGCCCGACCGGCCCTCTTCACCCAAGCGGACACCGAATTGCCCACGCAAGCTCAACTGGAAGGATTGACCAGGGTCGGTTGTGTGACGGTTATGTGGGGACAGCCCTGAACCGCCGCAGCCTTGCTGCCGCTGAGGCCGTACCCGGTGGCGGCCCCCTGAGGGACCGGGCGTGTCATGGTGCCGCCCGGTCTTCCTCTACGGCTCCAGCGACGGCGGGTGGTTCACGCCGGTGCCTTGATCACCGGGCTGGAGCCGTGGCCGTGGCAGTGGCCGGAGCCGGAGCCGGAGCCGGAGCTGGGGTCGAGGCCCGAGCCGCCGTCGAGGCCGGATCCGGGGCCCGGGTCGGGGCCGGGACCGGGGCGGGTCGATAGCGGGAAGGCGGCTCGAACGGGGTTCGGAGTTGCGGGTGGCTGATGCAGGCCCGGACCGTCTTTCCTTCGTCCCGCCGGAGGACGTACCACGTCTCGGCAAGGCTTGAAACGATCTGCATGCCGAAGCCGCCGCCTTCTCCGCGCATGTCCTCGGGCACCGACGCCGGGGGTATGGGACTGGGGTCGTCGACATCGACGACAAGACAGGTACCGTCCCACGTCAGACGCATGGTCTGGGGACCGCTGGTGTGGTGGCAGGCGTTGCTGACCAGTTCACTGGCGATCAGCGCGGCTGCGTCGATCAGCTCCGTCACGGCCGGTCCACGGTCGGTGGTCAGACCGACCGAGGCCAAGTGGCGGCGCACCACATTGCGCGCATGACGCACCGGGTCGTGCCGCAGAGGGAGATCCCTGCAGCAGGATGTGTACGGGACCACCGGCTGCGCAGTCGACATAGGCCTGCTCCTTCCGGCCTGCATATGAAGCGAAATGCACTGACTCGACCACTGTCGCCTCGCATGCTCGGGGCGTGGATCAGGGAAACACCCCAGTGCGATGTGCCAGTCCCGTCCGGGCGGCGAAAACGCTTGCGGTTGCTGGGCTCGGGCCACATGCACCACCGCGGAATCAGAGGGGGGCCACGGCACGGATCGCCCTGTGTGCATCACTGCTCACGTGCCGACGTCTGGCAGGCGAGGGCTGCCGACGCGAGCCGGCATACGGTCCGGCGTCCGTCTCCTGGGTCGGTGCCGAGACGGTCGACGCGGCTTCGGCGGTGTTCACCTGCGCGAGAGGGAGATAGCTTCGCGATCATGGAACCGCTGACTGACACCGCCACCGACCAGGCGCCCGCCGATCCGGCCGCCCCCGACGACATGCTGGCCACCCAGCCCATCGGGTACTGGAGCGGCCTGGCCAACGCGGCCGTCACCCGGCATCTGCGTGATGCCATGGCCACGATCGACGTCACGCAGCCGCAGTACTGGGTGCTGAACCGCGTGAACGGCGGATCCGCGGCGCCGAGCCGCGAGGAGGTCGTCATCCAGCTGACGCCCCTCGCGGACGGGCAGTACGAGATCGCTCGGGTCGTCGACCAACTGCTCCACCGAGGCTGGCTGCGGATCGACGCCGAGCGGCGCCTGCACCTCACCGAAGCCGGGGAGGCTGGCAGGGTGCGGGTGCGCGAGATGGTGACCGAGTTGCGTGCTGTGGTTCACGAGGGCATCAGCGATGAGGAGTACGTGGCCGCGCTCAAAGTGCTGCGCAGGATGGTTGCCAACGTTGAGGGCGACGACGGCTCCTAGTGCTACGGCCGTAGATCGCGACTGTGACCTGCGGTGACGCGGTGACGCGGTGTGACGCGGTGTGCATGGCTGGACGCAGGGCGGCCTTCGCGTCAGGGTGCGGTGTTTGTGCGGAACAAGCCGTCGGCCTCGCCACCCATCAGGTCCGCCGCTGAGCCTGGGGGAGGAAGAAGACCGGGCCCTGCCAGGCGTCGCCGCCCCCGTAGGGGCGGGATCCGGAAAACGCGTCCCAGCCGTCCCGGCCGCCGAGCACAGCACCGGTGGTCGCGGTGTACTCCTCGACCAGCCCGGGTCTGCTGGAGAACCCGGACATCCAGTCCATCTCGTGGTTGCACGGGGTTCGACAACCGGCGAACCCATCGGCGAGGCATGTTTCCGGACGGCCACACGGCCATCCATCCGAGGGACAGAGGGACAGAGGGACAGAGGGACAGAGGGGCAGAGGGACAGAGGGTCAGAGGGACTGCACCAGGTCGCGCAACGCTCGCCGGTTGGCTATGCCGGACTTCGCGTAGATGTTGCCCAGGTGGTATTCGACCGTCTTCGCACTGACGTAGAGCTCGTCGGCGATCTCCCGATTGGTCCAGCCGTGGCCGACCAGTCGCGCGACATCCTGCTCCCTGTTGGTCAGGTGATCCCAGAACCGCACGGCTCGGCCGGCCGCCGCGGAGAGCTCCGGATCCTTGAGAAGGTCCAGACACATCTGCACGTACGGAAGGGCTTCCAGGGCCGTGAAAATCCGTGCGGTATCGCGCAGACGATCCCCTCCCTCATCCGTCCGGCCCGAACGCATCAGTACGCGTCCGAGGGCGAGACCGATCAGCGCCCTGTGGAAGGCCGGATCGCCACCGTCCGGGGGATGGGCGAGCCCGGATCGGAACTGCTGCACGGCCCCTTCGACATCGCCTTGGGCGGCGAGGATCTCTCCGTGTACCCAATGGGCTGCCACGGGATGAAGGGCCCCGGTGGAGCCGCTGTTGCTGAGCCGGGACAGTGCCTCCTCGGCCGATCCGATATCGCCGATCGCTGCACAGGCGGAGCCGAGGAACGGCAGGTACCACACCGCGTAGAGCCCGGAACGCGTCGCGTTGGTCGGCTCACCGTCCGCCTTCTTGATCAGCTGGGCGACGCGCTGCTGATTCCCCCGGGTGTACTCGATGAAGGCCGTCGTCATGATGCGGTGGAACTCCGGACCGGAGAAGTCGAAAACCCGGGTCGAGTGCTGCGATTCGGCGAGGTCGGCACTTGCGGCGTCCCAATGCCCTTGGGCGGCATGAAGAAAGGCCGACAGGCAGTGCAGGGAGCTGAATTCCACCGGCCGGCCGCATGTGCGTGCGACGTCGAACGCCAGCGAGACCTCGCGGCGGGCGTCATTCCACTCGCCCAGCAGGATGAGGCACCACGTCTTCTGCACGTGTGCCACGGCGACATTGCCCCGGGTCGCTCCCACCGGCCTTCTCCGCGTGACCACCGACAGATCGGAGACCGCCTCGCTGAGGCGGCCGGAGAGGCCGCGCAGAAACCCCCGGTGCGTCAGCGCTTCGATGTCGATGTTCTCGACCTCGACCGGATTCTCGGGAAGTCCGGCCAGCTCCTCGAGTCCTGCCGGCGCACCGTCCATCAAGGCGCGGGCGTGTGCCGCTGCCGCTTTGGCCGTCCCCGAGACCAGAGACCTGGGATGGTGGGCCAGCGCGAAGGACGCGGACGAGTAGCAGGCTTCGCCCAGCCCCAAGGAGGCCTGGACACCTGCCAACGAGGCCGCCGCGTACGCCGCGTCAGCCTGGGATCCGTCCGCGGCGTATCCGTCCACCGCGAGCTGGAAGTGATGGCAGGCGGTGGCGTCCATGCCCTCGGCGAAGAACAGCAGTCCCAGAACCTCGTCCTTGAAGGGGGATGCGGGGGTGTCGACCACATCGCCTCGGTAGTAGAGAGCGCGGTTGTACTGTCCGCTGATCACCAGTAGGCGTACGGCGTTGAGCAGCGCAGCGGGGCGCCCCTGGCTGTCGGGATCCATCTCGGCGACACCGAGGGAGAGTTCGGCCGCGAGGGGGAGGTTCCCGCCCTTGAGTTCCGCGGCCGAGGCTGTCCTCAGCGTGTCCGCCAGGTCGGCGTCGTACGCGTCGGCGGCCGCGATACTGTGCCGCCACTTCGCGGGCGGCTCGAGGAACTCGGCGATACGCCGGTGCATGCGCCGCCGTTCCGACGGGGGGATCGCGGAGTACAGAGCGTCTCGTTGTCCCCTGTGTACGAGCTTGAGCCGTGGCACGCCCGCCACGTTGTCCCATTCGGCGGCCCCGGAATCGATGAGGGGCTCGACCTCCTCGGTCAAGCGATCGGAATCGATGAGCGCACGGAGAAAGGGGATCGTCGCCGGAGAATCGAGGACGGCGAGATACTGCAGGGCGCGTCGGCCCGTCGGAGGGAAAGCCAGGGTCCACTGGCCCACCGCATCCGCCAGCGTGCGAGGTATCTCGATCAGCGAAGGATCCTCCGGAACATGAGAGCCGGAGCGGGCTCCGAGCACCGCACGGAGATACAACGGGTTTCCGCCCGTCCAGTCCATGAGATTCGCCATCCGGGACTTGGACGGCACGTCCGCTCCGTGCGTCTTGATGAACTCCTCGGACTCGGCCCTGGTGAATCCGCCCAGCGATATTTCCGTGAATCGGTCGCTGCGCGGGGTCAGCCCCATGCCCTGCCGGGTCGACGATGCGTTCTCGGTGTTCACGACGACCAGGATCGGATCGGCCCACAGCCGGAGGAAAGTGAAGCCCAGTACGTGCAGGGAATCCGTGTCGAGGAGTTCGGCGTCCTCTATGACGAGAACCGTCGGCGCGCTGGTCGATTTGACTCCGCTGTCCAGGGATTTGATCAGCTTTCCGCCGATCTCCATGACCGACATCTCGCGGAGTTCATCGAGTGAACTGAGATTCCCGCGACGTTCCATGGAATCGAATGACGCGAGCAGTCGGTGTACCGCTGCGAAGGGAAAGCTCTTCTCGCCGGGCATTCCATGGAGAACAACCTTCGAGGCGCCGCTGAGGGAGGACAGAAACTGTTCCGTGAGGGCACTCTTGCCGGCACCGGCCGGTCCCGAGACGAAGACGATCCGGATTCCCTGGCTACGAGCCCCTTCCGACGCCGCCGTCATACGTGCCAGTTCACGGGTACGGCCTATGAAAGGGGAGACTTCCTGATCTTCCATGCGGCGCTCCTGGACGCGGCAGCCACGACTGGCAGTCTACTCGTCTTCGTCGCGTCTCGCGCCGTCGGCCGAGCGGTGGATTTGCGCACCGGCGCCGGGGGGTGAACTCCGGGGAAATGGTCGAGAGAATCATCGAGGCAGATCCATTGGTCCGGCTCGTGGTGCCGTGCGGGTATTCGAGCCGTCTCGGGTCTATTCCATGATGCTTTTCCGTGAATTCAATCCTGGTGCAGGCAGATGGGACTCGTACCGCCGCTGCGTTGCGGCGTGGCGCCCCCGGTCCAAGGAGGCCACCGGACAGCCAGGCCAAGGCACCGGAGAAGTCCGGTCGCCCGCGGCCCCAGGGCGAAGCCGGCGGCGTCCCGGGGGTACCCGTGACGCAGTGGGCGGAGGGAAAAGTCGACGGCTCTCCGCCCGGGGGCGGACAATCGAGAGACGCGGCACGAGTGGCGAAGCACGGGGGAGCGCCCTCGCCCCGTGCACAGACGTGACCACGTGACCCGAGGTGTCTGGAGCGCGCGCAGGCCCGGGCAATGGCCACGGCGAGGCCCGGCTGGTGCAAGGGTGGCGATGATGCCGACGTGGCGATTGCGGGACTTCCACGACGACGATCTCGACCGTGCCATCCGCATGTGGGAGCAGGATCGTCAGGCGGACGACTCGTACCCCGTTTTCCCCATCTCCGAGGTCATGGCCGCGGCCCGTGCCGGTGGATCTGCCGTGGTGGCGGTCGTGGGCGACGACGTGGTCGGGATGGCCGTCTCCAGGAACGAGGGAGAACGGGCCTGGATCACGCTGGTGGCGCTGTCGGACACCTGGCGCAACCGAGGAATCGGCAGCGCACTGATCACCGAACTCGAGCGACGTATGCGATCCCAGGGAGTACGCCGGATCGGCGCTCTGCTCGCGCCTGGAGCCACCGGAACCAAAGCCCTGGAGAACTCCGGCTACCGCTCCCGCAGCGGACTGCTCTACTACGAGAAGGCAGAGCACATCGCCCCCAGCGACGCGGGCCTCCTCGCCGAACTCGGCGGCAGACTGCTGCCCCCGGGGCTGTGGAGTGACCTGGCCGGCATGGAACGCGAGAAGGGCACCATCGAGCGCCGCATCGTGCTGCCCCTTGCCGAACCCGCGCTGGCCGACCGGTACGGCGTCATACCACCCAAGGCAGTCATCCTCTTCGGCCCCCCGGGCACGGGAAAGACCAGCTTTGCCAAAGCCGTTGCCTCGCGCCTCGGCTGGCCCTTCGTGGAACTCTTCCCCTCACGGATCGCCGCGGCAGGATCCGGAAGCCTGGCCACTTCTCTGCGGGAGAATTTCGCCGACCTCGCAGAACTCGAAAGTGTCCTGCTGTTCATCGACGAAGTCGAGGAAATCGCCGGCACCCGCTCCGGCCTGGCCGTCGACCCCAGTCACGGAGTCACCAATGAACTCCTCAAACTCATCCCCGGCTTCCGCGACCACGACGAGCGCCTTCTGATCTGCGCCACCAACTCCGTACGGTCCCTGGATCCGGCGTTCCTGCGCCCGGGACGATTCGACTACGTCATCCCGGTGGGTCCCCCCGATTCCTCGGCCCGTTCGGCGATCTGGCAGCGCTATCTGGGCCCTGCCGCCGACACCGTCGACCTGCACCAACTGGTCGAGGCCAGCGAGATGTTCACGCCTGCCGACATCGAATTCGCCGCTCGCAAAGGCGCCCAGGCCGTCTTCGAACGCGAAGTCGCCCACCGGCAAGGCACCCGAGCGACCACTCAGGACTATCTCACCGCCATCACCGACACCCGCCCCACACTCACCGACCAGGTGCTCACCGAATTCAACGAGGACATCCAGACCTACGTCCGCATGTGAGAGCCCATCCGCGTCGTCGATCGCCGTAACAGTCGTGCGGGCCGCACGCTCCCGTGATCTGCGCCTTCGTGGGGTTGCGTGGGGCCTGCCGGGAGCGCATCCCCGTGAGGGTGCGGTTTCTCGTCGGCGTCATGCCGCGTGCCGGGCCACTACTCAGACTTCTGACGACTCTGGCGTTCGGCCCGCTCCCGGCTGTGTAGTGGGGAGGATGCGGCCCAGCCGTGCCGTGTACGCAGCCGCGCCCGCCCGCGCAGGTCCGGTTGTACACGCGAAGGGCCGACGCAGGGGCGGGCCGAGGGCGCAGTGCCCGGCGCTGCTCCGGCCCGATGGCGGCCGGAACGGGACGGCTGTCTGCGCCCGGAAGGCGGGCGGAAACCTCCCGACGGGACGCATTCGCCGGACGCAACAACTTGCTGAACCGCACGGCCGACGGGGAGACATGACACACCACGACGATCCCGAATGGGAGTTCACGGTCGAGTTCGAACTGCTCGGCAAGGGCATCGACGCCGAGACCGCCGAGCGGATCGTCCGTGAGGCACGCGAGCACTGCGCCGAGACGAACCAGGCCCCGGTGGAGGCATTCGGCGTTCCCGAGGAGTACGCGGAAGAGATGGCCCGGACCCGCCGCTCCATCGCCCAGCGAGCGCGCTGGGATTACCGGCATGACATCGACGTCGAAGACATGTGGCGCTTCGTCGTCGGTTCGCCGGGCTGGATTCTGGTACTCGGCGGCATCGTGGCGTCGCTCAGGAACGGCATATGGACGAACCTCACCCCGTCCGGACTCGCCTTCGCAGCCGCCTTCTGTCTGACGTGCTCCCTCGCGGCACTGGGGCAGATGTTCCGGACGAGCGGCCGACCGAGGCTGATGACCGCTGCCTGGGCCACCACCGCCGCCGGAGTGATTCTGGCCGCGATGTGCAGCGAATTCGTGTCGCACGACCGTGTCGGGCGCATCCCCACGGTGTTCCTGATCGCGACCGGGGCCGGGCTGCTCTGGCTGGGGTTCCGCATCAAGCCCCCCGCCGGTCTCATCTCCCCGAAGCCGGGGCGGATAACGGAGACCGAGCAGTGGCTCCGCCGACTGCACGGACTGCTGCGCCACCGGCACCGCGTGCGGCGTGCCTCCGCACGGCAGGTGCTGGCGGAGACCCGCGTGAAAGTGGAGGCGAGCGGAGCAAGCCCGCAGGAGAAGTTCGGTGACGTCTAGGAGTACGCGCTGCGCCTCGTGGAGAACGGACGGGTCGACCGGCCGTCGCGCAAGGCCCTCACCTGGAATTCCCTTGCCCTGGCAACCGCGGCTCTGTGTGTCAGCATCACGTCTTTTCACCGTGATCCCGGATGGGAACTATGGCTCCGCCTCGCTTTCCTCGCCTATCTGGTCCGCTGGCTCATCAAGAACCGCGGTGACCGGTGGCCCGGAGCGGCCGCACGCCGGCCGGGAGACGGCAACGTCTGACCGGGCGGAGTCCGTGCGGGGACCTGCGGGGTGGGAATCAGTCGACGGAGGCCTTGAGGGCTACGACGATGAGCCCGAGGAAGCCGGCGAGGGCCGCGGAAACGATCACAGGTCTGCCTCTGAGACCGCCTCGTCGTGCGCCGACGGCTCCGAAGCAACCGAGTAGCAAGACGGCGAACCACACAGCGATTTCCACGGCCACGGTGGCCGTTGCGCCGCACAGCAGGGCCAGCAGCAGTACGAGTACGGGGCCCATCGCCGACTGAATGATCGGCCACTGCGTACGCAGCGTGGCCCGCAGCCGTCGCGCGGAGAAGGCGATGCCCTGCTCGGCGCGTACGAGTTCTTCGGCGTAGACGTGGGCGAGCCAGTAGATCACCACGGTCGCGGGGACGTTGATGAGCACATCGTCCAGTGCGACGGGCGGGTCGGAGTACGCGGCCATGACTGCGCCGGTGATGACGGTGCCGTAGACCGCTTGCGCCGGATAGTCCAGGGGCAGCAGCAGCCGTCCCAGTCCCACCGACCATTCCCGCAACTGCATGGCGTCATCATTGCGGCCTCGGGCTGTATGTGTCGCAACGACACCCCAGTCCGCCGCAGGATGATGGCGCCCAGGAGCCGCCGGGTCCGCATGTGCACCCCGTACGCATGGGTGGGCCCTAGCGACCGGAGAGCTTGACGGACCAGGCGGTTTCGCCGAAGGAGTGGGTGCGCCAGAGGGCGGTGTCGCTGAGGAAGTCGGTCACGTCGCGGTCGGGTCCCAGGATGAGGTTGCCGGCGATGAGGGATCCGCCGGTACGCAGGAGCCGGTGCAGCTCCGTCACCACGTTCAGGGTCGGTGTGAAGCCGTCGAAGAAGGCGAGGTCGTAGTCGCCGTCGTCGAGGGTCCTGAGTGCGTTTTCGGCTGTGTCGTGCAGCACGGTGATGCGGTCGGCCAGGTGATGTGCTGCGATCTGTTCCTCGGCGAGGCGCACATGTTCCTGGTCCATTTCGATGGTCTGGACGTGTGTGTCGGGTGTCGCGTGAGCCATGGCGATGGCCGTATATCCCAGTGCGGTGCCCACCTCCACGATCCGGCGGGCGCCGACAGCGGCCGCGGCCGTCGCGGGCAGGGTCCCTTCGCCGTAGGCATAGGCGCCGCAACGGTGTGCTCGCCGGTGGCTGCGCGTGGCGGCCCGGACCGCGGCGAACGGGTCGTCCACGGTGATGGGCCGTCGTATCGCGGCCAGCGCCGCCACGGCAACCGGCCGGAACCTGTTCGCCACCGTCGTCATCACACTCTCCCTCGTGTGCAGGGCCCGGCGCAGGGCCGGGCTGTTCGTGGTGGCCACCGTGGCAGTTGAAGCGCCGTTCAAGTCAAGGTGGGATATCCGGTGGGCGAACGGCTTTTGGACATGGGGGAGGTGGCCGAGCGCACCGGTGTGAGCGCATCGGCCCTCGCTTCAACGAGCGTCTGGGGCCTGATGCAGCCCGCGGGGCGCAACGGTCTGCAAGACGGATCTACCGGCAGGATGCCCTCGACCGCATCGCGTTGATTCTCAGCGCCCGGGCCGCGGGCCGCGATGGAACAACGGGCCCGAGTTCGCCTCGGCCATGCGCCGCCTGCCGTTCCCCCCACTCCTGGATTGCCCCACCTTCCGCGCCGAACTGTGCACGCACGCTGCCGGGCCCGAACAAGGAGCACCCCTCGCCCCGGGTGACTTTCGGCCCGAACGGTCACGCCGCTCGCAACGGGATTCCTCATGGGGGAGCCGCAGGTTCCTGGGGTCGGCTCGGGGGATGTGGGTCAGGTGGTGGGTGGCCGGGGCGAGTTGGTGGATTCGGTGCCGGCCCTGGTGGGTTCGGTGCGGGTGATGGTGACCAGTACGGCGACCGGTTCTGGTGTGCCCTCTCGGGCGAGTTGGGCGGTGACGGCGGTCCGCACGCGTTCCCGTACGTCCCGGGCGGTGTCCAGGGCGCGCCGTTCCTCGTCGATGATGCAGCGGACCTCCACCTGCCAGCCGGGTGGGTCGGCGATGTGGTCGGCGCGGATGCCCGCCTCGGGAGGCGCGGTGGAGGCGTGTGCGCTCTGCACGCCCCGGGCCGCGGCCGCCAGCCGGTAGCCGAGCCCCGGTTGCAGCCCTTGCACACCGGGTACGTCGAGGGCCGCGCGGGCTGCGGCTCCGTGGAGGGTGTCGGCCTGGACGGTCATCGGGCCTGTCCTTCCCGTTGGACGGCTGCGCGGGAGCGGAGGGGGTGGAGGCGTCCGATGACATCCACGATCTCGACGTCGACAGCGGCGACGGCCAGTCCGAGGCGGCGGTCCGCGGCGCGGAGGACGGCTCGGCGTACCAGTTGGGCCCGTTGGTGCAGGGGCGTCTCCAGCCCGGAGGCCAGGCTGAGTGAGACGTGCACGCCGGTGCCTTCCTCGCCGGGCGTCACGCGGCAACTGCATGCCTGCGAGCCGGGCACGGTGTCGGCCGCCCGGCGGAGGACCTTCGTGGCCGCTGTTTCCGAGATCTGCAGGTCGCGCGCGGGATCGTCCAGGGCGAGCAGCGGGCCGATCCGGACCTCTGCGCGCACCGCGTCCATCACCCGGCCGGCGAGGGTCCGCCCGCTGGGGCGTTGCTGAGCGCGGAGGGCGAGCGTGGCCCGGTCGAGAGCTGTCAGCCCTTCGACGGCCTGCGTGCAGTACGGGCAGGAGGCGGTGTGCGGGTCGGTTGCGGGGCCCTGGTCGCGGGCCTGCTCCCAGGCGAGGCTCAGTGGGCGTCCGCAGGGAAGCCGCTCGTCACCGGCCAGCGGTGCGGCATCGCCGGACCGCTTCGTCGCGATGCTCCCGATGCGCGCTCCCGGCGGGTCGCTGCCGGAGTGCGGGGGATGCGGGCCGTCTAGCGCCATGAGTTCATCTCCTTCGACAAGGAGCGCCGTGCTCGGAAGAGCCTGCCGCGCACGGTCGGTGCGCTGGTGCCCATCACCTGGGCGATCTCTTCGTAGTGCAGGCCGTGCAGCTCTCGTAGCACCCAGCATGCGCGCTGGTCGGGGGGGAGCGCGCCGAGTGCTCGGACAAGGGCGGTGGTGGCGGCGTCTGTCTCGGCGGCGCGTTCGGGGGAGGCGTGTCCGTCGCGGGTGGTGGACTCGGGGGCGTTCTCCAGGGACACGGTGGGGGTGCGGCTACGGAGGGTGTTCAGGCAGCGGTTGGTGACGATGCGGTACATCCAGGTGCGGAACTGGGCGTCGCCACGGAACTCCGGCAGCCGGCGCCAGGCGCCGATGAAGGCGTCCTGTACGGCGTCCTCGGCGTCCGCGGGGTTGCCGAGCATGTGGTGAGCGAGCACCAGCAGCGCGGGGGTGTGGCGGCGGACCAGGACGGCGAAGGCGTCGTCGTCGCCCTCGCCCGCTCGTACGGCCAGCAGCCAGTCCGTCGCCGCGCTCAGGTCGTCATCCCCGGCCGCGGGTCGGGCGGGGAGGTCCTGGGCGCCGCCGTGCGGCGGGTCGTCCTCCTGCGGAGGTGGCGGGGTTCCGTTCTGCTTGCGCATCGGTTCTCGTTCGCGGTCCGAGGGCCGGGGTCGGGCAGTCACGTCACTCTGAGTGCCCGCACCGTATGCACCGCATTCATATCTTATGCAAGAAATGTCCCTCTTCTGTGTGAGGGGTGCGGCTGAGAGGTGTCCAAGGGTGTGACGGGCATTGAAGCGGTGTCCGCGGAGCGCAATCGCTGAGGAGATCCTCATGACGGACATGAAGAGCCCTCCTGCCACGGGCAGAGGCCACTCGAACGAGACCGGTAAGGAACGGCAGGGCGGCAAGAAGACCTCCCAGGCCCCCGAGAACCGCGGGCGGACCACGATCTCGGACAGCGTGGTCGAGAAGATCTCCGCGATGGCCACCCGCGAGGTACCGGGCATCCACAGCCTTGGGGCCGGGATGTCCCGGAAGATCGGCGCAATGCGCGACCGGGTCCCCGCCGGCAGGCCGGGACTCACCCGCGGGGTGTCGGTCGAGGTGGGCGAACGCCAGGCAGCGGTGGACCTCGATGTCGTCGTCGAGTACGGCGTCTCGATAGCCGATGTCGCGGGCGAGGTGCGCGTGAACGTCGTCTCCGCCGTCGAGCGCATGACGGGTCTGGAGGTCGTCGAGGTGAACATCGCCGTGGACGACGTTCACCTGCCTGACGAGGAGGACGAGACGGAAGAGAGCGAAGGCCGCGTGGCGTGAGCCGGTGAGCCCTCAGAGAAATGATCACCGGACAGGTGAGTGAGACACATGGGAAAGGGAACAATCGGGCTGCTCACAGGCATGGTCCTGGGCTTCGCCGGCTACTTCGGAGGCTTCGGAGCATTCGTGGTGGTGGCAGTTCTGGGCGCTGTGGGCCTGATCATCGGCGGCTTCCTCCAAGGCGACTTCGCCCTCGGCGACTTCGTACGCCCCAGGGAAGAGGAACGCCGCCCCCGTGGCGAGACGCGGCTCTCCCGCAACGAGGGACGTCGCCCCCGTGACGAGGCGCGACGTACCCGGGACCTCGGTCCTCAGCAGTCCAGTCGCCCCCGAAGTGACGTCGGACCTGCCAGGAGCCGGGTGTCATGAGCGCTCAGCTCTCAACTGCCGCTCCTTCGGGCGACCCGCCCCGGGAAACGGGCGTAGCTGCCTCGGAGCTTCCGCCGCCGGCCGAACGCGGCGCGACCGTGATCCCGGAGCGGGTGGTGGCACGGATCGCCGCTCGTGCGGCGCGCGAGTCCCTGCTGCGGCATCCGGTCCCGGCACTCGTGCGCCGCGACCTGGCCGAGCCCCGGTCCTCCGTGGTGGTGCACCACGGGGCGGCTCGGCTGGGCCTGACCGTGGACCTGCCCTACCCCGTAGACATCGCCGACGCATCACTCCGGATGCAGAATCACGTCGCCGAGCGCGTGGCCGAGCTGACGGACCTGCGCGTCACCGAAGTGACGCTCGTCGTCCAGCGGCTCGTCTCCGCCGAGAGCCTGGCGGGGAAGAGAGTGGCCTGATGGCCGGTTGCCCACCCGGGCCGCGGAAGGAGAGCCCATGACGTACCACCCGACGCCGGTCTCACCCGAACCCGATCGGCTGCCTCCTCGCAAACGGCCGTCCCCCGCAGCAGACGCGGGCAAAGCCCCTGAACCTGTGGGCAAGGCCCCTGAACCCACGGATAAGAAGCCCGCGGGAAGCACATCCCCGCCCGCTCCCGCGCGCAGCGATGACGACCATCGTCCCCATCGGCCCTGGTCCGCGCGACGCGTACCGGCCATGCTTGCCGCACTGGCTTTGCTGCTGGCCGCCGGGATGCTGTTGTTCGACGTGGTCTGGGTACGCACCGGACACCAAGCCACCCCGTGGCGCAAGGACTTGGCGGATGAACTGGCCACCCGGCCGGTGGACGACGTCTGGGTGCTCACCGGCGCCGCGATCGTCGCAGCCGTCGGACTGTGGCTGATCGTGCTGGCGGTGACTCCGGGCATGCGCCGTCAACTGCCGCTGCGCGTACCCGAGGACGGTTCGGCGCACGCGATGCTCGACCGCGGCAGCGCGGGACAACTGCTGCGCGACGCCGCCATGCGCGTCCCCGGAGTCAGCCGGGCCAGGGTCCGGGTCCGCCGGCATCGGGTCAAAGTCCGCGCGGACGTGCGCTTCCGCGACCCACGTGAAGTCCAGGACGAGCTCATCGACGTCCTCGCACACGAACAGACCGAAGGGCTCGTCCTCGCCCACCCGCCGCGGCTGAAGGTACGCGTGCGGCAGCGCACCGCATGACGGCAGCCCACACGGACGGCCCACACCACGCCGGCCGTACGAGCCCAAAGCGCGGGGGAGGGCCGTACGAGCCCAAAGCGCGGGGGAGTTGGAGGAGAGGACGATGCAGACGCAGGCCAGGGTCAACCGGACCCTGCTGGCGCTGGCAGGCGTGGTCCTGCTGGGCGGTGGACTCCTGATACTCGCCGGCGGTTTCGACGTGTACCGGCATTTGAACCTCAACCCTCCCAGTGGCTGGCCACTGACCGCCCCCAACGACGTCCTGCTCAGCCGCGCCGACCGTACGGCGTGGACCGGCCAGGGCTGGTGGTGGCCCACCGTCATCGCCGGCCTGGCAATCGTCCTCCTGCTCGCCCTGTGGTGGCTTCTGGCCCAGATGCGCCAACGCCACCCGGGCCGTATGCCCGTCGGCGGACCGCGCCCCCAGCAAGGCGTGCAGCTGCGCGACGATGCGCTGAGCGACACCCTGGCCGCTGAAGCCGGCCACCTGCCCGGAGTTCAGGACGCGGCAGCCCGCATGACAGGGCGCCCCGCACACCCCGAAGCACGTGTCCGCCTCACCCTCGACCCCGACGGCGCCCCTGGGCCCGCACTCACGCAGCTGTGGCACGGACCGGTCGCGCGAGCCCGCCGGTCCACCGGCTGGGAGCAACTTCCCACCTCGGTGCAGGTGCGCGTCGCCCGGCAGAAGCCCCACCGCGTCGAGTAGGAGCGGCGACACGCACCTGAACGCTCATCTGTCCCAGCGGAGCCCCGGATCACGTCCTGTGGAAGGCCGCACGGGCACGGAGTTCGGCGACGGCTGATGCCGGATCCTCGGCGTAGCAGCGGAAGATGCGGGCCTCCGCCGCTTTGCCCAGCGGTCGGGTGAAGGGCGATCGGTTCCGTCAGTTCCACGGTGACCGTCGTCTGGCCGGCCACGGCGATGTCCGCACCGCCGTCCTTGTCCACCGCCGCCAGCCCGCTCTCGGGGAAGCGGCGTTCGACACGGGCGGAGGCTATGCGCCGGGCAGGGATGCGGATACCGAGCAGCACCCCGTAACGCAGCCATAACGCGCCGTCGGCGCCGATGACATGCGGGCGTACGACACAGGAGGCATGCAGAGCGATGACGAAGTACACGCCCCAGACGTCGAGGACGAGGACGATCATGTGCACCACGGGCCAGGGGATGAGATACGCGAGAGCCACGGTCTCCACGACGGAGACGAAGAGGAAGCCGTACATCATGGCCGTCTGACCGGAGGCGTACGGCACCGCGATGTCGCCCTCGCGCACACCGTGACGCCCACGGCGCGTCACCCAGCGCAGGAAGCTGGTGAAGAGCCACACCTCGTGCACGGTGAGCTTGCGTACGGGGACCGGGACCGAGTCCGATACGGCAGCGAGGACGGCCTGGCGCCGGTCCAGGCCCTCGCGCCGGTGACGGTGACAGTCCAGAGCCAGCACCGTGGCCGCGGCCACGAAGACGACGAACACCGCCAGCCCCACGGTGATGCGTGCCGCCGGTGCCACGCGTATCCCGGACCCCAGGCAAACCACCAGCACGACTTCGCCGGGCACCACCGCGGCGAACGACCACCGCACAACCTTGCGCAGCGCCCGCAGACCCGTCATCGGGTCCGCTCCTGCAGCAGCTGGATGGCACGGCGTATCGCCGCGGCCTGCGCCGGCGCGAAGTCCGCGAAGAACGCCTCTGCGAAACCACCGCCCGCCGCCTCCGGTTCCTCGCCGCCCGGGAGAGTCATCGCCTCGAGCACCCCGTCCGGCATGCTGCCGACGATGGCACAGGCTGTCCTCTCCACCCGAGGATCGTCCTCAGGCGCTCCCACCAGTTCATCGAGCTGGGTGTAGACGGCGTACGCCCGCGTGATGGCCTCCGGATCGGACCTCAACGCGTGCATCAACCCGTCGAACCAGCGGCGGTCACCGCCCGCAGCGTTGGTCTCCAGCAGCGCCAACAGCTCGCGCTCCTTGACCGCCATTGCGGGTTCCGGTCCGGGCAGCCCGGCGGAGACACGGGCCAAGTCGTCGAACAGCGCGGCGAGAGCGGGAGAGACCGGTGCCTCGGCGGACAGCCTGCCGCCCTCCTCCGCCTGCCGCAGCAGCTGCGCCAAGCGGACACGTCGCTGCCGGATGGACTCCTCCTGGCGTGCCAGATCCGCGTCGAGCTCGGCGAGCACCTCGGTCAGGTCCTTGCCCGCGTCCTCGGCCAGGACGTCGCGGACCTCGTCCAGGCCCAATCCCAGCGCCGTGAGGCGGCGGATACGGGCGAGCTCGACGGCGTCGCGCAGCGTGTATTCGCGGTATCCGTTGGGTTGTCGCGAGGGCTCGGGCAGCAGGCCGATGCGGTGGTAGTGCCGCACGGCGCGTGGGGTGATGCCGGCCACGCCGGCGAGTTCTCCGATCCGCATGACATCAGTAGAAACGTTGTCGCTGCGACAAGGTCAAGCGAAGTGCTGGGGCCACTCGTGATCGGGCAGCGGCCCTCGGTGATCAGGCCGGCAAGTGGTTGGGGTGGGAGGCCCGGCGGGCCGCGGACAGCAGGGCCTGGATTCGGGGGCCGACTTGGTCGGGGTCGGTCACGGGTGTTGCGAACGCCAGTCGGGCATCGCAATAGGTGCCGGGATACTCGAGGCGCAGTGTCACGCCGTAGCGGTCGAGCGCCACAGGAAGGGCGCGCACCATGCCCTTGTCCGGCTGCGCTTGCACGAGACGCAGGAGCAGGGGAACGAATTCACTGTGGTCGTCCAGAAGATGCGTCAGCATGCCGGCCTCGCAGCCGGCCAAGGGGTCGGGGGCGGTCGCCTGCAGCGCGTCCAGCGTTACGAACACGCGTCCGCGCGAGTCTTCGAGGACGGCCTGACCGAACTCCATACAGGTGCTCTCTTTGGACTCCCTGTCGTACGGAGCCGCGAGCAATCCGGTCAACGTGACGCGAGCCCGCAGCCGGTCGCGCACGGGTGTGGGTGCGATGTCGGTCAGTTCCAGCCTCACCGGGATGCGCACGTCCCCTTGGAGAGGGCCGGTCTCGGTGGGGGTGTGCAGGTGGACGTGCCCCATTGCCCCCGTGCCGTGGAGTCGATGCACCCCGGTATGAAGCCCGTCGCTCACCACTGTCATCGATTGAGCCGCGGCCAAGATCGACAGAACGCGTTCGGCGGCGGTCGGCTGGGTGACGCGAGTGCGGAAGGGGCGCATCCAAGTTCTCCCATGGCAGCGGTCGCAGAGACCCGAGGAGGTCAGTTAGGCAAGCCTAACCTAACTCAATGTGGGGGGTGGGGGTAGCCCTGCCGATGCCCTGCACGGCAAGTTCGAGGAGGCGGGGGAGTCAAGTGCGGCACCGGGCTTCGGGGCTCATGTGGCCGCCGACGGCCGCCTCATGGCAGAGGTCGATCGCAACCTCCCTTCGCCCGGCCTCGATGGGAGATTTCGTGACAGCCGTTTCCCGCGGGGTGGCGAGCTGAGCGACTCGTGGGCCTGTGGCCGGGGTGCGGCCGGGGGCCCCGACCATCCCAGGGCTCATCGCCGCACCACTCCACGATCGCCCTTGCGTAATACTCAGCTGGGCGTAGCATTGGCGCTCGTGACGAGCCGACGTGCCCTCAGCGAGCAGGACTACCTGATCCTGGTCTCGATCTCGCCCCAGCCCCTGCATGGCTACGCCATCACTCAGCAGATCAAGCAGCTCACGGCGGACGTCATGGCGCTGAGCCCAGGAACGCTCTACAAGGCACTCGACCGCATGCTCGCCAAGGGATGGATCGAGATCTCCGGTGAGGAGATCGTCAACAGTCGGCTGCGCCGCAACTATCGGCTCACCGGGGCAGGACGCGCGGTCCTCGATACGGAAGTGGCGCGTCGCAGTCGCATGGAGAAGGAGGTGCGCAGAAGGTTGCGCGGACCAGCACTGGGAGAAGCGACGTGACGACGGGCCCACCGGCAGACCGGCGTTGCTACTGGCAGGCGTTGCGTTTCTACTCCAGAGCCTGGCAGGAGCGGCACGGTGCCGACATGGTGACCATGATGATGGATGCCGCCGAGGACGGCGAAGACCCTTTGAGTGATCACGGGCGGCGTTCGCTCATGTGGTCCGGCCTCTGCCAGCGATTCGCCTCCCGCCCGTTCGCCGGGCTCTTGACCGTGCTGATCCTTCTGAGTCTGGGCGTCTTCGAGTGGAGCACCTATCGGATGGTGAAGACCGCACTCCATGTCGACGCTCACGACACCGGCGGCAGCGTCTCCGGCGATCTGTGGTTCTGGCTGCTACCCGCCTCCTCGGCACTGCTGCTCCTCGCGGGCATCACGACGCTCACCATCAGCATGCTGCGTCTGCCACCGCTCCCGCGCCGCCCCGCCGGTACCGCGCCGTGGGGCTGGACGGCTTGGCCGGCCCTTGGAGCTTCGCTGGCAATGCCACTGGTCGGCAGCGTGCTCGCCGTTGTGAGTCTCGTAGCAGGTGTTCGGCTGTATCACCGAACCCGGCAGGGTCGCTATCGCGTCCTCGCAGCGCTCAGTGCGGCTTCTATCGCCTTGACGGCGCTGTTTCTGCTTCCGCAGGCGAGCATTCTGCTGTTGGAGAATCAGGTCGGGTAACGCGAGTTGGGGCGGGTCGCCTGCTGAACTGTATGCCGCACGACCCCTGATGGCCTCTCCGCACCGAGGAACCACCTGTCGAGAACAGCCTGTCACGCCCGCACCCTCCTCCTGGACGGCTGTGCGGAGAGATGAACGGGAGCGCGTCCCGCAGGGCATTCGGGGACGCGCTCCCGTTCGCATGGAGCCGGTGAGCCGGTGAGCCGGTGAGCCGGTGAGCCGGTGAGCCGGTGAGACGTGACGTGGGTATGAGGAAGCGGGTGCCGGGATCAGCCGGCCGTGTTGCGGACGAGTTCGTCCGCCAGCTCCGGTGAGAACGTGCCCGCGCCTGGGCCGCCGTTGCAGTATCCGTCCGACTCGCCCGGCTGCTTGACCCACAGGAACGCGTGCACCGCGCCGTCGCCGGTGCTCGTGGTGGGCTGGGAGCCCAGGGCGCGTCCGGAGGGATTGCACCACTGGCTGTCGGGCGTCGGGCCGTTGCCATTGCGGCTCGTGTCCACGACCAGGCCCAGGGAGCTGTCACCGATCTCGCTCAGCAGTTGCTTCCCGTAGGCGACCTCATCTGCGGTGGTGCGGAAATTCGAGACGTTGGTGACGACTCCGTCGCCTTGTTCGACACCCGCGGCCCGGAGGTCGGCCGAGGAGACCTTCCAGCCGCTGTGCCCGCCGTCGTAGTACACCTTCGCGTTCGGGTTGGTCGCGGTGATGGTGGCGCCGGCCTGCTTGAGGGCGGTGAGCCGCTGTTCCTTGTCGACGCTCTGGCAATTCGCAGACTGGGCTATGGCGTCCGGTTCGAGGAGGACGAAGACTTCGCGGTCGCCCAGCCCCTGGGAGAACGCCTGGATCCATGAGGTGTAGGAGGCGTAGTCCGGGGCGCCTCCGGCCGAGTGGGAACCGCAGTCGCGGTTCGGAATCATGTAGGCGACCACGGACGCGGTGGTCCCTTCGGCGGCGGCCCCGTCGGTCACCTTCTTCACCGACGCGGTCACGTTCGAGGAATTGGCGTCGTACGAGGCGAACCACGTCGATCTGGGGACATCCGCGATCTTCTGCTGGATGCCGGCCGCCCGCGGGTCTCCGCCGTTGTTCCGAACCCATTGGTTCGCCTGTGATTCGGTGTTGACGTAGAACGCGGCGGCCGTCACCGCCCCCGACGCCGGTGTGAGAATGGCCAGGGATGTCGCCACAGGCATCACGAGGGCGGTCACGATGAGGGATCTTCTCATGGCATTCCTTTCAGCGAACGGACCGTTTGTCGTCATGACCGCATCGCCCCGCAAAGGAAGGCGTATTGCGTGACGAAAAAGGGTGTGAGAACGGACGAGGAATGATCCCGGCGGATTCGTGGGAGCGCTCCCACCCGAATGGGAAGAACGCTACTGGAGTGTGTTTCCGGCCGACAACCCTCGGGAGAGAGGTCCATGACCGGGTACCGGCATCGACAAGCGGTCGCGGTCAATTCCGCCGGCAGCGCGGTGCGTCACCTCGGACATCGGTCCGCGCACGGCGCTTCGGGACCATCAAGTGGTGTGAATCGAGGTGCCGGTGGGCTCGAACGTGTCTCCCTCGGCACCGGGGAGCCGGCGCGCGGAGAGGCCCGATGACGCGGGGCGAGGGGCGCGCACGACGGAATGACGGCCCGCCCGATCACACCTCGCGCTCTCCCGTACGGGGCTTCGGCAGAGGACCCGCAGATGAGACGAGGCGAAGGGCGCTCTCCGCGAGGATCTCGATCAAGAGGTCGAGCAATGGCGGGGCGCTGCGCGGGTTCCAGAGCGCCGAGTAGCCCACCGTCACGGGGGAGTTGACGGGCACGGCCACCAGCCCCCGAGGGAGATGGTCCGCGTACGAGGCGGGCTGCGGCATCACGAGGTCTTCTGCACGCAGCCGCAAGTAGGACAGGCTCAGCCAGGCCTCGTGGAGGATGGGCACACGCCCGAGGGAGCTCGCGAGTGCGTGGAGGGCGTTCCAGTAGCCGGGGTAGCTCGTACGAGGCCAGCACAGCCAGTCGTAGGCGGACAGATCGGAGAGCTCCACCTCGCGTGACCGGGCCAGCGGGTGCTGACGGCCTACGATCGCGCACAGCTTCTCCCGGCCGAGGGGACGGCCGACCAGACCGGGCCCCGCCGCGCCGAGTTCGAGTCCCACGCCGATGTCCACGCGGCCGCTCAGCAGGGCCGGACGCAGCGACTGCTCCGTGCATTCGGTGCCACGCAGGTGCAGCCCCGGCTCCTTGCGTTCCCAGGTGCTGACGCCTTCGGGCAGGAGCCGGTGGGCCGCGCTGGGGGTGTGGCCGATGCGGATCAGCCACTCGCCGGACGCGCCCACTTCCTGTACGGAGACCAGGGCGCGGTCCAGTGCCTGGAGCGCGGGGTCGATCCGGTCGCGCAGCACTCTGCCTGCGGGGGTGAGTTGCACGCGGCGGGTGGTGCGCTCGAACAGCTGCACCTGAAGGCTGGATTCCAGTGCGCGTACCTGGGCGGAAACGGCCTGCTGGCTGAGGTAGAGCCGACCGGCGGCCCGGGTGAAGCTCAACTCGTGCGCCACGACCAGGAAAGCCCTGAGCAGGCGCACATCCAGATGGCCTATCTCGGTCAACGTGCCTGCCCTTGTGGTCTGCCGATCTCGTCCTATCGGCACAGGTTGATCATCCGGAGGTGGTGACGGTGGGTCAACACGCGCCCTGCCAGTCACAGGCGATCGCTGTGAACCGAGGGCGGGCCGACCGCGGTTGCGGGGCCGGCATCGCAGCCGAGAGGTGCGCCGCAGCCGGTCCCTTCCGCGGGATCGACCGGCGGCTGCCGGGTCGCACGAGTGGAGCCGGCGGCCGAGGACTGACCATCGGCGCTTGTCTCTCGGCGCTCGGGCCCCGGTAGGTCGCCCCGCGGCGACCCCCGAGCCGTCGGGACGAGTGAGGCTCCGTCGCTGTCGTGACCCTGCCTCGTGTTCGCCTCCGGCGGCATCTCCCCGACGGCGGGCGGGCACCCCGCGGGCTTTCCCGTTCCGCCGGGCAGCCGGTGACCTTCGGCCGGCCCCTGCCAGGGAACCGAGCCGTGACGGGACGGGAACGACATCCGGGCGCGCACGGTCTTCCCGCCGGGATGCCGGTGAACGGACCACTCGTCCGCGAGGCTCGCGACGATCTGCAGCCCGAATCCACCGGACTCCCCGCGCCGCTCCTCCGGTACCGGGACCGGCGGCAGGGGGCTGGGGTCGTCGACCTCGATCGCGAGTGATTCGCGCTCCCAGAGCAGGAGCAGCGTCAGCGGGCCGCTGGTGTGACGGCACGCGTTGGTGACCAGCTCGTCGGCGATCAGCAGGGCCGCGTCGATCAGTTCCGCGGCTGCCGTCTCACCGCCGGGGGCGGGATCGGCCGAGGTCAGGTACCGGCGGACAACGCCGCGTGCGTGGCGCACCGGATCCTGCCGTGCGGCGAGATCGACGCAGCGCGCGGCGCATGGGATCCTCCACTGCGCCTGCGCCATGACGCGGCTCCTTTCCGGGCCGGTTTCCGGGCGTACGTGCACCCATGACCACGGTCCTCCCTCCCCGCGCGGGCCGTACCAGGGAGAATCCCCAGGTCCCCGGCGGCCGCGGCATGGTCGCCAACGGCCCGTCATGGTCCCCGGAGCAAGCCGTTCCGCCTGGTCGGGAGCGCTGAACCCCGGGGTCGCGGGGCCTGTACGACTCGTACGACCCGCTGCGTAACGGGATGCGCCCGCACCGCCGCTCGCCGGCCGGGTCGGTTCCATCTGCGCGGCCCGGCCGCTCCGCCGCGACATCCGGCCTCGCCCACCCGTGCCGCGCGGCCCCGAGCCTCACCCCATTTCCGGGACCCACGCACGATGCTTGTTGATGGATCGCGCCCATCACCCTCAGCCCGGCACGAGGGCGTGCGCCTCCGACCGCACGGGAGGGGTGGAGTGCCCTTGAACGGCGCCTTCGAAATGACGGCCCGCTCCCGACGTGAATCGGTGCGGTGCCCCGTTCGGTCGCGGTCCGAAGACTGGTGAAATGCCTTGGACCGTCGGTCCATTGACCTCGCTCGTTTGTCTATGGCGCAGCGAGAAAGTGCGTGTTGTTCCGGATCCCTGTCGTGCAATTGCACACTCCAGTACCGTGCTCGCCACACCAGGGTTTTCCGGACTCGATTCCGGTTCGTGGTGCATCACTTCTCCCGGATGGCCTGGATGGCCGAGCTCCTTTGCGAGTCCCGGCGAACGGAATCCGGTTCGGTCCCAATTCCTCGTGGGGGGCATCATGACCAGATCTCGCAGTCTCACATCCAAGCTCAGATGGTATGCGGTGGCCGCCCTGTCCTCTCTCGGACTCATCGCGTCGGGCCTTGCCCTGTCTCCGACGGCGTCGGCCGCCGAAACGTACTCCGGTGTCGGTACGCACTTCGATGCCACCGGTCAGGACGGCGGCGCGTGCGGTGTCCCGCCGGAGCAGATCGAGAGCCGGAACTTCGTCGCGCTCAATGTGTGGGACACCCCGGGCTACTTCGAGTACGACCTCCCGCGGCCCGTTCCGCCCGACCGCGCCGACATCAAGGGGATGTGGGACAACGGCCGCAACTGCGGCCGCTGGGTGCAGATCAAGCTGAGCGACTTCTGCTCCGTGGCCAACGGCGGGCAGCCGGGTGCGGGAATCTGCACCGGTGGCGAGTGGCGGCCCGACGAGTACAACGGCGCCACCGTCAACGCGGTCATCACCGACAGCTGCGGTGACGGGAACGAGTGGTGCCGGTCGAGCAAGTACCACCTGGACCTCTCCCGCTACTCGCTGGGCCAGTTCACCCAGGGCGGCAGCCCGGTCGGCGACCTGGAGACCATGGGCAAGTGGAACAACCGGAAGATCGATTGGTCGTTCATCCCGGCCCCCGGCCACAGCGGTGACATCAAGCTCGGCTTCGCCAAGGACGCCTACGAGTACTACTCGCCCGTCATCATCACGAATCTGCCCAACGGCATCCACGGAGTGCAGTACCACGACGGCTCCTCCTGGAAGTCCGCGCAGACCACCGGCGACTCGGGGCAGCGGTACGAGATCCAGCCGTACTCCGCAGACCGGCGCGACTACAGGATCCGTGTCATCGACGCCGACGACCAACTGCTGTACGGCGGCCGCGAGTACGCCTTCAGCCGGCCCAGCGGCTGCGACCGCTGCACGGCGCTCTACACCCCCGTCGACTACACCACCAGCGGCGGAGGCGTGTCACCGGAGAACCCCACCTCGGAGGACACCCAGGCCCCCGGCGCCCCGTCGGGTCTGACGGCCACCGGGACCACCGGCAGCAGCGTGTCCCTCGCGTGGGACGCCTCGTCGGACAACGTGGGGGTGGCGGGCTACGACATCCACCGCAACGGCCAGAAGGTCGGCAGCTCGTCCGGCACCTCGTACATCGACACCGGCCTGTCGCCGTCCACGGCGTACGCGTACGAGGTCAGGGCGCGCGATGCCGCGAACAATGTCTCGTCGGCTTCGAACACGGTCAACGCGTCGACCCCGGCAGGCGGATCGGACCCCGGAGGCGGCTCGGACTGCATCGCGTCGATGGCGGTGACCCAGTCGTGGAGCGGCGGATTCAACGCCGATGTGACCGTGAAGAACACCGGCGGCACCGCGACGAAGGCATGGAAGGCGCAGTGGACATGGCCCGGCGGCCAGTCCGTCTCCAACCACTGGAGTGCCCAACTGGCCCAGTCCGGCAGCTCGGTGACCGCGTCGAACGTGGACTACAACGCCTCGGTGGCGCCGTCGGGCACCACCACCTTCGGGGTCACGGCGAACGGCAGCGTTCCGTCGTCCCTGCCCGCGGTGACATGCACCGTCACCGGCTGATCCCCGCCGCGGTCCTCAGGGGACCACGGCGGTCCAGGCGGGAGGGCGCCGTCGCCAGGAACGCCCTCCCGCCTCCCACCCCCACAAGGAGCCCGATCATGGGACGTTCGATGCGGTACGTCGTGGGGGCAGCGCTGTCCCTCCTCCTCATCCCGCTCGTCAGCCCCGCCGGCCCGGCCGGCGCCGCCGACGTCACGGAGCCGGTTCCGGTCGTGTTCGACCCCGGCCCCAAGGCCCGCTGTTTCGGTGTGGTGCGGGAGTTCTACAGCGTGACCCCCCAGAACGAGACCAACGACTCCTACGACACCTCCGGTTGCGGCGCCGTGGACGACCCCGCGCGCGTGGACGGCAACTGCCAGGACCGCTTCCCGTACACCGGGGCGTACGGACCGGCCTGTCCCGCCTGGGACTTCGTGACGATGGACTGGAACTCCTCCGGCCTCCGCCAGTACCCGGGCTACGACCACCAGGTCTGGGGCTCCTCCGGCTCCCCGCTGACCCTGGTGATGCAGAACAACAGCCGGACCCTCGGCGACTGCACCCTGCGCGAAGTTGCGTTCTCGTACCACTACCCCTCCAGTTCGCTGCGCCGGAAGGAGAACGGGAACGAGTACCGGCTCGCCGACGGCAGGCTCACGGTGTCCTACGACGCCTGGGCCGAGCAGTCGGGAGGCTTCGCCTGTGACGAGAAGCGGGCGATCCTGACCACCGATCTCATCTACAAGGCCAACGGGAAGAAGAACGTCATCTCGGTGGTGCACCACGACCCGGGGAACTTCGCCGGCACCCCCGACCAGAACGGGGTCCTCTGGAAGAACGACTGCGCCGACGGCTGCCGCGTCACGGTCCTCGGCGAGCGGATTCCCGCCGGGTCCACCACCCGGATCAGCGTCGACTTCACGGACCTCGCGGGCAGACTCGCCCCGTACCTGGGGCACGACCCCGTACCGGGCGACTCGTCCCTCCTGGCGGTCCAGATCGTCAACAGCGGGAAGGGGTCCGACCTGCAGACGCGCGTCTCGAACGCCGCGGTCACGCTGCAGCCCGACGGGGCGGGCGCGAGCACCGACCGGGACGACGGCCGATGAGCCGGCCCGCCCCGTCCACCCGCCATCCGACCGCCTCCCCGGTCGGCGCACCGTCCTGCCGGGCCCACCGAGCCGTGGCCCGCAGCGCGTTCACATCTGAAAGGAAGACCGTCCCATGAAGAGCACCGGAAGACGCCTCGCCGTCACGGCCGCGTGCGTCGTGCTGGCCGCCGGCAGCAGCGGACTGCTCAGTTCCGCACAGGGCGCCGCCGCCCCGCGGCAGACGATCGCCGTCCCCGCCTACATCTACCCCTCGGACAACGCCTGGGGGAAGCTCCACAACCCCGCGCCCGGGGCAGGCCTGATCGTGGCCAATCCGGCCAGCGGTCCCGGGACCGGCCGGGACCCCGCATACGCCGAGGCGATCCGGGACGCTCACGACGCCGGGAAGAAGGTCATCGGCTACGTCGACACCGGCTACTTCGGCACCACGGGCTGGGCCGTCCCCGGGACCGATGACTCCTCAACCTCCGCCTGGATGGACGCAGTCAAGGAGAACGTCGACTCCTGGTACCGCCTCTACGGCGACTCCGGCGTCGGCGGCATCTTCTTCGACGACGCCCTGAACGACTGCGGCCCCTCATCCGGGAGCACGGCCCATGTGGACCTGTACGAGGAGATCCAGGCGTATGTGAAGTCCAAGGATCCGGCCGCCCACGTCGCCGCCAACCCCGGCACCCACCCCGACGAGTGCTACGCGGACGCCGCGGACACCCTGGTGACCTTCGAAGGCAGCTACGCCCAGTACGAGGACTGGTCCCCCTCCTCCTGGGAGACCGCCGTCGCACCCTCCAAGATCTGGCATCTCGTATACGAGACCGACCAGTCCCGAATGCCCGGCGCCATCTCCCTCTCGAAGGACCGTAACGCCGGATACGTCTACGTCACCGACGACGACAACACCCCCGTCGACGGGCTGCCATGGGGCAACCCGTGGGACACCCTCCCGCCCGACGCCTACTGGTCGGCCGAAGTCGCCGCCGCCGGGGAATGACAGAAGGACCCAGGCGGAGCGCCGTCGATTCCTCACTCCCGAACCGTCACGCTCAATCCCCGAGAAGACGCAGCGGATCCGGTGCACGCCCCGTGCACCGGACCGCCCCCTCACCCCAGGGAGCCCCCATGTCCACCGACCACCAGCCCGGTTCCTCCCTGCGCAGATGGATCCCCTTCATCTCCGCCGCCACGCTGGCGGGGGCGGTTGCGCTGCTGTCCGGCCACGCCCAGGCGCTTCCGGCGTCCCCGGCGCTGCCACCTGCCAACTCCGGGTTCGACTACCAGATCGGCGGTGCCTACACCCCGCCCGACGGCGTACAGGTGGTGAGCCGGGACCATGGCGACAGCCCGGCCCCGGGCCTCTACAACATCTGTTACATCAACGCGTTCCAGACGCAGCCCGGCGAACGCGACGAGTGGCCCTCGGACCTCATCCTCAAGGACTCCGACGGCAAGGACGCCGAGGACCCGGACTGGCCGGGGGAGTACGCCCTGGACCTCGCGACCCCGGAGAAGCGTTCCGCCGTCGCCGAGAGGATCGGCGGGCTGATCGACACCTGTGCCTCCAAGGGCTTCGACGCCCCAGAACCGGACAACTACGACACGTTCACCCGGTTCGACGGGCTGACGGCGGAGCACGCGAAGGCGTACATGTCCCTGCTCGTGGATCGCGCTCACGCACGCGATCTGGCCATCGCCCAGAAGAACACCGTCGAACTGGCCGCGGACGCCCGGTCCTTGGGCATCGACTTCGCCGTCGTCGAGGAATGCGGTGTTACGTGGCCGGGCTCGGACGGACCAGAGTGCTCCGCCTATGAGGAGGCGTTCGGCGACCTCGTCCTCGACGTGGAGTACACCGAGGAGGGCTTCGAGGCGGCCTGTTCCGGATGGTCGGGCCGCTTCGGAATCGTGCAGCGCGACGTGGACGTGAGCACGCCCGGTTCGGGCGACTACGTGAGAAGGACCTGCGAGGACTGAGGCGCTGGGCAGGCGCAGCCGGCCGGCCGGCCGGCCGGCCAGCCAGCCAGTCGGCCGGTCGGCCAGCCGGGCGGTCGGCCAGCCGGGCGGCCCGGCCGTGACCGTCCAGTGGCATGCGCACACCGGGCATCGGTCGGTGCGATGCCCGGCCGACTGTCGGCGGTGACCGTTTTTGCAAGGTCGAACGAACCGGGCGTCGCCGCAGAATTCCGCCCCGGCGATACAGAGTCGTGGAGTTCCGGTGGACGGCGCTTGCGTAAGTCCTTCCTCTGCCGCGACCCGGTCGCCGCGGCCGCCATCACCCACAAACGCATACGCCCCTACCGACCGGATCCCCGGTGTCGCCGCCTCTCTGTTAAGCGCCTGCCCCTTAGTTGGTTCGAGAACGACCGGCCACGCTGCCGCAGCTGCACGACAAGGCGTCACCACGCCGCATCCGCCGCCTGCGCCGCAATCTGAGGATTCAGCCAAGGTGGCGCCCGAGTCCGGTGTCCTCTCGTCGGCCAACTTCCCTACCTGCACGCGGACTTCGACCTGTGCCGACCTTTCGTTCGGCCGAGGCGTGGGCGCCGAGGAGACGGGAGACCGCCAGGTCGGAGGCCACCGGGCCGGCGGCTCCCGCCACCTGCGACGACCGCGGCCCCCGAATCCCTTCGTCGCCTTCCGGACTGCATCGACGCGCACGACGGCGATGAGCTTTTTCACCGTCGGGACTCTGCCCTTCCGTGCTTTGAGGGCGTGGATTGCGTCAGTCAATCCGGCATCGCCTCGGGTGCATCGCGCACCGGCACATGTCGATCACAAGCGGACCACACGCCGATCACGAACCGTCCGATACTCTCTGTGATCCGATTGATCTCGGTCGCAAAGGGGCGGCGGACTTCCCATTCATCGGCAAGCGCGGGCAATACGCTCGAAATGACACTGAGAGTGCCCGCTGACAGCAGTGCTAACATTTCCTGAATGGCGTTCCGCAATACTGAATGCGAGTAGAAAAATCATGGTGCAGTCCGTTCAGCGTGCGGCACGCATCCTGCGGGAACTGTCGGCGTCGGGCCCCCGCCTGGGCGTCACCGAACTCGCTGAGCGGATCGGCGTCTCCAAACCGGCCGTGCACGCGCTGCTGCGCACGCTGGAGGCCGAGGGCCTGGTGCGCCAGGAGAAGGAGACCAACAAGTACCTCCTCGGGGCGGCGCTGCTTCGCCTCGGCAACTCCTACCTGGAGACACAGGAGTTGCGGTCCCGCTCGGTCGCATGGGCGGACACCCTGGCCGAACGCACCGGCGAGGCGGTGTGGGTCGCCGTACTCGACGACGACCGGCACATGCTCGTCGTGCACCACGCCTTCCGGCGCGGCAGCGGGGTGCAGATCCTGGAACTGGGCGCCAGCATCCCGTGGAACACCTGCGCACTCGGCAAGTCCCTTGTGGCGTTCCTGCCGCAGCAGCGGCAGAAAGAACTGCTGGAGGGGGAAATGGCCCGGCTGACCGGGAAGAGCGTGGTGAACCCGACCGCAATGGCGGACCAGTTGGCGGAGATCCGGCAGACCGGTTACGCGCTGGAGGACCAGGAGAGCACGTTGGGCGAAGCCGGCATCGCCTCGCCGGTGTTCGACCGGTACGGCGATCCGGCGGGCGCGATCGGCACCGTCGGCCCCGTTGAGCGGCTCCTGGCCGAGGCCGACCGGCAGCGGCACGCCGTGGCCGTACGCGAGGTGGCGACGCTGCTTTCCCGCGAGCTCGGGGCAGGCCGGGGCATCGCCTGGCGCATGACCGACTGACCGCGAGCTCGGCCCCGCCCGGCTGGACCCGACCGTACGGCTGTGGGGTCGGGTCGCACGGCCCGGCAACGCAGCCGAACGGCCGCGCCCCGCGCGGCGCGTCAGGGCACCGGCGCGGGGCGCGGCCGTGGTGGTGGACGACGGCAGTGGTCAGCCCCGAGTTCCCAGCAGGCGTACGACGTCGACGACCCGGTGCGAGAAGCCGGACTCGTTGTCGTACCAGCCGAACACCTTCACATGGCGGCCGTCGCCGGTGACCGTGGTCAGCTTGGAGTCGAAGATGCAGGATGCCGGGTCGCCGACGATGTCGGTGGAGACGAGCGGGGCGTCGGAGTGGCGCAGCACCCCGGCCAGGGGCCCGGCCGCCGCCTCGGCGAAGGCCTCGTTGACCTCCTCGACGGTGGTCGGCCGCGACACGTACGCCGAGAGGTCGGTCAGCGAGCCGACCGGCACCGGCACGCGCAGCGAGAGGCCGGCCAGCCTGCCGTTGAGTTCGGGCAGGACGAGGCCGATGGCCTGCGCGGCGCCGGTGGACGTCGGCACGATGTTGAGCGCGGCGGAGCGGGCGCGCCGGGGGTCCTTGTGCGGACCGTCCTGCAGGTTCTGGTCCTGGGTATAGGCGTGCACGGTCGTCATCAACCCGTGCTCCAGGCCGAGCTGTTCGTGCAGCACCTTGGCGAGCGGGGCCAGGCAGTTCGTGGTGCAGGAGGCGTTGGAGACGACGTGGTGGACGGCGGGGTCGTAGTTCGTGTGGTTGATGCCGTACGCGAGAGTGAGGTCCTCGTTCTTGGCCGGGGCCGAGATGAGGACCTTGCGGGCGCCCGCGTCGATGTGTGCGGCGGCCTTCTTGGCATCGGTGAAGATGCCGGTGGACTCCACGACCACGTCGATGCCCAGCTCGCCCCAGGGCAGCTTGGCCGGCTCGCGCTCCGCGTGGACGGCGATCCGGCGGTCGCCGACCACGAGCGCGTCGCCCTCGGCGACGACCTCGGCCCGGAGCTTGCCCATGGTGCTGTCGTAGGCGAGCAGGTGGGCGAGCGTCGGCGCGTCGGTGAGGTCGTTCACGGCCACGACCTCCAGATCGGCTCCCTGGGCGAGCGCGGCGCGGAGGAAGCCGCGCCCGATGCGGCCGAACCCGTTGATGGCGACCTTGATGGTCATGTCTGCCCCTCTTCTCTGCATGGTCGAACGTGTCGCACCGGCGTACGGCGTGCCGGTGATGGTGGGTCAAGGCGTACGCGGGTGACGGCGGGTGCGGATGACGGCGTGCGCCGCTGACGGCGTGAGCGCGTGCGGCCGCGGCCGGCTACTTGCGCGCCGCGAGGAGGACGCCGGCCCCGCCGAGGACGAGTCCGACGATCGCCGACGGGTTCAGCGTCTGGCCCATGACCAGCCAGGCCAGCAGGGCGGTGACGGCCGGGGTGAGGAAGAAGAGCGTGCCGACCCGGCTCGCCGCCTGCTTCTTGAGCATGAAGTTGAGCAGGAGGAACGTACCCACGGAGTTGATCAGCACGATCCAGGCGAGCGATCCGCCGAACGCCCCCCAGTCGGTGACCTTTGGGTCCTCCAGGGTCAGCGTCATCACCAGCATCACCGGCGCGCTGGCCAGGAAGTGCAGCGCGGTGCTGCTGCGGACGTCCGCGCCCTGGGCGAAGCGCTTCTGGTAGACCGTGCCGGCGCTCAGGCCGAGCAGGCCGACGAAGGAGAGCACGATGGCGCTGGTGGAGAAGTTCAGCGCTCCGGCGACGGCCAGCGCGACACCGGCGCCGCCGACGGCGAAGCCGAGCCACTGCTGCCGGGTGATCTTCTCACCCACGAAGAAGCCCGCCATCAGGGCGATCAGCACCGGGTTGAAGCCCTGAATCAGTGCGACCACACCGCCGGGCAGCCCGTCGCCGATGGCCGTGTAGAAAGCGCCGAACTGCACGGCCTGCATCAGGAGACCGGTGACGACGACGTGCAGCAGCAGCCTGCCCTTCGGCCAGGGCGACCTGGACACCAGGGCGACCACCGTGAGCAGGACGCCGGCGACCGCGAAGCGGGAGAACGTCAGCAGCAACGGCGGTGCGGCGTCGGTGCCGATCACCGCTGCGATGAACGCGCTGCTCCACAGGAGGACGAAGACGGCGGGGACGGCGGCGGAGGCCCAGGCCGGTGCCTCGACGGCTGCGGGCTCGGGGGAGGGCGGCGCATCGACCTCCGTCTCGGTGACTTTCAGGTCGTCGCGTTCCATGGACAAGGGTGGCCTCTCGCTCAACAACTAACCAGCTGTGGGGGTTAGTTGGCACACTACAGATGGCCCGGGTAACCGGTCAATGCGGTCACTTGCGGTGTGTGAGTAACCGTACTAAGAGGTTAGTGAAGGGGTGCCATGGAACCGCTCGGCGCGGCTACTCTCGTGGGATGAAGTTCGCATTCGTCAGCGGCAGCGTGGCCCTTGACTTCGTCGGCACGGTCCAGAGTCGACGCGATGACCCGCTGGACCTCCTCACCGCCCCGGCCGACCTCGCCGACTGGACCGCCGCCGCGGGCCTACTGGACGCGGCGGCACCGGCGACCACGGCGGACCTGGCCGCGGCGGTGCATCTGCGCGAGGCGATCTACCGCCTGGTTCTCGCCTCGGCCGGCGGATCCCCCCTCGCGGCGGAGGACTGCGCCGTGCTCAACCGCGCCACCACCCGCGTCCCGGTACGCCAGGACCTGCAGCCCGACGGCACGGTCGTACGGCGCGGCTCGATCGGCGCCGTCCTCGCGACCCTGGCCCGTGACGCCGTGGAGCTGCTCACCCAGTCGCCAGGACAGGTCAAGGAGTGCGCGGCGCCCCGCTGCACCCGGCTGTACGTGGACCGCTCCCACCGTTCCTCCCGCCGCTGGTGCACCATGACGCGCTGCGGCAACCGGGCCAAGGCCGCGACCCACCGCTCCCGCCACCCCTCCTGACCGCCGTACGCACCCTGAAGAGGGACGGGGGAGACGGACGCCAGCACCTCCCGCCCACCTCCCCCTCGGATCCTCGGATCCTCGGATCCGTCCGCGCGGTCACAGCACCTGGACGGGCCGCTCCCAGATGACCAGGCCGAGGCAACCCTTGGGGCTGCGCGGTGCGTGCACGCTGTCCGGCGGCATGACCAGCAGGCTGCCGGCCCCGTACGTGCCGTCGTCCGTCTCCAGTTCACCGCTCAGGACGTAGATCATCTCGTAGCCGGGATGCCGGTGGGCGGGGGCAACGCAGCCCGGGAGGTAGCGCATGATCGCCGCGGCCGGCCCGCCCTCCCCGGTCTCCTTGACCGTGTAGAGCGGGACCATCTCGGCCTGGGAGCGCCCGTCGGCGTTGACGGGCTGGAAGACCAGATCCCGTTGAGCGAAGTTGGCGCCGGGCAGTCCGGTGAAGAGTGTGGGCAGCAGCTCGGCCATGGCGGCCTGGGCCTCGGGGGTCGACGTCATGGGTTCCCTATCTTCGGTTCGGTGTGGGCCAGTTGGAGAGGGGCGACGGACGAGGTCAGTCGCCGACCCGGCCGGCCACGCCGTCCACCCAGCGGTCCGCGAATCCGTCCGCGACGGCCCGGCTGCGCAGGGTGTACGTCTTGAGCAGCCAGCGCGAGCGGGACCGCTCGGGGTCGTTGACCTCGATCAACTCGCGGCTGTGCAGCCCGTTCTGGTTGGCGAAGATCAGCAGGTCGCCCTCCAGGATGCGGTGCCGCTTCTTCTGTGCCCGGGTGAGCGCGTTCTTCAGCTCGATCAGGGCGTCCTTGGCCACGCCCGGGGCGTCCGGCGCGACCGTGGTGTGCGTGTCCAGGTAGCGGATGCCGTAGTCGCCCTGGAAGATCGGATGCTTCTCCGAGACGCTCAGGCTGCTGTTGTTGTCCCGGGAGACCACGTCGAAGGGGGTGACGAAGTGTGCCTCCCCCAGGATGCGCAGCGTGTCCTCGGGCAGCACGGCGCGCAGGGTGCGGGCCTCGACGAGGCTGGTGCAGGTGTACTCCTGCACCGGGCAGCGCATGCCCAGCAGGCTGATGTAGTCGGCACGCACGGGATGGGCGGTGCGGTCGTTGTGGTAAACGAGCTCGCCGTCGCTGTAACCGGTCTGCTTCCCGTGGTACTTGCTGATGGAGTACACATCGGTGAAGAAGTCCCCGTTGAACCGGGTCGCGTAGGCCATCACAGGGGTACGGGTGAGGTGCGCCATGAGCTCCAGAAAACCTTCGCCCACGAAAGTCCGCTTGCGGGCGTACTTGTCCGCCTGCGGGTCGTCGTGGCCGAGCTCGGGAAGCTCCTTGTCCACCGGGCAGTTGCGCAGCACATGCGTGTCGGAGACGCCCTGCTCGCGGTCCGCCCGGATCCGTTCGGCCGCCTGGACCAGCGACTCGGGAACCTGGCCCTTTGTGGCCTGCCGTACGGCCGCGGAGAACGCGTGGTAGTCGTCGTACGGGTTGGTCTCGACGGCCTCGAGCACGCCGTACAGTTCGTCCTTCTCCCGGTCGGTGATGATGTGGAACGGCTGCATCGGCCTCACTCCTTCCCTTCGGTTTCGTTCTCTCCGGCGTCCCGTGTCCGCCCCAACGCCGCGTCCACGGTGGTGACTTCGGCGGTGCGGCGCAGCAGGGTCAGCGCCGCCTCGTGCAGTTCCGGGCTCGATGTGGCGGTGGCGTCCTCCAGCACCTCCACGCCGAAGTCCAGGTCGTGGGCCTCGCGGGCGGTGGACAGGATGACCAGGTCCGTTGTCACTCCGGTCAGCAGCAGCGTGTTCACGCCGTAGGACCGCAGGATCAGTTCGAGGTGCGTGCCGAGGAACGGGTTGACCCGGCGCTTGGCGACGACCGGCTCGTGAGTCTCGGGCTTGAGGGAGTCGTGCACCTCGGTGCCCCAGGTCCCCAGGATCAGCCGGTCGCCGTCGGCCGCCTCGGTGAACAGCGGGGACGTCGGCGGCCAGTCCGCGAGCCCGGGGGAGAAGCCGACGACCACGTACACCACCGGTACGCCCCTTTCACGGGCGCGGTCGATGGCGCGGCGGGCATGACCGAGGACGCCTCTGCTCTCGATCTGGTCGAGGCAGACATCGTTGTACTTGCCGTCGGGGTGGGCGATCTCGTTGATGAGGTCGAGCACCAGCAGGGCGGGGCGTCGGGTCATGCCGCACTCCTCGTCGTCGTGGGCAGGAGCGGCCGGCGCCGCCGCTCGTGCGCGCTGATCTCGGCCTCGTGCCGCAGGGTGTCGCTGATGGTGTCGGCGCCGCGCAGCAGCCGGTCCCGGGCGCCCTCGTTGATGCCGAACTCCTCGACCCGGTCGGCGAACCGGACCTGCCGCTGCTCCAGGTCGACGGTGATCCGTGTGGTCGGATCGGCCTCGGTCAGCTCCCACAGCCGCTCCACGGCGTCCGCCGTCAGTTCGACGGGCAGCAGGCCGCGCATGAGGGCGTTCTCGCGGAAGATGTCGCCGAAGCTCGGGGCGAGCACGGCACGGAGCCCGGACTTCTGCAGCGCCCAGACGGCGGACTCCCGGGAGGAGCCGGTGGCGAACTCGTTGCCCGCGACAAGGATGGTCGCGCCCTGATACTGGGGCAGGTTGGCGGGGAACGACGGCTCGTCGCGCCAGTCCCCGAACAGGCCGTTGCCGTGCCCGGTCAGGCTGAAGTAGGGGACGAAGCGGGCGGGGATGATCTGGTCGGTGTCGACGTTGCTGCGCCTGAGCGGCAGCGCCGTGCCGACGTGCACGGTGAACTGGTCCATGGCGGTGCGTGGCCTCACAGGTCGGTGGGTGCGGTGATCCGGCCGGTGACGGCGCTGGCCGCGGCCACGGCCGGAGACGCGATGTGGGTGCGCGACTGCTTGCCCTGCCGGCCTTCGAAGTTGCGGTTGCTGGTGGACACGGCGCGCTGTCCGGGCCGCAGCCGGTCCTCGTTCAGACCGCAGCACATCGAGCAGCCCGCGATGGGGCGGAAGTCCGCGCCGGCACCGGTGAAGACCCGGTCGAGTCCCTCGTCCAGGGCCTGCTGATGCACCGCGGCAGAGCCGGGTACGACGAGCATGCGCACCCCGTCGGCCACCCGGCGCCCGCGCAGCACCTCGGCCGCGGCGCGCAGGTCCTCTATGCGGCCGTTGGTGCAGGAGCCCACGAACACGGTGTCGACCCCGATGTCCGTCAGGCGGCCGCCGGGCTTCAGGTCCATGTACTCCAGGGCGCGTTCGGCCGCCGCGCGCTCGGTGGCCGTGGTGAAGTCGCCCGGACTCGGCACTCGGCCGTCGAGCGGCAGGCTCTGTGCCGGATTGGTCCCCCAGGAGACGTACGGCCGGACCGTCCCGGCGTCGAGGGTGACCTGCTTGTCGAACCGCGCGTCCGGGTCGGTGCGCAGGGACTCCCAGTACGCCACCTCCGCGTCCCAGTCCGCGCCCTCGGGCATGCCGGGACGCGTGCGCAGATAGGCGAAGGTCGTCTCGTCGGGGGCGACGAGCCCGGCCTTGGACCCGGCCTCCACCGACATGTTGCACAGGGTCATGCGGCCTTCCATCGACAGCGCCTCGACGGCCGGACCCCGGTACTCGATGATGTGCCCCTGGCCGCCGCCGGTGCCGATGAGCGCGATCAGCGCCATCACCAGGTCCTTGGGTGTCGCGTCCGCCGGGAGCCGCCCTGTGACGGTGACCGCCATGTCCTGGGGCCGGCGCGTCCACAGTGTCTGGGTGGCCAGCACGTGCTCGACCTGGCTGGTGCCGATGCCGAACGCGATGGCGCCGAACGCGCCGAGGGTGGTGGTGTGCGAGTCGCAGCACACGATCGTCATCCCGGGCCGGACCAGCCCCTGTTCCGGCCCGATGACGTGCACGATGCCGTGTCCCTTGTCGCCGCGCCGGTGCACGGTGATCCCGAAGGCGTCGCAGTTGTCCCGGAGTTGGGCGGCCTGCCGACGGCCCGCCGGATCGCCGAACCCGTCGAGGAGGGATGTGGTGGGCACATTGTGGTCCTCCGTGCCCAGCGTCAGCTCGGGGCGACGCACGGCACGTCCGGCGGCCCGCAGGCCGTCGAACGCCCGGGGCGTATTCACCTCGTGGAGCAGGTGCAGGTCGACGTAGAGGAGGTCGTCGCCCCCTGCCTCGCCCCCGCGGACCGTGTGATCGGCCCAGACCTTCTGCGCAAGCGTTGAACCCATGACCGCAAGGCTCGTGGCACGCGGTGCGCCGGGGCATCGGCCGATGGTGGAGGCCTCCTCCACCGATGCACGGCACTCCTCCTTCGGCGCACCCGGGCCATGACGGCCGGTCATGTCCTCCGTCGGTGGATGACGCGGCGGCTCGGGACGATCAGGATGAACGCGCGTCCCGCTCCCGTTCTGATTGCCGTCGGCACCCCGGAGGAGAAGTGAAGGGACACCTCGACGCACTCGTCCCGGCGGAACTGAATCCGTGTCCGGTTCACCGCCGGCCCGGACCGGACCGCCGCCTGTCCGGTCCGGGACGCCCGGGAGTGGGGGTTCGTCGGCCACGGAGTGTCGGTGTGGACGTGTCACGAGGCCCTCGTCCTCGACGACGAACTGCCCTTCGTGCGGCGCACGTCCACCGGCGGAGCGACCTGATCTGCCGGCCGGGCCCGCGTTACGTTCTGGCCGATGAGCTCTCGTGCATCACGACCGGCAGGCATCCTTCCCGCCCGCAGGACGACGTCGCCTCCTGCGCCACCTGCTCGGCGAGTGATCTGAAGAGCATCTCGGTGGAGGCGGCCCCCGGGTCCGGGTGGCCGATGCTGCGATAGCCGAGATACGAGGCGCGGCCCTTGCGCGCCTGCAGCGGGACCGTGGACCGGGCGCCTTCCGCCGCGGCCGCCGCGGCGGCCGCAGCCGCGGCCTCCAGGTCCCCACCCGCCACGCACACCTCATGAAAGGCCGTCACGGCCGGCGCAAAAGCGTCGACCATGGTCTTGTCGCCCCGGACCGCGGCTCCCAGCCCGACCACTGCGGCGAGTCCCGCCTCCAGGGCATCGGCGAGCTGGGCCACCCCCGCCCGATGGACCGGCAGCGCGGCGCCCATCGCCTGGAACGTACTCCCGTACAACACGCCGGACGCTCCGCCCACATGGGTCCGGAGTAATCGCCCTGTCTCGCCGAGCAGTTCACCCACGGTGCTGCGCGGCTCGTCCTTCAACAGCAGCCGGCGGACCTGGGACATGCCCCGGCGCATGTTGACGCCGTGGTCACCGTCCCCGATCGCGGAATCAAGAGCGGTGAGTCGGTCCACGCCCTCCTCGACCGCCCGAGCGAATGCTAAGAGCCAGGATCTGGCCAGCGCGATATCCACGATTCTCCCCGTTACAGCGACACATGGGCGCCGACACCCGACAGCCGTGCCGAGCGACACCCGTCGGAGGGGCCCCGGTGAGCTGCTGTGTGCTCACGCAAAGAACCGATCTTGCTCCCCCGCAAGAGCCCGACGGTAATGCCGACCCTGTCGGCCGGTCAAGGCACTTCTGTGGAAGGGGAGTTCACGTGCTCCTGCCTCATGAGGGCGCGGACCTCCGCCGGCGAGCCGCGGGGTTCGCACCCGCTTGAACCGGGACCGTGCGGGAGGCAGGCACAGTCCGACTGTCACGAATCTGTTCAGAACGCTGTTCGTCATTGCTGAACGCAATTCCCGTGATTAGGCTTCAGGTCGATCGATCGCACACTTGACGAAGGGCGTACCTCATGTCTCTGGAACGTGATCTGTTCGGCGCGGAATCCGCCGACGACAGAGCGCGCGTGCTGGTGGCGGACCACGACCCCATCTCGCGCCACGTTCTGACAAGCGTCCTCGGTACCTCGGCCCAACTCGACGTGGTGGGCAGCGTGAACAACCAGCAGCCACTGCAGCAGTGGCCGCTCGGTCACGTCGATGTGGCCGTCCTGGCCATCGCCCCGCGCGAGGACGCCACCGGCCTGATCCGGCAGCTGGACCTGCGGAAGGTGCGGGTCCTGGTCGTCGGCACCGGCTGGACCCAGCGGCGCCTCGACGCCGTCTTCGCGGCCGGTGCCACCGGTTGCCTGGTGAAGACCATCAAGGTCGCCAAGGTCGCCGCTGCCATCCGTGCGGTTGCTTCCGGCCACACGGTGCTCTCCCCGGAGCTGCGTGCTCTGTACACCCGGCGGGTGTCCGCCCCGCCGGTCCCGGCCCCCGCCGGTTCCATGGACCTCCTGCACACCCTCACCTCGCGCGAACAGGAGGTGCTGCGGCACCTCGCGGAAGGCATGTCGACGGCCGAGACGGCGGTCCGATTACGGGTCTCGCCCGCCACCGTCAAGAGCCATGTCTCCCACGCGCTGACCAAGCTCGGCGCCCGCAACCGGCTGGAGGCCGTGCTGCTGTTCCAGCAGTCCTGGCGCGCCGAGAGCGACACAGCCGCACCCGCCGCCCGGCGCCGGTCGGCCGAAGTGGCCTGAAACCGGCCCGACGGCAGACGGACGAAAGGGCGCCGGCCGCCCCGAGCGGGGCAGCAGCCCTCCTTTCGTCCGTGTCGCCACGTCCTTGTCGCCTCCCGATCAGTTCGCCGCCCACTGGGTCAACCGTTCCATCGCCCCCTGCAGAACCTCCCGGGACGCCGCGAACGACAGCCGCACGTACCCCTCGCCGCCCGCCCCGAACGCCGAGCCCGGAGCCACCGTGACCGCGGCCTCGTCGAGCAGCCGCTGGGCGAAGGCGGCCGACGTGAGCCCCGTGCCCCGTACGTCGGCGAACGCGTAGAACGCGCCCCCCGGGTAGGCGCAGGTGACGCCGGGCAGCGCATTCAGCGCGGAGACCGCCATCTCCCGTCGCTCCGTGTACTCCGTGAGCATCCCCGCGACGTCGTCGGCCGTCCGGGTCAATGCCGCCACACCCCCGCGCTGCACGAAGGACGCGGCACAACTCACCGTGTGCTCCTGGACCTTGAGGGCATGTGAGATCAGCGGCTCGGGCCCCGCCAGGTAGCCGAGCCGCCAGCCCGTCATCGCGTACGCCTTGGAGAAGCCGTTGACCGTGATCGTCCGGTCCGCCGCGCCGGGCAGGCTCGCCAGGCTGAGGTGACCGCGGCCGTCGTAAACGATCTTCTCGTAGATCTCGTCCACGACGAGTACGAGGTCGTGCGCCACCGCGAACGCCACGATCTCCTCGGCCTCTTCGCGGTCCAGTACGTGCCCTGTCGGGTTGGCCGGCGTGTTCACGACCAGCGCCCGGGTGCGGTCCGTGACCCGGTCCTCCAGGACCCGCCGGGACAGCCGGAACCCGTCCTCGGCGCTGAGCTCGGCCGCCACCGCGCGGGCGCCGAGCAGGCCCGCCATCGCCGGGTAGCTCACCCACGCCGGAGTGGGCACGATGACCTCGTCCCCCGGGTCGAGCACGGTCATCAGCCCCGTGAACAGCGCTTGTTTGGCCGACGGGGTGACGATGACGCCGGTGGCCGGATCCACGCGGATGCCGTTCTCGGCGGCGAGCTTGTCCGCGACGGCCTCCAGGAGTTCGGGGACGCCCCGGCTCGGGGTGTAGTGGGTGTCGCCGTCCTGCAGCGCCGAGACGGCCTCCGCCACGACGGGCGCCGGCGTGGTGAAGTCCGGTTCGCCACCGCTGAGGTCCAGCACCTCGACACCGCTGCGCCGCAGCCGCTGGACCGTCTCCAGCAGGGCGACGGTCGCGGACCGCTCGACACCCGAGAACCGCTGTGCGACGCGCACGCTCATCCCGCCTTCATCTCCGGCGATCGCTCGCCTGCCGTCTCGACACCCGGGCCGACCAGCTCGGGGGTACGCGCCCGGGGCACACCGGTCCGGGTCACCGGACGAAGCGCGTGCGCCGCAATGGCGTCGGCGTCATGGACGAAGTCGCTCCACATGCCCGGTCGGCTGCTGCCGACCTGCATGAACCACCTGGTGTGCTCGGTGGGGATGCCGAGGACGTACATGCCCTCGTCGACGCTGCCGTCACGGTCCACGGGATGGAACGGGCTGCGGGTCACGGCGAGTCCGCCGGTGTCGTAGCCCGCGCCGTCGCTGTGGTTGACATAGCTCGTCCACGCGCCGGACTCGCGCAGCCGGGCCGTGAGCGAGCTGAGGTCCCGGCGCAGATCGGGGTCGGGGATCCGGGCGTCGACCAGCGTTGTGACCCGGACTGCGGAACCGGGGACCTGGGGCGAGGACACCACGAAGCGGCCCTCGGTCGGGCCGGTGTCGAAGCGAGTCCGCGGCCCGACGACGCGCAGCATCCCGTGGTCGATCAGGGCGAGCACCTGCTGGAGCCGCTCCCTCGGCGGCCCGGCCGCGAGGAACGAGGCCCTGGGCACGTACCAGCCGAGGAAGTCCTCCCGCTGTGAGCGCCCGGTCAGCCCGGAGAAGTCGACCAGGTCGCGGATGACCCAGCGGGTGTCGCGCATGACGTCGAGCGCCGCCTTCAGCGGGGCGTCGACGTTCCCCTCGGCCGCGTACGTCAGATCCTGCTCGATCTCCTGGCGCAGCGCGCGCTCGAAGTCTCCCGGACCTGTGAACCTGCGGTGCGCGAACGGCCGGGCGAGCGCGTCGATGTCGATCGGCGGAACGTCATGCAGCCCCAGCCGCCCGGCGATGGCCTCCACCGGTGGCACGCCCTGCTCGGCGGCGAGCTCCACCTGTGCGCGAAATCGTTCGGCGACCTCGCCTCCGAAGGCGCGCCGCAGCGCCGTTCCGTAGTACACGAGCTCGATCTCGGCCATGAGCCACGGGAAGAGATGGCTCATGAAGTCGAGCGGCCCGCGCGGCTGGTGGGCGCGGACGCGTGCGGGGGTGAACAGCACCGGGCGGTAGGAGTACCGGGGAGGCTTCTGGTTGCGGCCCCGGGCCGGCAGGGGCATCCCGCTGCGGGAACCGGCGACGATCACCGGTTCCTCGCCGCTCGGCCGGTAGACGAGCGTGCCGTCATCGCGCGGGGTGAAGCGGCCGCCCCGCCCGATGGTGAGGGCGGCCATCACATCGTAGAAGGACAGGCCGAGCCCGATCACACCGACGCCGGAGCCGGGCGCGATCTCGTCCAGGGGCATGTCGGCCGCCGACTCGCCCTGGATGTAACGGAGTTCCGGATGCTGCCGCGCGAAGTCGGCGAGGTCGCCTTCCCGGCCCGTGAGCCGGTTGCGGGAGTGCCCGGTGGTGAGCACGACCCGGTCGACGTCCAGCCGCTCGCCACTCGACAGCGCGATCCCGTAGCGGCCGTCAATGCGTGCGACGTCCTCGACCCGCTCCTTGATGCAGCGCAGTCGTACGCCGGACGGCAGGGACGCTTCCACCGCGGTGAGCACCGCGCGCAGATAACGGCCGTACTGCCGGCGCGGCGCGTAGCTGTCCGGGCCGGGGTAGTCCCCGACGGACTCCCACCACTCGCCGAACGACGGACCGGCCCCGGCCCGTGCCGGGCCGCCGTCGGGCTCGCCCGAGTACGCGGAGCACTGCCCCGCCACGGTGTTCATCAGGAACCAGTCGGGCTGGTCGGTCCGGTAGACCTGTCCGGCCCCCGGCTCCACCGCGTCCACCAGGAGCAGCCGGACATCCAGGGGGCCCGGGTGCTCCGAGAGGCGGGCGGCGAGCCGCTCGAGCACCATCATCCCTCTGGGCCCGCCGCCGATCACAGCGATGCGCGTCGCACTCATGCGGCCGCCCTCTCCCCGCCGACCTCGCGGTCAACGATGTACGCACAACTCCCGGGCAGATTCAGCGATTCGATGGTGCGGAACCTCATCGCGCCGCTGCCACCGCCATGCGCATGCCGAGCTCACGCGCGAGCCGCTCCCGTACGACCGACAGGTCCTCGCAGTCGCCCCTCTCGCGCTCGGCGATGTGGACGCGGTACAGCTCGTCGAGCTCAGCCTCGTCGACCGTCACGTCGAGCTGTTCGATGAGGTGGCGCAGCACGGTCCGTCCGGAGTGGCGCCCGATGAGCAGGGAGCGTTCGCGGCCGAACCGCGCCGGCTCGACGTACTCGTAGGTGCTCGGGTCGCTGAGTATGCCCTGCTGGTGGATACCGGCCGCGGTGCCGAAGACGTACTGGCCGAAGATGGGCTTGTTGCGCGGCACCTCCAGCCGGATGATCTCGCGCAGCCGGTTGTACGCCGCGTACATGGCCTCCAGACGGACACCGGTGGTCATCCCGAGCAGCTCGGTCTTGTACGCGAGGGCCGCCGCGACCTCTTCGAGCGAGGTGTTGCCGGCCCGCTCGCCGATGCCGCCGAGGGCGACCTGGATCTCGTCCGCCCCGGCCGCGAGACCGGCCAGCGTGTTGGCGGTGGCCAGGCCGAAGTCGTTGTGGCAGTGGGTGGAGACCTTGATGGGCGGCGGCGCCCACCGGCGGATCTTGCCGATGAGCGTGCCGAACTCCTCGGGGAGGTGGCACCCGGTCGTGTCGGCCAGGATGATGCAGGTCGCGCCCGCGTCCACGGCCGCCTCGGTCAGCGCGCGCAGCAGGTCGTCCTCGCCGCGGCTGGCGTCCTCGATGCCGACGGCGATGTCGGTGACGCCCAGTTCGACGGCGAACTTCACCGTGTCCACGACCTCCTGCACTGCCGCGTGCCGGGTGATGCCGCGCTTGTGGGTCAGGTGGATCTGGCTGCCGGTGGCCACCATCTGCACCTGATGGTTGTCGGTGCCGCCGGCCTCGACGGCGATCTCGACGTCCTTGCGGGTGGTGCGGGAGAACGTGGCGAACTTGGTGCCGGACAGATGCTGCGCGATCAGCCGGGTCGCCTCGAAGTCGCTGGGTGAGGAGGCGGGAAAGCCCGCCTCGACGGTGTCCACGCCCAACCCCGCGATCAGCTGGGCCAGTTCGAGCTTCTGCTCAGGATCCATCGCGTTGCCCGGCGCCTGTTCGCCGTCGCGGAGCGTGGTGTCGAAGACGGAGATACGACGGGGTGCTGCGTGCTCGTTCACTCTTCCCCCAAGGGCCTGGGACGCGCTCGGACTCCTCGGCCGAACGGCACCGATCCTTGGCAATGGGCGGCTGCGCGTCATCAGCCGATGGAGGAGCGCCGGGCGCCGCACCGCACACTCGGAATCACTCCCGCGTCTTTGGTGGAGCGGGGTCCACCAAAGGCCATGGTCCGCACACCGCGTCCTCCCAAGGCCGATGCGCGGCCGACCTCGCTGCCATGCCGTGCCGGGACCGGCCGCCGGAGTCGGGGGCGATGGCTCCCGATCGACCCGTCCTCGGAGGCGAGGGGGCAGACCTAGGTCATGACGCCGTTGGCTGCGGGTAGCGGGGCACTTGATGCTGAGCAAGCCCCGTGCTGGGCTGACGCGCCGGGTCGAAGCGTGGCGGCCGCCCGCGATGGTTTCCGCGACCCATGGTCACCCTTGCCGTGGATTCACCCGGCAGTTGGTATGGAGGTATTGGGAAGTGCCGTTGGTGAAGTCGTAGATCGCGACCGTCTGGGTGTCCTCCAACGGATGCGCCGGCGGCATCAGGAAATGGGTCTCGCTCACCGGGAGCAGCTCATATCTGATCCGGTCCGGCTTCCGGAGGAACTGTGCCTGCACCGGATCGAGGACCAGGGTCAGGTACACGGGCCCGAACATGTGGGGATCCGGTACGGGCACCCGCGAACGCAGCATCTCTCGAATGCTCTCGGCCGAGACGATGCGCTTTCCACTGGGTGTCGTGCCGTGGTTGAGGTCCATCGGCTACCTCGAAGCCATGGAACTGGTCGTGCGCCAACCGGATCCCGGCGGGCGCCGCGAACGCTACGTCATCGACGACGACGCCTGGCTCCGGGCGTGGCAGGCCGACACCGGCGCACACTCCAAGATCGCAACCGCCGCACAGCGGGGCATCCAGATCTTCGGCGCCGACACGACCGCCGGCACCCGACTCGGCGCGATGGGCCAGTTCTTCGCCAGGCTCAGCGAGCAGATGAGCGGCAGCACCCTCACCGCGACCGCCGTGTACGACGCGCTGACCGTGGTCGCTGCCTTCGTGCACGCCGACCGACCGCTCTCCCTGGGCACGCTGGCCACCGCACTCGATTGGCCCGAAGACCGCGCCACCGCCGCCCTGGACGCGATCCGGCGGCAACCGGCCATCGCAGATCCCCTCACCCTGAGGACCGTCGGACCCCGGACATACACCCTCACCACGAGACCGGACCGCCTCAGCCCGGCGCAATCCAAAGCACTCCGCCAGTAAGTCGCGCCAACCCCTCCACGCGCCAACGCCTCCACGTATCTGGGCGGTAGGGCGTGGAGCCGGTCAAGTACTGGATCTCGCACCTGCCCGCCGACCGTCCTGCAACGAACTCGTCGCCGGGAAGGTCTCGTTGGCGGATCGGGCCCGATGGCCACGACGCCGGGACTCCAGAGGCGCGACCCGCAGCTCCGACCCCCGCAGCCCCGCCACCTTCCCCGCGTCGTCGGCGCGGCGCAGTGCGACCTGTCTCTCCGTTCGAGACGAACAGGCTTACTCCGGTCGCGAAATGACCCGGCGCCCTACCTCCCGGGATCGATGCCCAAACCCTCTACCGGCAGTAACTAGCAGAAGTTTCCTGACTCTTCTTCCCACTGCGAAGCCACGATGGAGCGACGCTCAGGATGGCCGGCCCGGCGGCCTCGTGCCCCCTCGCACATGCATGTGCTCCGGGAGAAAGGTGAAGAACGACTTGCGCGCGATCAAGCTGAACCGCAGGGGAGTTGTGGTCAAGGGAGCTGTGGCTCTGGTGGCCGGTGGACTGCTCGCCACGCTGAACCTCTCCTCCGCTTCCGCCCACGACATGCCCGGCTGGGATGCGGACAACCCCGATCTGGTGGGCGACTGCAACGGAACCAACCCCTACGACGACGATGTGAGCCCGTCTCAGGAAGACGGCTGCCGCTACCAGGTGGACCGGCGTGAGGTCATCGAGGGCAAGGCGCAGCGGACGTCCAATGTCTTCGAGAACTGCACCGGCCCGGGCAACGCCCTCATAGCCATCACCAACACCCACACCGTCACCTCCGATGTCTCGCTGGCGCGGACGCACACCGTCGGCATCACGGTGAGCAATCTCTTCCAGAAGGTCCTCACGGCGGGTGCCAACTACCAGTACTCCGAGACGAGGACGACAAGCTTCGGCAAGGCCACGGCCAAGGCCGAGGCCGTGACGATCAACATCGAGCCCGGCTACAAGGGTTGGCTGGAGTTCCGGCCCAACATGACCCGTACGCACGGCACTCTGATCGCCGAATACGGCGAGCCCGTCGGCCCCGAGGGCGACCAGCACACGATGTGGTCCTACGGGGACGTCTTCGCCGACACCCCCATCACGGAGAACGGCATCGCCTCCGGCACCTGGGTGCGCCGTAGTGCCAAGTGCGCGAAGGGCGACAAGACGGTCTCGGCCAAGGTCGCCGAGGCGAAGCGGAACCCCTCGGGCGCCGCCGCGGTCCGGGGCTGACCTTCCCGTACTCGCTCAAGGCCCACCCCAGTCGTCAGCGTTCACGACCGTCCGGCCGCCCCGCACGCGGGGGCGGCCGGACGGTGCCGTTGCAGGGGAGTGCCGCACCTCGCTGATGCGCCGGCGGGTGGGGGTGGCGTCGTTCGTCCCGCCGTCGACCGGGTGTTGGTCCGCGGTGCTGACGTCGTCGTACCGGAAGCCGTATCCCTGTGGGGAGTTGGCGGGGACGATTTGTGACCAGGGGTCGGTGGTCTGATCCCGGTAGTGGTTCCACGGGAGGATCGCTACGACCGGAAGGATGGATCAGGCTCGCTCGTGCCGGCGGAGCTTGCACGTCCGCCTCGCCATCGCCTGAACTTGTGCCGCGAGGAGCCCGCCATGTCCGGCGCCCGTCCCAAGGGCAGCCCTCAGTCCCTCCGCGCAGCCGCTGCCTCAAGGGCGTCGATGTCGCCGGACATGATCGTGCGAACGTGCTCGGTGATGCGCTGGACGGGCCAGTCCCACCAGGCCAGGTCCAGAAGTCGGGCGCGGTCCCCGTCGTCGAAACGGTGGCGGATGAGCCTGGCCGGGTTGCCGCCGACGATTGCGTAATCGGGAACGTCGTCGACGACGACGGAACCGGAGGCGATGACCGCTCCATGACCGATACGGACGCCGGGCATCACCGACGCCCCGTATCCGAACCAGACGTCGTTGCCGACCACGGTGTCCCCGCGGCCGGGCAGGCCGGTGATCAGATCGAAGTGCTCGGCCCAGGACCCGCCCATGATCGGGAACGGAAATGTCGAGGGGCCGTCCATGCGATGGTTTGCCCCATTCATGATGAACCGCACGCCCTCGCCCAGCGCGCAGAACTTACCGATGACCAGCCTCTCCGGACCGTAGTGGTACAGAACATTGCGCGTCTCGAACGCCGTCGGGTCGTCCGGATCGTCGTAGTAGGAGAACTCCCCGACCTCGATCAGCGGTGAGGTGACCAAGGGCTTCAGCAGCACCACACGCGGCTGCCCGGGCATCGGGTGAACCACAGTGGGATCAGGAACAGATGGCATCACACGTCTCCTCCCGTACGCGGTCGAAGCCAGCCTCTCATGATCGCGTCCTTGTCCTGCCCGACCGGTCGCGTACCCGGCGGAGGGGGCCGTTTCCGCACCCGGAGCAGCCGTCCGCCCCAGGGCCCGGATCCGTACGCAGCCTCCGGACCGTGGCCGTGTCCCGAACTGAGTAGGAGAGCGGATGCCCCGCCCGAACCCGGGTGCTTGACTCGTCGTCGTGACGACGAACGAGAACGAGAACGAGACCGGGCCCGAAAGGCGCTCCCGCACCCTCAGCCACCGCGAACTGCGCCTCATCTCCGGTATCGCGCTCGCTCTCCTGCCTGCGGTGTTCTTCGTGTCAGTGCTCTTCACCATCGATGAAGCCCTCGACGGCAGCGGCCCCGGCCCATCGGGCCTTGCGGACCTTGGCGCGTGGTTGCTCGGGTGTTCCGGGGTGTTGGGTCTCGCCGCTCTGCTGCTGCCCGCACGCAGGGTGGGACACAGGGGGCGGTGGGCTCTGCTGATCGGCCAGGTCGTGCTGATGCCGGTCGGGCTGGCCCTTATCGTCGCCGCGTAGCGGCAGGTCGAATCGGGCAGTACCGGCGGACGACGGTTGCCCGGAAGACCAGCTTGGGCCGGGGCCCCGGCGTCACGCACCAGACGGCGGGTCGGCGGCAAGGTCATCGTCCGCCGACCAGCTTCTCCCGGGCCGGTTCTGCATCATCCCCACCGCAGGGCCGCACGCTGTCCCTCATCGCACCGACCGCTGATCAGCGGTCGGGCGAGCGGGCGAGCGGGCGAGCGAGCGGGCGGGCGGGCGAGGTGCGGAGTGGGTCGTGCCAGCCCCCCCCCGAAAACGTGTGCTGCGGCCAAACGCAACGGGCTGCGGATTCGCGGCAGGACAGGTCGGGGGAGCGCGGAGCCGCGCAGAACATGACTCCTTGCCCTCGATGCGGTCGTTGGGGAGGGCCACCAAATCCGGAGCCGTCGTCCTGCGCGCCAACTCCCATCGCGGATCAGCAGGGAGATGCCCGCAGAGCGAACAACATGGTGGTGCTAGCACCACCCCGTAGAAGTGAAGCTACGGCCAGTGCAATGCACTGCGGATCGCGGCAGGGTTTCCATTGCGGGGACGACATCGATTTCCCCCCTCTCATCCAACACGACATCGAGAAAGGTTGGTCAGAGCCGCCATGAATCGAAGAATCACCCCCTGATTCACCATGGGTGCCGTCGCGCGGTTGGTCGTCCTGGGCGGTGGAGCACGGCTTTCCTGCCGAGATGCATGCCCATGTCAAGGCGTCGTAAAGGGCATCTGCTTACCCAACGAGTCCTTTTCCTGGGGGCAGATACGGATGCTGGATCGACCCGTACAGCCCGGAAGTGCGACCGACCTCCGCCGCACCCTGCGCATGCCCGTGGTGGGCAGTCAATTTGGCGCCTGCCTGTACCCGACTCCGAGGGCGCGGGTGGCCTCCGAGCCGGCGCGCTGCGCGTGCTCGGAGCGGGTGCTGAAGGTCGGCTCCCGGCCAGCAGGTGCAGCTCAGCGCGCGTGACGGGCAACCGCCCCTGCGCCATCCGACCTGCTCCAAGTCGTCGTCGGCGAGGGTCGCCGACTGCCCTGCACCGCGCTCCCGGATTCCCAGGAAACAGCGTGTCCCGGCCGGATGCAGCATTTCCTGCCCGTTGAGTAACGGGCGCGGCCCGTGAGGGACCACTGGCCGTGACGTCGACCGGGGAAATGCACTCCGGGTGCGGAGCGTGGCCGTCGCCTCGCGCTGCGAGTTGAGTAGTCCGTGCCCGTCACGAGAAACCCGGAGCGAAATAACCTCCGCTGCTGGAGTCGGCCGAGCACGTCTTGTCAGAACACCTCTCCGCGAGCATGCCGTGCTCAAAGCTGTGAGATTTTCCGTTTTCGATGCAAAGGAGTCTTCCCGTGCTGCACATACGAACCGTCTTCACCTGTGACCAGAAGGAGAGAGTCAGTGCGTCTGCGTAGTTCGCTTATCGCCGGAGTGGTCCTTGCAGGCGCATCCGTGGTCGCCCTACCAGCGTGCAGCTCCACCACCGACAAGTCCTCGGACTCGCCATCGGCGTCCAATGCCACCACTGGCAAATCCTCCGCCTCTCCATCAGCATCCAAAACCGTTGAACGCCCTACCACCAACCGGAAGGACAGGTTTCAGTCGCTGTACGTGCCGATGCGCGACGGCACACGGATCGCTGTGGACGTTTGGCTGCCCCAGCCGCTCGCAGCACGCGGGAAGGTCCCGACGGCGATGAAGGCGACCCGCTACTGGAAGGGCAGGGCGGGTGACTCCGGCACCGCGGAGACCAAGCGCTGGACCAAGGCGGGCTACGCCCTCGTTCTGGTGGACGCTCGCGGCAGCGGCGCGTCCTTCGGTACCCGCACCAGCGAGCTGTCCAAAGCCGAAGTCGCCGACTACGGCGAGATCCTCGACTGGATCAGTGCCCAGCCATGGTCAACGGGCCGGGTCGGCACCTTCGGCGACTCCTATGACGGCGACACCGCCGAGATGATGGCGCGGCTCGACAACCCCCATCTCACCGCGATCGCGCCTCGGTTCAACGACTACGAGATGTATCACGACCTCATCCGGCCGGGCGGCACGGAGATGGCTGTGATCTACAGGTGGTTGACGGCCTCCCGGGCGCTGGACGGCGTCGACGGCGCGGTGTGCGACCTCGCCGAGAAGCTGGGCAAACCCTGCGACGACAAGTGGCGTGCCGAGTTCGGCAAGCCGCGCCCCGTGGACGGACGGCAAGGCTCCGCCCTCGTCAAGGCGGCACAGCGCGAACACCAGTCCAACGTGGATATCGCCCCTCTCCTGAAGAAGAACTCGTTCCGCGACGACCGCCAGGGCGGAGTTTCCCTGACCGCCGGCAGCACGGGCAGCTACCAGCGGGAAATCTCCCGTTCTCGGGTGCCGATGTTCGTGCCCGTCGGCTGGCTCGACGCGGGTACGGTCAACGGCGCGCTCTCGCGGTTCCTGAGGTTCGGCAACGCGCAGGAGGTCGTGATCGGTCCGTGGACCCACGGCGGAGAGGCTGACGCCAATCCCTTCAACTCACCCGACAAGCCCGCCGCGCCCTCCCCGGCAGAACAGTGGAAGGCGCTGATGGACTTCTTCGACCGGCACGTCAAGGCAGCCAGTCCCGCCAAGGCGAAACGGATCACCTACTACACCCTCGGTGAGAACCGCTGGCGCACGACGACGGTGTGGCCCCCTTCGGGAACCGAGACCTACAGCCGGAAGCTGGGAGGCGGGTCCACCGACGTCTACAAGGTCGACCCGAAGGCCAGTACCGGACCTGCGAGCCGCTGGAACGGCAACCTCACCAGCGAGGACATCGTCTACCCGGACCGGCGTAAGGCCGACAGTCGCTTGCTGACCTACACCGGCGGGCCGCTGCGTCGCGATGTCCGGGTCACCGGTATGCCGGTCGTCAAGCTGCGTATGGCGGTCGACAAGCCCCATGCAGATGTGCGTGTCTATCTGGAGGACGTCGCTCCCGACGGACGCGTCACCTACATCACCGAGGGCCAACTGCGGCTGGCCAACCGCCGGGTGGATCCCGGCAAGTACCCCGATGCGGCGGTACGAGTCCCGCACAGCTACGCGCGCAAGGATGCCCGCCCGATGTCTCCCGGAGAGATGGAAGACGTCACGATCGGCCTGGTGTCCACCTCGGCCCTGTTCCGCGAGGGGCACCGCGTGCGTATCGCCATCGCCGGCGCGGACGCCGGCAACTTCGTCCCGTTGAAGGGCGGGGCCACCGAATTCACGATCGACCCCGGCCGGTCCACGGTCAGCCTTCCGGTCGTCCGTTGACGAGGTCGTCGGAGCGTGGCGCTCACTGTGGACCAGGTCCACGGTGAGCGCCGGCATCGGGGCCGGCCATGGCGGGATGTGGAGCGGCTCGCCATCCCGGCGGGCCGGCTGGAAGCGGCATCGGACCGTCTGCAACGGATCCATCACCACCATCGGGCGCAAGGTCACCACTGCCCCCGCCGCGAGGGTCGCCGTCGCTGTCCGTTCCGACGATGCGGCCGTCCTGGTCCCGCCGCACGTGCATGGTGCGCTCCTGCCGGCCTCGCGAGTGGGCGCGGGAGGCGAGTTGCTCGACCGGGCCGCTCATCGTGGCTGCGCAGGCCCCTGGAGTTGGGCCACGGGCGGCCCGAAGCCGGTGGAGACGACGAGGGCTTCAGGAGGGCCGGCACGATGATGCGCACGACCTCGGTGGTGCCGTCGCGGTTCAGGCGCAGGCGCGGTCCATCGCCGAGGAGGACGCGGGCCGGTGCGTCTCCGTGGGCTCGACCGTCGTCCGCCCCCACCCGTACGCCGCCCCGCGCCTCGCTCTGCCGACCGCGTCGGGACGCCTTACGGGCGCGGTGGCTGCTCGGGTGCTCACTGAGGACGTACGCCAAGGAGACCGCCAGTGCCGCACCGGTCAGGGCGAGGAGAGTGGTGTCGGGGGCACGGCCGAGAGCCCATTCGAGTCCCAGGGTGATCGCGGGCAGGCAGGAGAAGAGCAGCAGGAACACGATGGGCCTGATGCGGTGCAGGGCGATCTGGAACAGGAAGAGGGGGACGACCACGGCCCCCAGACCCAGCGCGACCATGAGGAGCAGACGCTGCCAGTCGGTGGGCAGGGCGCCGGCGGTGATGAAGTGCAGCGCCAGCGCCAGGATGTAACTGAGGTGGAAGCGGACGGACATGACGTGTGTGGGGCTCACGCCGTGACGTGCCAGATGATGCGAGCTGACGGCGACGAAGGCCACACCGACACCGGAGACGAGCGCAAGTGCGGCCCCGGCAACGGTCTCGGCGGTGCTGTGTTCCCGCAGCGCCGCCACGCACATCAGAAGGCTGATCAGTGGCATGACCGAGGCGAGCAGCCACTGGGCGCGCCCGCGTTTGTGCACCAGCGTGCCGTTCCTGCTCGAGGAGAGCGTGACGAGGCCGAGGAGCACGAGCGGCCCGGCGGAGGCCTCGACCACGGTGACGATGGAGGCGGGGAGCAGGGTGAGGGCCGCGTAGAAGCAGAGGAACGACACGGCCCCGGCCACATTGATGGCCCGTACCCAGCGGCGGACCTCACGGTCCGCAGAGGCGCGTTCCGCCGTCGTAGGTGCCGTAGAGAGCGGTCCTGTCGTTGCGGGTTCCTTCGTGGCGCGTCCTGTGGGGGTCCGTGAGGACCGGCCGCCCAGATGCCGCACCACGAGGAACACCACCGCTGCCAGGACGAACGCCACGAAGGAGAAGGCCAGGCTCTCCCGGGGCGAGAGCAGGATGGACACCGCGTTGTGGCAGAGGGCTTGGAGGAAGAGGGCGAAGAGCACCAGGGCGATCATCGGCCGCCGCCCGTGTCCGTCCCGGCCCCCGCGGGCATGTGTGCCTCGGCTTCGTCGACGCGGTAGATCTCGCGCCGGTCCTCCATGGCGTGCAGCGTCCGCAGCGACTCGTCGACGACGGCGGGGTCGGAGTGGACGAAGAAGGCGAACCCAGCCTGTCCGCAGGAGAGCCACGGCTCCTCCACGCGGCCGCCGGCGGGGACGATGCCCGTGACGCCGTGGAACCCCGGCAGGGCGCGCAGCCGGTCGAGACCGGGCATGCCCAGCACGGTGCCCTTGCGGGGCAGGTGCAGAAAGGCGGTGCCCAGGGCTGCGTGCGGGGCGTAGGGCTCCGTGAGGCGACGCAGGAAGCGGCCGGGGGAGAGGTACCTTTCGGCGATGAGGTCCGCCTGATTGTGGCCGAGCGCTGCCGAGTAGGCGGAATGCGAGAGGGTCGCGCCCATGAGCCGCGCGTTCACCTCCACCAGCCGCGGTCCCCGGTCGGTGAGACGTATCTCCGTATCGGCACCACCGTTGCGCACCCCCAGCCCGTCCAGACACCGGAACGCGTAATCCACCACCTCACGGTGCTCTTCGCTGAGAGTCCGTACGACCTGCTGGTTGCGGTACACCGGGCGGCCCTCGACCTCGTCGATACGTGAGGTCTGGAAGTCCGTCAGAAGGTGACGGCCTTGGTGGCTGACGGTGTTCACGATGAGCTGCGGTCCGTTCAGCAGCTCCTGGATGATCACGGTGTCGTTGAGATTCCGGAGCAGGTTCCTGCGCCCGGCGATCCGGGCGAAGGCCGTACGCACCTCGCCCGCGCTCCGGCAGGTGAAGCACCCGTCGCTTCCCGCGGCGTTGGCCGGCTTCACGAACACGGGGAACCCCGGAAGGCTGAGCAGCGCATCTTCCAGCTCATCCGCGCTGCGTACGGACCGGGTCAGGGGGACGGGGACACCCTGAGCCTCCAGTTCCCGCATCATGCCGAGCTTGTTCCGGCGGACCGTGGATCGGGCCGGATCGTGGAGGTCGAGGCCCATGCGGGCGTTCAGGGCGTCGGCGTGCGGGACGCCGTACTCGCTGCCGGGGACGACGGTCCGCACATTCCGCGCCATGAGGCTCTCCGCGGTCTCCTCGACGGACCGGCTGAGCACGGACGGGTGTCCGTCCGCAACGGCCTTCCGGTACCACTCCGGGTCGTCGTACACGTGCAGGGGTTCCTCGCCCCGGTCGCGGAACGCCCGGATGAGCTCGGTGCCCGTCGACAGCGGGTCGACCACGGCCACGAGGCCGTGCGGGGGCCGGTGCGGGAGGGCGTCGACACGGCTCGTCGGTCCGGTGAGGACGGCGGTGGACGTCATGGTTCACGGCTCCTTGCGGAATGGGCGGGGCAGACGCTGCAGGTGGGCGTCCGGTCCCGCGAGCTGCGGGTCATCGGGCAGTCGACAGGGGCCCGCCGGTGAGGGCGCCGGTGTCACGGAGGGCACCGACATGTCGTGGAGGCCGGGGGACGTCGGAACGTCGGGCACGATGGTGCCGGGAGGACCTCGGGGACGGTTTCGACTGGGCTTTCCGCGTCGATCACCATCCAGTCTGGGCGGTGATCTGCATCCTGAGACCGGGAGATATCCCTAGTAATGTCCGCTTTGCCGGTTTCCATGATCGAACGCCTTCTCGGGGAGGTGGACCGGCCGGGACGGCGGGTCCGCCCCGAGGTCATCCCGCCGCACGGGGCCGGTCCGGCACATATGGATACCCTCTGATTGCGGGCGCCTACAAGACGTGACGAAGCGGTCCAAGGGAGCATCGCCTACGCGGAGTTGCTCCGGTCCGCACCCTCCGGCCCGCCGCAACGGCCGCTCCCGGCCCCGTGCGGCGCCAATCACGCGCTGGTCGCGCGCTCCTTCCCTCCGTAACGGACCAGGCTCGATCCGATCAGCGGCCGAGCCCGGCGGCGCCGCCATCCGGGAGCTCGACGCGATCGGTTCGCCTGCCGGGCCCGACCGCTGTGCCCTCCCGGCCTCGACGCTCCGGAGTCGATCCCTTCGTAGGGCCGCGCCTCCGTGGGGAAGCCCCGTGTGCCGGCCCGCGCGCTCGGGAAGCGCATCCGGATCGTGGTCCGGATCCGGATGCGCTGCCCGGCCGCATCCGAAGCGCCCCTGTCGTGGACCACCGCGGAGCGCCGGCTTCCCGCGGCTTCCCTTCGCATGAGGGTGGATGACCTCGAGGCGTCAACGGGCCCGAGCCGGGCCCCGTAGAGCGCCCTCCAGCGCCCCTTGAGGTCCGGTCGCCAGGCGTGCGCGCCTGTTGGAGCAGATCTTTGCGAGTCGCGGCGATGTGCGGTGCGCCCTCGATGCCCGAACGGCCCACGCGATGGCGGGTGTTGATCCGGGGAACCCCGGGGTCGAGCGGGGAACACGGCGACGGTGGCGAGTTCTTCGATGCGCGCAGGTCCCGGGGCAGGACGCTGGCTCCGGCCACTGCCATGGCCCGAACGGCTCTCAGATCGGGGAGGACCAAGGCGGGGCTGCGTGTGGTGCGAGTCCCGAAAACGGCGTGCCGGCAGCGCCGGTTGATGGGTGGATCCGGGGTGTCCGACTCCCTGGGGAAGCCATGGTCTTCAGCAGCGTCACAGCGCTACTTGCGCCGCGGCGACCGCCTCGGCCGGCGACCCGTGCCAGGGAGCGCCGTGAGCGGGAAGCACCCACGACACATCGAGTCCGGCGAGTCGTTCCAGCGACGACGCTGCCGCTGCGGGGTCCTGGGAGAACGGCGCGGGCTGCGGACCCCTGCGTCCGGTGAGCAGGTGACGGGTGACGAACGCATCGCCGACCATGACCGCGTCGGCGATGGCGACATGGATGGCGATGCTGCCGGGGGAGTGGCCCGGGAGTCCGATGATCTCGGGATCGCCGGGAAGTGGCAGTACATCTCCGTCCGTTACCTCCACGACCTGCTGGATGTGTTTCGCGCGGAGGCCGTCCTTGCGGAGGGCGTAGGCGAAGAAGCCCATGGTCGGACCGAGGCGCATGGGGCCGGTTGTCGCCTTCGGTCTTTCACCGGTTCGAGCCTGGTCGGCGTCAGCGGCATGCACGTAGACCGGTACGCCGTGCTGGCTACGCAGTCGTTCGGCAAAGCCGATGTGGTCGCAGTCCCCGTGGGTGAGGATCAGGCCCTTGATGTCGGAGATCCGCTTGCCGAGTGCCGCGACTTCCTTCTGCAGATCACGCCAGTGGCCGGGAAACCCGGCGTCGATGAGGGTGATTCCCTCCGGGGTGTCGATGAGGTACGTCGCGACGACGTCGTTGCCGAGGCGGTGGAGGTGTGGCGCGAGTTGCATGGTCTCTTCGTCTTCCTGCTCAGGGGCGAACGGCTACGGCCTGTCGTTGCGGATGTGGGCTTCAGGGGTGCGCGCGGTCCAGCTGGTACATGCGTCTGTTCATCGCCACCCTGGCTGCCCGTGGGAGTCGGGTGATCACGTGATCGACAAGGCTTGCGTCGATGCTCAGGTTGTTCTTGAACCGCGGGTTCGGCTTGTCGACGATTTTGTAGAGCTTGCGGGCGACCTTCTCGGGGGTGGCGAGCATGGGCAGCCCTTCGGAGCCGGCACTCATGGTCGCGTAATGAGCAAAGAGGTCTTGGTATCGCGCTCGTCCCTCGGTCGGCATCGCGTCCAAGGTCGCCGTCCCGTCCTCGGTGGTCTTCGCCAGAAGGGGTGTCCTGGTGATTCCCGGTATCGCGAGGACCGTGTGGATGTCGAGGAGTTGCAGGTCGTAGAACATGGACTCGGTGAGCCCGATCACTGCGGATTTTGAGGCGTTGTAGAAAGCGATGAACGGCGATGCCATGAGACCCGCCCACGATGCGATGTTCACCACCCGTGCTTTCACGTGGCTGCCCTTGTTGTGCGCGAGGAGCAGGGGGATGAATGTCTGGGTGATGCGGTACGGGGCCATCACGTTGACTTCCATGACCTCTCTCGCGCGCTTCTCATCGAGGAACTCGAACGGGGCCGAGTAGGTGATGCCGGCATTGTTGAGCACGGCGTAGAGCCCGGCCCCTCCCACCTCGTCCGCCACCGCCGCATAGGCCCGCTCAAGATCAGCAGCATCGGTCACATCCATCTGGATCGGGTGGACGTTGTCGATGGCCGCGAGCTCGTCGCGGTGGGCGTCGGATCGATAGGTGGCGAAAACCTGGTATCCCCGCGAGGCGAACTCGATGGTGGCGGCGCGCCCGATTCCGGATGTGCTGCCCGTTATCAGGATTGACTTCTTCATGCTCCATCCATCTCTCTCGCTTCAGGGGTTGCAGACGAACCGGATGGTTCGTCGCATCTTGTCGAGGTAGTCGGGCACTGAGGAGGCGATGCGCTTGAGTCCGGCCGAGGTGGCATAGAGCACGGTCGCGACGGATTCCGCGGTGTCGCCGTTCCGCCGCCAAGGGCTCGAATCCGCGGTGCCCTCCAGGGCCCTCGCAAATTCGGCAATGATCGCTCCCTCCAATTCCCTGGCAGTGCGACCTGTCAGCCGTTCCGCGGTTTCCAGGACTTCGTCCAACCGTGAAACGAGGGTTTCTCCGGCCATCGATTCGAAGGCCTTGAGGATCCGCTCCTCGAGCGGGATCCCGGGCGCTTTCAATGCGGCGCGCGAGGAGGCGATGCTCGTTTCGAGGAGATGGTCGATCGTGGCGGCGAAGAGTGCGTCCTTGGTCGGGAAGTGCTGGTAGAGCCCCTGTCGTGAGATGTCGGCCAGGCGTGCCACCTCATCCACGGATGCCTTCCGGAAGCCGTACCGCAGAAGAGTCGCCGCCGCCGCATCAAGGATCGCCACGCGACGATCGCGCTTCGCTCCTCGCGGCGCCTCACCCTCGTTCATGCTCGTCATACGACAAAGTTGACACTAAGCGACAGGTTTGTCAACCAGTATCCAGTGGGTACGGCCGCGCCTCCGGGCACGCGCTCCAGGCCGAAGCGGCAGGATGGTCGCTCTTGTAGATCGCCGTCGGTGTGATGACCGGGCGGTGCTGGCGGCGATCGTGTTCGTGGCCGCGTCGGGTTGCACCTGGCGGCAGCAGCTGTCGTCGACTCGCCTTCCTCGCCTTCGTCGGCACCGTCAGCGACCTCATCTGCCACCGCCGCGCCATCATTGAGACGGCCCGGTAGGCCGGCCTCGCGGCGTCCGGAGTTACGTCACCAACTGGCCTTCCAGTCGGGCTGGTGACGACCGGTCCGGAACATTTCTGATCACAGTCAGAGTCAGGCTGTGTTGGATGGCCGCATGAGCCAGACAGCTGCCCTGCGCCTGCGGCAGGCGATCGCACGGACCGAAGACGCCACGCGGGAACGTATCCCCATCGGGCGTCGCCCGGAGGAGGCCGACGATCTGCTGGGCACCTTCGCCACCGACGGGGCACTCGGCTTTGATCCTTTCCCCTTGCTCCAAGCACTCCATGACGCCGGCTCGCGCGCGGTAGTCATCGGCCAGGTCGCCGGCATCATGCACGGCTCCACGGAACTGACCGGAGACCTCGACCTGCTCTGGGACGGGACCCCTGACGAGGCGCGCGCCTTGCGCGACGCCCTCTTCCTGTGCGGCTGCACCGAACTGCCCGATCTCGACAGCGCGCAGGTGGGATATCGGGTCACCGGTGCAAGCGGAGACATGTGCACTCCCGCCCTGCCCTGGGGTGCCATGGATGTGACCCCCTGCCTGACCGGGGCGGAGACCACTCGTGACCCCGCGGGCTTCACCATCCGCTACGCCGCAGTTGACGATCTGATCCGCATGCGGAGAGCCCTCGGACGACCGAAGGACCACCGCCGCGCAGACGAACTCGCACAACTACAGACCCGACCCGGGAGGGCCGACTCCCGCCGCCGCTTCCCGTGAACGGTCGTGCCCCGCGACTTTGCCGGGAGCGTCCGCGACCGCGGCGCACAAACTGAACGACGTCTGAGGCGCTCGGCGCGTGGGGATCGTTCGTTCCTCGGGAGTGCAACCCGGAGTGTTGCTGGTGCCACGACCCAGGGATCTGGGTGGCGGCACCAGCGCGGTGCGGGGCGTGTTCCAGGAAGGGCGCTACTCGGAGGTTGTCCCGTAACCGGTGGGGCAATTTGTGCGACCGATCAATGATGAGGGCCACGGCGCCCCGACCTGGGGTTCCGTGGCCCTCGCAGGACCTTCGAGAGGATTCGAGAGGTCCGGTTGGTCAACTGCCGGTCAGCGCCAGCGCTTTGCCCACACAGGGGCGGTGTCGCTGCTGGGTCGGTGGGCCGGGGTACCGGTGTGGGTGGCGAGGTAGCCGTGGCGGCGGAGGTCCTCGTAGAGGCGGTTCAGCCTCAAGGCCCGGTCCCGGACAGTGGCGTGGCAGCGTGCCACCCCCCGGCTGTCGGTGACCGCCGTGCACAGCCTCCGCGTCTTCGCCGTGGTGGTGAACTCGATCGTCTGGCCGGCCACCGGGGAGCCGTTCGGCCTGGTCAGTGTGGCGGACAGGCCCTCGACCCGCAGAACCGGTGGCTGGACGTGCAGTTTCTCCACGGCAGGCGTTGCGGTGAGCCTGGTGCGGGCCCCGGGGTGGCCCGCGGGGATCACGACGGTCGCGGACCGGGCCGAACGGAAGCTGGTCGCCTGCCCGGCGTTGGTGGCGGTGACGGTGAACCTGTACCGGTCGCCCGGAGTGAGACCGGTGACCGTGATGGGGGAGCCGGTGCCTTGGGCTGTCTGTCCCCCGCGGGAGGGGCGGGTGAGGTCGGTGGCGGTGACGGTGTAACCGGTGACCGAGGGAGAGGTGCTGGGGGTGAACGACACCGTGGCCTGCCCGATGCCGGCGGTGGCCGTCACCCCTGTGGGCGGTACGGGGTACGGCGGGATCGCCAGCCCGACCGGAGTGTGCAGGCCGGTGGTCGGGACGATGGTCTGCGGATCGCCGTTCGCGGGGACCTTCACCACCCGGTCATGCGGGAAATCGGCGATGAACAGGTTGCCGACGGCGTCGAGCGCCAGTCCCTCCGGGGCGTCAAGACCGTTGGTGGGAACCGTGGTCTGGGGACCGCCGCCCGCGGGGACCCTCACCACCCGGTCGTGGGCGCTGTCGGAGATGAAGAGGTTCCCGGCCGGATCGAGGGCAAGCCCGGTCGGCTGGGAGAGACCGGTAGTGGGAACCGTGGTCTGCGGACCACCGCCGACCGGGATTTTCACCACCCGGTCGTTGAAGAAGTCGGAGATGTAGAGATGGCCCGTGGCGTCCAGTGCCAACCCGTTGGGACGGACCAGGCCCGTGGTGGGAAGGGTGGTCTGGGGGCCGCCGTCCGCGGGGACCTTCACCACCCGGTCGTTGAAGTCGTCGGCGATGTAGAGATCGCCTGCCGCGTCGAGCGCAAGCCCGAGCGGCCGGTTCAGGCCGGTAGTGGGGACGACGGTCTGCGGACCCCCATCGGCGGGCACCTTCACCACCTGGCTGTTTCCGGTGTCCGAGATGAAGAGGTTCCCGGCCGGGTCGGCCGCCATCCCGGTCGGGCGGACCAGGCCCGTGGTGGGGACGGTGGTCTGCGGGCCACCGTCCGCGGGCATCTTCAGCACCGTGCCGTCGGTGTAGTCGGAGATGTACAGCGGCGCGCTGCCGGGAGTGGGTACGGCGGCCGAGGCCTCTGGGGCCACCGAGACGAGCCCGGCCGTGCAGAGCATCGCGGTACACGCCATCGCGGTGAGTCGGCGGCGCCAGGAGCGTCCCTCCCCGCCGACCGGCGGAGACGACTCCCGCTCGTACCTCTCAACGGAGCCGGGCTCTGAAGAACTGCCCATGAGACACCCACCTGTTCTGGACGGTCGGCCCGATGCCGTACCGGCCGGCAGAGACGGCAAGCACCCCCGGCCACCGCCGTACGCGGGAGAGGCAGGGAACGCCGTGGACGTGACAGCCCGTCACCGTGCGGTGGTCTGGTCGTCAGCCGCCCTGGCAGCGGTCCGTCAGCCGCCGACCTTAGGGAGCGCCCCTGTGCCTGCCGTGCACCACGCCACCGGGCGGCCCGGCAGCCACCCCAACGGCAGGGGGGCGGCCTCGCCGGACCGAGCGCGTCCGGGACGCCAGGGGTCAGACGTTTCCCGGCGGACCTCCCGTATGCCGACATGCCGACGTTGTGACTGAGCGTCGGTGGGCCGCACTGAACACCTGAGTCGGCTGCACCCCCGTGCAGCGGACAAGTGGTCGTCGTTCGCAGGGAGTAGGACCAGCGCCCCAGGCATCGAGCACGGATGCTGGCTAGCGTCAGCGTCATGGAACCCCCACGAATGGCTCGTCGTGCGATGGCCGAGCGCAGGCGCGACACACTGGAACGGCTCGATGGAGAGCGGGACGTATGGGTGTCGACGGCTCATCCTGATCACGGCCCGCACCAGGTGCCCCTGTGGTTCTCCTGGGACGGACGGGCGTTGTGGATGTGTACGGGCGAGACTTCCGTGACCGCGCGCAACGTACGCGAGGAGCCGCGCGTGCGCCTGGCGTTGCCGGACACCTTCGATGTGGTGCTACTGCAAGGGGAGGCGGAGTGCTTTCCCGACCGGGACGTCCCGGAGGCCGCCGCAGATGCATTCGCCGGCAAGTTCGGATGGGACCCGCGCACGGAGGAGGGCCCTTATCTGTACGTGCGCGTGGTGCCGAGGACCGTACGCGCCTGGCGCGGTGAGCCGGAACTGCTGGGGCGAGTCATCATGCGCGAAGGAGCGTGGCTGTAGTGGCCGCAGTCGTCCTGGCCGGGCGCTCTCTCCTGTGATGCCGATGAGCAAGGTCTTTGCTGAGCACCGAAGGACCAACTGACCCGCGGAGCCCGCCCCGCAGCGGCGGCACGTACGCCGGTGCACTGATTCGCTTCGCGCATTCCGCCACCTCGCGAACCGCATGGCGCCGGGTCCCCGCATTCCCTACGAGACCACCCCCCCGGCCCGGCTGCCTCCATCGGGTTGTCACCAGTGGGACACCGGGGGACCGGCACACGCTCGATGATGCGCAGGAGGATCAGCGCAACCGTGCCTCGGTCTCCCCCGCGCCGTCGATCCGGCTCTTGATGGCGTCCGCCGCGTGGGGGGCGTCGGTGGAGACGATGGTCTTCCCGGCGCTGTCGTAGACGGTGACGTTACGCAGGAAGGCCTTGGGGTGTTTGTCGTCGCCGGGTTCGGGCTTGGTGATGGGGGATTGGGAGTACCAGGCGCCCCAGCCGGGGTTTCCGGCCAGAGTTACCACGGTGCCCTGGGTGGTGCCGCTGAGTGTACGAATCCGAACCCCGGCCGGGTCGCCGTCGCCGACGTAGCCGCCGGACAGCCATGCCCGGTGGTCGCCTTCGTCGAGGCCGGCCAGGTTCGCGCCGGTCTTGCCTCCGGACAGTTTGTTGCACCAGGGCGTGGGCTCGAAAGAATGCTGCAGGCACTGCTTGCCGTCCTTGGTGAGCCACATCGTCAGATTCGGCGCCACCGTGACCCTCTCACCCGGCGCCACCACCTTGACGGATCCCTTCTTCGCTGTGCCCGCAACGGCCTTGCCCGCGTGCGTCGTGGTCGCGGCAGGAGAGGCCCACGCAAAGGCCGCAGTCGGCACACCGGCCATGAGGCTCACCGCACACGCGGTAACCAGGTACTTCTTCATCCCGTTCATGGATGAACACTCCTTGCTGACGAGGTCCGATCAAGCGGAGGGGCGCCTCTCCACCCCCTACAACGCCATGTCGGTCCCTCCCGGGTGACACGTGTCCCCAGGTTTCTTGCAGTCGCCTTCCGCAGGCAGGTCAGGGTGGGCAGCGAGACTCCATGCCGGAGGTACGGCCGCCGGCCGTACACCAGGGCAAGCCCCACCCGGCCCACCGGCCTCTACGGCGCCGACGCGGTCACCGGGGCCGGCCTTCACCACCGCGGGCATGCGTCCCGCCGGGACCCCGGCGAGGGTCGTTGATGGCCTGCATGAGGACGCGCCCCAGGAAGGCCGTACGCATGGTGCGTACGGCCTTCCCATGCCCGGGTGTTCGGGGATGTCACATTCGGGGGTTGCCGTCTCGTTGTACGAGGTACAGGCAACTCTCGATCAAGGAGTGGATGATGAACCTCGCGCTGTGGATCGCCGCCGGACTGCTGGCCGCAGTAGCCCTGACCGGTGGCATCAGCAAGGCATTCGTGCCCAAGGAGAAGCTGGCTGCGGCCAAGGGCGGGGGATGGACCGAGGACGCCGACGTCCGCTTCGTCAAGACCCTCGGCGTCCTCGAGCTCCTGGCCGCGGCGGGCCTGATCCTGCCAGCCGCGCTCGACATCGCACCGTTCATGGTGCCGGTGACTGCCGTCTGCTGGATCCTGCTGATGGTCGGAGCGATGATCACCCACGGCCGACGCGGCGAATTCACCTTTGTGGTGCTGAACCTGGTCTATCTGGCGCTGGCGGCATTCGTTGCGTGGGGCCGCTTCGGCCCAGAGTCCTTCACCGGCTGACCCTTAAGGTCGGTCCACCGGTCCCCGGCTCGACAATCCTGTGTCGTTCACGCGGGCACGCACGGCCTTTCGCGGCCGGCCGCGTCGAGTAGCAGATTCGCGGTCGCTGTCGCCGCGCCGGTGGGCATCGTGTCGGCCAAGGTCCTCGCTCGTGCTCAGGTCTCGGGGGTCAGGGTCGTGGTGAGCGCGGCCGACAGGGAGTCGTAGGTCGGAGTCGGTCCGTCGTGTGCCGCGCCGATGCCCAGCTCGGGACGGCCCGCGCGGCCCAGGAGCTGGTCCGCGACTCGGGTACCACCGCCTGAGGCGCGCCGGCCGGAGCAGCCGTCGTCGAGGTGCCGGCGCTGCCGTGGTGCACGACGGCAGCCACCCGGCGGCGCTGTGGACGACAGCCTCCTCGCGAAGCGGCGCCCGGCGCGTACGCCTGCACGTCGGGCAGAACTATCTCCGCCTGGGCGCGCGCCGCCTCAGGGCTGAGGCAAAGTTCGGCCATTCACTCCGGATGCCGGGCAGTCGGATTCGTTCGCCGCAGGCCCTCATCGGTCAATTCGACGCTCTCGAAGCGTTCGTGAAGGTTCCATTCCATCGCATCCTGAACGTCAGGTTCGTTGATCGCGATGCCGTCCCGGTCGAAATCAAAGAACAGCGATACGGGCGTCATGTCCTCGACCCCGAAGAACGACACATGGCCGCTACCGTCACATTCTTTGGCGGATGCCCCCGCGAAGATCAGCGGAAGGCGGTAGTCGCAGAATGCGTCATAGTCGCGAAAGGATCCATTCACGACGATGTCGCCATGGTCGCTCAGCGACAGTCGGTTGACCTCGAGGAGGTCGGGTGCCGGATTGACGCGTAGGTGGTCCAGCAGAGCACTGACCTGCGAGTCCCGCCTCAGCTTCCGGGCCTCCAGAAGATGGACGCCCGGGGTTCCCTCGTCATCCACCGCCTGCCTCCACTCCACGATGTCCTCGGCTGCGATCTCGTAACCGACACTGCGCAGTTGATCCAGCGCCTCTTCAAGAGTCGAGGTGTCCTCGATGATCAGATCCGTCAGCAAATCCTCGTCGAACTCGTCAAAGTTCTCCGAAAAGGAGGGGAGGAGTTCGAGTTGCGCCCGTTGCTGAATGAGGACTTTCTCTTTCCATGCCTTGAAGTCCCCGCTGGAAGTAAATTTCACCTGCATTTGGAATTCTATGTTGAATGCCATGGTCTCATTCCTGAGAAGGTTCGGTCGGGTCGGACCTCTTCCGGTCCTCATCCCGCAGTCGGCAAAAGAGCATGAGTTCATCGGTCTTCGGGGCGATGCGCAGCTGACCGTGCCCAGCACCCTGGCGAGGGGATGGGGCCGGCGGGCGTGTTGGTTCCCCTCGACGGAGAAGTCCTCCAAGTCGCCCCACTGTTGCCGGGTCCGCAGAGCAAGCTGAGCGACAACTGGGCAACAGTCCCGCAACCCCCGCTGGTCTCGGCACGGCACGGGGTGTGAGGGTGAGGTGCATGAAGTCTCGCACCGCCTTGTCCTTGCCCACCTTCGCCGTCTGCGCTGTCTGTGTCGTGCTCGCTCCACTCTCCGGATGCGGCAGTGGGGGATCGGACCACGAGCCGTCCTCCTCGGGGGGCGGGACTTCGGCTGCCGGGGTGCCCGGCGCACCCACCGGAAGCCGGTCGCCGGCCCCCGGGAAAGGGTCCAAGGACCCCGAGGACATCAACGCCGACGGGTACCGCGACCTCGTGATACCCGTCGGCGTCGGCGGCGACCCGGTCAACCCGGGCGGCGACCAACGGATCGCTGTGATCTACGGCTCGGCAATGGGACCCGACCCCTCGACGCGTACGGTCTACGGGCGCCGCGACCTGGGCTTGCCCGAGCCGGCGGAGGGAACGGCCCGGCGTGACGCAGTCCCCGCGGATGGGATGGTCACCGCCGATCTGGACGGTGACGGCTTCCCGGACTTCGTCACGACCGTCGAGGGCAAGCACGTGGACGACGAGCAGGTCTCCGCTCCACGCACCGTCCCGTACGTGACCTGGGGCGGACCCAACGGGCCCAAGGAAGGCACCGAGGCGGCCCCGGTGGGGCTGCCGTCGAGCGCGTCGAAGCTGGGCCTGGAGTCCGTGGTGAGCGGCGACTTCGACGGGGACGGGCATCACGACCTCGCGTCGCTCGCGCAGAACCACTCGTCCATGGTGCTGCTGTACGGCCCGTTCTCGCGGTCCGGTGCGCCGACGCGTACCGACACCGGACTGCCATGGTCGGACGGTGAGCTCGTCGCGGACGACATCGACCCGTCCGGCAGCCCGCGGGTAACCTCCCTGCTGCTCCACGGCACCAGCGACGGTGAGCAGTCCGGCAACACCCTCTACCCGGCCCGCCGCGGCAGCGGCCCGTCCCCGAACGGGAAACGGTTGCGCCCCGGGAACGCGCACGCATTCGGTGACTTCGACGGCGACGAGCTCCGCGACGTGGCCGTCGGGGACGATGGCAGCCGCAACGACGAGCCCGGCTACGAGACCGAGGCTCCTGACGTCGACGGGTCGCTCTCCGTGTATCCCGGCGGTGGCGGCAAACCGTTCACGCACCGGCTGCCCGACGTACCCAAGGGCGCAGGCAACGACTACGGGCCCGGCCGATTCGCGGCCGCCGATCCGGACGGAGACGGCCGCGACGGCATCCTGGTCGCCACGTACAAGGGCGCCACACTCATCGACGGCGACAAGCGCACCACGGTTCTGCGCGAAGGGCCCGCGAAGGCGGGCGGCAAGAAGACGGCCGCGAAATGGCGGCACGCCCGGCCCGCGGGAGCCGCCGACTTCGACGGTGATGGCAAGGACGAACTGATCCTGCACTGGGCGCCAGGCCCCATGTTCGGTCTCTACGGTGAACGGCCGACGCACTGGTGGATCACCGACGGTACGACGTCTCGCGACAAGGCGTCCTTCACCACGAAGGGGTTCGTTCGACGCGCGTCCTGAGTGCTGCCCCGGCCGGTCACGAGCGAAGCCGAAGACGGAGGGCAGCAACAGTCGCGGTTCGGGAGCCTTGCGCTCGTTGGTCAACGCGGATGGCACCGGTCCGGAAGCGTTTGGGCGCATGAGCCGTTCGCTCGACTTCGTACGCGTCGCTCGTTGAATCTGCGGCGTTTCGCGGGGTGTTGGAGTCCGGGGCGATGAGCCGTTTCGGAGATCGCCAGGGACAAGGGCTGGAACGGCAGAGGGTCCGCACGTACCTGGTCGGCCCCGGGCCCCGGGCTCCCCGGGGCCCTTCGGAAAGAGTCCCGGGGATGTGGTGTCCGGCGTCGGCTTCTCCCGTCCGTCGGGCGACCCGCGCGCCCAGTCGCCTCGGCGATCGAGTCCTCGTTCAACTGCCCGCAGAACGGCCCCCGCTGCCGTAACGGCGGGGGCCTGTGACGATGACTTGCCGAGCGGCAACGATCCTTGGCTGTCCGCACCGCACTCCCCGGTGAAGGCCTTCCGGCCGGCCGCGCGCCCGGTCCTTCTCACTCCTGTGAGGTGGCTTCCGGGCCGACGTCGGCGTCGATGCCCGATGCGTGTGTCTGTCCGGCGTGGCGGGAGTGGGCGACGATGTTCTGCAGGGCTTCCACATGCTGCTCAAGAGCCTTCAGGCCGTCGTCGGCCAAGTTGAGCCAGGTCCGCGGGCGCTTGCCGACATACCCCCGCTTGATGTCCACGTAGCCCTTGTCGCCGAGTTTGCTGATCTGCTTGGACAAGGCGGAGTCGGACAGGCCGACCGTGTCCCGGACGAAACCGAACTCCACCCAGCGGGTGGACGAGAGCAGCGACACGATCGACAGCCGGGTCGGGTCCACCAGCAGCGGATCGAGATCGGCATCGGACACTACAGACCCTGCTTCCGGGTCCGCGTACGATCCAGCAGCCACAGTTGCAACTTCTGGCCCAATCGGGCGAAGGGGAACGCCAGGGCGGTCAGCACCAGACCCAGCAGGCTGTGCCAGTAGGGCACATGGTCGTGAAGAAACCCGGTGCTCCGCGATCCGATGTAGCCGCCGGCGACCATCACGACGGTGAAGATGCCGAGAACGATCGCAATGTAGGCCCCGGGCAGGTTCCGCAAGCCCGTGGACCGGTGGCCCAGCAGCGCTGCGCCCTTGCGGGTCCGGGACGCCAGCAGGTATGTCCACATCACCCCCGCGAAGACCAAGTACGGGATCGGGCCCGGGTCTTGGAACACGTCGTACGACGCGAACCACGCCACCGCCAGGACCGCAAACATGATCTGCACCCAGCGCGCCTCCTGCCGCCCGGCAAGCGCCTCACCCTGCCGCTGCCGTATGCCCTGCAATGCCTGAGCAGCCTGGTCCTGGGTCGGTCGATCGGACACGAACGCCTCCTGATTTTCCAAAGAGGAAGTCTCTTTCCTGACGGGAAAGATAGTCTCTCGTTTCCTGTCAGGCAAGTACTTGCCGGAGTCGCTCTTGACGCGGATCGCCTGGGGTTCCGGCTCGCTCGGCGCCGCTGGTTGGGCCCCGTCATTCACGTTCGGCGGCGTTCGGCGGTTGTGCGTTGGCTTCCGGTAGGCCCGTGTTCCGTGGTGGTCGCGGGGGTCAGTTCTGGTGGAACGTGATCGCGGGCAGGGTGGACCATCGGGGAATCGGCCAGGCCACGGCGACGGCCCGGCCGATCTCGGGTACCTTGAATCGGCTGCGGGCATGGAGCGTCATGGCGAACCGGATCCGTCGACCGGCGATGGCGTGCACGGCCGGACATCTTCCTCCGGTCCGGCTCGGATGATCCGTAGGAACCGCCGGGCATCGCACCGGAAGGAGATGGATGAGCCGGTCGGCCTCCGGCCCTGTGCGGTCGTGCGGTCGTGGGTGCGGTCCGGCCTCGTGACCGCGAGCCGGTACTGAGCACGGAGCTTGCGGGAGGCCCCCGGCGAGCCACTGCAACGCCGGGGGCCGCCGCGCCAATGGGGTCCGGTGCGAGCCACACTCAATGCCGGCTGCGCCTCGAGAGTGTGTGTACCAGGCCGATCATCCGGTCAGCAGCGTTGTGGGGTGGCGGGGTCACTGCCACCCGTTGACTCGTCGTCGTTCCTTTCGCGACAGCCCTGAGAGGTATCGCGTGGACAGGCGGGACGGTGATGTGTGGTTCACGGTTCGTCTCCCTCCTTGAGGGGTGATACGCCGGAACCATAGGTGTGCCGACCCGTCAGGTCCTGGGGACCGGCTACTCAGATTCCCGCAACGCCGCAGGTCCGCGTCCGCACCGTGACATGGCACTGCGCTCGTCACGCCGACCTGCTCAACGTCGCAATACATCGAGGTGAACCCGTCACGCTGGACGCCTGGCCCGACTTCCACCGTGCAACGCTCGCGTTGAAGTGCACGGGACTCGGCGACCGTCAGCTGTGCCTGGCGGCGCCGTCACCGCGTCACCGATGGGCGGGCCGGGTGGGCAGGTCATGGGCGGCGCCGATGAACGTATCGTCGACCGTGATGTGACGTGGAAGGCGCAGGCCCCGCATGCCGTCGAGCGCGGCCTCCGCCTGGAGCTCTTGAGCGCCGGCTGATGAGGTTGCTCGCACCGGGACAGCCGACAGTCGTTGAGCCTCAGGAGGATGCCCACGGAGATCACGACCCGGCGAGTTCGCGCACCACCGCCATGTCGCTGAAGGGGAGCAGTTCCTCGCCCACGATCTGGTACGGCTCGCTGCCTTTCCCTGCGACGAGGACGATGTCGTCCGGCCCCGCGGTGGAGAGGGCGAAGGCGATCGCCTGGCGGCGGTCGGTGAACCGCTCGAACGGTGTGCCGGTCGCGGTGAGTCCGGGGGTGATCTGGTCCAGAATCGTCTCGGGGTCTTCCGTGCGCGGATTGTCCGAGGTGAGGACGCACAGGTCGGAATGAGTACCGGCGATTTCCCCCATCTCGGCGCGCTTGGTGATGTCCCGGTCCCCGCCACAGCCGAAGACGGTGATGATGCGGCCCGAGGCGAAGCCGCGGATGGTGGCCAGGACCTTGTCCAGGGAGTCGGGGGAGTGGGCGTAGTCCACGATCACGGACGTGCCGCGCGGGGTCTCGAAGCGTTCGAACCGGCCGGGGATCGCAGGCATCCGGCCGAGTGCCGCCACCAGTCCCGCCAGGTCGTGCCCGAGGGTGTGGCAGGCCGCCACGGTGGCCAGTGCGTTGGACACGGAGAAGCGGCCCGGGATGGGGATCGCCGCCGCGTACTCGCGGCCGTCGTGGAGCAGGGTGAAGCGTGTGCCGGAGGCGTCGACGAAGAGGTCCGTCGCCCGGTAGTCCGCCTCGGTGTCGAGGGCGTACGTGGTCACCGCGCCGGGCATCATCGCCTGGATTCCGGCGCCAACCGGGTCGTCGGCGTTGACGACCGCGTGTCGGCACAGGCCGTCGAAGAGGCGCAACTTGGCGTCCCGGTAGTTCTCCATCGTTCCGTGGTCGTCCAGGTGATCCTGCGTCAGGTTGGTGAAGACGCCGACATCGATGAAGGAGCGGTCGACGCGGTGAGTCAGCAGGCCCATGGACGTGGCCTCCAGCACGACGCTCTTGGCACCGCGGTCACGCATGCACCCCAGCAGGTACTGGAGGTCCGGCGACTCCGGCGTGGTCAGTACCGACCTCGGCATCGGGATCATTTCGTCCCCGATCCGGCTGCCGGCCGTTCCGATGACCCCGACTTCGGCGCCCTCGGCGATCCGCAGGACGGACTCGACCATGTAGGACACCGACGTCTTTCCGTTGGTGCCGGTGATCGCGACCATGTCCATCTGCCGCCCCGGCTCGCCGTGGTAGCGGGAGGCGACGATCGCGGCCGCGGTCCGCGCGTCCGGCACGCGTACGGCGCACACGTCCGCGGCCGACGCCCATACCGACGCCGGAAGATCCGGCGCTCCTCCGTCGACGAGCACGGCCGCCGCACCGCGTGCGAGGGCCGGTCCCACGGAATCGGGGCCGCCCCCACGGTGGCCGGGCACCGCGATGAACAGTGAACCCGGCGACACTCGGTGGGCGTCGAAGCATGCTCCCGCGGTGATCCTCGTCTCCGCACTGCCCTGCAGAACGTGGTGGTCGTGCCCGGCCAGCAGCTCGCTCAGCTTCATGTGATCCCTTAGAACGTGGCTCGACCGACGTGCGGCCGTTGCCTGGCGGCAGCGCCGACGGCGTGCCGGCAGCTGCGGTGGTGGTGGTGGTGGTGGTGGTGCTGATCTGCCGCGGTGGTCTGCGGAGTTGATGTCGGAAGTTCGGCGGGGGCATCCGACACAAGCGGGACGCGATGCCCTGCAGGCAGGGTCATGCGGCGTTCACGGAAGACGAGCCGGCCACCAGGAACGAGGGCACGGGCGGGGGTGCCCCGGACAGGAGCGCGGCAGGGTCGGGAGCCGGGCCGACCCCGGGCCGGGGCAGGAGCAGGGGCCTGGGGGAGAGGTCAGGGGCAGAGGCCTGGACGGTGACCGGAACAGGGCCCGGGGAGGCGGTTGAGGGTCGCTAGCCGTGGCCGTGCAACGCCGTGCGGCCGGTCTCAGGCGCCTCGACCTCGACTGCACTCGACGGAGCGACGGCTACGGCACCGGCGGCAGCGGGGCACCGTACGCAGGAGGTCTGCCGCACATACTCCCTGATCGCACCTGTGCAGCCCATGGGGTGAGTGTACGGGTCGCCTCCCACATCTGACGGGCGAGCCCTCTTCCCCCTCTCCCGTGGCGTGCTTTCCCGGACCGAGAGGGGTCTCACGCCCGGGGCGCGACCCGCCGACGTGACAGGCAGCGTGAAGCCGGTGTGACACACCGCGGCGGGGTGAGGGCGGGTGCCACCGGCGGATCACGCAACCGCCCCTGCGGCGCGATGCCGTCATCCGTGACCGCCTGCGTTCCGGCCCGGCACGTCCAGTGCACCGCCCCCAGGGGGCTCGGCTCATTGGACGGCGGGTGGACGGCGCGTTGGGTGCCGGGGGATGACCGGCCCAAACGGGACATATCCCCTCCGCGATAGGAATGGGACAGCCGCGCCCTGCCGTCCGGGTAGACAGAGCGACTCCTCGCCGAGGGCGACCTCTGCGTCTCGAAACGGGCGGTCGGCTGCGCGGGGCATGCCCACGGCTCTGCCGATTGCCCGGATCCCCGGGTGGCCCGGTGCGCGGCGAGCGCCTGAACTCGTCAACCGGTTCGGCGAACCCTCCACCCAAGTTGTCGGAATCCAGCCGGAGTCGTGCGGCCGTGATTCCGCAACATCATGGAGCGGTGGGTTCAGGCTCCGGGATCGACAGCGCCCAGGTGGCCATGGATTCGAGCACGTCTCGCAGGCCCTCGCCGAGCGGGGTGAGCCGGTACTCGACGCGTGGGGGGATCTCCGGGAAGGCGGTACGGGTGACGATGCCGTTGGCCTCGAACTGGCGCAGCCGACTGGTCAGGGTATGCGGGCTGATGCCTGGCAGGGCGTCGCGGAGTTCGGTGAAGCGGCGGGGGCCGGGCAGGAGTTCGCGCACGATCAGGGTGGCCCACGGGCCGCCGAGCAGCGTGAGGAACCTGGCGACGCCGCATTCGGGGAGTGGAGTGGTCACGGTGTGAACCTATCCTATTAGTGCAGTTGAAGTAACTGGTGCACCTCGTGCACTAATTGGGCTCATGAGCTACGTGATCCATGGCGCCACCGGCGCCCAAGGTGCCCCTGTTGTTTCCGCCCTCGCCGCCGCGGGCAAGCCCACGGTTGCCCTCACCCGCAACGCGGACGCCGTCGTGGACCGCGCACACGTCGTGGCCGCCGACTACTCCTCCACCGCGGAGCTGGCCGAGGCCTATCGCGGCGCCGAGGGCGTGTTCGTACATCTGCCGTTGGGCGCGGAAGAGGACCGTCGGCGCTACGCCCGCAATGTCGCCGCCGCGGTCCGCGAGGCCCGGCCCTCGCGCGTGGTGATCTCCACCAGCGGTGCTGACGGCAGCTCACGTCAGGATCCGACCGGCAGTGCGGTCTCGACGCTGATCAGCGGGCTGGACGACAGCGGGGTGTCCTACGCGGTCATCGCACCCCGGCTGTTTCTGGAGAACCTGCTCCTTCCGCCCGTCATCGAGGCGGCCCGCGAGCAGGGCGCGCTGCGCTACCCGCTGCGGGCCGATTTCCCGGTCTCGTGGGCCTCACACCTGGACATCGCCGACGTCGCGGCTGCCCTGTTCGACCGCCCGGATGTCACCGGAGTGGTCGCCGTCGGGCAGTACCCGGCCATCACAGGACCGGACCTGGCCGAGGCGTTCAGCGCCCGGCTCGGACGAGACGTGGCCTACGAGGCGATCACCCCCGCAGCCTTCGGTGAGTCCATCGCACCCCTGATCGGTGAAGGTGCCGCAGCCGGCGTCGCGGGTCTCTACCAGGCCCTCGGCGCGCTTCAGGACAACGCGATCGCCCCCGAAGGCTCCGCCCAGAAGTTGCTCGGTGTGACTCCCCGGACCACGAGCCAGTGGCTGGCCGACGTAGGCCTGTGAGAACGCCTGACGGAATGATCCTGGAAGCGGGTGCTGTCCCCGCCGGTCCCCGGCTCGACGATTCCGTGTGGTTCACACGGACACGGGTGGCGCGTTGTTGTCGATCAACTCGTCCCGGGGGCGCAGCAGTTCCTTCTGGCCGTCCAGAAGTCCCTTGCGCGCCGTGCTCTCTCGGTAGGTGAGGCGGCCGATGTCGGCCATCAGACGGACGGACGGACGAGCCGGAGCCGGGTGTGGTTCGCGATCATCAGCCAGGTCTTCCGGTCGCCCGCTTCCGGCTCCCGCAGCCGGGGGCGGGGGTCCAGCCCAGCGTCCGCTTGAACAGTCGGAGTGTGTGCTCCAGGTCGAACCTGCGGTACGGCCTGCCAGGTCTGGTGGACGTCCGCGTTGGTTGCGCCGGTCTTCGATGGCCACGAACCACACCGCCGGCGCCTCCCGGTCCTTCGACAGGTGCTCGACCTGTCGCCGGATCAACGTGCCATGAGCCAGCGGAAGTTCGCCTCCATGGTCGAACCAGGCGGGCCCTGGATCAGCCGGGTCAGTCGGGTTCGACCCGGTTACACGCCTTTCGGGGCGGTCGGTTCGGGCCCTAGGTCCGGCTTGGCGAAGCGGAACTCCGGGCCGTGCGTGGGCGGTGGGCCGCCCTCGGGGCGTAGACCCGCCAGGGCTTCGGCAACCGCGTCACGCGTTCGCCGCGGATCCGTCCGACCAGCTCGACCGGCAGGTCTTGCAGGGCCCAGGCCAGGCGGGTGATGTCACAGCCGGCCTTGGTCACGATGATGATGCCCCGGTTCCCGGGCTGCCGCCGACCCGAAAGCGTGATGCTTCGGCGAACGCTCCCCCCGGAACAACATCAGGCAGCGCATGCACCCTCACCGTCTTCGTCTTGATCGGTGCGCCTCGGTCGGCGTGCATGATCAGGCGAAGGTCGCCTCAATGTCAGGTGAATGCCCAGGTGAGCGGGCTGGTTCGAGGCTCATGCCGGCACCGGAGGTCGAAGAACAAGCTCATCCCGCCTCGGCCCTCCGCTCGCCGCCACCCCCGAGTACGCGCTCGACCGCGGCCTGCGAGGCTCCGTACTCGATGAGCACGTCCGCCACCACGCCTGGGCCGGTGGCGAGCGCCAACAGGATGTGCTCGTCGCCGATGTGGCGGTCGCCTCGGGCGAGCGCGGCCCGCAAGGAGCGCTCCAGCACGGCTTTCGCCTCGCGGGTGAAAGGGCGGTGTCCGGCGGGCCGCCAGCGCCTGGGCCTCAGGCCGGTGGCCAGTGCGCCGGGCCCATGGGCGTACTCGGCGCGGGCGACGATCTCCGCGACGTCGATGCCGAGACCGGCCAGCGCCTCGGCGTCCGCCCGCGAGATCCCGCCGCGTCGACGGGCCTCCCCGAGCGCCTCCTCCAGCGCCTCGCGGCGCCGGTCCACGCCGAGCGCGGCCAGGGCGAAGGTTGCCTTGGTCCCTTCCAGGTCGAGCAGCGACAGCAGCAGATGTTCATCGGTCACCGTCTCGGCCCCGGCCCGCTCGGAGTACCCGACCGCGCCTTCCACCACGTCGCGTGCGCTTCTGGTGAACCTCTCGAACATCGTCAATGCCTCCCGTACTTCTTGTGCACGGCTTGCCTGCTGACGCCGAGCTCGCCGGCGATCTCCTGCCACGACCAGCCCTGGACGCGGGCGCTTCTCACTTGCACGGCCTCAAGCTGTTCCAGCAGCCGCCGCAGCGCGGCGACAGCCCGCAGCCCGACCCGCGGGTCACGGTCGCCCGCCCGCTCGGCGAGATCGGTTGCCTTGGTCATGCCTGTCAACCTACATTGACATGCTGCGAGCGTCAACCTCGGTTGACAGGGGTGGGGCATCTGCCAGGCGGGCCTGACGGCCCTGACTCCGGGAGGCTCTGTGAGGAGGCCATCGACAGCGACCGGGCTGGGGTCGAAGAACCGCGTCAGCGTCGAGCGCCGCACATACGACCCGCCGAGTCCCGGACCAGATGTCTCGACCGGGCCGTCCCGGCCGAGCGGTGCCCGGGGTGGGTCGCCCACGACAGCGCCAAGGAATTGCGCCAGCTCTCCCGAAGGGGCGTGTCAGTCGGCCGGTTGGAAGGAGCTGAGAAAGGCTGCCAGCGCGCGCTGATTGGCGCGAGAGTCCCAATCGGCCTCCGGAACGCTCCACTTGATCGCGTACCCGTGTCCGGCATCCACCACGAAGCCCCGATTCAGGGTGCGGTAGCGGATGTGGTCGTAGACGAAGGTCCACTCCCAGTCGGCGGCTTTCCAGCCCCGGTAGTCCACGGCTCTGATGCCGCCGATCCTGCGGTATCCCGGGATGCCCGCACGAACGCGCGCCTCCTGCTTGACCCATGCCGCCTGCGGATCGGCGCCGGGGGTGTGGGTCCAGTCCACGAGGAGCCTGCGGGGATCGCCGGGGGCGCCGAACCTGGAGCCCGAGGACTGCCCGTTGTTGCCGATCCGCTGCCAGCCTTCCGGCAAGGCGATGGAGAAGCCCTCCGGATCGGTACGGCGCGAGAATCCCTCGGGAAGCCCCGGTGATTCACCAGCCGGCGGCGACGAGGCGCTCGGCCCGGGGGACGGAGTGCCGACCGGGGGCCGCTGTGCTGCGCCACCGCGGCGGCCGTCGTCGGATCCGTCGTTCCTGAGCAGGAAGGGGATCGAGGCCACCGTGATGAGGACGACGCCCGCCGCAAGAGCCCCGAGGACACGGTTTCTGTGCCGGGAGCGTCCGGTCATCGCGGACTTCAGCGCGTGAAGACGAGACACAGGCGCAGCGGTACCCGGAGGCGCGGCCACAGCAGTACCGGGTGGCGCGGCCGGATCGGTACCCGGGGGTGCAGCCGGTGAACCCTTCTCTCCGGCGGTTGGCCAACTCGACACCCCCGCCCCGGCTTCCGAGCTGCTCTGCTGCTGCCGTTCGGCTTCATCGACAAGTCGGCGCAGGACTTTGCAGACCACGTCCTGTGTCAGGCGTTCGGCCGGATCGTCCCGCAGCAGCCCCTCGATCGCCAGCGCCAACGAGCCCTCTCGCCGAGGCGAGGGCACCGCTCCGACGCTGGGCCCGCCGTCCTGGACCTCACGTCCCTTGATCATGGTCGCGAGGAGCGCACCCACGGCCCACAGATCGGAGGAGGCACAGGGCGACTGCCCGCGGGCCTGCTCCGGCGCCCGGGGAAAGGTCGTTCCGAAGTCGCCCCGTGCGGAGTCGGGCGACCATTCGGCGGCTGCCGCCGCAACGCCGAACTCGGTGAGCACTGCACGCCCGTCCGGCCGGACGAGGACACACGACGCGTCCACCCCGCCGTGGACAACGCCTTGTCGGTGAGCGGCCCCGAGCATGTCCATCACTGCGAGCGCTGTCCGGGCCACGCGGACGGTGTCCAGGGGGACTTGCTCCTGCAGCAACTCCTCGATCGATCGCGCCCGGTACCTCTCGGTGACGATCCAGAGGCAGCCGTCCTGACAGGCCGTTTCGTAGACCTCCGGGATGCCGTCGTGGCCCAGCCGGTTGACCGCGAGGGAAGTGCTCAGAACCTCCACGGCGAAGTGGCGCTGGTCCTCCTCGGCCAGGCCGGGCGGAAGGGGAATTCTCCGCGCGGTCACCCACCGCCGGAGATGGATGTCCTGGGCGAGCCAGAGCCTTCGCGCCCCGTCCTGGTCCACCGGTTTGAGCAGCTGGTACCGCCCGGCGAGCGGTGTGCGTGTGAAGGTTTGAGGGCTAGTCATGCCTACCCCAGAACGCGTGATGGGCGCCGGATGACGCATACGTACCGTATGAGAACAAGCCAGTCCCCGAAAGGCTTCGAGGTACCCATCTGCTACCCGGACATGGGGACTTCACGGGTTGGTGTCGTGGTGATCAGCAGTCACAGCAGCAGCTTGACGGCACACATCGAGTCCTGACATCCGTCGTGGCCCTCGGCGCACTCGTCATCGCGGCGATCCACTTCGCCCGTTCGTACGCCGCGGTGCGAGAGCTCGCCGAGGAGAAGGCTTCGACGCCTTCGCCATCTTCCCCATCGGCATCGACGCCGGAATCGTCGTCCTGCTCGCCCCGCTCGGGACCGTGCGCACCGACGCTGTGCGGTGACGTGGGGGGAGCCCATCCGCAGCTCGAAGCAGGGCGCCGGTGTCGTCGGCGCGTGCGGTCGAGAGATCGTGTCGTTCTGCTTCGTGCCGAGTCGATGCATGAGGTCTCGCCCCGACGTCCGGGTCGACGTCCGGTCCGCGGCTCCGCAGGTGCGACCGCGGAGAATCATGGTGAATACGGCGGCCCCGCACGGTCAGACGAGCGGGCGCTCGTAAACGAGGAAGCCTTCGTGGCGGGCCAGTCGGTCGTAGAGAGAACGCGCTGTGGCATTGCCCGCGTGCGTCTGCCAGTACAGCTTCTCCGCCCCGGCTTTCCTGCCCGCCTCCGCCGTCGCTTCGATCAGCGCCCTGCCCACGCCACGCCCTCTGGCGGGGGGCGAGGTGAAGAGGTCCTCGAGGTAGCAGTAGGTCCCTTCGGCCCAGGTCGACCGGTGCAGGACGTAGTGGCACATCCCGACCAGCTTGCCGTCGGCCCAGGCCCCCAGCCCGCCCATGGGCTCCGCCGGGTCGCAAAGGCGATTCCACGTCAGGTCGATGATGCGGGTAGGCAGAGCATGGTCGTAGAAGTCCAGGTAGCCCTGCCACAGCGGGTCCCAGGCGTCCCGGTCCCCGGATGACAGGGGAAGCACGTCCAGGCTGGAATGAGTCGGCATGGTTCCTCGCGGTTCGGTGGCAGCGGCCGTTCAGAGAAATCGCGCTCTTGGCCAGCGACGATGGAAATCTCAGCGACCGGAGTCCTAAGAGACTCGGGGGGTTTGTTGGCGGATGTGGTCGCGGAGTTGGCGGCGGTTGGTGAACTGGAACTTGGCGTAGATGTGGCCGAGGTGGTACTCGACGGTTCTGCTGCTGATGTAGAGGCGTGCGGCGATTTCTTTGTTGGTCAGGCCCTCGCCGACCAGGTGTGCGATGTCGTGTTCGCGGCCGGTGAGCTCGACTTGGCTGAGGACCGTGGCCGGACGCGTGGTGGTGGTCTGAGCCCCCATGGCGTCCAGGTCACTCTGGCAGCGCTCCATGAAGGGAAGGGCCTCCAGGGCCGCGTAGCGCTCGCGGGCATGCTCGAGCCAGGTGCGGGCCTGCGCGGTCTGGTCGGTGGCCGCCAGGAACCGGCCGTAGGCCTGCTCCAAGAACGCTCGGTGCACAGCGTGGTCGTCCGGTGTGGCCGACAGAGTGAGACCTGCCTTGTAGTGACGGTGTGCGGCAGGCAGGTCGCCACGGGCGTGGGCGTGTTCGGCCGACAGCCAGGCCAGGCACAACCGCAGAGAAGGATAGGTGTCCGCCATGGCGGACAGCTCGGTCAGGGCGATGGCTGCCTGATCGAGGCGACCGGTGCGGAGGAGAGCTTCCACCTGCAGAGGCTTCCACAGCACCTCGCGGAAGAGTCCTGACAGCTCCATCCCCTCGTCGACGGCCTTGAGCATGGCCGGCCAGTCGGCGCGGGCCTGGGCCTCTACCGCCCAGCCGAGGAATACCTCGTCTTTGGAGTAGGGCAGTGCGTGTTTTCCGGCGGTTCTCAGTAGCTCCTGGGCACGCGCGGCGTCTCCTCGGCCGGCCGGTACCCAGGCGGCGTAGGCGGAGATGGGTCCAAGGGCGTAAGTGCGCCGACTTGTGATGGCGGTGGTAATGGCGAAGTCGGCTTGGACGGCGGCCTCGTCCCATGCGCCGCTCCAGTAGTAGGCCATGGCCAGGTAGCTGAGGGCGAGTCCCTCCAGTCCCTGACTGACCCCGCCTTGGCTCAGGCGGAGGACATGCGTCAAGTCGTCCCTGCCGGCGGTGGGCATTCCGCACAGCACCCGCGTGAGGCCCCTGATGATCAGCAGCCAGGCGTTCGCTGCGGTCACCTGGGCTGCGGGAGGTAGCGGAGCGATGCGCTCCAGTTCCTGCAGCCCGGCCCACGCTCCGTCGAGGCGGGCACGCCCCGCGGCAATGTTGCTCTTGACGATGTAGTCCACGATCGGGTCCGGCTCGTCGAGAGCGAGGACCTGCCGAGCGATCCTCAGATGTTCTTGGTGGTTGCCGCTGAAGAGGTGGGTCATCAACAGGTATGCCCCGGCGAAGGCGGCTGTCTTTCGCTCGGCCGGATCGTTCACGGTGGCCTCGAACGCCGAGGTGAGCTCTGCCTCGGCGTGGTCCAAGGCCCCGGACAGCAGGGAGTAGGTACCCATGGCTACGGAACGCAAAGGGCTTGGTGAGCACGCTTTGATGCGCGGGAGCAAGCTCTGCACCGGCACGACTTGCTCGGCGAAGAGAAGTCTTACCGCTGCGGTCAGGAGCAGGCGTTCGTGCTCCGCGCGTGTGCCGGCCAGGTCCGAGGCCCACAGCAAGAGGGTGGCGGCACGTTCAGTGGCACCCGTGACAAGGTACCCCTGCGCTGCGTCCGCCAGCTGACGGGCGAGGTCGTCGTCAGGGCCATCGGCCGCGGCCACCTTGTGCCGCCAAGCCGCGGCCTCACCCACCAGACCAGCGGCGTGGTGATGCAGTTCCCGTCGGCGTTGGGGAGCAAGCGCTTCGATGACCGCATCCCGCTGCAGGGCATGGGTGATCATCACCGGAGTGGTTGGTTCGTTCGGCCACCAGCGCATGAGGTTCGCTGCCAAAGCCGCCTGAAGGACGGTGGCAGGCCCATCCACACCCGCGAGCCGGCCGACCGTACTCAAAGGGACCCGGGTGTCGAGCACGGCCGCGGCCTCCACCAGTGCCCGGGACTGGGCGGGAAGTGCACGAAGCTGATCGTGGATACTGGCTGCCAGGGAGGTGGGTACCGGCCAGGCCGCCTTGTCGGGCTGATCGCTGCGCAGCAGGTCGGGCGGGATCTCGGCCAGCAGGCTCTGGAGGTAGAGCGGGTTGCCGTCCGTGTGTTCTCGAAGCCGGGCCACCACACTGGCGTCCGCCTCTGTTCCGGTCATGCGCCGGACCAGCTCGGCTATGGGTTCGTCCTTGAGCCCGGACAGCCGCATGTTCAGCCCCCACCGCTGATCCTCGGCGAGTTTACGAAGCTCCTCCGGCACGGGGCTGCGGGCGGTCAGCACAGTGAGAACGTGATCGGCTTCCAGCCGGCGCAGGACAAACCTCAACACTTGGAGCGAGGCCTGATCCACCCACTGGACATCCTCCACGATCACCGCGACCGACCCGCCGCTGAGCTGCAGATCATCCAACAGCCCCAACAGCTGCCCACCCACCTGAATCGGCGATGCCGCCGCCGGCGGACCCCCATCCCGCAACAGGGGATACGGCTCCCGCCGCCGTTGCGGCACCCCCGCAAGCAACTGGCTCACCGAGCCGAACGCCAGATCTGAATCCGATGCATCAGCAAAGCTACGCAACAACGACCCGGCGATGGCCCTCCGACCAGCCAGCCACTGCCGCACCAAGGCGGTCTTACCCACCCCCGCGACGCCCTGAATGAGCACCACCCACGGCTGCCCCGACCGCACCAGCCGAGCACACTCTCCCAGGCGCTCCATCTCCGCCTCGCGGCCCACAAGCAGCCGCTCCCCCCCGAGCCCCGGCGTCGAACCCATCTCGCCTCCCGGCAGGCGATCAACAGATGCATTCAGCTTACGACGTCCGCCCCATTACAGCGCGTGGCAGCTACAGCGTGTAGCAGTGGCCCTTGATCAAGCGGCAGTTGCCTGCTTCTTTGATACGGACCGTGACGAGCAGGATCTCCGTCGAGGACCGGAAGATCATCAACGGCATGGTCCGGAATCTCCTGGCGGGACCCGCCGGCCCAGGGCCCCCTGGAAGGGGTGTACACCCGCACCCGCCGCTACGCCGCATCCGGCGGGATTCCTTTGCGCAACCCTCAGCGCAACCACCGCAGAGCTGCGTCGGCGCAATCCTCGGGGCTGCTGTTGAAGGCGATGGCCGCATCGGGTGCGTGCTGCCGGACCAGGTTGACGATCTTCTCGAAGAGTTCGAGCAGCGGCTCGTGCTTGCGGATGCCGCCTCCGATCACTACGCACTCGTAGCCTGTGCGCGTCAGCGCCGCCACGATCGCCCCTTCGGGGTTCTCGTCGAGCGACAACAGGCACCAGTCGGCCTCGATACCGTGATCGTCGAAACGGGCCTGACCGCGTGCCATCGCAGCCTGGACCGGCTCCGGGTCCCAGCCCTGGAGCTTGGCGGGATCGAGACCGACCACCAGTACTCGTGCCACTGTCATCTGTTCTCCTTGTCGCGGAACGTTCCACGCGGGCGCGGTCGTTGCAGGTGCCTGCTTCCTCTCCATCGTCGCCGAGTCGCTCCTGGACCGGCTGATCAACACCAGCCACCAGGTCATCAAGCACGGCTCCAGCTACCGGCCAAACAAGTGCCGCACGAACCCCACCGACAAGCCACAGATCAACTAGTGCCGCATCAGGCAGCGTTCGCCCACATGCCGCCCTGTGGCATCGGTTCGTGCGGAGTGGCGCGCTCTACTCAGCGTCGAGTTGGTGATCGGCCCAGACGTAGCTTTCGGGGAGCAGGTCGGTGACGGAGACAGTTCGGAGGCGGTCGCCTGCGCCGACAATGACCTTCAGGACGGGGAAGTAGTCGAGAAGGACCTGACGGCACCGGCCGCACGGGGGAACAACCCCCCGGTCGCGGTCGCCCACGGCGACAATCGTGTCCAGGACGTAGACGCCCTGGGCTGCCGCCGTGCCGATGAGGACCAGCTCTGCGCAGGGACCTCCGGTGAAGTGGTAGGCATTCACCGCGGTGACGATCCGGCCGTCCGGGGCACGGGCTGCGGCCGCCATGGTGTGGTTGTCGCCCCGGCAGCGAGTGCGCGCAACATTGGCCGCGGCATGGATGAGTTCGTGGTCAACGTGGCTGGTCTGCCTGGCCATTCTCTCTGCTTTCGACGGTGTCAGGCGACGTTGGCCCGAGTGACGAGGGTGCGCAAGCGAATATCGGCAGAGTGCCTGTTCCGTCAGATGATGCAGCGGCGGATCATGTTGCCCTCCTTCTCGTGGCCGGCGCGGTCGATGCCGTCGGCGTGCAGTCGAGCTCGACGTTGTTGGCCGCGGCTCAGTTGCCGACCTGGGTGCCCTATTCGTGGGCAGGTACGGAGAGAAGGTGTTGAGAGCGATCGCGAACTGGATCCTCGCGGGGGAGAACCTGCGCAGGTAGCGGCGGAACTCTGGAAACCTCGTCCGGTTCTTCTTCGGCTTGATGTGGCCGGAGGGCCTGTCCCTACCCAGGTCGTAGGAGGCGAACAGATGACGCGGACCCCGTGCGGGCGAGTGCAGGTCGCCCGCAGGCCGAGGCCTGGGCTCCCGCACTGAGCCCTGTGCTTCCCGCCGCGCTCGGCCCACTGCCGCCAGGGTGGGCCGGAGACTCCAGGGGGCGGAATTCGTCGAGACAGAACACCACATCCGGCTCTCCGTCCTCGGGTATGGCCTTGCCGTCCGCGCGACCGCGTACGGGCGCTCGTCGCGGGCCGTTTGGCCGCGCAGTCGGGGTCGCGGGCGGACTTCCAGGCCGTAAGCTGGTATGAATTTCCGCCGATATCTGGGCGTGCGCGCATGACGGACATGAGTCATAACCAATTGTTCGTGGGCCGCCACAGTGAGTTGTTGAGGCTCCAAGAGTGTGCGAGGGAGGCACAAGGGGGCCGACCTCGGGTGGTGCTGCTGGAGGGCGGCCCGGGGATGGGCAAGACCGCTCTGGTGCGTCAGTGGTTGGACGACGAGGACCGCGGGGCGATTACGCTGCTGCGCGCGTACGGTGACTCCTCGGAGTCGGACCTGGATTTCGGGATTGTCGCGCAATTGATCGCCGGCGTGCCTCGGGAGCGAGAGGAGCGTTTTCCATCGCTGCGCGACGGCGTTCCGGCGGCCGGAGCGTCCTCGTTGCAGGTGGGCGGGCATTTGCTGGGTCTGCTGGACGACCTCGAGGCCCGTGGGCCGATCGGGGTGGTCGTGGAGGATGTGCACTGGGCGGACCAGGCGTCTCTGCAGGCCCTGGCGTTCGTGCTGCGCCGCTTGGAGGCGGACCGCGTCCTGGCCGTGCTCACCGCTCGTGGTCCTGTCCCCGAGGAGATCCGCAAGCTTGCCGTGGACCGGGAAGGGGGGCTTCACCTCACGCTCACGGGGCTGCAGGAGGATCCGATCGCCCAGCTGGTGCACCACGCCACTGGAAAACCCGCCGACGCACAGACGGCGGCCCGGTTGCGGGAACACACCGACGGCAACCCCCTCTACCTGCGCACTCTGCTGGCTGAACTGCCGGTCGAGTTGCTGAGCGGGGGACAGTCGCCGGAGCCGGGGGAGTCCTGGCCCGTCCCCGCCACGCTCGCGGATGCCGTCAGCCGTCAGCTCTGTACCTTGCCTCCCGCCTCTCGAGCTCTGGTCGAGGCCGCCGCCGTCCTGGCCGTACGCGCTCCACTGTCCACTGTTGGCCGACTGGCCGGGGTCCAGGATGCGGCCGGCGCTCTGCAGCCGGCCCTCGCGGCGAATCTGCTGCGCTGGTGGCCGAACGAGCCCACCACGCCCGTCATGATCACCCACGCCCTGCAACGTCATGCGGTCATCGAAGCCTTGGCCCCCACCCGGCGGCGGGATCTGCACCGCCGTGCCGCCGGCCTGGTCGACGCCGCTGCGACGTGGCGGCATCTGGTCGCTGCCGCCGACGGTCCCGATGATCACCTCGCCGCCCAACTGGAACAGGCCGCCGAAGGTTACCTGGCCGACTGGGCCACTGAACGCGCCGCCACCTTTCTGCTGTGGGCATCCGACCTCGCCACCACTGGCGCCGAGCGTGAACGCCTTCTCCTCACCGCAGCGGCCCGTCTTCTCTATGTCACTCGAATCGCCCGCGTCCAGCCCCTTCTCCCCACCATCCAGGCCTGCACGCCCGGCCCTCTGCGCTCGCTGGTGACGGGGGCATACGCCTTGCTCTCGGGGGATCTGGGAAAGGCCGAACAGGACTTCGCCTCGATCCTTGAAACGGCCCGAGGGGACTCTGCAGGAGACTGGGTCGCCGCCATGGCAGGGATCGGTGCGGCACTCGTGCCCTATTTCCGGGGCACCGATGGGGACGAAATGATCCGACTCTCCCAGCAGGTTCTCGCTCTGGAGAGCCTCGATCCCGCGCTCGCTTACATGCCCAAGAGCAGCCTCATACTGGGCAGAATGTTTGTTGACGGCCCTGAGGCTGCGCTCCAGGAATGCAACAGAGTCTTTCCGCTCCCTCCGGCACACCGCGTATCCCCTGCTGACGCATGGCCACTTGCGCACCGCGGAACCAGCCAACTTTGCTGCGGGATGGTCACGGCGGCACAGGAAGACATGTACCAATCGTTGCGCCTGGGGGAGGGCGGGGTCAGTCAGGGGCGGGAGGAGCAGGCTTACATGTACCTCACCGTCGCGTGCTATTGGGTCGGGGAATGGAACGATGCCGCGATCAACGCCGACCTTGCTCTCACCGCTGTCAGGACGGAACAACGCCTCTATTCGTTCGCGGATATCTACAGCTATGCGTCCTGGGTGCCTTCGAGTCGGGGCGAATACCGCCTGGCAGCGGAACTCCTGCAAGTCGCCGAACAGTACACACTGCCGTACAACGAATGTCTCCTGCACATGAGTCGGGCGGTCGAGGCCCAGGGCCGTTCCGATTACAACGCCATGCTCAAGGCTGTCGAGCGCATGCTTGAGTCGCCCCCGGGGCGGGTCGTAGGGCAACAAATGCTGTGGAGGCCCCTGCAGGTCGAGGCCCTCATCCGCACCAGACACCTCAACAGAGCCGCTCTCGCCCTCAAGCAACTCACAACGTTCGCGGAATCACTGCCTTCCTTGCACCTTTCCGTGGCATGGCTGTCCGGCGAGCTTGCCCAGGCGCACGGACATACTGCCGCCGCCCAACTCCACTATGAGGATGGGCTGGCACTTCCAACCAGCCCCGACGAAAACGCACTCCACCATGCCTTCCTCGAGCATGCCTACGGGCGGCTCCTGGCCGCTCAGAGCCAACCCGAGCGGGCACTCAAATGGCTGGAGCGAGCCCGCGACCGTTTCACGGCGTTGCAGGCCCAACCCTTCCTCGGCCGCTGTCAGGCCGACCTCGCCACAGCCGGAGGAGCCACTTCCGGCGCGCGCGGCACGCAGAGCCCGACCGTTCTGACCGGCCGGGAACGCGACATCGCCCACCTTGTCGGCCAGGGCCTGACCAACAAGGAAATCGCGGGTCAACTCTTCATCAGCAGCAGGACCGTCGAATATCACCTGGGCCACATCTACGCCAAGCTCAGCCTGGCCAACCGCCGCGAACTCCGTGACCACATACGTCACCACCAGGCCGCGTAACCGAGTTCAGCCGGACCGAATGGTCTGGGCGGATGAATCCGGAACCGACGGCGATGGGCAGGGCTCAGGGCGGAGTTCGCGAAGCGAGGGACTGACACGAATTCGCCGCGTGGACGGGTCGGTCAGGCTGGGATCGGTTCGCAGTGGGGGAGGGGCAGGCCGAGGTAGTTGGGTTCATCATTTGGGTTCATCAATAGGCGGGTAACCGAGTGACGTTCCGTGCCCCGGAAGCCTCGGAGCAGGGTCCGCCGCGCTGGAACTGGGCTGCGGAAGAGGAGACAACCGCGCGCACGTCGCGACACCGGGCGCGCGCCACCGGCGTGGACCTGTCCCTCGCCCAGTTGCGGCGGGGTGACCGAGCGGGGGCCGAATGAGGCGGACGACTTCCGGGGGCGGGGCGGCGTCACCGTCGTTGGCCGGGTGGGACGCCGCCCCTGGTGCCGACCGGCGCGTCAGAAGACGAACGGGCCGGGGTTCTGCGGAGTGGTCGCGTTGCAGGTCGCCGTGATGCCGAAGACGACGACGGTGAGGGAGGTCGCCTCAAGGCTGTCACCGGCGGCGACTGTGCCGTTCAGCGGCCCGGTGGAGACGGCGCTGCCGGCCGGGATCGCGGGGTTGGCGTTGCCGGTGAACGTGGTAGTGCCGGATCCGTTCGTGGTCAGGGTGAGAGTGGACTCGACGGAGTTCGCCGAGATGGGGATGGGGGCGGTGATGGCATCGGTGGAGACGGTGATCGTCGCTGCCGTACCGTCCTGGGTGGCCGTGAGGGTCGCTTCCCCGGAGCCGAACGAGCCGCAGTCGAATGCCAACGTGGCCGTCGTGGGATCGACCGCGTGGGCCGCGGGCGCCATGGCGAGGGTGCCGGCGGCGAGGGTGCCTATGAGGAAGGTGGCCGTGCGGAGGGTGCCGTGCTTCATTGGGGGTCCCGCCTTCTTGTGTGGGGTTCACGGGATGCCGTCGTCGCTGCCAACAGGGGGGCTGATGGGCAGTCAGTGACGGTTGTCATTGGGGCGTCAACACCCCGAGAAAACAAGTCGGTTGACCGTGATTGTTGAGGTGTAACGGTCATTCCTATTTTCGGAAGAGCTCGGAGCCGGCAGGCTCCGTACGCCGGCCCCCCGGGTACCACGATCGCTCCTTGATGGAGCCTGGCCGGCGTGCCCGGAGACCTCGCGACGTCATGGTTCGGCGCTGTGGACCGCAGCCCTTGAGTGGCACCCGACGCGATCGTCCCCAATCGTCGGGGGTGCGATCATGGACGGTGCGCCATGCGTGGGCCAGTGAGTTGAGCCCCTCGTATGAGCCGGCCTCCCCAGCAGGTCAGCGCGCAGCACAGCCCGGGAGCGTGACCCAGTCCCACTGAGGGGTCTCCCCGAGCGACTCTCCTCAAGATCCTCGCGACCCACGGACCGGCCGTCGCGACGCTTGGTCACACGTCCGCACCACGGCGAGCGGCCAGGTCGCTTCAATCGACTCTGGCAGGCCCGGCGTGCTCTCCAGTCGTAAGCGACGTGAGATCCCCGACGGCCGGTTGGTATCGGGTGCCGTGTTCTGGGGGAGTAGCGGCACGAGCGTGAGCGCGAGTCTTCCTACCGGTCGTGCTGTCGGCGCACCATCTCGGTGATCCAGATGGGCGCGAACGGAGACGTGCAGCCCGGCGAAGTCGGGTAGTCCTTGAGCACCTCCAGGCGCTCACCGATGTCGATTGCCCGGGTGCGGTGCTCGGCGTGCTCGATCCCGATCTGAGCGAGGCAGTGGTTCATCGCCCACTGCAGGCGATCCGGGGCGTCTTTCATCTCCGCCTCGATGACGTCGATCAGTCCTGCGAGGTCGAGGCCGTCGGGCTTCTTCGCCACGCGTTCGGTGGTCAGCGCCCAGCCGGCACTCGCGACCACGGGATCCGAATCGGCGGACCAGGCCGAGCGGAGCTCTTCGGAGTGCGGGTTCTTCTTCACCACGTAGTTCACGAGCCAGTCGTGCACCTTGGGGGTGCGCGCGTCGCGCAACATGACGTCCAACTCGTCACGCTCGAACGCCTTCGGGCGACAGATGAGGATAGCCAGCAGTCTCGCCGCGGTGTCATCCGTCTCCCAGAGCCGGCACGCGAGTTCCTGCTGCGTTTTGAGCCGCTTCGCGAGTGCGCGGAGCTTGCTGAGGTTCACACCGTGATCGTCACCGTGTTTCTCGTTCACCTCGCGAGTCTTCGGGTCCTCGAGCTCGGCCAACTCGGCCATCACCTCGGCCACCGTCGTCTCGGTCAGCGTCGTCTCGGCCACCTCAGCCTCCTGTCCATCACGTGCGAGATGCAGCCTACGACGGAAGTCGGCCTCCTGTCGTACACGCTGGCTCGGCGGCAGCCACCGACACGAAGTCCCAGGTCTCCACACATGTGCAGCACTGCTCGGCACTGGCCGTCCCCGATAGATTCCAGAGCATGAGCGTTGAGACCGAGGCCGTTCACGAGGCGACTGGCGAAGTGGTGGAGGCGTTTGCTCGACTCCTTCCGCAGCTGTCGTCCAAGGCCAAGCCCCTGGATGAGGAAGCAGTGGGGCGACTGGTGGCTGCCAGTACCAACACGCTGCTGGTGGCCCGTGTCGAGGGCGTGATCGTCGGGGCGTTGACGTTGGTGATGTCCCCCTTGCCGTCCGGCCTGCGGGCTCACATCGAGGACGTGGTGGTCGATGCTGCCGCACGTGGCCACGGGGTCGGCAGAGTCCTGATCGACAAGGCCCTTGCCCTGGCCGCGGACGCAGGAGCCCGAAGCGTCGACCTCACATCGCGGCCTTCGCGAGAGGCCGCGAATCGCTTGTATGAGCGGGCGGGTTTCCAACGGAGAGAGTCGACTGTCTATCGAGTCGCCCTGAGCTGAAGTGCGGGCTCACTCTCGGACCGGATCAGCGCCGGACCACAAGGACGTGCCCCAACGAGCACGTCGCGCCCTCGTCCTGTTGGGCGCTGTGGTGCTGCCGGTGTTCTGCCTGTCCTCGTGCAGCCGTGGATCGCCGGTGAGGAGTCGTGGCGTCGGCGGCTCGCCGGAGCAATGGCTCAGGGCACCTGCCCGTAGGTGATGGGTGTGCTGGGGCCGGTCGCGGCGAGGTCGAAGTCCTCGCGTTTCGGCAGGAGTTGCCGCGCTGGTACGGCCTTCGATTCCCACAGTCCGGTGGTCCGTGCGTAGCCGAGGATCACCGAGGCCATGGCGAGAATGAGCAGGGGTCCGAACAGCCACGGATGGTTGGCCATCTCCAGCGGAAGATAGCGGTATGCCACCAGGAGTGCTGTGAAGACCGTTGCGCCGTAGGCGACCAGCTGGATTCCTGACCGGTCCCAGCCGCGTGCGAGCGAGCGCATCGCTGCCTCGATCGTGAGCGTGAACACCACGCCGGCAACGAGATCAACGCCGTAGTGGTAGCCGAAGCCCAGCGTTGCGCCGAGCGTGGCGATCAGCCAGAACGTGCCTGCGAATCGCAGAATGCGTGGCCCCTTGCGGGAATGAATGAAGATCGCGGTGGCCCATGCCGTATGCAGGCTGGGCATGCAGTTGCGTGGGGTGATCTCGTCGAATGGCATCTCGTGGGGGATGGTGATCGGCGGCGGCGTGTTCGGCCACAGGTTGGCCATGGCCAGGTGCCCGCCGTCGGCGCCGTAGGCAAAGATCGGTCCGACCACCGGGAAGATCATGTAGATGCCCGGTCCCAGGAGGCCGATGGCCAGGAAGGTGCGTACCAGATGGTGGCGCGGAAAACGGCGCTCGACCGCCACGTGACGCATTTGGTACAGCGCGACGATGACCGCGGCCACCGCAAGCTGAATGTAGACGTAGTCGAGAACATGGGCGCCGATCGGGCCTGTGGCTTTGACGATCCGGCCCACCATCCACGACGGGTTGCCGAGCGCGTGATCGGCGGTTGCCAGGTACTGGTCGAGCACCGTAGGGCGGGTCTTCGACGTGATGAGCAGCCAGGTGTCGCCGGTCTTGCGGCCGGCCACCAGCAGCAGGCCCAGCCCTACGCCCTTCAGTAGCAGGTCACGTTCCCGGCCGGTGCGGCGCGTGATGGCGATGACCGCAAAGCCCAGAATCACCCACAAAGCGCCATTGCCGAAGGGGTGGCGGCCGTCGGTCGTATGTGCGTCGACCGCCCACCGCACCAGAAAGAAGGCGATGTCGATGCCGATCGCGACGCCGGCTGCGATGAACCGTTGCCGCCAGGAGAGCACCACCATCATCAACGCCATACTGGCGTACAGCAGCGGCCCTGATTTGGGGGCGAATATCACCTCTTGGGCCTGGTTGGTGATCGGCCCCGGCTGCCCGTAGCGACGTGCGGCGATCTCCAGCGCGATGAGGAATCCCAGGGCCACCACACCCGCTGCGGCCCACAAAATCGCCCGTGGTTGACGCCATGTGGCAGGCGTAATTCTGCTGTTTATTCGCGAGAACACCCGCGATGATGTCGATGTCAATTGTTTGACCGTTTTGTTAGATATTGGCTAAGTGGCTCACTCTTCGTGCGGGATGGCATGGTTTTCCGGTGAAGGGTGAACGATCAGGGTGATCGTCATAGGTCGATCATGTTATCGGAGAGGCGTGGGTGGGCCTCCGTCGGACCGGCTGGTGCGAAGGTCGGTCGATCCTGCGCTCGTTGGTCCAGCGCCCACCGGTAGCGGTTACCGGTCCCGTACGGGATGGGTGAGTTACGGATCACCGCGGCGCGTGGGGGGCCGGGGTGGGCCGTTCGGACCCGTTCCGCGCGGACATCGGGCGGGGGCCTTCGTGGGGAGGCTCCCGCCTGCCGTGCGGGGTTCGACCCGCGTGGGCGTGGCCGGTGATCAACACGAACCCGCCTGCCTGGTTGTCGCGAAGGCAGGTGCGTTGTCATGACGGTTCGGGCACGAGCCGGTAGGCGTCCCCGTGGGTGATCACGTGGCCGGCAGTGGGCGGCGCGAAGTGGGTACCCAGCACGAGGGTGCCCGTTCCGGCCAGGGACTCGAGCAACATGCGTCGTGTGGCCTCGGACTGTCCGGGGTCGATGTCGACGCAGGAACCGATGGCCGGATGGGCGAACTGGACCGGGTGGTGGATGCAGTCGCCTGTGATCAGCGCTGTTTCGCCGTGGCTGCTCATCTGGACGGCGACGTGTCCGGGGGTGTGGCCGGGTGTGGGCAGCAGGCGCAGACCAGGAGCGACCTCGGCACCTTCGGCAGGGACGTCGACGAGGTCGAACAGTCCCGCCTCTTCGATGGGGATCACGGAATCGCGGAACATCTGCATGCGCGCCTCGTCCATGTCGTACCCGCGCCAGAACTCCCGCTCGGTGCGGGAGGTCACGTAGCGGGCATGGGGGAACGTGGGCGCCCAAGTGCCATCGACTTCCCTGGTGTTCCAGCCGACGTGGTCGGCGTGCAGATGGGTCAGGACGACCAGGTCGACCGAGTCCGGGGGGAACCCGGCGGCCGCCAGGCGCTCGAGGTAGTCGGTCCGCAGGTTGTGCCAGGCCGGGTTGGCCCGTGACTTGCCGTTGCCGACGCCGGTGTCGACCAGGACGCGCATCCCGTCGACGACGATGGCGAAACTGTGGCTGTCGATGTGGAGGATGCCCTGAGGGTCGGCGAAGTCGGGTTGCAGCCAGTCCTGCCCGGCAACGATGTCGGGGGTTGCCCCCGGCAGCAGCCACGGCCCGGTCTCGGGCGGCAGGAGGACTTCGTCGATGCGGTGGACGGTGACATCACCCACGGTCCAGGAGGGGAGGGCGGTGGAGTTGTCGGCCGCTGAAGCGTTCATGAAGCGCGTTCCCTTTGGTCTCTCCACCCGGAGGCGGTCGTCTGCTGCGTGGGGTGCCTTGCGATCACGGTGAGTGCTGCCAGGGCCTTCGTGGTGCGTGCAGGCTGCGGCACTTCCTCTGCACCGGGGCCCTCGCCATGGTCAAGCCCGGCCGCTGTCAACAATGCTTGTGATCAACGCAGTTCGGGGGAGGTGCATTCCTCCGTCGCGCCAGGCGGTTGGGGGTGCCCTCCTCACGTCGCCGTCCGTGGAGGCCTCGCCCAGCCGCCCCCGGGGATCGTTCATCCGCGGGAGCTTGCCGGCCGGTGAGGTTGCCCGCGCACTGTCTCGGAGTTCGACAGAGGCGCTCCGAGCAACAGGGGTCTCCTGGCGGAGCCGTCGAACAAGCCGACCCAGTTTTCTTCGCGGAGAAACCCTATTGGGGGTGGAAGCGGGGTCGGCCGCCGATTGACCTCGCCTGTGGGGCGTTCTGGCAGCAGTGTTGACGCTTGGATACTTCCGCCGTAGAACTAATCCCTGTAGTCCAGCCGTGCCCGCCACGCGTTGCGCCCTCACCCCGGCACTTGGGGATTGGGCTCCTCATGTCCAGGCTGCTGGTGCCCCTCACGTCCCTTCGGCTCGTGGCAGGGCAACTGTCCGGGCGGTCGTGGCCGCTGCGTCCTCCACCGCCGTACCCAGGAGTTGCTCGATGGCCCCTGCAGAGCAGGACCTCACCGGACGTCGTGTCCCGCCCGTACGCCGTACCGCGCGCATCGCTGCCATGGTCGCCCTCGGCATCACCGCCGGGCTGCTGCCCGTGAGTCCCGTCGCCGGCGCGAGCACGGCAACCGCCACCGCCCGCGAAGGGGACGGCGACGCGCCCGGCGGCCCCGGTGCCGACGCAACCTGGACCACCGGCGACAAGGAAGGTGTCGGCACGGCGCTCTCCGAGCGTTCCAAGGTCTGGTACACGCTGACCGGCGGCGGCATGAGCGAGGTCTACTACCCGAGCGCGGACACGCCCAACGTCCGGCAGATGCAGTTCGCCGTCACCGACGGCAACTCGTTCACCCAGCGCGAGGACCAGCACACCGAGCACACCGTACGGCTCGTCGACTCCGACTCGCTCACCTACCGTCAGACCACCACCGACAAGGCGGGCCGCTGGCGGCTGACGAAGACCTACGTCACCGATCCCGACCGGTCGTCCGTGCTGGTCAACGTCCGGTTCAAAGCCCTCAAGGGCGGCCCGTACCAGCTCTACGTGCTCTTCGACCCGTCGCTCGCCGGCGACTCGGGCAACGACATCGGGCGCAGCTCGGGTGACGCGCTGGTCACCACCGACAGCCACAAGGACGGCGCCCCGGTGGCAGGGGCGTTGGCCGTCTCCACCGGCTTCTCCGGCACCACCACCGGCTATGTCGGCAGCAGCAGCGACGGCTGGACCGATCTGGACCGGCACCACAAGCTGACCGCGACCCACTCCCGGGCGGGTGCCGGCAACATCAACCAGGTCGGCCGGATACCGGTCGCCGCCGGCGGCACCACCGACGTCACCCTCGCCCTCGGCTTCGGCGGTAACGGCAAAGACGCACTGAGCACCGCCCGCGCCAGCCTGGCCCGGCCCTTCGACACCACCGCCCGGCGGTACCGGAGCGGCTGGCAGCAGTACCTCGCCGGGCTCCGCGCCGTACCCCGGCAGCTCAGGGGCACGGACATGGAGAAGCAGTACCGGGCCTCGGTGATGACCGTACGGGCACACGAGGACAAGACCTACCCGGGCGCCTTCAGCGCTTCCCTCACCATTCCGTGGGGCCAGAGTGTGAAGGCGGACGGAGGTGGAGGCGGCGGAGGCGGCTACCACTTCGTCTGGGCACGCGACGAGTACCAGCAGGTGACCGGTCTCCTCGCGGCGGGCGACACCGCGGCGGCCCGGCGCGCGGTGAAGTGGCTCTTCACCCGCCAGCAACTCCCCGACGGGCACTTCCCGCAGACCTCGCACACCGACGGCACCCCCGACCAGACGAACATCCAGCTGGACGAGACCGCGTTCCCGATCCTGCTCGCCTGGCAGGTCGGGCGGCATGACCGGGCCTTCTACCGCGACCACGTCCGCAAGGCCGCCGACTATCTCGTCGCCCACGGCCCCAGCACCCCGCAGGAGCGCTGGGAGGAGACCGGCGGATACTCGCCCTCAACACTCGCCGACATGATCGCTGCCCTCACAGCCGCCGCGGACATCGCGCGCCGCAACGGTGACGGCGCCGGCGCCGCCGTCTACCAGGCCACCGCCGACTCCTGGCAGCGGCAGGTCGAGAAGTGGACCTACACCACCAACGGGCCGATCGGTGACGGAAAGTACTACCTCCGCATCAGCGGCAGCGGGGACCCCAACGACGGTGCCGTCCGCAACTGGGCCAACGGGGCCGGCCCGCACCCCGAGAACGCGCTCACCGACGCCGGCTTCCTCGAACTCGTACGACTCGGGGTGAAGTCCCCGCACGACCCGTACGTGGCGCACTCCCTCGCCGCCGTCGACGCGTCCCTGAAGGTCCGCACCCCCAGCGGCGAGCTGTGGCGGCGGTACACCTACGACGGCTACGGCGAGACAGCGGACGGCGCGCCCTGGACGGGCAAGGGCGTCGGACGGCCGTGGCCCCTGCTGTCGGGGGAGCGCGGGGAGTACGAACTCGCCCGCGGCGGCGACGCGATGACCCATCTGCGGACCATGGCCGCGACCGCCAACGACGGCTACATGATCCCCGAGCAGGTGTGGGACCGGCCGGAGCCCACGGACCACGGCCATGTCTTCGGCAAGGGCACCGGGTCGGCCGCCCCGCTCGCCTGGGCGATGTCACAGTACGTGCGGCTGGCGCAGGGCATCCGTGCGGGCGCGCCTGTGGAGACGCCGCGGGTCGTGGCCCGCCGGTACGCGACCGGGCAGACGCCCGCGGCCCCGGAGCTGACCGTCACCAGTCCCGCGAACCTGTCCACCGTCGACAGCCGCACCGTCCGCGTCACCGGCACGACCTCGGCACGACGGGTGTACGTGTCCGCCGACGGGAGGAAGAAGGAAGTGCCCGTCCATGACGGGAAGTTCGACGCCCGCCTCCACCTACAGGGGATCAGCACCAAGGTGACCATCGCCGCTGTCGGTCGCGACGGCGGAACGGCCGAAGCGGTGCGCACGGTGATGTCTCTTGGAAAACACCTCGGCGGGCTCAAGGACCCGGCCGGTGACGACCACGGCCCCGGCAGCTACACCCTGCCGACGGACACGGCGTTCGTTCCGGGGGTCTTCGATCTGCGGGCGTTCGACGTCTACCGCGACGGCGAACTCGTACGGCTGGTCGCGCGGATCGACGGGCAGATCACCAACCCCTGGGGCGGTGACGGCATCAGCCTGCAGCGCCTCAACGTCTACGTCCGCGATCCGCAGGCGGAGAAGACGACGAGCCACGCCCTTCCCGGCACCAATGCCGACACCGACGGTGCATGGCAACTCGCAGTCGTCGGGGAGGGCCGCCACCACACGAGCCGCTTCGGCCTCGGTGCCTACGGTCCCGGTCTGAAGCGCTCGGCAAAGGTGGAGCTGGGGGTGATCCCCGCCGGGCACCGGATTGTTCTCACGCTGCCCGCCACCGCGTTCGGGGCGCTCGACCCGGCGAAGGCCGAGTACCAGGTGTCGATGCTCGGCGAGAGCGACGACGGCGAGGGCATCGGCAACGTTCGTCCGGTCTACAGCCTCGACCACTGGAACAACGGCCCGTCGTGGGTGAAGCAGTTCCGGTTCGGCGGCGGAGCCGGCGAGACGGACAGCTCGCAGGAGAGTCAGGACACCGACACGTCCGACCCCAACACCATCGACATCATCACCGGACCGGGACAGGCACAGAAGGAGATCCTGGACTGGAAGGCGAACGCTCCCGTGCAGTTGCCGTTCGCGGGCGTCACAGTTGATCAAGCCAGGTTGAACGGTGGGGGAGCTTCCCGGGAGCGTAGGTAGTTCCGGGCCTCCTGCTCCGGGACGGGCACGCCGTCCAGATACCACTCGACATGACGGCCGCGCTCGATTCGACGGACGGTCGAGCCACCGAGGTAGGTGAGCTGGGTGTCGCTGTTCACTCGACGGAACAGGCGGATCACGGGCGTCGTTCCTTGAGGTGGCCCGGGTGTTCGGCGTAAGGCGCTGACCCTTCGCCGCACTGGGGTTCTTCGGACTCAGGGTCTCGGGACAGTCAGTGCGTGTGGAACGGCGGTGTCAACCGGCCGGCGTGGTGCTCCACGTGGCTCTGACCTGATGCTGTCGGGCCATGGTTCCTCGGAGACCAGGGAGAAATGGCCGGGCCTGCTGGTCCACGTTCGACAGCTCCACGGTGACCATTCTGATTCCGGTCCCTGACAACGCACTGGAAGGATCGACCAGTTCCGGAGCACCTCTCCCGGTGGTTGCGGAGAGCCACAGCGAAGGCCACGCAGAAGACAACCGCCAAGAGGCCGGCGAAGAAGACGACGGCTGGGGCGCGGGAAGGCGGGCGCCAGGGCCTGACCGAGGGGCAGGGTTTCGGAGGGGTCCTTGTGTTCCGTCCGGCGGATCGTCGGTGGGAGCCGGAATGTGATGGTGTCGTGGTGACCCGGCCGATCGTGGGCGCGGACGGCGTCGGCTGCCTGCACGGAGAGCATGCGTCAGAGCCTGGCGATATCGGCATGCGGATGTGCCTAGAGGGGACGGCCCGCCGTCTGTTTGCATAGCCCCTGGACAAGCAATTCAGGAGGTGACGGACACATGGTGCCCGTAGAGAGCATTCTCGTGTTCGCGGCGATGTCGCTGCTGGTGATCGTGGTTCCGGGGCCGAGCGTCCTGTTCGTGATCGGCAGAGCCCTCGCGCACGGTCGTCGCACGGCGCTCGCGACGGTCCTGGGCAACCTGGTCGGTTCGTACATCCTCGTGATTGCTGTGGCGTGGGGCCTCGGCGCGCTGGTGGAGAAATCGGCGACGGTGTTCCTGGGCGTGAAGCTGGCAGGGGCGGTGTATCTCGTCTACCTCGGCGTACAGGCATTCCGGCACCGCAAGGAGCTGCGCGCGGCGGACATGGAGGTCCCGGCGAGTGAGCGGCGCGGTGATCTGCGCACGGTCCTGGACGGCATTTTCGTGGGGGTCACCAACCCGAAGGGCATCGTCTTCTTCGCGGCGGTGCTGCCGCAGTTCGTGGATCACGCGGCTGGCCATGTCCCCGTCCAGATGATGGTGTTGGGCCTGGTCCCGGTCGCTATCGGCATGATGACGGACACCCTGTGGGGCCTGGGAGCCTCGGCGGCCCGTTCCTGGTTCGCCCGCTCGGACCGTCGTCTGTCGATGGTCGGCGGGGCGGGCGGATTCGCAATGATCGGCCTGGGCGTAACGGTGGCGGCGACGGGCCGTGCCGACTAGGCCGTTTCGCTTGGATCGGCGAGCTGGTGGTCCGCACGATCGTGGAGTCCACGGAGACGACCCAGTTCGGGTCATCTTCCGCATCGGCCTTGGGCAACCAGCGCAGTGAACGCCCCCCTCCCAGGTGCCGTCGGCGGACCACATCCGTAGCCGGTTGGAGACACCTCGCCAGTTGCTGTACTTCTCCGCCAGGTGCACCCACTGTGATGCCGTCTGGAACTTCCATGCGATCGCGTCGATCACCTCTCGGTGGTCCCGCCACCGGCCACCTGCTTCGGCATCCGATCTGGGAGTAGGGATGCGATGCGCGCCCACTGCGCGTCCGTCAACGGCACACCTTGACCCGGCCCAGGGTGCCACCCGGAAGCGCCTGCCGGTCACTCGCCCCCATCTTGATCAAAACGAAACTGCCTAGGTGTATTGAGCGATTGGTTGTGTGACCAGGTCGACGATTGCATCGTTCTGGCCGCTGTGGGGCGGGGTGATCAGTCGGATCAGGAATGCGCTCGGCTGGAGTCGCACTTGCCGAATCCCCCGCCCGGGCGGCGGGCATCCGCGCACGCGCCCCGATCATCGAGGGAACGATCAACGCCCTCACGCTTCCGCGCAGTGGCCACCCGATTCGACAAGAGGGCGTACATCTTCCGCGGTATTCACAGCGGTCGTGAACGGAAACAAGACAGCGGAGCTGGAGCAGCGGCGGGTGGAGCTGCTGCTGCGGGACGACGGGAGCGATGGTGCGCCGCCCCGCTCCAGCATCGACCTCACCAGTGCACCGCGCTCTTCGTGCCTTGCTGCCCACCCCCGAGGAACGAAGAACCTCGCTCTCCACCTTGTCAGGGCCATGAGCGGAGGAATTCGCCTGGCTATCGTGGGAGTAACCCCGAGTGGCGCGCTCCAAGCAGGGTGCTCTTCCTGCTCCTCGCCCGGCGGTGGGCGTGCATGCGCGGGCGGCGGAGGGAGACGATGGGGTTGCCGGGCCACGGACGCCGGCACGGGTCCGGTCCGGCGGACGGCAGTCTGACCGGCGGCCGGAAGGAGCCTGGGTATGGGTGCGACCGAACCCTATCGGGGCGATCCCGGCACGGAAGGGCTCGTTCCAACCGGGCCGGGTGGCCTGCTGGATGTGCTGAACGTGGCCGCCGTCCTTCTCGATGCCGAGGGCAGAATTGATCTCTGGAGCCCGCAGGCCGAGATCCTTTTCGGCTACAGCGCCGAGGAGGCCCTGGGCACATACGCGGCGCACCTGCTGATCGACAAGGAGCACCTGGACGCGGTGCTGGCGTTGTTCGCCCAGGTCATGCAAGGCGGCGAGAGCTGGGCAGGTGTCTTCCCCGTCCGGCACAAGGACGGCAGTACGCGGCTGGTGGAGTTTCGCAACATGCGGTTGCAGGACGACCAGCACGACTACTACGCGCTGGGCCTGGCCACCGACCAGGCGACGCTGCGGCAGGTGGAACGGAACCTGGCCCTGTCCGCCCAGCTGGTGTCCCAGTCGCCGATCGGGCTGGGATTGCTGGACACCCACCTCCGGTACATCTCCGTCAACCCCGCGGAGGAACGGATGAACGGCGTGCCCGCGGCCGAGCATGTCGGCCGCCACGTCCATGAGGTGCTGCCCTTCCTCGATCAGTCCTTCGAAGCAGCCATGCGCGACGTCCTGGCCACCGGGGACCCGATCCTGGACCAGTACACCGTCGGCCGCACCCCGGCCGACCCGGACAACGATCACGCCTGGTCGATCTCGTTCTACCGGCTCGAGACGCCGAACGGGACAGTGCTGGGAGTGGCCACATCCAGTGTCGACGTCACCGACCGGCACCGCGCCGTGGAAGAACAGCGCCGCACCGCGCTCACCCTTCAGCGCAGCCTGCTGCCCCACCCTCCTCCACAGCGACCTGGTCTCGACGTCGCATTTCGCTACCGCCCCGCACAGGCCACGATCGAGATCGGCGGCGACTGGTTCGACGTCATCCCCCTGACCGGCGACAAGACAGCCCTCGTCGTCGGCGACGTCATGGGCAGCGGCGTCGCGGCCGCAGCCACCATGGGACAGCTGCGCACCGCCACGAGAACCCTGGCTGATCTCGATCTTGCCCCCGCCCAGGTTCTGCACCACCTCGATCACATCACGGACGGTCTCGACACCATCGCGACCTGCGTCTATGCCGTCTTCAACCCCCACACCGCGCAATGCCACGTCTCCCTGGCCGGGCACCTGCCGCCCGTCCTCCTTCGCTCGGACGGCACCCGCGAGCTCCTCGACCTGCCCACCGGAGCGCCCCTGGGCGGATGCGGCATTCCCTTCAACACCGACTCCATCGGCATCGGGCCGGGCGACCAGCTCATCCTCTACACCGACGGCCTCGTCGAGACCCGCGCTCAGCCGATCGACGACCGCCTGGACGCTCTTCTCGACATCCTCGACGACCCCGACCGCTCACTGAACGCCACCTGTGACCTGCTTCTGCACACACTGCGTGACGAGGGTGACCATGACGACGTCGCCCTGCTCATCGCCCGAGCCGGTCACGGCCCTGCGGGCGAGGAGATCAGTGGAGCATGAGGAATTGAGGGATCGTTCAGCGCTGCGGAGGGCTGGCGCCGACCGCACGAACGAGCGCTGCACGCACCCGCCCGCTGACGGCCCGTGGCCGCCTGCAGGTCACTGCGGATACGGCGGCAAAGCGGTGCGACGACGGGCAAATACGGCCATATGGCGGATATAGTCGGAACGGAGACATGCGCAGTCTCAAGGAGAACGGAGACATGCGCAGTCTCAAGGAGCAGGGATCGCGCACCGCTTCCGGGAAGACGTGCCGTGGCTCCCTTATTGCCAGCGCATGACCGGCCCGCGATGTGCATCTTTTTGAGAATGCCTCGCCGTGCGACCAGGCGACGGTCAACCCGCCGCATGGCGCACGGCACCGGTCCGCGAGGGGCCACTCGGCGCGGGGGCAGATCCGTCGCCGCCCGCGGTCGCCCGCTCGCTGGTACGTGACGAGGCCCAGGATGCCGTTCAGGACTGACTGGTCAAGGGCGTTTCGAGAGACGCAACCAGCTCCGGTCCCTGGTGAGTGAAAGGAAAGGAGTGGACCACGTGACCGTCAGCTGGCACGACGTCACCGCCCTCTCCGAAGCCCACGAGCGGCTCCTGGCGGGCATGCCGGTTGGGTCGGTGGTGCGCGATCCCATCCAGGCCTCCTGGCGACGGTGCCGGTCCCTGGGCCTTGAGCCGGACCACCGCGGGGACATCCCCTACCAGCAGGACCTGGACGACGTCTGCAGTCTCGCCGACGCCGCCCGCCCCGTACTCGAAAACCTGGAGTCCCGCCTTTCGGGCATCCGGATGACCGTGCTCCTCAGCGACGAGCACGCCCGGGTGCTCCAGCGCCGGGTAGGCGAGCCACCGCTCAACCGGTATCTCGACTCCATTCAGCTCGCACCGGGATTCGCCATCCCCGAGGAGGTCATCGGTACCAACGGCATCGGCACCGCCCTGGCAACGCGGCGGCCGGCCTTCGTATGCGGCCGCGAGCACTACTCGGACCACTGGCGAGACATCGCCTGTGCGGGCGCGCCCGTACGCGACCCGCTGAGCGGGCACGTCATCGGGGTGCTCGACCTGACGTGTCTGCGCGTTCACTCCCAGTCCTCCATGCTGGCCATGGCTCTCGATGCGGCCCACGACATCGAACAGCAGCTGCTGCGACGCGCCACGTCCCGCGAACGCGCCCTGCTCCAGGCGGTCCACGACGCCCGCCGCCGGACGGCGGCCGGCGGACCGGTCAGGGCAGGCATTCCGGCGACCGACATGCTCGACAGCCACGACCAGCGGATTCTGGAGGAAAGCGCGGCTGGGCTGATCTCCTCGGGGCGGGCCGGTCTCGCCGAAGTGCAGCTCCCGCGCGGGCGTACGGCTGTCCTCCTCTGCCGGCCGGTCACCAGCCCCTCCGGCGTCACGGGCTTCGCCGTCGAGGCCGTCTTCCCTCCCGGTGTCATGCATCGCCTCACCCCGACGGATCCCGAGGCCGCACCACCGGTCACCGCACCACCGGGCACCGCACCACCTGTCACTACCCCGCCGTTCCCCTCGCCCCGCGGCAGGCCCGTTGTCGTGGAATCACCTGAGATGGCGGCTTCCCCCGCGACCGGCCCACTCACCGAGCCTGCCACTCGCACCGACCCGTGGCTGCTCGCGGTGGGCGAGCCCGGCATCGTGCGGCTCGCCGTACGAGCCCGCGAGCGTCTGGGGCTCCTCTATGACGCCAGTGCCTGTGTCGGCACCACACTGGACGTGACCCGGACCGCCGAGGAGCTGACCGAACTGGTCGCCCCCCGGTTCGCCGACTTCGCCGCCGTCGACCTGCCGCCGGCGGTCCTGCTCGGCGAGGAACCGATCCGCGTGGACGGCCCGCTGCGCCGGGCAGCGATCACCGGCATCCACGAGGACTCCCCCCTTTACGCCGTGGGCGACCTGGTCACCTTCGCCGCGAACACACCGCAGGCCAGGTCCCTCACGAGCGAGGATCCCGTCCTGGAGCCGGAGTTGGGCAGGGCCGCGGGCTGGCTCGCTCAGGATCCATACGGCGGCGAGAAGGTCCTGGACGCCGGCGTCCACTCACTCATCACCGTGCCCATGCGGGCCCGCGGAACGGTGCTCGGCGTGGTCAGCTTCTACCGTTCCCGCCTCCAGGAGCCCTTCGATGACGACGACCTCTCACTGGCCGAGGAATTTGTCGGACGGGCAGCGCTGTGCATCGACAATGCCCGCCGCTTCACCCGCGAGCACGCCGTGGCCCTCGCTCTGCAGCGCAGCCTGCTGCCGCGTGGGCTACCCGCACAGCGCGCCGTGGAGGCAGCCCACCGCTACCTACCTGCACGGTCCGGGGTCGGCGGCGACTGGTTCGACGTCATCCCGCTGTCCGGCGCGCGGGTGGCGCTGGTCGTCGGCGACGTCGTCGGCCACGGCCTGCACGCCGCCGCCACCATGGGCCGGCTGCGCACCGCGGTCCACAACTTCTCCTCCCTCGATCTCGCCGTCGACGAGGTCCTCGCCCACCTCGACGACCTGGTCGCGCGCCTCCAACTCGACCAGCTGGAGGCGGAGAAGGGCAGCCAGGAGGAAACCGCCGGCCAGGAGATCATCGGCGGGAGCTGCCTGTACGCCGTCTACGACCCGACCACGCGGCGCTGCACCTTGGCCCGCGCCGGCCACCCGCCGCCGGCCCTGGTCCTGCCCGACGGCACCGTGGAGTACCTGGAGCTGCCCGCGGGACCCCCACTCGGTCTGGGCGGCCACCCCTTCGAGACCGCTGAGGTCGAAGTGCCCGAAGACAGCCTGCTGGTCCTCTACACGGACGGGCTGCTCGAGCACATCGGCGAACGGGACGTCGCGCTGGGGCTCGATCAGCTGCGCAGGCTGCTCGCCCAACCGGCCCGGACTCCGGAGCAGACCTGCCGGGCACTGGACGCACTGATGACCATGCACCCCGACGACGACGTCGCCGTGCTCGTGGCCCGCACCAGGGCGCTGGACGCCGACCACGTCGCCACCTGGGACGTGCCCGCCGAGCCCGCCATCGTCTCCCGGATCCGCAGCGAGGTGATCTCACAACTGACCCGGTGGGGCCTGGAAGAGCTGGCGTACACCACCGCGCTCACCACCAGCGAGCTGGTCACCAACGCCATCCGCTACGGCGGAGAGCCCATCACACTGCGTCTCGTGCGCGACCGCACACTGATCTGCGAGGTCTCCGACGGCAGCAGTACCTCCCCCCATCTCCGCCGCGCCCACACCACCGACGAGGGCGGTCGCGGGCTCTACCTGGTCGCCCAGCTCGTGCAGCGCTGGGGCACCCGCTACGGTGCCCACGGCAAGGTCATCTGGACCGAGCAGCCCCTGACACCGCTGTGCGATCGCCCGGGCGGTTTCGACGCCTCGTTGCCGATAGAAGCGATCTGAGCGAGGCGGCGGAACCTGGCAAAGTCCCATGCGACAGCTGGGAAAACCGCGCCCTACACGGCGAGTTGCCCGTAGTTCTGGGCATGGGGGTGCAGTGGGGTGGATCGTTGCGGAGGGCCTGCGGAAGATCGCCCCAGTCCGTTGTTGCCGCTGGTTCGCGTGCGACCGCAAGGCGGTTGGATCGCCGATATCGATGACGAGGCGGTCTGGCCCCGATCATCTACGTACTGGTCAGCGGCTGTGCCTGGAGGGCCTTGCCACCTCGCTGTGGGGCAGCGATGTCGACTGTGCATCGCCGCTTGCCATCTGGTCCCGTGCGGCGGTCCGGGGGCGGCTGCACGAGAAGGTTCGCCAACTCCTGGATGAGCAGGACCTGGTCGACCTCTCCCGCATGGATCTCGACCGCAAACGGTGGACGTACATCTCGGTCGCATCGACCGCGCGTTGGACATCGACGCCGTCAACGACAGGTGCCGTGCAGCCCCCGGCAAGCGTCGGCACTCTGGCCCCGACCGGGAACTCGGCGCCGACGCTGGCCCCTTCGCGGCTTCGACATCCACTACCACGCCGAAACCGGCGAGAACCAGGGCGCTTCTTCCGGATCATCGAGCCGACCAGATGAAGATGCCGGCGAGGTGGAGTGCGGCCAGGTATCTGGCAGGTATGTGGAGGGGAGCCCATGAGCCGGGTAGCCGGGCGGGTGTTGATTGCCTGCCGAAGGTGAGTGGGATGTTGAAGCCGTGGCCTGCGCTCAGTGTTGGACCGCGCCAGGTGAAGTCGTAGAGCCAGGTGTGCTGCATCGATGACCACCTCGGCACCAGGCATCCCGGGGTGTTGCTGGTGCCACCCCGCGATCTGGGTGGTGGCACCAGTGCGGCGCGCGGCATGTTCCCGGAAGAGTGGTTGGCGGGGACGAACCGGTCCCGCTGAACCAAGGGGGACTCATGGCGAACGGATGCCGTGACTGCAGGACGTGTACGAAGCCCGGTCTGATCCGGATGGTGCAGGACTGGACGCTGGGGGTGGTGTATCTGTGCACCGCGGGGCTCATCTTCGTGATGAAGCGCGGGTTCTTGAGGCACTGCCCGCAGTGCAAGCACCGGCTGGGCGCCCACCGCCGACGTATCGACGGCTCGTTCCAGGACTGACCCGCGCGGGTTGGATGAGCGGGGGTCGTCGGACCCCACCGACGAGGAATGACTCATGAGCACGGTCGCCGGAACCGCGTCCGCTCCTATGGCCATCAGCCTCTGCAACGTACCGGGTGTACCGGGCTCAACGACGCGCCCCAGGTGCGCAGGGTCCACTGCATGATCCTCGACGCGCCCTCGCTGGTGGCCCGGACGGAACGCTTCAAGTCCGGCGCCGAACAAGCGCTCGCCCAGGCACTGCACGAAACGGCAGAAACTCCGGAACTCACCGCGCGGCTTGCTGCCGTCCAAATCGTCGCGGTCCACTGGGCACTGGCACAGGACAACGCCGAACGCCTGGCGTACGCGGATCCGGCCGACGAGCGCTATGAGCGAGCGGTGGCCGACGCGGAACACGCGTTCGCGCTGCTGGAGAACGGATTGCGACACCTGACCTCGCAGCAGTGACTCCAGGGCCCGAGCATCGAGCGTCGGCGTCGCCAGTGCCCTTCAGTCGGCGGGCCGGCTAGGGACGTCTCGGCTGTCACCACAACGGAGACCCGGGCCCTCATCCCGTTCTGTGCGCGGCAGATCGCCTCGCCGCCGCCATGTACCGGCTTGCGAGCGCTTCCTGCGGAACGCCACCGCCACAGCGGCCGGTTGAACATGCCCGCAGCCCACCCAGGTCAACGTTGTGCGCAAGGCCTCGTGGGTCCGCCGCCCGGCAAGAGTGCAGGAACACAAGATCGCCGCAGCGGTCGCGATCGTCCTCGCCGTGGGCGGGTGAACCTCCGTGGGCTGGAAACCGCGTTCGCGTCCGGCGGCGGGGAGGATGTCACCAGGGCCATCGGACGCAGGACCCTGGAATCAACCGCCTGAAGAGGCATCGAGCCGTAGCAACGCGACACGACGAACTCGCCGTTCACGACGTAGCAACCGCTGGTCGCGACCCTTAACCAGTGGATATGACTCGCCCCGCCACGTACCCAGTCACTAACCTCGGCTGCCATGAACCAGCGGCAGCAGAAGAAGCTCTCCCGACGTCTCTTCGAAGCAATACCGGTGGGCGACGCCGCCGTCGTGAAGGTGGTACTGCGTGCTGGGGGCGACCCGGAGCGAGCCGACAGCGAGGGCACCACCCCTCTGTATTCGGCATCCGTGAACGGAGAAGCGGAGATCGCCCGACTGCTCCTGGCAGCCGGTGCTTCCCCTGACGCCGAGAGCAGCGGGCTCGGCGCCGAAGGCACGCCGCTGTGCGCGGCCGCATGCTGGGGGCACACCGAGACAGTGCGCGAGCTGTTGGCGCACGGCGCCGACCCGAACGTGCGGGAAGATCACGGCGCAGGCTGGTCGCCCCTGGACTGGGCGAACAACGGCCCCCATCCCGAAACTGCCGCTCTTCTCACCACAGCGGGTGCGACCACCAGCTAGGGCATGCGTAGCAGCGCCGTCCATCATCACAAATCCCACCAGTCGGCTATGGGCCTAAAGAGCCACTCTCGCAACAGGCCCTGGCTCCGTTTCAGCTGTCAGAGCGTGCTGCCGGGTCGGGCAGAGGGCCCGCACCGCAGGTGGCGGGCTTCGGGAACGGGGCCCTACTGCTTGCACAAGCACGGAGCTCGGTGGGTCGAGGGGGCGACCTCGGCATCGGGCGCGCGCCGAGGACGGTAATGGACGCTTCCAGGTGCCCGGGAGACATCCGTGAGGCCGGTCGCGAGGGCGTCGAGCACAGTCCTGTCGTGGCGGTGCCCCGCCAGGCGCAGCAGCGCCGCTCTTACCAAACGGCCATCAATCAACGAGGCCGGCGCACTTGCTCTACCGCAGTTCTTCGAGAACCCCCATTGGGGGCGATGTACGGCTCGGACGCTCGCGTTGGTGCAGGGGTTGGGGCATGCTGATTTTCTCCAGTTCCGGGTTGGGATCTGGCTGACAAGGGCGGCCCCGTATCGACCAGCGTCTGGGTGGGGCCGCCCTTGGTTGAGCTGCGGCGAAAAGGGAGTGGGAGCCGGCCACTGGCGCAGCACTTCTCTGCACCGGCGGGAAACCAGGGCCTCATTCGGCCGTACGTCGCCCGGCCGTCCTCTTGAGAGCAGCAGCTTCAGTGGGAACGGCCGTGCAAGAACGCCGGCTTTACTCACCTCACGCAAACATCTGTTCGGATTGTGAAGTCATCGGTGTATTCGGTCGAACGGATGATATTGCGTGCGGAGACGGCGCGGACGGCCCAAGGGGGGTTAGAGACGTACGTCGGCGGAGGTAGGCGTGACTTCGTTCTTCAATCCGGAGAAGGGCTGAGAAGGAGAAGCAAGTGCGTACTTTCATCAAGGCGTCAATCACCACTGTTGCTGCGGCTGGTTTGATCTGCGGTTCCGCGGCAGCCGCGACGGCCGGCGAGCGGGGCCACCAGCCGCGTGACAACCATGACCAGATCAACGTGTGCGGGAATGTCGAGCAGCAGCAGAGTGGCGGCCTCCTCGGCGAACTCCTCGGTGACGCCGAGCAGGAAGCAGAAGGTCCCGTGATCTGCCAGAACGGCGTGGAGAACTCGGTGGACGACCACAGTGTTCGGTTCACGCTCCTCGACCTCGGCGGGCTCGGGGTGCCGCTGGTCTGAAGCGACCGCTGAGGCTCAAGACCTGAGAGCTTCGCGCGTCCCTCGGAGAGGGCAATGTGCCCGATGGACGGTGCCGCGCGCTGAAGTCTTGTGCTGGACGCGATCTCTTCTGTGGGGAGGAATACGCCCGCGTCCTGCGGGCGTATTCCTCCCTTTGCCTTGTCACGGAGGTGTCAGGACAGAGGGCAGGCCGGTCCTGGGCGTGCGGCTGCTGATCGTGGCGCGGCGTTCTCGGCCGGTATCGCGGGCCTCGCGGTCGCGGTGGTGGGCGGAACGCGTATCCGATGGTCATGCCGTACGGCGGCCCACTTCGGTTCGGCCCGGCTCAGCACGCCGTCGCTCTGACGGTCTGGACGGGATTCTTGGGTCCGGCTGCGGGTGCCGCGGAGTCATCGGCCGGCATTCGGCTCGGTGCTGCAGGCTGTCCGGGGTGTGGAAGTCGCGCACGTTCCTGCGGACGCGGGCGGGACATCACTGCAGTGCAGGGGTGTGACGTCACGGTCAGCGGGTGCCGAGCGCCTCGGGGGACGCATTGGTCGGTCATCGATCGCTGCGGCGGTTCTGCCCCGTCCCCCGCGAGGACTCTCGGAGCGGGGTCGGTATCCCGCACCTCGGCCGGGGAGGGGCCTGCCCTGCGCGAGAACCCGGGTTGCTGATCCGCGGTCAGAGGCGGCGACAGCACTCAGACCAGAGTCCCCGGCAATGTAAGCATGATCACTTCGAGCGTGCGCTCTCGCAATGGCAACACGCCCGAGCCCGCAGCCCGGCCATCGTCTTCTTGGGTCAGCACTCCATTCGGCGGGCAGGGCTGAGACGTTCTGGCGTGCTCGGCCCCCCGGCCGTCGGGCCGGGGGGCCGAGAGGGGGGAAGCCGAGGGGGTTTACCGGTTCACGGTTCCGATGTTGCGGGAGACGTCGGTGGCCTGGCACTGGGTGGTGTTCCGGGCGCCGGAGAGGGTCAGCACCAGGTTGTTGGGGTTGCCGCAGTTGTTGTTCTGACGGCCCTCCTGGGCGATGTTCTGCTGGAACAGGCTGGCGGTGCTGGAGCCGCCATCCGCCTCGGCGCCCCCGCCGAAGTCCTTGGTGTGGGCGTTGATGGACTTGTCGGTCGTACCGCAGTCGGTCTGGTCCCGGCCACCGGTGATGGTGATGTCGCCGGCGTTGGGGTTGGCGCAGTTGTTGTTCTGCTTGCCTTCCTGGGCGATGTTCTGCTGGAAGGCATCACCGCCGGTGCTGGAGCCGCCATTGGCCTGAGCGCCGCCGCCCTTGACCAGCGTGTCCTGATTGAGGGAGCCGTCCTTGTGGCCGCAGCGACTGCCGGTGCGCCCTCCGGTCACCTCGACGTCAAGGGAGTTGGGGTTGGCACAGTTGTTGTTCTGCCGGCCCTCTTGGGCGATGTTCTGCTGGAACAGGTCCGAGCTGCTGGTGCCGCCGTTGGCCTGGGCACCCCCGCCGATCTCGGTGGTGCGGAGGCTCTTGGAGTGGTCGGCGGTCCAGCAGTCGGCCTCGTCCCGTCCTCCGGTCAGATCGATGTCGGCGTCGCTGGGGTTGGCACAGTTGTTGTTCTGCCGCCCCGACTGGGCAATGTTCTGCTCATCCACGTTCGCTCCCAGGCCGCCGCCCCCGGAGGCTTCCGCGCCGCGGCCCTGGGAGACGGTGTCCTTGGACAGCGAGGCGTCCTTGTTACGGCAGTGCCCCGTCGACCGGCCGCCGGACAAGTCGAGCTCCGTGTCGTTGGCGCTGGCGCAGTTGTTGTTCTGCCGGCCCTCTTGGGCGATGTTCTGCTGATTCAGGCTGAACTCGGTACCGCTGCCCCCGGTCGCGCTGGCGGGACCTCCCCGAGTCTTGGTGTGGAGGTTCACCGAACGATCCTCGTCCGTGCAGAAGCCCTCGGTGCGGCCCCCGGAGACGGTGATGGTCTCGATGGAGTTGGGGCTGGCGCAGTTGTTGTTCTGCCGCCCCTGCTGGGCGGTGTTCTGCTGGCCGAAACTGTCGACACCGGTACCGCCCAGGGCCTCTGCTCCGCCGCTGCGCACCTTGACGGACTTGTTGAACGAGTCGTCGATGGTCTTGCACCGCCCGTCCAAACGGCCCCCCGTCAAGGCCACTGTCTCGCCCTCTTCGGTCTCGCTGTTGGGGTTGGAACAGTTGTTGTTCTGCCGACTGGACTGCGCAGTGTTCTGCTGGAACTGGTCGCCCAGCGTGGCGGAGCCGCCGGATGCCTGGGCGCCCGGACCGTCCGCGGCGAACGCTGCCCCTGCGCCCACTGACGCCCACCCGCCTACCGCCAGGACCACCATCGCCGCAGTCGCAACCTTGTGTCCGCGCTTGTACATTCCGGCCTCCCATTTGTGTCATCAGCCTTTTGGGTAACCGGTCAACGACGGAATTTCCGAGGGGATATGGAATCCGGAGAGACTCCGCCCAAACAGCCCACACTACCCGGCGACGGCGGGAGCCTTTGTCGACTCGTTCTTGCTTTCCCGTGGCCTGAGTTGATTCGGAAACGACCGTAGGGGACGCCGGCGTCGAGGTTTGCGCCCGTGCCAATCCGATGATTCGATTCGCCGGATCAACGCGCTGTGCGAGTTCTCGGATCGGGGCGCAGCAGCTTATTACTTCTCTGCGTGGTGTGAGTTGGGTGGGGTGTGGCCGCGCCGGAGGCGGACGCGGGGCCGGGTTCGAAGCGATGGCAGGAGACACCACGATGGGGCAGGGACGGCACGCGTCACCGAAGGCGACCATGCTGCAGATCCGCCGGGTGGCCGCGGCTGTGCTCACCACTGGGGCCCTGGTCTCGGTCGGCAGCGGCCAGGCATTCGCCGATGTTCTGGACGGCAGCCCGTTCAGCGGCCAGGGGAACCTGGATCAGGTGGGTGAGCAGAACCTCAACTGCGGCCACCCGGGCACCGGCATCGACCTCCCCCTCGGCCAGATCAAGCGCAAGACCCAGTGCGCCACCCAGGACCGCTGCTTCACCCAGGGCCGCTGAACCCGCGCACCAACCGCCACACCACGACGCCCCCAGCGCCGGTGACCACAGTCACCGGCGCCGCGGCACGCCGAGCCAAGGCAACTCGGAGCCTTCGTGGACGGCAACGGCGATGAGCGGTGCCAACGCGCGCAGGTCCGGCTCGAGTAGGCCCCACCTCTTCTGCCTGGGCCGCCTCTGGCGGCAGCTTCGGTCATGCGCCGTGGGGCGATGGCGAGTTGGCGGGGCAAGCCACGGATCAGAGGGGTGTCATCCCGCAGGCGTCCATCGCTGGTGAAGAACACCTCATGCAGCTAATGGTGCGTGCCGCGATGCTGAGGAGGATGGCGGGGGGAGAGGGAAGACAGGTCGTTGGGCCGGTTCGGCAAGCGCCGGCTGGGAGTCCAACCCTCAACTGCGGCAAGGGCTCCGAGGCACGTGCCTTGGGAGGCGTGCCCCGGAGCCCCTGTGGCCTGCAGAGGATGGCCAGACTGCGCACTGTTCCAGCAGAAGGATTCCTTCTCAGTGCACCCTCCTCAACGCGCGAAGACGGGCGACGTTACGTACTTCTGCAAACTCGAAGTCATGGAATATGCATCATGGATATTCAATTCCCGCAAGGGTCGGCCCTGGGGAAACGAACTGCGCCAGTGGCAGGTCTGCGATTGCTCCAGGAGCATGACATCTCATCTTTTCAACCTTCCCCAGATCGCCTCCAAGGGCTCGGTTGCCCCTTTGGGATCCGATCTGGATACGACTCTCAGCAGCAATCCACGGGACCGTTCGGGCGGATTGCACCGTCCTCGCATCCCCCCGAATCGCGAACTCGTTGTCCGGATCGTTCCAACGATTCGGAATTCCTTTCCCGGGAGGCGCGAGTGAAGGTTCAGCGGACTGTGACGGCTGCGATGGTCGTTCTGGCAGTGAGCGGTCTGGTGTCCCTCGGCGCGTGCAGCACCTTCGCGGACGGCCCCCCGGCAACAGCAGGCGGCGGCTCGGCTCCAGGAGGGTGACCTGTTCCAGCGGAACGTCGCGCAGGACGGCCGTCAGAACAACAACTGCTCCAACATTAACGGCGACGAGCCCGTGGACCTGACGGGCAGCCGTCTCACCGGGCGCTGCGTCACCGCTCGCGGTTGTTCAACAAGTCCGCCGAGGTCCAGTACGGCCCCGCCGACGCTGCTGGTGGCGGCGGATTGGAGAGGCTCGTTCAACAGAACATCGCCCAGCGCGGGCGGCGGAACAACAACTGTCTCAACGCCAACACTCTCGCCATTGCGGCGACCGGTAGCCGGCTGGAGGGACACTGCGCGGACCAGGACATCTCCCGTAACGAGCGCACCCAAGTCAAGGGCGGCGGCGCGGCCAACGGTGGCACCGGCGGCGACTTCGACGCCCAGCAGATCGCGCAGTCCGGCCGGCAGAACAACAACTGCGCCAGCCCGCACTACTTCTTCGGCAACACCACCTTCTCCGGCAGCCGCGTCAACGGTTGCTGCGGGAACAAGGACGCCTCCCACCTCAAGCACACCTGGGACGAGAGCGGCGGCGCGGAAGCCGACGGTGGCGAAGCCGATTCGTCGGAATCGCAGGGCGGCTCCTACTGACGAGCTGATCGCCGCAACTGTCGTGTGGAACGGCGTCGCGCCCCATCAGCCGCTCCACTGCCGATCCCACGTGCCACGCACGGGCCGAACACGTTGCGTCCCATGATGAATGCTCTGGCGGCGGTCATCTGGTCGACCTCGGCCCGGTTCTCGTTGGGTGTCGAGTATCCGGGCGGGCAACTTGTCGCCCGAGCCGTCGCCGCCGTGGTCGCCGAACGGGCGTCCCTCGGCCTGATGGAGCCCGGCCGGGTACCCGTCGGTCGAAAACGTGATGTCGCAGATTACCCAGGCTTCGGGGTAGTCGGGTGGCGCCCGATGTGTGCTCGAGCGAGACCGACTTCGACAAGATCAAGATGGTTCGCGCGCGAACGCCATACCGTGGGGCGGCGGCGTCCGCCACGGCGCGAAACCGCCGCCCATCCTCCGTCCCAGCCCTTGCTCAATCTATCGAAATTCGATAGATTTCCATCGTGACTCGATGGAGGGATGGGCCGTGGGAAAACTGACAGTGCGCGCGCTGCGCGCCGTGCTCGTGGTGGTGCTGGCCGGCACCGTGTTCGTACAGGCAGGGATGGTGTGGGCGTTGGTCAGCGGGAGCGACCCGGAGGACGGGTCACTCCCGCTGACCCCGCTGCGCGTGATCACGATCCTGGGCATGGTGTCGGCCCAGGTCGCCCTGGTCTGCGTATGGCTCCTGGTGACGATGGTGCGACGCGGCACCGTGTTCTCCCACACCGCCTTCCGGTACGTGGACGTCATGATCGGCGCGATCGTGGCGGCTGCTCTCGTGTGGTTCGCGGTCACCGGCCTCAATGCGCCGGGCCAGCGGGCCGACCCGGGCGTCACCGTCATCATGGGCGGGGTCGGCGTGGCCATCCTGGGGGTCGCGCTCATCGTGCTCGTGCTGCGGATGCTGCTCGCCCAGGCCGTCGCGCGCGACGTCGAAGCGGCGCAGATGCAGGCCGAGTTGGACGAGGTGATCTGATGCCGATCGCCGTCGACATCGACGTGATGCTGGCCAGGCGGAAGATGTCCGTGGGCGAGCTCGCGGACCGCGTAGGGATCACGCCCGCCAATCTGGCGGTACTCAAGAACGGCCGCGCCAAGGCCGTACGCTTCGCGACGCTCGCCGCGCTCTGCGAGGTGCTCAAGTGCCAGCCGGGCGACCTGCTGCGCTTGGAGGCCGAGGACGCCACGGGAGGATGACGTGCCCCAGGGTGGGCGTGAAAACGCCTGGCACCACCGGCCTGTGTCACGGCACGTGGACCGCATGGACGTGGATCACCGACGCTCCGCCGCCCGGCGGATCGCCGCAGCGGATCGAAGGCCGCGCTTGAGAGCGACGTGCAGCGTGCTTGCGCGCGTGACCTGAGCGGCTACACCGTCAGCCAAGGAGAAGGCGAGCCACTGCCGCAGGACGCCGACCCTCCGCCCGTGCGGACGCCGGGACGGCTGCCTGAGTCCGCACGTCCGGCGTCCACCCCGTGCGCATCCCATAAGCCCGCAACGTCATCCCTCCCACGGTGAGTCGAGGGCCTCGTGGCTGGGGCTGCCCGTCCGCGCCGGCGAAGCGGAACTTCCGGCGGCCGGAAGGCGTTGGCAGGAAGGACGCGCAGCAAGCGTGGTGACGAGCGAAACGCCATGGGTAGAAGTCGAGGTGGCACGAGTGGCGATGTGGGATCGGATCAAGGACCAGGCCAAGAATCTGCAGCAGCAGCAGCAGCAGTCGCAGGGCACGCGGGGCTCCGGCGGGCACGGGCGGCCGGGTGCGGGGTCCGCCGGCGGATCGCGGGCTCAGCTGGTGAACACGCTCAAGTCCCAGCTCACCTCCCTCAAGACGGAGTTGAAGAGCGGCGCCTACCGGGACGCCAGTATGGCGATGTGCGCCCTGGTCGCGGCCGCCGACGGCCATGTCGATCCGGCCGAGCGGCAGCATGTGGAGGGGCTGATCCTGAACAACGACGTCCTGCAGAACTTCCCGTCCGAGCAACTGCGTCAGCGGTTCAACAAGCACGTCGACCAGCTGGCGTTCAACTTCCAGCAGGGCAAGGCCGAAGTCATGCAGGAAATCGCCAAGGCGGCGAAGAAGCCGACGGAGGCCAGGGCGGTTGTGCAGACCGGTTTTGTCGTCGCCGGTGCAGACGGATTCGTCGCACCGGCCGAGGAGCAGGTCCTGCGAGAGGCGTGCTCTGTGCTTGGCCTGTCCCCGAACGAGTTCGGTCTCTGACCATCTGCCCCGCCACCTGTCGTAGTCGGTAACCGGCGGTGCCCTGTCGTGGCTCTCGCACGCGAAGGCTTGCCGGAAGGAGCCTCACGCGTGCGGGTCACGCCCCCCGCATACGCGGAGGAAGGGCCCGCATCGGACCGTCCAGTGCGCGGGATGCACAACGTCCAGCGCTGCTCGTAGGACCCAGCCGTCGCCGCCGTCGTCAGGTTCTCCTGAACCGCGTGTCGGCTGTGTCCTACACCATCCCAGCTCGCGGAGTCTCCTTTGGGGGCTGCTGGCGGTATGGCCTGTGGAGTGTGACTTGGCCCGAGGGCGAGTCGGCTGCGACGATCAGGGTATGGAGGATGAAGCCACCCGTGATGCGATCGACATGTTCTTCGCTGCCATCAACACCTCGAACTCGGTCCGCACGTCCGAGTTCCTTGCTCAGGCCCTCACCTCTGATGTGGAGTTCTGGGGACCATTGGGTCCAAGCGGCGGCATCGAAGCAGTGGAGCAGTTCATTGCTCACATGCGTCAGCACCCTGATGGGCCGGGAGTCATGGAACGGACCACCGGCGTGGATATTCCTGGCGAGTGGGCCCGATACGGCTGGCGTTACCGGTCGCCGCTGGGGGAGGACCTCCTCAGTGGTACAGACGTCGTGCACCTGAGAAAAGGCCGGATCGACCGGATCGTGGTCTTCGCCGGTGAAATGCCGCCTCTCACATAGCGTAAGGGGGGCTGTATTCGTTCTTGATCCCACATGGAGAGGCACCGGACGAACGAAGGCGATGCGCCCCTCGACGGTCACACGGGTGGGACTTGGCCCCGGGCGTCGGCGCGGCAGCGGAGGTCGCGACCTCCCGGCATGTGACGGCGCAACAGCCATGCGCAGACGCAGACCATGCGTGAGGCGGGCAGCGTGCACGACTCCCAACGATGTCGCCCAAGGCAGGGCAGAGATACACCTTCACCACCAAGCCCGCACCGAACTCCGGGGGTTGTGCACTGCCACGTGCTGGAGTTGGTACGCAATGAAGCGTGCTGATCGTTGACGCTCCGGCGAAGCGCACCGTGTGATTGATGGGCCGTGCCTTCGGCCCGCCTCCGAGCCGCCGGACACATCCGCACTCACTCCGATGTACCGAAGAACGGCGCCCAAGCCCCTGGCCATCGGCCCGAGAAGGGGGCGATGGCCTGGGCGGTCATTGGGCACATATCGGTGCGCTGCTGGCGGCGGGAGGGCAAGGCTGTCCCGGCGGGCCGTTCTATGGCAGAGGCACGTGCAGCTCCGAGACCGGGGGTCTTAGGCCGCCGCATCGAAGGAGGACTGCCGCGCGGTCACGCGCCGGGCAGCCGAAGCAGGGCTGCGTCGACCGCGTGAGGACGCGCTGCGCTTACGCCGCTCGGCAACCGGCGTGGTGATCCTCACGGGGATGCCGGAGGGGGGCTGGGCGCCGGTGATCCGGCTGAGTGCCTCTCCGCCGGAGCGGACCTGGGTGGTCTGGGGCACGATGCCGGCGGCCGTCATGAGGCGGGTCATGTCGCGGCGCTGGTTGGGGGTGACCAGGGTGACGACGCTGCCGGACTCGCCCGCCCGCGCGGTACGTCCGCCGCGGTGGAGGTAGTCCTTGTGGTCGGTCGGAGGGTCGACGTTGACGACGAGGTCGAGGTTGTCGACGTGGATGCCGCGCGCCGCGACGTTCGTCGCCACGAGCACGGTGACGTGCCCGGTCTTGAATTGGGCCAGGGTCCGGGTGCGCTGCGGCTGTGACTTACCGCCGTGGAGGGCGGCCGCCCGCACGCCGCTGTTCAGCAGGTCTTGCGTCAGCCGGTCGACGGCGTGCTTGGTGTCCAGGAACATGATCACCCGGCCTTCGCGCGCCGCGATCTCCGTCGTCGTCCGGTGCTTGTCGGCCCCGTGAACGTGCAGTACGTGATGCTCCATCGTGGTGACCGCACCTGCGGACGGGTCGACGGAGTGCACGACCGGGTCGGTGAGGTAGCGGCGGACCAGAAGATCGACGTTGCGGTCGAGGGTCGCGGAGAACAGCATCCGCTGGCCCTCGGGGCGGACCTGGTCCAGGAGCGCGGTGACCTGGGGCATGAAGCCCATGTCGGCCATCTGGTCGGCCTCGTCCAGGACGGTGATCGCGACCTGGTCAAGCCGGCAGTCACCGCGGTCAATGAGGTCCTTGAGGCGGCCCGGCGTCGCGACGACGACCTCGGCACCACCGCGCAGCGCACTGACCTGCCTGCCGATCGACGTTCCGCCGAAGACGGGGGCCATGCGCAACTGCACCGAACGGGCGTAGGGGGCCAGAGCGTCGGTTACCTGCTGCGCCAGCTCACGCGTCGGCACGAGGACCAGGGCCAGCGGCTGGCGGGGCTCGGCGCGCTGTCCGGCGGTTCGGGCCAGCAGGGCCAGGCCGAAGGCGAGGGTCTTGCCGGAGCCGGTGCGCCCGCGTCCGAGGACGTCGCGGCCCGCGATGGTGTTGGGCAGAGTCGCGCCCTGGATCGGGAACGGGACGCTCACGCCTTGCGCGGTCAGCGCGGCCAACAGCCGCTCGGGCATGTCGAGGTCGGCGAATGCCTCGACGGCGGGAAGCGCGGGAGTGATCGTCTTCGGCAGAGCGAACTCGCCCTGGACCGCTGCGGGCCGCCGGCGGTGGCCGTCCGAGCGGCGCGGGCCCCCAGAACGGCTCGGGGTGGGCGAGTTGAAGCGGCTGCCCCGGCCCGTACCGGCGGCGGAGCCGAAAGCGCGGCCGCCGGTGCGGCTGCGGGTGCGAGAGGAGCGGCCGTTCGTACGTGTGGGGTTCATTCAGAACCTTTCCTTGATACGGCACGTATCAAGGAATTCCCGCAGCAGAAGAGCAGCGCGGGGAATCGCAAGAACGGGCCGAATGGAATGCGAATCTGGCCTGCAGTGAATCCGGTGCGGGTCCAGGTGTTGCAATTGGGTGACGTCATGTGGACGTGAAATCCCGGACGTCGACGGGTGCAGCTCCGAAGATCCCGCATCCCTGGAGAAGGTCTGCGGGCGGTGGTTGTCCCGTAGGTGAAACCACTGCGAAGAATGCCCGCAGCTGGGGCCCACACCCCGAGGGATGCGGGCCCCAGCTGCAAAGTGCGCGTAAGCGTCAGGCAGGAACGATGTTCTCTGCCGTCGGGCCCTTCTGGCCCGGCACGATGTCGAAGGTGACCTTCTGGCCCTCAAGCAGCTCACGGCAGCCCTGGGCGGCGATGTTCGAGAAGTGGGCGAACACGTCAGCGCCGCCGCCGTCCTGCTCGATGAAGCCGAAACCCTTGGCTGCGTTGAACCACTTCACGGTGCCAAATGCCATGCCATATCTCCTTTGGGGCAGTACGCCGGGACCCGCAATGCACGGATACCGGGTCGCCGCGATGATGCCCCGCCCGGAAACGTTCCGGAAATACAAAAACGCTTCCAGTGGCAGAAAAATACCGCCGAAGACGTTGGAAGTTTTGGGAACCAAGACTGCAACTGAGATCGACAGTAGCATGCGGTAGTGGCCAACGTTCGCCAAATGGTTCCACTCTGTTCGCTGCGGTAAGAACACTCCCCGCCCGGCGGGTTAAACCCTCACTTCGCGGTCATAGATATTGATCCACCCGGAGCGCAAAGTTTCAGGAATAGTGGTCATCGTTCACGGTCCTGTTCTCGCGTAACTACGGCCCGGTGACATGTAACGCCGAGTAACTGCTCGGGGCCGCGGTCGCGTTGTTGGAGGGCGTCGAAGTCGGCGGTGTCGCCGTTCAGGCCGGGCCGGGGGTGCGGGTACGGGTCCGCATGCGCGGCCCGGCGAGCTCGGGGCGTCGACCGCTTCCTCGGCGAGATCGGGGTGGGCGGCCAGGCGGAGGGTGTAGGTGCCGCCGCCGTGGTGTAGGGCGTTGGTGAGGAGTTCAGAGACGACCAGGACGACAGTGTCGACTGCGTCTGAGTCGACGGCCGGCTGCCAGAGGGCTTCGAGTGGGCCCGCGTGGTCTCGTGCGCGTCGGCGACGGCGGTCGCGGGGCGGATGGTCGTGGTGTCGACGCACATCGTCCATCAGATTCACCCGGGTCTCTGGCTCGTCAATGCCCGGTCTGCCTACCCGCCCCCCCCGCGCCCGACCAGCGCCCCGCAACCCGGCGGGGCTCGATTACCTCACCGTCGAACACATGGAAATCTATGCTGGCCGGAGTAGACATTGGGCGGTGGCGTGGCTATGGTTTCTCTCGTAGCCCAGAGAGACAGCAGGGCCTGGCAGAGACGAACTGCCGGCAGCAGTACATGCAGTTGCAGTGCGCA
>NZ_JBICVP010000014.1:0-147988 GCF_043199075.1 Streptomyces sp. NPDC048639
CGGCGCCCGCGTCTCACCCATCGCGCTCGGGCAGGCCCAGCGACATCACTGCTCGCCGTTCAGCAGCGAATACATGAACGTGTCCCGCCTGTCGGCCCCCACCTGCTGCCAGCCCTGCAGCAGCCCCTCACGTTGGAACCCCGCGCGCTCGGCAGTGCGCACGGACCGGTGTTCCACGGCTCGACATACAGCTCAAGCCGAGGAATCCGCAATTTGCTCAAGGCCCAGTTGGCGACGGCGCCGACCGAGGCCACGGCCGCCCCCTGCCCACGCGCCGACTCAACGACCCACGTGAACGAAGCCACAGTGGCTTACGTCCCGCTGCGTCCTGCCAATGCCAGACCCTTGCAGCCTCACAGACCTCGCGCGCCCCAGGCAGCGATGGCCCCAGGAGCGCTAGTGAGCACGGTGGTGCAGAGGCTGGCCGGTGGGCTCTGCGGCGATAGTCGGCGCCGGTATCGGCCGCACAAGCGGGAGGTGCAGCAGGGAGGGGTGGGCCAGTGCTACGCGTCGGCTCGCGTGGCCGGCTCGCCAGTGCGGCGGGCCTCGTCCTGGACGAGAAGAGAGAGGAAGGAAGCGACGGAGAGGCCGGCTTCGGCCGGGTGTCGCAGTACCTTCCCTGGCTCGATCCGGTACGTATTCGTGCGGCCTTCGCGTGTATGGGACAAGTAGCCCTCTTGCTCAAGGTCACCGATGATCCGCTGGACGGCACGCTCGGTGAGCCGGCAGTAAGCGGCGATGTCGCGGATGCGGGCGTTCGGATCATCGGCGATCGCGGCCAGCACGCGCGCGTGATTGGTGATGAACGTCCATCCGCTGTGAGGGTCAGGCACTCCCATGCGGCAATCCTAGGACCCCTCTTGGCAGACATCAAATACATGACATATATTTCCTGCATCACGCTGCGCATGTTGATGTTGCGGCGCAGACAGGACTCCAGGGAGGGCGAGCGGGGTGGATGCTCGGGACGAGGCGGCGAGAGAGCGCGCCCGGGGGGCGAAGCCGCAACTGGGGAAGCCGGTCGGCGGGGCGGTGGGTCCGGCCTGTCTGACGAGGATTTACACGGCTCCCGACACGGGAGAGACCGTGGTCGTCGTGCGCGGCGAGATCGACATCGCCTGCGAAGCTGCACTCCAGAAGTCGCTTGCGCAGACATTGAGTTGCTCTGCCCAGGGAATCGAGATCGATCTCAGCAACGTCTCCTTCTGGGCGTTCTCCAGCGTGAGGGTCCTCCTCGCCCTACGTCAGCTGGCGTTGCGAGAGGGCAAGTCCGTGTCTCTGCGGGCGATCAGTCCCATCGTGCGCCGTGTGCTCGAACTGTCCGACACGCTCTGTCTTTTCACCACACGCGCGGCTCCTGCTCCTCCAACGCCACCGGCGGGCAGACGGCCACCACCCACAGCTTTGAGCGCATAGGCCCAGTGATGGCCCCGTGGAACAGCACCCCAGATCGGTCCGAGAATGAGAGGGCAGTCCCCATGACCACCGTCCGGCAGCATTTCGCCTCCGAGGCGCTGGCTCCTTCCACGACGCACCCCGTATCGGAGTCGTTGCCTCAGGTGGAGGACCCCAGCGCGGTGACGCCGCGGGACGCGAGGGCGTTGTCGAAGGTGTTCTTCGACCGGCTCGCGGAGCTGGAGGAGGGCACTGCGGAGTACCAGTACGCCCGGAACACCCTGATCGAGCTGAACCTCAACCTCGTGAAGTTCGCGGCCCGCCGGTTCCGCGACCGGGCCGAGGAGCGGGAAGACGTCGTGCAGGTGGGCACGATCGGACTGATCAAGGCGATCGACCGCTTCGACCTCTCCCGCGAGGTCGAGTTCACCACCTTCGCCCTCCCCTACATCCGCGGAGAGATCAAGCGACACTTCCGCGACACCACCTGGTCCGTCCACGTCCCCAGGCGCCTGCAGGAACTGCGCATCGCCATCGCCAAGGCCTCTGAGAAGCTCGCCCACGACCAGGACCGTGACCCCACCCCGGCCGAACTCGCCGAGCACCTGCAACTCAGCGAGGACGAGGTCCGCGAGGGACTGGTGGCAGCCAGCGGCTACACCGCCTCCTCCCTCGACCTCCCGGTCGACGACGGCGACGAGGGATCGATCACCTACGCCGACTGCCTGGGCGACTGCGACCCGGCCCTGGACAGCGTCGAGGACATCGAAACGCTCAAGCAGCTCATCGCCGAACTCGACGAACGCGACCGCCTCCTCCTCCAGATGCGCTTCGGACAAGAGATGACCCAATCCGAGATCGGCGCAGAACTCGGCCTCTCCCAAATGCACATCTCACGCCTGCTGACCCGCATCTTCCGCCAGCTGCGCGAGGGCATGCTCACCCAGCATTGAGCTGAGGAAGGGCCCGTGGGGGCTTGACGGGGCGGGAGGGCCGCACCGGCCAAAAGGGGCCGGGCGGTCCTCCACTCCTGCACCCGAGCGTCAAACTGCCTTCGCCGTCCCACAACACCACGGCTACCCAGCGCATACGCCTGCCTCCACCACGCCGGTCGCCGAGCCGACCGACGTCAACGGCGCCAGGGCCTCATATACGTCTTCATGAACGGCATTCGGGGGAAACCACGGAAGGTCAGGTGCGCGGCCAGGAGCCGCTGACCGTGCAGCCACCCGTCGGGCCGGCGAACATGGCGGCGGGCGGTTTGCCTGCGAACAAGGCTGGGGATTCTCGGCCGCGTTGGGGTCAGGCTCTACGAAGTCCGCTGCGAAGGAGACCGCATGACCGACACCACCGAGCAGCCCGGCATCTCCGCCGCCATCATCGTCGACGCGGGCCGGGTGCTCATTGTCCGACGACGCGTCAAGGAGGGCGAGCTCAGCTGGCAGTTCCCGGCGGGCGGCATCCAGGCGGGGGAGACCGCGGAGGAGGCGGCGGTTCGGGAAACGCTTGAGGAGACCGGCCTGACCGTTGAGCCGGCGAAGTGGCTCGGTGAGCGGGTCCACCCGAAGACGGGCCGGCTCATGTCGTACACGGCATGCTCCGTTCTGTCCGGCGAGACTCACGTCGCAGATACCGAGGAACTGGACGCGGTCGCCTGGGTCACTCACGGCGAGATCACCGACTACGTGCCGTACCCGCTGGCCCCGATGGTGCAGGGGATACCTTGACCAGGTGCTCTCGCAATGAACCGGACACTCGTCATTGCCGCTGCTGCGGCTACAGCCTCGATCACAGGAGCTCGGTGGGCCTTGGCTTGACCGGCCCTGGCTTCGGGTCGCCCTGCGACTCACGGGCACGCCGCGCGCGGACGCTGCGGGTTCAGCGGCGGAGGAGGTAGCCCGTCAGCCGTGAGCGGGCATTGTCGGGACTGAGCCCGAGCGCGGTTCCGATCGTCTCCGGGGACAGCTCGTCGGCCTCGACGGCGTAGGCGGCCTCTTGCCGACGCGGTGGGCGAGCCGGTCCAGGGTCGCGACGGCCTTGAGTGCGGCCAGCGGTGCCTGGTCCGCGAGCGTGGTCAACTGCGTCTCCAGCTGATCCAGGATCTCGGTGAGGCGGTCGGCAGAGGGACGGTCTGGTGGTCGACGGTGCCGATGTGCTCGGTCCAGTCGTCGTGCGCGGCGGAGGTGTCCAGGTCGTCCAACCGGTCGTCTTCCACCTCGGTCCGGTCGATCGGGTAGGTGGAGCCGCGCATCCGCATGCGCAGGCGCCGCGCACGGCGGCGGCCTTGGGCCTGCGCATCCGCCCGGTGTAGGCCCACCACTCACTGGTCCAGTGACCGTTCCAGGCGGGCGAGCGTGCCCGAGATCGTCGCCGTGGTCGGTGTTCGCGCATGGAGCGTTGTGCTGAGCAGGCCGTGCGCCCCCGGTCGGTGGTCACGACGACGGATGTCTGCCCGTCCACACCGGTGAACGCCTTGCTGCCGACCGCGGTCACTGTCGTGAAGGGCCCGAGGACCATCGACGCGAACGACACCGGATACACCCCGAGATCGAGTAGCGCACCTCCGGCGAGTTCCGGGGCGTAGAGACGATGCGTGGCGTCCTCGGGCATGAATTGGCCGTGATCGGCAATGAGGGTCCGTACCTCGCCCAGGATTTCGGAGTGGAGAACCTGCCGCACCACGTCGATATGCGGCAGGAAACGCGTCCACGTCGCCTCCATGAGGAAGACGCCTCGCTGCTGCGCCGCGGCGACGAGTTGCTCCGCTTCGTGGCCGTTCCGGGTGAAGGCTTTCTCCACTAGCACGGCTTTGCCTGCCTTGATGGCGGCGAGGGCATGCGGGAAATGCTCCGAGTGCGGTGAGGCCACATAGACGGCCTGCGCTCGTCCTCCAGCAGTGCGTCGTGGCCGCCGTACGCCGCCGGTACGTCGAACGTGAGGCGAACGCGCGGGCTCGATCCGTACTCCGTGAGGACACCGCGACCACGCGCTGCGCCGTATGCGTGTGCACGGCCTCGGTGAATGCCGCCGCGATGCCCCCGGGTCCGACCACACCCCGGTTCAGCGCAGGTACCTGAAGGGATCGGGCGTGCTCTGGGCAGGCAGGGACGGGCGGCCGGTTTCGCCGAACTCCTCATTACCGGACGGGAGAAGACTCGCCACGGGACCGACCTCCGGGAGGGGTACGGAATGTCATCGCTACGGTCTTGAGCACTTCCACGGGAGGAGTGCTGCCGTACCGCTGGGGGTGCGCGCCCCGGATGAGCGGCGAAAGCCCCCGAACTCGGCCCGGCCGTTGCTCTTCACTCAAGCGGATTTCTCGCAGCCCTGGCAAGCTCGACCAGCCGGATCGACGAGGTTGGATTTCCGGGGAGGCATGCCCCTCCTCAGGTCTGCGTGGCGGGCGAGCCGGGTCCCGCAATCGTCACGACGTCCTCGGGCGCAACGGGGCGGCCGTCCGCGTCGATGATCGCCACCCGGACAGGTTGGTTCGTCCGCCGGTGGCGCATGAACGCCGGGGGACCTTCGTCGCCAGCGAGGTGCTTGTCGCCCCAGCTCATCAGCGCCGCGAGCACGGGGACGAGCTCCAGTCCCGCCTCCGTCACGTGGTATGCCTGGCGCTCGCGAGCCCCCTTGTCCCGATAGGGCCGCTTCTCCAGCACGCCGGCGTCGACCAGGCTCTCCAGGCGTTGCGCGAGCACGTCGGTCGAGATCCGCAGAGCCTCCTGGAACTCGCCGAACTTCGTGCTGCCTCTGAGGGCTTCGCGCACCACCAGGAGGGTCCACCGCTGGCCCAGGACGGTGAGGCTGCGCGCGATCGAGCAGGCTCCTCCAGCTTCGAGTGAGTTTCGCTCCGCCATGACCCGAGCCTATCACTGGCTCTGATTATCCCAGTCAGGTACGGCCGTGCGGTTCTGTTCGTCGGCGGTCGAGGCTGCGCCCCGAAGGCATCTGACTTGACTTTCCGAAGTCATCATGCCAGCGTCGCCCCCAGGGATGACTTTGAAAGGCCAAGTTAGATGGCTCTCCGGCGAAGAGGACGCCCAGTGGCGCACGGTGCGGTCGGCAGGGCTCACTCGCCCACGGGCACCACGCAGGCGTTCGCTCGCGGCCGGACCCCCTATCCCACAGGAGGAGACATCATGATCACGGCTGAGATCGCGGGGCACTGCGACGCCCGCTTCGCACCCGTACGCGACGCCCTGACCGAGCGGCTCGAGAGCGGCGAGGAACTCGGCGCGTCCGTCGTCGTCGACATCGACGGCGAGACCGTCGTCGACCTCTCGGGCGGCTGGCGCGACGCCGAGCGGCAGGTGCCATGGAGCAGCGACACGATCGTCAACGTGTGGTCTACGACCAAGACCGTGACCGCGCTCGCCGCGCTCGTGCTGGTCGACCGCGGGCTGTTGGACCCGTACGCACCGGTCGCGCGGTACTGGCCGGAGTTCGCGGCCAACGGCAAGGAAGCGATCGAGGTCCGGCACCTGCTCTCGCACACGTCCGGCGTGTCCGGCTGGGAGGCGCCGTTCACCGCGGAGCAGATGTACGACGTGGAGGCCGCGACGGCGGCACTGGCCGCACAGGCACCGTGGTGGGAGCCGGGCACCGCCTCGGGCTACCACGCGCAGAACCAGGGCCACCTCGTGGGCGAGTTGGTGCGGCGGGTCACCGGCCGGTCGCTGACGGAGTTCGTGGCGCAGGAGCTGGCGGGCCCGCTGCAGGCCGACTTCCGTATCGGCGCCGCCGAGGCCGACACCGACCGGATCGCGCCGGTGATCGCGCCGCCGCCGCTGCCGTTCGACCTGGCCGCGCTCGACCCCGGCAGCCCGATGTACAAGACGTTCGTCGGTCCGCTGAACGACGCGAGCAACGCCAACACAGCGGCCTGGCGTGCGGCGGAGCTGGGCGCGCTCAACGGCCACGGCAACGCGCGATCCGTTGCGCGGCTGCTGCGCGTGCTGGCGCTCGGCGGCACCGCGGGCGGCGTGCGTCTCCTCTCTCCGGAGACGATCGACGTGATCTTCGACCAGCAGAGCCACGGCGTGGACCTGGTGCTCGGTGTCCCGCTGCGCTTCGGTGTCGGCTTCGCGCTGCCCGAGATGGAGACCGTCCCCTACGTCCCCCAGGGCAAGGCTTGCTACTGGGGTGGCTGGGGCGGGTCGTTGATCGTCGCCGACCTCGACCGCCGCATGACCATCAGCTACATGATGAACAAGATGGCCCCCGAGATCATCGGTTCCGACCGTGCCGAGGCCTACCTGAGCGCGGCGTACGCCTCGCTCGACGAATCCGCCGCCACCGGCTGAAGTAGGGCGACGCCCGACCGGCGCGCAGAGCAGCGTGCCGCGTGAGCCGGAGTCGCGGAAGTGACGCCTCGCCGACCGTCGGCCCGGAATCCCGGACGGTAACGGTGAGTTGCCGTAACGGCCACGAGTCGTCACACACGGCGTCCGGGATCGGCGACGCTTCCGCTCGCCTCGTCGCGGCCGGGCCGTGTACCTCCCAACTCAGCCCTGAAGAAGGCTCCTTGGACGACCCTCTCGTGCTGCCCCAACCCCTGCGGCAACCCTCGTTCCGCCCTTTCCGTCCGTGCACATTGCACATTCTTGAGGAGGTTCCGCCATGGCGGACCAGACTGACCTGTCATACGAAGTCCTCGTCCTGGACGGAGTGACCCGGGTCTCCGAACAGCGCATGCCCAACGGCGACCCGTTCGTCTCGTCACCGCTGTCCTGCACCCTGATCCACGGTGAGCGCGACGCCGTGCTCGTCGACCCGCCGTTCACGTACGAGCAGGTGCAGGAGGTGGGGGACTGGATCGAGCGATCCGGCAAGCGGCTCGCGTACATCTACGTCACACACGGCCACGGCGACCACTGGTTCGGCACCGGCGAGCTGGTCAAGCGCTTTCCCGGCGTCCAGGTCCACGCGAGCCGCGGCACGATCGAAGTCATGCACCAGGCCGTCAAGGGACGCGAGCAGTGGGAGGCCTTCTTCCCCGGTCAGATCCCCGAGACCCCGGTACTGGCGGAGCCGGTGCCGGCCGACGGGTTCCTGCTCGAAGGCAACCTCGTCCGGTCCGTCGAGGTGGGACACACCGACACCGACGAGACGACGGTCCTTCACGTGCCGTCGATCGGCCTCGTGGTGGCTGGCGACGCCGCCTACAACGGCGTGCATCAGATGCTCCTCGAGAGCGCGAACGGCGGCCTCGAGGAATGGCTCAAGGCGCTCGACATCATCGAGGCCCTGAACCCCCGCGCCGTCGTCGCGGGCCACAAGAACCGCGACCTGCCCGACGACCCCGCCATCCTGGGCCGGACGCGCCAGTACCTCCTCGACGCCGCCCGTCTGCTCAAGACGAGCGCGAGCCCCACCGAGTACTACGACGCGATGCTGGGCCTGTATCCCGACCACCTCAACAGGGGCCCGCTCTGGTACGGGGCGGTCGCTCTCGTGGGCCGATGACGCTGCCCTGAGCATACGTTCCCGGCCCGCCCGCAAGAGCTCACTGCGTGACGCGCGCCCGCGCCTGCCGCTTCCGGGGCCGATCCCGGAAGCGGCGGCGCGGGCGGCCGCTGCCTCCCGTCCTGGGCGCACATCCACGTGACCGCCAACACCTCTCTGCACAAGGAGTCCATGTCATGTCCCACGACCAACTCGCAGCCACGCACATCCAGGTGACCGAGTGGTTCTTCGAGAGCTATCTGCCGCACTGGGTCGCAGTGGCCTCGGGAGAGTCCTCGCAGGGCCCCGAGTTCATCCATGACTACTGGGGAACTCCCTTGCACGTCACGGCGCAGGAGCATTCATTCTGGTGCCTCGACGACGCGAGCGTGCTCCGCTTCCTGGACCTCAACCACGCCCCGCTGCGCGAGGCGGGCTACAACCACACCGTCGTGCCCGACCAGCGCGTCCTCGTCTACAACACCGTCGGTGCAGCGGTCGAGGTGATCTGGTCACGGCGCCGCGCCGACGAGAGCGAGATCCAGCGCTGGGCGGTGCACTTCAGCGTGGCCCGATCCGGCCAGGGCTGGCGCGTGGTCGGCATCCACTCCGCGGAGACGGATCAGGACAGCCTCGCCGACGTATGGCCCGGCGCCTCGGCCCCGCAGGAGGCGAGCCATGGCTGAGAAGGTCTATCCGCCCCTGGTCATGCCCGAGGGAGTCGGCCGGGCACGCGTCACGGTATGGAGCGGCGGCATCGCGCTTGACGCGGACGTGTACCGGCCGTCTACCGTCGCCCCCGACGACGCACTGCCCGCCGTCGTACTGGGTCACGGATGGGGCGGCAGCAAACTCACCGCCGAGCGCTATGCGGCGCTGTTCGCCTCAGCGGGCATGATCGCCCTCACCTTCACCCAGAGCAGCTGGTTCGGCTCGGGCTCTCCGCTGCAACTGGTTGGCGACGTACCCGGCCTCGAGGACGGCAACGAGGTGCTGACCCGGGTGCGGATCATCCGGGACCTCGTGGCCCCGTTCGCCTGGGCGGCGAACCTGCGAGCCGCTCTGGACTACGTCGAGGGCGAGCCGAACGTCGACCCCGCCCGGATCGGGGTCTGGGGCACCAGCTTCGGCGGCGGAGTCGCCGCGTACGGCGCCGCTCACGACGACCGGGTCAAGGCCTTGAGCGTGCAGGTGCCCGCCATGGCCCCGCTGAGCGGTCAAATGGCGCAACTGGCCCGCAAACGCGCGATCGATACCGCCCGCGGCGACTTCGACGCGTTTCCCCAGGGCGTCGATCCGTGGCCGGACATGGAGGGGACGCCGCACCTGGCCGAGCTGGCGCACTTCGACCCCATGGCCCAGGTCGACCGTCTGCGCATGCCCACCCTCATCATCGATGCCGGCGACGACGAGCTGTTCCCCATCGCGGACAACGGAGGTCGCGCGGCAGAGATCCTGGCGTCCGTTCCGGGCAACGTCGTCGACTACCAGGTGATCCCCGGCATCACGCACTACGGGATCTACTTCGACGGCTACGAGCCGGGCAGCCGCGCCGCCCTCGCCTGGTGGGAGCGCCACCTGTGACGCCGTCGTGTCCGTACCCTCGACGTGCCGACTGCGCTGGGCCCGCTCCACGTGCAGGACGCCGGACCCGCCGACGGTCCCGTGGTACTGCTGTGGCCGAGCCTGTTCAGCGATGGCGAGACGAGTTGGGGCGGGCACCTCACGGGCCTCCATGACCTCGACCGGCGCACCTTGCTGGTCGATCCTCCCGGCACCGGCGGCAGTGCACCGGCGACGCGGGCCAGCTGTGCCGCCCGGCTCTCCTGCCGAGGCGCACGTCCGGCTGTCGGTAGGGGGAGCGCTTCGGTAACTAGAAAGTCGACCACCTCAGCGGCGACAAAGCGTACTCCTCGCGCAGCAGCCGCCGTTACCTGCGCCGTCGGCAGATCAAGCACACCATCCCCGAACGGCGAGACCAGCGGGCTCATCGCCAGCATCGCGGAAGCTCGGGAGGCCGACCCGCCGGCTTCGACCCGACCCGGCACGCGCGCAGGAACGAGGTCGAGCGGGTGATCAACCAGCTCAAGGCCCACCGGGCGGCGGCAACACGCTTCGACAAGAGGGCCTACATCTTCCACGGCACCGTCACCGTCGCCGCGATCCGGCTCTGGCTCCGGCCGCGAACCGGGTCCGGACTCATTACTCGGCCCGTGACGATCGACTCGCGGGGCGCCAGGCCGAAGGCCAGGCGACGTCCCGATTGACCGGACCGGTCACCCCCAGACTGGCCCGTGCGTACTCGGTGTACTGCCGCTGTGCGCCTCTGAACTCCAAGTACGCCTGGTCCCAGCGCTGTTCGACGTCCGTGGGCATGCCCCGCGCCAAGTGCTCCAGCCGTCACAGGCAGTGGTTCAGCGTCTTGGACGCGGTGTTCGTGTCAGTGTCTCGCAACAATAAGTTGCTCCGCCTCGCCCCCGCGGCCGCCACCACCGGGCGCAGCGCTGAACCGGCGCCCGCTGCCCGGACTGCGGGATGGACAGGTGGGCAGGCCAGCGGGGGGACACCACGGTTGCCGGTCTGCACGACATTGGCACCGGCGTTCCTCACTCATGTCACGCGTAATCGGCAGAGGCTGTCAGCGGCTTGTCTCTCTTCAAGTCAAGCCCTCCACTGACAGCACAGTGACGATCAACAACTGACAATCACGCAGACCATCAGCGTCGTGACCTTGGAAGGCGGCAGCGGTCAACTGCCCGGCCGGCACTGTGGACAACTGCCCGCGAGCGACAGACGCCCTTGCCCGCCGTCCGTTCGGTTCAGACCGTGTACGAGCGTGCGCCCGTGCCGGCCAGTCTGCCGCCCTCCACGATGAGGTACTCCTGGCGGATGGGGCGGTGGTCGAACCAGCACTCCAGGATCTCCCGGACACCTGCCGCGTACCGTGCCTGCGCGGAGAGTGGCGCACCGGCCACGTGTGGTGTCATGCCCTCGTGCGGCATGGTGCGCCACGGGTGGCCCTCCTCCGGAGGCTCCGGGTACCAGACGTCACCCGCGTAACCCGCCAGGTGGCCGCGCTCCAGGGCCCGAACCACGGCGTCGCGGTCGACGATCAGGGCGCGGGCGGTGTTGACGATGTACGACCCTCGTTTCATCATGCCGAGCAGTTCGTCGTCGAAGAGGTTCACCGTCTTCGCGTGCAGCGGCGCGTGGATGGACAGCACGTCGACGGCGGCCGCCAGGGAGCGGACGTTCTCGTGCCATGTCAGCCCCAGTTCCCTCTCGACGTCCGGCTGCAGCCTGTGCACGTCGTTGTAGTGCAGTTTCACATCGAACGGCCTCAGCCGACGGAGCACCGCCATGCCGATCCGTCCGGCGCCGAAGACGCCGACGTCCATGCCCTCCAGGTCGTAGTTCCGCGCGACGCTGTCGGCCACGTTCCACCCTTGGCGTGTGGTGACCCACTCGTGGCCCGGCAGGTAGTTGTGGACGAGCGCGAGGATCTGCATGACGGCGTGCTCGGACACGCTGATGCTGTTGCTGTAGGTGATCTCCGCGACGGTGATGTCGTGCTCGATCGCGCTCGGCAGGTCCACGTGGTCCGAACCGATCCCCGCCGTGATCGCCAGTTTCAGGCGCGGCGCACGCCGGACGCGGTCGGGAGTGAGATAGGCAGGCCAGAACGGCTGCGAGATCAGCACATCGGAGTCCCGGAGTTCGTGGTCCAGCACGGAATCGGGGCCCTCTTTGTCGGCGGTGACGACCAACGTATGGCCCCGGCTCTGCAGGAATGGGCGCAGACCGAGTTCGCCGGATACGCAGCCGACCAACTCCCCCGGCGTGAAGTCGAGCCCCTGGGGGCTGGGTGTCGTCTGCCCTCCGGGATAGCTGCTGATGAAGGGAATGCCGTCACGTGCATACCTGGGCGGGTAGCCGTCGACGGGGTCCGGATAGAGGACCGTGAGGATCTTTGCCATGGCTCCTCCTCCAACGCCGAAGGTAGCCGTGCATCACCGGAGGTAGCCGCGCTCCGGCCGGCCTTCCTCTACTGCCGGGGTGCCCGGCCCACCGCATATGAAACGGGCCCCGAACCCGTTGCATCACCGCACCCGCGGCCGCCGGATGCGCCGGGGAATGGAGCGGACACAACACGTGCACTTCCGTTCCGCCGGCCGCCGGGCCAACGATCCACTCTTCGGCCGCTGGCTGGAGCAGATCACCACAACCGGTGGCTGCGCCCACCCGATCCACCTGACCGGCTCCACCACCGTCTACGACGCAGCCACCGGCATCGTGCTCCACCACGACGACACCTCCGCAGAACCCGGAGAACGCCTCCTGGTCCGCTGCCGCAACCGCCGCGCCACCGTATGTCCCGCCTGCTCCCGCCTCCACGCCGGCGACACCTACGACCTCGTCCGCGCCGGACTCCTCGGCGGCAAGAACATCCCCATCGGCGTGCGCGACCGGCCCGACTGTTCGCCACCCTCACGGCCCTCTCCCTCGGGCCCGTACACCACAACACTGGTGGCGAACGCTGCCGCCCCTGACGCACCGGGGCCCAGTGCGAACACGGACAGCCACTCGGGTGCCCGCCCATCCACACCAAAGCCGATCGGCTCGTAGGACAGCCTCTGTGCCCCGACTGCTACGACTGCACCGGCCGCGTCCTCTGGCACGCCAGGAACTTTTGCCGGGCGGTCGCGATGTCGGCCCCTCCCGGGTCGCTCGGACGTGGGCGGTGACGGCGGCGACGGCAGGGTGTGGTCCGCGGTGTCTGTGGTGATCGCGATCGCCCGGTAGGAGTGGCACTGGCCTCGTCTGGTGATTCCGGGGGTGGGGCTGCTGGGCAAGGTGACGCCCATCCCGTCCAGCATGGTGGCGATTTGAGTCCAGTGGGGGTTGATCCGGCGGGAGGGCTCCGCCGTATTGCGGTGGCGCAGTTCGGGGGGCAGAGGGGTGGCCAGGCCCACTCGGCGAGCGCGCTATCCAGAAGTTCGGCGACCGCGGTTTCCGTCATGGCGCCGACAGCGGCCAGGGCCTGCGTTGCATCGCCCCGCTCGGCGGCGGCCACCGCCTTGGGAACCCAGCCTCGCGTGGCGGGCCCGGCGTACAGCCTCCATCCGGGGTCCTGGAGGCCGTACCCGAATGCCGCGCCGGCGAATGCTGCGAGGGTCGGGCGATGCTGCGATCAGTGTCTTCGACAGGGTCGAGCTGCAGCTGCCGCAGCCCTTGCGGCAGGCTGCCACCAGGCGGGCTGCCAGTTCGGGGCGAAGGCCACGTCCAGTACCGCGAGCGAAGGTCTCGAGCAGGACGGTGTCGGGCAGCGGAGTGTGGTGGTGGAGGGTGCCGGCGGCGGCTGACGCGTGCGAGGCCGCGGCGCGCTCGGCCCGGTTCCTCGCGCGGCTCTTCTGCCCGTGCTTCTTGACCACAGGAGTCTCACTTCCCGCGTGGGCGGTTGCCCATGACCCGGTGCGCGCGCGTGAGAGGTTCTGCGTACACGGAGGATTCTTCTTTGGTTTTCGCACTGATGCGCTGGGACGGGTGTCCTGGCACCTTCGCCGCGGGGGCTTCAGTCATGGGCTGCAGCGAGGCTTGGGCCTGTGCACGGCCTGCGGCGATGCTAGCCCAACACTTCACTGCACGCACCCATCAGTCCGCGTGTGGAGAGGCGACTCCCGTGTCGGGTCGCCAGCTTCACCCCCGCGGCCCGGCGGAACGAGCCTGGCCCAGGGGTCACGCGGCGCTGCATGCCGGGATACACCGGATCTGAAAGTCGGTGTCTTCGGGCGACGCGTGGTCGGTGAAGCGATGAGTCCGCTATTTGCCCCAGGTCTGAACAGCCATCACCACCCGCGCCGAGGAGATGACCGTGCTACTAGCCAGGAAAACAGCGATCGTCCATGGCGGTTCCGGAGCGGTGGGGGCGGCTGTTGCTCGCGCCTTCGCGCGGGAGGGCGCCGCGGTCCACCTCACCGGACGAACAGTTCCGCCCCTCGAGGACGTGGCGCGGCGCATCCAGGACGAGCGAGGGGTCGCTCACGTCGCCCAGCTGGACGCGACGGACCGGGACGCCGTCGACCGCCACGCCGATGCCGTGGCGGTCGCGGGCAACGGCATCGACATCTGCTTCAACGCCACATCCAACGATGACATCCAGGGGAGCCCGCTCCTGGACATGGCCGTTGCCGACGTGCTCCGCCCGGTCACGAAGTCGGTGAGGACCACCCTCATCACGGCCACGGCAGCAGCCCGGCACATGGTCCGCCGCAAGAGTGGCGTCCTTCTGGTCATGGCCGGCGGGCGCGAGACCATCCCGGACCTGGGCGGATCACACATCGCCTGGTCCGCCCTCACAGGCGTCTGTCGGCAACTCGCAGCGGAACTCGGCCCGCAGGGGGTTCGCGTCTGCTGGCTTCTGTCCCCCGACTCTCCCGCACCTGGTCATGAGCGGATTGTCGTTTCCGGGTCTGTTGCCGCGCTACCTGGGCGTCAACACAGAGAACTCGTTGCCCTCGGGATCGGCCATGGCCACCCGGCCGACCTCGCTCTGGCCAATGTCGATTCGAGTCGCCCCGAGGGAGAGTAGACACTCACTCCCCGGCCTGCCGATCACCGTGGACGGGCCGCGGCCTCCACCCGCTCGGCGTCGTCGCTCTCCGGATCCTCGAGAAGATAATCGATCTTCATATGGCAGCAATGTAGCCCCGCCCACTGACGGCGTTGTCGTGGACGAACCAGGGGTTTCGCCGTACTGATGTCACCTGTTCGGATACTGCCCGTACCCCTCTCCGAGGTACGGCGGTGGCGGGGCGTACTGGTGCGCGCGATTTCCTGCCATGGCGAACCAGGCGTTCGAGCCCCGCAGGACCAGCAGGACGAAGACCGCGATGCACCCGAGGACCGCGAGAGTCGTGGTCAGGTAGACGGCCTGGTACGCCCACTGAGGGTAGATCTCGGTGAAGCTGGGGAACGGGTCCTGGTACTGCCCCGCACCCATGCTCTCCTTCAGCCGCTGCGACTCCTCCGCGAGCTGGCTCATGGTGGCCTGTGAGCTCGCGGTCAGGAGGCCCCGGCCCGTGGCCAGTGCTGCGAACAGCGCCGTGGCGACGAGTGCCATGATGCGTGCCCGCGGCCGGGGCAGCCGGATGGCGAGTGCCAGGCCGATCAGTAGCGCTGCGACGGCCACCAGGGCCACCACCACGATGACGGTCGGCCCCGCGGCAGTGTCCGGAAGGCGAGGGAAGGCCACGTCGATGCCGTACGGAGCAGTTTGCTTCTCCATGGCCCGCTGGTAGTCGTCGAGCCAGTTCAGCATGGCCTGGTACGTCCGGATCTCTATGACGGCGGCTACGAGGGTGACGACTGCGATGCCCACCAGAACGGCCATGGCCGTGGTGACGGCGACCGGCCGGCGTGCGCCCTGGAGCGACGGCGGTGGCGGCGGAAGGTGGGGAGGAGGGGGCGGGGCGCCGGGCGGCAGGGGCCGATGGCCGGAAGGCGCGGGCAGGTAGGTGGGAGGCCCGGGCAGGTAGGTGGGAGAGGGAGCCGGGTCGCCGGGAGGGGCAGCCTGTTGGGTGTGCGGCGGGCCCTGGTGGACGGCCGGTGGGAGAGTCGGGGGCGGCGTGACAGGGGGGTGCGCACTCTGCCGGGCGGACCTCGTGGAGCGGAAGTAGCCGTGGGAGGCGGGCAGCGCCAAGAGGGTGACCGAGGCCAGGGTCAGCAGCAGCATCCCGGCGGCGACGATCCGGGTCATGTCGCCGTACCACGGCACGGTGTCGTAGAAACCGGCCGCGAGCAGCGCGACGTTGAAGCAGACGGACAGTCCGCCGACGACCCAGGTCGTCACCCGGGCCCCCTGACGTCCCCGTCCGTCGAGCAGGGACAGCAACAGGCAGAGGCCGCCGAACACGATCGTGAGCACGGCGAAGGCGGCCAGCCCGTACGCGGCCAGGTCCCCTGCCGCGCCGTCGGCGGCTTCTTCGCTCCGATGGTGGCGGAACTCGGGGATGGCGAAGAACGTGCCGACCGAGGAGACCAGGGCCAGCGCGGCCACCCCGGCGAACAGGTAGCTCGCCGCGAACACGGCGGCCGGTGGGGCCGGTACCGCCAGTGGCGGTTCCATCCTTGTCGTGGTCACCGGCCCGCCCCCGTCGGTGAGTTCGCCCGGCGACGCCACAACAGCATGCCGCCCATCACGAGCCAGGCGGTGAGCGGCACGGCCCCCAACACGTAGAACAGCGGCTTCGACGTTGCTGGGTCGGGGCTGGCGAAGGCCTCGGCCAGGGGCACGGCGGTGGTCTGGCCACCGAGCCAGACGTCGCGTCCCTCGCCGCTCGGCTCGTGCAGTGCGTTGCGCGCCGTGGCTGTCAGCGCGGGGTGGTCCCTGGTGAACTCGGTCGCGCTCAGCCGTTTCTGGTTGATCTGGCTGAAATCCACTCCGCCGTAGATGTAGGTACGGGCGTAGATGACTTTGCCCTTGGTGGTGGTGCGCTTCACCTTGAACTCGCCGTTCTTGTACGACTGGACGTAGCGGTCGAAGACCTCACGGGGTGTCCACTTCTCCCGGGAGGCCCAGCGGCTGATCTCCCCCTTGCCGATGAGGTCCGAGTACACGGTGTGCTTGGTGGCGCTGCGCTTGCGGAACCACTCGGCGGCGACCCGGCTGGCGTAGACCCGGCGCAGATCGGCGTACTCGGGCGCGGAGTTCACGGCCTTCTGGATCTGCGGCAGGATCGTCGTGCGGTACAGCGACTCGTTGTGCCGGGTGCTGGCCTCGTCCTGCTGTCCGCAACCCTTGCCGCCGCCCACGCCCGGGGTCTTGATGACCTCCGACTCCATCTTCACCAGCAACGGCGCGTCCAGGATGAACAGCTCGTCGTCGCCGTCGCGGACCGTGGCCGTGTCGGGCACGATCCACTGCCTCATGGACACGCACTTGGCCTCGCCCCGCAGCGAGTCCCAGAACTTCTTGCCGCCCGGCGTGTTCGGGTGGATGAACTTCGCCACCGACTTCTTCATCGCCAGGTCGGCCTCCAGCAGCACCCGCCCGGCGTCGGTCCTGCCGAACTTCTCGTCGATGATCCGGTCGGGCTCGTCCGGATTGAGATTGACCGTGAATGCGGACGGCGGGAGCGCCAGCCAGACGAAGAAGGAGTCCGAGGCGAGCCGTGCGGCCCGCGGGCCGCCGAAGGACGGCTCGTCGGTCGTCAGGGCGTCGGCCTTGAACGCGTACTGCACACCGGAGCCGTTGTGGTAGGTGTCGGAGACGTAGCGCAGTTCCAGCGTCGAGAAGTCGACGCCGCCCAGATCCTCGGCCAGCTCCGGGTGACCGGATTCCGCGGCGAGCTGCCTTCCGACCTCGCGCATTTCGGCGGCCTGCTCGCGGGTGTCCCCGGATTCGGCGATCTCCGCCGGCGCCGCGGCCGGGGCCTGATACTGATCCGGGGCGCGCAGGAGGTCGTCGGCAGCTGCGCCGCCCTGAAGTCCGCCGTCCTGCGGACCGCCCTTGGGCGTGCCGCCGCCGTCGGGACCGCCGTCGTCCGGGTCGGTCCCTTCCGGGTCCGTCCCGCTCGGGTCTTGCGGGTCGGCCGGCGGACCGCCCGTGTTGATCACCTTCTTCAGGGCCGGCACCACGACATAGGGAATACCGGCCTCCGCGAGCAGCTTCTTGGCGTTCCCGGACGGCTGGACGGCGAAGATGTACACCAGTCGCCGGGGATTGGGCTTCCCTCGCTCGGCCTCGACGAAGGCCTTGTCCCGCGCCAGTTCCTTGGGGTCGATGCCCGAGCCGGACTTGGCCTCGTAGAACAGGCCGAGTTCGACGTTGGCCAGGTCGTAGAAGCGGTCCGCCTCGGGGACCTGCAACTCGGTCTGCCAGCCGTGGTTCGCACCGAGCCTGAGCCGATCCACGAGGTGTCGTACGTAGGCCTTGCCCTGGTAGTCGTTACCTTGAGTCGGAAGGAACTTCACGAGCCATTTGTGCCAGGGCAGCGCTTTGCTCGGCCGCTTGCTCCCCGGATTGCGGAGGAACTTGTCCAGCTTCTCGGCCTTGTCCAACTGGTAGTCCTGCCACCGTCTCAGGGCGTGCTCCCACGTGCCCGGGATCTTCGCCCTCCGATTGAGCATCGCCGCCGCCACCTCGTGGCTCTTCGGCTCTGCTCGGCCGCGCAGCCACTCGGAGGGGTTCCGGTACTCGTACGTCTGCCGCGGGCCCATGCGTGCCTGGCGTGACCCGCCCGGCAGTGTCTCCGGATCCGGCGCGGGCCCCTCGAAGCTGGGCAGCGGCACCGGCTTCGGCGCGGCCACGCCCGGGCCCGCCCAGCCGAGCGGGCCGCACAGAGCCACCAGGGTCACCGCGACTAACCACGCCCGGACTCGACCACGTGCGCGCACGACCAACTCCCCCTGCAGACAACGGCGATGGCCAACCTATCGACACATGCCCACCGCGGGAGAGGTTCAACAGAGCTGATCGTAGACGCCGCGCAGCACACCCGGAACGCGGTCGGCGAGCGCGATCTGGATCAGCAGGAAGGGCACCGCCACCGTCCCGTTCGGGATCAGCTGATCCAGGAAGGGCCGTCCGACGAACATGTTGTCCCCGTCGGGCTCGCCGGGGTGGTAGCACCACTGCGCGCGCATCGCGGGCCGCAGCACCTCCCCGAGGTACCAGGAGGCGCCCTCGGCGAACTCCGGGTGCGCCGCCAAGCCGTCCGGCCCGCGAACCTGTTGACGCGCAGCCGCCTCCAATTCGTCCAAGGACCGCTGGGTGAAGTCCCAGAGTTCGGGCCGCTCGGCGTACGCGGCGAGCCAGGCCGGCAGACCCGCCGCGTGCTTCGCCAGCCACGCGTCCAAGTACGGCCAGGCGTACGCGGTCAGTTCACGGTCGAGACCCGGCGTCGGCTGCTTGCTCGGCGTCCAGCCGGGTGCGGCAGCCTGCTTCTCGGCGACCGCCCGCTCCAGCTCCCGTAGACCGCGGCCGAACTCCTCGCCGTCCCGACGCCGCCGAGCCCGCTCGACGAGCTCCGCCGGGCAGACCGCCGGCAGTCCGAGCTCCGGGTCCGGCGACACAACGGGCAGACCGCGCCGTTCGTCCCAGGTCCAGCTTCCCCCAGCCGCCGACAGCAGAGCTTCCCCGAGGTACCCGGCGACCCGCTCCTGGAAGTCCGCCCCGGGGGCGGTCCGGGCCAGCAGCTCCGCCTCCAGACGCGCCAGCGACACCGGCGAACGGTCCGTCAGCGTCAGTACGCCCGGGGGAAGTTCGAAGTCCACCAATCCGGCCAGCCGAGGCTGCATGCCCTCCAGCCAGTCTTCCAACGGCTCCACCGATACTCCCGCCACTCGACCCACAGGGCTCCGCGGGCTCCGGACCCATCGTCCGTCGTGAACGCCGCCACGCGCAACGACCCCCCCCGTCGGGTCCTCAGCCGTCGGCAGCGGTGCGCACTGCCTCACGCGTCATCAGAGACACCCCCTCAAAGCGCGACTCGCCCAGGATGGCCAAGGCCGCGTCGGCTGTGGACCTACGAAGCCCCTGCAGCGAGATGAGGGCCGAAGCGGAAGGACTCGAAGGGTGAGGGCGGTGCCGTTGCAGCCGGTCATCACCTCTTTGGCTCTCCACCCATAGATCGCCTGAGCCGAGTCTCCGACCATCACCGACTGGGCATGTTCGCGCCGGCTGCTGAAAACCCGCTCGAGGGCGGGGTTGGTGTCCTGGGCTTCGTCCAGGAGGAAGTCCGCGTCAATCCTGGGCCGGGTCAGTGCCCACATCTTCAGGTAGTGGTCGTGATCGGAGCGGACCACACCACTCCCAGGACGTTTGCAGGCCGGTCCATGCCATGGAGGCGAAGGGCAGTACGGCTTGGGCGAGTTGTGTGTGACGTTCCGGGCCTCGAGACCGCGCAGGCGTGGGACGTGGTGGCAGGTGAGTGTGGTTCGGCTGTGCGGCCCTAGCGCGTCACAGCGCCCAGCGTGGTGTGGGAGAGGACGCCGGGGATGCGCGGGTCACAAGCTCGAGGGCCTGTCGAGGGCTTGCAGCCTTCCCGCGGGTAGCCGGTCGTTGCCCCAGCTGCGCTCGATGTAGCCGATGATCCGCGCGACGTCCTCGGCGGCCACCCGCTCCGGTTCGCCGCGCTCAAGCGGGTCTGCGTGGAAGATGTAGAGCCGCGAGGCGAACTGGTCGAACGGCAGTGAGGCCTCGCCGAACCGCTCGCCGTTGCCCGCGGTGGAGACGACGACGCCGTCGCCCCAGTCCTGGCCGCTGTCGTTGTTCGGGTTGAAGAAGTACACCCGCATGACGTCCTGCGGGTCCGGCGCGGTCCGCAGGATCGTGATCGCGTGCCAGCCGACGTAGCGGGCCGCGCTGTCGGTGACGGCGACGCCGGCCGGCTGCGGATGGATCAGCGGCTGATCGCCGTTGTAGGCCGGGTGGTAGCTGGCGTGGAACTGCCGCAGGAACGCGTCGAGGTCGACCAGGTTTCCTGTCGCGACGTCGACGTTGATGTGGAACCCACGGGCCGCCCACCAGCCGTGAAACTCGGGGTTGACCCACCGGTGCGGGTCCCCTGGCCGCGCTGCGCAGCGCCGTCCCATTTCCGCGTAGATCCGGTCCAAGTGGGGTACTACGAGCAGCGACACGGGGTCCAGGTCCATCGGCAGCGTGCTCGCGAGTCCGCTCGCGCTGTCCTTCGAGGAGATCGGCTGGCCCTCGAAGTGCATGAGGATCTCGTCGTCGCGGGCCGCCCAGACAACCACTTGCAGCAGGTAGTCCGGGTCGTTGTAGGACCACATCGACAGCGCGCGGGCCGACTGACAGGTGGGGTTGTCGCCCTGACCTACCCCGAGCGGCTGGCCCAGCATCGAGAGCACGCCCGCGACGAGCCGAGCCTGCGGCCCCGGCACCTCGCCGAAAACCGTCGTCAACCGCTCCCGCGCGACCGGGGAGAGCTCGAGTGCCAGCTGGCGCCACAGCGCAGGCACCACCGGCGGCTCATACAGGATGCCGCGGTCGAGTAGCAGCGCCAGCCCGTAGACGCTTTGCGCGGTCTGCGGGTGCACGGCCACCTCGATCAGGCGGTGCACCAGTTGGCTGTAGCGCAGCAGGCAGTTCCGGCCGGTGTCGGACAGCCCGAGCGCCTCACCGAGGAGGTAGTCGCTCTCGCGGAGGAGGAACCGGAGCAGTTCCGCGTGGTACGGCGACACCAGGCCGGTGTCGTGCATCGCCCGCGCGAACCCTGTCGCCTCGTACTGCAGGCCGCCGGAATCCATTGCCTCGAGCCGGGAGCGGAAGACATCGATGCCCGGGTCGTCCCGGCACGCCTCGGTGGTCCCGAACAAGCTCGTGATGAGTCGGTCGATGCCCTGCCCTGACGATACGCCAAGAGCAACGTCCGGGTCGGCGCGGTAGATCGCGATCCGGGTGATCAGGGCCTGCACCGCCTCGACCTGGATCGGACGCTGGCGCAGGATCCGCCAGATCTCGTCGACCAGGTTGTCCATGACGCTGTCGTAGCCGATCTCGTCGGCGAGGTGGCGGAACAGGTCCCGGATGAGCTGTGCGGTCCGGCCCTGCTGGGTTCGCTCCGCCTCGCTGGGCGCGGTGAACAGCAACTCCAGATTCGTTGCCAGTACCTGGGACAGGAACTGGCGGGCGTCCTCGGCGGACAACGTCGGGTGCGCGAAGTCACCGCCGGCGACGGCGAGCATCCGCAGCTCGCTGGTCGCCTCCATGACAACAGTGTCGGCATCTCCGCTGTGCAGGCTCGGGCCGACCAGCGACGGGATGAGGATCTCCGGTGACGCCCAGTCCGTCTCCCGGAAAAGCCCGGCTTCCTCAAGGGCCTGCGCCCTGGCCTGCACCGCCGCGGCGCCGCCCGGCTGCATGAGCACCCGTCGCAGTGCTTCCAGGACTCGCCGTAGCTTCGTGTGCTTGCCGAAGTCGCGGGTTTCGGCCATGGCCTGGATGGCGTCGTCGAGTGAGGTCACGCGCTTGTCCAGCGTCGTGGCCTCACCGCTGGCGTCGGCGGTCGGTTTCAAGGGGTTTTCCTCGGGTTGGTCTCCTGCGTCCACGGGGCCCTCAGACGTAGAAGTCGAGCTCTTCCTGTTTCTTCAACAGGTCGCGCATCCGGTAGGGGTCTTCACCGAAGAAGTACACCAGACCCCAGTGGGTTCCGAACGCGGTCCTCTTGGTGACGGTCTCCTCCAGCGGCGTCGAGAGGTCGTGCGACTCGTAGTAGTCGTCGTCCTCGGTCTCCTCCGGGATCTCCAGGTTGCTGACGACGCGGCGGCGCGGGTAGACACCGAAGCAGCCGGCGACCCCGGACGCGTCGACGACCTCGCGCGGGAAGAAGGCGTCGATCTCCTCCTCGGTCGTCTTCGGGTCGAAGGCCAGCACGAGGGCATGGTAGGCGTTGAACCCGTATGCCCGCTCCAGCAGCTCGAACACCTTGAAGCCCGGCGGCCGGTAAGCCACCTCGCCAAAGTACATCTCGCCGTCGCTGGTGACGAAATACTCCGGGTGTACGAAGCCGAACTCGATGTCGAACGTCTTGATGAGCTTCTCAATCTGCGCCGTGATCTGCGGGCGGTACCGCTCCAGTTCCGGGGTTGCCGGCACGAACACCGAATATCCCAGCGTGACGTATTCGGAGATGTTGAGGAACTTGATCTTCCCGTTGTGAATCCACGCCTCGACGGCGAACTCCCACCCGTCGAGGTGGGATTCCATGAGAACCGGGAATTCCTCTTCCGGAATCGTGTCGACCTCGTCCGGGGTGCGGATGACGCGATGCCCGAGGCATCCTGCCTTGTCGAACGCCTTGAGATGGATCGGGTCGTTCGGGTCACCGTCCAGCTTGAGCAGGGTCTGATTGACGCGCTTGAGGAAGCGGATCACGTCGTCCCGGTCGTGGGCTTCTTCGAAGATTCCTACCCGGATGCCGCCGAGTTGTGCGCGGCGCTTCATCAGCGCCTTGTCCCGCAGCAGCAGGGACTGCCCGTACAAACGAGGATTGTCCAGCAGAACGGAGTTGATCGCCCCTGCCCATTCGACCGTCTCCTCGAAAAGCGGGATCGCGACATCGACACCCTTCTTCTGCAGAGTCTCGGCGATCTCCACGGAGCGGTCGTTGAGCCGCTCGAAATCCCACAGCACGTAGGGGATGTCGTGGTCGACGCAGTACTCTTCGGCCCACTCCGGCGCCACGACGACGTATCGCCGGTCGAACCGGTCGAGGGCTTCCACCGCATTGAGACTCCAGCCAAGAAGCGCTACGTAGCCTTTGTCCGGATTCCTGGTGACCGGGTCGCCCTGTGGCATAGACGGTTTCTCCTTCGGAGCGTGCGCTCATCGACGGCGTGACTGGCACGACCGGGCATGGCTGGCGCGACCGTACCCGGCGCATACCCGGCGATCTGCCCTGCAAGCACTCGACCACGTGGAACGCGCGATGAGCTCCCTGGAGGCCTCCGTCTATGAAGCGGTTGCCAGGCGCCTGGACGAGCAGGAGTCGACCATGCCGGAAGGGGTAGCAGCAGCGTGCCATTGCCCACGACGACCACGCGCACACATCGGACGCTTCATCTAGGGGCGGACCGCGGCGCCCTCGTTCGCGGCCGGGGACGGCATGGTGAACGGCGGGAGGTCCTGTGCACATCTGGCACCCACGGGGGGTAGAGCGCCGGCCAACAAGTACCGGACCTCGTATGCGTTGACACAACTACTCGGATTCGTCAGGGCTGTGTGGCCGTACCCGTCGAGGGTCAGCAGCCGGGCGTCGTGCAGTTGCCGCACCATGGCTTGGGCGGACTGGTAGGGGGTGGCGGGGTCGTAAGTGGGGTTCACAACGAGGACGGGGTGGAGGGTGGGGCGGTCCCAGGGGCCGGCGTATCTGTTCGCCGCCTTGGCCGGCCAGGTGGCGCACGGCTCGTCGGCCCAGGCCCACCAGTGCCCCAGGTCTCCAGCGCGCCGGGTGCTCAGCCTGTCGAGGTTGACGTATTGGCGGGGGTCGCGCGGATTGGGGCTCTCCGAGCACGTCACTGCGTAGAACTGTTCGAACCCGGGGTAAGGAGGGTTGGACGGCGGGGTCGGCTCCTGCGGCGGGCGCCCCTCCCACAGCGACTGGAGCCCTTCCGCCGTCTCGGTCCAGGTGGGGTGGACGAGATTCAGCCCGGCCCGGACCATGCTGACCGCACGCGCGTAGGTCCACTCCCCCACGGGCCGCCTCTTCAGGCGCCGCATCAGCTCGTCGAACTTGGCCCGCGTCGCGCCGGGGCTTCCGGCGGAGAACGCACAGCCACTGGTGGAGGCGCGTCCGCACAGGTCAAGGAACTGCCCGAGGGTGGCGGCCGAGCCCAGGTCCGATCCCATGCGTAGTGAGGTGCTCAGGCGCGGTCCCTGCTTCCGGCCGCCGTTCACCCAGGCCTGCGGATCGATGTTGCCGTCCAGCACCATCCGGTCGACGCGATCGGGGAACAGGTTTGCGTAAGTCGCGCCGAGAAGGCTCCCGTACGAGATGCCCCAGTACCGCATGCGCCGTTCATCGACTGCTGCCCGGAGTGCGTCGAGATCCCGTGCGGTGTCGGCCGTTGAGATGTGACGCAGCAGTGCCGGGAAGCGTCGCTCGCAGCGCTGCCCGAGATCCTCGTACGCGGCGACGAAAGCCCTGCGTTGCTTCTTGCCGACCGGGAAGGGTGGGACCTGTTCTTGAAACGCGATCGCCTCCTCAGCGGTGTCGAAGCAGCGCACGGCGGTGCTCTCCCCGACACCGCGAGGGTCCCAGCTCACGATGTCGAAGCGCTCTCGCACTTCCTCAGGAAACCTCTCGTACAACGCGGGCAGTCTTGTGGTGCCCGAAGCGCCGGGTCCTCCGGGGTTGAAGAACAGGGAGCCCACCCGCCGACCGGGATCGGTTGCCTTGGCCCTGATCACCGCCAACTCGATCGACCGCCCCCGCGGACGCGCCCAGTCCAACGGCACGTGCGCATCCGCGCACTCAAATCCACGCTGCTCCTCACCCGAACAAGGAAGCCACTGCAGCTCCATCCGCGCGTCGCCGACAGATGGTCCACCGCGTACCGGATCGGCCAGTGCCAAGCCACCCGTCACCGTGGAGGAGATGAGCAACGCTACAGCCACGCACAGCACCCGGCCGCGCCGGCCCGTCATCATTCCCGGCATCGGCCAAGCCTCTCTGACGCTCAACGATTTCCCATGATGTTGCTTGCTTCGCTGTGAAACGTCGGGGCTCTCCTGCCGAGCCGGCGTCGTCCGAAACCAGTGTCGGCATGGCCCTCCCCGATCCGCAGGGCCGACGGGCCGCGGTGTCCACCGAATGGTGGTCGGCAAAACGACGCGCGCCGACTTCACCGAGGACGGCGGCCAGCCCAACGGGTGGGCATTGCGTTCATCCCAGTGCGAATCCGACAGCGAATCGCCTCACGGTACGAGCCAATGACGAGCAAGACCCCGCGAGGCGAGCTCCTGGAACGACTCACCTGCTTCATGCTGCACTGCATGAGTTCTGCCTCGGACTCACCGCTCACATCGACGCCTGAGCACAGGCCACGCCGACCAGAGCAGCAACTCGCCGACCAGAGCGCTCAGTCACAGTGGTGTGGCCGGAGTCGAGCAGCGTGCTCTTTCAGAAGTCGAGGTGGTAGCCGATTTCGTTGAGGGCGCGTCTGAGAGACACATGGCGCGGCTTCCGTGGTCCTGGAATCGACCTATTTGAATCCCTCGGCGATGATTCCACGCATCTCCTAATAGCTAGCGCCAGCGTCTCGGGCATCGAACAGGCGCTGGGCGTACTCCGGAGGGAGGCGCGCCGTGAGGCGCAGGAAGCGGCCGTCGTCGGTCGTGCCCACCGCTGCGGTGCAGCCGGACCGGGCCCGGGTCTCCACCGTGACCCCGCCGGTGGCGGCGGCCTGCTTCATGGCAGGCCCGCTCCCCCACCCCGCCGACACCTGGCGCAGGCCTGACGTCTGCGCAAGCAGGCGGTCACAGAACGCCGCGCAGGTCGACCAGCGGCAACTCCGTCTCCTCTGCTGCCATCCACTTCGGGTAGCGGTTTTCTTCGAACAGTTCTCGCAGGAACAAGACGGGGAACTCGAGTGGTTCCTGCCTGTCCTGCAGTTGGATCCGAACGCGGTAGGTGACCTCGGGGCCGGTTCGTAGCGAAGTCTCAAGCTGGCCAGGCTCAGGGGACTGGTACGTAGCGCCGTAGCGAATCTCGCCCTCGCCGGGAGCCTCCAGCCGCGGTTCGGCGGAGGGTTCGACACGACGGTGAACGAGAACGAGGTCGACACTTTCGGGCTGGGGCGCTTCGGCACGAAGGAAAGTGAGGCCGGCTGGTTCGAGCGTATTCAGCTCTTCTCCCAGTTCGTTCAGCAGCCAGGCACAGTGAAGAAATGAAGGGGCCGTTGGGGCTGGTTGCCAGAAGGCATGACGACGCTGCTCGTGAGAAACGAACCATGAGCCCGACGGTGGCTCTGCCAGCGGGAACGCCTCGGCGGCAGATGGTAGGCGGAGGGCCGTCTGCTGCTCCGGCCGAGTGAACGTGGCCTGATGCGCAGGGGCCAGGGTCAGCGATGTGAGGTGGATGCCACCGGGGCCGAGGTCAACGAGAGTGTCCGAGATCCGGGTGAGGAATGCGCCGCTGTCGTGCCGGACCAAGAGAATCGCTCCTGAAATCGTGGTCGGGTCTGGAATGCCCAAGCATGCACCGCCCGAAGTCGGGCGGAGCATGCTTGGGAACGAATGGATTGCAGCCCACAGGGACGCCGCCTTTCGGTCTTGCGTCTCGGTTCCCGGAGCAGAGCCCAGGGGTCTGGCGCACTCACGAGGGCCCCCCGACACGCGCCCAGAACCAGGTGGGGACGGACCGTCCGCGCTGGCGTTCGGGCCCGCTTGCGGGGTCGGAGTGGACGACGGATACCGTCTTGGAGCAGAGGAAATTCGGGGGAGATCTGCGCTGCGATGCGAAACACTCGGGCCGACCGATGAGTTCCGCCTGGCATGCCGGTCTTCATCGGTGCCCATTACCCACGTCCATGTCGGCAGCCCTGCTGCGAGGCGACTGTGACCCGTCATCCCAGCGAGGTGCTGCCATGTCAGCTGCGACCCCAGAACGACCGGCCGTGCAGGCTGGCCGTACCCCGACAGTGGTGCGGCTGCTGGTACTGGCCACGTTCGTGGTGATCCTCAACGAGACCATCATGATCAACGCCATCCCGCGGTTGATGGATTCGTTGCGCATCACCGAGCAGTCGGCGCAGTGGGTGTCCACCGCGTTCATGCTCACCATGGCTGCTGTGATTCCGATCACCGGCTGGTTCCTGCAGCGGGTCACCACCCGTCGGGCCTACGCGATAGCGATGGGCGTGTTCCTCGCGGGTACTGCCCTGTCAGCCGTCGCGCCGACCTTCGAGGTGCTTCTCCTTGGGCGGGTCGTGCAGGCGGCGGGGACGGCCGTGATGATGCCCCTGCTGATGACCACGTTGATGATCGTGGTGCCCGAGCATGACCGCGGCCGGGTGATGGGCAACGTCACCCTGGCGATCTCGGTGGCGCCCGCGCTCGGACCTGCCGTGTCCGGACTGATCCTGCAGGTCGGGTCCTGGCGGCTGCTGTTCGTGGCTGTCCTGCCGATCGCGGCGCTGGTGACCTTGTTCGGCCTGCGCAAGGTCGAGAACATCAGCGAGCAGCAGGTGAGCTCGATCGACTGGCCCAGCGTCGGCCTGGCGGCGCTCGGCTTCGGCGGTCTGGTGTACGGCCTGAGTCTCTTCGGGGAGAGTGACGGCGGGGTCGGCACCCCCATCGGCATCGTCGTCGCCGGGTCCGCGGCCATCGCGGTTTTCGTGATCCGCCAACTCAAGCTGCAGCGCACGGGTGCGCCTCTGATGGACCTGCGGACCCTCGGGCACCGGACCTACACCCTGTCCCTGGTCCTCATGTCCATCGGGTTCCTCGCGATGCTCGGGTCGATGATCCTGCTGCCGCTGTACCTGCAGAACTTGCGCGGACTCACCCCGCTGGAGACCGGCATGCTGATGATGCCGGGCGGTCTGGTCATGGGCCTGCTGGGACCGACCATCGGCAAGATCTTTGACCGGTTCGGCAGTCGGCCACTGGTGCTGCCCGGCTCGATCGGCATGGTGCTCGCCCTCGGCGGTTTCACCCAGGTCTCCATGACGATGCCGTTCTGGCAGGTGCTGGGATTGCACGCACTGCTGATGGTCAGCCTTGCGGCGACGTTCACCCCGGTCTTCACGCTCGGCATGGGCGGGCTTCCCCCGCACCTGTACTCGCACGGCAGCTCGATGCTCGGGACGTTGCAGCAAGTCGCTGCAGCGTTCGGGACCGCGCTTGTGGTGACCGTGATGTCCACGCGCACCAGCCACCTGGTCGCCGACGGCGTGGCCGCGGTGCCCGCTCAGGTGAGCGGGATGAAGCTGGCCTTTGGCATCGCGGCCGCCCTCGCCGTGGTGACGATCGTCGTCGCGGCGAAGCTGCCGAACCGGATCGCAAGCGCAGACACCCAGGACCACGGCAACGTCGGCGCGGACGCGCCCAACGAGGGACCTGCGATGCAGCAGCCCAGCACAGCGGTCGCTGTCGGCGAGAAGAAGACGGACAGCCGGTAAACAGCGCCGACCGCGCACGGAGTCCACCTCCACCTTTCGTACGACAAGGTCGGCCGAGCAAACGGGGCCTGGTCCAGTTCAACCTTCTGCTCGTAGTTCCGAGTGGAGAGGTGCGAGAACAGCAAGGGGCTACGGCAGGGCGCGAGGAGGCATCAACGCCAGAGCGCTGGAGGATTCTTCGGTGTAGGAGGGTCCGGGCTCTGCTCCCTGACCGACCACGACGCGGTCCTCCAGTACCTGCAGAAGCTCTTGGAGCAGGTCCGGAACGCGACGGTCGTCGACTGGATGCGCAGGAACGGCGTGGAGGTGGCGGCCCGCGGAAGTGCCTCGGCCGAGGAGATCATGGCGTTTTGACGAAGCAGCCCTCCAACGGCACCGGCGTCGGCGACAAGGCGATGCCCTCCCACCTTCTGGACAGGGGAGCCCGCCCCGCCGGCTGAACCCGCCCGCCACTGGCTACGGTCCTTGCGTTCGATGGTTGGGCAGAGCGCATGCCGCTGTCCCTCCCGGCATGCGGTGACGATTGTTCGCCACCAGCCGGTAGACACCGTGGGCGGCCCACCGCGCGGGAGGCAGCATGAGCAACGCACCCACCAGCGACCATCCCCGCCCTGCGCTCAGAAGCACCTTGGCAACGGCCTGGGCACCTCCGTGCACTGTTCCCGCCGGAGTCACCCACAGCACCTCATGCTCGGCTCGTTCTTGGGTGACGCCGAGCGTCTGCAGGTCCGCAAACTGCCAAGGGACGACCTCGCAACGGGGCCGAATGCGTTGCTCAGCGAACCTCACTGAAGTGGTGCAGAAACCGCAATCTCCATCGAAGACAAGCACAGGCTGAGTCGGCATGACTCCATCATGGCGTTTCCTCGCAGCAACGCAGTCGCTCCGCCCTCGATCGCACGACGCAGAGCGTCGTCGACCACTGATGGTTCCGTGGACGGGCTGAGCGGGCAGGCGCACGCCGCGTGCGCCACGGGAAAGGCCCTGATCGCTGGCGCGTCGGCGAAACCCCTGGTGCCAGGCGGGCGGACCCTGGTCCTGGTGCCCACCCTGGACCTCCTTACCCAGACGGTGAAGGCATGGCACGACGCGGGGCACAAGGGGCCGGCGGTGGCGGTGTGTTCGCTCCAGGACGATCCGGAATTGTGGAACCTTCGCGTGCGGTCCACCACCAACGCCGTACAGCTCGCCCGGTGGCACGGCTCCGGGCCTGCCACCCTTCTACGCCACCTACGCGTCACTGCCGGTACTGGCGGAAGCACTCGAGGGCGTCTACGGGCAGCAGTTGGCGCCGGTGGACCTGGCGCCGATGTGGAGCAGTCGCGGCCGTCGAGAGGCCGGAGTTGCTGCCGCCGGCAGATCTCACGGCGCCTGGCCGCGGAAGGAATCGACGTAAGCCGGAGCTGATGCGCCAACACAAGCGGCGCCGAGCCGACTTCCCCGCCGGAACCACCATGGACGGCAGAGAGCTGTGGACCTACGAGACGGTCGCCGCCTACTACTCGCCGCCGGCGGTCGCACAGGCTCCACAGAGCCGCCCCGCTACGACACTTGCTTCGCCGGGGCGAGGCGTTTCGTGCCCGAACCGGATCGGTACCAAGCTCCGCCGAGGCCTCACCGTCGACCGGCCGGACTCGACAGCTCTCTGGCCGCGAACTCCATTGTCACCGGCGCGCCGAACACCGCGCTATCCATGCTTACAGCGCCGCTGCAGGCTAGCGGTCCCCTCTGCGGAGCCTCTCGTACCGCACCCTGTCGAACCGGGCATCGCCCGAGAAGGTCGCCTCGATGCGGGCGCCGAGTGCCGCCGCCATACGCGCCAGCACTCCGCTCTTTGCCTGCCTTCGCACCGACATGCAACGGCCTCGGTGTATACACACCGAGGCCGCCCTTCCGGGCGGGTTGCACGTGAGAGTGCACCGACCCACTCACCATGTTATGCCCGTACCGCTTATCCGGCAGAAGTGACTTTGGGTAATCCGATCCTTGATCGAAAAGGGCTCTGCGTCGCATCAGCCGAGTTCCTCTCCGCCTCCATGAGGAGGATTTCCCGGTACGTCAGCGTGACCATCGCGGGGGTGTTTCCCTGGGCACAGTCGACGGGACCCCAACTCCCCCCCCGGCCCCGGAACCGCCATCCTCCGCCCGCAAGCGCCATCCATCCCATCCGGGAAACGACAGCACTCTTCAACCAACCTGACGACACCATGAACACCAGCCGCCCAGCACAACCCCGGGGGCCACACGCGCGCTGGGCCAGTGCGTGCCGCCGGTCCGTGAGGCCGCCGAGGCCACGGACGGACTCCCCGGATCTGACGCCGCAGCAGGAATCAGATCCTCTGGCCGCTATCGGCTTGGCCAAGCGTCACATCGGGGAGCGGTTACAGCTATCGCCGACGGCCGTAGGTTCGCATCTGTACCGGTCCTTCCCGATGCTCGGTGTCACCGCCCGCTCCCAACTCCGTGATGTGATCGAGGAGAAGAGCCGCACCGGCAGGGCGGGAGGCCACCGCTCATCCCCATGGAGTGGCCACGGCGTAGCACGCTCGGTAGGTCTTGGAGACGGGAAGCGCCATCACCGACGGACCGTGCGCGTTGCCCGCCTGCACCATGACGCCGGCATCGCGGGGTGATGGTGCAGGTCTGCTTGAGACCCGAAGTCCGGCGCAGGCTGGATTCTTCACGTACGACGAGTGACCCGAGCCGTCGGGACGGGACCGATCCGCGTGCGGTCGCGGACGTGAGGGTCGCTTGGGACCGGTCCACGAGATCTGGCTCCAGGCCCCGCAGAACGCGTGGATCCGGCCGACGCGTAGGACGGTTACGTACGTCGAGCGCGCTGAGGCGGGCGAGCGGTGAGCTCCCGGCGGCATGACGGGAGGACGGACTGCCGCCCTCTGATGCGGCAGCCGTAGTGAACCCAGGATTGGAGGCTGACGCACTGACGAGCGGCGCAGGCGCGGTGGTGGCTCATTGTGACGAGCGGCGTCGGTATTGATGACCGCTGAATAGCGAAACGGTTCTGCAGTACGAGCCGGCCCTGTGGCGCGATCCAGGTGCCAGGATCAGACGCGGGCGACCTTGCAGAGGACCGGACCGGGTGCGGGCCGGCGAAGCCTGCGGCACCCCGCCTCAACCGAGCCTGCCTGTGAAGACTCGGCATCAAAGCGACCGTTCCGCCCTGGCGCACCGCGTCCGCAACCGCCAGGTGCCCGGCTCCCGAGGCCGCCGGGCACCTAGGCGCATGTCGGTATTATGAGGAATTGGGCGGTCTGCGCATCGGCTGCAGTGTGGGGTGCCTGTCCCTTTGCGCGTGGGAGGTTGCGGTGGCTTCGGAGAAGCGCGATCGAGGGTGGCCTTTGGTGGGGCGTGAGGGGGAACTGGAGGCTTTCGGGCGGGTGTGGGCGGAGTGGCAGGACAGGGCGGTGGTGGTGTTCGGGGCTGCGGGGGTCGGCAAGTCGCGGCTGGCTGAGGAGTTCTTGCGCCGAGCCGTGGCCGACGGTGGGGTGCGGTGCGCGAGGGTCACGGCGAGCTCGGCGGCGGCGAAAGTGCCGCTGGGGGCGGTGGCGCAGCTGGTCCCGGCGGGGACGGACCTTTCGGATCCGGTGAACGTGTTCGCGGCGGTGACATCGGCGATGAGGGGACCGAAGGGAAACCAGCGGTGGGCGGTGCTGGTCGATGATCTGCATCTGTTGGATGGAGCATCGGCGGTGTTGCTGCAGCAGCTGACCGGAGCCGGGGTGGTGCGGCTCATCGCCACAGTGCGCAGCGGTGAGCCGGTCAGTGACGCGGTGGAGGCTTTGGCGTGGGGGAATGGGGTGCACCGGGTGGACCTGGACGCGTTCGACCCGTGGGAGACCGAGTGGTTGCTACGGGCCGGCCTGGGTGGCTCGGTGGGACAGCGCACGGTGCACCGTCTGTTCGAGGCGTCAGGTGGTAACGCGCTGTATCTGAGCGAGCTGGTCCATGGCGCGCTCGAGGCTGGGACGCTGGTCAGTGACGGGGAGATCTGGGAGCTGAGGGAGGGCGCGCTGCCGGGCACACCGCGGCTGTCGGAGCTGATCGCCCGGCGTCTGGATTCAGCACCCGACGCAACACGCGATGTACTTCGGCTGCTGGCCCTGTGCGAGCCGGTGTCGCTGGCCGACGCCGAGTCCATGTGCGGTCTCCAGGATCTGGCCGTGTTGGAGGAGTCCGGGCTGGTCCAGGTCGTGAGGGACCGCCGTCGCAGTGCTCTCGTGCTGGCCCATCCGCTCTACGGGGAAACGCTCCGGGCAAGTCTTCCGGAATTGCGACGACGCGCCCTCCTGCTCGAGCACGTGGAACGGGTCTCCGCACACGGGTCCGGGCGTCGGGATGACACCATGCACCTGGCGCTCTGGCAGCTGGCGGCCACCGGCACAGCCGACCTGGCACTGCTGGTCAGGGCGGCGATCCTGGCCCGCCATGTTCACGACTATCCTCAGGTCGCTCAGCTGATGGAGGCGATACCGCAGGGTGAGCGCTCGCAGGTCAGTTGCCTGCTGCACGGCGAGGCTCTGACGCAGCTGGGCCGGTGGGAGCCGGCGGACTCCATGCTGGCCGAGGCGGAGGACCGCGCCGAGGCCGAACCCGAACAGGTCGCCGCTTCGCTGGCCCGCACCTGGAACCTCTTCTGGTTCGCTGCCCGCACCGAACCCGCACTCCGGGTAAACGAAGCAGCGCTGCGCCGGGTGACCGGCACAGAGACACGGCGCATGCTGACGATCAACGAGGGGGCGATACGCGCCGTCTCCGGTCAGCCCGCCAGGGGCCTGGAGTTGCTCAGGGATCTGGAGGACAACCCTGAGCAGGCACCGAATCCCGACGCATGGGCCCTTGCCGCAATGTGCCGCACCGGCGGGCTGGCATACCTCGGTCGCACCGACGAAGCCATTGCCTGGGGTATGCACGCCTACGCGTGCCATCTACGGATACAGGAGCAGCAAATCGGATCGGCCCCGGTCGGTCAGCTGAACCCGGTGAGCTTCTCGCTGGCAGACGCCGGTCGGCTGGCCGAAGCCCGCCAGACCGCGGAACGAGTGCTCGCCGAGACCATGTCAAGTGCCCACATAGCTTCACGCGCATGGGCGATGCACTTCCTGGGGCGGGTGGAATGGCTGGCCGGGGACGTCGCAGCCGCCCGCCGCTGGCACGCCGAAGCCGTCGCAGAGGCCCGCGCCCGCAACCACATCACGCCGCTGTTCGATGCGTGGGCGGGGCTGGCTGCTGCCGCGGTGGTCCTGGGCGATCTCGGCGCAGCCCAGGAGGCGCTGGCTGAGATGTCCGCCTACCCTCCGATGGGGCATAGCGCCGGGGAGGAGGACCTCGGCCAAGCCTGGCTGTGCGCGGCCCAGGGCGACCTCGCCCGCGCCCGCCACATCCTCATCGGGGCAGCGGACAAGGCCCGCACGACCGGCCATGTGCCCTCCGAGATGCTGTTGCTGACCGACGTCGCACGCCTGGGCGGAGCCCAGGAGGTCACCGGCCGTCTCGAGGAACTGGCGCATCAGTGCGACGGCGGTTTCGCCCCCGCCCGCGCTCACCTGGCCGCCGCCCTGGCCGCCGACGACCCCGAACGACTCCTTACCGCCTCACAAGAACTCCATGCCCTCGGCGCCCACCTGCTCGCCGCCGAAGTTGCCACCACAGCCGCCGCCACATGGCAGCGCACTGGTGACACCCGCCGAGCCACCGCCGCCACCCTCCACGCGCAAGCCGAGGCCGCCCGCTGCCCCGGCGCCCGTACTCCCTTGCTCGCTGCGCCTCAGGCCACCGCCCGCCTCACCCGCCGCGAGCGCGAGATCGCTCACCTCGCCGCCTCCGGCACCCCCAGCAAGACCATCGCCGCAACGCTCCACCTCTCGAACCGCACCGTCGACAACCACCTTCAACACGCCTACGCCAAGCTGGGAGTCAGCACCCGCCAGCAGCTGTCCCACGCACTCCGCCACAACGACACCCGCTGGCCCGCCGCATCCAGCCCCGCAGATCAACACCACGGATATCGGTGAGGCGGAACTGGGTCTGTTCCAGGGCTGGTGGAGATGACATCGGCGGCGAACGGGCCGGTTGGACGACACAGCGGACTGTTCGCGTGCTCTCCCCCACGAGGGGGCCTACCGGCTCCTGCCGGTAGACGCCGACTCGCACCAGTGCTGAGGCACTGTGGTTGCCCTGTTCCTGATGGGGTGTTCATTCGGCCGTGACCCGGCCAACGACGGGGAGGCGTCGAGTGATGGCTGGGCCAGGAGGCCTCCCCGCCGGTGGCCGCAGAACGCTGCTCTTCCTGCGGTGTGTGCGCCTGAGCGCGTTTGCAGGGGTCAGCCGGCGCAGCGTATGTCCCGCGTCGGGCGTGAGCCCTTGGTCAGGAACTCGGTGACCGTGCGGTCGCCACAGGCATTTCCGTTGCTGAGGTAAGCACCATGCCCGCCTGCCTCAACGGTGACGAGGCGGGCACGGTCACCGAGCGCCTTCCGCATTTTCAGCGCACCGAAGTAGGGCGTTGAAGGGTCGCTTCGATTCTGAATCATCAGCACATTCTTCGGGCCATCACCGGTGATTTTGGTGAGCTTCGTTGCCGGCCGGTTCTTCCAGAAGGCGCAAAGCAGCACATTGCGCGGCATTCCGGCGGTGAGGGGGTATCGGCTCCGGTCGGCTTCCACGGCACGACGGTAAGCGGCAGCCGTGTGCGGCCAGCGAGCGTCGTTGCACATCGGACCGGCGATCGACGCCACGGCCTCGTCGGGTATGGCGCGCGTGAACTGGGGCGGCAACTCCGGTGTCCCGCCCGGCTGCTGAACCGCCCGCATGAGCTTGGCAACCTGCGGGAACGTGGAATTGTCGTACAGCGCTTTCCAGAGCACCTGCCGCAGGATGTTGCCGGTGAGCGGCATGCCGTCGACCGTCGACTTCCTGGGATGTTTGTCGAGCCTTTCTGCCATCGCGAGGAAGGACGGCCGGATCCCCTCGGCTTTCCTGCCCAGCCGCAACCCTGCCTCTTCGCGGGCCGGGTCGGTGGCCCATGCGGCGAAGTCATCGAACCGGTCGTCGACTCCGGGGGCGGCGTTCGCCAGCCAGCCCGGGTGGCTGCGTGTCGGGTCGACACTGCTGTCCAGCACCCATCGGTCCGTGCGCTGCGGGTACTTCTGCGCGTATACGGCGCCGACGTAGGTCCCGTAGGAGATTCCCAAGGCGGAGATCCGCCTTTCCCCCAGTGCCTGCCGAAAGCGGTCGATGTCGCGCACTTCGTTCGCGGTGGAGAAGCTTCGCAGCACGGAGCCCCCGTTGCGGGCACAGGCAGCAGCAGCCTCCTTGGCCCGGGCGATGTTCTCGTCGATCCGGCCGTCGGGCGCCGGCCATGCGTTGAGAGCCATTTGCTGACGGGCACTTTCCGGGAGGCCGCAGCGTGCCTTGGTACTGCCACCCATCCCTCGAGGGTCGAGGCTGACGATGTCGTAGGCGCCCGCCATCTCCTTGCGCAGATCTGTCCCCATCCCGGACAACAGCGCCACCCCGGAGTCACCTGGGCCGCCGGGGATCAGCAGGAGCGTCCCGCGACGCTCGTCGGGCTGTTGACTGCGAAGACGTGACACCGCAAGGGAAGCCTGCGGGCCATCCGGATGACGGTAGTCGAGCGGGACCTTCAGCGTGGAGCACTCTTGACCGCGGAGAGCGCCCTGTTGGGAACAAGGTGCCCACTTCATGCGCGGTGCCACGGGAGCAGTGGCACCCGTGTGTTGGGAAACGGGTGCATGGGTGTCCTTGGCTGTGCATGCCAGGTTTGCGGGTAGGGCAGCGGCAACCGCAGTCACGGAGAGGGTTGCCAGGAGAGCCTTACGGGCGTTGATCGTCATGGGACCAGCCTTGTCGGGCCGGTCCGGCGTTTCCAAGGTGGCTGGCATGCCAACAGGGGTGTTGCTGGGCCCCCGACGAACCCTCGTTCCACGATCCATAACAGGGTGGCCGCTGCACGGCCTTTGACCTTCCGTGCAGCTGAGTCCGGAAAGGGCGGGCCCTGGGTCGATCGACTCGAGTTCGGCCACAAGCACCGTTGGCTGGTCGCCTTCATACGGAAGGAGCTGGCCGCCTATCACCGGCCCACGAAATGGGTCGTGACATGTCGCATCTTCCTGTGGGGGGCGGGTCGCCGGTCCACTTAGCGGGCGGATCACGGCGTTTCAGGATGTGGGGTCAACGGTGGCGATCGAGGACGTAGACCGCGGTGGCCGTCGTCTTCCTGTCGGCGCTGTCGAGCTCGAAGCGGGTCGGCGATCCCGTCCTGGTGAACGGGAAGTCATATCGCCGCGGCTGTGACGTGCAGGGGATACGCCGGTGGTGCCGGGTGTCGCCGGAGGTCGAGGAGATCGTCACCGCGCCCGAACCCACGCAGGCGACGTGAGCTGTGTAGCGCGTGGATTCAGGGTCGGAGAGCTCCTCGGCGATGCCTCCCTGATCGCTGGGGACGAAGGCGGCTTCGGAGGAGGATGAGCCGCCGCGCAGGGGCGGGAGGACGGCTCTCGCCCGTGCGGCGAGTGCGCGTTCCTCGGCTTCGTCGGGCCCAAGTTCGTGCAGTGCGCGGACTGCCACGCCCATTGCGCCGTCCTCGCCGGTTGCCGAGACCTCCGCTCGTACGCTCCCGTCCTTCGCCTCGAAGGTGACCGGCACGGTCTGCGGCCGGCCGCGCGGACAGGGCACGGATGTGGTGCGGGCATGCTCGCCGGATGCCATGCGCAGCGTGACCCTCCCATGGCCGACGCAGGCGACGTCGACCTCCACGGACTGGCCGGGCTCTATGTGACGGCTGTAGACCGCGCCGAAGGGACGTTCCTGCATGGCCCCGGCAGTGAAGCCCAGATCCACGGCTTCGGAGGGGAACGCCACGCTCTTCGAGCCGAGAGCGGATCTGACCAGCTTCACCTGCTGCCGGTGCCGCAGGTCCAGGCTCGCAGGATCCTTCGGTTTCCCCGGCGGGGACGCCGCCGCGCCACCGCTCTCCGCTCCCGTGAGAGCGGTGCAGGCCGCGGTCCCTGCCAGGATCCCCAGAGCGAGGGCTCCGGCGACGGCCGTAGAAGAGATTCCGCGGGCGAGAGTTGTGCTCATGTGCTTGCTCTCCTGATGCGCTGTCGGTGCCGGGTCTCAGGTCGTGTACTGCGTTTCGACCACGCCGATCCAGGCCTTCCACTGCCGCACGGTGAGTTCGAGCCACGGGCCGTTGTGCCCTGCCCGGCCCTGGTAGCGGCCGTCGTCGACCTTGGTGAGGCCGCAGTCGCTCAGGGTTTCCCTCAGCGCCCGCATCACCTCGCCGGCGGCCTTGACATTCGGGTACCTGCTGACGCGGTACCGGGCCTTCGCCTTGTCCTTGCCGTCGAACTGCTGGAAGTAGAACTCGGCCGGGTCGGAGACACCGCCACGCCACTTGCAGACCTCGTACAGGCCCACTTGCGGAAGCGTTCGCCCGTCGCGGCCCTCCTCCTCGGCCACCTTCCAGTGCATGGTCGCGTTCATCGGCAGCTGCGAGGGCTTCATCCCCTGGACCACCCCGTCCTTGACGAACGGGTTCGGCCCGGCCGCGACCACCGGGGTGTCACGCGAGTCCTCGGCCGGGCGACGCGAGTCGTCGGCCAGCTGCGTCCACGAGCCGATTCCCACTGCCGCCGCGGCAACCACCGCCACCGCTGCCCCGGCCAGCCGCCGCCGTGCCCGGCGGCGCTCGCCCCGAGCCCGTACGGCCTCAGCGGGAGCAAGCCGCACCGGGACGCCGTCCAGCAGCTCCTCCACCTCAACCATGAGCGATGGCCCCCTCGTCGTACGTGTCGATCTTCGTCAAGTGTTCGCCGAGCTGTTTGCGCGCCCTGCTGAGCCGGGTCCTGACCGCACCGCTCGTCGAGCGCGTCTCACGTGCCACGTCCTCCACCGACAGGTCGAGCAAGTGGTACAGCACCACCGCCCGCCGCTGGTCGGGGTTGAGTTCACGCAGCGCAGCCACCAGGGCCACCCGGTCCTCGGAGAGCCCCGGGACGTCGGGCGCCTGTCCGTGCCGCAGTTGAGCACGCAGGCGGGTGCCCGTACGCCGCCAGGTGCTGATGGCGAGCCGGGACGCCACTGTGCGCACCCACGGCAGCGGATCTCCTTCTTCCGACAGCCGGGCCCACCTCTGCCAGGCCCGTACGTACGCCTCCTGCACCGCATCCTCGGCCTCGGCCAAGTCGCCGGTCATCGCGTAGACCGTGGCGACCAATCGTTTGGCCGTGGCGGCGTAGAAGGCGTCGAACTCCGCTTCGTTCGACATTGCCTCTTGGCCCCGCTCCCCGTCGCTGGTTGAAACCCTTCTCGTCATGAGCACGCTCCCGAGGCGCGCGATGTTACAGACAGGGCGAAGTGACCTGCGTCACATGATCGGGTGCGCGCATGCGCGGGCGGTACGCGGAGCGGGGCAGCGCAGCGGGCTGTGTTCACGACGAAGACGAACAGCACCGCGCAGGCGATCGACGCGGTCAGCGGCCAGAGGGCTCTGCCGGGACGCCGATGACCTGGCCGGGTGCCAGGCCGTGCCCCCGGCGCGCGATCCCCCGGCTCATGCTGTGGTGATCGCCCGGCGTTCGCCGCGCTGCGAACAGGGGGTGCACAAGGCGTCGCCGGTGCCGGTCATCCTGGTGCGAGCCGCTCCACGACGGCGTCCTCTCCCGTTGAGGGAACCAGCCGCCGGTTTCGCGGGTCGGCCCGCCCTACGGATCCGCGGGCTGCGTCCGGTGACCGATGCGCACGCCGGGACCGGTGCATCCGGTCCCGGCGTGCGCTCGGACGTCGGCGCGTCCGCCAAGGTCGGGCAGCGGATCAGCGCTTGGCCGCCGGCGCGGTGCCCTCCGCGACGTTCAGGGGCGGCTCAGGCCGGTCCACCGTCTTGTAATCCGCGCTGCCGGTGTCGTACAGGTCACCGGCCGCTTGCAGGGTCGCCCCGCGGGCGCGCCCGTCGGGCCGAACGCAACCGGGACGACCGGTGGATTCAGACCGGAGCGGTCCAGGTGATGTGACCCAGCCACTCGCGTGGCCGGGGCTCCTTCTTCCGTCGCCTGTGGGGTGAGCGGAGGTTCAGCGGCGGAAGGGCGAGAGCGACCCAGATGCCTTCCTCGGACTCTGTCTCCTCGGCATCGGCGGCGTCCATGAGGTGACGGCTGATCACGATGCCGATCTGACCGTTGCCCTGGACATCAGGTCGAACGATCCGCCGCTGCTCACCCACGCGCGGCGCACCGAGCCTGTCGAGTTCCTGCGACACGCTCTCGGCCCCCTCGCAGGACTCGCAGTCGCATCCGCAGCCGACGAACGTAGAACTCCGGTGCCGCTCGTCCTCCCAGTGCGTGCACGCATCCCGCAGATCCACGAGCATCCCCCTCGGCCGCAAACGCTAGGGCGGGCGGCCTCCCGAGGCCTGAGCCAGGGATACTCCAGCCTCGCCAAGAACCGACCCGGGGGCAGCGCAGCGGCGCGGCATGCGGGCGATCGGCGCGCCCCGGCCCGGGGCCCGGGACGCGCTGGGGGTTCAGCTGCTGAACGCGCCGAACTTCACCTTGTCCGGTGCGCAGACCATGAAGGACGCCATCTCGCCGCCCTCTCGCGTGACCTCAACAGTGCGGCTTTCGTCCTTGGGCAGGGCGATCTCCACCTCGTGGGCCTCGAGGGGGCATTCCTCACTGCCCGTGCCGTCGTTGGCGAAGTCCGGGTACTCGACGGTCGCCACGGCAGTCTTTCCCGGCGCCAGGTCGACGGCGTCGTTGTTTGCGTCCATGTTGTCGGTTTTGACGGTGGCGGGCTTGCCGGTGATGTCCTTCGCGTTCAATGTCGAGAAACCGACGATGGTGCACGGGTTGGACCCGGTGTTGGTGAGCCGCAGCTCGGACTGGGCGTCCTTCAGATCGCTGCCGTGCTTGACGACAACGAAGCCCAGCTCGGTGTTCTTGGTGGTGCAGGAGTCGATCGCCTCGGAGTCACCGGAGCCACCGTCCGAGCCGTTCTCCTTGCCCGAACCGGTGTCCTGGTTCGAGCCGTTCTCCTCGCCCTGACCGCCGGTCTTGCCCTCCGACGAGGCGGACGAGGAGGAGCTCTTTCCGCTGTCCGCTGCCTTGCCGTCCTCGGGCCCGCAGGCGGTGAGGCTCACAGCCGCCAGAAGGACAGTGCCCGCGGTGATGATGCCGGCTCGACGTCGCATGGGGGTTTCTTCCTCTCGGTTCGTTCGGTCTCCACGTCAGGCCCTTCCGTGTTGTGGGGCATGACCAATCACGTAGGCAGGACCGAACCCCGTGGCTCTTGGTTGGTGGCCGACCGAGTCCTTCACCAAGGCTCCACCGGCCGCCGACCGTTCGGGCACAGCGTCCGCGACACCGCCGGCGGAGCTCCCGGGCGGGCGCCGCCTGCGGGCTCGCGACAGGGAACCGATGCCCGCTCCGCTCCCGTAGAGCCCCTGGAGATGGCGAGGGAGCACCGGGGCGGCTCGGACCGCTCCCGACGTGCATCGATGGGATTCCTGTGGACGGACCACGAGCGGATCTTCGGAGCGCCACGTTTCACGGGGCGGGATCAGGCTCGACGGGCCCACTACTCAATTTCCCACCGTGCCCTGCCTGTCGGCGCGGAGCGCTCGACAAAGGGCAACCCGGACTCCATATCGTTAAAGTATGGAACTAAACTGCGTATGGTGTGGTCGTGACCGCCACTTGAGCACCTCTCCCCCATGTCGGCCGAGCTGAGCCACCCCCTTCGGGCGGACCAGGACGCCGCGCGCACGGGCGAGGTGCCACCGATGTCCGGGTCCCAGGAACCGGGCGCCCCGCTGCGTCACCTCTACCGGGCCCATCGGCTTCCCCTCGTACGGCTGGCCGCGTTGCCGGTGGGCGACCTGCCGACGGCCGAGGACGTCGTCCACGACGCCTTCGCGGCCGCGTGGCGCAGACGGCAGTCACTGCACGACGCCACCAGCATGGCGCCCTACATGCGACGAGCCGTGGTCAACAAAGCCCGCTCGGTGATCAGGCGACGCCGAGTGGCCAACGCGTTGCGCCCGGAGCGAGAGCATCACGCCCCCTCGGCGGAGGACGAGGTCCTGCTGGGCATCGAGCACCGCGAACTGCTGGCGGCCCTGCACCGGCTGGCTCCCCGCCAGAAGGAGATCCTGGTCCTGCGGTACTGGGCAGGGCTGTCGGAAGCGGAGATCGCCAGGACCATGGGCGTCTCCCCCGGAGCGGTGAAGTCGATGAGCCACCGGTCCCTGGCCGCGCTGCGCCGACGACTGGAGAACGGTGCAGACCGCGCCGGCCGCAGGCCCGCACCCGACTCGCCCTCCTCATCCCCCGCCAGAGGGCGTGGGGGTGGGCAGGGCGCTCAGCGATGCAACGGCTGAGGCGGCCCGGAGGGCGGGGACGGGGAAGCCGTACCGGCAGGAGCACGCCGACAATCCCACTGCGCGCGCCTTTACGACGGTGGCGCCACGAAGAATTTCCCGTCTACGAGTTGCCCACTCGTTTGACGCTGCGGGCCCACGTCACGCCCGCCCTCGCCTGGTTTCGCCATTCCGCCGGGTGGAGGCGCCGGCCGCCGTGAAGGGGCATGGTTCACCCACCACAGAGGCCGTCGCCCCCACCCTTCCGCAGCAACCGGGTTGAACCGAAATCAGCGGCGGAAGCGCGGATCCGATCCGGGGTCAGCCCAGCGGCTCGGTCGAGTTCCAGTCCTGCTCCACGGGCTGGAGGTCTGCCGGTGAAAGCGCCGGCTGGGAGGGGCAGAAGGGGACGTCGCCGAAGTTCTGAACGTACCGGGCCGCAGCCCAGACGGTGCGATCCCTGAGCCGGTACCAGAGGTCGTTGCCATCAATGCTCTGGCCGTGGACCTTGCAGCTCAGCCCGACCTCGTCCCCGTAGGCGAGCGTCCCACGCACCTCCGAGTTGGTCGTCGGCCGCTCCCGCAGGTTGATTCCTGCAGGGCTGACGACCCGTCCGTACGGCCGCGCCGGGGTACCAGGGTCCTCAGCGCCCGGGCCGCCCACGTCGTGGCCGGTGCCTGCGGTGTGCCCGGAACCGACCAGATTGTCGCGCCCGGCAATGCTGTTGTGGTCGCCGTATACGACAGTGTTGTTGTCCCCGTAGATCGTGATCGGCACGGAGTCCTTGTGCCTGTCGTCCGCATGGGCAGAAGACATGCCCACACCCGCGGAGACAATGGCAACGACCGCCGCAACTCCAAGCCGCACCCTCTTATGCATACCGTCCTCTTTCTCGGATCAGTGGGTTGACCTGCTTTGCATTGGAACACTAATTGCGCACAGACGTAACAGAATTCGATTGAGCCAATCGTGGGCTACGCCTCGGAACGCGAACAACCAAGGAGCACACGGCGTAGTACCCAAAGGACTTCACATCTCATGCGATTTTCCGAATGTCATGGACGCCGATGCCTACGTGAGGGCGCCCCTATCGGCGACCGCACACGCAGTTACGCACCACCTCACGGTGGGGTGAGGGTGCGTCAGGGCCGAAGGGCGGTACGGCCTGGACGAGTTGGGCTCGGCCGCGATACCCGGCTCACGTGACGCCCGTTTTCCGGTTGTTGAATGAGCGTCTGGTCGAGGTGACTCACCGGCAGCCGACGCCTCCACCGACGCTACGAACGCAAAGCCGAGCACTACCTCGCCTTCACCAGCATCGTCTGCACCTCATCTGCTACCCCAGACTCACCAAATGAGATGACTCCCCACGCGCCCCGTTACATCGGGCCCCGCACGCCTGCCGAGCTGCGGGGGCTAAACCGACCCGCTTCGTTGACTGAGATCTTCGGCAGGAGATCGACCCAAGGAGGTTGGGCGGTGGGCACGTTCACTGTGGCGGTCCGCCGGCGCGTTCGCAGACCCACGTCAGGGGCGGACCGTCGCAGTGGGCGCAGGTGCCGTGTGGCAAGCGTTGCGTTGCGCCAGCGCAGGTAGGCGTACAGAGGGACGCTACGCCGGAGAGCTGACTTGACCGTGACCAACAAGGAAATCTCGCTGCACTCGGGGTGGTAGCAGTGATTGTTCTGCCGCCCTTCCTGGGCGGAGTTCTGCTGGAACAACTCATTACCTACTGCCGACCCGCCCGACGCAGTCGCGCCTGGTCCATCGGCATACGCCGACCCTGAGCCGAGCGCTGCCAGGCCCCCATCGCCAGAACCACGAAGGTAGCCGTCGCGATCCTCTGTACCTGCACCTTGCGTCCCGGGGGCGGTCTCGATTCGCGTACATCACGGTCAAGGCGACTCGCCTTCACACGGACACGAGACCGAGGCGCTCAATCCCCCATACGGCCCACTGCAAGACCAGCCCGTTCTGCCTCAGCGGTTGGGCACGCACCGCGTCATGTTCGCCGTCGACGACATCGAGGACACCGTTGCCCGCCTGTGCCCTCACGACGCCGAACTCGTCGGCGAGATCGCCCGGTTCGAGGACAGCTATCTGCTGTGCTACCTCCGCGGCCTGGAGGGCATCATCGTCGGACTGGCCGAGCAACTGCGCTGAGGTGCCGCGTCGAGGTATCCGGTCAACTCCGGCGCACGCCGGACTGAGCCGCCGGCTTCTTGGCCTTGGACGACCGCTGCGCGGCGTCGGCGAGCCGCGTGCGGCGCACCGGGCGCCCCAGGTTCCCCGGGTTCCCGGCATCGCGTCCTGCGCCTGGTCCGGCGTCGCTTCCGGTGGGGCGGGAACGGCGCGGTGAGAAACGCGCTCTTATCGAGGACGTCTACAAAGGAGATCGGATGCGCGTGATCCACACGTCCCAGCGTCAACGAGCCTGGAGCAGGCGGACGGTGGGGGTCCTCTTAGCGGCCACCATCGCCGGAGTCGTGTCCCCGGCGACTGCGGCCCCCGCGACGGGCTCCCCGGCCGCCGCCGCCGCCGCGGCGCCGGACGCACGGTCCTCCCGGCACCCGGACGTGATCCACGGCTCGGCCCCCTCCCTGCACCCGGAGGGCGTGGCCTACGACGCCCGGCGCGACGCGTTCCTCGTCGGGTCCGTCACGCACGGCACCGTGTCGCTGGTCACCCCGTACGGCTCCGCCCGCACCCTGGTCGACGACCCGAAGCTCGTCACCACCATGGGCCTGACCGTGGACCAGCGGCGCGGACGCGTCCTGGTGACCAACGCCGACCTGGGGGTGGCCGACCGGAGCACCCCGGACACCGAGAACCGCCTCGCGGGCCTGGGCATCTACGACCTCAACAGCGGCCGCCGCCTGCACTACGTCGACCTGGGACGGCTGCTTCCGGGGCGCCAGCACTTCGCGAACGACATCGCTGTCGACCGAGCCGGCAACGCGTACGTCACCGACTCCCTCAGCGGTGCCATCTACAAGGTGACGCCGCACGGGCACGCGTCGGTCCTGGTCCAAGACGACCGGCTCGCCGGAACCACCGAGGGCTTCGGCCTGAACGGCGTCGTCCTGCACCCCGACGGCTACCTCATCGGCGCGATGTCAGCCGAGGGAGCCCTCGTCAGAATCCCGCTCGACCAGCCGCGGAAGTTCCGGCGTGTGGATCTGAGCGCGCCCATCGGGAGTCCGGACGGCTTGCTGCTGTCCCGGACCGGAACCCTCTACGCCATCGACAACACCAGCAAGAACCGGGTGATCGAACTCGGCTCCACGGACGGCTGGTCCAGCACGCGGGAAGTGCGTTCCGTGCCGTGGCCGGACCCTGCTCCCACCACGCTGGCCGCCAGCCCCGGCGGCCCGTACGTGCTGACCGGGCGGCTGGACCTGCTGCTGAGCGGAACGCGCAGCGACGAGTTCCAGTTGCGGCGACTGCCCGAGGGAGGGTACGGCCGGTGAGCCCCGCCTGACCCGCGGCAATCGCACCACTGCGCGGCGACGAACGACCCGGAGGGACTTCGGCGTTACGGCCGCGGTGGACTTTGGCGCTCAGCGCCCGAGCCACCGCGGCCACCGGCACGCCCGAGGCAGAGACGGGCGGCGTTACGGGCGCCTCGCCCCAATGCGCTCGAGCACCAGTCTCCTACGGACTCGCTTTGGAGGGTGTCTCACGTGGCAAGTTTCGCGAGCTTCTTGTAGCAGGTCAGGACGGCGGCCAGACCGAGGAAGGCGAGGAAGTGCGAGCCCTTTCGTTCGTATCGGACGGTGAGGCGGCGGTAGCCGAAGAGCCAAGCGATCGACCGCTCGATCTTCCAGCGGTGCCGACCGAGGCGTTCGCCGGACTCGATGCCGGCCGCGCGATGCGCGCGACGAGCCCGCGCTCGCGCAGCCAGGCCAGGTGTTCGGCGGAGAAGGCGGAGAAGTACGCCTTGTCCGCGCGGAGTTTGACGGGTCGGCGCCGCCGTGGTCCCCGGCGGGTGGCGGGCGACGTGCCGAACATCGGCGGCAGATGCCGCCAGGCACGGCCGCTGGTCAGCGCGTACACCACTGCCGTGAACACGGCCCGCTCGTCACACGGAGCGGTCCCACCACCTTGCGGACGAGCAGCGAACGGCGGCAGCAACGGGGCGGCCGGCTCCCAGAGTTCATCAGGAACCAGACGCTTCGATGGATCAGCACCCACGACCGGCATCATGCCGCACGAACATCAAGTCACGTGAGACAACCTCTAAGCCTTGATCGGTGCGGCCGACCTGGCGGCCTGCTCGATCTTCGCGCAGTAGGCGGCACGGGCTTCCTCGTCGATCTGCTGCTCGTGTTCGGCGCGCATCCCGGTCCGGCCGTCGAGTCCCTCGCGCAGGATGTCGGCATGTCCGGCATGCCGGATGGACTCGCTGAGGACATGGGTCATGATAGCGAACAGGTTCGTGTTGGAATGAGGCTCCGTCCACCACGGCACGTGGCCGGGGGCGTCAAGAGGAAGCTCGTTGATCGTCGCGTCCGAGTGTTCCCACGTGCGCCGGTAGAACGCGATGATCTGATCGCGGGTCTCGTCCTCGGTCGCCCACAGATCGCTGCCGTTGGAGTCCTGCCACCGAGGCAGCGGTTGCGGGGAAGGGCGGTCGAAGACCTCGCCGAAGTACCTGGCCTCGACGGTGGCCACGTGTTTGACCAGGCCGAGGAGGTTGGTCCCGGTCGCTGTCAAAGGCCGGCGGGCGTCGTATTCGGACAAGCCGTCGAGTTTCCAGAGCAGCGCCTCGCGGTCCCGCCGCAGTCTCCCGTGCAGGTTGTTTTTCGCGAACTCATCGATCATGCGGCATGAGCCTGCCATGGGCCGCTCGTGGTCTCAAGATCCCGTACGTGGTCCGCAACGACTGGCAGAGCCGAGGCCTGGCAATGGCCGCCGCCCTGACCTGCTACAAGAAGCTCGCGAAACTTGCCACGTGAGACAACCTCTCTAGATCGTCTCAGCAAGAATGAAGGCGTTTCTCATAACCTGCGACACCGCAGGTCAAAGCGATTTCTTCTTCAACTCGTTCCCATCAGCAGGTCGATTACTCGACAACCGTGATCCCAGCTCCTGCAGCATCACAGGTCAGAGGAACGCGCTCAGGGCTGCACCATCGACGCCAGTGAGACAACGCAGCCCTGCCCGTCTGCGTTACCTGGATGAGCCTCTGACGGCTCGTGAGGGCTCTACAGCCCTAACCGGGGCATGCTGGTACTCCCCGTTCACCCCGGGACGCTTGAGGAGCCTGTATCGGCTCGGCTCAGACCCCGTAGGCCCCGCGGGAAGGCTCATCTCAGCCGTTCTTGATGCGGTTGGCGAAGTCCATGCCGCGGTGGGCTTGCGGAACGCGTCGGCCTTGCCGTCGCGCACGGAGTCGATGAACTCGGCGGTGAACTCCTCCAGCAAGGCCCAGGACTGCTCCCTCGGCACTCCCCGAGAAGACACCGTCCGCGTGCAGGATCGCGTTCGTGCTGCCGAAAGCGCTGCATCAGGATTGCGTTCCTCCGACTGACCTGCCAACAAGCCGCGGCACGGTGCGAATTGAGTGGAAAATACTCACTCGGGAGGAAGGGGCCATCTTCCAAGATTTGCCAAATGGAACGTGTACTTGGAATCGGTGGATACTTCATGCGAGCTGCCGACCCGGCCGCCCTGAGCACCTGGTATCGCGACTGCCTGGGCCTAGACGTCGACGAACACGGCCTGTGGCGTCAGGAAACCGGGCCGACGGTGTTCTCGACCTTCGACACGGACACCGACTACTTCGGGACCCGCGCCCAGCACACCATGCTCAACTTCCGAGTCCGCGACCTGGACGCGATGCTCGCACAACTGCGCGCCAAGGGAGCGGACGTAACCGAAGAAGCGCAGGACATGGAAGGCGTTGGTCGATTCGGCTGGGTCACCGATCCCGAAGGCAATCGGATCGAACTGTGGCAGCCCGCCTGACCGCATTTTCCACGCAGGCGACACCGTGCCGGTGGCGCGGCCGGACCTTGGAGACGCGGAGGTCGGCGATGAGTCCGCCGGGATCGTCGGCGTAGTCACGCACCCGGGTGGCGGCGAGCGCGTGCTCGCGGCCGGCGACCGCGAATCGCATGAGCGCCCAGGCGCGATTGAGCATCAGCGTGCGACAAGAGGGGACTTCCGCCGGCGGAGGGGACGTGGGAATGGAATTCGCACTGGCCGCGGTGATCGCCAGGGACGAGCTGCTTCGCGGCGCCTCGAGACACGTACGTGCCGCCCGGGTCGTTCCTCTCGGCCAGGGCCTGTCGCTGATGCCGATGACGGACAGCCTCTTCGATTCCCTGAGGGACATCAGGAATGCGCCCCGCACCTGTTGGGAGTTCTCGAGGCTTCCGATCGGGTTCGACAAACGGCTTGCACGCTGGTCAGCCGCCGGACCCGTGGCCTACGTCGAAGCCCACCTCTACCCCGGTGGCGGATCGCAAGGAGTCGTTGTCTGGTCTGACGGAACCGTCGTACTCGGCCCCCTCGACGTATGGGAAGGCGTTGTCATCGGCCCCTCCGACAGCCCGGTCTCACGGGGCCTGCGGAGACTGGGAGTGGTGGCGGAACCCGACAAGGACGAGATCGCCACCGTGGGACTGGGCCGCCATCGGAACACCGAGGGCTGGATATCGCAGGAGTTGCCCGCCGGATGAGGTAGCGGCACGGCCCGGGCCGGAGGTGTGGGGACGGCCGGAGGGTCTGGCCTCTGCGGAGTGGGGAGCGTCGCTCAGGAGCGGGCGCCAATGTTAGGTGGGGCCCGGGCCTCGCTGAACCGGGCCGTTCGCGGCACGCTCGGGCAGGTAGGAGCCCGGGGCCGTCTGGACGGGGAGCTCCTCGCATGGACCGGGAGCGACGCGGCTCACGGGGCGGTCGCCTCCGGATTCCGGTCCCGCAGCCGCCTGACCATCGCCGACGTCCTGGACGAGAACGGGCTGGTCCTCGGGTCTGCGGTCGCGCACTACCCGCGCCTCTCGCCGGCCGAGTGCCGGCCGCACACGAGATCCTCACGCGTCGTGGGCGCGGCCCTGGGCCCGGGTCCCGACCGGCAGCTCAAGCGGGGATCAGTGCGTGAGCAGGTCCGCCAGCAGTGCGGGATCGATGTTGCCGCCGCTGATCACGCAGGCATGCACGCGGCCGGGTGGCAGGGCGTCCTGCTGGTACAGATAGGCCGCCAACGCGACGGCGCCGGAGGGCTCGGCGATCAGGTGCGCCTGCCCGGCGAGTACCGCCACCGCGGCCCGGATGTCGCCTTCGCGGACCGTGATGATGTCGTCCACGTAGGCCTGGATGTGGGCAAAGGGCAGTACGCCCAGCGAGCTGATGCGCAGGCCGTCGGCGATCGTCCGGCCCGTCTCGGCGGCGGGCCAGCTGACCCGCTCTCCGCTGTGGAGACTCTCCCGGGCGTCCGCGGCCAGTTCCGGTTCCACGCCGATGATCCGGATCCCCGGTCTCTCGAGCTTCATCGCTGCCGCGATGCCGGAGATCAGACCGCCACCGCTGACGGGCACCAGGACCGTGTCCAACTCCAGTCCCAGTGCCGCCGCGTCCTCAGCGATCTCCAGGCCCACGGTGCCCTGCCCTGCAATGACGTAGGGGTCATCGAACGGGGGCACCACCACATGTCCCCGCTCCTCCGCCAGCTCCCCGGTGACCTTCTCGCGGTCCTCGGGAGCTACGAGCACGACCTCGGCTCCCTGCGCGCGAGTCGCCTCGATCTTCACCGCCGGCGCCGTGTCCGGCATGACCACCGTCGCCGTGACGCCCAGGATCCGCGCCGCACAGGCCAGTGCCTGCCCGTGGTTGCCGCTGGACTGGGCGATCACTCCCCGGGCGCGCTCGCGAGACGACAGCGCGGACAGGCGGTTGTAGGCACCGCGGATCTTGAAAGCACCCGTGCGTTGCAGGTTCTCGGGCTTCAGCACGAGCGACCGCTCGCCGTCCGAGGCCCACGCGCAGGGCAGCAACGGCGTACGCACCGCAATGCCCTGGATTCTCCTTTGGGCCTCACGAACGTCTTCAAGGGTCACCAGTGACATGTGCTGCTCCAGGTAGGGCCGAAAGGGGAATCCGGCGCGCCTTCCGAACCGCAACTCTCTGGGGACGGACACACCTCCGGTGACGCTGTCCCGTACAGCAGCTTGCGCGGCGCACGGTCAACCCTGATGTCATGGCCTTATGCAGTTCAACCATTACGGCGTCGAGGCCGCGCTTCTGGCGGCCGGGCTCGTCAATCTGCCCGCCCCGTTCACGCCCGTCACGCTGAAACCCCTGCTCGACGCCCATCATGTGGTGGCCTCGCACCTGACCCGCCCGCAGGTGGCCGCTGTGGAAGCCTGGAGCGAACGGCTTGCCCCCTGCTTCGGCCCGCAGGCCCTCGCAGCCCGCTGTCGGGCCGTCAACGCACTGCTGGCCGCGGGCTGCACATCGCCCCACATCTCCCTGCACGACGGCCATCCGCACATGCATTACGACGCCCCGGACGCCGATGCCGCCGCCCGTATCCAGGCACGAACCGCCGGCGGTCTCGCCTACGTCGTGTGCGGGTCCGGCCCCGACCGCCTCGGGCGCTGCCGCCGCTGCGACCTGGCCTTCGTCGACACCTCACGCAACGGTCGACGCGCCTACTGCACCGTCCGCTGCGCGAACAACGCCGCGGTGGCGCGCCACCGCGACCGCAACCGCCTCTAGGCGTGCGGTTCGGAGAGGTCGGTGATGCGGACGTCGCCGCGGGTCATGCGCCCCAGTTGTTCGTCGTGCAGGACACGTTCAGAGGAATAGTGCAGTGAAGACCGACGGATCATTGCCGCGAACACCAGCTGGTCGACCCCGGCGTCCGGCGCTATGTGCATGAGCGCGGACCGCAAGGCGGCATACCCGATTGGCTTCATTCACCTCTAGGAACAGCGTTGTTGATGGGTTCCGGAGACAGGTGGTGATCAACTCACTCGGGAATGTTCACGCGTAGAACCGCAGGTAGCCCGCCCAAAGCTCATTCCACCGCACACGGTGGTCAGCGCGGTGGGCAAAACTGCAACGAACGCATGGAGGCGATCATGAACGACCACGGATCCAGCCCGGCGCTCCCGCCTGTGGTGGACAGAAAGACCTGGCAGGAGGCGCGGGACGCACTGTTGGCACGGGAGAAGGCGCACACCCGCGAGGGGGACGCGATCGCGGCGGCGCGGCGGCGGCTGCCGATGGTGGAGGTCGACGCCACCATCGAGGTGATCGGTCCTGAGGGGCCGGTCACGATCCTCGACGTCTTCGAGGGCCGCAGGCAGCTGATCGCGTACTTCCACGCCTGGTGGCCCGGTCGGCCCGCCGCGGAGCAGTGCGAGGGCTGCACGTTCTTCAACTGCCAGGTCCGCGAGCTGTCCTACATCCATTCCCGCGACGTCACGTACGCCACGCTCTGCAAGGGCCCGTACGAGGCCAGCGTCCGCTACCGGAACTTCCTGGGGTTGGACATGCCGTGGTACTCGGTCGAGAAGACGGCGGCGCAGCTGCTGGAGGGCCGTGACTGGCAGCGTCACCACCTCGTGTGCTACGTCCGCGATGGCGATCGGGTGTTCGAGACGTACTACACCGGCGGCCGCGGCGTCGAGATCATGGCCCCCACCCACGGGCTGCTGGACATGACCGTCTACGGACGCCAGGAGGCATGGGAGGACTCCCCCGACGGCTGGCCCCAGCCCTGGGGTGACGCTAAGAACCCCGAGGTCTGGCGTACGAACGGACGCCCCATCGCCCAGTGGTCCCGCATCGAAGCCGGCCGCTCCGACGAGCTGACGTAACGATCAGCCAGCATCCTGGAGCTGCCCTGGCAACTACCGCGGTGCTGTCCCGCAATGCTCAAGCGCGCATGCTGCGAATCGTCGACGGTGCATTGAAAGCGGGGACGGCACGCTGGGGCTGAATCGTCTTCATGGGAGCGGCCACCTGCGCCGCACTCATCCTCGGTGGTGACGCCTGGCTCGCGGGGTCTGCTGTAGGGGTGCTGAGGCGCGATCCAGATTCTTCGGAGTCCGGCGGTCTGCGGATGTCGAGAACGTGCCACCGGCTCCGTCCCAGGGACATCAGCGGCGACCACCGGCCGCACGAGGAAGAAGGAGAAACCAGCATGGCGATTCAGCGGATGGACAACGTCGGCATCGTCGTCGAGGACTTGGATGCCGCCATCGCGTTCTTCGTCGAACTCGGTATGGAGCTGGAGGGCAGGGCGGAGGTCGAGGGCCTCGTCGCCGACCAGTGCACCGGACTCGACGGCGTCCACTGTGACATCGCGATGGTCCGGACCCCGGACGGTCACAGCCGGCTCGAGCTGGCGAAGTACCGCAGCCCCGCGGTGATCAGCGCCGGGCCGCGCAACCGGCCGCACAACATTCTGGGCACGCACCGCGTCATGTTCGCCGTCGACGACATCGAGGACACCGTTGCCCGCCTGCGCCCTCACGGCGCCGAAGTCCTCGGCGAGATCGCCCGGTTCGAGGACAGCTATCTGCTGTGCTACCTCCGCGGCCCGGAGGGCATCATCGTCGGACTGGCCGAGCAACTGCGCTGAGACGGAGGAACCGAACCGTACAGCCGAACGAGATCCTCGAGGTTCTGAACCGCCCGGCTCCTAGCATGCCGGTCCGCTGCTGGGTCCCACCGGGCCCTTACGATCTGCGCCTCACCCTGCGGGTGCTGCAGCGCGGCGGCCGAGACCCCGCATTCCGCTCTCCGAGCAGCGGTGGAGTCATGACGGCTCGGTCTGCTCGCCACCCGGCTGTGGCACTGGTCCTGGGCCCGCTGGCGAAGGAAGAGAATTCGCTCACAACTCACTGACCATAAGGACCTGCCGAGACGGGGTGATCACAAGTGCTCGAAGAACCCACGCGCGTCCTCTACCCGAGCGTGAGCATCGCCTCGGCGACCTCGCCGACCGCAGCATCGGGGATCGCTGTGGCGGCCGTCTTGAGGACGAGCAGCCGTGCCCCGGAGATCTCGCGCGCGATTGCCTCGCCGTTGCCGACGGGGAAGAACCGGTCGCGGTGGCCGTGGACGACGAGCGTGGGGACCTCGATCTCGGGCAGACGCTCCCGCCAGCGGGGTTTGCAGTCGAGCCTGGAGAAGACCATGCCCATCTGGTTGGCCATGTGGAGCGCGGGTGCGGTGCCGGGGGTGCGGTCCCAGATGCGTGTGGCGAGCTCGCGCGCGGCGACGGGGTCGTCGCCGCGGATCTCCGCGCCGGCGGCGGCGAACTCCGCTACCGCCTCGCGGTCGGTCCAGTCGGGCATCGGATGCGCGAACAGCCGGCGCATCGTCGCCTGGTCATGGTCGGGGAGGTCATCGTCAGGTGGGCCGGGCGCAACCGCGCGGGTGCCCACCAGGGTGAGCGCCGAGAACGCGCCCGGATGGTCGAGCACGGCCACCTGGGCGACCATTCCACCGACGCCGATCCCCGCGAGGTGCGCGGGGCCGCCGCCGAGCGCGTCAACAAGGGCAGCCGCGTCGGCGGCGAGGTCGCGCAGGGTGTAGATGGGCGCCTCCGGGTCCGTCGTCGTCGACTCCCCGCTGTCGCGCAGGTCGTAGCGCACCACGCGGCGCCCGCCGGCGGCGAGGCGCTCGCACAGCGCGTCGGGCCAGGAGAGCATCGTCGTCCCGCCCGCGAGTAGGACCAGTGGTGCGTCGTCGTCACCGAACGACTCGATACCCAAAGCGATCTCATTGGCGTTGACGGTGGTCATCGGATCACCCCAGGCCGTCGTAGGTCAGGTGCGTCGCGGTCGATGTCGGGGTCACGCTCCGCTGCACCGGTGTGCGCGGTGCTGTGCCGGTGAACAGTGGTCTCCCGGAACTCGGCACCAGGGGCGCGAGGTGCGGCGTCAGCGCGTCGACCAGCCCGGCGTCGAGCGCCGAGCCGATCGTGGCGCCGCCGCCCATGAGGACGACCTCGAGGTCCTTGCCGCTGTCCTTGCCGCTGTCCTTGCCGGGGTCGGGCTCGGTGACGAAGCCGTCCAGGGGGACCGAGATGTCGGCGATGATGCGAGTCATGCCAGGGCAGACCCGATCGGCCGCCCAAACTCATCGCTCACACACGAAGCGTGTACCGGACGCGAACCCGATGGCACGACGCCCGAAGCGGTACGTCGGGGGTACAGCGGACGGTCAACCCCGGAGTACCTCAGAAGCGCGTATGCACAGGTCAAAGGGTATGGCCACGGTGGTGCTCGGAACGGCATCCGAAGCGCACAGTGGCCAAGCATGACGCTCAGTCACAGTGTTGTTTTGACTGAGCGCTGTAGTCGGCCGCATTGAGCGCTGTAGAGAGCCGGTGCTGACTCGCTCTACTGTCGAACCGGCCCGCACGTCGGCTGCGGTGTCTCAGGCGGGTCAGGCCAGGCCTGCCTCGATGGCACGACGGACGGCGTCGGCTCGGTCGCGGATTCCCGCTTTGGCGAACAGGTTGTTGATGTGGGTCTTGACCGTGGCCTCGCTGATGAAGAGCTTCTCGGCGATGCCCCGGTTGGGCAGGCCCTGGCCGATCAGCATGAGTACCTCGCGTTCGCGGGGTGTGAGGTCCGCGGGCAGGGCCTGTCCCAGCACCGGCGCCTTGGTCCTGACGGTGGCGAGCAGCCGGTCCTGGACCTCGCGGTCGAGCACGGACTGACCGGCGGCAGCGGCCCGGATCGCCCGGGTGATGTCCTGGCGTCCTGCGTTCTTGGTCAGGTAACCGCGGGCCCCTGCGCTCAGGGCGCCCAGGATCGAGTCGTCGTCGGCGAAGGTGGTCAGCACGACCACCGCCACCTCCGGGTACTCCTCGCTCAGCCGACGGGTTGCCTCGATCCCGTCCATCACGGGCATGCGCAGGTCCATCAGCACGACGTCCACCGGCCCAGCGGCAACAGCCGTCAGCACCTCGCTTCCATCCGCGGCGGCCGCGACGACGTCGATGTCCTCGGACAGCCCGAGCACTGCGGCAAGCGGCTCTCGGACGGCGGCTTGGTCGTCGGCGACGACCACCCTCAACCGCTGCGGCGTCTCGGTCGGTTCACTCATCCCGGGATCACTGCCTCCACCTGCCAGCCGCCCCGATCCGGGCCCTCGGTGACCGGGCCCGCGGTAATGGTTCCGCCCAGCAGAGCGACGCGTTCGCGCATTCCGATCAACCCCATCCCGCTGCTGTCACCCGCGTTCACCTCACGGGTGGCGGGGCGGTTGCAGATCCTCAGTGTGGTCGATGAGGCGGCGAACGTCAGTTCCACGCCGACATCTCCCCCGGGAGCGTGCCGAGCGGCGTTGGTCAGTGCCTCCTGGGCGATCCGCAGCAGATTCTGGGTCACGTGGGCCGGCACCTCACGGACAGTCCCGGTGACGGTGAGAACGTCACGGCGGCCCGAGGATTCGAGCATCGCGGTCAGGGTCTCCAGCAGTGGCAGCGAGTCCTCGCGCAGCGCGTGTACAGTCCACTGCGCCTGTTTCAGGCTCTCTTTGACCAGGCCGTGGGCCTTGTTGTTGGCCCCCCGGACCTTCTCCAGGTCACCGGTGTCGATCAGTGCATCGGCCAGTTCCAACTGCATGTTGATCCCTGCCAGCGAGTGCGCCAGAACGTCGTGCACGTCCCGGGCGATCCGGCTGCGCTCGGTCAGCACGGCGGTCTGGGCCTCGGCCCGGGCGGCGCGTTCGGCCGAGTCCGCCGCCGCGATCGCCGCCAGTACGGCCCGGCGCTTACTGCGGTTGACGATGCCGGCCAGGACCGGGGCGCCGGTGGCGAGTCCGAGTGCCCAGGGCAACAGGTGGTGCCCCGGCCCGAGGCTGAAGTACAGGACGCCGCCGCAGAGCAGACTGCAGATTCCCGCGAGAACGAGGGCCGGCTTGGTCTCAAGCCGGTATCCGATATGACCGGCAAGGAAGAAGGCGAAAAGGTAACTCGTTCCGCTGCGGCTGACGCCGATCAGGGTGGCCGCCGCGACGACGCCGAGGGTGAGCCAGACGAGAGCCAGGTGCTGGGGAACCTTGCTCTCAGGCAGGCGCCGAGCCAGCAGCGCCGCAGAGTTGATCACGAAGAGGGCGGCGACGGCCAGACCCCGGCCGCTGAATCCCATGGGCCGGATTGTCAGGATTCCGACGACGATGACCCCAAGGGTCACCACCCACTGGACACGCGGGTCCTGGCCAGGAACCGGCCGCGGGTCCGCCCCATGGACCGCTGCCTTCCCAGGGGGCGGGGCGCTCTCGGCTGCGGACACGGGCAGAACATTACGCACGGTCAGGCGGTTTGGTCGAAGGCGGGCACGGGATGGGTCACCGTCCGGGTCCGGCTTCGTATGAAGATCGTGGCCAGCCGCGTGGCCACTTCGGTGAGTGCCATCAACACGAACGCCGCTACCCAGGCATAGTCGCTGGTGATGTGGTGAGTGATGCTGAACCGGGCGACATCGTCGGCGCCACCGCCGTGCTCGACCCACATCTGGAAACCCATCCGAGCCCCCATGCCCAATACCCACAGGATCGCCGACACCGCACCGGCCTTGATCAGGACGTGCTCGCCAACAGTCCGGATCCGGGTGTAGATGCCGCCGGCGATGCCGAGCGCAGCACCCGCGCTCATCAGGGCCCCGATCAGCACCAGGTCGTTGCCCGCAGTAGGGATGCTGTCCAGGTACGAGTGGGCCACGAAGGCCACGATCCCCAGCGGTATCAGGAAGGACTTGAGGTCGAGTCGGCCTTCCCGCAGCTGCCGGAAGACGACGAGGATAAGGGCGATGTCGGTGATCCACTCGGTCGTTGTCATGCCCTCAAGGCTGCTGCGATGAGGCGCACAGCACCTGGACCCATGGGTGGAATCGGGGGTGGAGTTCAACCGCTCCTCCGATGTCCACCCCACCTGCCGGGCGACGCGACAGCAAGGAAGACGACAGCAGACAGGACACCCCGCGCCCGTAGGCCCTGCTCCTGCCACAGCAAGGACAGCGTGGCCAACTGGAGTGCTCAGGCACATCCTTTCAGTCAGCGGAGCTGGAAGTCGTCGAGGCCGAAGGGTACGTCGGTGCGGCGTTCGTCGCCGATCCACCAGCGCCCCTCCCCCGGTCGCATGTGGAGAGGACAAGGGCACCGTCCTGCTGGCGGTCAGGGTTCACTGGGCTGTTCCCCGGTGTAGCGGAAGATCTCGCCTCCGGCGTTGACGCCCCGAACGGTGCCGTCGGCGCGGCGCCGATATCGCTGGCGGCGCGTCGCCGCCGCGCTGTTCGAGGACCCCGAGCGAGAGTCGAGCGTGCGGCGCATGTACGACTCCGGCCGCCGCCACATCGGCATCTGACCGCGCACCAGACCGTAGGCCCGCACCGTGCTGGTGCGGGCCTACGTCACGCGCCACAGGCTGTCTTGAGAATCTTGGGAACGGAGCAGGCCCCGCCAGTGGCGGGGCCCGCTCTCTGTGATGTCCTGGTCAGGCCAGGCGGGTGGCCTTCAGCCCGTCGAGCGGGTACTCGTGCGGCAGCTTCTGAGGATCACCGGGGACGGTGATCTGTACGGTGATGGGCCGTGATTTGCCGGCGGCGAGCAACTGGTCGTTCTTTGCGTCGATGTATGCCTTGCCGCCCTGGTAGACAACGTCTACGCCGGATGCGTCGACCTTTTGTCCCGCCACCGTCGGCAAGTCGAACGAGATCCTGAATTTGTGGACGTCTTCGCCCTTGCCGCTGCTCTTGCTGACGGCCGTGAGCGTCAGCTCGAAGCTGTACACCTTGCCGCGCGGGTCATTGCTGTCCCATGAGGTATTGAACTTCTTCGTTACCACGATCTCGTGGTAACTGGGCGGAACGGGGAGCGGGGTGATGCGCCCGGCGCCGTTCATGACCTCCAGATTGTCGACGGGGATCTTCCCGCCGCCGATCCGCTTTGCGTGGTCGGGGATGGTGGCGCCGGTGAGGTCGAGGTGACTGACGTTGCCGGCGGAGTCGACGGCGTAGAAGTTGCCGTCGTCGTCGAAGAAGGTGGCCGAGTACGACTTCCGGGAGCCCGCGGAGGAGCTGGCTTCGGCGGGTTCAAAGACCTGCTTCTTGAGCACGATCTTCATCTGCTTCTTCTGCGGGTCGATGTGGAGCAGGTCCCCGTTGTCGCCCTCCACCGAGATCAGCCGGCCGTCCTTGGGGTGGTGGGCGAAGTCGTCCCACCGCCCGGCGCCGGAGTCGCTGCCGGCGGTCGCTGTCCTGGTGGTCACATCGATCGAGTAGCTGGGCACGCCGGGGTTGCTCACGACGTAGAGGGTCTTCCCGTCGTCATCCAGGTCCCCGCCGTACCAGGTCTTGCCGCTCGGCAGCCCGTTGACGACAGCGTCCGTGACCGTGCCGGCCTCCACGTCGATGGTGACCAGCTTGTTGTCGCTGACCGCCAAGAGCAGCGGCTCCTTGTCCTCACCCCGGTACTGCGCGCCCATGGCGGTGTAACCGGCCGCGTATGCCGGCACGTTCCCGACCACGCGGGTGTCTCCGTCGATCGGGTCGAAGCGGTAGATCCGGGTGTTCGTCCTGCCGACCGCGAGATAGACCTTACGGTGTGCCACTGTGCGGATTCCTTCCGTGAAGAGTTGGGCTCCGGTGCCTCGGGAGAAGACACCGCGCCGCACTCCCCCGGACCACGGCGCAGGCCCAAGCTAGGGGCGCTTTCACACCCGCTGGCCGGCCGTCCCGGCAAACCATCCGTAAGCGGGGAGCGGAAGCTCGCCCGGTCCATCCGCTCCGCTCCTGCGCCCCACCGGTCGCGCCCGCGCTCACCCCCGGCGGATCACCGCACTCCCGGCCCTCCTGCCGGGGCAGGGGCGCTTCGTCATGCGGCGGCGCCTCCTCACAGCTCCTCGGCGTACGTCGCTGGCGGCGAGGGCGTGCTCGTGCCCTCGGCAATACCGGCGTACGAACAGCGCTTGTGCCCTTCCAGGGGCTCGCGACGGGCCGGACGTGGTCGGCTTCCACACCTGCATGGCCATCTCGGAGTCCTGCGCCAGGCCCGCGAGCCCCAAGGCCCGGTCAAGGTGCCGACCGGCGCCGTCGAGCTGGCCGGCGTCGATCAGGGACCACGCGGCAGTGGCGGTGACGTCGGCGGCCAGGGCGAACAGGCGTTGCCGCACGCGTCGCGTGGTGGATTTCTTCTGCCGGTTGAGCGCTTCGGCGGCTCACTGCCGGTCGCGTCAGCGGGTCGCGGGACGCTGGAGCCGCCGAATGCCTCGACCTCAAGGAGATCCTCGCGGTGACGACGACCACCAATCTCCGTTCGCAGGCAGTGATGCACCGCACCGGCATAACCCGCGACCCGGCCAACGTTTTCGACGACCTGAGCGTGCCGGACGGGCCGCTTCGCCCCAGCGTGGTCTTTCGGCTACGAAGCCTAAGGCGGCCCATTCGACAGTAGGTCGGCCGGCGGCAGCGTGTTGTTCGGCTCGGGCTCGTGTGCGGCGAGGCAGCGCCCATAAGGCGACTCAAGCAAGACAGAACCGGGCGCGACCGCTCGTGGACAACTCACTGGGGCACGGGAACATTGCGTTCGCCGGGCGTGCGGACAGCGTCTAGTGTTCGCGAAGGGTCGGGCAGGGCCCACCAGGCTGCCGGTCACCGCGGGCCGGCCCCAGGAGCACGCACTGTCACTACCCGAGGCAGGACCGATGGCACATTTCATGCTCACCGTAGAACCCCTGTCCGTCGTCGATGAAGCGGCGTTGGAAGAGTTCTATGTCATGCATCGCCAAGCCCATTGGTTCGATTTTCCTGCCGATCCGCCGGCGTGCAGGGCTTCCTTCATCGGGCAGATGGTGAGTCCCCGCCCCGGCCGGAGCATTTTGATCCGGGCCGCGTGGAGCGACGGCCGTCCGTCCGGGATCTGTGTGGTCGGCCTGGACGGCAATACCCCTCCCACGGAGGCGGTTTTGGTCTGTCTCTCGGTGCACCCTGACATGCGGCGCCAGGGAGTTGGGCGGCAGTTGCTTGCCGCAGTCCGGGAGTCTCTCGGCGGGATGGGTCCGAAGAAGTTGACCGCATTCACCTCCAGCCTTGCCGAAAAGGGGCCCGGTGACGCGTTTTCCGAGGAAACGGGGGCGGAGCGGGTAGCCCGTTACCGCCGACTGGCGCTGAACATCGCCGAACGCCCTCGAGGGGACGGCCACGCAGTACCGGCCGGGTACGGACTCGTGCGCTGGCGTGGCGGTGTCCCCTCGGAGTCCTTGGAGGAGTTCGCGGCCATGTCCACCCGCCTTGCCGAGGACGAGGCGGCGAGCTCGGGGAATGGGACAGCGGAGACCTTTGACGCTGCGAAAGTCGAGACCCTGTACGCCGTCCTGCGTGCCTGGGGCCTACGCACCTACATCACGGCTGTGCGGCACACGCACAGTGGCCTCCTGGTCGGTTACTCGGCGCTCGGAATCGCCGCCTCGCATCATCGGGACGCAAGCCAGTGGGACACGGTTGTACTTCCGGCGCACCGTGGACAGGGACTGGGGGCGCTTTTGAAAGAGACCAATCTTTCATGGGCCCGCGAGCATGAGCCGGAGTTGAGCAGCATCACCACGTGGAACGCCGTCGGGAACACGGCCATGATGGCAGTCAACGAATCGTTCGGGTTCCGCGCCGACGCTTGGGGGTCGGTCCAGGCGTGGTCCTGGTAGCCGCGTTCCTGGATCCGAAGGCTACGTGCGCAAGACCTGCATCGGTGGTGGATGCACCAGTGGTGACAAGACCGCGCCGTCCGTGCCGAGCAACGTGGGGCTGACCGGCACCACGAGCGGCGTCCCCTCTGATCGACAGGTGCCGGCGAGGTTGATCTCCGTGCAATCGATCAGCGCCGCGACTTCGAAATCCGGCAGGCAGACCCGCTTGGGCGACGGAGCCCCCTAAGGATGGCCGTCATGGGTGCATGGGCATGAACATTTGAGAGGTAGCACTGCCACAATTGCCAGCATCTGCAAGGTCGACCGGTGTTTCTATCCAGCCTGTGCTGGTGCGGCGAGTGCTTAAGGCGAGGGTGCGTCGTGGGGACCGAACCGCTCCCCCCAGGGCAGCGAACGGTCAAGGGCTGGCCTGTCTCGCACTACGGTCCGGTACCCGGATTTCGTGCCGCCAGATGGAATCTCCAGGTCTTCGGAGCCACCGCCACGGGCGCCACATACTCCTGGACCTTGGAGGAGGTCGTGGCACTTCCCATGACCACGATCACCACCGACCTGCACTGCGCATCGGGCACCACGACCCGCGGCCATGAGTTCTTCCGCGTGGCCGCCGCCACCATGCTGGACCTGGCGCCGCCCAGCCCCAAGGTGACCCATGTCATGGCGTGGGCCGAGTACGGATACAGCGCCAACCTTCGCCTCGCGGACTTCGCCTCCGACCGAACCCTGATCGCAACCCATCACAACGGTGACTTGCTCACCGCCGAACACGGCTTCCCGCTGCGCCTGGTCGTTCCGCACCTCTATGGCTACAAGGGGCCGAAGTGGCTTCGCGGTATCGAGTACATGACCCAGGACCGGCGCGGGTTCTGGGAGAAACGCGGCTACCACAACACCGCAGATCCCTGGGCCGAGCAACGCCACTCCTACCAAGAGGCGGACTAGATGGTCGATTCCAAGGGGTAGTTGCCGCTGCGGGGTCCAATGAGTCTTCAGGCCCGGTTGACGTCCACTCGTATGGGGACAGTCGACGGGATTAGATACTGGCCCTCAACGCAGGCACGGATGAGGAGCACGACCAATGACCAGCGACAATCGCATAGGACCGCCCAGTTTTGGCAGCGAACGCGACATGCTGCGGGCTTTTCTCGACTACCACCGCGCAACCCTCGCCATGAAGTGCGAAGGGCTCACCGACGAGAAGCTGCGGCAGCAGTCGATGCCGCCGTCCACGCTTTCGCTGCTCGGTCTGGTGCGGCACATGGCGGAGGTGGAGCGTGCTTGGTTCCGTCGAGTGTTCGAGGACAACGACGCGCCCATGGTCTGGTCCGACAAGATCGACTTTCAGGCAGCGTACGACGCGAGTGCGTCGACCAGGGACGAGGCGTTCGTGGCCTGGGATGCCGAGGTGCAGAACTCGCGGCGTGTCGAGCGGGAGGCTGAGTCCCTGGACCAGGCCGGGTATCAACCACGATGGGGCGAGGAGGTGTCGCTGCGGATGGTGATGATGCACGTGCTTCTGGAGTACGGCCGCCACAACGGGCACGCGGACTTTCTGCGTGAAGGTGTCGACGGGACCGTGGGCGCCTGAGTCCGCGGGAGCCATCGATCTCCACATACTGATCCGTTCCAGAGAATCGCCCGCGGGGTTGGAAGGAGGGAGTCCAACGTCAGTGTGTGAAGACAGAGTTGGACTCCCTCGCCACCGCACTCTATGTGAAGACCGACGATCTACTGAAGGACTCACCGCACCTGGCGCCCTGGCGTCCGGCGGTCGGGATCGCCCCGCAACTGACCGATGCCGAGCTGGTCACGCTCGCGATGATGCAGACCATATTGGGCTTCACCTCCGAGGCCAAGTGGCTCCGCCACGCCCGCGCCCACCTGCGGCATCTCTTCCCCTACCTACCCAAGCAGCCCGGCTACAACAAGCGCCTGCGCAAGGCCACCGAGCTGCTGCGGCGGGTGACCCGGGTGCTGGCGACCGACACCTCTGTATGGAGTGATGACGTGTGGATCGTGGACTCCACGCCGGTGGAGTGCGGACACTCCCGCGAGACCGTCAAGCGCTCCGACCTGGCCGGATGGGCCGAGTACGGGTACTGCGCCAGCCACAGCCGCTTCTTCTGGGGCCTGCGCCTGCACCTGGTGTGCACCCTGCAGGGCCTGCCCATCGCCTTCGCCTGACCGGGGCCAAGGCTGACGAACGCGAGACCCTGCTCGACCTGCTCGCCGCCGAACCGGAACCGGTCGCCGCCCGGGCCGGGCAGACGCTGATCGGCGACAAGAACTACTTCGGCCGCGCCTTCGAGCACCAGTTGGCCGAGCAGGACATCCGGCTGCTGAGGCCGGCCCGCAAGGGCGAGCCGGAGCGGGCCGGGGCACCCCTGTTCAAGCCGTTGCGGCAGGTCATCGAGTCGGTCAACGAGACCTTCAAAGGGCCAGCTTGACCTCGAACAGCACCGAGGCCGCACACCGGGCGGCGTGATCTCCCGCGTCATGCAACGCATCCTCGGGCTGACGGCCGCGATCTGGCACAACGACCACACCAGCCAGCCAGTCCTACGCTCACTGACCGCCTGCGACCACTGACCCTTGGAATCGATCATCTAGGGAAGACGGAGAGCCCGGCGCTCCGCGGCCCCGGCTGTGGTGAAGGGCGCCAGCCGATCTCACTCCACGCCGTGTGGATGGCGATGCCGAGCAGGAGACCGCGAAGCTGGGCGCGAGCTCGAGATCACCTCGACGGGCCTGACCATCCCCCGGCTGGGCATGACCCTGCCCCCCAGCAAATTTCACCAATGAACGTTGAAGTTATTCGCTGATTGCGGCTAACGAGCCAGAGAGAAATGTGGCTCTGATCAGTTACGCATACATATGTTGGAGTTATCGTGGAGGCATGGCTTCTGACCTGACCCCGGCTTCACCTCAGGCCCCCGCCGCTTCGGGGGTGGAAGCGGTCTCGGTGCTCGCGGACGAGGTGCGCCGCAGGCTGTATGCCTTCGTACGGCGCGCCCACCGGCCCGTGACCAGGGAAGAGGCAGCCGGTGACGCGGGGATCTCGGCCAAACTGGGCGCCTTCCACCTGGACAAGCTCGTCGCGGCCGGGCTGCTGACCTCCCGCTACGACAACCCGGACGGCATCCCCAGGGTCGGCCGCAAGCCCAAGGTCTACGAGCCGGCCGCCACCGACATCCGCATCAGCATTCCCGAGCGCCGCCCCGACGTCCTCGCCGAGATCCTCATCGACGCGGTCCTCGACCAGCAGCAGGGCGAGGACGCACAGGCGGCAGCGCGGCGCACGGCCCGCCACCGCGGCGAGGAACTCGGAACCGCAACACGCGCCAGCAGTCGCCCCGGCCGTCTGGGGCCCGAGCGTTCTGTCACCCTTTCCCAGTCCGTGCTGGAAGAGCACGGCTTCGAGCCCGATCGGAAGGCTCCGACCGAACTACGGCTGCTGAACTGCCCGTTCCGCCCGCTGGCCGTCCGGTCGCCGGAGCTGGTGTGCGGGATCAATCACGCGTTCCTCGACGGCTTCCTCACCGGGCTGCAAGCCGGTGGGATCGACGCGGTCCTCGCCCCTCACCCGGGGCGGTGCTGTGTCGAACTACGCGCCACGGGCAGCACGGCGCCCCTGTCCGGCTCTGCTGCTGGGGCGGCTGTGAACGAGCTCCGGGCGGGGACCGCAGAGGATCCGGGCGACACGTAGACGGCATCCCGCGCCACGACGCAAGGGAGAAGATCATGAGCGAGAACTTGGACCGGCTGGCCGCCGAAGGCGTCGCGGTCTGGCTCGATGATCTGAGCCGGGAGCGGCTCGCCGGCGGCGAGTTGGCCGACTTGATACGTGAACAGCGGGTCGTGGGGATCACCAGCAATCCGACGATCTTCGCCAAGGCGATCCGCTCGGGAACCCGCTATCACGCACAGGTCGGTGATCTGGCCCGGCGCGGAGTCCAGGTCGGGGAGGCCGTCAGGGCGCTGACCGCATTCGACGTGCGCTGGGCCTGCGACGTACTGCGACCGGTGTACGAGGCCACCGACGGGGTGGACGGGCGGGTGTCGCTCGAGGTGGACCCGCGAGTCGCCCACGACACGGCAGCGACGATCGCCGAGGCACGGGCCCTGTGGTGGCTGGTGGACCGGCCGAACCTGTTCGTGAAGATCCCCGCCACCCGGCCCGGCCTGGAGGCGATCAGCACCGCGCTCGCGGAGGGCATCAGCATCAACGTGACGCTGATCTTCTCTCTCGACCGCTACGACCAGGTGCTCCGCGCCTTCCTCGACGGCATGACCCAGGCACGCGCGGCGGGGCACGACCTGACGTCCATCGCGTCGGTGGCCTCCTTCTTCGTCAGCCGGGTGGACACCGAGGTCGACAGCCGGCTGGACAAGATCGGCACACCGGAGGCGCGGGCGCTGCGCGGGCGGGCCGCGATCGCCAACGCACGCCTCGCCTACCAGCACTTCGAACAGGCCACCGCATCCGATCAGTGGCAGACGCTGGCCGCAGCCGGAATGCGCCCCCAGCGCCCACTGTGGGCCTCCACCGGGGTCAAGGACCCCTCTTACTCCGACACCCGCTACGTCGACGAACTGGTTGCGCCCAGGGTGGTCAACACCATGCCGGAGCACACCTTGCGCGCCGTCGCCGACCACGGCCGCATCCACGGCGACACCATCCACGACACCTACGCGGCATCCCAGCAGCTACTGGATGACCTGGAGGCGGCCGGAGTGTCCTACGACGACGTGGTGCGCGTGCTGGAGGACGAAGGCATAAGCAAGTTCACCGCTTCCGGCAACGAGCTCTTCGAGCAACTGGATGCAGAACTGCACACCGAGCGCCCTGCCGCCTGATGTCGCCGGTCCCGAGTGGACCCCCATCGCCCTGCGAGCAGAGCGGACGCAACAGAGGAGAGATCATGGCCGCTCACACAGCATTCGTGATCGTCGGAGCCAGCCTGGCCGGCGCGAAGGCAGCACAGACACTCCGGGAAGAAGGCTTCGTCGGCCCGATCACGGTGATCGGAGAGGAGAGCGAGCACCCCTACGAACGGCCGCCCCTCTCCAAGGGCTACCTGATGGGCAAGGAGGAACGTGAGTCGGCCTACGTCCATCCCTCCCAGTGGTACGCCGAGCACGACATCGACCTGCGACTGGGCTCCACCGTCACCGCGATCGACCCGGCCGCCCATGAAGTGACGCTCGCCGACGGCAGCCGCATCGGCTACACGAAGCTGCTCCTGACAACCGGTTCCTCACCCCGCCGACTTCTGCTGCCCGGAGCCGACCTCGACGGCGTGCTCTACCTGCGCCGTTTCGCCGACAGCGACCGCATCCAGGAAGCCTTCGAGTCCGCATCCCGGGTCGCAGTGATCGGCGCCGGCTGGATCGGGCTGGAGATCGCTGCCGCCGCCCGGACGGCCGGTCTCGAGGTCACGGTCCTGCAGAGGGCCGAACTCCCGCTGCTGAACGTGCTGGGTCGCGAAGTCGCCCAGATCTTCGCCGACCTGCACGTCGATCACGGGGTCGACCTTCGCTGCGGCGTCCAGGTCGCAGAAATCACCGGTGCCGGCGACCGAGCGAACGGCCTGCTGCTGGCCGACGGCAGCGGCATCGACGCCGACGCGGTCATCGTCGGGGTCGGCATCACCCCCAACGCCCGACTCGCCGCAGCCGCCGGCCTGGAGGTCGACGACGGCATCCGCGTCGACGCCCACCTGCGCACGTCCCACCCGGACATCTACGCCGCAGGGGACGTCGCCAACGCCTTCCACCCGCTGGTCGGCAAGCACATCCGCGTCGAGCACTGGGCCAACGCCCTCAACCAGCCCCAGACTGCTGCCAAGGCGATGCTCGGCCAGGACGTGACCTACGACCGCGTTCCCTACTTCTTCACCGACCAGTACGACCTGGGCATGGAGTACACCGGCTACGCCGAACCCAGCGCCTACGACCAGGTCGTCTTCCGCGGCCGGACCGACACCCGGGAATTCATCGCCTTCTGGCTCGCCGAGAACCGTGTCCTGGCCGGGATGAACGTCAACGTCTGGGACGTCACCGACCCGATCCGCGACCTCGTCACCTCCGGCCGGACAGTCGACCCGAACGAACTCGCCGATACCGACGTGCCCCTGACACACCTTCTCAAGCGCCCCGACAGGACCGGCTGACTCGGCAAGCGCTCTGTCAGGGTCTGCGAGGCGCTGGGCCTGGACCCGCCGGGTGGCGGCCACGGCCGATCACGGGGTCGCGCGGACGATGACGAGTGACCCTTCGTACGTCGGCTGCCTGCGCAGGTGACCGAATTCCTCGTCCCAAGCGCCGGAGTCCAGGTCGCGTCGCAGGATCTTGTCGAAGCACTCGCGGACGCGGTCGTCGATGAAGCTCCAGGACGAACACCCCTGGCGGGCGGCCGCGTCGAGCAGCATGTCGGGGCGACCGTAGTACGCCTCGTTGAAGCCGTCGTTGCAGTCCAGTGGGTTGCGTACGGTCTGGATTGTGTATGTGCCGCCCGGGGCGGCGGCCAGATGCTCGATGGGCGGAAAGCGGCGAGCCCGGGTGTCGAGGACCTTGGGTGCGTACCGGTACAGCCAGAAGTCCCGTACCCGTGCACGGTCGCGGCGCACCGCGCCTACGCTCCCGCGTCCAGCTCAGTTCGTTCGCTCCTGCATCAAGAAATTGCCGGAACTCCTGGCATGTGTGCCCCAGACGCATATCAGCTTGCATCTTCAGAGGCAGCACTACGATGACCGACGGAGAGTGCGCGAATCACCCAGGCGCGCACACCGGCACCTTGCTGCGCCGAACTCGGTAGCGCGGCCGCTACCACGGGAGGGAAGCTTCGTGACGGACGAGACACCGGATGTTCCGGAAACCCAGCGGGTCGAGCGGCTGGTGGCAGCTCAGGAGAAGGCCATCGCGTTGTTCGCCGAGATGGAGGTGCGCGGGCTGGTGTCGCCCGGCAGGGGGGAGCGCGAAGTCAGCGATCTGGTCCGCGACTTGGCCAATGAGATGTTCGGCACCACCAAGCACTGGCACAAGCGGATCATCCGCTCCGGGCCCAACACCCTCCGGCCTTACCAGGACAATCCGCCGGACCGGGTCATCGCGTCCGATGACGTTGCCTTCGCAGACTTCGGTCCGATCTTCGAGGAGTACGAGGCAGACTTCGGCCGCACGTACGTCTTCGGCGACGACCGCCGCAAACACTGTCTCCTGCAGGACCTGCCGCGCATCTTCGACGCCGGTCGCGCCTTCTTCGCTGCAGACCCGGACATCACCGGCCGACTTCTGCACGCAGAAGTCGAGCGTCTTGCCGCAGCAGCCGGCTGGAGCATCGGGACCTGGCACGCCGGTCACCTGGTCGGCGAATTCCCGCACGAGACGAACGACGGCGCCAAGGCCGAGTCCTACATCACCCCGGAGAACGACACCCCCTTGCGCCGCACCGACCGCGCGGGCCGGACCTGCCACTGGATTCTCGAGCTTCATCTGGTCGACAGGGAACGGGGCTTCGGAGGGTTCTACGAACAACTCCTCGACCTGGCCTGATGCCCGGACGGGAGTCCGGCCAGCCAGTGCCGGGCCCGTACACCATGGCGGCCCAGGCGAGGACGGAGGCCATGGCCATCGACAGCCACCAGGCCGGGACGGGCCGGGACATCGCGAGCAGGACGGCACCGCCCTTGGCGAGGGCGATCGGCAGGGCGAGTTGCGGTCCCATCCCGAGACCGCCGCCGGCAGTGGGGGCACGTGATTTTCTCAGGAGGGCAGAGCGTCTGCGCCCGCGGGGAGACGTTCGAGTCGCCAGGCATGTCTGCAGAGGCAGAAGAGGAGGCGGCCGGGGCGGAGGGCGCTGGAGGCGCAGGCCCCTTGCGTAGGCGCCAACCGCCCCGACCGTGCCTAATCGGGTTCCCATAAGTCACCGCCCTATGGTTGGACCCTCTTGTGTGTTTCCGGGTTGCTTTCGTCCGTGGCATGAGCGCAAGAATGCATGTGGGGCTGAACCAGAGATATCCGGTCCAGCCCCACATGTGGGTTGAGTAGGCCTACCAGCGGTACCAACGACCCCTGCGGCCGCCAGCCCCGGTGGTGCGGACCATGAAGCCCAGCAGCCAGACCACCAGCACGATGACGGCAATCCACCACAGGGCCTTGAGTGCGAATCCGGCGCCGAAGAGGATCAGTGCGAGAAGAAGTACGAGAAGCAGGGGAACCATAATTATCAACCTCCGAGAGGTCGTGTGCCCTGCCGCAATCCGACCATGCCAGAAAAGCCTATGAGTTTATGCGACCCTGATGCGGGAAACCGTGTGGCCCGGGATTCGGTGAACTCCTTGAACGATACGGGATTGCCGGTCCCCTGGCGCTTGATGAAACCGAGCTCGTCGGCGAGCGCGGTATGCGGCAGCAACCCTCTCCACACGTCACGGCCAGCTTCCCGATCTTCAAGTGCCGTACCAGAACGTCGCCGTGGAGAGATCGGACGTCGGATACGTGGACTTCCCCTGGGCCGGGAGTGGGGAGAAGCGGGCCAGCGTGTGTGGCTACCGGTAGAGGGAGCCGATGGTGCGGGAGTTGTCGACGGCCCGGCACTGGGAGGTGCTGTTGGCGCCCGTCGCGGTGAGAGTCACGTTGTTGGAATTGTTGCAGTTGTTGTTCTGCCGGCCCTCCTGCGCCACGTTCTGCTGGAACAGCACCCCTGTGCTGGAGCCGCCCTCGGCCTGAGCACCTCCGCCGATCTCCGCGGTGCCCAGGTTCGCGGAGTGGTCCACCGTCTTACAGCCCACCCCCACCCGGCCCCCCGTCACGTCGAGGTCCGAGGCGTTGGGGTTGTGGCAGTTGTTGTTCTGCCGGCCTGCCTGCGCCACGTTCTGCTGGGACACGGTGGCCGCTGCGCTGCCGCCTTCGGCGCCGGCGCCGCCGCCCTTGACCTGAGTGTGCTTGCTGAGCGAGCGATCCTTGTTCTCACAACGCACCGCCAACCGGCCGCCGGTCACGGTGATGTCCGAGTCGCTGTTGGGGTCGTGGCAGTTATTGTTCTGGCGCCCCTCCTGCGCCACATCCTGCTGGGCCACGCTGCCGGCTGTGCTGGAGCCGCCGTCGGCTCGGGCGCCGCCGCCCTCGACACGCGTGTGCTCGCTGAACGAGCGGTCCTTGTTCCCGCAACGCGCCTCCACCCGGCCACCCGACACGTCGAGGTCCGAGACTTCGGTGGGGCTGTTGCAGTTGTTGTTCTGCCGCCCCTCCTGCGCCACATCCTGCTGAATTGCGGAGGCCGCTGCGCTGCCGCCATCGGCGCGGGCGCCGTCGCCCTTGACCTGAGTGTGCTTGCTGAACGAGAAGTCCTGGCCCGTGCAACGCGCGTCCACCCGGCCGCCCGACACCGTGACGTCCGTATTGCTGTTGGGGTTGTGGCAGTTGTTGTTCTGCCGCCCCTCCTGCGCCACATTCTGCTGCACCACGTTGCTCGTTGTGCTGGAGCCGCCATCGGCGCGGGCGCCGCCGCCCTTGACCTGAGTGTGCTTGCTGAACGAGAAGTCCTTCGTCGCGCAACGCGCGTCCACCCGGCCACCCGACACGTTGATGGTCGAGAGGTTGGGGTTGGTGCAGGTGTTGTTCTGACGGCCCTCCTGCGCCACATTCTGCTGGAACATCTCGCCGCCTGTGCTGGAGCCGCCCTCGGCTCGCGCGCCGCCGCCCTCGACACGCGTGTGCTCGCTGAACGAGCCGTCATGGTTCCCGCAACGCGCCCCCACCCGGCCACCGGACACGTCGCGGTCCGAGGCGTTGGGGTTGTGGCAGCTGTTGTTCTGCCGGCCATCCTGCGCACTGTTCTGCTGGAACACGCTGAAGTCTGCGCTGCCGCCTTCGGCTCGAGCGCTTCCGCCCTCGACAAGGGTGTGCTTGCTGAACGAGCCATCCTTGTTCCCACAACCAACCGCCAACCGGCCCCCCGTCACAGTGGTGTCCGCGTCGCTGTTGGGGTTGCTGCAGTTGTTGTTCTGCCGACCCTCCTGCGCAAGGTTCTGCTGGGTCACGCCGAAGCCTGTGGAAGAGCCGCCTTCGGCGCGGGCGCTCCCGCCCTTGACCTGGGTGTGCTTGCTGAACGAGCCGTCATGGCTCCCACAGCGCGCCCCCGCCCGGCCCCCCATCAAGGCGAGGTCCGAGACGTTGGGGTTGTTGCAGCTGTTGTTCTGCCGGGAGGAATTCGCGATGTTCTGCTGGAACACCTCACCTCCCGTGGAGGACCCGCCAGTCGCCCTCGCCTTCGCCCCGTGGGGGTCAGTTTCCGCAAACGCCGCCCCGGACCCCAGTGCCGCCCATCCGCTCACGGCCAAAACCATCATCGTGGCCGTCGCGATCCTCTGTCCCCGCACCGGAACCTCCCTACGTCAATGAACAAACCAGGCCATATCCATCCTCAACGCAGGACCGCCCCTCCCCGGAATGGCACCGCTCCGTGTCCCACCCCAACAGCTCAACCGCAACGTCGTCCTCTCCGGGGCCGGTCTGCTCTCCTGGCGACGCAAAGCCGGTCGCGTGCGGCGACTGTCCACGTGCGCGCAGGTGAAGCGAGAGGTCGCGAGCTTCTGGGTGGATCTCGAAGGTCTGGTCATCAACGAGAACCATGGTCACGGTGCCGGTGCCGGTGCCGGTGCCGGTGCTGGCGCTCAGCGGGGGTGGCAATGGTCTTCACTGTTCCGCGGAAGCCGACACTCTGGGGCCGATGTGCGGCCTGAACCATGACCAGTTGTTCACGCTTCGCGACCAACCAGTGAGCGTCAGCATGATGGCAACATGGTCGCTCGATCCAGCTGCGCGCGATCTCCGGTGGGAGCTCCACCCCTGCACGAGTTCTTGAGCCGCGCCGGCAACTGACCTCGCCGGCGGCAAGGTCGGCCGGGCGAGAGGGCATCGCGGCGCACCCGGGGCAGGGATCCGGCGCGGATGCGGCGAACGCGATGTCCACTCGTACCGGCCCCTCCCGGGCCTCGGGGGTGCGCAAGTCAGCTGCCGAGCGTCCCAGGCACCGTCTGTTCGGCCCAGATGACCTTGCCGTCCTCGGTGTAGCGCGTGCCCCAGCGCTCGGCCAAATGGGCCACGAGGAACAGGCCCCGTCCGCCCTCGTCCATGGTGGCCGCATAGCGCAGGTGCGGCGAGGTGCTGCTGTGGTCGAAGACCTCGCAGAAGAGGGTGCGGTCGCGGAGCAACCGCACATTGATTGGTCCTGCGCCGTGGCGCATGGCGTTGGTGATGAGTTCGCTGAGGATCAGCTCTGTGGTGTCCACGAGATCCTCCAGCCCCCACTCCGCGAGTTGCTCGGTGACGGCGGCGCGTACGCGGCTGACGGCGGCCGGGTCCGACTCCACGTCCCACTCGGCGACCTGCCCGGCACTCAGCACCTGCGTACGGGCGACGAGCAGCGCGATGTCGTCGCGCTGGCTGTCCGAGAGCAGGGCGTCGAGCACGGCGTCGCAGGTCTCCTCCGACGACTGGTCGGCGTGCGCCAGGGTCTCGCGGAGCAGTCGGAGCCCGGTGTCGATGTCCTGGCCTCGGCGCTCTACGAGGCCGTCGGTGTAGAGGACGAGCCTGCTGCCCTGGGGCAGTCGCAACTCGGTTGACTCGAACGGCAGTCCGCCGATGCCGAGGGGAAGGCCAGGGGGTACGTCCAGGAAGTCCACCGTGCCGTCGGGGTGTGTGAGCGCGGGCGTCGGGTGGCCGGCCCTGGCGATGGCACACATACGGGAGACGGAGTCGTAGACGACGTACAGGCAGGTGGCGCCGGTGATGGTGGTGTCGTCGCCGGCAGCGACCGCGTCCTGGTCGGTGAGGGCGACCAACTCGTCGAGGTGGCTGAGGATTTCGTCGGGTTGCAGATCGAGTGAGGAGAAGTTCTGCACGGCGGTGCGCAGCCGCCCCATGGTGGCGGCGGCATGGAGCCCGTGCCCGACGACGTCACCCATGACCAGCGCGACCCTGGCGCCTGGCAGGGGGATGACGTCGAACCAGTCGCCGCCGACTCCCTCCTGTGCGGGGAGGTACCGGGAGGCGACTTCGACGGCGTTCTGTTCGGGCAGTGCGCGGGGCAGCAGGCTGCGCTGCAGGGCCACGGCCATGCCGTGCTCGCGGGTGTAGCGGCGGGCGTTGTCGAGGGACACCGCGGCGCGGGCGGCCAGTTCGGCCGCGAGAAAGAGATCGTCCTGCTCGAAGGGCTCGGGCTTCTCCGAGCGCCAGAAGGTGACCACGCCCAGCACCATGCCGCGGGCGGGCAGCGGCGCTGTGATGAGCGAATGGATCCCGTAGTCGAGGACGCGGGAGGCCCGCGCGTGGTCCACTTCCTGCCACCCCGGGGAATCACCCAGACGAGGCACCAGTACCGCCTGTTCGCTCTCGATGCTGCGGACCTGTGGTGAAGACCGCACAAAGGTGATCAGGTCGCCGATGGCAAAGAGGGGAGCGTCGTCGCGGATGCCGCTGGAGGCCAGGCGCCGCATCCGCGCACTACCGTCGTTGCTGATGCCGGTGCCGTTCGCCCCCGGTTCGTCACCGCGCAGCACGGACTCGGCCAGGTCGACGGTGACGAAGTCGGCGAAGCGCGGCACCGCGACCTGGGCCAGTTCCTCGGCCGTATGGGTCACATCGAGCGTCGTGCCGATGCGCCCGGTCGCGTCGTAGAGCAACCTCAGCCGCCGCTGGACCAGCTCGACCCGCTGCGACGCCTCGCCGATCATCTCCATCACGTCATCGGTGCCGATGTGCTCCTCTCCGGCCACCGCGTCGACCGCAAGCCGCGCGGACGCGGCGCCGACCGATCCGGCGAGCTGGGCTTCCGCGTAGTGGGCCAGCTCCGGGGCCGCTTCGGATGTCGATGAGTCGGCGCTCCTTCCGGGGTAGGAGCGCAAGGCTCGCTGGGCGCCGTCCTTCCCGAGGAAGCGCTCGAGCAGCGCTTGCAGTTCGCCGACCGTGGCGCGGGACTGCCAGCGGCGCCGCTCCCTGACGGGCTCTGCGAGGACCTCGACGAACTGCATGGCCTGGGCCCGTTCGGCGGCATCCGGCCGGCCGGCGAGTGAGACCGCGACGTATGCGCCGATGTTCAGCAGTGCACTCCAGAACATCGCGTGGCTGATCGGGTCCATTCCCGTCAGGCCGAACAGGTGCTCCGGCCGGAGCACCTCGATCCCGAGCGGGCCCTCGCGCACGAACGAGGAAGGCAGCAACCCGGCGTCGGCGAAGATCGGCAGCAGCATGGTGTACGCCCAGACCACGAACCCCGCCACCAAGCCGACCAGCACGCCTCGGCGGGTACCGCCCTTCCAGAAGAGGCCGCCCAGGATCGCGGGCGCGAACTGTGCCACCGCCGTGAACGACACCGTGCCGATCGATCCCAACGCCGGCCCCTCGCCGGCGAGCCGGAAGTACGAGTACCCGAGCAGCAGGACCAGTACGACGGTCACCCGGCGAATGCCCAGCACCAGCCCGGCGACGTCGGCCCGGTGCGCCAGCCGGGACCTGCCGCGCAGCAGAAGCGGCATCACGAGTGAGTTCGACACCATGATGCTGAGCGCGATCGTCTCAACGATGATCATGCTGGTGCCCGCGCTGATGCCGCCGATGAAGACGAGCAGCGCGAGAACCTGCGGGCCTTCGGCCATCGGCAGAGCGAGCACATAGGTGTCGGCGTCGACGGAGTCTCCGAACGTCAGCAGCCCACCAGCTGCGATCGGAAGCACGAAGAAGGTGATCGCGAGCAAGTACAGCGGGAAGAGCCACATCGCCCGTTTGAGGTGCCCCTCGTCGACGTTCTCGACGACGATCATCTGCCACTGCCGGGGCAGCAGCACGATCGCCAGCATGGAGAGCACGTTGAGCCAGACCCACTCGCCGTAACCGGTCTCCTCTCGCACCGTGAACAGCCCGGTGAGATCGGCGTCCGCCGCCTGGGAGAACAGGTCGCCGAGCCCCCCGAACATCCAGAACGTCACGAAGATCCCGACCGCGAGGAACATCACGAGCTTGACCACCGACTCGAACGCGACGGCGGCGACGATGCCCTCGTGGCGTTCGGTGGTGTCAAGGTGACGGGTGCCGAAGAGGATGGTGAACGCGGCGAGCAGCAGCGCCACATAGAACCCGGTGTCCTGGAACAGCGGGACATTGCCCAGGTCCGAGGTGGAGGTGATGTCGGGGTGCCGGCGAAGGATCTCGAAGGTGTTGGAGATCGCCTTCAGCTGCAGCGAGATGTAGGGAACGATTCCCACCACGGCGATGATCGTCACCAGGCCGCCCAGTGCGGCGCTCTTGCCGTAGCGGGCGGAGACGAAGTCGGCCAGCGAGGTGATCCGGAGCCGTCGGCTGACCCGGATGATTCTGCGCAGCACCAGCCAGCCCAGCGCGAACATGAGCATCGGCCCCAGGTAGACCGACAGGAAGCCGACGCCTGCCGTGGCGGCCGTGCCCACGTTGCCGTAGAAGCCCCACGCGGTCTCGTACACCGCGAGGGACAGCGCGTAGATGGTGGCGTTGTTGATCACGCTCCGGCCGGCGTCCGCCCGCCGCTCGGCGAAGGAGGCGACGGCGAAGAGCAGACCGAGGTACCCCACCGAAACAGCGACGATGACCCAGGTCTGGAGCACGGCGCTACCTCGATCTGCCGCCGATGACGGCGACCAGGCCGATCACGACGGCCCAGACGATGTACAGGTAGGCCCAGAGAACCGGGACGCCGAAGACCCGGTCCGTGCGATCGAACTGCGCCAGCAACGGCGGAACGATCAGCACCAGTCCCAGCGCCGCCACAGCCACGAGGCGACCTGCGAGCCGCTCGTCGTTTCGCGCGTCCGCCACGGGCTGCCTCCGTCTCCTCAATGTCATGCCGTAGGACCGCCCAGGTATGTCCCATGCCACGACGCGGATGGGCACCACCATGATCAGCACTCTGCCCAGTCCAACACGGCACCGAGCCGCTTCGTGACCGCCACGCCCACTACTTGCTGTAGGTCAGGCGGCGGAAGCGATCACGATGGCGCCCGCGTGGGTCCGTCACAGTGGGCCAGGAGGCGCAGCAGAGGACCGGCCACATCGGCGGTCGGCAGATCAGGGGCTGGTCAGGGGAGGCGGGTAGACCGGAGGGCTGGGCGGATTCGGCGTGGGGTTGTCGTTCATACCGATCGTCGCGGTAGCCGCCCCGTCATCGCCCTCTGGCTTGGCGGCCGCCCGGACCGAGCTGCGCCACGATCTGCGCGAGACCCACGCCCCAGCGCACGGCCGGCCCGACCACCGGACGCCAAGATCGGCAGGGGCCGTGAGGCGCGATCGCGGTGTGTCAGGTGGTCGGCGGCCAGGGTTGCCGGGCGAGATGGCGTTGCAGGTCAATGTGTCGGAAGTGGTATACCGCCCCCACCTGCCGTAGCACGCCGCGATGCTCGTGCGCGTCCTGAAGGAACGTCATGAGGCGCCATGGGACTCGGCGACGCGCCGCCAGGTAGGTCCTGGCGACCGCGAAGTCCACCCATGCTGTGCGCTTGAGCCCGATGGCGAGCCCGACTACGAGTCCAATCGCGAGCCCGACCGCGAGTCCGTAGGCGAGCCCGTCCGGAAGCCCGTATGCGAGCCCGTCCGCGAGTCCGTAGGCGAGTCCGCCGACAAGTCCGCCTGTGAGCGCGACTACGAAGAAGACGCGGCGGTCCCGGGTGAGTAGCGCGACCGGTCCGACCGCGGTGGTCAGGTCAGGATTCTCCGATGTCAGTCCGGCTGTGAGTCCGAACATGAGTCCGCCGACAAGGCCGTACGCGAGCCCGTACGCCAGCCCGGCGGCGAGCCAGCCCATGAGCCAGACGGCCAACCCGGCGGCGAGCCCGATCGCCAGGGAGTTGGATGACCAGCGCAGCCGTGCGCTGGGGGTGCCCCGCCGTACGCCCGGGCCCATGAGACCGACTGCGAGCCAGCCCATGAACCCGCCTGCGACCCCGACAGCGAACCCGTCCGAGAGTCCGTCCGTGAGCCCGACGACGACGCCGTCCGTGAGCCCGGCCACGATGCCGGCCGCGAGCCAGCCGGTGAGCGAGTTGGATGAGCGGCGCAGCTGTGTGTTCCCGGTGTTGCGCTGCGCGTCCCGGCTCAGGAGCCAGAACGCGAACCGGAACGCAAGCCCGAACACGAGCCCGAATGCGAGCCAGGATGTGAGCCCCCACACGAGCCCGACCGCGACCCCCCGTGCGACCCCGACCGGGGCCCCGTCCGCGAGCCTGACCGCGAGCCGGTCCAGGGGCCCGAAGGCGAGCCAGATCGCGAGCCCGACAGCAAGCCCGAACGTGAGTCCGATCGCCAGCGAGTTGGAGGACCGGTGCGGTCGTGTGCTCTGGCTGTTCCGCCGCGCGTCCCGGCCCATGAGCCCAACCGCGAGCCCAACCGTGAGAAAGACCGCCAGCCAGGTCGTGAGCCCGCCCGAGGGCCTGTCCGCGAGTCCGCCCATGTACCCGTACGCGAACCCGTCCGCGGGCCCCTCCAGGAGCCCGTCCGAGAACCCGAACACGAAACCCCCCGCGAGCCCGAACACGAGCCCGAACACCGGCCCGAGCGCGAGATGACGAACGTACATGGGGAAGGCGTACGCGAGCTCCCACCAGGCCAGATCGGGGCCGCCTCCGCGATGAGCCTCCAGATGCCGAGCGAGGAAGACCAGGGTGCGGTGTGCCTGCTGTGCCGGCCAGCGGGGCGGGTTGGGCTGATGGCGGTTGTAGGCGGCGGGTATGAAGCCGTTGAACAGGTGGGTATCGAGTGCGGTCCGGGTGGGGAAGGCCGCGGTGTCGCACAGTTCGCCCGGGTGGGAAATGGGGGCGGGTGTGGCCCGGGCGTGCGGGCGGGGGTTGTAGATGGTGCGGGCCAGGAACAGGCCCAGCGGAGTGCTCAGGGACTGCCCTACGGGGGTGTCGGTGCCCAGGTGGGCGATCACCGTGTTCCAGCGATCGGCAGCGGGGGTGTGCCGGCCCCCTGCGTCACGGTGCACATAGGCCGCGATCTGGTCGGCGGTGAGTGGCAGCAGGTGGATGCCGGCGGCGCCATTGAGTCTCACCATGGCATCGGGCCGGGTCAAGGCGGTGTCAAAGGCGGCGGTCCGACTGGCCACAACCAGGGGCTGTTTCGCGGGCATGGCCTGGTTGAGGGCATCGAGAGCCACGGTGTACAAGGCGGGAGGAAGTTCGTCGAAGCCGTCGAGGAGCGGCAGGATCCGCCGGGCATCCAGCAGGGCTTGGGCCAGGTCGACCCCCTGATCGACCCCGGGTGCGACCACCGGAGCGGGAGCACACAGGCCGGGGTAGCTGCGCCGCAACTGCTGGGCCAGCCAGCCCTCCAGGGATTGGTGGGCGGGGTCCCACGAGGAGAGGGAGAACAGCACGGGCACCATTCCGTCACTGGTTCGCCGCTCGATCAGATCCTGCAAGAGCCGGATCAGCAGTACGGTCTTGCCGGAGCCGGGCTCACCCAGGAGCACCAGGCGGCGGGTGGGCACCCGTTGGGAGAAGACCTCGCCGATCTGCGCATCAGCGCCCGCCAGCCCCGTAGCGTCCGCCGGCCACTGGCCGGGATCACCTGGCGGCCCACCGGGCCAGGCTCGGACCAGCTCGGCCAGCCGGGACCAGGGCTCGACCAACTCCGCATCGGCCGCCCGCCAGGCGACCGGTAAGGGATACGGGTCGTTCAAGCGGCGAATTGCGGCCTCGTCGTCCCACTGCCTTTTCACCGCCTGCGCGAGCTGGCTGGCAACCTTCTCCACATCCACGGCGGCGGCTTCGGCGCGATCGTGCTGGAAGGCCTTCCAAGTCAGGTAGGCGGGAGCAAAGGTGGGTAACAGCGTGGCTGCTGTCGCGGCCGTACCCAACTCGAAATGTCGAGTCAGGGCCAGTGCTCCGAGTGTCCCCAGCACCATCAGCAGCAAATACTGCCTGCCCACGCCGTTTGGCCCTCGACCGCGTCCCTCAGCATTCACAGCGGGCCATCTTGCCGTGTGTCTCGTCCCCTGTTGGGGCACTGAGCGTTTTCCAGCCAGCTGACCGCCGGGGGGAGTTGGCGTGAGGTCGGGTCGAGGAGAGATGAGGCTCCCGGGTTGCCGGCGCGGGTTGCCGACGAAGCTCAACCTCTGCGCCCGGACCTTCGCGTGCCTGCCTGTCTGGCATCGATCCGTCCACCTCGGCCCTTTCCTGTCCGACCTGTTGGGCGCTCGCCGCCGCGAGTTCGGCACGCGGTGGAGGCTGGACTGCGGTGAGCGGGGTGCCCGCTGGTGCCCGGCCTTTCCATGAACCTGTGCCAGGCCTGTAGAGCTTGCACAGAGTCAGCACCGTGAGGACCACGGAAGCCGCGGTGCCCACGAGAGCGCTACCGGCAGGCTTCCGCGCTCAGACGGCCGACCGCGAAACAACAACGGCGAGAGATCGGGCGACTGCCGGCCACAGCAGCCGCTGGTTCGCCCTCGCCACCGCGGCCCGATGGGCCTGGCGAGCGGCCTCATTCACATGCCGGCCGCCCCTCAGGGAGGCACGCACCGTGACCACGCCGGCCGACACGGCGGTGAGCCGAGTCCCTGCCGAGGCTGCGTGCACTCGGACCCGCGCTGCGAACATGGTTCTGCAGGGCCCGGGTTCAGGCGGACGGCAGGCGGAGCCGCTCCACCAAGTAGATGAAGCTCTCGGCGACCTCGGCCCGCGCCGCGGCCTGGTCCGGAGCGTGGGCGACCAGCATGGCCCCCTCGTTCAGAGCGCCGAGGAGCATATGGGCGAGCGGCCGGATGGGCCGCCGCTCCAGGATCCCGCGGTCCATCAGCCCGTCGAGGGCGCCGACGATGATGCCGAGGCCGTACTTCGCATCCAACTCGCGCCATTCCGACCAGCCCAGCACGGCGGGCGCCTCGAGAAGGACGATCCGCTGCACGGTCCGGTCCGCGGCGCAGGCGTCGAGGAATGCCTCCACGCAGGCGATCACTCCGGCCCATAGGTCGTCATCGGTGAGCGCCGCGGTGAAGATCTCTACGAGTTCGAGCTCCACCTGCTCGAACACGGCCCGGAACAGGTCTTGTTTGTCCGTGAAGTGGTGGTAGAGGGCGCCGCGGCTGACACGGGCCTTACGGACGATCTCCTCGGTCGAGACAGCGCTGAAGCCGCGCTCAGCGAACAGCTCGCGTGCCGCCTCCACCAGCGCTTCCCTGGTTGCCTCGGTCGCCTCGGCCCGTCGGCTCTTCGGTTGGGAACTCATCACCGGCACATTATCCGCACACTCCGCCGTTGACCTCACATACAGCCCGTATGTAACGTGCAGGGCGTCGGTCATGTGGCCGGCGTGAGCGTCGGAGGAACCACAGGAGGCCGCATGCCGACTCATGTCGAGCATTTCGTAGAGCACTTCACCGAAATCTGGGCGAAACCCCGGGCCGAACGCTTCCCGGAGCTCTACCACCAGGACGCCACCCTGCTGCACCCCGGAATGCCGAGGCCGCTCACCAGGGACGAGGTCGAGGGCTATATGAAGACCGTGCTCGCCGGAGTCCCTGACATCCATCTGATCCCCGAGGGCTGGGCGGCGCGCGGCGACACCCTCTACATCGACTCGACCGTCCACGCGACAGTGGCCGGAGAGGCCACGTCGTGGCCGGTCGTCGACAAGATCGTGCTGCGCGGCGACCGCGCCTCGTACATCCAGGCCTATTTCGACTCGCACCAGTTGTGGGTCGCCATCGAACCCTCCATGGCGCGCCCATCGCCGCTGGAGAACCTCGTTGCCGAGAAGGCCGCGCTCGCCGGCTGACGTACGTACCCCGGCACGACCTTCGCGCGGATGGGCGCGAGGCGCGGACTTTGTGCGGGCGGGCGCGTTGCCCGGACTCCGCGGACCGGGGGGACCCGCGGTGCCGCGTTCACAGACCGGCCCGCGGTCTTGCATCGCATGTGCCCAACTGCCCTTCTGCGGAGACGCGCGGCCCAACGCAAAGCGCAGGCACCTTTGTCCGCGGACCCGGGGCCGGGGTCTGCGTGGCAGTGAGCGCTCCGATGCGCCGCCACTGCTCCCTCCTTATTGGAGGACACGCACCTCGGATGGTTCCCCCTCCCCCACGAGTGAGGTGGCCGATCCGGAGACTCCTACCGGGCCGGGGGACTCACCCCGCACGGCTCGTGGGACGGCAGGCTCCCGCGGTGCTCAGGGAAGCAGCCGACAGCCACCGCCGCTGCCGCCCACACACCCCCACACCCCCCACCTCTGGAATGAAAGATCCCACCATGCACTGGTACATCGACCCGTTCAAGAACGCCCTGAACTTCCGAGGACGGGCGCGCCGCAAGAGTTACTGGATGTTCCGCCTGCTCAGCGCGTGCCTCGCCGCAGTGGTGTACATAGCCGACATCGAAGCCGATACCGGCCCCTTCCTCTTCACGACCTACTGCCTCATCATCCTGCTGCCCACCCTCGCCCTCATCTGCCGTCGCTTGCACGACACAGGCCGCTCCGGCGTTTGGGCCTTCTTCCTCCTCCTCCCGGGCATCGGCGAGCTGATCATCCTGGTCTTCGCCCTCCAGGACAGCCAGCCCGGCACCAACGCCTACGGTCCCAACCCCAAAGAGGCCTCCGTCCCGGCCTGATCGCCAGCCACCCGATGCCGCCGCACTGGTCCACGACGACGAACGCGTCATGGGACCGCCCACGCTGCATCGAATGGCAACGGCCCGACCGCCGGCACGATCGACTCGCCCGGCGATATCAGAGCGTGTGCGCCACCCCCGACCTCGACAGGATCGTGGAACTGCGCCCCGCCGGAACCACCTTCTACATCCGCAAGGGGACGCCGCGGAGCGAGGGTGAGAAGTCGTTCGGGGACCTGCTCGCCCTGACGGGGTGTTCACGAGTAGGGCTGACCAGGGGCGCAAACGCCCCTCTGAGGATGCTTCCCACACGCGCGGTGATCGTTTCCCACATGCGCGGCCGCGCCTCCAAACCGAGGACCGCTCCCCGAACGCAGGTGAGGCAGCAGCGGGAGGGCGGGCCGCTGACCTCCGAGTGACTCAACACCTGCGTCTACTACCAGGGAGACCCGTCGATGCTCTCTGCGACGGTGCGCCCCTCACCGCTCCAGCGTAGTTCTGCGGGTGCACACAGGAACTGTCGGCTGCGTTCCTGCCGGAGACCTGGACGACGGCCTCATCCAGCGGCGGTGCATACCTTTCGGCTCGCCGCTGTTCCACACGCTTTGGGGCCGGTCCAGTCCTCCAGCGCCGCATTCGCAACCGTCAAGAGTGTGTATGGACTTCTCCGGGTCGCGCCAGGAACGCGTATGGGCCGAGTGCGTCGGTGGAATTCCGGTCACACGCTGGGTGGACTCGTCTCACAAGGAGCCACACCCACATGACCATCGTCACCACCGAGTCGGAGACCGCGCCCAGCGCTGGGGAGCCGCCCGATTCCGGCGCACGTCACAAGCTCACCGCCGTTACCGGCCTCGCCGCGCTCTCGCTCGACGCGATGGCCTCGGTGGCGTACGGGCCCGAGGCGATAGTCCTGGTGCTGGCCGCGGCGGGCGGCTACGGGCTCGGCTTCACCCTCCCCGTCACCGTGGCGATCGCCGTCCTGCTGGCAGTGCTCGTGGCCTCCTACCGCCAGGTGATCGCCGCCTTCCCCGACGGCGGCGGCAGCTACGCGGTGGCCAAGGCGCATCTGGGCCGACGCACCAGCCTGGTCGCCGCCGCCTCCCTGGTCCTGGACTATGTCCTCAACGTCGCGGTCGCCGTCACCGCCGGAGTCGCCGCGCTCACCTCCGCCTTCCCTGCCCTGTACGACGACCGGCTGTGGCTGTGCCTGGCCGTGCTCGTCCTGGTCACCGGCGTGAATCTGCGCGGGATCGTCGACTCCGCCCGCGCGTTCATCGTGCCGACCGTGATCTTCATCGGCTCGATCCTCGTCCTCATCGCGGTCGGCCTCTTCCGCGACGCACCGGCCTCCACCGAGGCGGCCGCCGGCCACGCCTCCGTACTCGCCGACAACGCCACCACCGTCGGGGCCCTGCTCCTGCTGAAGGCCTTCGCCTCCGGCTGCTCGGCGCTGACCGGCGTCGAGGCCATCGCCAACGCCGTTCCGTCGTTCCGGGCACCGGCCGCCCGTCGGGCCCAGCGTGCCGAGGTGGCGCTGGGCGCCCTGCTCGGCGTGATGCTGATCGGCCTGTCCGTGCTCATCTCCCGCTTCGGGCTGCAGCCGGTCGAGGGCGTCACCGTCCTCGCGCAGCTCGCCGACGCCTCCATCGGCCACAATCTGGGCTTCTACCTCGTCCAGTTCACCACGATGACGCTGCTGGCGCTGTCCGCCAACACCTCCTTCGGCGGCCTCCCGGTCCTGCTCAAGCTGCTGGCCCGCGACAACTACCTGCCGCACGTCTTCGGGTTGAAGGCCGACCGCCAGGTCCACCGCCACGGCGTCCTCGCCCTGGCCGCCGTCTCCGCCCTGCTGCTCGTCTTCTCCGGCGGCGACACCAACACCCTCGTCCCGCTCTTCGCGATCGGCGTCTTCATCGGCTTCACCATCGCCCAGACCGGCATGGTCATCCACTGGCGTCAGGTGCGCGGCCCGCAGTGGGCGGGCAAGGCACTGCTCAACGGGCTGGGCGCGCTGCTCACCGGCGTCAGCGCGGTCGTCGTCACGGCGACCAAGTTCCACGACGGAGCCTGGCTCGTCGTGGTCGCCCTGCCGCTGCTGGTCGTCGCGTTCGAGATCGCGCACCGCGCCTACGGCAGGATCGGCAAGCGCCTCGGCGTCGGACGCATCCCCGAACCGCCGCACCGCGACCGCTCGTTGGTCATCGTCCCCGTCTCCTCACTGAACCGGCTCACCAGCGAGGCACTGACCGCGGCCGTCTCGCTCGGCGACGAGGTGCGCGCGGTGACCGTACGCCACGCCGACGCCGAGGACCGTGCCCAGACCGACGCGCTGGAGATGGACTGGGCGCTGTGGAACCCGGGCGTTCCGCTGGTGCAGCTGGACTCGGCCCGCCGTACGCTCGGCCGCCCGATCACCGCGTACGTCCGCGAACTGTCCGCCGCCCACCCGGACACCCGGATCACCGTCCTCATCCCCGAGGTCGAGCCGGCCCGCCTGTGGCAGCGCGTACTGCAGAACCAGCGCGGCGCGGTGGTCGCGCACGCCGTACGCCGCGACACGGACGCCGTGATCTGCCGACTGAGATTCAGGCTCTAGCGGAGCTGAGCGCAAAGGGGGCGGCCCCAACGGGCCGCCCCCTTTGCGCGGGTTCAGCGCTGACCGGCCTTGCTGCCGTGATTGGCCTTCTTCTTCCGGCGTGCCTTCTTCTTACGGGCGCGCTTCGACACGATCTCTCCGTATGTCGCTCGGTGGGTCGGGGTTCTCAGGCGTTCTGGCGGACCAGCAGGTCGGCGAGCCTGTTGAGGCGCTTGACGGTGCGGTCCTCGGTGGCGGACGCGGCCGGGGCGACGCGTTCCGCGCGGTCGTAGTAGGCCCCGTTGACGATCTCCACGGCCGGGTTGCACAGCCGCACTACGTGGGCCGCGCCCCCGGCGGGCGAGGCGCCCTCGTGGCTGTAGAGCGGCAGCAGGGCGGTGTCGCAGATGCCGGGGTGGACAGAGACGGCCGTCACGCGCGGATCGGCGGCGAAGACGGTGAGCGCCAGCTGGGACTGCGCGTAGGCGGCGAGCCGGGAGTAGCGGCGGACGCGGTTCGGGTCGCTCCACTGGATGGATGCGGTGCGGTGGAGCGAGGACGAGACGTTGACGACGCGGCCGCCCGGGTCGCTGGTGAGCGCCGGCTCCAGCAGGCAGGTGAGCAGGTAGTGCGCCAGAAAGTTGACCTGGAAAGCGATCTCGTTGCCGTCGGCGGTGATGGTGTGCCGCTCGGGAGCGGCCATCCCCGCGTTGTTCACCAGGACGTCCAAGTGCGGGTGCTCCTGTACGACCCGGTGAGCCAGTTGCTCGACCTCCTCCAGTCGCGCGAAGTCCGCGCCGACGGCACACAGTTGGGTGCCGTTGATGCCAGCGGTGGCGATCAGCCGGTCGGTCGCCGCCTGCGCCTCCTCGGCGGTTCGGCCGTGGACGAGGACCGTGGAGCCGCGCTCGGCCAGCTGCCGCGCGGTCTCCCAGCCGATGCCGCTGGTGGCTCCGGTGACCAGCACGGTCCGTCCGGACAGGGAAGAAGAAGACATGGTTTCGATCCTGATAACGGGCACGGCCACACCAACTCCCCCTACTGCGGGCAGGAGAAGCTGCGTCGGACGCGCGAAGGGTGTGATGGAGGACGTACGGCCGTCAGCGCGGCAGGCGTACGGAGAGAGAGGCGACCACCGTCAAGCGGCCGCGGGAGAGCGGCGCGTCACCGCACCGGCACATGAGCAGCGCGCAGGACCGGCGGCACCGTACTCGGTGGCCGGTCGTCATGGCGCAGACCGCTGTTCACGGATCCCATGGAAGTACGGTCACGAACCCGAATCAAGAATGATCGACGGCTTCTGACGCTTTCCTGACAGCCAGGTCATTGAGGGTGCCCTCCGCCGTGAGTCCGGCGGAGGGCACATCCGCTGCGCGCCTGCGGCCTACAGACCGATGTCGCGGCGGCTGATGTCCTCGAGCGACTCGCGGCGTACGAGGACACGGGCGTTGCCCCGGACCGCGGCGATCACCGGCGGCCGGCCGACCAGGTTGTAGCCGGAGGCCATGGACAGGTGATAGGCGCCCGCGGCCGGGATCGCGAGCAGATCGCCGGGGCGTACGTCACCCGGGAGCGGCACCCCGTCCGCCAGGACGTCGCCCGCTTCGCAGTGCCGGCCCACCACCGTGACGGGACGGGATTCGGACGCCGAGCAGCGGCCGATGAGCCGTGGGGCGTACCGGACGCCGTACAGCGCGGGCCTGGGGTTGTCGCTCATGCCGCCGTCGACGGCGACGAAGATGCGCTCGCCGGTGCGTTTGACGGCCAGCACGCGATAGACGGCCACCCCGGCAGTTCCGATCACGGCGCGTCCCGGCTCGATGGTGAGCCGTGGCACGGGCAACCGGGCGCGGGCGCAGCCGTCCTCGAGCTCGGCCAGGACCCGTTCGGCCAGGGCAGCAAGGTCGAGACTGTCCTCGCCCGGCCGGTAGGCGATGGCATGTCCGCCGCCGATGTCCAACTGGGGCAGTGCGAGGCCGTGTTGGTCCCGTATGCGGGCCATGAGGCCGACCATGCGGCGGACGGTCGCCACGTACGGCTTGACGGTCGCGATCTGGGAGCCGATGTGGCAGTGCAGACCGACGAGTTCCAGGTGCGGCTGGCCGAGAATCTTGGCGATGGCGTGCTGGGCCGAGCCGTCCGCGATGGACAGGCCGAATTTCTGGTCGTCCGTGCCGGTGCGCACCTTCGTGTGCCCGCCTGCCGCGATGCCCGGCACCACCCGGACCATGATCTGCTGGCGGGTGCCCGGGGGCACGATCGCCGCCAGCCGCGCGATCTCCGAGGTGCTGTCGACGACGATGCGTCCGACGCCCACCCGGACGGCGGTGAGGAGGTCCTCGGGACTCTTGGCGTTGCCGTGCATCACGATCCGCTCAGGGGGAAACCCGGTGGTCACGGCGAGTGCCAGCTCTCCCGCGGAGCAGACGTCCAGGCCCAGGCCTTCTTCCATGACCCAGTGGGCGACGGCGCGGCACAGGAAGGCCTTGGCCGCGTAGACGACGTCGGCGTCGGGGAATGCGGCGCGGTAGGCGCGGCAGCGGTCCCGGACTTCGTCCTCGTCCAGGATGTACACCGGAGTGCCGAAGCGATCGGCGGTCCCGGCCAGGGACACCCCGCCGACGGTCACATCCCCATCGGTCGTAGGGAGGGCGGAGGAGGGCCAGACGGACAGGCCCTCGGTGTCATCCGGTGGCCGGGCAGGCGCCGCCGGATCCGGTGAAAGCGAGATGGACATGGTGCTCCCCTCAGCCGATGAGCAGGTTCAGGCACAGGACGGCAGCCGCAGCACGGGTCACCCGCAGGACGCCGAAGTGCTGCGAGTCCCCGTCCTGCCACCCGTGCGCGGGACCTCGACGTACGAACGCCGGCTCGGCGCGGACAGTGGCGGGGGCGGAGAGCTGCGGGTCCAAGGTGAGCGCGGTGACGCCCAGCGGTGCGGCGAGGGCGTGCAGGGCGGGCTCCGAGAGCCTGATCCAGGCCTGGTCCCTGCCCAGCGCGGAGGAGAGCTTCTCCTCGGACGTGAAGCCGACGGCCGTGCGGCCGCCCAGGGGGGTGCGGAAGAACCGGGCTGTGCAGCCCGTGGGTCCCGACCGGACAGGTACGAAGAGAGGTCCGGCCGGGACGGGTTCAGAAGGCTCGGGGTCCTCTGCATGCTCGGACGCAGACATGGCTTTCCTCCTCGAGGAAGACGACTGCGCCGTCCCGGCGTGGTTGCCGGGGGCGCTGCACCGAAGGTATTCCCGCAGGCCAGGGAAAGGTCCACGGTCCTGACGCATGCTTGACGCTCACGCCTGCCTGCTCTGACGCGACGCTGACGTCGAGGGAGGGGCGCCTCTACAGCCTGAAGCCGGCCGCATCCATCCGCGTGATGGACGGCCTGTCTCGCCCGGCCGTCGTTCGGCTCGACCTGCTCGCCGCCCGGTTGCCGCCCTGGAGTTCGCACGACGGTCCAGGTGGGGCGGACCATCGGACACTCCATCGCTTCGTTCTGCCGTGGGGCTCAGCATGTGTTCGTGGCTCCTGCCTGATGGAGTGGAGCGATACGTCGTACAGCTCAGCTCTGCCACGTGCTGCCAGGGCATGAGGGGGCCGGACCGCTCCCGAACTGCCGCTGGGCCGGACGACGTTCGTGGTCTGAGCGTCCAAGTCGAGGAGCGCGAGGCGTATCCGGAGGTCGCCCATAGTGCGCGCGGGGACGAAGTACTGCCGACCGGGTTGTCCTGGTGCCGGAGGGGGCGTCAACGCCGCGCGTGGCGGATCTTCAACCGTCCGAACTCCATGGCTCCGGAGATCCGGATCCTCGGCCCGCCGGGGCGGGAGGGCCGCCGGGGCTTGTAGCGCGGGTCCTTCCACCCGGTGCGCAGACCCTCGATGTCGACGATCGCGTCGCGAGGCACCGTGATCCTGGCCCGACCGGTACCGAGCTGCAACTCGATGTCGACCACCGGATGTTCGATGAGCGCTCGGGAGAGGTCCAGGTGCACCCTTCCGTATGCGGACTCGACCTTGAGGGTCCGAGGTACCCGCCATGCGCCGCGCCGCTGGATCCGTCCGCCGGCAGCGCCGATCGTGGACGTGGTGCCCGGCTTCTCCGCCGGGAGCGAGGCCACGGCCCACACGAGTTCCGCGTGCGTCTTGGCGGTGAGCGCCTGGTGGAGGTGTTCGTCCATCTCCTCGTGCGAGATGTGCCCCTCGGCGTACGCCTCCTGCAGGCGCTGCACGGTTGTGTCGCGGTCGTCTTCGCTGATCCGTGGCGACGGGTCTTCCGGCAGGGTGGTCACCGTTTCACCTTAGTGCCGTGCCGGCGATGCGAACACGTTAAGGGACGTTGCGGGCAGGGCATTCGATGGGGAGGCCGAGCACTCGGCGCCCTGGCATTGATCGCCCAACCCCGGGAAGCTACGCGGTCGACGTGGACAGACGCGCGCACTGAGGCGTGACCGGCCGGGCAGGGGCTCCCCGTCCGGGACAAGAGTGCGAAAGGGGCCCGGACGGACGCCAGTTGCCGGCGCCGTCCGAGCCCCGCCGGGCCGCGGCCTCCGTCCGGGCTCGCGCGCCCGGCACCCACCGGAGGCCCTTCGGGCCCGTCCCCCGTTCAGGACGACGCGGCCGTGGTGCGTGTCCGCAACAGCCGGGCCCCCACGCCCGGATTGTGCGACGTTCCGGCGGTCTTGGTCTCGGACCTCGTACGCGCCCTCCAACCCCGCACCACGGACAGGCCGTCCGTACCCCCGTTTCCGCAAGTCTGTCCGAACCAGGTGCGTCCGGGCGGACGTCCTGACACGCTCCTGACGGCCGGTCACCACTCTTTGACGCCACCCTGACACGGCGTCCGAAGGGCCGTCAGAAACCCGCAAATGATGCGGAGTTCGTGCGCCACCCACCGCGATCACCGCCTAGATTCACTGGCCACGGCCCACCGGAAGGCCCAGGTCCGGGCAACTCCCCAAGCCCGAACCGCGAAGTCCCCGTCCCGGACCCGACACGCCCCCGGGACGGACCTTCGCCGCCGACACGGCGGGAGCGCGGGCACCTCCGGGGCTCTCTCGTGCCCGCGCTCGGTCCGTCGGTGGTGGAACCACCCATCGCCGACGGACCTCATTCAGCCTCACCACCCATCCACCGCCCGCCCGGCCCTCGCACGCCGCCGGCCGGGCCCGCGAAGGTCCCAGAAGGTCCCTCTGATGCTGCCTCCGGCCCCTGACCAGGCCACACCGACCACCACCGACCGGACTCCGCCCAGCGTCAAGGAAAGCTCCTCGCATCGGAGCGCCGATCCCGCGGACCGCGGCCACCGCCCTGTACCAGGCGGTCTGCTGGATCCCGTCCGGCTCATGACGTCGTTCCCCGAGGCGCTGCGCAAGCTGCACCCCCGGGTGATGGTGAAGAACCCGGTGCTCTTCGTCGTCCAGGTCGGCTCGGCCCTGACCACCCTCTCCGCGGTCATCAACCCGAGCGTCTTCACCTGGCTGATCAGCTGCTGGCTGTGGCTGACCGTCATCTTCGCCAACCTCGCCGAAGCCGTCGCCGAAGGCCGCGGCAAGGCACAGGCCGCATCGCTGCGCAAGGCTCGTACGGACACCGTCACCCTGCGGCTGCGATCGTGGTGGGTCGGTATGGACCTGGAGTTCGCCGAGACCGAGGCGGTCTCGGCCGCCAAGCTGCAACTGTTCGACTTCGTCCTCGTCGAGGCCGGGGAGCTCATCCCGGCGGACGGAGAAGTCGTCGACGGCATCGCGGCCGTGGACGAGTCGGCGATCACCGGCGAATCGGCCCCCGTCATCCGCGAGTCGGGCGGCGACCGCTCAGGGGTCACCGGCGGTACGACCGTGCTGTCCGACCGGATCGTCGTCCGCGTCACCGCCAAGGCGGGCCACAGCTTCATGGACCGGATGATCGCCCTCATCGAGGGCGCCACCCGGCAGAAGACCCCCAACGAGATCGCCCTGCACATCCTGCTCTGCTCGCTGACGATCATCTTCCTGCTCGCTGTCGTCACGCTCCAGCCCATGGCCGTCCACGCCGGTGCCGAGCAGTCCACGACCGTGCTGGTCGCTCTGCTCGTGGCGCTCATCCCGACGACCATCGGCGCCCTGCTCTCCGCGATCGGTATCGCGGGCATGGACCGGCTGGTGCAGCGCAACGTGCTGGCCATGTCCGGGCGGGCGGTCGAGGCCGCGGGCGATGTGAACACCCTGCTGCTCGACAAGACCGGCACCATCACCTTCGGCAACCGGCAGGCCGCCGGCTTCGTCCCCGTCCCCGGAATCCCTGATGTGCAGCTCGCGGATGCCGCGCAGTTGGCGTCACTCGCCGACGAGACGCCGGAGGGCCGCTCGATCGTCGTCCTCGCCAAGGAACGCTTCAGCCTGCGCGCTCCGGCCGAAGATGAGCTGCAGTACTCACAGTTCGTTCCGTTCAGCGCACACACCAGGATGAGCGGCGTCGACCTCGTATGGGGCGACGGCACCAGATGCCGCATCCGCAAGGGCGCCGCCTCCTCGGTGATCGGCTGGGTAGGCGAACGCGGCGGCAGCGTACCGGTGGAGGCTCGCTGGTTCGCCGACACCGTCGCCGCCTCGGGCGGCACCCCCCTGCTGGTCGCCGTGCACGATGCGAGCGGTGCGCGGGTCCTGGGCGTCGTCCACCTCAAGGACATCGTCAAGAGCGGCATCCGCGAGCGGTTCGACGAGCTACGGCGGATGGGCATCCGTACGGTCATGATCACCGGCGACAACCCGAGGACCGCCAGGGCCATCGCGGAGGAGGCAGGGGTCGACGACTTCCTCGCCGAGGCCACCCCCGAGGACAAGATGGCGCTCATCAAGCGAGAGCAGGCCGGCGGGAAGCTCGTCGCGATGACGGGTGACGGGACGAATGACGCTCCGGCCCTTGCGCAGGCGGATGTCGGCGTGGCGATGAACACCGGTACCTCGGCCGCCAAGGAGGCCGGAAACATGGTGGACCTGGACTCCAACCCGACCAAGCTCATCGAGATCGTCGAGATCGGAAAGCAACTCCTCATCACCCGAGGAGCGCTGACCACCTTCTCCGTCACCAACGACGTCGCGAAGTACTTCGCGATCATCCCGGCGATGTTCGCCTCCGCCTACCCGGCCCTGGACACCCTCAACATCATGGGCCTGCACAGCCCGACCTCGGCGATCGCCTCGGCCATCATCTTCAACGCTCTGATCATCATCGCCCTCATTCCGCTCGCTCTCCGTGGCGTCCGCTACACACCGTCCTCCGCCCACGCCCTGCTCCGCCGCAACCTCGGCATCTACGGGCTCGGCGGACTCGTCCTGCCCTTCATCGGCATCAAGCTGATCGACCTGCTCGTCGTGCGGTTCATCCCCGGTGTGGGGTGAGGTCGCCGTCAGGGGCAGGCCACGTCAAAGCCGTATCAAGACAGGTGGCCGGAGCGCTCGGGATACGTCAAGACATCTACCGACCCTGGTGCGCTCGTAGTCGGCTGGACATGAAGCCGGCGGACGGGACCTGTCGGCAGCCCTTCAGGGAGGCCGTGTGATCACCGAAATGCGGCTCCAGCACCGCGTCATCCGCCCCGTGCCTGATGCCGCTCCCACCCCTGTGGTCTGGGCGGCGGCCTTCTTCGGCTCCTTCCTGATGCTGCCGCTCCTAGGGGCCGTCGGAGTCATCCACGACCCGGCGACGGCACTGGTGATCTTCAGTGTGTTCGCCGGGGTCCTGAGTCTCGGGGCGCCCGCGCGTGCCATGGCGGCCCCCGGTACGGCGGCTGTGTGTTGGCTGTTCCTCGACGGGTTCGTCGTCAACCTGAAGGGCGACCTCACATGGAGCGGCGCCGACGACATGGTGCGCCTAGGCGTGCTGCTCGGCGCGGCCTTGCTCGGCACGGCTATCGCCCGGCTCCTCACGGCACGCACGGCATATCGCCGGCTGTCTTCCCGGCACGTCTGAGGTATCTGCGAGCCGGCACGTCTGAGGTATCTGCGAGCCGGGAGCGCCGCCGTGCCCCTCAGAACTTCTCCGGGAAGATCCGGGCCAGGATGAGATATCCGACCAGGCAGACGGCGATGATGATTCCGACGACGTTCTCGGCGGTCACCGGTGCTCACCCCGCCTGGCCACCAATACGCGAACGGCGCGCGCCAGAAGCGGAATGCCCGCATAGGTCGGCTTGGACATGGACACCACCTGACGGGGAGGGCCTGCAAGGCCGCTGAGTGAGGGAGTGAAACCGGGAGACTCCGCCGTCGGCGCCGGAGATCCCACTCGGCCAGGGAACCGTCTCCCTCCGGGGGAGTCGACGAGCATTGACGAATCCCTGGCGCAAGATCCGTAACCCTTGACGCCTCGTTGACGAACGCTGCCCCGATTGGGTGCATGCGGCGCGCCGGGAGTTCCGGGTCGGTTCAATGCCCAGCGCTTCCACCCAAGCTGGACGGCGGAAGCGAAGTGCGGCGGCGGGCCGGCGCGTGGTACCGAACGTCGCGCGCCGGCTTCCTGCACCGTTGACCTGCCTGGAGGGTTACCGCGTTGCGACACCGCCCCCGGGTGCGGACTCAACGGAGGTGACGGGGCATCGGGACGCTGATCCGTAGCCAACCCGCCCTTCGCCAGATACGTCCGCACCGTTGTACGACAGGAGTTCACCGTGGCCGGCTCCACCCGACCGGGCTCAGGGAAACCGGCGCAGCAGCGTTTCCGCGCTTGGCTGCTCGAAGGTCTGGCCGACAGGGCCAAGCAGCAGCCGGGACCGCATGCGCAGCCCGCCGATGGGGAGCGCCGGCACCGCTGGTGGCAGGTGATGTGCCTGACCGGCGTGGACTACTTCTCAACGCTGGGCTACCAGCCCGGCATCGCAGCCCTGGCAGCCGGGCTGCTGTCCCCCGTGGCCACCGTGGTGCTCGTCCTGGTGACGCTGCTGGGCGCGCTGCCGGTGTACCGCCGGGTCGCGGAGGAGAGTCCCCACGGCCAGGGCTCGATCTCCATGCTGGAGCGGCTTCTGCCGTTCTGGCAGGGCAAGTTGTTCGTCCTGGTGCTGCTGGGCTTCGCCGCGACCGACTTCCTGATCACCATCACCCTGTCCGCGGCGGACGCCACCGCCCACGTCGTGGAGAACCCGCAACTGGCCGACGCTCTGCACGGCCGGAACGTGTTCATCACCCTTATCCTGATCGCGCTGCTGGGCGCGGTGTTCCTCAAGGGGTTCACCGAGGCCGTCGGCATCGCGGTCGTACTCGTCGGGGTGTATCTGATCCTGAACGTCGTGGTCGTGGGCGTCGGCCTGTGGCATGTGGCGACCGAGCCGCATGTCGTCCCCGACTGGGCGGACGCGCTCACGGCCGAACACGGCAGTCCGATGGCCATGGTGGGCATTGCCCTCCTGGTCTTTCCCAAGCTCGCCCTCGGCCTGTCCGGATTCGAGACCGGCGTCGCGGTCATGCCCCACGTCGAGGGCGAACCGGGCGACACCGAGGAACGGCCCAAGGGCCGTATCGAGGGCACAAGGAAGCTACTGACCACAGCCGCACTCATCATGAGTGTGTTCCTGATCAGCAGCAGCGTGGTCACGACCGTCCTCATCCCGCAGGACCGGTTCGACCCCGGCGGCGAGGCCAACGGGCGCGCCCTGGCCTTCCTCGCCCACGAGTACCTGGGCAACGGCTTCGGCAGCGTCTACGACATCTCCACCATCGCCATCCTGTGGTTCGCCGGCGCCTCCGCCATGGCGGGACTGCTGAACCTGATGCCCCGCTACCTGCCCCGGTACGGCATGGCTCCGCAATGGGCGCGGGCCGTCCGCCCGATGGTCCTCGTCTTCACCTTCATCGCCTTCTTCGTGACCTGGCTGTTCGACGCCGATGTGGACGCACAGGGAGGCGCGTACGCCACCGGTGTCCTCGTCCTCATCACGTCCGCCGCGATCGCGGTGACCATCGCCGCGCGGAGGGCGAACCAGCGCGGCTGGACCAACGCCTTCGGGGTCATCTCGGCGGTGTTCCTCTACACGACCGGCGCCAACATCATCGAGCGGCCCGACGGCGTGCAGATCGGAGCCTGCTTCATCGCCGGCATCATCGCCATCTCCCTGCTGTCACGGGTCCGGCGGGCCTTCGAACTCCGCGTCACCAGCGTGACCCTCGACGACATGGCCGAGCGCTTCGTACGCGACACCGCCCACCGCAGGATCCGCTTCATCGCCAACGAGCCTGACGCACGCGACGCTGCCGAGTACCGCGACAAGCTCCATCAGATCCGGTCCGACAACGACATCCCGCCGGAGGACGACCTCATGTTCGTCGAGGTCACCGTCGGCGATCCGTCGGAATTCGAGTCCGACCTGAAGGTGCACGGCGCTGTGCTCCACGACCGGTACCGCGTCCTGACCCTGGAGAGCTCAACCGTCCCCAACGCCCTCGCCGCCCTGCTCCTGCACGTCCGCGATGCGACCGGACAGCGGCCGCACATCTACTTCGAGTGGACCGAAGGCAGCCCCCTCGCCCACTTCGTGAAGTTCTTCCTCTTCGGACAGGGCGAGGTGGCGCCGGTGACCCGCGAGGTGCTGCGGGAAGCCGAGCCGGAACGGGACCGCCGGCCCCGCGTCCACGTCGGCTGAAGCGCCTGGGGCTGTCACGCGGTACTTCCTCAAGTCAGCTGCGCGTACGCGGCGTTGCCCTCATGGGGTGGCCGTGGCTGGAAGGTCAGGGCCGCCCGGAGGGTGGCCGACGGTGGTTCGCAGGGTCAGCACCATGGTCATGCCGCCGCCGGGGGTGTCCTCGGCCGCCAGCGTCCCGCCGATGGCCTCGGTGAAGCCCCGGGCCACCGCGAGGCCGAGCCCGACGCCGCTGCCGCGCGGCACGTCGCCGTACCGCTGGAACGGTTCAAAGATGCGGTCCTTCTCGGGGTCGGGGACGCCGGGGCCGCGGTCGACGATGCGGACCTCCACGCGCTCGCCGAGCGCGCTGGCGGATACCAGGACGGTCCCGCCACCGGGGCTGTACTTCACGGCGTTCTCGACGATGTTGGCGACGCTGCGCTCCAGCAGGCCGGGGTCCACGTACACCATCGGCAGGTCCTCGGGGATGTCCAGGACCACGCTGCCCTCCGGCACACCGCCGAGCGCCATGGGCACCACTTCGTCCAGATCGACCTCGCGCATCAGCGGGGTCATGGTGCCGGTCTGCAACCGCGACATGTCCAGGAGGTTCCCCACGAGGTGGTCCAGGCGGTCGGTCCCCTCCTCGATGGACGCCAGCAATTCGGCTTCGTCCTCCTCGGACCAGGCGACGTCGTCCGAGCGCAGCGAGGTCACCGCGGCCTTGATGCCGGCCAGGGGGGTACGCAGGTCGTGGGAGACGGCGGCGAGCAGCGCGGTGCGGATCCGGTTGCCCTCGGCCAGCTCGCGGGCCTGTGCCGCCTCGCCGACCAGCCGCTGCCGGTCCAGGACGACCGCGGCCTGTGCGGCGAACGCTGCGAGCACGCGACGGTCCTGCGCGGGCAGGACCCGGCCGGAGAGAGCCAGTGCCATGTGGTCGCCCACCGGCATGTCGACGTCCGCGTCCTCCGGGCGTACGAGTGGGCGGGCATCCCCGGCTCTGCCCGCGCATGTCCATGGATCGACATCGCTCGCGCGCTCCAGGAGTGCCACCGACTCCATGCCGAAGGTCGTGCGGACCCGTTCCAGCAGCGCCTCCAGGCTCGTATCCCCCCGCAGCACGCTGCCGGCGAGGAAGGAGAGGATCTCGGACTCGGCTCTGAGCCGGGCGGCCTGATGCGTCCTGCTGGCAGCGAGGTCGACAACGGAGGCCACGGCCAGCGCGACCCCGAAGAAGATCACAATGGCCACGATGTTCTTCGGGTCCGCGATGGTGAAGTGGTGCAGGGGCGGCGTGAAGTAGTAGTTGAGCAGGAGCGACCCGAAGGCAGCCGATGCCAGCGCGGGCAGCAGTCCGCCCAGCAGAGCGGCCGCCACGGTCAGCGTCAGGAACAGCAGCATGTCGTTGGCGAGGCCGAGCCCCTGGCCCACGCTGTTGAGCAGGAGCGCCAGAAGCATGGGCCCCGCCAGGCCGACGAGCCAGCCGGCGATGATGCGGGAGCGGCCGAGCCGCGCGCCACGCGCGACCGGCAGACCACGCCCCGTGCCGACTTCGTCATGGGTGACGATGTGGACGTCGAGATCCGGCCCCGAGTCCCGAGCGACGGTGGAGCTGACGCCGGGGCCGAAGACGTACTGCCACGTGCGGCGTCGGCTGGCGCCCAGCACGATCTGGGTGGCGTTGACCCCGCGCGCGAACTCCAGCAGCGCTTCGGGGACGTCGTCGCCGACGACGTGGTGGTAGGTGCCGCCGAGGTCCTCGACCAGGGTGCGCTGGACGGCCAGTTCCTTCGGGGATGCGGAGGTGAGCCCGTCGCTGCGGGAGACGTACACGGCCAGGATCTCCCCGCCGGCGCCCTTGGTGGCCATGCGGGCGGCGCGGCGGATGAGCGTACGGCCCTCGGGTCCGCCGGTGAGGCCGACGACGATGCGCTCGCGGGCCTGCCAGATCGTCGAGACGTCGTGCTCGCTGCGGTACTCCTGGAGGTAGGCGTCGACCCGGTCCGCGGTCCACAGCAGGGCCAGTTCGCGCAGGGCGGTGAGGTTGCCGGGCCGGAAGTAGTTCGACAGGGCCGCGTCCACCTTGTCGGGGGCGTAGATGTTGCCGTGCGCCATGCGGCGGCGCAGCGCCTGGGGCGACATGTCGACCAGCTCGATCTGGTCGGCGCGGCGCACGACCTCGTCGGGGACCGTCTCACGCTGCCGCACACCGGTGATGGTCTCGACCACGTCGCCCAGCGACTCCAGGTGCTGGATGTTGACGGTGGAGACAACGTCGATACCCGCCCGGAGCAATTCCTCGACATCCTGCCACCGCTTCTCGTTGCGCGAGCCGGGCACGTTGGTGTGCGCCAGCTCGTCGACCAGCGCCACGGCCGGACTGCGGGCGAGGACTGCGTCCACATCCATTTCGGTGAAGGCGGCGTCCCGGTACTCCAGTTCATGCCGCGACACCTGCTCCAGCCCGTGCAGCATCACTTCGGTACGGGGTCGGCTGTGGCATTCCACGAAGGCAACAACGCAGTCCGTGCCTCGCTCCACACGGCGGTGCGCTTCGGACAGCATGGCGTAGGTCTTGCCCACACCTGGTGCCGAGCCGAGGTAGATCCTTAGTTTGCCGCGTGCCATGGTCCCCATACATTCGGTGAGAAATGTCCGGCTGTTGTCGACTGTCCGGCTGCGGAGCCCACTTCCCCTTGGACCTTGTCGCCGCGGAGAGAATTCAGGCCTCACAACTCGAAGCGGTAGCCCATACCTGGGTGAGTGATGAGGTGTCGGGGGTGCGAGGGATCGGCTTCGAGCTTGCGTCGAAGTTGTGCCATGTAGACACGAAGGTAGTGGGCATGGTTTTGGTAGGAGGGGCCCCACACCTCCTGGAGCAGCTGTTTCTGGCTCACCATCCGACCACGATTGCGGATCAGTACTTCCAGCAGGTGCCATTCGGTCGGTGTCAGACGAACGTCCCGGCCTTTTCGCCTGGCTTTCTTGACGTGCAAGTCGATCGTGAAGGAGCGGGTGGTGACAACGGCTCCCTCGTTGGACGGCTCTTCCGGCTGTGTGCGGCGAACGGCGGCCCGTAGCCGGGCGAGCAGCTCGTCCATCGCGAAGGGCTTCGTGACATAGTCGTCCGCCCCCGCGTCGAGGGCTGCGATCTTCTCGTCAGTTGTCTGCCGGGCCGAGACCACCAGGATCGGTACACGGACCCGACCGCGAAGCCCCTTGATGACGTCGATGCCCTCCATGTCGGGCAATCCGAGGTCCAGCAGGATGGCATCCGGTCGGTTCTCCGAGGCAAGCCGAAGGGCGGTGGTGCCGTCAGGTGCGGCATCCACAACGTAGTTCCGGGCCTTCAGATTGATCACGAGGGTCCGAACAATGGGTGGTTCGTCGTCCACCACCAGCACCCGGGTCATTGGTGCCGCCTTCCTGGCTGGTGAATCCCGACGGGGAAGTCGGGGTGACAGGTATCGATGCATGGCTTCACGACGCGGCGGGAGCCGTGGGCCGAGAATGTGCCCCGGTCCCACGGCTCCCGCCGGCTGTTCGTGTCACGATCAGTTCCTGACCAGGTCCTGCAGTGCGATATTGAGTTCCAGGACGTTGACCCGCGGATCGCCGATGAATCCGGCGATCCGGCCCTGGGTGTGGTCCTTGACCAGCTTCTCGACCGCGGCTCCGCGCAGGCCGTTGGCCTTCGCGACGCGCGCCGCCTGGAGTTCCGCGTTCTCCGGGGAGATGTGCGGGTCGATGCCGGAAGCGGACGCCGTAAGGGCATCCACGGGGACCTGGGACTCCTTGACCCCGTTCAACTCGGCGTACGCCTGGCGGCGTTCGACTACGGCGTCTTTCAGGACCTTGCTGTCGGCGGCGAGGTTGGAGGCACCGGAGAGCAGGATGCTGTACTGCGTGTTCACGCTGTTGGTGCCGGCCGCGGACGGCCGGGGCTGGAACCACTTGGGATCCGGCCGCGGCGCCTCCTCCGGGTCGTCGGGGTTCTTCTTCGGCAGGTCGTAGGTCTGGCCGTAGAGCGAGGAGCCGACGGTCTTTCCGTCCTTCTCGATCTCGGAGCCGTTGGCCTTGTCGTTGAAGAGGGCCTGGGCCACTCCGGTGATGAGCAGCGGGTAGATGACACCGCAGACCAGGGTCAGGACGAGGAGGGCGCGGAGCGCAGCCCCCGTCAGCCGTGCGGTGGTGCGGATTTCTGTGTTCATGCCGTTACCCGATGCCTGGGATGAGGGAGATGAGCAGGTCGATGAGTTTGATGCCGATGAAGGGTGCGATCAGGCCGCCGAGGCCGTAGATCGCGAGGTTTCGGCGGAGCATCCTGTCGGCGCTGACCGGCCGGTACTGCACGCCCTTCAGGGCGAGCGGGACGAGGGCGATGATGATCAGCGCGTTGAAGACGACCGCGGAGAGGATCGCCGACTCCGGCGAGGCCAGGCCCATGACGTTGAGCTTGTCCAGGCTCGGGTAGGCCACCGCGAACATCGCCGGGATGATCGCGAAGTACTTCGCGACGTCGTTGGCGATCGAGAACGTCGTCAACGCGCCCCGGGTGATGAGGAGTTGCTTTCCGATCTCGACGATCTCGATGAGCTTGGTCGGGTTGGAGTCCAGGTCCACCATGTTCCCGGCCTCCTTGGCGGCCGAGGTACCGGTGTTCATCGCCACGCCGACATCCGCCTGCGCAAGCGCCGGAGCGTCATTCGTCCCGTCACCCGTCATCGCGACAAGCTTGCCGCCCGCCTGCTCGCGCTTGATCAGCGCCATCTTGTCCTCGGGCGTGGCCTCGGCGAGGAAGTCGTCCACGCCCGCCTCGTCCGCGATGGCCCTGGCGGTCAGCGGGTTGTCGCCCGTGATCATGACCGTCTTGATGCCCATGCGGCGCAGCTCGTCGAACCGCTCCCGCATGCCGTCCTTGACGACGTCCTTGAGGTGGATGACACCGAGAATCCGTGCACCCTCCGCGTCCTCCACGGCCACCAGCAGCGGCGTGCCGCCGGCCTCCGAGATCCCGTTGGCGAGCCGGTCGGCGTCGTCCGCGACGGTGCCGCCGCGCTCCTGGACCCACGTGATGACCGAACCGCTGGCGCCCTTGCGGACCTTGCGCCCGGCCCCGTTCTCGACGAGGTCCACACCCGACATCCGGGTCTGGGCGGTGAAGGGGACGAACTCGGCGTGGCCCAACTCGCCCTCATCGCGCGCCCGAAGGCCGTACTTCTCCTTGGCGAGGACGACGATCGAGCGGCCCTCGGGGGTCTCGTCGGCCAGCGAGGAGAGCTGAGCCGCATCCGCCAGGTCTGCCTCGGAAACGCCCTGGACCGCGACGAATTCGGACGCCTGGCGGTTGCCGAGCGTGATCGTGCCGGTCTTGTCGAGCAGCAGCGTGGACACGTCGCCCGCGGCCTCGACCGCCCTGCCGGACATCGCCAGCACATTGCGCTGGACGAGCCGGTCCATGCCCGCGATGCCGATCGCGGAGAGCAGGGCGCCGATGGTGGTGGGGATCAGGCAGACCAGCAGGGCGGTCAGCACGATCAGCGACTGCTCGGCCCCCGCGTATATCGCGAAGGGCTGGAGGGTGACCACGGCCAGCAGGAAGACGATGGTGAGGGACGCGAGAAGGATGTTCAGCGCGATCTCGTTAGGCGTCTTCTGCCGTGCCGCACCCTCGACCAGGGCGATCATGCGGTCGATGAACGTCTCGCCCGGCTTCGCCGTGATCTTGATGACGATGCGGTCGGAGAGCACCTTCGTCCCGCCGGTCACCGCCGACCGGTCACCGCCGGACTCCCGGATGACCGGGGCCGATTCACCCGTGATGGCCGACTCGTCCACCGAGGCGACGCCCTCGACGACGTCACCGTCGCCGGGAACGATGTCGCCCGCCTCGCAGACGACCAGGTCGCCGATCCGCAGGTCGGTGCCCGGCACCCGCTCCTCGACGCCATCGGCGAGACGGCGCGCGACGGTGTCGGTCTTGGCCTTGCGCAGGGTGTCGGCCTGCGCCTTGCCGCGCCCCTCGGCGACAGCCTCCGCCAGGTTGGCGAAGACCACCGTGAGCCAGAGCCAGGCGGCGATGACCCAGCCGAACCAGTCACCCGGGTCCTTCACCGCCAGCACGGTGGTGACCACCGAGCCGATCTCGACCACGAACATGACGGGCGACTTGACCATCACGCGCGGGTGGAGCTTGCGGAACGCGTCGGGCAGGGACCTGAACAACTGCTTGGGTTCGAACAGGCCGCCGCCCACACGGCCGGTCCTGTGCCCGGTCGGCGCGTCCTGATGCGGAGCGGGTGTCGGGGTGGCGGTGGACATGGAGTCCTCGTGCTTCCTCACATGCGTGGTCATGACGCCAGCCCTTCAGCCACCGGCCCGAGGGCCAGCGCCGGGAAGTAGGTCAGACCCGTGATGATGATGATCGTGCCGACCAACAGCCCCGCGAACAGCGGCTTCTCGGTCCGCAGGGTGCCCGCGGTCTCCGGCACCGGCTTCTGCTCGGCGAGCGAACCCGCCAGCGCCAGGACGAAGACGATCGGCACGAACCGGCCGAGCAGCATGGCAAGACCGATCGTGGTGTTGAACCACTGCGTGTCGGCATTCAGGCCTGCGAAGGCCGAACCGTTGTTGTTGGCGCCGGAGGTGAACGCGTACAGCACGTCGGAGAAACCGTGCGCGCCGCTGCCGCCGACCGCGTTCTGCGCGGTGTTGTAGATCGAGTCCGGTGGCGTCGGCAGCGCCATCGACAACGCGGTGAAGATGAGCACCAGGGCCGGCGTGACGAGGATGTAGCAGGCCGCGAGCTTGATCTCCCGGGTGCCGAGCTTCTTGCCGAGGTACTCGGGCGTACGACCGACCATCAGGCCCGCGATGAACACCGCGATGACGGCCATGATCAGCATGCCGTACAGCCCTGACCCCACACCACCGGGGGCGATCTCACCGAGCATCATCCCCAGCATCGTGATGCCGCCCCCGAAGCCGGTGAACGAGGAGTGGAAGGAGTCCACCGCCCCCGTCGAGGTCAGCGTCGTACTGACCGCGAAGATCGACGAGGCACCGATGCCGAAACGCTGCTCCTTGCCTTCCATGGCGCCGCCCGCGGCCTCGAGCGCCGGGCCACCGTGGTGGAACTCGGTCCACATCATCAGGCCCGTGAAGGCCAGCCAGATCGTGGCCATCGTGGCGAGGATCGCGTAGCCCTGCTTGACGCTGCCGACCATGCGCCCGAAGGTGCGGGTCAGCGCGAACGGGATGAGCAGGATGAGGAAGATCTCGAAGAGGTTGCTGAAGGCGTTCGGGTTCTCGAACGGGTGGGACGAGTTGGCGTTGAAGTAGCCGCCGCCGTTGGTGCCCAGTTCCTTGATGGCCTCCTGGGAGGCCACGGCTCCACCGTTGACCTGCTGGGTTCCACCGGTGAGCGTGCCCACCTCGTGGATGCCCGCGAAGTTCTGGATCGCTCCGGTCGTGATGAGGACGATCGCGCCGATGATCGAAATCGGGATCAGAATCCGTACGACACCGCGCACCAAGTCGGCCCAGAAGTTGCCGAGTTCACCGGTACGGGAACGGGCGAAGCCGCGCACGAGCGCGACGGCGACCGCCATGCCCACCGCCGCGGACAGGAAGTTCTGCACCGCGAGGCCGCCGGTCTGCACGACGTGGCCCATGGCCTGCTCGCCGTAGTACGACTGCCAGTTGGTGTTGGAGACGAACGAGGCGGCCGTGTTGAACGCCTGGTCCGGGTCGATCGAGACGAAGCCGAGCGACCCGGGCAGTACGCCCTGGAGCCGCTGCAGGCCGTAGAGGAACAGCACGCCGACGGCCGAGAAGGCGAGGACGCCGCGCAGATACGCCGGCCAGCGCATCCCGGCGTCCGGGTTGGCACCGATGGCGCGGTACATCCACTTCTCGACACGCAGGTGTCGGCCGGAGCCGTAGACACCGGCCATGTAGTCACCGAGCGGACGGTATGCCAGCGCGAGCGCCGCTATGAGCGCGAGCAACTGGAGCACACCGGAGAGGACGGGGCTCATAGCGCTCAGAACCTCTCCGGGAAGACGAGAGCGAGGACCAGGTATCCAAGCAGGGCTACGGCTACGACCAGCCCGACGATGTTCTCGGCAGTCACAGCTTCGCCACCCCCTTGGCGATGAGCGCCACCAGCGCGAAGACCGCGATCGTGGTGACGACGAAGGCCACGTCGGCCACCGTGTGCTCCTAGGGATCAATGAGACATGCATGACGCCTGCGGACCGCTGGCGCCTAACGAAGAAAACCAGCCGTACTGGCGAGTAATCGCGCCCTTAACGCCTTCCTGATGACACCGTCCGGGGCCCTTGATGGATCCCTAACGCGATGCGCGATCGCCGCCGCTCTGGGGCAAACGGAGTCGTCAGGGGAATGTCGCCGAGCATCTGCCAGTGGAGCTCATCGCCGGCAGGGTCAGCCGACCAAGCCGCGATGACACCTGCGGCAGAGAGGCGATCGAGGGCTGCGGGAAGTTCGCCCCGCAGGACTGCACACAAACGGGCTAGCTGGTCGGCATCCGCGGTGCGTGAAGCTTGCCGGTCGCCTTGTATGCGGCGAGCGCCAATGCGGTCAGCCAGCCATCACCCGGGGCGAGCGCCCCGCCCCTGCCGCAGATCCCGCTGCCCCGATGGGCTGCCGGCATGCCTGAGGCCGAGCTGGGACCGCGATCCGGCGCAACCATCGCGACGGCGTGAATGCGATGACCTGAATGGTCAGCCGTGGGGATCTCCCGTGCGGCTGAATCAGCCGGACGACGGCAGCCCGCGTCAAGAGTGCGGTCGAAAGGCAGCATGCGCTAGGTGAGTTGACGCCTCGAGGGCGTCCAGGGCGGCGCGTGGTCCGTCCCAGTCCCCCGGCTCCCGCTGCTGCATGATTGTGGTGCGTCCAGTGGACGCTTACCATGCGTCCACTGGACGCATACCTGTTGCGACGTGCAGCCAACGACGACCGTAGGGGGCCTCTGACGTGACCGACACCGCGAACGCTTTCCTTCCGGCGCAGGAAGACCTCGAGTTCGCTCTGCCTCCCCGGTTCGACGATCCTCGGGAGGAGCGTGAGCACCGCAAGCAGCGGCTGGCCGGCGCCTGTCGCATCTTCGGGCGGCTCGGCTTCGCCGAAGGCGTCGCCGGGCACATCACCGTGCGAGACCCGGAGTTCCCCGACTTGTTCTGGGTCAATCCCTTCGGAATGTCCTTCCGGCACGTCACGGTCTCCGATCTGATCATGGTGGATCATCAGGGCGTGGTGCGACATGGGCGACGCCCGGTCAACAAGGCCGGCTTCGTCATTCACTCCGCTATTCACCGGGCACGCCCCGACGTGGTCGCCGCGTGCCACGCCCACGCCGTACACGGCAAGGCGTGGTCGAGTCTCGGCCGGCTACTGGATCCGATCACTCAGGACGCCTGCGCCCTGTACGAGAACCACGTCGTGGTGCGCGACGGGGCCGGAGGGGTGGTCCTCGAGGAGGAGGCCGGCGAGCTGCTGGCAAAGGGGCTGGGCGACAAGCGGGCAGCGATCCATCAGAACCACGGGATCTTCACCGTCGGTGAGTCCGTCGAGGAGGCCGCGTGGTGGTTCATCAGCATGGAGCGCAACGCTCAGGCGCAGTTGCTGGCCGAGGCGGCCGGAACACCCCAGCTGATCAGTCCGGAGGCCGCCCGCTACACGCGGAAGCAGACCGGATTCCCGCTCGCGGGGTGGTTCTCCTTCCAGCCGCTCTGGGACGACATCGTCCGCACCGACCCGGAACTGTTCGCGTGACAGGCCCTCAGGAGTGGGAGCAGGCAGCACCCGAGGCCGCGGCGGCCGGAATCGAGGTGACGCCGGAGCGCCCCGCGGCGGCCGCTGCGACCGGTGGCAGGGATCCCGCGATCGGCTCGGCCGCCTGGTGGAAGGAGCGCTATGAAACCCGGGCACGCCAGCGGCCCCGGCCCGGCGGGCTGGCCCTGGGCGCGATCATGGATGTCGCGTTGGCGATCGCCGACAGCGACGGCCTCGACGCGCTGACCATGCGTGCGGTGGCCGACCGGATGAACGTCAGGCACACCTCTCTGTACCGGCACGTGGCCAGTCGCGACGAACTGTTCGTGGAGCTGGTCGATCACATGCTGGGCGAGGTCCGCCTCCCCGGGCCCGGCCCGGACTGGCGCGCCCGCACCGAGGCCGGCGCCCGGGAGTACCGGCGTGTACTGAGTGCGCACCACGCGTTGGTCCCCCTGATGACCAGGGGTCAGCTCCTCGGCCCGAACGCCCTGCGCGCCCGCGAACACGGACTGCGGTTGCTCACGGATGCGGGGTGGCCGCCCGGGCAGGCGGTGCGGATCTACCTCACCATCACCCATTTCGTGGTCGGGGCCGTGCTTCTGGACAGCGGTGGCGCGGCGCGCACGGCCGAGCAACGCTCGGCGATGGCCGGCCTGTTCGCCTCACTTCCCGCCGGACGCTATCCGCTGGTCACCGAACATTCCGCCCTCCTCGGCGGACCGGACGGGGACGAGGAGTTCGACTTCGGCCTGCGGTGTCTCCTGGACGGCATCGCCCGCCTGAAGGGGGATGACTAGTGCCCGGCAGCGCCCTGCCCACCGGCGCCCAGTGGTTCGCCGGGGGCACACGGGCCGCCGTTCGCGGACGTACGGGTATCCATACGCTCTTCGTCCGGCAGGACGGGCCGGCCCATGGCGCACCGGTGACGCTCGTGCACGGGTTCCCCACCTCCTCCCACGACTGGTCGCCGCTCGTGCCCGGGCTGACGAGGCTCGGATTGAGGGTCACCACCTTCGACCTCCTCGGTTTCGGCTACAGCGACAAGCCGCGCAGGCACCGCTATTCGCTGCTGGAGCAGGCCGATCTGGTGGAGGACCTCTGGCGCCGGCTGGGCATCGGTGACACCGCGCTGGTCGCCCACGACTACGGAGTGAGCGTGGCCCAGGAGCTGCTCGCGCGGAGCCCCCACCGGATCACCCGGACTGCCTGGCTGAACGGGGCCTCTACGCCGATCTGCACCGGCCGATCCGCATCCAGCGGCTGCTCCACGGGCCGATGGGACCGCTGCTCGCCCACGCGATCAGCGAGCGTGGCTTCCGCGCCTCGATGCGCCGGATCCTGGGCAGGCCGGTCACGGACCGCGCGCTGCACGAGATGTGGCACGGCATCGCCCTCAACCGGGGCCAGTTGCTGGCTCCGCAGCTGCTGCGCTACATCGACGAGCGACGCATGCACCAGACCCGATGGGTCTCGGCCCTGGAGGGCTACGGGGGTCCGGCCCTCTTCGTGTGGGGCCCTGCCGATCCGATCAGCGGTGCTCATGTCCTCGCCCGTATCCGGGAACGCATGCCGCACGCGGCGGTGGCGGAACTCGGAGGACCGCCCGCCGTCGGCCACTACCCCCAGATCGAGGCCCCGGAGGAGGTCGGCCCCCTCCTCGGTGCATTCCTCGCCGGCTCCTGAGCTTGATGGGCGAGGGCGCGTCGTCCATGCCGCCCCCTGGCCCCGTCCGCCTGATTCGCCCTCCGGCGGGTGCGCATTGAAGGCGCGAGAGGCTCGTAGGCGCCGATATGGCCGCCCTGGAGCAATCTTGTGCAGCGCAGCCGGGAATCACGCAGTGGCGCGTCCAGGCAGAACGCAGAAAAGCCCGCCAAGAAACTGCGAACAAGACCTCGACAGGCGCCCGGAAGCGGAAGGCGGGCTAGCCGGCCGGCGTTCCGCTTGCGAGGCTCGTTGCGATCTTCTCCTGCGGGTCTCCTTCGGCGTGACGGTCGGCGGATCTGTCGCTCGAGTCGTGTCGGGAGACGGCGACCCACCAGTGTTCGGCCCTCTTGTCAGCCGATGGTGTGGCCACCGTTTACGGTAAGGCGCTCCCCTGTGATGAACTCCGCGGAGTTCGAGGCGAGAAACGCTACGGTGCCGGCGACGTCCTCCGGTCGGCCAGGTCGACCCAAGGGCACGTCGGCCACGTAGCCGCGCAGGTCATGTGCCGACACCTCACTGTGTCGCTCGACCGGCACCCAGCCAGGGGCGACGAGGTTCACCGTGATGCCGTGCGGGCCGAGTTCACGCGCCCACACTCGAGTCAGTCCCCACTGCGCGCCTTTCGCCGCGGCGTAGGCGGACGTGCCCGGAAGCGCGCGCTGAAAGGCGTCGGAGCCGATTTGGATCACTCGGCCGCTGCCCAGCGCCTTCATGCCGGGGAGCATCTCCTGGAGCAGAAGCGTGGGGCTCTTGACGAAGAATCGGAGCTGGTCGAGATACGACTGCCACGTGAGGTCCTCGACCCTCGACTCTGGTTGCGGCCCGGTCGCGTTGACGACCAGGACTTCGACGGGGCCCAGCCGTGAGGCGATCTTCGCGGAGAGACCGGCCACTGCCTCCTCGTCGGTCACGTCCGCGGCGATGGCGTCAGCAGTGCCACCATCGGCACGTATCTCCTCCACCACCTGATGAGCCCCATCGGCGTCCGAGCGGTAGTTCACCGCCACAGGCCACCCGTCGGCCGCCAGCCGCCGTGCGATGGCGGCACCCAATCCACGGGAGGCGCCCGTCACGAGCGCGGCATTCTGTTTGACGGACACGAGACCTCTTTCGCATCGCGCGAGCAGAACAGGCAGACCCGCAAGAATCTACGACCAGGTGACGCGAGGTGAAAGCCGTCCTCGCCGCACGGCCACGCTCCCCGCGGCGAGGTTCGCCCCGAGATCGCCCCCGTCGCGCTGACCGCTGCCGCGAGCGCGAGATCAACCAGCGTCCGCACCGGCCAGTCCGTGCACAAGCGCCTCGCGCAACTCGAACAACGCGTCGCCCCGCGCGGTCGGACACGCGTACAGCTCCGACCGGACGTGTGACACTTCTGCGGACGCATCCCGCAAAACGCTCTGATGCACCGAACCCACGATCACCGCCTTTGCACTGATCCATTCTGGGACGGAGTGCAGGATCGGACGAAGGCCCGCCTTCACATCCGCTGAACTGCGAATACGACCGACCAAGTTCGATGTACGTTCGACGCCTGAACCTGACTCAGGTTCGCCCGCAATCCAGGCAGGCCGCTACCCAACTACCGTTGCTCCACATGACAGCCACCGAGATGGACATCACGGAGGACTTGATCCGGGATCTGCTGCGTGAGCAGCACCCCGACCTGGCGGAACACCCCTTGAAGCTCGGTGCACGTGGCTGGGACAACCAAGTGTGGCGGCTCGGCGACGACCTCGCCGTCCGGTTGCCCTGGGCGACACAGTCCGCGGACGGGCTGCTGCGTAAGGAACACGCCTGGCTGCCCACCCTCGCCCCGCACCTTCCGCTGCAGATCCCTGTCCCGCAGCGCCTTGGTGAACCCTCCGAACGGTTTCCGCGGCCCTGGCTCGTCACCACCTGGGTACCGGGCGAGCCCGCCGACCGTGCCCCCGCAACGCGCACCGCAGAGGCGGCCGTCACCCTGGCCGACTTCCTGACAGCCCTTCACCACCCCGCCCCTGACGGGGCGCCCGCAGGCCGAAACCGCGGGGGCCCGCTGGCCGACACCGCCGACCACTTCACCCAAGGGCTCGCCTCGGCCACCGAACTGGGGCTGATTCGCGACCCGGACGCCGTCCGCGCGGTCTGGGAAGACGCCGCCTCCGCACCCGACTGGGCAGGCCCAAGACTCTGGCTCCACGGCGACCTGCACCCCGCCAACATCCTGACCGCGAACGGCACCTTCTGCGGCGTGATCGACTTCGGCGACCTCTTCGCCGGCGACCCGGCCTGCGACCTCGCCGCCGCCTGGATCCTGCTGCCGGACGGCGCCACCGACCACTTCCACGAGACCTACCAGCCGAGCCCGGACGCCGCGACCCTACGCCGCGCCCGCGGTTGGGCGGTTCTACGCGCCCTCAGCGGCATCCACATCGCAGACGCCGGCGTCCACGGCCGCCCGGGAGGCAAGCCCACCTGGGGCCCACCCGCCCACGCCGCACTTCGACGCCTCACCGCAACCGTCCACCAGTGATCAAGCATCCCGGCGAAGGTTGTTCGGCAAGCCAAGTGCCTGTTTCCGAATCGGCATTGGAGTCCCTCCATTGCGTCGATACGGTCATAGCCATGACGGCATCAGAACCCACCATCGTCGCCACCTCTGGCGGGCACCGTGTCGGAGGACGCACCAGGGTGATGTTCGATGCCCTGGTGCATCACGCCGTCGACCTCTCCGGGGCGCACGGTCGGCGCCCACGCGTCATGTACGTCGGCACCGCGATCGGTGACGCCGAGCACTTCACGGCCCGCATGACGGAGGCCGCACGGATAGCCGGGTTCGATCTGACGCCATTGCACTTGTTCCCCATGCCCAATGTGGAGGACGTTGAGGGGGCAGTGCTCGATCAGGATGTCATCTGGGTCATGGGCGGCTCGGTGGCCAATCTGCTGGCGGTGTGGCGGGTTCACGGCCTGGACCACATCATGCGCCGCGCCTGGAGGGCCGGCGTTGTGCTGAGCGGGGTCAGCGCGGGGTCCATCTGCTGGTTCGAAGGAGGCGCGACCGACTCATTCGGGCCGGATCTGCGCCCGGTCACGAACGCTCTCGGGCTCCTGCCCTACGGCAACGGCGTGCACTACGACGTGGACGAGGGGCGCCGGCCGATGATCCACCGGCTCGTCGCGGACGGCACCTTGCCGACGGCTCATTGCACCGATGACGGAGTCGGTCTGGTCTACCGCGGAACGGATCTGGTGGAGGCGGTGACAGAGGTTCCGGGCAAGGGTGCGTACCTGGTCAGACGCGATGGCGACAGGGCGGTGGAGGATCGCGTCGAGCCCCGCAGGCCGACCTCTGTCTCACGTTGAGGCTGCCGCGGAGTCATCAACCACCGGTGAGCAAGGTCAGCACCACCCGTGCCCGGTTCCCCACCCTGCTCAACCACGTCCGTACGCAATCCGAACCGACGTCCCCCATCGGCTGAAAACAGTCGCCGGCCTCAAGTCGCAGCTCTCCGAGCGGGACGAAGACCCGGAAACTGCGCGTGCCACCAACCGAGAGCCCATGGCTCGTGCCTGCCGTCGGCTGACGAGGGTGCCGTGTTCGGTTGCGGAGAAGGTGAAGGACCATCGAGCGATCGGGAGACCGAGTCCGGCCCAGATGAACGCCGGCTCCGGGACGGGCATCGGTGACGGTGCACACGGTGTTCCAGCCGACCCGGCTCCTGTCGTCGGCTCCGACGAAGCGGGCTCCGGTCGCAGGGGCACCCTGTTCACCGATCCATCAGCCACTGGTGCGCCCCGGGCTCCACTCGCCCATCCGCGTCACGACTGCGACCGCGGGCCACACCTCCTGCGGAGCGCCCCCGACCTCAAGGTGTGCGCGGCTGGGCAATGACGCGGGTGAGTTTCGCCGGCACAAAGGTGACGTGCCGCATCCGCTGCCGTTCCGGCGCCGGGTCGGGAGCGGTCAGATCCATTCGCCTCAGTACCTGACGGAGAATCACTTTCATTTCCAGCAAAGCGAGTTGGGCACCTACGCAGTACCGGCGGCCACCGCCGAAGGGCATCCATGCCTTCTGGGCCCGTGCCGCCTCCTCGCCCAGGAACCGCTCCGGCCTGAACTCCTCCGGCTCGGGGAACGCCTCGGTGTCGTGGTGGATGAGCGGGATCAGTGGTGCGGCGAACCAGCCGGCCGGTATCTCGTACTCCCCCAGCCGCAGAGGTGCGTCCAGCAGCCGCGGAGCGTCATACACCACCGACCGTGAGCGCAAGGCTTCCTTGACGACCGCTTCGAGGTAGCGGTCCTCCTCCCCGCTGTCCACTTCCTCGCGGAGCCTGTCGAGCACCTCCGGGGTGCGCAGCAGCCGCTCGAAGGTCCAGGCCAGAGCAGTCGCCGTGGTCTCGTGCCCGGCTTCGAGCATCGTCAGCAGTTCATCGCGCAGCTCCTGGTCGCTCATCGGCCGGCCTTGCTCGTCGCGGGCTTCCAGCAGCCGGGAGAGGACATCCGTGGCGCCGGGAACGGGATCGGCCCGACGGTGCGCAATCTCGTCGAACAAGATCGCGTCCACGGCGTCGCGGGCGCGCAGGAAGCGCGTGGAGGGCAGGAACGGAATCCTCGACGCCGGCGGCCGCTGCGTCCATTCCCGCATCCGTGGCGGCATCATCAGCATCGCAGCCGATCCGCCGAGTTCGACCAGCCCGGGGATCGAGGTACGGAGCCGGGCGAGCCGTTCCGCGTCGCGAATCCCGAACACCAGCCGCAGGATCACCTCCAAGGTGATGTTCTGCATCCGGTCGCGCAGAGCGAAGGCCCGGCCGACCGGCCACGCGGCGATGTCGTTGGCGGCGATCTCCGCTATCTCCTCGCCGTAGCCGGAGATGGCCTTTCCGTGCAGGGGCGGACTGAGCAGCTTGCGATGCCGCCACCATGGGTCACCGTCCAGGCTGAGCAGCGAGTGCTGGCCCACCATGTGGTCCATGAACTGGCGGCGCACCTCGCCGGCCCGCCCGCCACCGGCATCGGTGGCGTAGACGAGCTGAGCGTAGTCCGCGGTGGCCACGAAGACCTGATCGGGAAACCCGAGGAACCGCGCACGGAAAACCGGTCCGTGCCGCCGACGGGCAGCCCGCAGGGCGCGGCTGGGGGCGGCGATGACCGCTGCGGTCTGCATCCAAGCGGGAAGACGGGGCCCAGGAGGCAGGGAGGCAGACACGATCGACGGCTCCTTCGGGCAACGCGTGGCGCGAACGCACGTACTGAACAAATGTGCTGCACGTTTGTATAGCATCGTGGGCATGCCGAAGGAACCCGCCTCCAAGAACCATCGCGACAAGCTCCTCGACGGTGCACTGATCTGCCTCCGCGAGAAGGGCTACGCCCGTACCACCGCCCGCGACATCGCCGATGCGGCGGGCGCCAGCCTCGGCTCCATCGGCTACCACTTCGGCGGCGTGGACGCCCTGCTGGACGCAGCCCTGGGACAGTGCGTCGACGCCTGGACCCAGCGCATGCACCAGGCGATCTCCGCAACAGCCGGTGACGAACCGCGCGCCCGACTCGAGGCCGCCCTCGTCGCCCTCATCGACTCCTTCGAGGAACTTCGGCCCCTGATGATCTCGTACATCGAGGCGTTCCCCCCGGCAGTCCGCTCCACCGCATTGCGCGCACGCCTGGCCGCCGGATACACCTACGCACGCCCCGCCGGGAACACCATGGCGGCCGGAGCCTGCACCGACACGGGAATCGCCCCGCCCCCAGGCGCCGAGACCATTCCCTCGCTGCTCATCGCGATCTGTGAAGGCCTCATGCTCCAATGGCTCGTCGACCCCGACAGCGCACCCAGCGCGCACCAAGTCCTCGACGCCCTGTCTCTCCTCGCGCCCCACTTCGCGCCAGCGGCCTGACGGACGTGTCTCACGGTCGGGAGCCGCGACGCAACGCCAACCGTGGGGCTGGACGCGCCCGTTCGTCACTCCCGCTGGACGGCTCGGCCCGGTGGAAGAACCCGGCCTCGTCCGTGCGGAGTTCGCCGTGCCACCCCAACACCCGGCCAGGTTCAGCAGGCACCCGACAGCCTCCTGCTGAAGCCCGGCGTGATGGTGGGCGGGGAGCCCGGCTGGTACCCAGCGACCGTGAAGGGCTGGAAGAGCACCCGTCCCGGCCAAGGCTTCCGGACCGACCTCAAGGACACCTGTCCGGTCGACCACGCCTGGCGGCTGCGTCAGTCCCGGAGCACCCCCTCGGCGTGGTGGAGGAACGGCAGGACGACGCGGCTGAATTCGTCGGGCACTTCCAGTTGGGGGTAGTGGCCGCAGTCGGCGAACTCGTGGGTCCGGACGTTCGGGTAGGCGCCGACGGTGTCGAGGTAATCCGCTGGAATCATCCGGTCCTTCTCACCGGTGAGCATGAGGACGGGGGCGGGAATCTGCGCGAGCCCCTCCCGGTAGCGGTCGACGACCTCCATGCGCTGGCCGTCGTAGCGGACGAACGCGCGGAGTGTGTCGAGGAGTCCGTGTGCCGCGCCGTCGTCGGCGGAGTGCCGAAACGCCGCCTCCACGAGGCCGTCCGGGACGGTCGAGGGCCGGTGCACGCATCCGAGGACGGAGCGCCTGGTGGCCTCCCGGTGGGGCCGGGTGAGGATCTCCCCCACGTGCGGGACGCTGAGCGTCCGCGGACCGGGACCGACCGCTCTGCCGAGCCCTGCCGGGCAGACCAGGACGAGGCTGTGCAGGCGCTCCGGGCTGCGGATCGCGCACTCCATCGAGACAGCCCCACCCATGGAATTCCCCACCAGGTGCACGCGATCGAGACCCACGGCGTCGGCGAACCGCCAGACGGTCTCCGCGAGGAAGGCGCGCGTGTAGCGCACTCTCGGCTTGTCGCTCCTGCCGAATCCCGGAAGATCGAGGGCGAAGACGCGGTGGTGCTCCGCGAGCCGCGGCAGGGTACGCGACCAGAATTCGACGGATGCCCCGAGGGCGTGCAGCAGGACAACCGGGGAGCCATGGTCCCCTGCCTGCCAGTAGCGGAGCCGCAGTCCGTCCAGGTCGGCACGGAGGTCCGGGTGATGCAGGTGGTCCGCGTCATCCCGGTTATCGGGGCGATCTCGGTGATCGGGGTGGTCCAGGTGATCCATGAGCGGAAAACTACGGCGGCGCGGACCGGTCCTCCAGCGCCGGGAACGCCATATCCGATACGGCTTCCGTCAGCGACCATCGCGCGAACGAGCGCCATCGGGGGCCTCGGGGAGTCCCGCCGGGCAGACAGGCTGACGAGTGGATCGAGCTGCCCTCGCCTGGGGGTGGAGAAGCACGTGTCCGATTCCGAGCAACGTCCGGGGTTCCGACTGGCAGCGGCACTGCGTCGGAGACACCCCCGCCTACGATGAACGTCGTGATCGCTCTCAGGGAGGACTGGCGAATGAAGGGCCTTTCGCCTCGTGTCCTGCTGGCTCTCGAACGGTTCAACCGCGCCTACCCCTGGGATCACAACGCCCACTACCACCGCTGGATACGGCGGCAGCTCCCCAAGCGCTTCGGCCGCGCCCTGGACATCGGCTCCGGCAGCGGCGACCTCGCACGACTCCTCGCCAGACGTGCCACTGCCGTCGTAGCTGTCGATTCCGACCCTGTGATCACTGCCCAGGCTCAGAAGCTGACTCCGGCTGCACTTCCCGTGACCTTCACCGTTGCGGATGCGGCAGCCGAAATCCCTGCCGGTCCCTACGACGTCATCACCTGCGTGGCAACGCTCCACCATCTGCCGTTCGACCACGCGCTTGACTGCTTCGGCCGTCATCTGGCGCCGGGAGGAACCTTGGTGATCCTCGGTCTCTCCCGCGCCAAGGACCCCATGGACCGCATCCTGGGCCTCATCGCCATCCCGGCCAACGCCGCCATGGGATGGCTCAAGAACAAGGGCCGCCCCTCTCCCCCGCCCGTCTCCATGACGGCTCCTACTCGCTCGGCGGACATGACTTTCGAGGACATCGTGCGCAGAACGAGGGATATCCTGCCCGGTGCTCGGCCGCGACGACGGCTCTTCTGGCGCTACACGCTTGTGTGGAAACGTCCCTGAGCAGTTGTCAGCAGTCGTCCGTCACGTCGGTGAGCCGTTCGGGCTGACTGGGATGCCGGGTGACCAGGTGCGCCCGTCGAGCACACGCCGGATCAGCCGCCTGCCGGCTCAACGGCGGCGCGCCGAGCGCATGGCCAAGACGACCCGGATATCCCCGGCATCCCCGACGATGCACTGGTACTCCTCGGATTCCATGGGGCAGAGCGACACCACGCCGTCGGCGTCGAAGAGCAGCCCGAAGCCGTACGTCTTGGGGAGGGGAGACGTACGCAGACAAGGCTGGTCCTTGGAGAAGAACTCCGCTCGAAGGGAGGCAGTCTCCGCCTGCGTGAACTCGTCGGGCCGGGGCTGCCGTCGGAGCCAGGACAGGAAGAGCACGTCTTCCTGCGTGAGTCGTTCCGTCCCCTCGGCGAGCATCTCGCACTGCTGCACGGCGACGGTCTTCCGGCCGCCGCGCAGGGGCGGGACGACGCCGGCCGTGAGGGGGCAATCGTCCGCCGTGCTCCTCACGCGCGATCCGTGAGCATGTGCGTCGTCGCGGCATCTGGGCGGTGATTCCGGTCCCCGCGGACCAGCGCGCACACCGGCTGCGTCGAGGCAGCCAGGGTGGCAGGCCGCCCGCCTTCCACAGAGGCACCTACAAGCAGCGCGACGCCGTCGAGCGGTACATCAACCGCCTCAAGGCTGGCGCGGTATCGCCACTCGCTACGAGAAGACAGCCACGATCCACCTGGCCGGACTCCACCTCGCGGTCATCTTCCTCCGGTCCGCCCGATGATCCAAACGACAGCCCCTAGACGACGCCGACCGGCCCATCACCCGGCTTCCTCGCGCTGTTCTCATCAGTGCCACGCTCCGGCGTACGCAGGCCTCCCTGCAGTTCGAGTGCGCCGTTGCCGCTCTGCTGCGGCGGGTGACCGTCGGCGTTCTGGCCATTCAGGTTCTGCCGGACCGAGTCCAGGATCGTCAGGCCCTGGGCGACCAGGCCGGCCGCGATCTCACCGAGGCCGTCGGCGCCGTTCAGGACATTGACGTTGGCACCGGAGAGGCCTCCCGCGGCCTCTTTCACGATCAGCGGGAGCTGGTCGATCAGCATCCGATCGAGTGCGACGCGGTCGTGCGAAGCCGCGGCCTCGGCTTGGATCTTCATGCGCTCCGCTTCGGCGATGGCGAGCACCTTGATCCGCTCGGCCTCGGCCTCGGCAGGCTTCACTATCTCGGCCACCAGCTGCTGCTGGCGCAGCCTGGCCTGGCGCTCGGCCAGTTCGGTCTGGGCGGCGAGCACCTCCTGCTGGGCGTGCGCCTGTGCCAGCGGTCCGGCCTGGGCGGCCTCTGCCTGCGCGCGGTCCACCTCGGCCGAGTACTCCGCCTGCACCACCGCGGTCTGCCGGGCGTACTCGGCCTGGTTGCGCGCCGCCACCTGCTCCGCCTCGGCCGCGGCCTGGTTGGCCTGCGCCTGCGCGATCTGGGCCTGCCGCTGGATGGCCGCCTTGTGCGGCGCGGACATCGCGTCGATGTAGCCGGTGTCGCCGTCGTCGATCGACTGGATCTGCAGCGAGTCCACGATCAGGCCGATCTTCGCCATCTCGGTCTTCGAGGTGTCCAGGACCTCGGCGGCGAGCTTCTGCCGCTCGGTGACGATCTCCTCGACCGTCATCGAACCGATGATGGCGCGCAGATGGCCGGCGAAGATCCGGCCGGTCAGGACCGACATCTGATCCTGGTCGGAGAGGAACCTCTGCCCTGCGTTGATGATGCTCTCGGTGTCGTTGCCGACCTTGAACGCGATCACGGCGCGGACGTGCAGCGAGATGCCCTGCTTGGTGACACAGGTCTCGGTGACCTCCGACTCGCACATGGACAGCGTGAGGAAGCGGGTCTTGCGGAGGACCGGGAGCACGAACTTGCCGTGTCCCGTCACTACTCGGAACGGTGCGCCCCCCAGTCCCCGCCTGCCTCCAGAGATCAACATCGCCTGATCGGGAGCGGGAACGCGGTAACCGAACATCTTCTTCTTCTCCTTAGCCAGCGTCGGCGGCGGTGCCGCTCAACGCGTCCAACGGATCCACCCACGCGATGACGTCGACCTCACGACATCCACGGGACTCGACCACGAGCACAGTCGTCCCCCTCGGCAGTGGCTCCTGTGACCAGGCGAGGAAGGTCTCGGATCCGCCTCTGACCCGCACCAGGATCTCGCCGGGACCGGCGGATCCGCGCGTGCCGATGAGCAACTCCCCCGAGCAGCCGATCACGGCCTCATCCTGCTGCATTGCTGGCTGCCCCCATCGCTCTGGCCTTAGGACTCCGACCCTAGACCCGCCCATGACAGGGACCTATGGTCAGGTCGATACGGTTACGGCCGTGTAGCAGAAGCCAGGGGACGCGTCGAGGTGTGCCGTCCTGCGGATCAGACCGACTCCAGCCGACGGCGCCCGATCGGCACAGGTGGGCAAGGTCTGGTGCGCGCAGCTTTCCAACGCCTGCGCGGCGCAACGGCCCTGCCCTGATCGACTCCGCTCGGGCGGGAATTGCCCTCGTCGCGAGCGGAGGGGGCCGAAACTCTCACCCTAGAGTTGACGTTGATACCCCCATCTGATCTCGCGATCGAAGGCGACTCGAAGGGTGTTGCCGGTTGGGTCGAAGAGGCGATCTGTATGCGAGCCAGGGGTGCGACAGTGGCACCTCGTCCGGTTGCAGCAGGCCGAGTCGACCTGGCGGTCGCGCGGCAGCACCTCCAAGCGCAGCTGAGCAGGGAGGTGGGACAGTGACGCGGCCTCGGCGAGCGCCCCCAAGGTCATCCAACTGCCAGACCTCCGCCGGGCAACCGTCACAGCAACTCGTAGTTTGTCGGGGATCGGTCCGGCTCGAACCGGGCGTGGCTGAACGCCGTAGACACCACGTGTGCCCATCGCGGCAGGCGTCGCTCAGAGGCCGCACCAGGCCGAGCTGTCCCCGCATGACCGTGGTGGGCATGAGAGAGAACCTGAAGAGTGACAGGAGTTCACCAATGCCTGCGTCCCATCCGTTTACTGTCGCCGAGTGGCGCGAGTTCCTCAGTGACTACAGCTCCACGTTCCTGAACTCGAACTATCTCCGTGAGGCCGAGTCGGAGCAGAGAGCAGAGTTCATGCTGAGTGACGCCCAACGGGAGGCTGTATGGCTTGGTTACGAGCCGGCGAGCGAGGAAGCGGTGCTGGCCGCTGAAGACCGACTCGGGGTCCGGCTTCCGCCGACGTACCGGAATTTCCTGCTGACCAGCGACGGCTGGAACTCCATCGGCGGGCTCGATCTGCTGAAGGTCGATGAGATCGGGTGGTTTTCTGACCTGGAACCCCAGCTCCTCGAAGCCTGGTCGTCGGCGGGCCTGGAATTCTTCGCCGACGACCTCAAGATACTCAAGCGGTGTCTGTTGATCTCAATCGACGACGGCGGCAGCGGTGGCAATTGGCTGCTGCATGCCGACAGTGCCAGGGAGAACGGCGAGTGGACCGCGTACGAGTGGTGGCCTGGCGAGGGCGGCGATCTTGAAGAGAACGACAGCTTCGTTGCGCTGGTCTCGAGCGCAGCGAACGACCTTTCCTGAGCGAGTTTCCCTGACCTGCGATGTCGTGGCTCGGGCCCTGCCGAAGGCGGGGCCCGAGCCATTCTGTGTCCTCACCGCGATGTGAGGTCCAGGTCCAGGTCCGGAGCCAGTTGGCGAACGTGCCTTCCGGCTCCTGCGGATACTGCGCAACCGTCCGGAGCCGCCGGTGCCGTAGCGGGTGGACCTCAGCTGAGCCTTTGGGATTCTCTTCGCGGATCATCTGTCGCAGGCTGGTGCGGGCCGCGTCGAGATCTTTCTGAACCTCGGTGACCTGTCGTACCAGTGGTCGAAGCCGGGCGACCTCGCGTTCAAGGGCCCCGTTCGCGTCCGTGTGTTCCCACACCTTCGACGCTGCCAAGGGGAACGGACGTCGGAGTCCACACCGTCCAAGGACAACGAGGGCAAGGGCCAGTGGATCGCCGAGGGCGAGAAGGACCCGGGCCGCGGCGGACCTCGGTGGCGCGACGACCTCCGGGAGATGACGGCGCACTCGACGGTGTTCGGGACTTGACGGTGTTCGAGACTTGCCGACAAGGGAAGGACCTTCTGGTTCCGCGACCGCATCCGTAGGCCGACGGGACATCCGCCTGGGCCATCGACACGTACCCGTACGCCGCGGGGCCACCGCTTTGCGAGAAGCCTGTCAGTTCAGCGGACGGCAAAAAGGCAAAGGCAAGGAGATCCCTCTCCTTGCCACTCTCAACTTATAGCGCACTGGGGGGCTTGCGGCAAGACCCGGGTGGTGGCGCAAGATCGTCGGCCAAGGCCACAACCTGCGGAAATGAGGGGCACGACGTGCGTGTGTTGTCGACGTATGGGGGACGCGGTGACGTCGAATCAGTGGTGGGACCGGCAGTGCGGTCGGAAGCGCTCGGGTCAGTGGTGCGGAGGTGCGCGCCGTCCGACCGGGAGGAGCGGTCGGCCGACTCGTCAGGGGGAAGGCAACCAGGGATGAGTACGTGCCTGACACGAGGTTCGACACAGTTGGAGGCGCCGGTGATTCGATGGGCCACCGCTGTACAACGGAGCACGGCTGCCTCGGAGGTATCGCAATGATCGAGCAGTACGTGTGGGATCTTCAAGAGATTGACGAGATGCAGGTCGCGGTCGTTGGCGGCAAGGCCGCGCACCTGGGCGGGCTGTCGCGGCTCGAAGGCATCCGCGTGCCGGGGGGCTTCTGCGTGACGACGGACGCCTTCCGGCGGATCATGGCGGAAGCGCCGTCGATCGACGATCGGCTCGATCAGCTGTCGCGCTTGAACCCCGACGACCGGCAGGCGATCCGCACGCTCAGCGCGCAGATCCGCCGGACCATCGAAGGGATTGCCATCCCGGAAGATCTAGCGGCGGCGATCACCCGCGCGCTCGCCCAGCTCGGCGAGCAAGCCGCCTATGCAGTCCGATCCAGCGCGACGGCAGAGGACCTGCCGACGGCCTCGTTCGCCGGCCAGCAGGACACGTACCTGAACGTCGTGGGGCCGACGGCGATCCTTCAGCACGTCAGCCGGTGCTGGGCCTCGCTGTTCACCGAGCGGGCCGTGACCTACCGCCAGCGGAACGGTATCGACCACCGTACGGTCCACATGGCCGTGGTCGTGCAGCATATGGTCTTCCCGCATGCGGCCGGCATCCTGTTCACCGCCGACCCCGTCACGGGCAACCGGAAGGTCGCCACCGTGGACGCCGGCTTCGGCCTCGGCGAGGCCCTGGTCTCCGGCCTGGTGAACCCGGACGTCTACACGGTGCGACACGACGAAGTCGTCGCCAAGGCGATCGCCGCCAAACAGCGTGCCGTTCACGCCCTGCCGGCCGGCGGTACGCAGGAAGTGGCGATCGACTCGCAGCGGCAGGAGCAGCCGGCGCTGACGGATGCGCAGGTCGTGCGGCTCGTGCAGCTCGGGCGGCGGATCGAAGCGCACTTCGGCCGCCCGCAGGACATCGAATGGTGCCTGGTCGATGATGGCTTCCAGATCGTTCAGAGCCGGCCGATCACGACGCTGTTCCCCATCCCCGAGGCCGGCGACCAGGAGAATCACGTCTACGTCTCCGTGGGGCATCAGCAGATGATGACCGACCCCATGAGGCCCCTGGGGCACTCCATGTGGAAACTGACGGCCATGGTGCCGATGCACGAGGCCGGCGGGAGGCTGTTCGTCGACGTCACCGGGCGCCTGGCCTCGCCCGCGAGCCGCGCAGGCCTCCTGGACATCATGGGCAGAGGCGATCCGCTGGTCAGGGACGCTCTGGAGACCGTCCTCGACCGCGACGATTTCGTCCCGTCGCTCCCGGACGCGGGTCCCGGTGGGCCGCCGGCCGGCGGTGCGTCCGCCCCGATCGAGACCGATCCGGCCATCGTCGCCGAGCTGATCGAGCGCAGCCAGATGTCCATCGCCGCCCTGGAGCGCGACATCCGGACGAAGACCGGACCGGCGCTGTTCGACTTCCTGCTGGAGGCCTTCGAGGAGCACAAGCGAGTCCTCGGTGATCCGCTGAACCTTCAGGCGATCATGGCGGGGATGGAGGCCACGTGGTGGCTCAACGACAAGCTGCAGGAGTGGCTGGGCGAGAAGAACGCGGCTGACACGCTGACGCTGTCCGCCCCCGGCAACGTCACGTCGGAGATGGGACTGGCACTGCTCGACGTCGCGGACGTGATCCGTCCGCAGTCGGAGGTGGTGGCGTTCCTGCAGGGCGTCGAGTACATCGAGGACACAGCCTTCCTGGACGAGCTGGCGAAGCTTCCGGGCGGGACCGAAGCGCGCGACGCCATCGAGGCCTACCTCGACCGGTACGGCATGCGCTGCGTCGGCGAGATCGACATCACGAGGCCACGTTGGCGCGAGCGCCCCACCACGCTCGTGCCCGTCATCCTCGACAACGTCAGGAACTTCGAGCCGGGCGCCGCCGAGCGGCGCTTCGAGCAAGGGCGGCAGAAGGCACAGAAGAAGGAACAGGACGTGCTGTCACGCTTGCGGGCCCTGCCGGACGGCGACCAGAAGGCCGACGAGGCCAAGCGGATGATCGACCGGGTCAGAACCTTCATCGGGTACCGGGAGTACCCGAAGTACGGCATCGTCAGCCGCTACTTCGTCTACAAGCAGGCCCTGCTGGGGGAGGCCGAGCGCCTCGTGCAGGCAGGCGTGCTTCCTGAGAAGGAGGACGTCTTCTACCTCACGTTCCAGGAACTCCACGATGTCGTGCGCTCGAACCAGGTGGATGGCCGGCTCATCCAGCAGCGCAAGGACGCGTTCCGGTCGTACCACGCGCTCACACCGCCCCGGGTTCTCACATCGGATGGTGAGGCCGTCACCGGGGCGTACCGGCGGGACGACGTACCGGCGGGTGCCTTGGTCGGCCTACCGGTTTCCGCCGGGACCATCGAGGGACGGGCCCGCGTCATCCTTGACATGGCGGAGGCCGATCTCGAAGCGGGCGACATCCTGGTCACGGCCTTCACGGACCCCAGCTGGTCACCGCTGTTCGTCGGAATCGCGGGCCTGGTGACGGAGGTGGGCGGCCTGATGACCCACGGCGCAGTGATCGCCCGGGAGTACGGCTTGCCTGCCGTCGTGGGTGTGGAGCAGGCCACCCGGCTGATCCGGGACGGGCAGCGGATCCGCGTGCACGGAACCGACGGGTACGTCGAGTTCCTGCCTTGACCGACCACACCGAGAAGCCCCACCCGTAGCTTCCGGCCGAACAACGCCAAGCAGTTGATGACCACCCACGACCGCCGCCCGCAAACGCGCACAGGCGGACAGGACCCGTAGCTGTTCTTCACCTGGGAAGTGCCTCTTGCGCTACCACGTACAGGGCCCTCAGCACGTCCTCGTTGCGATTCAGAGGCACTTCCCACTTTCTTGATCACCTGCCGGACTGCGTCCCTCGTGAAGCCCGAGGCCAGGGCGTCTGTAGGAAGTCCGTTGTAGCCGGCGAGGCGTTGGAGGATCTCGCCCGCGATCTTCGGCCAGATGTAGGGGCCCACCATCTGTGCCACCCGACCGGCGCGGAGAAGCCGGCGTTGGTCACGACGATCAAGCGCCGCAGCAGGGGTTGCGGCATGGCGCAAGTACCAGCTCCTCCTGGCGCTGCCGCCCGAGCACAGGCCCTCCGGCAGCGAGGCGCTGCTCATGGCAGACATGTGGTTCGGCAATCTCATGGGGTGGCGGACAGCGGCACTCATCGTGTCCGCGCTGCTGTTCGTCGTGTGGCTGGACAACATGCGCGGGCTCGCGGACGAGATCTGGCCCGAAGGGCAGCGGCGGAGAGCCTGGTTGATCTTCGGGTGGGTGGTCCCGGTGGCAAACCTGTTCATACCCAAGATGTTCATCAATGACCTGTGGGCCGCCGGCCGTCCCCCGCAGCGGCGCGAGCGGGGCCATCTGCTGCTCACGCTCTGGTGGCTCTCCGTGCTGGCGGCATTCGGGATGTTCGGCGATTGGTCGGACGGGGGGCAGCGGGATGCCCGTGCGGATGAGGCCGCTGACGAGATGCGGCGGGTGCTCCTCAGCAACGGCCTCTACATCGCCGCCGCACTGTTGACGATCGCCGTCGTCTGGCGGCTCAGCAGCATGTTGGAACGCGCCATGACGACGCGTCCTGCTCTGGATCAACGGACATAAGGTCCCGCGCACCTCATCGTCGGGTCATGTGATTCAGGTCCTGTCCGATCTCAGTGGTCAGTCCGCGATGGGATCGAAGCGCCCCCGCCGGCTGCGGAGCCCGTGAGGGTCATGAACGCACCAGGTTCACGTACTGGGTTGATGAGGACAAGGACGGCTGCACCACCAGGCGGCAGGCCCGAGATGCTGATCTCCGAGTCCCGTACGCCGGTTGAGACCGGACCTGGGTGCTGCAAGGTCGGTCATCTCCAGACAGCGCCGATGGAGCTTGCCCCAGCGGTCATCCACGAACGAAGGGAAGACCAACACGTCACGCCGTCAGACCCCTGACCGGTTACGGCAGATCAGTCCGTCGCCTCGCGGACGTCCTTTCCCTGCTCGGCGAACGCCTTGAAGTCCTGCATGTGCTGTTGCGACTGCTTGCGGAAGGCGCCGGGCATCAGAAGTCCCACCAGCTTCATCAGAAAGCCGCTGAACCGGTATTCGTTCTCGCTCTCCAAGAGCGTCGTTTCCGGGCCGGATTCGGTGATCCGGTCGCGCACGGCGCTCCACATGCCCTCGCCGACGATCTCGCGGTCGAAGTGAACGACGCTCGTTTTCGGGATCTCGCGCAGGTCTGCCGGTTCCCGGCGTGTGATGGTCTCGGTGCACTCGATCTTCCGCTGGCCCATCTGCATCACGACCCGCGACTTGGTGCCGAGCTGCCCGTGCTCCCCACTCAGCGGCTCGTGCAGCACCAGGCCCCGCAGCCATTTCGGCAGGTGTGCCGGGTCGGCGAGCAACTGGACCACCTTCTCCCGCGGCAGGGCGATCTCGATGGCGACGGTGTATTTCATGGTGCGCATCATTCTTTTCCTTGGGAACAACGTGCTGTTGTACTGCTCGTCGTGCTCCTCAGCTGAGGGCACTGCATTCTGTGTCCGTAAGTACGGTAGCGAGGTGCGGGGCGAGTATCTCCAGTGCCTCTGCCTGTCGGCCCTGTTCGCCGAGCAGCCGTGCCCACTCCCGCGCGCAGAACCACCCCCAGAACTCCACCTTCTCGGCATGGCTGGGTTCGAGAAGTCGAGAAGCCGAGAAGCCGGATGCGGCGGAATGCAACCAGACGGCGTCCCGGCCGATGGTCAAGATCAGCAGCGTCCACAACGCGTACCGTGGCGACTCCCCGGTCGCCGCCGACGGCAGGCTTCACCGCGGTCCAGGCGGCAAGGTGATCGCGCGGCTCGGGAGCGGGCTGGAGTAGACGACACTGGTGGTGACGAAGCCGAGTCCGGCGATACGGCCTGTCGTGCTCTCCAAGTGGTGCATGGAGCAGGCGAGGACCTTGAGCACGAAGCAGTCCTCACCTGTCACATGATGGGCTTCGATGATCTCGGGTGTGCTCGCGACGAGGTCGTGGAATGGCTTGTAGTTACCCGTCGGGTAGCGGAGGCGGACGAACGCCAGGATGCCCAGCCCAAGTCGTTCCGGATCCACTACGGCCGAGTAGCCGCTGATCACACCGCTTTCTTCCAGCCGCCGCACCCGTTCGGTGACGGCGCTGGCCGACATGGACACGGCACGGGCCAACTCCGCGTAGCTGGCCCGTCCATCACGCTGCAGGGCTTCCAGGATGCGTATGTCGGTCTCGTCAAGGGAATCAGTGGCCATCACCCACCATTACCACGGGACCCCCGGCCGATGTAATGAAGGACCGATGATTCTCCATTCCGGCGCAAGGAGACGGTTCGTAGTGTCTTGCTCATGACCAACACCGCGATGAACCCGGCGCTGCCGATGCCGCCCGCCGCTCCCGCCGACGCCGTCGACTTCTTCACCGCACGTCTCAGGTTCCAGACGGACGTCTCCGACGTCCACTACTCGCTCGACTCCGATGATCCGGGCTTCGTCCTGGTCGATTCGCGTGGGGAGGCGGGCTGGCAGCAGGCCCGTGTGCCGGGGGCCGTGCACCTGCCTCGAGCCGACATCCCGGCCCGCGCTGCGGGCCTGCTGGATCCGGCCGTCCCCGTCGTCACCTACTGCTGGGGGCCGGGCTGCGACGGTGCGACGCGTGCGGCCCTGGCGCTCGCCCAGCTCGGTTACCAGGTCAAGGAGATGATCGGGGGTATCGAATACTGGATCCGCGAGGGATTCCCGGTCGAAAGCGCGACCGGTACCGAGCAGCGCCCAGCCGACCCGCTGACCGCTCCTCTCGGCTCCATCACCTGCGCTTGCTGAAGGACACCCCGCGGCCGGGCGGCGTGGTCCGCCCGGCCACCGCGGCCGACCTGTCAGGTAGCGTGCCTGTGCGTCGCCCACGCTGCGTTTCGAGTTGGGCATCGACCGGAGGCCGAGCAGGACGACGAGCCGCTCGAGCGTCCGTGCTACGGCATGGCGGCACGGCAGAGGGAAGACCCAAACCCATTGCTGAGCCTGCCACTTGACCTCTGGTCTGCGAAGGCCAGTGGTCTTACAAGGGCCAGGATCGCCCGCGCGGAGAAGGCACACTCAGAGTGCGCTGCCGTTCTTCTCCGGACGCGGTGCCTTCACCGCGACGGATCCTCGGACGGGACCGCCTCGCATGAGGTCGGCCGTAGCGTGCCGTCGCGTCCCCTGAGGGTCACCTCGGTGCGGTCGGCACGGCCCTCGGCGAACGCAGCCGTGCAGACCAGTTGTTGTACGGCGTTCCTCTCCAGGCGGCGCACCGCAAACGGAGCCGTGATCTGCACGGTGCCCGGGGACGATTCGACCTGCAGGGATCCCTTGAGATCGGGCAGCCCGGTGCGGAGTCCGGCCGCGCGCTCGTTGGCTCGCGGGCCGTCGAGGAGAGTGATGACAGAGCGCGACGTCGACACGGCCTTCTTGCCGGGGTCCTCTCCGGCCGGCTTGACCGGCCTGGTGACGGGCGTCGGACGGCCCTGCGGGGACAGGAAGAAGAGGAGCAGCCGTTCCTCCCGGGTCGGGAGGACCAGCACGGTGGCGGGGCCGCCCGCCTCGATGACTCTGGTTTCCTGTACTCCGCAACCGGTGAGCAGGACGGCCGCCGCTCCGCAGGCCGTAAGGGCGGCGCGCAGGTGTTTCACGGTGTTGCCTCCCCGGCGCTCAGCGGTATCTCCACGGTGAAGACGGCGCCGCCCTGTGGGCTGTTCGCTGCCCGGACCGTGCCCCCGTGCAGGCGTACGTTCTCCAAGGTGATGGCAAGCCCGAGCCCGCTGCCCGCCGAACGGGTGCGGGCTGCTTCGGCCTTGTAGAAGCGGTCGAAGATGTGCGGCAGCGCGTCCGGTCGGATGCCGGGGCCATGGTCGGCGACTTCGGTGACGAGACGGGTGACGCCGTCATCGCCGGTCTCGGTGCGCAGGGTCAGCGCGACGGGTGCATGGCCGTGCCGCAGCGCATTGCCGACGAGGTTGGCGATGACGACGTCGAAACGCCTCGGGTCGAGCCGTGCCCGGACGCCGTCGGGCAGTTCGGTGACGAACCGTGCGGGGTCCGTCCAGTGGCGGCTGGAGAGGGTCTTGCGGATGGTCTGCGCGGCGTCGACCTCGTCGGTGTTCAGCTCCGCGGCCCGGGCGTCGAAGCGGGAGATTTCCATGAGGTCCTCGACCAGGACGGCGAGCTTGCCGGTCTCCGCGCTGATGAGCCGGACGGCGGTGGCGGTGTCGGGGGCGAGGCGGGCGGCGTCCTCGTCGAGGAGTTCGGTGACGGCGAGCATTCCGGCGAGTGGGGTGCGCAGCTCGTGGGAGACGTCGGAGGCGAATCGGCGGGCGCGTGCCTCGGCGCGACGGAGTTCGTCGACGGAGTGCTCCAGCTCGACGGCGGATGCGTTGAAGGTGTGCGCGAGATCGGCGAGTTCGTCGCTGCCCTTGACCTGGATACGGGTGTCGAGGCGGCCGCGGCCCATGCTGTGTGCCGCCTTCCGCAGGTCGCGGACCGGGCGCAGGACACTGCGCGCGGCGAGCAGAGCGGGTATGAGTGCGACGGCGAGCCCGGGGACCGCCCCGTCGCGTGCTGCTGTGACCATGGCCCGGACGCTGGCCTCCTCGTCGGTGAGGGGCATCACGGCGTACAAGACGAGTCCGGTGGGGCGGACGGAGCCGCCCGTGGTGAAGACGGTCGGCACGGCGATGGTCAGCCAGGGGGCGCCGTCCTTGTCGACTCGCTGGAAGCTGCCGCGGGGGTCGCCGAGTGCGGCGCGGCGCAGTTCGGGCGTGATCACGGTCGAGACGGGGCTGGTGCCGGAGGAGATGCGGAGCGAACCGTATTCGGCGAACACGACCCAGGTGCGGGGCTTGCCCTGCCGGGCGAGTTGGCGCAGCGTCTCCTGGAACGACTCGGGCTCGATGGGGAGTTGTGTGCCGAGGGCCTGGACCTGGTCGCGGAAGGAGGAGATGGCCGTGCCCTGGGCCTGGTCGAGGATGGCGCTGCGTGCCTCGCGGTAGGTGAGGGTCGCAGTGGTTCCGGCGCTGACCGCGGCGACCAGCAGGAAGGCGAGTACGAGTCGGGTGCGGAGCCCGAAGCGGGCTCTCCAGCGGCTCACAGCGGGCCGAAGCGGTAGCCGAAGCCGCGCAAGGTCTGTATGTAGAGCGGGTTGCCGGGCACGTCTCCGATCTTGTGGCGCAGGCGGCGTACGCAGGCGTCGACCAGGCGGGCGTCGCCGTGGTAGCTGTGCTCCCAGACATGCTCGAGCAGCTGCTGCCTGCTGAAGACCTGCTCGGGCGCGGCGGTCAGATACAGCAGCAGCTTCAGCTCGGAGGGGGCCAGAGCGAGAGGTTTTCCCGCTTTGGTGACACCGAGTGCGGCGCGGTCGATGGCGATATCGCCGTGAAGTTCGACCGCGGGGCGTCCGCCGGGTTCCTCGATGCGGCGCAGTACGGCCCGGATGCGGGCCTCGATCACCTCGGTGCGGGCGGGCTTGACGATGTAGTCGTCGGCGCCGGCCTCCAGTCCGACGACGACGTCGAAGTCGTCTCCGCGGGCGGTGAGCATGATGATCGGCAGCTGGCTCGCCTCGCGGACCCGGCGGCAGACCTGGACGCCGTTGATGCCCGGCAGCATCAGGTCGAGGAGCAGCAGATCCGGATGGAACTCATCGAGGGCGGCGAGCCCGGCCTCCCCGGTGGCGGCGGTCCGCAGCTCGTGACCGCGGCGGCGCAGGCCGAGCTCGATCCCTTCGCGGACGGAAGGATCGTCTTCGATGAGAAGGACGCGTGGCATGTGCGGAGTATTCCATTCGGCCGTATGAAAAAGCACCTGGTCAGATGCGGTGGGATGGACGATCGGCCCGACGTCTTCGGGCACGGCGGCGCAGTTCGCGGGGCACGGTTCCCAAGACGGCCCGGAGTTCGGTCAGGCGCAGGGGGCGGGCGAGGAGCACGAAGGTCGACAGGATGGCTCCGGCGCCCGCCGCCGTCGCGGCGAGCGGGCCCAGGGTGCTCACACACCTCGCCGCGAGGTGGCCGAGCGTGCTGGCCGGAATCGCCGCGAGCAGCAGCCGGGCCAGGACGGCCGCGGTCGGTGAGCGCCTCAACCCGGTGCGTCCGGCGCTCCTCACCACCGGGGAGAGCCTGCGGTTCAGTACATATCCGGTGGCCGCACAGCCCGCGAAGAGCGCCAGCGTGTACGCGCCGGCCATGCCGGTGACCGCCCAGCGCGCCGGCAGCGCCACATAAGCGGCCGTGGACAGGCCCGCGTTGAGTGCGGCGATCAGCAGGTTCAGCAGGAACGGTGTGCGGGTGTCGGAGAGCGCGTAGAAGGCGCGCGAGAGGACGTACTGGGCGGAGAAGGCGATGAGCCCCGGCGCGAAGGCCATGAGCGCCCAGGACATGGCCGTAATGTCGTCGGCGTCGGTTCTGCCGTACTGGAACACCAGGGCCATGATCGGCTGGGCGAGAGCGAGGAGCGCGCACGCGGCGGGCACGACGGCGGACGCGCTGGTGCGCAGGGCGTGGCTCACGTCGCGCCGCAGGCCGGCGGTGTCACTGTCGGCCGCCGCCCTGCTCATACGTGGCATCAGCGCAGTGACCAGCGACACGGTGACGATCCCGTGCGGCACGGCCCAGAGCAGATACGCGTTGTTGTAAGCGCTGAAGCCGGCGCCGCCGTCGGTCCCCCCGGCTGCCGCCCGCTGCCCCGCCGCCGTCGCAAGGCGGGTGACGACCCAGTACGCGAGCTGGTTGGTGAACACCAGCAGCATCAGCCACCCGGCCGAACGCAGCGGTCGGGTCAGCGCGCTGCCCCGCCAGTCCCACCTCGGCCGCCAGCGGAAGCGCGCCGCGCGCAGGGACGGCAGCAGCGCCAGCGCCTGGATCGCGATGCCGGCTGTGGTGCCCCAGCCGAGCAGCGCGGTCTCGGCGGGGGTGAGCGTGCTCCCGGTTCCCGCTGTGGCCAAGTACAGGCCGAAGACGGCGGTGACGACCACATTGTTGAGGACCGGGGTCCACATCATGGCCCCGAACCGGCTGCGGGCGTTCAGCACTTGCCCGAACAGGGTGAACAGACCGAGGAAGAAGATCTGCGGCAGGCAGTAGCGCGCGAAGGAGACCGTCATCGCCGCCTGCGCACCCGTGTAGTCGGTGTAGGCGGCGACCACCGCGGGCGCGGCGCACACCGCTCCCGCCGTGATCAGCAGCAAGGCCGCCGTGCAGAGAGTGAGCAGTCGGTCGGTGTAAGCGGCTCCACCGTCCTCGTGCTCCTTGGCGGCCTTGACCAGCTCCGGCACGAAGACGGCGTTGAGCGCGCCGCCCAGGAGCAGGATGTAGAGAATCGTCGGGACGGAATTGCCGACCGCGTAGCCGTCGGCGGCTGTCCCGACGCCGAGCGCGGCGGCGACGACGGCGGACCGCAGGAATCCCGTGGCGCGGGAGACGACGGACCCGGCCGCCATGAGCGCGCCGCTGCGCAGCACGGAGGCGGGTGGGGCGACCGGTCGTATGCCGGCGGGGGCGCTCACCGGCGAGCGAGATAGAGCTGGAAGGCGCGGTACAGCGTGTGGTTGGCGGCGCCGCTCAGGGGTCTCTCCCACTCCCCCAGCGTCTCGACGACCTGGCCTCCGGTGCCGAGCTTCCAGCGCAGCAGACCGTACGGGCGGTCATGGGGGTCGAGCGTGGGCGGGACGCCGCGCATGTCGTAGACCTCCGCGCCCCGTGCGTGGGCGTCGAGCATCATCCGCCACTGCAGCGCGTTGGAAGGACGCACCTCGCGTCGGTGATCGGCGGAGGCTCCGGTCTGGTACCAGACCCGCCGCCCCACTGTGACCATGGTGTGTGCTGCGAGGATCTCGCCCTGGTGGCGGGCGAGATAGAGCTTCATGCGGCCCGGCTCCTCGGCGTTGAGGGCCGCGTACTGACGCTCGAAGTACGCCGGCGAGCGGCCGAGGCGGAAGCCGTCGCGCTCCTCGGTGATCTGCAACAGCCGGTAGAATTCGGGGAGTTCGGCGGCGCCGCCCACTTCCACCTCCACGCCCGAGGCATGCGCGCGGCGCACATTGCGCCGCCACTCCTGGTTGAGCCCGGCCCACAGGTCCTCGGTGGTGCGCCCGGCCAGTGGCACCCGGAAGACATAGCGGGGCTGGGCGTCCCCGTCGTCGCCCGGATTGTCGCCGCCGCAGCGGTGCCAGCCGCGGGCCCGCAGCCGTTCCGCCACGGCGGTGCCCAACGGGTCGACCTGGCAGGCCAGTACGTCGCTGAGGCGTCGCCCGGTGCCGGTCACCGCCTTGAGCCGGGCGGCGTTCCACCGGCGAAAGTCCGGCGTGGGTCCGATGCGTACGGCGAACGCTCCCGCGCCGCGCAGATGGCGCAGCAGCGGCATGAGCCATGCGTCGACGTCCGGGTCGCTCCAGTCGGCGACGGGCCCCTCGGGCAGATACGCGAAGTACTTCCGGGTGCCCGGAAACTGACGCAGCAGCACCAGAGCGACTCCTGTCAACTCCCCTGCCGCGGGGCCGGTGTCCGGGCCCCAGCCCAGCAGCTGGGCCTGCCAGCCCTCCTTCACCTCGGCCCAGGAAGGGCACTGCAGGAAACCGGGGCCCAGGGCCGAACCGGTGCGGGATGCCACAAAGGCGCGGTATGCCTGGGCAGTGATGGGCCCCAGCCGTGCTTCTTGCCGGCCGCAGCCTGCCGTCACGAGCAGCGCTGACACTGCGCCTCCCTCGGGTGCTGTGAGTAGGAACGCGAGGAAGGCTCACAGCCGCCCATGACCGTGCCGCGCGGCGAATGTGACCGGACGGCGACCGTTCCCCTCCAACTGCTGTCACCTGGCCGCCAAGCCGGTCACCTGCGCATTTTCGGGATCTAGAGTCCGAGGCCGACGGCATCTTCCCGACTCTCACGGAGGTCTCAGGTGAGCCGAATACGCGTGGGCCCCAGGCGTTTGCGCCGGATACGTGTGACCCCGAACCGTCGGGGCGCCGCCCCCGCGGCCGCGATCGCCGCTCTGCTGACCGCCACGCTGACCGCCTGCTCCGCCGGCGCCGCAGGCCCGGCGAAGTCCGGTGCGGACGACGGCGAGGGGGGTGCGGGCGAGCGACCGCAGACGGTCACCGTGACACCTCGAGGCTCGCGAGCCGAGCCCGGCGAACCGGTCACGGTAACCGCCGAGAACGGCGCCCTCACCTCGGTCACCGTCACCGACGCAGAGGGCCGCGAACTCACCGGCAGGTTGTCGAAGAACGGCCGGACCTGGACCTCGCACCGCAACGCGGCGCCCGGCACCACCTACAGGGTCAATGCCGCCACCCGCACCCGGGGCGGTACGCCAGCAAGCGCGGAGAGAACGTTCACGACCACCGCCGCCGAGACGGTGAACAAGGTGGACTGGCGGCCGGGCAACCACGCCAGGGTCGGCGTGGCACAACCGATCTCCCTGGTCTTCGACCACCCGGTGGAGAACAAGGCCGAGGTCGAGAAACAGCTCAAGGTCACCACGTCGAACAGCACCAAAGGCTCCTGGGGCTGGCTTCGGGACTGGTCCGGCAAGGACCGGGTGGACTGGCGGCCCAAGAAGTACTGGAAGCCCGGCACCGAGGTCACCCTCCACGCCCGGTTGAAGGGAACCGACTCCGGCAGGCGCGGCGGCTGGTTCGTGCGCGACTACAAGGTCGACTTCACCATCGGCGCACGGCGAGTCGCCCAAGTCGACCTCGACAAGAAGCAGTTGACCCTGGAACGCGACGGCACCGTACTGCGGCGGGTCCCGGTCTCCGGCGGCACGCCCGGCGGCGACAAACGGTCATGGCGCGGCACAGCAGTGCTGCTGGCCAAGGAAGGCACAATCCGGATGAACTCCGAATCGGTGGGACTCGGCGACGCCTACGACAAGTTGGTCGACTACTCGATGCGGCTGACCTGGTCGGGGATGTACGCGCATGCCGCGCCGTGGAACGCCGCCTACTTCGGCAGAGCCAACAAGAGTTCCGGCTGCATCGGCATGAGCGACGCCGACGCCAGATGGGTCTACAGCCATGTACGGGTCGGCGACCCCTTCGAGATCAGGGGCAAGGACACCAAAGGCACGATGGCCCCGAACAACGGCCTCGGCCAATGGAACCTCACCTGGGACCAGTGGCGGGCCAGGAGCGCTCTGCGCTGACCGGGCGGGCCCGGGCCTGTCCCGCACAGCCGAGCCGAGCCGAGGAGCCCATCAAGGCCGGCCGAGTCCGATAGTTGCCGATCTTGACGTGTCCGACGCGTATGGGGTCAGATGCGGTAGCAGGTCGACGATGTTGAGGACACCGAAGGGCTTGGCGTGCTCATAGAGAAAGAGGATGCATTCGATCCTGAGGAGATGCTGAACCTCTACGACTCGGTTGGCTGGGAGGGCTACACGAGCGACGTCGACAAACTCTGTCGCGGCCTGGTGAACTCCCACCTCGTCATCACGGCACGAGACTCCTCAGGAACACTCCTCGGCCTGGCCCGGACGATCTCCGACGACGAACACATCTGTTACGTCCAGGACATCGTGGTCAACCCGGCGCATCACAGACAGGGCGTCGGCAGGGCCCTGATCGAGCACCTCATGCGGCGATACTCGCACTGCCGTTTCTTCCTCTTGTCCACGGACCACGAGTCGTCTCCAGAGGGCAAGCGCAACCACGCCTTCTACCGGAGCCTGGGCTTCCTGACCTACGAGGAGAAGCAGATGGCCGGCTTCGGACTGCCCAGAAACCGCCCCCGACCTGCGTGACATGGCGCCATGGACGAGAACGTACGGGCGTCATCGGTCGGCGAGGTAAGTCGGCAACTGAGCCCGGGCGAGCGCGGGGTGGCGGGCGGAGGGCCTGCCGCCCCGCGCTCCTTGCCCGTCGTGGAGACGGTCAGTCGGTCGTGACGGAGATGGCCTGGACCGGGCAGGCGCGGGCGGCGTCCTTGACCATCAGGTCGCCTCCCACGTCCTCGCTGCCGGGCAGGAGTTCGCTGAAGCCGTCGTCGTCCTGGGTGAAGACGTTCGGGGCGGCCAGGGCGCACTGCCCCGCGCCGATGCATGCGTCCTTGTCGACGTCGATGCGGACGGTCACAGGCCTCACCACTCCACGGGGAGTTCGATCATCCCCTGAATCGTGTCCCCCGGCTTGAATGGGACTGCGGCGGCGGGCACCGCGAGTCGTAGTCCGGGGAAGCGGCGGACGAGCGCACCCAGCGCGATCTCCATCTCCGTGCGCGCGAGGTTCTGCCCGAGGCACTGGTGGATACCGAAGCCGAACGCGACGTGGTGCCGGGCCGGGCGGTGCCAGTCGAGTTCGTCCGGGGACGCGTACGCGCCTGCATCACGGTTGATGATCGACGTCGGGAAGACGACGCCGTCGCCGGCCCGGATCACGCCTCCGCCGACCTCGATGTCCTCCGTGGCGACCCGCACCATCCCGTCCGCGATCGACAGGAACCGCATCAGCTCCTCGACGGCGGCCGGCAGGAGGGAGGTATCCGAGCGCAGGTCGTCCAGCTGCTGCGGGTGCTGCAACAGGGTGAAGGTGCCGAGCGAGATCATGTTGGCCGTCGTCTCGTGACCCGCGATCAGCAGGATCGACGCCATGTCGACCATCTCCTCCCGGTCGAAGCCCCCATCGGCGAGCTGCTGCGCGATGAGGTCGTCCAGAAGTCCGTCGCCCGGTTCCCGGCGTTTGCGCTCGACCAGGTCGCCCAGGTAGTCCCGCAGCCGCTCGCGGGCCTCCTCCGAGTCCGAAGGGGCGGGCCCGCGGAGCAGCCGGCGGGACTGCTCCTCGAAGAAGTCGTGATCGGCGTACGGGACTCCCAGCAGCTCACAGATGATCATCGACGGCACGGGGAGGGCGAAGGCGCTCACCAGGTCGGCGGGCGGCCCCTGTTGGACCATCGCGTCCAGCAACTGGTCCACGACGGCCTGGATACGCGGCCGCAGCTCGGCGATCCGCCGGACGCTGAAGCTCGGAATGAGCTTCCGGCGCTGGGCGTTGTGCTCGGGATCGTCGAACCCCAGCAGGGCGGGCGGGCGGCTCCTGCGCACGACCGCGAAGCGCTCGGTGAGAGCGGGGAAGCCCTGGTGCGTCGTGTCGGTGGAGAGACGCTGGTCGACGAGGAGTGCGCGCGCCGTCGCGTGCTCGGTGACGCTCCACGCGGTGCGGCCGTCGTAGAGGGTGACGCGCGCCATGGGCCCGGCTTCGCGCAGCGGTCCGTAGGCGGCGGGCGGGTGGTAGGGGCACGTACGGTCCTGAGGGAAGGTAACGGATTGCGCCATTACGAACTCGCTTCCGAAGATCCAGTCATCCCGGTCCCCCCAACTACATGCCCCAGGCATCTATCTGGTCTACGTGTGATTCGGACAGATTCATCCCACGGTGCGTGGCCCGCGGAGCACGGTCCGGCCTGGGCCGCGTGAGCCGAATCCCGGGTCGGGCGTCCGCCCCCAGGGCCTTAGGGACTCCACCGCACGGTGGGTGACCGCTCAGCTCCCGCGGGTGCGTTCTGGCCTTCCTCCACAAGGGAGGCCACCTCTCCCTTCATCCCCACCCTTGAATTGGCGGGCCACATAGTCGCTGAACTGCATCGACTGAATTGGTCGGGAGGGAGGCGTCGGGGTTGAGCTCCGCCGGGGCACTCGATTCCTGGGATGTCCCGAGGCGATGTCACATCCGCAGCGCCGGTATCCGTCGCAGGGACAGCAGCCCATCACGCGAAAGGCGCCGGCGGAGACACGGACGCCGATACGCGCAAGGAGGCCATCATGAGGGTTCTTGTCACCGGCGCCACTGGCGCCATCGGCGCGCAGCTCGTGCCCCAGCTCATCGACGCCGGTCACACCGTCGTCGGTACCACCACCTCCGAGGCAAAGACGGCCCGGCTGCGCGAGGCCGGGGCGGAGCCGCTGGTACTGGACGTACTGGACGCGACCGCGGTACGGGAGGCGGTGGCACGCGTCCGGCCGGAGGTCATCATCCACGAGGCCACCGCGCTGGCCGGCAATCTGGACATCCGCAAGCTCGACCAGTCCTTCGCGCTCACCAACCGGCTGCGCACGGAGGGCACCGACAACATCCTGGCGGCGGCTACGGCTGCCGGAGTACGGCGCGTCATCGCCCAGAGCTTCGCGGCGGTCGTCTACGCCCGCACCGGAGGCCCGGTCAAGACGGAGGAGGACCCGCTCGACACGACGCCAGTGCCGGGCAGCGAGCAGACGATGGCCGCGATCCGGCATCTGGAGGACACGGTGACCTCGACTCCCGGGGTGGAGGGCGTCGTGCTCCGCTACGGCGGCTTCTACGGCCCCGGCACCTCGCTCGGGTCCGGAGGCGAGCAGGTGGAGATGGTCCGCAAACGCCAGTTCCCGGTGATCGGCGACGGCGGCGGTGTCTGGTCGCTGATCCATGTCGCGGACGCGGCCCGCGCCACCGTGGCGGCCGTCGACCACGGCGCCCCGGGCATCTACAACATCGTGGACGACGAGCCCGCAAGGACCTCCGAGTGGCTCCCGGTCCTGGCCCGCACCGTGGGGGCGAAGCAGCCGATGCGTGTCCCGCGCTGGGTGGGCACCCTGCTGGCCGGCAAGTTCGCCACCGCACTGTCGACCGAGGCCCGCGGCGCGTCGAATGCGAAGGCGAAGCTGGAGCTCGACTGGAAGCCGCAGCACGCGTCGTGGCGGGATGGTTTCACGGAGATGGTGCGGGGGTGATCCGGGGCTGCGACCGCCCGCTGGCAGGACGACGGCGTGGAATCCGTAGTGCGCCATTGCCTGCTACCGCGGTCGATGTGTGCCCGAGAGGCGGTGCGGGCAACTCCGGTCCGGCCGAGGGGGTTTGACTAAGGTCCCGCCCGGCCCGTGCCCCGACAGCCGAGGCCCCGTGCCCGCCCCCCGGTGGATTCGCCCCCGGGTCCGGGGCCCCCTGGCTCACCTGCCGTAGGCGCCGAGCTTCACCTTGCCGGGTGCACAAACGAGGAACGATGCCATCTCACCGCCCTCTCACGCTCGACCTCCATCGTGCGGGCTGCGCCGGGGCGAGGAGAGCACGCCACATCGTCCCTGAGAGGTCCCAGGCACGTCACAGTCCGATCTGCCATGGAAAAGGCGGCAGTTCTGCCGCGCGGCAGTAGATGTCCATCGCCAAGGGCAGCAGCGCTGCCACCGGATGCAGCCGGGCACCTTCCATGCTGGCGAGCTGCCGGGCACTGTGCCGGCAACAGCCGGTGATCTCCCTCCCCTCCGCAGTCACGACCGTCACCGCCGACAGCGCTCCCTGGCACGGAGTCGGGTCCGCCTCATCGGCCGCAGCGCACCGCTGGGCCGTCCCTGTCCCTGATTCCCGGTTCTCCATCGACCGGCTCCTCCCCCTGATCCGCCTGAGCCGCACCCCGACGTCAGAGCGATGCCCGTACCAGGTCTGTTCATTGGAGAGTTGGGGAGTGCATGGGGAGATATTGACGGCACGCTACTTCGTGCGCCCCTTCAAAGCGTCTTCCGCTCCCCCTGGGAAAAGGCTGGAGGACGCCGAGGCCGCTGGTGCGACGGTCCTGCCAGTCGAGTACAGGAATGTCCCGGCGGCTGGCTGACGTTCTGGGCGGCCGGCACGCGTCTGCCGCGTCAGGCCCGCCTGTTGATTCTCAGTTCGAAAACCTCGGGCACGTGCCATTCGGCCGAGACCATGACCGGCCGTCCGGTGGCGTCGAAATCGGTCTGGTCGATGTGCTGCAGCGGAGCACCGCGCCGTACTCCCAGGATGCCGGAAAGGCGGGCGCTCGCCACCACCGGAAGCAACCTGGCCGTAGCGCGCCGCACCGTGTGGCCTTGGGTGGCCAGTAGGGCGTGGAGGGACGGTTCGAGGTGCTCGAGGTCCACGTCCGGTACGAGGATGTGCGGGATCTGGTCGACCGAGTAGACGACCGGACGGCCGTCGGCGGTGCGAACCCGTTCCACCCGCAGCACTTCGAGGCTGCCGGATGCCACCCCGAGCCGGTCCGCGACGTCCCCCTGGGCGGTGCGGAAGCCGGCGTCGAGGACCGTCGCGCCCGGTTCGGCGCCCGCCGCGGCGATCATCCTGGTGTAGCTGAGGCTCGCGTCCAGCGCGTGCTCCGGGCGCGGCACGCGGGTCACGTACGTGCCCGAGCCGTGCACCCGACTCACATAGCCGCCTTCGACGAGCACCCGGACGGCGTCGCGGACGGTGGCACGCGACACGTCGAAGCGGTCGGCGAGCGTGTCCTCGTTGGGCAGCTTGTCGCCGGGCTTGAGTTTGCCGGTGGTGAGCTCGTGGAGAAGCTCGTCGCGCACCCGTTCCACCAGGGTCATCCGCGACATGTGGCCTCCTGAGCTGTTGCGTGCTCGTCATTGTGTCCGTGCGTGCTGCGTTCCGCGGGGTCCCGGTCAAGCGTCGGCCGCCGCGGCGAGCACGGCCTTGACCTGTCCCGCGATGGTGTCGCCGCCGGGCAGCCTTCGTTCGAAGATCGCTCCGCCGATGGTAAAGCCCCAGGCTCCGGCGCGGCAGAGCAGGGCGATCTGCTCCTCTGTGACAACGGATCCGGCAGCGATGACCGGGCCGTCGACCGCCTCCACCACCGCGCGGGTGAGTTCTTCCGGATCGGCCTCCGCGTGCCGGTAGGTGAGCAGGTCCACCCCGTGCACTCCGTCGAGAGCGGTCAGTTGCTTGGCGTGATCGGCGATCTCCGCGACCGTCCCGGAGAGCCTGCTCGGGTGCCCGGCGACGGTGCCGGGGAACGGGCAGTAGAGGATGCCCGATCCGGCGAGGATGTCCCGGCCCAGCGCGGGGGTGGTCCCTCCCAGCACCCAGTCGACGCCCGCGGCGCGGGCGGCCCGCAGCGAACGGGCCTCGTCCTCGGGGGAAGTGGAGACGACCTCCAGCATGACCTCCATGCTCATGCGGTGGGCGGCATCGGTGAGTTCGCGCTGGCGTTGCGGTGAGGCTCCGACGTCCTTGAAGCCGACGTAGCGCAGTCCGCTGTCGCGGAGTGACTTCAGCACGGCCGGGGCGTCGTCGACCGTGCGGTCGTCGTGGGTGAGCATGAAGATGAACTCGATCATCGGCCATCGCTTTCGACGGAGACGGAAGTGGACAGGGGAACGGTCGGTGCCGGGGAGCCGGATGTCATAGGAGCTCCTTGAGCGAGGGGACGACGGCATGGGGCCGGATGTCGGAGTGGGTCAGATCGGCCGGTGAGGTGGCGCCGGTGAGCACCAGGATTCCCGCCATTCCCGCGGCTCTGCCCATGGCGACGTCGGTGTCCAGCCGGTCCCCGACCACGGCGGCCTCGCTCGCCGGTACGCCGAGCCGGTCGAGGCAGGTCTTCGCCATGTGCAGGCTGGGCTTGCCGACGACCGCCTCGGCCCGGACTCCGGTGCACGCCTCGATGGCGGCGGTCATGGCAGCGCAGTCCGGGAGGCCGCCGTCGGCGGTCGGGCAGTACGGGTCCGCATTGGTCGCGACGATCACGGCGCCGGCGCGCACGGCGCGGTAGGCGGCGTGCAGTTTCGCGTAGTCGAAGGTCCGGTCGAAGGACACGACGACGACGTCGGACTCCTCCGGCTCGCTCACCACGGTGAAACCGGCATCGGTGAGAACGGAGTCGATCAGTGGCTCGGTCACGGTGAGCAGCCGGCTCCGCGGATGGTGTTCCTTCAGGAAGAGCACGAGAGCGTCGAGGGCGGTGACGATGTCGTCGGTGGTCGCCGGGACGCCGAGCCGGGTCAGCTTCTCCGCGTAGTCACGGGCACTCTCCAGCGTCTTGTTGGTGACGAACACGACGCGGGCTCCGTCGCCGCGCAGTTGGGCGATGGCCTCGTCCGCACCGGGCAGCAGTGCGTCGCCGAGATAGACCGTGCCGTCGAGGTCCAGGGCATAGCCCGCGTACCGGCGGGCGGGCGGGCGCAGCAGGGAGTCGGTGCGGCGGGTGTCGTTCATCGCCCGGCACCCAGTTCGTCGAGTTCGTCGAGGACGCTCTCGACGAACTCGTCGTCCCACAATCCGAGGAGTTCGGCGAGGTCGGCCACCGTGACGCGGTCCCGCATACGGTGCCCGTTGGCCACGGCCCAGGTCACCGTCTCCCGGTCGTAGCCCTCGCCCAGAGCGCTGAAGCGGACGGGCGAACCGGCGCGGCGCATGGCGTCCACCAGCTCGGCGGGATCGGCGAGCAGGCCGGCGAGCTGCGACTGCACCTCGGGCCACTGTGTGCGCAGACGGGTGAGCCGCAACGGGTCGGCGAGCGCGGCCAGTTTGCCCGAGTATGCCCGCCAGCACTCCTCCGCCGTCGCCGCCCCCAGAGGCGCGAAGGCGGCCATCGCCCTTGACCGTGCGCGTTCCTCCCCCGGCGGACACAGCCGGGGCAGCGGCCCCTCCCCCACCGCGGCACACACCCGGCGCCACACCGTCGCGGCCACCAGGGTGGCGATGCCGACCTGCTCACCGTGCCAGGCCGGTTCCCGGCCCTCGGCGGTCAGACGCATGTCGAGCAGGTGGGAGATCACGTGCTCGGCACCGGAGGAGGGTGCCGTGGCGCCCGTCAGCCCCATGGTCATACCGCTGAGCGTCAGCAGCCGCGCCAGATCGGCGAGGTCCTCGGGATGTTGCTCATCGAGTCGGCCCGCGATCTCCAGCAGCCGCGGGCCGTACGGGCGCACCAGGTCGACGAGCGCGGGGGCGTACGCGCGCCCGAGCCCCAGGGTGTCGGCGAGCAGCCAGTCGGCGGGTGCGGTGAACATCGACATCAGGTCGCCGACACCGGCCCGGTTGAGGTCCCGGGGTGCGGCGGCGATGACCTCGGTGTCGATGATCAGGGCTTCGGGCCAGCGGCTGGTCGTCGTGCGCTTCGTGCCGGAGACCAGCAGAACGCTCTGGTCGTCGGCGAACCCGTTGACGCTGGCAGCGGTCTGGACGATGGCATGGGGGAGGTCGTTGCGCCGGGCGACCACCTTCCCGATGTCGGCGAGGGTGCCCGAACCGACGGTGACGAGAGCGGCGGCGTCGAGGGCGCCGGCGACCGCCCGGTCGAGCGTCGTGGCATCCGCGTGCAAACGACCGGTGCCGCTGGGCAGGGTGACCCGGCGCACCGGCCGGCTCTGCCCCAGGGAGTCGATCACGGCCTGGCGCACCTCTCCGCGCGGCCCCGCGTAGGGCACGTCGTCGGTGAGGACGATGATGTCGCCGGGACGATCCGCGGCCAACTCGCCGACGACGGCGGCGGTTCGCTCGAGCGCGCGGGGCCCGATGACCAGGTGGCGCAGGCGCAGCGAGGAGACGGGGACGCCGGCGGCAGCGGCCACGTCCTCCAGGCCCGGCAGGCGGCGGACATCACCGGGGGCGGTCACAGGAGGGCTCCTTCCACACCGTCGAACAGGGCGCGGTAGCGCACGTACGACTCGGCGTACACATCGGTCGCGGCACGGCCCGGCAGGACCGGCTCGGGGGCAAGGCGTACGGTCCGGGCGACAGCGTCGCCGATGTCCCGGAAGATGCCCGAGGCTGTGCCGGCCAGCATGGCCGCACCCAGCGCCGTGCCTTCCTGCGAAAGGACCGGACGGACCGGGCGCCCGAGGACGTCGGCCTTGATCCGGCACCACAGCGGGCTGCGGCCGCCTCCACCGACGATGCGCACCTCGTCCCCGGCGAGCCCGAGCGCGTCGAGCCGGTCCACGATGTCGCGCAGGGCGTAGGCGCAGCCTTCGAGCACCGCGCGGGCCAGGTGGGGGCGGCCGTGGTTCATCGACAGGCCGTTGAAGCAGCCGCGCATGTCCGCGTTCCAGCGCGGGGCGGTCGCCCCGGTCAGGGCCGGCAGGAAGAGCACGCCGTCACTGCCCGGGGGCGCCTCGTCGGCCAGGTCGAAGATGTCCGACTGGGCGACGTCGAGGACGGCGGTGGCGAGCCACAGGGTGCTGCCGCCGGAGACGAATCCGGGGTTCTCGACCAGGTACGTGCCGGGGACCGCGTGCCCGTGGGTCTCGACGAGCCGGTCGGCGTCCAGGACCAGTTCGTGGGCCGCTGCGGTGACCGGTTCGGCCGTACCCGTGACGTCCGCGACAACACCCGGCGCGATCGCGCCGGCGGCCAGTGACGCCGCATGCTCGTCGCCCGTGCCCACGACGACCCGGCACTCCCGCGGGAGTCCGAGGGCCTCGGCGGCGGTGCGGGTGAGCCCGCCCGCGACCTGGGTGGCCGGGGCGACGGCGGGCAGCAACGCGGGGTCGATGCCTGCCGCCTCGCACAGCTGCGGGTCGTAGTCTCCGGTGTGCAGGTCGTAGAGCAGGGTGGACGAGGCGTTCGCCGGGTCCTGGAGAAAGGTGCCGGTGAGCCAGGCGAGCAGGTAGCCGCCCACCGGCAGCAGCTTGCGGGTGAGACGCCAGACCTCCGGGTCGTGGTCGCGCAGCCACATCATCTTCGGGGCGCTGTGGGAGGCGTCGGCGTTCAGCCCGGTGCGCTCGAACAGCCACTGCTCGCCGACGGCGTCCGCGAGCGCGTCGGACTGGTCGGTGGCGCGGCGGTCCAGCCAGATGAGGGCCTGGCGCAGGGGCCGGCCGTCCGCGTCGACCGGTACGACGCCGTCGACCTGGCTGGCCAGCGCCAGCATGTCGACCGGAACCGCATGGTCGGCGAGCAGTTGGCGGACGACCAGGCAGAGCCCCGTCGTCCAGTCGGCGGGAAGCTGCTCGGCCCAGCCGCTCTCCCGGTGGTGCATCCGCAGGGGTGCGCTGGCGACGGCCGTTGTGGCGCCGGACTCGTCGACCAGGACGCCTTTGATGCTCTGCGAGCCGACGTCGACACCGATCACATGACCCATCTTCGTCTCCAAAGTCAGCAGACGTCAGATGACTTTACTCGTGGGGAGGGCACGATTCAAGGCCACGCCCTCCCCATGAGGGCAGTCAGCCGACGGCACTCCGGCCCGATCGGGCCTGGTTCTCCACGCCTTCCCCGGCTTCGCCGGTCGCCAGCACGGCGCCGGTGACGGCCAGCTTCTCGGGCCGCCTGCGGCCCACCCAGATCGCGGCCGCCGCCACGAACGCCGCCCATGCCACGATCAGCCACGGCAGCCAGGTGTACGGCGCGGTGGTCTGCTGCTGAATCTGCCCGACGAGCAGGCCCGCCATCAGCGCGATCGCGATCCCCGGGAGCACGGCGTGGCGTACCACGCGGAAGCCGCCCTCCTTGCGGAAGAAACGTATCGCCGCGATGTTCGTGAGCACGTAGACCGGCAGAATGCCGAGCGTCAGCAGGAAGCCCAGGTAGCCGTAGACATTGGAGCCGCCCGCAGGACTCCCCAGTCCACCGGAGAAGGCGCCGACGGCCAGCGCGACGACGATCGAGAAAACACCCTGTGCGATCACGGCGTACGTGGGCGTGCGCCGCTTCTCGTCGACGTGGGCGAAGAGCCTGGGCAGCATGCCCTCGCGGCCCATGACGTGCAGGATCCGGACGATCCCGGTGTTGGAATTGACCATGACGGCGAACATCGACGACACCGCGGCCAGGATCACCAGGAGCTTCATCCAGGGCGCGTAGGTCGCGGCCAGGTCGTTCCATGGGGTCGAGTCGCCCGTGAGCCGATTGGCCTCGTCCACACCGATGCCCACGACCTCGGCCCACACGCAGAACACATAGATCGCACCGACGAACAGGACCGACAGCCCGATCGCCCTCGGCACGTTGCGGGCCGGTTTGCGCACCTCCTCGCCCAGTGTGGCCGCGGCCTCGAAGCCGACGAAACTGAGCGCGGCGAAGACGAACCCGGTGACCAGGCCGCCCATCCCGTTCGGCGAGGCGCTCGGGGACAGCGGCTCGGCGGTGAGCCCGTCCTTCCCGCCCTGCAGCACGACGATCACGGCGAGCGTCACCACGATGATGACTTCCGCCCCGAACAGCACCAGGGCGGTGCGGAGGGACGACTGGACGCCGGCGAGCGCCAGGACGATCATGAGGACCGCGGGAACGAGACCGATGACCCACCAAGGGATGTCGAGGTGGAACTCGTCGCGCAGCGTGCTCTGCAGGTACGCCCCGATCAGTCCGATCTCGGCCGGCGGGAGCAGCGCGTAGGCGACGAACATCAGGCCGCCCGTCACGAACCCGGAGCGCGGGCCTATGCCACGGGTGACGTACGTGTAGAAAGCACCCGCGCTCGGCAGCCGGGACGACATCTCCATGATCCCCGATGCGGTGATCAGGATGGCCACCAGGCACAGGAGGTACACCAGCGGGGTCGCGGCTCCCGAGAACGGGGTCGAGAACTGCGGATTGAAAAAGGTGGACACCGCGGGGCCCATGATGGCCGCGGACATGATCACGGCACTGCCGAGCCCAACGGCGTTTCTGCGCAGGCGTGGTGGCTCCTGCGGTGTCTCTGGTCGGGACATCTCACTCACGGACGATCCTCCCTGGGGACGGGCCGCTCCGCCTTCTCCAACGACATCTGCAGGTCAACGTGAGCAGCGTCATGGCCGGGGAGCATGTCGTCAGACGTCTGCTGTGTCAAGAGTTCTGTCATCCGATGGCTGCAGACCGCCGAGCCGCCGGGACGGAATCGCACAGGCTCTGATCAACAAGGCGGGGGCGCCTCTTGCGAGTGCGGGACCGGCAAATCCGGAACAGCTCGGGCATGGCGGCCACTGCCGGATGGATCAGTGCAGCCGGTGCAGCCGCCTCATCCCGAACGAGGGCCCACCCCGCGCAGCGGCAGTCGCCCGCGACCGGACCAAGGGCCATGCGGGCCCCTTCGTAGGGGAGTTCACAGCGGAGGAGGGGCATGCCCGGAGGCGGAGCGACCCGGATTTCCAGGGCCCCCGGGGCACGGTCGGGCGCGCCGGGAGATCAGGGAGCAAGCTCGCCGAGGGACACCTCATCCGCATCGCAGACGTTGAACATGGCCGGCTCGCCGTCACCATCGGTCACGTCGACCGAAAGGTCCTCGTCCTCGGGCAGCAGGCCGACCTGGACCTTGTCCGACTGGAAGCAGCCGTCCTCGGGGTTGTCCTCACCGATAGGGACGTCGGGGAATTCGACGGGGGCCGACACGCTCATATTCGGTCCCACCTCGATCGGCTTATCGCTGAGCTCCGCGTTGTCGACCATCACGTAGTCCTCCGCGGAGAGTGTGATGCCGCCGGTGATGAGACACGTTTCGTCAGTGATGTTCTCGATCGTCACGAAGGCCTCGGCAAACTCGGAGTCGGACCCTTCCTTTCCGAGGACGAAGCTCGCATCAGCGATGTCGTTGCTGCAGGGCGGCGCCTGCCCGTCGCCATCGGCGCCAGTGTCGCCGCCACCACTGGTGGAGCTGCCACCGGTGTCCCCCTTGCCGGAATCACCCTTACCGGAGTCCCCCTTGCCGGCTCCGGACCCGGAGCCGGAGCCGCCGCTGTCCTTACCCTCGCTGCCCTTCGAGGTGGCGGACGCGGAGGAGGCGGGCTTTTCGCCACCGGCGTTGTCACCCTTGTTTCCCTCGCAAGCGGTCAGGCCCAGGCTTGCCACCAGGAGCGCGGTGGCCGAAATAGCTCGAACTCGCATTTTGTCTCCATTCGCAATCTCGTCTCGGCCACGCCGCAGAAAGGGCCATGGCCACATCACGTAGCAAGGAGACTTCGAGGTCGGCGACGGGTTCTCCCCCGCCGGAGTGACGCACATCACGTCGAGGGAGGCGATCACGGGTCGCCACACCTTCTTCACAGCCTCAACTTGCCGCATGTCGTTACACCTGAGGGCGCACAGCCCCACGTCGCGGCACACCTTCCCGCCAGGGTGACTACATGGCCCATTGCCAGCCGAATGGACGGCGGCCAGCAGCTCCGCCGAATCAGGAGCTGGACAGATCAGTCGTCAGACGTCTGATCTTAGCTCCATCAATTCTTCACACCGCAGGGAAGCGGCAGTTCACGAACCCTCCATCGGACGCCGACCAACCGGTCACAACGAGCGCCGACCCCACGGCTGTTCGCGCCCGGTCGACTCCGTCGGCTTCGCCGCGCCATCCGCAAGACCGGCAACCAGTTCTGCCGCTCCACCACCACCGCGGGCGAGTCCATCCGAGGCCTCTTGGCGTCCTGCGGCGGGGAGTTCGGACACTTCGTCGAAGATCGCTTGAGACGTGGCGAAGCGGTTCGGCAGCGCATGTCCCGCGGCGGGGCCCGGATGCAGGACACCTTGGCGTCGGCCTTCCATCCGGAAGAGACCCCGTACCGAAGAAGGGGAAGGAACCTGCCCTGTTTCGCACAGCCGGGATAGCGGCCGATGAGGGTCCGGCGCCGATGAGACGGAGGGCGATCGTGCCGCGAACGCCCGACCGTCGCGACCGGACCGGCCGGTGGCGCCTCTGGGCGAGTCAGCCGAAGGGAGTGACCAGCAGCGGGATGCGGCGCAGGTCTTCCAGCGTGCAGTGCAGGCCCGCGAGAGCGCAGATGGCACGCATGCCGATGTCGTAGTCGGGATCGCCCGGGTCGAGGTAGTCATGTTCGACGGTGCCGGCTGCCTCGAATGCCGCACGCAGTTCGGCCGGCATATCCGGGAGATCCTTCTCGAGGTCGAGATCGTCGACGTTGATGTGGGCGAGCATCTCACCGTCGACGGCGTACGCGAAGTTGGCGTCCGCGTTGATGGAGTACGTACTTGTTGCGGCGGCGCGGCCGTTGGCGGACAGCGGCTCCGTGTGGTCGTGCTCGGTGAAGAGGGAGTCGTCGTAGACGAATGTCCATGCACCGATGCGTCCCGCCAGCAGGGCAGCATGGGTCCCCGGTTCGATTCCTAGGACGGCTGCGGGCAGGGAGGCCCCTCCGTCGGTCCTGGCGTCGGGCAGTTCGCACGAACGGAACAACGTCGGGTTGGCGCCCAGCATTTCGAGTGCTGCTGCCGGTTCGAGGTCGCGGACCACGTGCACGCTGTGATGGGGGTCTTCGTCAGCCAACTCGCTGATCCACAGGGGTGTTCCCTCATCGTCGAGCGTGTTCGGCGGGAATCCGGGTGTCGGCATGAGTGACCTCGATTCTGGGTTTGCGGGACCGTTCGCCGGAACCGTTGGCCGCCCCGAGAGGATGCCGCGAGGTTGATGGCGGCCCTTCCGCTGGTGCAACGGTCCACACCCAGGTCTACGAGGTACGGGCGAGGGAGGTTCGACAGCTCATGGCCGTCCACGCGGGCGAAGGCTGTGGCACGACCCGGAAATCGTCAACGAAGTGCTGCAGGATGCCTTCCTCGCAGCGTGGCGCTCAGCCGACTCTCGCGCTCCTCAGTCGACGGCCTTCAAGTCGCCCAGAGCGTCTCCGAGGCCGAGTTCGGTGGCACCACGAGTCTGGAAGCCCTGCTCGAACAACTCGGCCGTGCGCTGCTGCGCCCCTTCGCCTCGGACGAGCTGCTGGAACAGCGCGGCGTCTGCGCGTACTTCGGCGGGAGCCGGCAGGCTGATGGCGTTGATGGCCGACTTGGCTGCGATCAGCGCATCGCGGGGAAAGCCGCCCATGCGCGCTGCGATGCCTGCTACGAACGCGTCCAGTTCGGCGTCAGGGACCGCACGGTTGACCCATCCATAGCGTTCGGCGAGGTCGGCGTCGAAGTCCGACGATGTCAGCACGGCTTCGAGTGCTCGGCCCCGGCCCATCAGACGGGTGAGGTGCTGGATCGCGCCCGCGCCGGGGGGTGTTCCGATTCCTACTTCGATCTGGCCCAGGATGGCGTTCTCCCGGGAGGCGAAGCGCATGTCGCAGGCCAGGAGGAACTCGCTGCCCGCTCCCCGCGCACGGCCGCGGAGCTTGGCGATGCTGACGGCCGGGAGCTTGCTCAGCTTGCGGAACAGCATGCCAAGGGAGGCGTCGCCGGGGCCTCCGGCTTTCGCGGCCTCAGCGGTGTATTCGGCGACCTTCGTCATGTCGACGTGCGGGAAGAAGAAGTCGGCGTCCGCACTGTCGAAGATCACCACGCGTGGGGCGGTCGGGTGTGACAGTTCCTCCAGCAGTGCGACCAGGTCCCGCACGACTTCGGGACCGATGAGGTTCATCGGCGGCGCGTTGAACGTGGCGGACAGGACGTTGCCGTCCAGCCTGGTCTTGATGGTTTCGTACGAGGCGGTCATCTCGCTCTTCCTGTCAGTCCCGTCCTTCGTGCGGACTCGGTCAGGGTGATGTCGTGGGAGTCGGCGGAGGCGACGACTTGGAACGGGAATGGTGACGAAGGTCGAAGCTGGTGGCGCCGCGCCGGATCGCTCGGAGCACGCCGTCCAATACAGGCTCGACAGCATCGCCGCTGCGCTCCCGGAACAGCGCGAAGGAAATGCTCACCGTGCTCAGGACGAGTTGAGGGATGCGTCGCGCTGTCGAGATCCACTGGCGGCCACGAGAGGAGACGCTATGGGCATTCGAAGGCGATTCTGGGCAGCGACACCGCCATGCCGTCCCACACACAGGGGCATGCCCGGTCGCCGCGAGGAGCGGTCGACGGTTGAACGCGATCCTCCGGGATTGCCCTCGCTCTGCTGCCTGTCCTGTCCATACTGGGCTTCTTCATGGTCATTGATGAAGCTCTCGGCGGCGTGGGGCCCTCGGTCCGCTATGACCTCAGCGTCTGGATGCTCGCCGGCTCCGGTTCTCGGCCTCGCCGTACTGCTCCTGCCCGCGCGGGCCTTCGACCGCCCCGCCCGTTGGCTCTCCTCGTCGGCCAATGCGCCCTGATACCCGTCACGGCTGCGCTGGCCGCCGCGGCGAAACGGCCTGGCCGCACCCGCCCTGGGCCTCGTCCACGCTCGGCCGGTCAGGCATCGGTCGCAGCCAGGAGGTCGTCCGCGTCCACGATCCGGTAGCCGTACCCCTGCTCCGCGACGCACTTCCTGCCGGAGCACCATGACGGCGTGGGCACCCGTTCGGGCTGGGCCGTCATTCCGGCGGCTCACGCTGGGCTCAACACCACCGGTAGCGGCGGAGAGGCGTGAATGCGCACGGTACCGGGTGCTCCTTGTATCGACGCTCCCAGATCGCGTGTCGGCCGGAGTCGACATTGGGTAGTGGCGTGGCTATCTCGTCCTGGTCATCCGGGCGGTGACGGTGCCCGGCCCTGCGCGCCCCGCAGGGTGATGCCGCCTCCGCCCCGGCGTAACACCCGGAGTCCGGGCGCTGGCGTGAAGACCTGGTGAGGGCGATGTCGCCCGGGACGCTGAAGCGTTTCGAGCAAACTTGCGCGAACAGCAGCGACAAAGCTGCCGGGAAAGCCGCAGGTCCCAGCTGTCAGGCCTCGGTCGTCGGGTTCGCTGATTCGGCGGCGTGGCGGTATTCGGCGTTGATGCGCTGGGCTTCTTCGAGCTGGTCTTCGAGGATGATGATGCGGCAGGCGGCCTCGATGGGGGTGCCCTGGTCGACGAGTTCGCGGGCGCGGGCGGCGATGCGCAGCTGGTAGCGGGAGTAGCGGCGGTGGCCGCCCTCGGATCGGAGCGGGGTGATGAGGCGGGCTTCACCGATGGC
>NZ_JBICVP010000015.1:0-135869 GCF_043199075.1 Streptomyces sp. NPDC048639
CGGCGCGCAACGCATGGAGAAATGGCACGCCGCCAGCAGATCCAACACAGCCAGAACCAAAACCGACTGGCAGGCCACCGGCTACGAACGCATCCAGATCACCCATCCACCCACCCGCTCGGGAAAGTTCACCGTCGAGGCCAGAAACCTGCGCGACCGCACGCATGAGGAGTACAAGAACGCCGGCACCCTGGCGGAACACAAGGACCTCATCAACAACCTCACCCACGCCTTCGAACACCCCGCCTGGGTACCCGGCCGCACCAACGAGCGCAAAGACACCAAACCCCTCAACCCTGCGTACACCAAGGGATTCGCCCCAGCCGACATCACGAAGATCGCCGACTACCTCGTACCCGAGACGGGGGCAGTGACGGAGACGGGGGCAGAGATGGAGACCCCGGCCACCGGCGCCGTGTCCGAGGGCGGGCAGGCCCACGCGCCCAGCCCCTCGCTGTCCGCCGAAGACGCGCAGCAGGGCCCGGAGTTCCTCGGCCCGGAGTTCCTCGGCCTGGAGCTCACGCACGCCGATGCGACCGGTCTCGCGTTCGGGACCGAAGCGGCCAGTGCGTGGGCCTTGAACCCGGAAGCCGTCTTTCAGGTGCGGGAGCTGCGGCTCGGCCCTGCGGACCTTGAGGAGCTCTTCCGCAGGATCGGGCATCGGACCGGCACTGGTGCCGGTGCCGATACCCCTGGACAGGCTCACGAAGCAGACAGGAGCGGTGTGTGACCACCAAAGAGACGTCCAGGGAGCAGCAGCTTCCCCCGGTTCCGGAAGACGTCCGCGAAGCGGCCCGGAGTGCCCCCGACCACTGGATCGGCGTCGTCGATCCGGGCTGGCGGGGTGAGGGAACGCCCCCGCCCTGGGCCGTGATCGGCGAATGGCGCTCCGGGGAGTCGGGAGAGGTGGAGGAGTGGCAGCCCAACGAGGACTACCGGCCTTCGCCGGCAGCGCTCGGCTGGCCCGAGCCGGCCGATCCCGTGGACGCCGCCGTCCAGCTCGCCGTCACCGGTTACGCGCCGGAGGCGCAGGCGATCGCGGCCCTCGGCACGGCCGAGATCACCGTGCTGAGGGCACCGGACGGAGGTCCGCTGCTGGTGTGCGGGCCGAACGGTATGCCGACGGTCCCCGTGTTCAGCTCGGCCGCACACCAGGCCTTCGCCGGCAGCCTCACCCATGACACCGTCCCGGCCGCCGAACTGGCCCACAGGCTCGCCCCGTCCGGTACGCCGATGACGCTCAACCCGGCGGGTCCGGCATCCCTGGTGGTGGGACCCGACACCGTGCTCGCCGCACTCGAACCCGCCCCGCCCGGCGGGTGAACGAGCGGTCGAGGATTTCCGGGCGCATCGGCTGCCGCATCACGATCAACAATCGCGATGACAGCATCCATCAGGCCGATGATGCGACCCGAGCCCACGCCGGGGGAGGAACCACGTCGTCAAGCTGGTGAAACCGGCAGGACATCGGGGGACAGCGCGCCCGCATGGGCAGACGCGCTGGTCATCCGGCGGAGATGGTGGCGGCGGCACAGGACCTCGTAACCGATCTCCTCCACCGGGCGGTTGACGTCCCCCACGACCACCTGAGCACCCTCGACCACCATCTCCCCGCCGACCGTACGGGCGTTGTGCGTTGCCCGGGCGCCGCACCAGCACAGTGCCTCCACCTGGAGGGCCTCGATCCGGTCGGCCAGCTCGATCAGTCGCTGCGAGCCGGGAAAGAGCTTGGTGCGGAAGTCGGTGGTGATACCGAAGGCGAAGACGTCGAGCCCGAGGTCGTCCACGACCCGCGCCAGCTGGTCGATCTGCTCCGGAGCGAGGAACTGCGCCTCGTCGACGATCACGTAGTCGGCCTTGCCGCCCTTGGACAACTGGTCGACCAGATACCCGTACATGTCCATACCCTCGGCGGCCTCCACAGCCTCTGCGACCAGGCCCAACCGTGAGGACAGCTTCCCCTCCCCCGCCCGGTCGTCCCGGGTGAAGATCACGCCCTGCAGGCCCCGGGCCGAGCGGTTGTGCCCGATTTGGAGCGCCAGAGTGCTCTTCCCGCAATCCATAGTGCCGCTGAAGAACACCAGCTCGGGCATGGAGATGAGGGCCTTTCCTCGGGCGGGCCCCCGTGGGCGCCGGGGCGCGCGCGGGGCCGGACGGCGCGTACGGGGTCAGGGGCGTACGGGGTCAGGGGGTGAACGGCACGGATCAGGTGCGGACTTCGAGAAGCGGGACGAGTTGTTCGACGGCGGTCATCGAGCCGTGCAGGCCGACCATCGCGGACTCGTGCGGCTCGGTCTCCAGGGCGACGATCGCGACGTCGTCGCAGGCAGCGGCCACCACATCGCCGATCCTGCCGTACACGCGCTCATCCACCCCTGCCCCCGGCGGCCCGAACCAGCCCGCCTCGATCGCCTCGTCACGCGTCGCCACCCACATCCGGTCCCCCAGCACCTCGTGCCAGACCGCGGCCACGTCGCCCGCGGCGCCGGGGACCGCGTACACGTGCCTGGCTCGGCCCTCGCCGCCCAGGACCGCGACGCCGGCCCGCAGTTCCCAGTCCTCGTCGAAGTCGATGCGCGACTCCGGGTCGAAGGGGATGTCGATCATGCCGTGGTCGGCGGTGACGTAGAGCGCGGAGCGGGGCGGCAGTTGCTCGGCCAGGCGCTCGGCGAGCCGGTCCACGTACGCGAGTTGGCCGCGCCATGCGTCGGAGTCCACACCGAAGCGGTGGCCCTTGCCGTCCACCTCGCTGTAGTACGTGTAGACCAGCGAGCGGTCACCGGCGGCCAGTTGCTCGGCAGCGAAGTCCATCCGCTCCTCGCCGGAGAGCCGACCGTGGAAAGTGCCGCCGCTCAGCGCGACGCGGGTCAGCGGGGTGTGCTGGAAGTCGGGCGAGGTGACCTGGCAGGTGTGGACCCCTGCGGCGTCGGCGCGTTGGAACACCGTGGGATACGGCTGCCAGACGTGCGGGTCCGTCCACGGCTTCCAGCGGAGCTGGTTCATCAGCGCGCCGGTGGCGGGGTCCATGACCGTGTAGCCGGGCAGGCCGTGCGCGCCGGGCGGAAGTCCCGTGCCGACGGAGGCGAGGGAGGTCGCGGTCGTCGACGGGAAGCCGGCGGTTATCGGCGTGCCGGTGCCGCCGTACGAACTGCCCAGCAGGCCGGTGAGGAACGGCGCTTCGCCGGGGTGCGCCTTCAGCAGCTCCCAGCCGAGGCCGTCGACGAGGAACACGCAGACGCGATCGGCCGGTTCGAGGCCGAGGTCCGCGGTCAGGCCCGGGACGCCCTGCCCGGCGGCCACGGCCGGCAGCAGATCCGCGAGCGAGCCCGAGCCGTACGCCGGCAGCGGAGCGCTCCGCGGATCGAGAAGCGCGGGCTCGTGCCGACCGGAGCCTGCGGTGGTGGGCTGGATCATCAGCGACCGGTCGAGGAGGCCACGGTGGCCTCGGAGAGCGCCTGCGCGAAGGCCAGGGTCTGGCGGACGGAGTCGGGGCCGTCACCCGCCTCGCTGACCCGGAGTGACAGGTCGTCAGCCGTGGAGGATCCGGTGTAGCCGTGATCCGCCTCGCAGTTGGGGTCGCCGCAGGCGGCGGGTTCGAGGTCGAGACGGTTGACGGCGCCCCAGCCGATCGTGAGGACGACCTCGCGGGGCAGGGTGCCGGGCGTGTACGACTCGGGGTTGGCCACCACGCGGCTCACCACCACCGAGGAGATCCGCTCCACCTTCACGGACTCCGTGGAGGTCGTGGCGTACGGGGAGGGGGACGAGTCGTCGGCGGCCTGCTCGTCCGTGTGGCTGACGATGAAGCGCGTGCCCGTGAGGACGAGCACGGTGACATGGCGCCGGACCTCGTTCGCGTCGAAGGTGGTCTCCTGGTGAACCAGGTAGGACGAGACCGGCTCACCGCCCACGGCGGCCTCCACCGCCTCGGCCACGAGGGCCGGGTAGTAGCCGCTGCGCTCGATGGCCGAGCGCAGACCCTGAGTCGTCGTACCGGTCTTCGCCATGCGCCCCATCTTACGGGGCCCGCGGCCCCCCGAAACTCCCATGGGCACGACCCGCGGCGGGTTCCGGCCCGGGGGCGGGCCCGCGGAGCGCTCCGCTCAGTACTCCGGCAGGCGCCGGGGCCCGAGGTCCGCAGGGGCGGGGCTGGGGGCGAGGCGCACCGAGGCGCCGAGCACGGTGAGCCCCTGCGGGGCCACGACGACGGGTTCCAGCTCGACATGGACGACCTCGGGATGGTCGTCCACGAGCCGCGAGACGCGCAGCAGCAGTTCCTCCAGGGCGTCGGTGTCGACCGGTTGCGAGCCGCGCCAGCCGAAGAGCAGCGGTGCGGTCCTGATCGACCGGATCAGCTCGGCGGCGTCACGGTCGGTGACGGGAACGAGCCGGTGCGCCGTGTCACCGAGCAGTTCGGACGGTGCCCCGGCGAGACCGAAGGAGAGGACCGCGCCGGCCGCCGGATCGATCGCGGCCCGTACGACGGTGTCCACGCCCCTCGGCGCCATGGCCTGGACGACCGGCCGCAGCTCGTCCGCCTTGCCCAGGTGGTCGGTGAACTCCTGGTGGGCGCGGCGCAGCTCGGACTCGTTCGTGAGGTCGAGCCGGACTCCGCCGAGGTCCGCGCGGTGCCGCAGGTGGGGCGCTGTCGTCTTCAGGGCCACCGGATAGCCCAGCAGCTCCGCGGCCCGGGCCGCCTCGTCCGGGTCCGGCGCGGGGAGCGTGGGGCGTACGGCGATTCCGTAGCGGGCGAGCAGGCGGGCCGTGGCGTCGGCGTCGAGCGGGCTGGTGCGCGGCACGGGCCCGCTGCCCGGTTCGTCCGCGGCCCGGGTGTCGCCGTTCGCGTCGCCGCCGAGGAGCGCGTCGATGTCCGACCCGGCGGCCGCCTCCTGGATGTCCTCGTACTCGGGCACCCGCCCCGGCTCTGCCGCCTGCCGCCGCCACTGCGCGTACCGGACGGCCTCGGCCAGGGCCCGTACGGCGCGTTCGGCGGCGGGGTAGACGGGGATGCCGCCGGCAGCAAGGGCCTCCGTGAGTCCCTCGATCTCCAGATGGACGACGGTCACGGGCTTGGCCGCGCCGCTCGTCTCCACCGCCTCCAGCACCGCGGCGGCCAGCGCGCGGCCCTCCGCCGCGCGGTCGGGTTCCGGGGACGTGTCGTCGCCGACCCAGGGGATCGCGTTGACCACGACCGCGTCGCACAGGTCGTCGGCCAGCGCCGCGGCGAGCGCGTCGCGGTAGTCATCGGGGGTGGCGGCGGTCGTGAGGTCGCGGGGCCGCAGCGGGCGCAGGCGCTCGGTGAGGGCGGCGTCGTAGGTGAGCAGGCCGAGGGACTCGGAGTTGCCGAGGACGGCCACACGCGGGCCGACGGGCAGCGGCTGCCCGGCGAGCAGCAGTCCGGCGTCCGCGAGCTCGGTAACCGTGCCGACGCGGATCACGCCGGCCTGGCGCAGGAGCGCGGACACGGTGGCGTCGGGGATACGGGTGGTGGGGACGGTGTGCCCGGTCGGGGCGCTGCCGGTGTGCCGGGCGCCCTTGACGACCACGACGGGCTTGACGGCGGCGGTGCGGCGGGCGAGCCGGGTGAACTTCCGCGGGTTGCCGATGGATTCGAGGTACATCAGCACGACGTCGGTGTCGGGGTCGTCGTGCCAGTACTGCAGGAAGTCGTTGCCGGAGACGTCCGCGCGGTTGCCCGCGGAGACGAAGCTGGACAGGCCGATCCGCCCGGCGCCGCGCCGCTGGAGTCCGGAGAGCAGTGCGATGCCGATGGCGCCGGACTGCGTGAAGAGCCCGAGGCGGCCGGGGACCGGCAGTTCGGGCGAGAGCGAGGCGTTGAGCCGTACGTCGGGGGCGGTGTTGAGGAGGCCGAAGGCGTTCGGCCCGATGATCCGCATGCCGAACGAGCGGGCCTGCCGGACGAGTTCGCGCTGGCGCTCGCGCCCTCCGGGACCGCTCTCCGCGTAGCCGGAGGCGAGCACCACCAGCCCCTGGACCCCGTGTTCGCCGCAGTCGGCGACGACGGCGGGCACGGCCTGCGCCGGTACGGCCACGACGGCGAGGTCCACCGGCTCGTCGATCTCGTGCACGAAGCGGCGGGCGGGGACTGCGGGTTCGCCGAGTTCGGGGGCGTCCAGTGTGCTCGCGTCGTCGGGGAACGCGTGGTTGACGGCGTACACGCGCCCGGTGAAGCCCCCCTCGACCAGATTGCGCAGCACCTGGCGGCCCACGCCGCCGGGACTGCGGCTGGTGCCGATGACGGCGACCGAGCGGGGGGCGAGCAGCCGCTTGACGGAGCGGGCCTCGGCGCGCTGCTCGCGGCCGCGCTGGACGGCCAGGGACCGGTCGGTCGGTTCGAGATCGAACTCCAGGCGCACCACCCCGTCCTCGAAGCTGCGCTGCTGGGTGTACCCGGCGTCCGTGAACACCTTGATCATCTTGCTGTTGGCGGGCAGCACTTCGGCGGCGAAGCGGCGGATGCCGCGCTCACGGGCCACCGCGGCGATGTGTTCCAGGAGAGCCGAGGCCACGCCTCTGCCCTGGTGCGCGTCCTGGACGAGGAAGGCGACCTCGGCCTCGTCCGCGGGGGAAGAGGCGGGCCGCCCGTCGGCGTCGATGCGGTCGTAGCGCACGGTGGCGATGAACTCTCCGCCGACGATGGCCGCAAGGCCGACCCGGTCCACGTAGTCGTGGTGCGTGAACCGGTGCACGTCGCGATCGGAGAGGCGAGGGTACGGTGCAAAGAAGCGGTAGTACTTCGACTCGTCCGAGACCTGCTCGTAGTAGCTGACCAACCGCTGAGCGTCGTCCGGGGTGATGGGCCGGATCTGCGCGGTGCCCCCGTCGCGCAGCACGACGTCTGCTTCCCAGTGGGCCGGGTAGGCGTGTTCCGGCGTCGTCCCCATGGGGCCAGCGTACGGGCGAGGGGCGGAGCGGGGCACTCCGTGTGCCATGAGAGACTGAGCGCAAGCTGGTCTAGACAACCCCGTCGGACACACCTGTCACGACCCGAAGGGCAACACCATGGTTGAGCGCCGCGTCACCGTCGGCTGGGCCGAGGGCCTGCACGCCCGGCCTGCTTCGATCTTCGTCCGTGCGGCGACGGCCGCGGGTGTTCCCGTGACGATCGCCAAGGCCGACGGCAACCCGGTCAACGCCGCCTCGATGCTGGCGGTGCTCGGCCTCGGCGCCCAGGGTGGCGACGAGATCGTGCTCGCCTCCGACGCCGACGGCGCCGACATCGCGCTCGACCGCCTGGCCAAGCTCGTCTCCGAGGGTCTCGAAGAGCTCCCCGAGACCGTCTGACAGCGCGTCCCGGAGCCGCCCCCGAAATGCGGGAAGCTTCGGAGTAAACCGGCTCGAAGAACCGCGGTGGACCCTTACGGTCCCCGCGCTTCTTTCGTCAGCGAGCATTTTCCGCCGGCCGTTCCGAATTCGGTGCGGAATTCCCCGCACCTGTATACGGCAGCCCTGTTAATTCTGCGCACTCATTGTGTTGACGGCGTGTTTCGCGGTGCTCACACACACCGGGCGGCGCATCCGGTGGACCGCCAGCGAGCGCTCGGTGTGCACCGCCATGAGCGCCCGGGCCCGGTCCGCTTCTCCGCGCGCCACCGCGTCGGCGATCGCGGCGTGCTCGTCCCAGGAGTTCGTCGCGCCCACCGGCGCGGGCGCGTACATCCACGCGATCTTGCGGCGGACCTGGGTGAGCAGCGCCGCGAGGCTGGGGCTGCCGGAGGCCTGGGCCAGCGTCTCGTGGAACCAGCCTTCCAGCGACCGCAGATCCGCCACCTGTCCGTGCCGCGCCCGCTCCTGGCCCAGCCGTACGAGACCGCGCAACACCTTGAGGTGGGCGTCCGTACGGCGCTGTGCGGCGCGCGCGGCGCCCAGCGGCTCCAGCAGCGCGCGGATGTCGAGCAGGTCGGCGGCCTCCTGCTCGGAGGGCTCGGCGACGCAGGCCCCGGCGTGTCTGCGGGTGGTCACGAACCCTTCGGACTCCAGGGTGCGCAGGGCCTCGCGGACGGGGACGCGGGAGACGCCGTAGCGTCGCGCGAGGACCTCCTCGGTCAGCCTGCTGCCGGGCGGATGGATTCCGGCGACGATGTCGTCGCGAATCGCCCGGCACACCGCACGCGCCGGAATACGGCCGGCTGCCGGTGTCTCGCCGCTCACATCCGATCCCGCATGGCCGGACCTCCGCTGCAATTCCCGGGAAACACGTTCGACCGCGTTCATTCAAGAACTGTATGGCACAACGGAGGAATTTCCATCGGGCGGGACCCGGACATGGATATCTTTTGGCCTTTGCGCGGTCCCCGGCTCGGTCCGTTGCGCGGTCCCCGTTCCCTCCTGCCGCCGGCGGGACGGCAGGAGGGTCCGCGTCAGAGGCTCACAGGCTCAGGCCGTGCGAGCGCAGGTAGGCCACCGGGTCGATGTCGGAGCCGTAGTCGGGGGATGTGCGGGCCTCGAAGTGCAGATGCGGGCCCGTGGTGTTCCCGGTACTGCCCGAGAGGCCGATCTTCTCGCCCGGGGTGACGGTCCGGCCGACGGAGACATGGACCGCGGAGAGGTGGCCGTACTGCGTGTACGTGCCGTCCTTCATCTTGATCACGATGTTGTTGCCGTAACTGCCGCCCCAGCCGGCCTCGACGACGGTGCCGGCGCCCACCGAGCGCACGGTCGTCCCCGACGAGGCGTGGAAGTCCACACCGGTGTGGCTGCCGGAGGACCAGGCGCCACCGGCGGATCCGTACGAGGTGGAGACGTAGCTGCCTTCGACGGGCAGGACAAAGGCGTTGAGGCGCTTGCGCTCGGCCTCGCGGGCCGCGCGCTTCTTCTCGGCCTTGACCTCCGCCGCCCGCTTCTTCGCGGCGGCCTCGGCCTTGGCACGGGCCGCGGCCGCATCGGCCGCGTCCTGCTGTGCCTCGGCCTGGGCATCCACGGTGCGGGCGAGCGAGTCGTCCATGACGATCGCCTGGCGCAGACCGGTCTGTTCGGCATCGGGCGCGTGGCCCGGCGCGGCTGCGGACGCGGGACCGGCGGCCAGTGAGGTCACGATCCCGGTGGTGGCGAGGGTGGCTATGCCCGCAAGGCTCGCGCCGGAACGGGCGAGACGGCTGGGGCGGCGATAACGGTGCTTCCCGGTGGCACGGGTGAACGACGCCATGCGGCGGCGGTGCTCCTTTCCTTCCTTCTCGCCTACCGGGTTAGCTGACGGGTTCGGAGCAGGAAGGTCTCCTACGGGCCCCTCGCGGGAGGCGCCCGATTCACCCCAGGGACTGCGCGCCCTCCCGCGCCGGTGCGGCGCGCGACGAGCAAGGTGGGTCCCCGGCTCCCCTGGCTCGCGCCGTACGGGGACTCGGCGATGACTGCCCGGAGCCGCGGGTGCGGCAGGTGTACCGGCCGGACAGCCGGACCGACGCTAAACGGGACATCTGTCAATCGCCAAAGAAATCAGGGCGTTTGTAGTCGACACCACAAAGGAAACGGCAGACTCAATAACAAACCGGACATACATCGGTACCCCGGAGCCACTCCGGGCTCCGGGGTACCGATGCTGTACGCGGTCGGGCCTGACGGGGCATCAGCCGCTGTCAGGGACGCCGTCCGCCGATGCGTTCAGGGGCAGCCGCTGTTCAGGGCGTCAGCCGCTGACCACCTTCACCTCGCCGATGCCCAGAGCACGTACGGGCTCCTCGATCTCGGAGGCGTCGCCGACGAGGATCGTCACCAGGCGGTCCGACGGGAAGGCGCTGACGGCCGCCGCCGTGGCCTCGACCGTGCCGGTGTCGGCGAGCTGGGCGTACAACTGCGCCTGGTAGTCGTCCGGGAGGTGCTGCTCGACCTGGTCGGCGAAGGTGCCCGCGACCGCGGCCGCCGTCTCGTACTTGAGCGGGGCGACACCGACGAGGTTCTGCACGGCGGTGTCCCGCTCCGCGTCGGTGAGCCCCTCCGCGGCCAACGTGCGCAACACCTTCCAGGTGTCCTCCAGCGCCGGTCCGGTGGAGGCGGTGTCCACCGAGCCGCTGATGGCCAGCAGCGAGGCGCCCGTGCCGTCGGGGGCGGAGCGCAACACCTGGCCGAACGCCCGTACGCCGTAGGTGTATCCCTTCTCCTCGCGCAGCACCCGGTCGAGCCGGGAGGTGAGCGTGCCCCCGAGGCAGTAGACGCCGAGGACCTGGGCGGGCCACACGCGGTCGTGCCGGTCGGATCCGATCCGCCCGATCAGCAGCTGGGTCTGCACCGCGCCGGGGCGGTCCACGATGACGACACGGCCTGCGTCGTCGGCGGTCACCGGGGGGACGGGCCGGGCAGAGGCGGTGTTGCCGGTCCAGGCGCCGAGGGTGTCCCCGAGGACGGCAGCGAGGTCGATCCCGGTCAGGTCGCCGACGACCACGGCGGTGGCGGTGGCGGGGCGAACATGGGCCTCGTAGAAGGCGCGTACGGCCGCGGCGTCGACGCGCTCGACCGTCTCCTCGGTGCCCTGCCGCGGACGGGACATCCGGGACGCGGACGGGAACAGCTCCTTGGAGAGCTCCTTGGCCGCGCGGCGAGCCGGGTTGGCCTGCTCGTGCGGGATCTCGTCGAGCCGGTTGCGGACCAGCCGCTCGATCTCGCCGTCGGGGAACGCCGGGGCGCGCAGGGCGTCGGCCAGCAGCCCGAGGGCCTTCTCCAGCCGGGAGGCGGGGACCTCCAGGGAGACGCGGACGCCCGGGTGGTCGGCGTGGGCGTCGAGGGTGGCGCCGCAGCGCTCGAGCTCCGCGGCGAAGTCCTCCGCGGTGTGCTTGTCGGTGCCCTCGGACAGCGCCCGCGCCATGATCGTGGCGACGCCGTCCAGTCCGGTGGGCTCGGCGTCCAGCGGCGCGTCGAGGTTCATGTCCACCGCGACGACCTGCTGGCCGGGACGGTGACAGTGCAGCACGGTCAGGCCGTTGGGGAGCGTTGCGCGCTCGGGGGCCGGGAAGGCCCACGGCTTGGCGGTGCCGCCCTGGGGCTGCGGATGGAAGGTCATGGCGGGGGTGGCGTCGCTCACTGAGCCGCCTCCTGTCCTGCGTTGTCGTCGGCGGCCTGGCTGTCGGCGGATGCGTCGGCGGCGTCCCCGCCGCCCGCGGCGGGTCCGGTCGGCTCGTAGACCAGGACCGCGCGGTTGTCGGGGCGCAGTCGCGCGGCGGCCACGGCCTTGACCTCCTCGGGGGTGATCTCCAGCAGCCGGTCGACGGCGGTCAGCGCCAGCTTGGGGTCACCGAACAGGACCGCGTAGCGGCAGAGCTGGTCGGCGCGGCCGCCGACCGTGGCGAGCTGGTCCAGCCACTCGCGCTCGAGCTGCGCCTGGGCGCGCTCCATCTCCTCCGGCGTCGGCCCTTCCTCGGCGAAGCGGGCCAGCTCCTGGTCGACAGCTGCCTCGATGTCCGGGACCTCGACGCCGCCGGAGGTCTTCACGTCCAGCCAGCCGAGGGAGGGCGCACCTGCCAGCCTCAGCAGGCCGAAGCCCGCGGCCACGGCCGTACGGTCGCGGCGCACCAGGCGGTTGTGGAGGCGGGAGGACTCCCCGCCTCCGATGACGGTGAGGGCGATGTCGGCGGCGTCGGCCTCACGGGTGCCGTCGTGCGGAAGGCGGTAGGCCGACATCAGGGCGCGGGCCGGGACCTCCTCCTCGACGACCTCGCGGAGCTGCTCGCCGATGGTCTCGGGGAGGGAGCCGTCGCGCGGAGCCGGCTTGCCGTCATGGCCCGGGACGGTGCCGAAGTACTTCTCGACCCAGGCCAGGGTCTGGTCCGGGTCGATGTCGCCGACGATAGACAGCACCGCGTTGTTGGGCGCGTAGTACGTGCGGAAGAAGGCGCGCGCGTCCTCCAGCGAGGCGGCGTCCAGGTCGGCCATCGAGCCGATCGGGGTGTGGTGGTACGGGTGGCCCTCGGGGTAGACCATCGCCGTGAGCTTCTCGAAGGCGGTGCCGTAGGGGACGTTGTCGTAGCGCTGGCGGCGCTCGTTCTTCACGACGTCCCGCTGGTTCTCCATCCCCTCCTCGTCGAGCGCGGAGAGCAGGCTGCCCATGCGGTCGGCCTCCAGCCAGAGCGCGAGCTCGAGCTGGTGGGCGGGCATGGTCTCGAAGTAGTTGGTGCGCTCGAAGCTGGTGGTGCCGTTCAGGGAGCCGCCCGCGCCCTGGACGAGCTCGAAGTGGCCGTTGCCCTTGACCTGGCCGGAGCCCTGGAACATCAGGTGCTCGAAGAGGTGGGCCAGGCCGGTGCGGCCCTCGACCTCGTGGCGCGAGCCGACGTCGTACCAGAGGCAGACCGCGGCGACCGGGGTCAAGTGGTCCTCGGAGAGCACCACGCGCAGGCCGTTCGCCAGGCGGTGCTCTGTCGCTGTCAGGCCGCCGGAGCCGGCCTGTTGCGTGGCCGTGTGACCCATGGGCATGTACGTCCCTTCGATCGCGTGTGAGTGAAGGTGGTGAGCCTCCCCTGCCACTGTATGCAAGCACGCCGCCACCTGGCGAAGTTCCGGAACGGCGGGCCCGAAGCCCGGCGTTCCCGCACCCCGTGCCCGGGAAGGATGCCACCATTGGTCCCCTCGTGCCCGCCGGCCGGTCCGCGCTCCGGCGACTGCGGCATAATCGGGCGCTTCCCGGCGGTACCGGCCGTCGGAGACCCCTCGCCGAAGACCGGTCCCGGCAGTGCGCGCCGCCCTCGACCGGGTCGTGGGCGGCGCTGTCGGCGGGTGGGTCCACAATGGTCGGCGTCAGGATCGTCGGAACACCCCGCTCAGGCAGTTCTAAGGAGCAGTAGCCGCGATGGCCCGCCGTAGTACGAAGACCCCGCCGCCGGACGACTTCGAGGAGCGCATCCTCGACATCGACGTCGTCGACGAGATGCAGGGCTCCTTCCTCGAGTACGCCTACTCGGTCATCTACTCGCGCGCGCTGCCCGACGCCCGCGACGGCATGAAGCCGGTGCACCGCCGCATCGTCTACCAGATGAACGAGATGGGCCTGCGCCCCGACCGCGGCTACGTGAAGTGCGCACGCGTCGTCGGCGAGGTGATGGGAAAGCTGCACCCGCACGGCGACGCCTCCATCTACGACGCGCTGGTCCGTATGGCGCAGCCGTTCTCGATGCGGCTGCCTCTGGTGGACGGGCACGGCAACTTCGGCTCGCTGGGCAACGACGACCCGCCCGCCGCGATGCGGTACACCGAGTGCCGGATGGCTTCGGCCACTTCCCTGATGACCGAGTCCATCGACGAGAACACGGTCGACTTCGCGCCCAACTACGACGGACAGGAGCGCGAACCGGTCGCCCTCCCGGCCGCGTACCCCAACCTCCTGGTCAACGGAGCGTCCGGCATCGCCGTGGGCATGGCGACCAACATGGCGCCGCACAACCTCGGCGAGGTCATCGCCGCGGCCCGCCATCTGATCCGGTATCCGAACGCCGACCTCGAGACCCTCATGAAGCATGTGCCCGGTCCGGACCTGCCCACGGGCGGACGGATCACGGGCCTGAGCGGGATCCGCGACGCCTACGAGACCGGGCGCGGCAGCTTCAAGATCCGCGCCACGGTGGCCGTGGAGAGCGTGACCCCCCGCCGCAAGGGCCTGGTGGTGACCGAACTCCCCTTCGCGGTGGGCCCCGAGAAGGTCATCTCCAAGATCAAGGACCTGGTCAACTCGAAGAAGCTGCAGGGCATCGCGGACGTCAAGGACCTCACCGACCGCGCGCACGGACTGCGCCTGGTCATCGAGATCAAGAACGGCTTCGTCCCCGAGGCCGTGCTCGAGCAGCTCTACAAACTGACGCCGATGGAGGAGTCCTTCGGCATCAACAACGTGGCGCTGGTGGACGGCCAGCCGCTCACCCTGGGCCTGAAGGAACTGCTCGAGGTCTATCTGGACCACCGGTTCACCGTGGTCCGCCGGCGCAGCGAGTTCCGCCGCACCAAGCGGCGCGACCGGCTGCACCTGGTCGAGGGCCTGCTGATCGCGCTGATCGACATCGACGAGGTCATCAGAATCATCCGGTCGAGTGAGAACTCCGCGGAGGCGAAGCAGAGCCTGATGGCGCGCTTCTCGCTGAGCGAGATCCAGACGCAGTACATCCTCGACACCCCGCTGCGCCGGCTCACGAAGTTCGACCGGCTGGAGCTGGAGGCGGAGCGCGACCGGCTGGGCGAGGAGATCGAGGAGCTGACCCGGATCCTGGACTCCGACCAGGAGCTGCGCAAGATGGTGTCGGGCGAACTGGCGCAGGTGGCCAAGAAGTTCGCGACCCCGCGGCGCACGGTCCTGCTGGAGTCCTCGAACGCCCCGGTCACCGCGGTGCCGCTGCAGGTCGCTGACGACCCGTGCCGGATCCTGCTGTCCTCTACGGGCCTGCTGGCCCGTACCGCCAACGGCGAGCCGTTCGGCGCGGAGGAGACCAAGCGCGCCAAGCACGACGTGATCCTCTCGGCGGTGCCGGCGACGGCCCGCGGGGAGGTCGGCGTGGTGACTTCGCAGGGACGTCTGCTCCGGCTGTCCGTGGTGGACCTTCCGATGCTCCCCGAGACGGTCACGACGCCGAATCTCGCGGGCGGTGCGCCGCTCGCCGAGTTCGTCAGCCTGGAGCCGGACGAGACGGTGATCTGCCTGACCACGCTGGACGAGTCCTCGCCGGGCCTGGCGATCGGCACCGAGCAGGGTGTGGTCAAGCGCGTGGTGCCCGACTACCCGTCCCACAAGGACGAGTTGGAGGTCATCTCCCTCAAGGACGACGACCGGATCGTCGGCGCGGTCGAGCTGCGCACGGGCGAGGAGGACCTGGTCTTCATCACCGACGACGCCCAGATGCTGCGCTATCAGGCCTCGCATGTGCGGCCGCAGGGACGCGCCGCCGGCGGCATGGCGGGCATCAAGCTGGGCGCCGGCGCGAAGGTGATCTCGTTCACCGCGGTCGATCCGGCGTCCGACGCCATGGTGTTCACGGTCGCAGGCGCGCAGGACACCCTCGACGGCACTGCTCAGGGCACCGCGAAGCTGACCCCGTTCGACCAGTATCCGCGCAAGGGCCGGGCGACCGGCGGTGTGCGCTGCCACCGCTTCCTCAAGGGCGAGGACGTCCTGGTCCTCGCCTGGGCCGGGGCCGTTCCGGCCCGTGCGGCGACGGCGGCGGGTACTCCGGCGGAGCTGCCCGAGACCGATCCGCGCCGCGACGGTTCGGGCGTGCCGCTGGCCAAGGCGATCACGGTAGTGGCGGGGCCGGTGTGACCGGCGGCTGATCCTGCGCGTAGCGCAGCACACCCCAGATGCTTTCGGGACCGGCCGGCTCCTGGCCGGTCCCGACGCATGTGATGAGCCGGTCCTGCAGAGCACCGGCGTCGATGCCGGTGCCGATCATGACGAGCTGGTTGGTGCGCTCCTCATCCCGCGCCCAGGGCGAGGGATAGAAGCGGAGGAAGTCGCCCACGGTGTGCACGGCGAACTTCTGCCGGTGCCCGTCCACGCCGAAGTGGACGAACCCCTTGATGCGGTACAGCCCTTCGGGCCGGGCGTCGAGGAACTCCATGAAACGGCGCGGGTCCAGGGGGTCGTCGCAGGTGAAGGAGACGCTCTCGTAGGCGGTGTGGAGGTGCGCGTCGTGGTCGCCTCGGGCGGCGTGGTCCGGGTGCCCGTGGACGTTGCCGGCGTGGCCGTGAGCGTCCTCTTCGGCGGCCAGGATCTCCGCGTAGACGTCCTCGAACGAGAGCTGCCGCACCCCCGCCCCGTCGTCCTCGCGCTCCCTCCGGTCGAAGAACAGCTCCGGGTCCACCCGTCCGTACGAGGCGTGGACCACGGGCCGTCCCGGGCTGAGCGTCCCCAGGAGCCCGAGGAGGCCGGACCGGTCGTCCTCCCCCACGCGGTCGGCCTTGTTGAGGACGACGAGGTCGGCGACGCGGAGGTGGCGGTCGAGTTCGGGGTGCCGCTCCCGGGTCGCCGCGAACTCCGCGGCGTCGACGACCTCGACCAGTCCGCCGTACACGATCCGCCGGTTCTCGCTGGAGAGGATCAGCCGGATCATCTCCTCCGGCTCGGCCAGGCCGCTGGCCTCGATGACGATGACGTCGATACGCGCCGAGGGACGGGTGAGCCGCTCCAGCATCTCGTCCATGTCGGTGGTGTCGACGGCGCAGCACAGGCAGCCGTTGCCCAGCGAGAGCATCGAGTCGACCTGTCCCGCCACGGTCATGGCATCGATCTCGATGCTGCCGAAGTCGTTGACGATCGCCCCGACACGGCTGCCTCTGCTGTGCCGCAACAGATGGTTGAGCAAGGTGGTCTTGCCCGATCCCAGGAATCCTGCGAGGACGATGACCGGGATCTGCTGGGTGACCACCGCTCGATCGTAGCCGGGCCCCGGGGAGCGTCAGACCGCCGGGACCGGCTGGGCCGGGGGCGGGCCGACGTAGCGTGCCGCCGGACGGATGATCTTGCTGTCCTCGGCCTGCTCCAGGATGTTGGCGCTCCAGCCGACGGCGCGTGCCGCGGCGAAGGTCGGGGTGAACATCTCCCGCGGGATGCCGCAGAGTTCCATCACCACGCCCGCGTAGAACTCCACGTTGGTGTGCAGTTCGCGGCCCGGCTTGAGTTCGGCGAGGATCGCCTCGACCCGCGCCTCGACCTGGACCGCGAACTCCACCAGGGGGCCGCCGAATTCCTCCGCGATGGAGCGCAGCATCCGCGAACGGGGGTCCTCTGTGCGGTACACCGGGTGCCCGAACCCCATGATGCGGTCCCCCGCCAGCACCCGTTCCCGGATCCACGAGTCGATCCGCTCGGGCGTCCCGATGGCGTCGAGTGTGTCCAGGGCGCGGCTCGGCGCGCCGCCGTGGAGCGGTCCTGACAGGGCACCGACCGCGCCCACCAGGCAGGCGGCCAGGTCGGCGCCGGTCGAGGCGATGACGCGTGCGGTGAAGGTGGAGGCGTTGAAACCGTGGTCCACCGTGGAGATGAGGTAGCGCTCGACGGCGCGGACGCGGATCGGATCGGGCTCGGAACCGTCCAGCATGTAGAGGTAGTTGGCGGCGTACGGCAGGTCGTCCCGTGGTGCGACGGGCTCCTCGCCCCTGCCGAGCCGGCGCAGTGCGGTGAGCAGTGTGGGGACGGCGGCGCAGGCGGCGAGCGCGTCGTGACGCCGGCCGTCGGGCCCGGTGTCGTACAGCGGCCGGAAGCCGGACGCGGCGCCCAGCAGGGACAGCGCGGTGCGCAGACCGGCGAGCGGCCCCGAGGCCGCGCCGGCGCGCGCGATCGCGGGCAGTACGGCGGCGACGTCCGCGGGCAGATGGCGCAGGGCCGCGGTCCGCCGCGCGAAGGCGGCGCGGGCGGCGGGGCCGGGGAGTGCGCCGTGGAACATCAGGTACCAGACGTCCTCGAACGTGCGCGTGCGGGCGAGTTCGACGGCCGAGTACTGCCGGTAGTGGTAGAAGCCTTCGCTCCCCCTGACGTCACCGAGCGCGGTGTCGGTGACGACGACTCCCTTGAGTCCACGCGGCACAGCGGCGGCGGCCTCGGGTGGGATGGTCTCCATCGTGTTCCTCCCAGAAGTATTGATTCAACTGTCCATCCTTGATTGAATTGATGTCAATATTGATTCAATCAACATGGGAGTGCGGTCGAGCCATGGCGCAGGACGCGGAATCCGCGGCGGACGGACGGCGGCTCAGCACCCGGGAGACGGCTGAGCGCCTGGGCGTGAAACCCGAGACGGTCTACGCGTACGTCAGCCGCGGGATACTGACCAGCCGCCGTACGCCCGGGGGGCGCGGCAGCACCTTCGACCCGGAGGAGGTCGACGCGCTCGCCCGGCACGGCCGCAGGGACCAGCCGGCCGCCGGGGGTGTCACGGGCGATGCGGGCGGCGCCCCGGCCATCGCCACGGGGATCACCTTGATCGGCGAGGACCGCTACTTCTACCGGGGCGTGGACGCGGTCGCGCTGGCCGAGCGGTACGGCTGCGAAGAGGTCGCCGAGTGGCTGTGGACGGGCACGATGACACCCGGCATCCGCTTCACCGCCCCCGAGGAGGCGCTGGCCGCCGCCCGCAGGGCCGTTGGCGCGCTGCCCGCGCACAGCGGCCCGGTGGACCGGCTGCGGGTGGCCGCCGTCGCGGCGGGCGCCGCCGACCCGCTCCGCTTCGATCTGTCCGGGACCACGGTCCTTGCCACCGCGCGCAGCCTGATCCCGACCCTGGTCGACGCCCTGCCGCTCGCCGGGCGCGAGCCGGGCTCCCGCGCCACTCTCGCCCGGCGCCTGTGGCCCCGGCTCACGGCCACCGCGCCCGACGAGGCGTCTCTGCGCGCCCTGGAAGCGGCGCTCGTCCTGCTGATCGATCACGATCTGGCCGCCTCCACCTTCGCCGCCCGCGTCGCCGCCTCCGCCCGCGCCCACCCGTACGCGGTGGTGGGGGCCGGGCTCGGCGCCCTGGAGGGTCCGCTGCACGGCGCCGCCGGCGCGCTGGCGCACCGGATGCTCGCGGAGGTCCTGGAGCGGGGCAGCGCGGCCGCGGTCGTCGCCGACCATCTACGGGCGGGCCGGCGCGTGCCGGGGCTCGGGCACCGGCTGTATCCGGGCCAAGACCCGCGCGCCCAGGCGCTGTTCGCGCGCCTGGAGAAGGTGAAGCGGGCGGCGCCGGCGCTGGAGGCGGCCCGCGAGGTGGAGGCGACGACGGCGCGGCACGCGAGTCTGCACGCCAATGTCGATCTGGCGCTCGCCGTGCTGTCGGTGTCCGCGGGGATGGCGCGCGGGGCGGGCGAGACGGTCTTCGCCGTGGCGCGCACGGCGGGCTGGATCGCCCACGCGCTGGAGGAGTACGCGGAGCCGCCGTTGCGGATGCGGCCCAGCGGTCGCTACCGCGGCCCGCGCCCGCCCCAGCCCCTCCCGTAGGCACGATGAGCCCGTTGAACCCGATGAGCGCGAAAGGAACTCCCGCCGCACGGGCAGCACCAGGCACTCCGCAAGATGGGGCGCATTTCACGCAAGGAACGGACAGTCCGTCCTCTACCGCGCCGCGCCTCGGGGCGCCTGCGCGGTGGACCCCCTGACCACCAGCTCCGGTTCAAAGAGCAGCTCGTCGCGTGACACGAGGTGGCCCCCGATCTGCGCGGAGAGCAGCTCGACGGCGGCCCGGCCCATGGCGTCGATGGGCTGGCGCACCGTGGTCAGCGGGGGCTCGGTGCAGTTCATGAAGGCCGAGTCGTCATAGCCCACGACGGACACGTCACCCGGCACCGAGAGGCCCCGGCGGCGGGCACCACGGACCACGCCCAGCGCCATCGGATCGCTGGCGCAGACGAATCCCGTCACGCCCGCGTCGAGAAGGCGTGCGGCGGCGGCCTGCCCGCCCTCCAGCGAGAACATGGTGCGGGCCACGTGCTCGTCCGGCAGCCCTCCCCCGTGGGTCCCCGCCAGAGCACGCGCGGCGGCCAGCTTGCGCTGCGAGGGCACGTGGTCGGACGACCCGAGCACCAGCCCGATCCGCTCGTGGCCGAGCGAGGCGAGGTGGCGCCAGGCCTGCTCGACGGCGACCGCGTCGTCGCACGAGACGCCGGGGAAGCCGAGGTGCCCGAGAGCGCCGTTGATCAGTACGACGGGAATCCTGCGGTCGGCGAGCTGCCGGTAGTGCTCGTGCGGGGCGTCGGCCAGCGCGTAGTGACCGCCGGCGAAGACCACGCCCGACACCTGCTGCTGGAGCAGCAGGTCCACGTAGTCGGCCTCGGAGACACCGCCCTTGGTCTGGGTGCAGAGCACGGGGGTCAGCCCGAGCCGGCCGAGCGCCCCGCCGACGACCTCGGCGAAGGCCGGGAAGATGGGGTTCTGCAGCTCGGGCAGGACCAGTCCGACGAGCCGGGCGCGCTCGCCGCGGAGCTGGGTCGGACGCTCGTAGCCGAGCACGTCCAGTGCACTGAGCACGGCCTGCCGGGTCCCCTCGGAGACCCCGGGCTTGCCGTTGAGAACACGGCTGACGGTGGCCTCGCTGACCCCGACCTTCTGCGCCACCTCGGCAAGTCGTCGCGTCATATCCGCAAGATTAGCGCAGGGTCGCGCAAGCGGATGGTGGGAGGGGTGGTCCTCAGCCCGCCTCACGCCGACGGGTCCCGCGCCGCCCCCCGCCTTGCCATAGTGGGACGCTCTGGTTACTTTCTCCCTTCAAGTAAGTACGACCCGGGGATTCCGGCCGCCCGCCGCCCACCGCGGCCGGCCACGTCAGTTGGAGGTTCTTGCGGTGACCGCGATCCCGCCGCCATGGACGCGGCTCACCGGCACCGCCCACGCCATCGCGCTCGAGGTCCTGCTGCGCGGCCCGCTCCCCCGCAGCGAACTCGCCCGGCGGCTGGGCCTGTCGGCGGCCAGCGTCACACGGCTGGCCAAGCCCCTCCTGGACAGCGGCCTGCTGGTGGAGGAGGGACCGAGCCAGCAGTCCCGTACCGGCCGCCCGACCCGGCCCCTGGACATCGCGCCCTCCTCCCACCACTTCATCGGCGTCAAGGTGACCGGCGAGGACGCGCACGCGGTCCTGACCACGCTGCGCGCAGAGGTCATCGCCTCCCGCCGGTCCGATCTCACGGGCAAGGACCCCGAGTCGGTCGTCGCCACGGTCGCAGGACTGGTCGCCGAACTGGCCTCGGCCGCCCCGCACGTGACCGCGCTGGGCCTGAGCCTCGGCGGGCAGGTGCCCGACCACCGCACGGTCGTGGCCGCCCCGTTCCTGGAGTGGACCGAGGACGTGGCGCTGGGAGCCCTGCTGGAGGACGCCACCGGGCTGCCCACCGTCGTGGAGAACGACCTGCTCGCCCTCACGCGCGCGGAGCACTGGTTCGGAGCCGCCCGCGACCACGACCGCTTCGCGGTCCTGACCACCGGCGTGAGTGTGGGCTACGGCCTGGTCGTGCACGGCGCGGTCGTCGACAGCCCGGACGCCGGGGTGGGCCTGGTCGGGCACTTCCCGCTCGACCCGTTCGGCCCCATGTGCCCCGAGGGCCACCGGGGTTGCGCGAGCGCGATGCTGGCGATGCCGAGCGTCTGCGCGACCGTGGCCGTGGGGCTGCAGCGCCCGGTGACGTACGAGGAGTGCCTCGACCTGGCCGCCGCCGGGCACCCGGTCGCGGGGCCCGTCATCACGGCGTCCGCACGGGCGCTCGGCCGGCTCGTCGCGGCCGTCGCCAACCTCACCATGACGCCTCTGGTGATCCTCACCGGCGAGGGCATCCGCCTGGCCGAGGTCGCCCGGCCCGCCCTCGACGAGGCACTGCGCCAGGACCGCAGCCCGCGGGCGGTACCGCTGTCACTCGAAGTACAGGCCGTCGACTTCTCGCAGTGGGCGCGGGGAGCGGCCGCGACGGCGGTCCAGGACTACGTGCTCAGCGGCGCCGCCGAGGAGAGCACAGCCGCGGAGTGAGCAGGCCACGGGGCGGATGCGGTCAGCCGACGGTGCGCCGCAGCACGTACGCCTCCCAGGGACGCACCACGAGCGACTCGTCCGGGATGCCCGCGACGTCGGGCGACGGATAGGCGTAGTTGGCGACGAGCAGGTCCGCCCGCGCCCAGGCGGAGGCGCCGGGCACCGGTACGGGCAGGGTCTCGGCGCTGAAGTTTCCGACGACGAGCAGCTCGGTGGACCGGAAGCGGCGCGTGAAGGCGTAGATCCGCTCGTCGTCGCCGAGCAGCATGGTGAAGTCGCCGTGGGAGACGGCCGGTTCGATGTGCCGGAGGGCGATCAGCCGCCGGTAGTGGTGGTAGACCGAGCGCGGGTCGAGCACAGCGGCCTCGGCGTTGATGTCCCGGTGGTTGGGGTTCACCGGGATCCAGGGCGTGCCGGTGGTGAAACCGGCGTGCTCACCGGCCTCCCACTGCATGGGCGTACGGGCGTTGTCCCGGCTCATGGCGCGCAGGGCGTCGAGCACCGCCTCCCCGTCGCCGCCCGCGGCGACGGCCTGGGCGTGGTGGTTGAGGGACTCGATGTCGCGGAAGTCCTCGAGCGAGGAGAACGGCGCATTGGTCATGCCGAGTTCCTCGCCCTGGTAGACGTACGGCGTGCCGCGGTGCAGATGCAGGACGGTGGCGAGCATGGTCGCCGACCGGACCCGGTACTCCTCGCTGTCGTCGCCGAAGCGGGAGACGACGCGCGGCTGGTCGTGGTTGTTCCAGTAGAGGCTGTTCCAGCCGGTGGAGTTGAGCCCCTTCTGCCAGCGCCCCAGCGTCGCCTTGAGGTCGGTGAGCCGCAGCGGCCGGACGTCGAACTTGCCGTCGCCGTGGTCGAGTCCGACGTGCTCGAACTGGAAGACCATGTCGAGTTCGGCGCGTGCGGGGTCGGTGAAGCGCCTGGCGTCCTCGATGGTGACCCCGGGCATCTCGCCGACCGTGAGCAGCCGGTCCGAGCGTCCGGCGAACACCTGACGGTGCATCTCCTGCAGGAACTCGTGGATCCGCGGGCCGCAGATGTAGGCCGCCGACCCGTCCCCGTACGGACTGCCGTCGCTCACGGGGCCGTCGGGCAGCGCCGGGTCCTTGGAGACGAGGTTGATCACGTCCATCCGGAAGCCGTCCACGCCGCGGTCGAGCCACCACCGCATCATCGCGTAGACCGCCTGCCTGACCTCGGGGTTCTCCCAGTTGAGGTCGGGCTGCTTCGGCGAGAACAGATGGAGGTAGTACGCGTCGCTCGCCGGGTCGTGGGTCCAGGCCGGACCGCTGAAGAACGAGCCCCAGTTGGTGGGCTCGGCGCCGGGCTCGCCGGGGACCGAGCCGGGGCGGGCGGGGCGCCACCAGTACCAGTCGCGCTTGGGACTGTCCGGCGAGCTCCGCGACTCGGTGAACCAGGGGTGCTCGTCGGAGGTGTGGTTGACCACCAGGTCCATGACGAGCTTCATGCCGCGTGCGTGGACGCCGGCGAGCAGGTCGTCGAAGTCGGCGAGGGTGCCGAAGACGGGGTCGATGTCCTGGTAGTCGCTGATGTCGTAGCCGTTGTCGTCCTGCGGCGAGGGGTAGACCGGGGAGAGCCACAGCACGTCGATGCCCAGGCCGGCGAGGTAGTCGAGCCGGCCGATGATGCCGCGCAGATCTCCGATGCCGTCGCCGTCCGAGTCGGCGAAGCTGCGCGGATAGATCTGGTAGACCACCGCGTCCTCCCACCACCTGGTCCGGTGGTCCCGGGCGTGAGGCAGCGCGTTCGGGTTCGGATCGGCGTCGCCGGTGCGGACGTGTGCGCTGCTGGTCACAGGTGGAACCTCTCCTGGGATGCGGGGCGCCTGCCCGCGGGGCTGGCGGAGCGGACAGGCGCCGCTTAGTTCTACGACGGAAGCCTCCATCCGTCAAATGTTCTATAGATCACCACTGAGGCGCCAGACATGGGCGCACATGCGCCAAATTTGAGCAGGCAGAGTTTCTTGACGAAGAAAAGTCGGCGTGCCACGATCCCGTCCACGGCTCGCCCCTGGCGCGGATGCCGCTCTCCGCAGCACACGTTCCTCCCTCCCAGAAGAGGGCCGCCCGACATCTGTCGGCGGCCGAGGCCTGCCGGGTGCGACGGCGGTGCGCGACGGCGCGTGCCGCCCATCCAGAGAAGGGAACTCCGATGCGCAGAGCGCTCCCGCTCGCCCTGGTGGCCACGTGCGCGGTGCTCGCGGCCGGCTGCGTCACCAGCCCCGACAGCTCCGGGTCGACCGGCAAGGCCGAGGGCACCATCACGTTCTGGCACTCCTACAGCGCCGACTCCCCCGAGGTGAAGACGCTCCGCGAGAAGGTCATACCGGGCTTCGAGGCGCAGCACCCGCGCGCGACGGTCAAGGACGTCTCGATCCCCTACGAGCAGCTCCACCAGAAGGTGATCACCTCCGCGGCCGGCGGCACCCTGCCGGACGTGCTGCGCTCGGACATCGTGTGGGTGCCCGAATTCGCCAAGCTGGGCCTGCTCGAGGACATGAAGGCGCTGCTTCCCGACTTCGACAAGATCGCCGCGAAGACGTACCCGGGCCCCCTGGAGACGAACAAGTTCCGGGACACGTACTGGGGCGTTCCGCTGGACACCAACACCCGGGTGCTGCTCTACAACAGCGACGCGCTGGCGACGGCGGGCCTGAAGACGCCGCCCAAGACCTTCAAGGACATGCGCTCCTACGCCGACAAGCTCTCCGCCAAGGGCGTCAAGCTCTTCGCCGACAACGACCTGACCGGCTGGAACGTCGCGCCGTGGATCTGGTCGGCCGGCGGTGAGCTCACCGACAAGGACTACAAGAAGGCCACCGGGTACCTCAACAGCCCCGCCTCCGTCAGGGGCGTCGAACTGCTCCAGGACCTCTACGACAAGAAGCAGATACCGCAGCTGATCGTCGGCAGCCGCGGCAGCAAGGCCCTCCCCCAGGGCCTGGCCAAGGGCCACTACGCGAGCCTGATGGACGGCCCGTGGCTCTACCCGGTGATCAAGAAGCAGTACCCCGACTTCGCGATGAAGGCCGCGCAGGTGCCCGCGGGTCCCGGCGGCAGCGTCAGCGTCGTCGGCGGCGAGAACGTCGTCGTCACCAAGTCCTCCGAGAACAAGCAGCTCGCGGCCGAGTTCACCCGCTACCTGCTCAGCCCGAAGGCCCAGAAGGCGATGGCCGAGGTCGGCCAGATGTCCGTGCTGAAGGACGTCGACATGGCCGCGATCGACCCGGTCTACAAGAGCTACGCCGCCCAGCTCAAGACGGCCCGCCCGCGTACGCCCGTGCCCAACTGGCCCAAGATCGACGACCTGTTGAAGAAGAAGCTGCAGACCACCTTCACCAACCACGGGAACGTCAAGAAGGCCCTCGACGAGGCTGCGGCGGAGATCGACGCGCTGCTGGCCGAGGGCTGAGGCGGCCCGCACCGTGAAAACCCGCACCCCCACCCCGGCCGCCCCCGCCCCCGAGGCGGCCTCCCCCACCCCGGCCGCCTCGCGCTCCGTGAGGCGGACCGGGGGCGCCGGCCGCCTCGTCCCGTACGCCTTCCTGCTCCCGGCGTACGCCCTCTTCGCCCTGGCGGTGCTCTACCCCATCCTCATCACCGCCCAGATCAGCCTCTACAAGTGGAGTCCGCTGCCGGGCGCCGTGCAGACCTTTGTCGGGCTCGACAACTACACCCGGGCCCTGCACGACGGGCACTTCTGGCTGAGCATGGTGAACGTCGCCGTCTACCTGCTGGTCACCGTGCCCGGCCAGGTCGTCATCGGCCTGTTCGTCGCGCTCCTGCTCAACCGCAAGCTGCCCGGTCGCGCCGTCTTCCGCGTGCTGTTCTATCTGCCCGTGGTGACGAGCTGGGTCGTGGTGTCCCTGCTGTTCCGGTATCTGTTCACCACCGACGGCGGGCTGGTCAACTGGGCACTGGGCACCGACGTCGCCTGGCTGGACAACCGCTGGACCGCCCTGGCGTCCCTCTGCGCGCTCGGCATCTGGAAGGGCATCGGCTGGACCGCCGTCATCCTGCTCGCCGGCCTGCAGGGCATCAGCGAGGACCTGCACGAAGCGGCCTCCCTGGACGGCGCCGGCCGGCTGCGCCGCCTGTGGCACATCACCCTGCCCGGGCTGCGACGCAATCTGCTGTTCGTGACCGTGCTGCTGGTCATCGGCAGCTTCCAGGTCTTCATCTCGGTGCTGCTGATGACCTCTCGCGGTCCCGCGGGGCAGACCGAGGTGCCGCTGACCTATGTCTACCAACAGGCCTTCGAGTTCCTGGACTTCGGCTACGGCTCGGCACTCGCCCTGATCATGACCGTGCTCGTGCTGATGCTGTCGATCGTGCAGACCCTGTTCGTGAACCAGGTGGAGAAATGACGCGCCACATCCGCTTCGTGCTGCTGACGCTGGGCGCGCTCGTCGTGACCGCGCCGTTCCTCTACATGCTCTCGACGTCGTTCAAGCACGACACCGCGGTCTTCGACCTCCCGCCCGAGTTCGTCCCCTCCGATCCGACGGTGGACAACTACGCGACCGCCTGGACGGCGAACGACTTCGCCCGGTTCTTCTCCAACTCCCTCATCGTGGCGACGGTCAGCACCTTCTGCACGACGATCCTGGCCGCGCTGGCCGCGTACGCCTTCGCCCGCTTCCGCTTCCCCGGGCGCGCCCTGCTGTTCTGGACGATGATGCTGGGGCTGATGGTGCCCGGCGTAATGCTGCTGATCCCGCAGTTCACGGTGGCCCGCACGCTGCAGCTCACCGACACCCTCTCGGGGCTGGTCGTCTTCTACATCGGCACCGGCATGGCGTTCAACACGTTCCTCCTGAGGGGGTTCTTCGAGCAGGTGCCGCACGAGCTGGACGAGGCGATGATGATCGACGGTGCGGGCACCGTGCGCCGGTTCACGATGCTGTATCTGCCGCTGGCCCGGCCCGCCCTCGCCACGTCCGCGGTACTGGCCTTCCTCGCCACCTGGGACGAGTACCCCTGGGCTCTGACGATCATCAACGACCCGGCGAAGCAGACCCTGCCGCTGGCCATCGCGCAGTTCCAGGGCCAGCACGCCAGCAGCTGGGGTCTGGTGTTCGCCGCGTCCGTGCTGTCCCTGGTCCCGGTCCTGGTGATCTACCTCCTCGGGCAGCGTCACTTCGTCTCCGGTATGCAGGCCGGTGCCCTGAAGTAGGGCGCAATTCGGTCACGCCCCTGTTGTGCGCGTTGTGCTCGCGCTACAACAATCGCCGGACCACGTTCGCCGGGCTCGCCCTCTACGCTTCGTTCCCATGACCGAAGCGGAAGAGGGCGCTCCGGATGGGAGCGGTGAGCGGCGAGACGGAGGCGGACGCATGCGTATCGGATGGCCCCGCCGCGTCTTCGCACAGGTGCTGCTCATGCAGCTCGCGATCGCCACCGGCGTCACCGCGCTGGCCACCGGGCTGTTCCTCCAGCCGCTCGGCGACCAGCTCGACGACCAGGCCATGCGCCGGGCACTGTCGATCGCACAGACGACCGCCGCGCGCCCCGGCCTCGCCGAGGACCTCCGGCGGACCCCGCCCTCCCCCGACGGCCCCCTGCAGGCCGAGGCCGAACGCATCCGGCTCTCCACCGGCGCCGAATACGTCGTGATCATGGACGAGCGCGGCGTCCGCTGGTCCCACACCTCCCCGGAGCGGATCGGCCGCCATGTCTCGACCGACCCCAGCGCCGCTCTCGCCGGCCGCGAGGTGATGCAGATCGACAACGGCACACTGGGGCGGTCGGCCCGCGGCAAGGTCCCCCTGCGGGACGCGGCGGGCGACATCGTCGGCGCGGTGTCGGTGGGCATCGCCTACGAGAGCGTGCGCGACCGGCTCGTCTCCGCCGTACCGGGGCTGCTGGCGTACGCGGGCGGCGCCCTGGCCGTCGGCGCACTCGCCGCGTACATCGTCTCCCGCAGGCTCCAGCGCCGCACCCACGACCTGGCCTTCTCCGACATCTCCGCCCTGCTCGCCGAGCGCGAAGCGATGCTGCACGGCATCCGCGAGGGCGTGGTCGCACTCGACGCGCGCGGCAGGGTGCGGCTGGTGAACGACGAGGCGCAGCGGCTGCTCGGCATCGGCCCCGCGGACACGGGGCGCCCGCTGGACGACGTGCTGGGCCCCGGCCGTACGACCGACGTGCTCGCGGGCCGTGCGACCGGCCAGGATCTGCTGACGGTGAGCGGCAACCGCGTGCTCGTCGCCAACCGGATGCCGACCGACGACGGTGGCGCCGTGGCCACGGTGCGCGACCGGACCGAGCTGGAACGCCTCGGGCGCGAGCTGGACGGCACCCGCGGTCTCATCGACGCCCTCCGCGCCCAGGACCACGAGCACGCCAACCGGATGCACACCCTCCTCGGCCTGCTCGAGCTCGGGCTCTACGAGGAGGCCGTGGAGTTCGTGACCGAGGTCATCGGCGTCCACCGGGCGACGGCCGAGCAGGTCGCCGAGCGGGTGCACGACCCGCTGCTGGCCGCCCTGCTCGTCGGCAAGGCCGCGGTCGCCGCGGAGCGGGGGGTGGGCCTGCGGATCTCCGAGGACACCCTGCTGCCGGACCGGGTGGTCGACCCGCGCGGCCTGGTGACCGTCCTGGGCAACCTGGTCGACAACGCACTCGACGCGGCCACGGGTACGACCGATCCACGGGTCGAGGTCACTCTGCGGGCGGAAGGCCGTACGGCCCTGGTGCGGGTCGGCGACTCCGGGCCCGGCGTCCCGCCCGAACAGCGCGACCTGATCTTCACCGAGGGCTGGTCCACCAAGAAGGCCCCGTCGCACGGGCAGCGCGGTATCGGTCTGGCCCTGGTGCGGCGGCTGGCCGAGCGCCAGGGCGGGAGCGCCCGGGTGGGGGCGGGGCCGAACGGCGGCGCGGAGTTCACGGTCGTCCTGCCGGAGGCACTGTCCGAGGAACTGGCCGCGGAGCGGCCCCCGGCCGGGGCGGGCACGGTGGTGTCGGCCGAGACGACACCGCGCCCCGAACTCCCGGGGCAGGCGGCCCCGGCGGAGACGAGCGAGACCCGATGATCCAGGTCCTGGTCGTGGACGACGACGTACGGGTCGCCGGCATCAACGCGGCATACGTCGCCAAGGTCCCCGGCTTCGCCCTCGCGGGCACGGCGCACACCGCCACCGAGGCCCTGGACTTCCTGCGGGCCACCGCGGTCGACCTGGTGCTGCTCGATCACTACCTGCCCGACGAGACCGGGCTCGAACTCGTCGCCCGGCTGCGGCAGCTCGGCCAACACACCGACGTCATCATGGTCACCGCCGCCCGGGACATCGCCACCGTGCAGGCCGCCATGCGCCACGGCGCACTCCAGTACCTGGTCAAGCCCTTCACCTTCGCCGGGCTGCGGACCAAGCTCGAAGGCTACGCCGCCCTGCGCCGCGCCCTCGGCACCGGCGGCGAGGCCGAACAGGCCCAGGTGGACCGGATCTTCGGGGCCTTCGGCACCGTCGCGCCCGGCCGGCCCGACCTGCCCAAGGGCCACTCGGCGCTCACCGCCGACCTCGTACGGGAGGTCCTCAGGAGCGCGGAGGGCCCGCTGTCCGCCCAGGAGGTCGCGGACCGCTCCGGGCTCAGCCGGCAGACCGCCCAGCGCTATCTGAAGCTCCTGGAGCGCGCGGGCCGGGTCCGGATGAGCCTGCGCTACGGCGAGACGGGCCGCCCGGAGCACCGCTACGTGTGGGACCGGGCGTAGTCCCCTGTCCGCAGGGCACCGAACCACCCCGCCGAACACCCCAGTCGTCCGCCCGGCCGTCCGCTCAGGCCGCCCCCGCGCCCGTCAGCGCCCTGACCTCCGTCTCCGCGTACGTCGCCGGGTCCGCGCTCTCGCGGGAGGTCACGGTGCCCAGCCACCCCGCCAGGAAGCCGAGGGGAACGGAGACGATCCCCGGGTTCTGAAGCGGGAAGAGCGCGAAGTCCGCGCCGGGCACGAGCGATTGAGGGTTTCCGGACACCACAGGCGACAGCGCCACCAGCACGACGGCCGGAACCAGCCCACCGTAGACCGCCCAGAGCGCTCCGCGGGTGGTGAAGCGGCGCCAGAACAGGGCGTAGAGCAGCACGGGGAGGTTGGCCGAGGCGGCGACGGCGAAGGCCAGGCCGACCAGGAACGCGACGTTCATCTCCCGCGCCAGCAGCCCGAGTCCGATGGCCACCGCCCCGATCACCACGGCGGACGCCCGCGCCACCCGGACCTCCCCGCGCTGCGTCGTTCCGCGGCGGCGCAGCGAGGCGTAGAGATCGTGGGCGGCGGACGCGGACGAAGCGAGGGTGACGCCCGCGACGACGGCGAGGATGGTGGCGAACGCGACGGCGGCGACCACCGCGAAGAGCACCGCACCGCCCGTGGTGCCCGCGCCTCCGCCGAGGTCGAGGGCGAGCAGCGGAACGGCCGTGTTCCCGGCGGGACTCGAGGCCCGTACGGCGTCGGTGCCGACGACGGCGGCCGCACCGAATCCCAGCACGATGGTCATGAGGTAGAAGCCGCCGATGAGGCCGATGGCCCAGACCGCGGAGCGGCGGGCGGCGCGGGCGGTGGGCACGGTGCAGAAGCGCGACAGGATGTGCGGCAGCCCGGCGGTGCCGAGGACGAGAGCGAGGCCGAGGCTGATGAAGTCCAGCCGGGCGGTCCAGTCCTCGCCGTATGCCAGCCCGGGGGCGAGGAAATCCCTTCCGTGGCCGCTTCGTTCGGACGCGGTGGTCAGCAGCGCGGCCAGGTCGCCGCGGAAGCGCACCAGGACGAAGACCGTCAGGGCGACGGCTCCCCCCATCAGCAGCACGGCCTTCACGATCTGGATCCAGGTGGTGGCCCGCATACCGCCGAAGGCGACGTAGACCACCATCAGCGCGCCGACCCCGACCACGGTCCAGGTGCCGGGGTCGGCCAGAGCCCAGGGGCCGGAGGACAAGGTCCGTGCATCTCCGAGCAGCACGGTGACCAGGCTGCCGGCGCCGACCATCTGGGCCACGAGGTAGAGCAGGGACACCGTGACGCAGGAGACACCGGCGGCGATGCGTACGGGACGCTCCCGCATCCGGGCGGCGACGACATCGCCGAGGGTGAACCGGCCGCAGTTGCGGACCAGTTCGGCCACCAGCAGCAGGACCACCAGCCAGGCGACGAGGAAGCCGACGGAGTAGAGCATGCCGTCGTAGCCGTAGAGCGCGATCAGTCCGGAGATGCCGAGGAAGGACGCGGCCGACATGTAGTCCCCGGAGAGCGCGAAGCCGTTCTCCATGGGCGAGTACAGGCGCCCGCCCGCGTAGAACTCCACGGCCGAGGCGCGTCGTCTGCGGCTCACCCAGGTCGTGATCGCCAGCGTCGCGGCGACGAAGACGCCGAACAGCACGAGTGTGAGGGTCTGGTGCTGCACGGTCGCGGTGGAGCCGTTCAATGCTCCTGCTCCCGCATCCGGTCCCGCGTCATCTCCTGCGTCTCCCAGCGCAGGTCGAGCGCCGCCCGGTCCCGGCGCAGCCGCGCGTGGCGGGCGTAGGCGAAGGTCAGCAGGAACGTCGTGGCGAACTGGGCGAGCCCCGCGACCATGGCCACGTTCAGCGGCCCTCCCGCGACCGGGCGGGCCATGAGGCCGGGCGCGGTGGTCGCCGCGATCACATACGCGAAGTACCAGGTCAGAAAGGCGACGGAGGCAGGGATGACGAAGCGGCGGTAACGGCTGCGCACTTCGCGGAAGGCCGGACTGTGCTGCACGGCCAGATAGACGTCGGCGGCGGACTCGGGCCGTGGGGGGCGGGCGGGCGCGGCTTCCGCTCCCCCCGGCGGGAACTCATGGGCGGGCTCGCACCAGCCCGAGGCGATCGCGTCGTACCAGGGGTCGTCGAGCCGGATCGAACCGGCATCGGTCCCGTCGTGCTTCTCCATCCGGACTCTCCTTGCTCGCGGACAGCGGCATGGCCGCGGAGCAAGAATGGACAGAGCGGGAAGATCCGGGACTCTTCAGCCCCGGACATTCACCCCATCAAGTGAAGAACGCGGGCACCGCGCATACGCGGCGCCCACGCCGTCAGGTGTCGATGCGCGAACGATCGAGCGTGGCCGCGGAGTTGGTGATGAACTCCTTGCGCGGCGCCACCTCATTGCCCATGAGCAGGTCGAACGCCGCCTCCGCCGTCTCCAGATCGCTGATGTTGACCCGGCGCAGCGTGCGGTGCCGCGGGTCCATCGTGGTCTCCGCGAGCTGGTCCGCGTCCATCTCGCCGAGGCCCTTGTAGCGCTGGATGCTGTCCTTGAACCGGACGTTCTTGGCCTGGAGTTCCAGGAGCTTCTCGCGCAACTCGTTGTCCGAGTACGTGTAGATGTACTTGTCCTGGCCCTTCTTGGGGTTGATCAGCTCGATCCGGTGCAGCGGCGGTACGGCCGAGAAGACCCGGCCCTGCTCGACCATCGGGCGCATGTAGCGCTGGAACAGCGTGAGCAGCAGGCAGCGGATGTGCGCGCCGTCGACATCGGCGTCGGCGAGGAAGATCACCTTGCCGTAGCGGGCCTGGTCGATGTCGAAGGTCCGGCCGGACCCGGCTCCTATGACCTGGATGATCGCACCGCACTCGACATTCTTGAGCATGTCCGAGACCGACGACTTCTGAACGTTGAGGATCTTGCCGCGGATCGGCAGCAGCGCCTGGAACTCGGAGTTCCGCGCGAGCTTGGCCGTGCCGAGCGCCGAGTCGCCCTCGACGATGAACAGTTCGCTGCGGTCGACGTCGTCACTGCGGCAGTCCGCGAGCTTCGCGGGCAGCGAGGAGGACTCCAGCGCGGTCTTCCGGCGCTGGGCCTCCTTGTGCTGCCGCGCCGCGATCCGCGTACGGGCCGCCGCGGCGACCTTCTCCAGCACGGCCCTGGCCTGCGCCTTGGCGTCGCGCTTGGAGGAGGTCAGGAAGGCCTTCAGCTCCTTCGCCACCACGGCCGAGACGATCCGCGATGCGGCCGAGGTGCCCAGCACCTCCTTGGTCTGGCCCTCGAACTGCGGCTCGGCCAGCCGCACCGTCACGACCGCCGTGAGCCCCTCCATGGCGTCGTCCTTGACGACATCGTCCTCGGCGACGCGGAGGACCTTGGTGGAGCGCAGCACCTCGTTGACCGTGCGGGTGATCGCCCGCTCGAAGCCCGTGACGTGGGTACCGCCCTTGGGGGTGGCGATGATGTTGACGAAGGACTTGGCCGTCGTGTCGTAGCCGGCGCCCCAGCGCAACGCGACGTCGACGCCGAGCTCACGGGTGACCTCGGTCGGCGTCATGTGTCCGCGGTTGTCCAGGACCGGGACGGTCTCCTTGAAGGTGCCCTGCCCGGTCAGCCGCAGCACGTCGCACACGCCCTTGTCCTGCGCCAGGTACTCGCAGAACTCGCTGATGCCGCCGTCGTACCGGAAGACGTCCTCGACCGGCGCCTCCGACTCGATCAACCGCTCGTCCCTGACGACGATCGTCAGGCCCGGCACGAGGAAGGCCGTCTGCCGGGCACGCGCGTGCAGCGTCTCCAGGTTGAGCTTGGCGTCCTTCAGGAAGATCTGGCGGTCCGCCCAGAAGCGCACCCGGGTGCCCGTACGGGCCTTGGGCACCTTCTTGCCCTTGAGCAGGCCACTGGAGGGGTCGAACGGCGCGTCCGGACCGGATTCGGTGAAGATCCCCGGAACCCCGCGCCGGAAGCTGATCGCGTGGGTGCGGGCACCGCGGTCGACCTCGACGTCCAGCCGCGAGGACAGGGCGTTGACGACGGACGCGCCGACGCCGTGCAGACCGCCGGAGGCCGCGTACGAGCCGCCGCCGAACTTGCCGCCCGCGTGCAGCTTGGTCATCACGACCTCGACACCGGACAGCCCGGTCTTCGGCTCGACGTCGACGGGGATGCCGCGGCCGTCGTCGCGGACCTCGACCGAGCCGTCCTCGTGGAGCACGACATCGATCTTCGTGCAGTGCCCGCCGAGGGCTTCGTCCACGGAGTTGTCGATGATCTCCCAGAGGCAGTGCATGAGGCCGCGGCTGTCGGTCGAGCCGATGTACATGCCGGGGCGCTTGCGGACCGCCTCCAGACCTTCGAGTACGAGCAGGTGCCGCGCTGTGTAATTGGAGCCGTCTCGGTCTGCTCCCGTCAGCAGCGCAGTGGACGGCACGGACGTCTCGGCGGTCACGCGGTTCGCTCCTCGCTGAATTTCTGTATGGGCCGGGTGCGGCCACAGTGATGACTGGGTCGCCCGTCAGAGGGTACCGAGGCTTGATAGAGCCTTTGTGCCGCCACCCGTGAGGAGGCCCATGCTAGTCCAGCGTCGCTCGTACGTTCGATATCCCGTGGGGGTGACGCGAACATCACGTTCCCTTCGAGGCATGAACCATTTAGGCTCCGGGCACGTCCTCAATCACAACCGGCAATCCAGCCGGGGGGACAACGTAAAGCAACCTTGACCAGCGCGATGCATACGTGAGCCGAGGAATCGGCTCATTCGCCGCCAACCGGCAGCATTCAGCCTCAGCGGAAGGAAACTTTCGAGGAAAGGCCCGAGCGGGAACGTTTTGGGGCTGGTTGGATGTTGACCCTGGTACGACAGCTCGTCGAGCTAGAGAAGAGGCGACGTGACTACTGTTCTGACACCCGCGACTCCGTTGACGGCCGCCGACAGGTGCGACCGCTGCGGCGCCCAGGCGTACCTTCGCGTCGTCCTGATGAGCGGCGGTGAACTGCTCTTCTGCGCCCACCACGGTCGCAAGTTCGAGCCTGAACTCAAGAAGATCGCCGCGGAGATACAGGACGAGACGGAGCGCCTCACCACGATTCCTGCGTCATCGTCCGAAGACGAACGCTGACGCGGTACAACCGACGAGCCAGTGTCGGCCGTGGGCCGGCCGGTGGGCGGTCACCTTGTGACTCAGGGTGGCCGCCCGCTTTCGTGTCGGCGCACGTGTCCGCCCTGTCGCCCGGCGCCACATTCGTCGTGAATACCACGCCTCGGAGGCGTCAGCCCTCCAGCGCGCGCAGCCCGGACACCGCCGAGACCCGCGTGTAGACCCCGGGGCTCTCGGCCTCACCGCAGCCGCTGCCCCACGAGACCAGGCCGATCAGCCGCCCACGGGCCACCAGAGGCCCTCCGCTGTCGCCCTGGCAGGCGTCCCGCCCGCCGCCGGACTGCCCGGCGCAGACCATCGTGTTCGCCTCGTAGCGGCCGTCCAGCGTCCCGGGATAGGCCCGCTCGCAGACGGAGTCCTCCAGCACCCGCACCTGAGCCGCGTGCAGCCTGGTGGTGTACGTGGCCCGGCCCGTCGTATCGCCCCAGCCGTAGACCGTGGCGCTGGTCTCCGCCTTGTACGCGGAGTCACCGGCCTGCGCCATGGGGATGACATGGTTCTTCGAGAGGGGCTGCGACAGGGTGAGCACCGCGACGTCACCGGCGTTGGTGACGGCGTCGTACTGCGGGTTGACCCAGATGTCGTTCACAGCGACCTCCCGGCCGTTCTGGTCCGCGAGGTTGTCGCGGTCGGCGATGACCCTGAGGTCACGCACAGCGCTCCGGTCCGTCCCCAGCACATCCCGGCTCATGCAGTGCGCCGCCGTCAGGACCTTCGTCGGCGCGACGACGACCGCGCCGCAGAACTGGCCCGATCTGCCGCTGCCGAACTGCTGGCGGCTGCCCAGCGCCACGGCCCACGGGCTCTCCGAGACCGGAACCGGGCGGCCACCTATGATCACGCCGTCCGCGGCGGCGGGTGCGGGCGCCGCGAGCGGCAGGGCCACACCGGCGGACGTCAGCGCCAGCGCGCCGATGAGTGCACGGGAGATGGAACGCATGCTGTCTCCTGACTCTCTGGTGCTATCTGCACACCCAGAGTGACCCAAACGGGCGGAGAACGCACACGGACGGCTGACGCATCCGAACAGCAGTCGGCCCGGAACCCCCAAGGGGATTCCGGGCCGAGAAGCGACGCGGCGGCCGACCTCAGTCGAGGTAGTCGCGCAGCACCTGCGAGCGGGACGGGTGACGCAGCTTCGACATCGTCTTCGACTCGATCTGCCGGATGCGCTCACGCGTCACGCCGTAGACCTTGCCGATCTCGTCGAGCGTCTTCGGCTGGCCGTCGGTCAGACCGAAGCGCATGGACACCACGCCCGCTTCACGCTCGGAGAGCGTGTCGAGAACCGAGTGCAGCTGCTCCTGCAGGAGCGTGAAGCTGACCGCGTCGGCCGGAACGACCGCCTCGGAGTCCTCGATGAGGTCACCGAACTCGCTGTCGCCGTCTTCACCCAGCGGAGTGTGCAGCGAGATCGGCTCCCGGCCGTACTTCTGGACCTCGATGACCTTCTCGGGGGTCATGTCGAGCTCCTTGGCCAGCTCCTCCGGGGTGGGCTCGCGGCCCAGGTCCTGGAGCATCTGGCGCTGGACGCGCGCGAGCTTGTTGATGACCTCGACCATGTGCACCGGGATACGGATGGTGCGGGCCTGGTCGGCCATGGCGCGGGTGATCGCCTGACGGATCCACCACGTGGCATAGGTCGAGAACTTGTAGCCCTTGGTGTAGTCGAACTTCTCGACCGCACGGATCAGACCGAGGTTGCCCTCCTGGATGAGGTCCAGGAAGAGCATGCCGCGACCGGTGTAGCGCTTGGCCAGGGAGACCACGAGACGGAGGTTGGCCTCCAGCAGGTGGTTCTTGGCCCGGCGGCCGTCCTCGGCGATGATCTCCAGCTCGCGCTTGAGCTTGGGGGCAAGCTTATCGGCGTTCGACAGCTTGTCCTCGGCGAAGAGGCCGGCCTCGATGCGCTTGGCGAGTTCCACCTCCTGCTCGGCGTTGAGGAGGGGGACCTTTCCGATCTGCTTCAGGTAGTCCTTGACCGGGTCGGCGGTGGCGCCGGCCGCGGCGACCTGCTGCGCGGGAGCGTCGTCCTCGTCCTCGTCGGACAGGACGAAGCCCTCGTTCTCAGGACCGGTGCCCTCGGTGCCTTCCGCACCGGGCTTGCCGGCGGCGGCGGGCTCCTCGGCGATCTCGTCGCCCTCGAGCGGCTCGTCGGCTTCGCCCTTGGTGGCGGCCGTCTTCTTCGCCGCCGCCTTCTTGGCCGGGGCCTTCTTCGCCGTCTTCTTGGCCGCGGTCTTCTTCGCGGTCTTCTTGGCAGGCGCTGCCACCGCTTCGTCGGCGACACCCTCGGCCGACTCTTCTGCGACGGGGGCGGGCTCGGCGGGGGCGGTCGCCTTCTTGGCCGCGGGCGCCTTGGCGGCGACGGTCTTGGTGGCGGTGCGCTTCGCCGGGCTCTTCGCTGCGACGCTCTTGCGGGTGCGTTTGGGCGCCTCTGCCGCACTGACCATCAGCGTCACACCCTCCTCGTCGAGGACCTGGTTGAGGCTGCGCAGAACATTCTTCCACTGGGTTGGCGGAATCTGGTCAGCCTCGAAGGCCCGACGCACGTCGTCGCCGGCGATCTGCCCATCAGCCTTTCCCCGCTCGATGAGCGCCATGACAGACTCGGACTCGGCGATCTCCGGCGGGAGCGTACGGGATGTGCTGGCCGACACGAACAACCTCTCGGAACGATGGAAATGGCTTCCGACCCCGTCCATGATGGACCGGAGCCGCCGACCGCCGGCGGGGATGGACCGACGGCGCGGGCGCAATCACAGAGCAACACAGCGTCGCGAACGACATCCGTATTCCCTCAGCGACTGTCACCTCTTAAGTCATCGCGCTCTCCCGAAGAGTGTTACGCCCAATTCACGTGGCCCGAGTCACACCTCGCAGCAGGTATGAACCGAACGTAATCGGGCACATCGTGACGATTGGCTCGCCTATCGGCTCCTACTCCGCCCGGGCGGGGCAGGAGCCGATGTCGCGGCGGATGCCCGTTCTCGCGTGAGCGTCAGTGCTCGCGCGGGGCGGGCACGACACGCTCCACCTCCGGCTGGGCGGTCAGAAGCTGGCGCATGGCCGCCTCCGCATCGGGGGCGTCCGCCGAGCCGATGGCCTCCACGATGCGTGCGTGGAGACCGATGCTGGCCTCGGTCGGCCGGTCGCAGCCGGTCGCCGGACCGCCGGAGACGTGAAGCGCCGAGGAAACGATTCCTGAGAGGTGCTCCAGCATGCGGTTGCCGCTGAGCTGGAGCAGCAGGGCGTGGTACTCGGTGTCGGCGCGCGAGAACGTCAGGGCGTCGCCCTGCGCGAGGGCGTGCCCCATGATCTCGACCATGTCGGTGAGACGCTGCTGGACGTCCTCCCGGCCGTGGCCCGCCGCGAGGCGCGCCGCGAGCGGCTCGATGGTCCAGCGGAGTTCGCACAGTTCCCGGCGCTGATCCTCGCGCTGCGGTCCGAATGCCCTCCACTCGATGATGTCCGGGTCCAGGAGGTTCCAGTCGCTGACCGGACGGACACGGGTGCCGACGTTGGGCCGGGCGCTGACGAGGCCCTTGGCCTCGAGGACGCGCAACGACTCCCGTACAACGGTCCGGGAGACCTCGAAGCGCTGGCCGATCTCCTCGGGGACGAGCGGGCGGTCGGCGCCGAGGTCGCCGGAGACGATCATCTGGCCGAGCTGCTGGACGAGTTGGCCGTGCAGCCCTCGGCCACGGCTGCCGGCGGCCCGGCGGCCGACTCGGCCCATCTCCGTGTCGGGCGCGCCCCAGGTGGGGCCTCCGGCAGGCTCGGCGCCGTGAGCTTCGCCGTAGGGGTAGCGGTCAAGCTCGCCCGGGCCGGAGAGTCCGGAGTCGACGGGACGAGCCGCGGTCATCATGGTGTGCGCAAGGGTACTCACGCATCCTTTGTCGGCGGCGCTCCGGGCCGCCTTGAGGTCTTTGGTGAAAAGCACACGAAAGGGTGATCGCCCATCACCTCATAATTGACGCCTAATCGGACGGAAATGGGCTATCTCCGTTGGGTTGTGGGCAGTTCGCTCGGAACCCGCCTCAACAGCGGCCACCAACCTGCCTTGCCACGCAACACCGCGATCAGGTAAGCGCCGAGGGGCGCGGAGAGCGACAACGCCAGCGCCTGACCGGCGGGTTGGGCACCGAGACGCAGCACTCCGGACAGCCGACCGTCGGGCACACCGCGGCCGGCGGAGAAGGTCGGCAGGATCCAAGGGCGGCCCGCGCGCCGGCTTCATGTCGCCACTCTCGTGCGCGAGTTGATGCACAAGGACGCCGCGGCTGACAGCAAACATCGCCGACGATGGCGCTGGCGTGGACGCAGCAGTGGGTCCCACCCTCTGACACACCCTCCAAGGGTCCGTCGGCCCGTGCCTGGCCGGCGACGAAGGCGCTCGGCCCGGCGGCGTGCGGAAACCCCACCGCAACACAGGGGCGAGGCCTGGCGCGTGCGAAGGCAGCCGCTTCCCGATCAGCGCCGATCCGGCCGCGGCGGACGGAAAGGACCTGCCGGCGACAAGGCCACCTCCCCGGAGGTTCTGGCCGATGACGGAGACGCGTCGCCCTTCGCCGTGCGTTCGCGCAGCATGGAACGCATCCACGCCGCCTCCTCCGGCGGTAATCCGTGTGCTGGTTGGTCGAGCAGGAACGCGTGCGGGCCGGCGGTCGGGGCCGCGACCAGTCCGAGCCCGCGGTTCAAGCCGCGTGAGAACGATCCGAGCCGCCGGTCGGCGATGTCACTCGGCCCGGCGAGATCCAGCACGGCGTGGGCGCGTTGAGCGGCAACCCTGAGCACGGCCGCCGGCATGCGCTGATGACCGAAGGCTGTGCGAGCAGGGCGTCCGGGGACGCCTCCGCACCCCGATCCGACCCCATGGAACGGACGCAGAGGGCGGTCCAGTGGACAGCCTCGGAACAGGCCCGCACCGCGCCCAGCCTCGCAGACCAACCCAAGACGCCAAGCCGTCGACGTGCCAGCCCCAGGGGTACCGAGGAGGACGGTGCCGCGTCTCGGACGAGCGCTGAAGGTCGGCTCGTCGACGGCAGGCCGGGGGGCGCGGCGGAGGGTGCCGGTCAGTCCAAGGGCTTGGATCATCGCTTCCCTCGCGGAGGCAGGAGGTTGCTCGGCACCTGCGGGAGCGCCGCAGGCACCGGAGCAAGATAACGCGATTTGTCCTACTTTTTGGATCGCCGCGCGGTGTGGAGCGTGTGGCCGGGCGCCTCCAGGCGCAAGTTCACGGGACTCCAGTTGACGCCCACGGGACCGAAGTCGGCTCGGAGCGCCGGTCTCAGACCTCGGGGCGCAGCATCGGGGGGTTGAGCAACGTCGCCCCGCCGGCACGGAACAGCTGGGCAGGCCGCCCGCCCTGACGGGTCGTCGTACCGCCCGTGGGCACCAGGAAGCCTGGCGTACCAGTGACCTTGCGATGGAAGTTGCGTGGATCCAGCACGACTCCCCACACCGCCTCGTAGACCCTGCGCAGCTCGCCGACGGTGAACTCCTGCGGGCAGAACGCCGTGGCCAGAGAGGAGTATTCGATCTTCGACCGAGCGCGCTCCACGCCGTCCGCAAGGATCTGCGCATGATCGAAGGCGAGCGGGGCGCTCTGCTCGCCTTCCCGGCCGAAGCCCCCGTCCTGGCCCAGCAGGTCCTCCACGGGCGCCCAGCGCGCGCTGTGCGCGTCCCCGCCCGGGCGAGGAGCGGGAAGGTCGGGAGCAAGGACGAGATGAGCCACGCTAACGACCCGCATCCGAGGGTCTCGCTTGGGGTCGCCGTACGTGGCGAGCTGTTCCAGGTGCGCTCCGTTGACCGCGGACGGCCCCGTGGGGTCGTGAGCCAGCAGACCCGTCTCCTCGGCGAGCTCGCGCGCCGCCGCTGCGGCGAGGTCCTCGTCGGACCTGACGAATCCACCGGGCAGCGCCCACCGCCCTTGATACGGCGGCTCACCGCGGCGTACGGCCAGCGCACACAGCGCGTGCCTGCGCACCGTGAGCACGACCAGGTCGACAGTGACAGCGAAAGGAGGAAAGGCCGACGGGTCGTAGGGCGACATGCGGCGATCATAGTCGTCTCCTTGACGATAAACAGGTGGTTCCGGGGCCAGGTCCCTCGCACGCGGCGGATCGGTCCACGCGCGTCACATCACACCGTCGATGCCCGCACGCACGTCGCGGTCCGAGGGCCCCACCAAGCTGAACTCGCAACGCGGCCGACGACAGCCATCAGGCACGGCGCTGCCCGGCGCGGCGCCGTACACGCACCCGTCCACGGCTCGCGTGGCCGCCCGGCCGGGTACGGCCGCGCGGACGCCCGGAGGGCGGGTGTGCGGTCATCCGCGCCGGCCTTCGGGTCGCGCGGGTGTCCCGCTCCTGCCTCAGGCACTCGCGCAACAGCTCAGGATCGAGGCCCTCGTTGGCGCCTTGGTGCAGGAGCTTCGCGAAGAGATAGTCCGGGTCGACGCGCAGTGCCATACCGAGCGCGACCCTGGCGGCCGGCTCGTCGCCGGTGGACATGGCCACCCAGCCGGCGAGAGTGAGCGGCGCGGCGGCATGATCGCCGAACACCCCGACGCAGCGCCGCGCAATCGCCCGCCACACCCGGAGCGCCGCTTCGGTCTCCGGGCCTTCCATCCACTCGGCGGCCCGATCACGTGTCGTACGGTCCTGCAGCCCGAGGATGATCGCGGCCGCTTCCTCGTCGGAGACGAGCCCGTCGTCGGCAGCGTCGGCTTCAGTGGGACTTCCTGCCGCCTGGGCACCTCCGAACCTCTCCACCAGTCCCTGGACGAGCACAAGCGTCTCCGTGCGGACCGTTCCGCGGTCCACTCCCCCGAGGATCCTGGGAACCAGCTCCGCGGTTGCGGCATCCAGCGCCTCCTCCTGTGCCCTGACGGCGGACGCAGGTGCCGTCAGCGGCGCGAGCCTCGCCTCCATCTCCCGCAGTGAGCCACGGACCTGGATTCCGGCGAACGTGGCGGCCGCCGCCATGACGGATGTCCCGGGCAGGGCGAGCGGGGTGCCGTCCATGGGGCAGCAGCGCGTGTCGGGACAGCAGTACGACCAGAAGCGGCCGTCCGAGATGCAGAGGGCCTCCAGCACCGGCACATCCAGCTCGCCGCACGCCGTGCGCAGGCGCTGCGCCAACGGCCGCAACCGCTCCATCACGTCCCGCGCCTTCTCTCCAGCCGTCGGATCCTGGCAGAGGAAGACGATGATGCCGTCGGGCCGTGACGCCCGCTTCTCGCTGCCCGACACGAGACAGTCGGCGAGCTGGTCCGCCACATACGGCCACTCCCCCGGGCTGACCGGAATGCCGAGCCGCAGGCGGCCGCCGAACCTGCCGTGATCGCCGTGCAGGGCGGCCAGGACGATGCTGTCGTCGGGATGGAACCCCATGAGATATGGGAGGGCATCGGCGAGTTCCGCGGGGCTGCGCAGGGTGATCTGGTCGAGGGCGGACGGTTGCGAGGGGTCGATGTGTCGCGTCATGCGGAGACCGTGCCGTCCCACCGCTCTGCGCCGAAAGCCCTGTGGATAACTCTCGAATATTGTCCTACGAAACTTGTGGACGGAGGTTGTCCACAGGTCAGCGGCCTCGTTCGCGCAATGTCCGTGCCATCCGGTTGCATGGGGGCATGAGCAACGAAGACCTGCGTTCGTCGGCCGATGCCGTACTCGCCCGCCTCGTCGGCGACCCGGGCGGAACCGCCCGGCTGCGCGAGGACCAGTGGCGCGCGATCGAGGCGCTGGTCGCCGATCGCCGCCGAGCCCTCGTCGTCCAGCGCACGGGCTGGGGCAAGTCGGCGGTGTACTTCGTCGCCACCGCGCTGCTGCGGGCTCGCGGCAGCGGCCCCACGGTGATCGTCTCCCCTCTTCTCGCGCTCATGCGGAACCAGATCGAAGCCGCCGAGCGAGCCGGCATCCGCGCGCGCACCATCAACTCCGCGAACACCGATGAGTGGGACACCGTCCAGGCGGAAGTGGCGGCCGGCGAAGTCGACGTGCTCCTGGTGAGCCCGGAGCGGCTGAACAACCCCGACTTCCGTGACCAGGTGCTGCCGAAGCTCGCCGCGAGCACGGGGCTGCTCGTCGTCGACGAGGCGCATTGCATCTCGGACTGGGGGCATGACTTCCGGCCGGACTACCGGCGACTGCGCACCATGCTCACCGACCTGCCACCCGGCGTTCCCGTCCTGGCCACCACGGCCACGGCCAATGCGCGAGTCACTGCCGACGTCGCCGAACAGCTCGGCACCGGCGGGACGACCGCCGAAGCCCTGGTTCTGCGCGGCCCGCTGGACAGGGAGAGCCTCAGTCTCGGCGTCCTGCGGCTGCCGGACGCCGCCCACCGGCTGGCCTGGCTCGCCGACCATCTCGACGATCTCCCGGGCTCGGGGATCATCTACACCCTGACCGTGGCGGCGGCGGAAGAGGTGACGGCATTCCTCCGGCACCGCGGCCATGCGGTTGCCTCGTACTCAGGGAAGACCGAGGACGCCGACCGGAGGACGGCGGAGGCCGATCTCCTGGGGAACCGGGTGAAGGCCCTGGTCGCCACCTCGGCGCTCGGTATGGGCTTCGACAAGCCGGACCTAGGCTTCGTCGTGCACCTGGGTTCGCCCTCGTCGCCCATCGCGTACTACCAGCAGGTGGGGCGGGCGGGACGCGGCGTGAAGCACGCCGAGGTCCTCCTGCTCCCTGGCCAGGAGGACGAGGCGATCTGGCGGTACTTCGCCTCCCTGGCCTTTCCGGCCGAGGAGCAGGTCCGGCGAACACTGGACGTCCTCGCCCAGGCGGGCCGACCCGTGTCCCTGCCGGCCCTCGAGCCCCAGGTCGACCTGCGGCGCTCACGGCTGGAGACAATGCTCAAGGTGCTCGACGTGGACGGTGCCGTGCGCCGTGTGCGCGGCGGCTGGACCTCGACGGGCGAACCATGGGTGTACGACGCGGACCGCTATGCGTGGGTGGCCCGGCAGCGCGAGGCCGAGCAGCAGGCGATGCGCGACTACGCCGCCGCGAGCGCGTGCCGGATGGAGTTCCTGCGGCGGCAGTTGGACGACGAGGGCGCCTCCTCGTGCGGACGCTGCGACAACTGCGCCGGGACGCGCTTCACCACCGACCTCTCCACGGACACGCTGGAGGCCGCCCGCGGCGAGCTCGGCCGACCAGGTGTCGAGGTGGAGCCACGCCGGATGTGGCCGACCGGGCTGGCGGCGGTGGGCATGAACCTCAAGGGACGCATCCCCGCGAGCGAACAGGCCTCCCCCGGCCGGGCACTGGGACGTCTCTCCGACATCGGATGGGGAAACCGGTTGCGGCCGATGCTGTCCGCGCAGAGCGAAGACGGCCCGGTTCCGCGCGATGCGGCCGACGCGGTCGTGACCGTGCTCGCCGACTGGGCCAAGGGACCCGGAGGTTGGGCATCGGGTGCTCCTGATGCCCCCAGCAGACCGGTGGGCGTGGTCACCCTGGCGTCCCGCACCCGTCCACAGCTCATCCACTCCCTCGGCGAACACATCGCGGCGGTCGGCAAGATGCCTCTTCTCGGATCGGTCGCGTATGCCGACGAGACGACGGACACCCGGGTGCCCCGCACCAACAGCGCACAGCGGCTCCGGGCGCTGGACGGTGCGTTGACCGTGCCCTCCGATCTCTCCGAGCAGCTGCGCGCCACCCCCGGCCCGGTGCTGTTGGTGGATGACCTGGCCGACACCGGATGGACGCTCGCTGTGGCGGCGCGTCTGCTCATCAAAGCCGGTGCGCAGGCTGTGTTTCCACTGGTCCTCGCTGTGCAGGGCTGAAGCGGGAGGCAGGGAGGGCGGCGAATCGGAAGAAAATAGGCCGCGCTTCGGCTGATACCGGTCGCTTGCGCAAACGTCTCATTGCCGCCCGCGGTGGTGACGGCGAGAATTGGAGGTGTCCCCGCGCCGGCTGCTGATTCCCGGCAGGGTGCGTCGCGGCGTGCCCGACCAGCGCCTGCCCGGCTCACGGGTGAGCAGACCGAAGGAGGACCGTGACCCCCGGCTTTCCTCCGTCGTCCGCAATGTCCTTCTCCGCCGCAACCGGTTCCCCGTCCCAGCTCGGCAGGATGCTGCAGCCCTCGGAATGGGCCGACGCCGGAATTCCTCTGCTGCGCAATCCCCGTGAGATCGTCACCGGTCTGCACAGCCGCCACCAGCCGACGCCGGCCACCACCGTGGTCGCTGTGCTCGACGCGGACGAGAGAGTCGCCGCCAGCGCGTCGTTCGGCCACCTGGGGAGCGTGGCCGACGGCTGGGTGTTCCGGAACGCCCTGCTGACTCAACTACGCCGGATCATTCCGCACGACCTGCGACGCCGTGTGCCCGTGCGCACGGCGGTGCTTCTCTACTGCCGGGAGGGCGACGGGCAGTGGACCGAGGAGGACGGAGCTTGGATGTGGGGACTGCGTGACGCCTGCACACTGCACGGCCTGCGCTGTGGCGCGTACGTCACGCTGACGCGGGAGGGATGGCAGGTGTTCGGCGAAGGACGGGGAGGCCGCCGCCCCCACGCGTTCTCCAAACCGGCGGAGGACCACAAGGCCGATGAGCCGTGGGAGACGTCCCCTGCCATGGGCCCGCGCCCCGTGAACTCCCCCGCACTCCCGGTACTCCGCTCACCCGGGCAGCCCCCGCAGGAGAACGATCCGGAGAAGCCGCGGCGCACGGCCGCGCGCTGACGTAACGGAGGACAGGGAGGACCGTGGAGCCGGGGACGGGCACCGTCCGACGGTGACCGCCCGGCCCCGGAGCACCGACCGGTGTGCAGCATGGCGTACGGCGCGACGGCCCGAACATCATCGGCATACGACGCACCGCTGCCGCGTGACGCACGCCCCGGGGTCGTACGGCATGGTGTTACGACGCCGTACGACCTGGTTTCGCGCACGGCGTCGGTGCTCGTAGCGCGTGGCATACCCGCGCAGGTCGTCACGCCCGCACCGCGCCCGGGGCACTACTGCTCCGGGTGCGGAAGCACCCGGGAGCTCAGACTCCGGCGCCGATGAGGGAGTTGATCCGCTGCGGGTCACCGCAGACGATCAGCAGCACTCCCGCCCTGGCCATGGCCGTGGGCAGCGCACGGGCAGCCGCGTCGTCCGCACCGCCGTTCACCGCCACGACCACCACGGGGCGGCTCCCCGCCCGCTCGGCGACGGAGGCGTCCGCGTAGAAGACGTCCTCGCCGGCGTCGTGCTGCGCCCAGTAGGAAGCTTCACCGAAGGACAACTCGTGGGCCGCCCACGGGTGCTGTTCGCCCGTGGTCAGTACGAGGATCTCCTGCGGCGCGCGACCGGAGTCCAGCAGAAGGTCCACGGCCTCCTCGGCCGCATCCAGGGCTCCGTCCGCGGAGGCCGAAATGAGCTGGATCTGCGGAACCGCGGCAGGCGCCGGGGAATTGGCCGCGTCACGCGGGCCACACTGGGCCGGTGGTGCGGCGGGGCCACGCTGCGGACCGGGCGGGCCTGGCCGCTTGGGAGCAGGCCGGGGTCCGGGAGCGGGGACAGGACGGGGGGTCGGCGCGGTCCGGCCGGCGGCCGGAGAGACGCGGGGACCCGGGACGCTCTCGTGAATCTGAGGCTCCTCGGGGATGAGAGGCATGATCTGATGTCTATCAAACACCGGTGCGGTTCGCATCGGCGGGGCGGGGTAGAAATGGGGCGGCCGCTCAGAAGTCGGAGCCGAGCTGCCCTCCGGACTCGAGCTCCGGATCCCCCGCCAAGCTCCGCTTGAGGCGGAGATGCTGCCAGCGGGGCAGCGCGTCCCAGTAGGCCCAGGACATCCGGTGGTGGGCTGTGGGCCCCAGCTCCTCCAGTGCCGCACGGTGCACCGGAGAGGGATATCCGGCGTTCGCCGTGAAGGCGAAGTCCGGGCATTCCTGGCCCAGTTCGGCCATCATCGCGTCCCGCCGCACCTTCGCGATCACCGATGCGGCTGCGACGGAGACGCACGACTGGTCGCCCTTGATGACCGTACGAACCCGCCAGGGCTCGCCGAGGTAGTTGTGCTTGCCGTCGAGGATCACGGCGTCGGGCTGGACCGGCAGGGCGGAGAGGGCCCGTACGGCTGCGAGGCGCAGCGCCGCCGTCATCCCCAACTCGTCGATCTCGTGCGGCGAGGCGTGGCCCAGCGCATGCGCCGTCACCCACTTCTCCAGCACGCCGGCCAGCGCGGTGCGCCGCTTCGGGGTGAGCAGCTTGGAGTCCGTCAGCCCCTCGGGCGCGCGCCGCAGACCGGTGATGGCGGCGCATACCGTGACCGGTCCGGCCCAGGCGCCCCGCCCGACCTCGTCGATGCCGGCGACGACACGGGCGTCGGTGGTGGCGCGGAGTGAACGCTCGACGCGGTGAGTAGGCGGTTCGTACGGCATGGCGTCCCTTAGATTACGCCGCCCGGGCAGCGGTACGGCAGGCGGGCATCTTCCGACCCATGAAGGGCGGACGGGCGGCGGAGCGACCGACGGAGGGCTTCGTTCGGAAAGCGGCACCGCAGCCGTCGAAGGCAACGCTTCGGCCGTCGTGCGAGCGCGTCAGGCGGAGACCACCGGCGCCCAGACCGGGAGCGGCTCGGTGCGTTCCTGCCAGTCGGCCGGCGGCGCCCCGGCCTCCGCGGACGCGAGGATGCCGCCCACGATCGCGCACGTGGTGTCCATGTCGCCGCCCACCTGGACCGTGGTCCAGAAGGCCCCGTCGAAGTCGCCGAGGTGACGGGCCGCGGCCCACAGCGTGAAGGGCACCGTGTCATGCGCGCTCGTGCGCCGCCCGGAGCCCAGGACGGCCGCGACCGTACCGGCGTCGCCGTAGTCGAGCATGTCGCGGGCGCGCCGCAGACCCGCCTGCACCGCGCTGCGCGGTACGAGTTCGATCACACCGTCGAGCAGCGCCTCCGGAGTGGGGGTACCCGCCGGATCCGCGACCAGCGCCGCGGCCGCGGCCACAGCCATGGTCCCCGCGACGGCCTCGCGATGCTGGTGCGTGGTGTAGGAGGAGATCTCCGCCTGGTGCGTGGCCTGCTCCGCGTCACCCCCGTACCAGGCGCCGAGTGGCGCGATCCGCATGGCGGCGCCGTTGCCCCACGACCCCTGTCCGTTGAAGAGCTCGGAGGCCAGTTCGCGCCAGTCCCCGCCCTCGCGGATCAGCCGCAGCATCCGGTTGACGGCGGGGCCGTAGCCACGGTCGACGTCGTGGTGGTCGGCAAAGGCCCGGGCCAGCGCATCCTGGTCGATCCGGCCGTGCTCGACGAGGACGGCCAGTACGGAACAAGCCATCTCGGTGTCGTCGGTCCACTGCCAGACGCCCGGCGGCAGCTCGTGCCGCTTCAGCGCCGGATAGTTCGAGGGAACGAAGAACTGGGAGCCCAGGGCATCGCCCACGGCAAGCCCGCGCAAGCTCGCGAGGGCACGGTCGCGGCGTTGCGTAAGAGGGGGATCAGCGGTCATCGCACGGACACTCTAGCCGGTGGCGTCGTACGACTCCGGGGTGCACCAGCGCTCGAATGGCCTGTCCAGGCGGTACTTGCCCCCGGGTTCCAGGAGCAGGGTCCGGAACTCCCCGTTCCCTGGATTCGAGAGGGACTCGAATTCGGCCACCGACCAGTGGAACCACCTCATGCAGAAGAGCCGCATGGTCAGGCCGTGCGTGACCAGCAGCACATTGCGCGGGTGGTCCGGGTCCTCGAAGCTCCGGTAAAGGCTCTCCAGGAACGCGCCGACCCGGTCGTAGACGTCCGCGCCGGACTCCCCCTGTGCCAGCCGGTAGAAGAAGTGCCCGTACGCGTCGCGGTTGACCTTCTGCTTCCGCACATCCTGGGCATCCTGCCAGTTGCCCCAGTCCTGCTCGCGCAGCCGCGGCTCCTCGCGCATCCGCACGCGCCCGGGATCGAGGTCCAGGGCTTTGAAGGTCTGGTGCGTCCGCCGGTACGGGGAGACGTATGCGCTGACCTGCTCCTCACCGAACATGGCCCGCAACTGGCCCCCGGCTTCCTTCGCCTGCCGCCGGCCCTTCTCGGTCAGGTACAGGGCATGATCGGGAACGCGTTCGTAGACCGTGTCATCGGCGTTGCCCTCCGACTCTCCGTGCCGGAGGAGGACGATGCGGCGAGGCCGTGCCATGACGCCACCCTAGTTCGGCGGTGCGGAACCCGCCGCGTCATCACAGGGACTCACCCGAATCGGACCGGCTCACACGGACCAGGTGGGCTCAAGAGCAACGACATCTCCCGCCAGCCCGGACACATCGGCATCGATCTGGGTCCGCAGGGCCAGCCGCTCCACGCGCTCCTGGCGGTACTTCCCGTGCTCGGCCGCCGAGTCCCAGAGCGAGAGCACCAGGAACTCGTTGCCGGGCGCCTCCCCGAACACCCCGCGCAGCATGCCTGGCGATCCTGCCATCGCCGGGTTCCACACCTTCTCCTGCATCAAGGTGAAGTGCTCCACCCGCTCCTCACGCACCCGGCAGTGGGCCACGCGCACCACATCCGCATCGGAGAAGACCGGCCGAAATCCGACCTTGACATCGAAGCGGTGCTCGAAGAGCCGGACCCTGCTGTCCTTGAACGTGCCGGACTGGGCGGCGGCGAGCCGGTCGTGCGAGCGCGCCATGAAGGAGTCGTACAAGGCCCGGCTCTCCCAGAAGGCGAAGAGATGCGCGACATCGGGCCGCGCCCGGCTCCATCCGCCGCCCTGCCCCCGGAACCCGGGTTCACCGAGCAGCCCCGCCCATTTACGCTGCCCCCGCGCGAAGCCTCGGCGGTCAACCACAGTGCAGCTAATCCACTTGACCAGCACCGCGCCATCGTAGTGGGCGGTGGCGGTGGCCGGATCCCACTTGCCGATCCAGCGCGAACCGCACAACGACGGAGGGGGTGACGACCGTCAGGTCGTCACCCCCTCCCGGGACTCCGTGCCGTCAGGGGGTGAGACTCGCCCGTTCAAGGCCCGCGGCCTCAGCGGTCAACTGCAACCGCTGGTCGAGCCGCACCCCTCGCACAGGTAGCAGCTCCCGGCCCGGCGCATCTTGGTGCCGCACGAGAAGCAGAGCGGGGCGTCCGCGTTCAGGCCGAGCTGCATCTCGACGAGTTCCGTGGAGCTGTGCGCCTCCTTCGGGGCGGGCACGACAGCCGTCACCTCGGGCTTCGGCGACTCCGGCGAGGTCTTCGCCGGGATCTCGATGTGGCGCGGCGCGGACTGGGCGAGCCCCTCCACATCGACATCGTCATCGGTCGGCTCGTACGAACCGGTCTCCAGGTGACGCTGACGCTCCTCGGCCGAGTGGATGCCGAGCGCCGACCGCGTCTCGAACGGCAGGAAGTCCAGCGCCAGGCGGCGGAAGATGTAGTCGACGATCGACTGCGCCATCCGCAGGTCCGGGTCGTCCGTCATACCGGCCGGCTCGAACCGCATGTTGGTGAACTTCGAGACGTACGTCTCCAACGGAACGCCGTACTGCAGACCGACCGAGACGGCGATGGAGAAGGCGTCCATCATGCCCGCGAGGGTCGAGCCCTGCTTGGACATCTTCAGGAAGACCTCGCCGAGGCCGTCGTCCGGGTAGGAGTTGGCCGTCATGTAGCCCTCGGCGCCGCCCACCGTGAAGGAGGTCGTGATGCCGGGGCGTCCCTTCGGCAGACGCCTGCGGACCGGGCGGTACTCGACCACCTTCTCCGGCACCGCGGCGACCTCGGCCTTCTCCTCCTTCTTCTTGGCGGAGAGCGGCTGGCCGACCTTGCAGTTGTCGCGGTAGATCGCCAGCGCCTTCAGACCGAGCTTCCAGCCCTCGAAGTAGATCTCCTCGATCTCCTCGACGGTGGCCGACTCCGGCATGTTCACGGTCTTGGAGATCGCGCCGGACAGGAACGGCTGGGCCGCCGCCATCATCCGGACGTGACCCCTCGGCGAAATCGACCGGTCGCCCATGGCGCAGTCGAAGACCTCGTAGTGCTCGAGGCGCAGTCCCGGTGCGTCGATCACGTTGCCGTGGTCGGCGATGTGGGCGACGATCGCCTCGACCTGCTCCGGCTGGTAGCCGAGACGCTTCAGCGCCTTGGGAACCGTGTTGTTCACGATCTGCATCGAGCCGCCGCCGACGAGCTTCTTGAACTTGACCAGGGCCAGGTCCGGCTCGACGCCCGTGGTGTCGCAGTCCATCATCAGGCCGATGGTGCCGGTCGGGGCCAGCACGGAGGCCTGGGCGTTGCGGAATCCGTGCTTCCCGCCGAGGCGGATGACGTCCTGCCAGGCCTCGGTGGCCGCGGCCCAGACCGGGGTGTCCAGGTCGTCCACGCGATGGGCGGCACCGTTGGCGTCGGAGTGCTGGCGCATGACGCGCTGGTGAGCGTCGGCGTTGCGGGCGTAGCCGTCGTACGGGCCGACGACCGCGGCCATTTCGGCGGAGCGCTTGTACGAGGTGCCGGTCATCAGCGAGGTGATGGCACCGGCGAGCGCCCGGCCGCCGTCGGAGTCGTACGCGTGGCCGGTGGCCATCAGCAGGGCGCCGAGGTTGGCATAGCCGATGCCCAACTGGCGGAAGGCGCGCGTCGTCTCGCCGATCTTCTCGGTCGGGAAGTCGGCGAAGGTGATGGAGATGTCCATCGCCGTGATGACCAGCTCGACAACCTTCGCGAAGGTCTCGGCGTCGAAGGTCTGGTTGCCCAGGTCGTCGTCGCGCAGGAACTTCATGAGGTTCAGCGAGGCCAGGTTGCACGAGGAGTTGTCCAGGTGCATGTACTCGCTGCACGGGTTGGAGGCGGTGATCCGGCCCGTCTCCGGCGAGGTGTGCCAGTGGTTGATGGTGTCGTCGTACTGGATGCCGGGGTCGGCGCAGGCCCAGGCGGCCTCGGCCAGCTTCCTGAAGAGGCCCTTGGCATCGACCTCCTCCAGGACCTCACCGGTCATCCGCCCGCGCAGCCCGAACTTCGAGCCGGACTCGACGGCCGTCATGAACTCCGCGTTCACCCGGACCGAGTTGTTGGCGTTCTGGTACTGGACGGAGGTGATGTCGTCGCCGCCCAGGTCCATGTCGAAGCCCGCGTCGCGCAGGGCACGGATCTTCTCCTCCTCCTTCACCTTGGTCTCGATGAAGGCCTCGACGTCCGGGTGGTCGACGTCGAGGACGACCATCTTGGCGGCGCGGCGGGTGGCACCACCGGACTTGATCGTGCCGGCGGAGGCGTCCGCACCGCGCATGAAGGAGACGGGACCGGAGGCGTTGCCACCGGAGGACAGCAGCTCCTTCGACGACCGGATGCGGGAGAGGTTCAGACCGGCGCCGGAGCCGCCCTTGAAGATCATCCCCTCTTCCTTGTACCAGTCGAGGATCGACTCCATGGAGTCGTCGACGGAGAGGATGAAGCAGGCGGAGACCTGCTGCGGCTGCTGGGTGCCGACGTTGAACCAGACCGGGGAGTTGAAGCTGAACACCTGGTGCAGCAGGGCGTAGGTGAGCTCGTGGTCGAAGATCTCGGCGTCCGCCGGCGAGGCGAAGTAGCCGTGGTCCTCGCCGGCCTTGCGGTAGGTCCTGACCACGCGGTCGATGAGCTGCTTCAGGCTGGACTCACGGCCGGGCGACCCGACGGCACCGCGGAAGTACTTGCTCGTGACGATGTTGACCGCGTTCACCGACCAGAAGTCGGGGAACTCGACACCGCGCTGCTCGAAGTTGACCGAACCGTCGCGCCAGTTGGTCATGACGACGTCGCGGCGCTCCCAGACCACCTCGTCGTACGGGTGCACGCCGGGGGTGGTGTGAATGCGCTCCACACGCAGCCCCTTGCTCGCCTTGCTGCCCTTGGCACGGGAGCTTCGTGCCGGGCCGCTCGTCGTCTCTGTCATGCCGCCTCCCTGTACGGGCATAACGCCCTGACGTGCCTGTTTCTTCCCCCAGGCACTGTTTCTGTTCTGTGCCCCGGCGCATCTGCGCGCCCGGAGCGGATCTGATGGCGCCGCCGGCTATCCGGCGGCGGTGGTGGTCGGGGCGGGGGCTTCGGTTTCCTCCGCGGACCCGTCCTCGTCCTCGTCGGCCGGCTCACGCTGCTCGCGCAGCTCCGCGACCGCGGCCTCGAAGTCCTCCAGCGAGTCGAACGCCCGGTAGACGGACGCGAACCGCAGGTACGCGACGAGGTCGAGCTCCTGGAGCGGGCCGAGTATCGCGAGCCCGACGTCATGGGTGGACAGCTCGGCGCTGCCGGTGGCACGCACCGCCTCTTCGACCCGCTGGCCGAGTTTGGCGAGGGCGTCCTCGGTGACGGGCCGCCCCTGGCATGCCTTGCGCACGCCCGCGATGACCTTGTCACGGCTGAACGGTTCGGTGACCCCGCTCCGCTTGATCACCATGAGTGACGCCGTCTCCACTGTCGTGAAGCGGCGAGAGCAGTCGGGGCACTGGCGGCGCCGGCGGATCGACGTCCCGTCGTCGGTGGTGCGGCTGTCCACGACGCGGCTGTCGGGATGTCTGCAGAAGGGGCAGTGCAACGATCCTCACCCTCCCTGAAACCCTGTGAACGTCGAACTGCACAGCACAGCTGCACGGCTCCGCAGACCCCCACGAAGGGGCCTGGGAACAACCTCAATCATAGGCCATAACTGCGGCCGTTGAGGACCGCGAACCACAACTTGTGGGCGACCGCCGCTTATCTAACCACTAGATCTGGTGGTTCCCCGTCAAGCGCGTCGACCGCGTGTCGCACGAAGGGGCGGCAACAGGAGACTACGGGAGCGCGTACGTATACCGTCACGCGGGTCACAGGTGTCACACTGATCACGGCCCCGGCGACACTCCAGCCGGACCCGCGAGCCCGGCCTGGGCGGAACCCGCCCCGCGCATCCAGCCACCGCATATACACCTCAGCGCTTGATCTCGTCAGGTCATCTGGGAAATTTCACTCGAACGTGTGTTTGGCGCAACCTTTCGAAACCAACTACCGTTGTGTCACTGGGGAGAACCATCTCGAGAGGGGCCGACGTGACCACCACTGCAGACAGCGCCACCATCACTGCCCAGGACCGCTCCCAGCACCGATACGAGCAGAGCCACCCGATGAACGACGCGACGACGAACCCCGAGGGACAGAAGCCCGTACGCTCGCTTCCCGGTCGACCTCCAGGCATCCGGGCCGACAGCTCCGGCCTCACGGACCGCCAGCGCCGGGTCATCGAGGTCATCCGGGACTCCGTGCAGCGACGCGGCTACCCTCCGTCGATGCGGGAGATCGGCCAGGCAGTGGGCCTCTCGAGCACCTCGTCCGTCGCGCACCAGCTCATGGCCCTGGAGCGCAAGGGCTTCCTGCGCCGCGACCCGCACCGCCCGCGCGCTTACGAGGTCCGCGGATCCGACGGGCCGACGAGCCAGCCGGCGGACACCACCGGCAAGCCCGCCGCGTCGTATGTGCCGCTGGTCGGCCGCATCGCGGCAGGCGGTCCGATCCTCGCCGAGGAGTCGGTCGAGGACGTCTTCCCCCTTCCCCGTCAACTGGTCGGTGACGGCGAGCTGTTCGTGCTGAAGGTGGTCGGCGACTCGATGATCGAAGCGGCGATCTGCGACGGCGACTGGGTCACCGTCCGCCGCCAGCCGGTCGCGGAGAACGGAGACATCGTGGCCGCGATGCTCGACGGCGAGGCCACCGTGAAGCGCTTCAAGCGGGAGGACGGCCACGTCTGGCTGATCCCGCACAACTCCGCGTACCAGCCGATCCCCGGCGACGAGGCCACGATCCTCGGCAAGGTGGTGGCGGTGCTGCGGCGGGTCTGACGCCGCTCTCACGACCGGGCCCCGGAATCCCTGCGCCGGTTCCGGGGCCCGCTGCATGCCCGCCGCACGGCGGTCCGGGAGGCTGGTCCGTCGGCACGGCCAAGAGGCCCCTCGGCGCCTGCCCCCCCCCATGGAGCCCGGCCGATGCGAGCCACGCGGACGCATCAGCGCGAACCCATGAACTCCGGGCTACCCCGTCGCCGGCGCAGCGGCATCGATCGCCGCCAGGGAACGGCGTACCTGATTGCGGTCGGTCGTGAACCAGAAGTCGGGCATGGACGCCTTGAGGAACCCGCCGTAGCGCGCGGTGGCCAGACGAGGGTCGAGGACCGCCACCACGCCGCGATCCTCCGACGCCCGCACGAGCCGGCCCGCGCCCTGTGCCATCAACAGGGCTGCATGCGTCGCCGCGACCGCCATGAAGCCGTTGCCCCCCGCCTCCTCAACGGCCTTCTGCCGGGCGCTCATCAGCGGGTCGTCGGGACGCGGGAAGGGGATGCGGTCCATGACCACCAACTGGCAGTTCGCACCGGGCACATCGACGCCCTGCCACAGGGACAACGTGCCGAACAGGCACGTCCGGGCGTCGTCGGAGAACGAGCGGATCAGCTCGCCCAGGGTCTCCTCGCCCTGCAGCAGAATCGGCATGTCCAGGCGTCCGCGCAACGCCTCGGCCGCGGCCTGGGCGCCGCGCATGGACGAGAAGAGGCCGAGCGTGCGCCCGCCCGCGGCCTCCACGAGCTCCGCGAGCTCGTCCAGCATGTCCGTACGGCTTCCCTCGCGGCCGGGCTGCGCGAGGTGCCGGGCGACGTAGAGGATGCCCTGCTTGCGGTACTCGAACGGCGACCCGACGTCTAGGCCCTTCCACGGCGGGCTCGTCTTCGCGCTGGAATCGTCGGCCGTCGGCTCGTCGCCGTCGGTCCGGGCATCCTCGGACGATGCATCGCCGGTCCGTGCGGCGCGGTTCCTCGGGCTCGGGAGTCCGTTCGTCACGGCGGACTCCGGGGGCAGTCCGAGGGAGGCCGCCACGCCGTTGAAGTCGCCGCCCAGCTTCAGGGTGGCCGAGGTCAGGACGACGCTGCGATCGGCGAAGAGCTTCTCGCGCAGCAGCCCGGACACCGAGAGCGGGGCGACCCGCAGCGATGCCCCGAACCGGTCGTGCCGCTCGTACCAGACGACGTCGTACTCCGACGCGGCCGCGACACGCTCCGCCACGGCGTGGACGTTCTCGATGGACGCGAGCGCCTGTTTGCGCACCGCGTCCTCGTCCTGCACCGACTTGTCACGCGTGTTCCCCAGCGCCGTGATCACCGTGCGGGCCGCGTCCCTCAGGGACATGAGGGCGTAGGCGAGGTCTTCCGGGATCTCCTCGAGCCGGCCGGGGAGCGCCAGTTCCATGATCCGCTCGAAGCTCTCGGCCGCGGTCTGGAGGGCGTCCCCCGCCTTCTCGTTGACCAGCTTCGCCGCGCGGCGGACCGCACGGTTCACGCCGCCCGGGGTGAGCTCACCCGTGGCGGCTCCCGTCACCCGGGAGACCAGCTCATGCGCTTCGTCGACCACCAGAACCTCATGGCTGGGCAGCACGGGGGCACCCTCGATCGCGTCGATCGCGAGCAGCGCGTGATTGGTGACGACGACGTCGGCGAGCTTCGCCCGCTCACGCGCGGCCTCGGCGAAGCACTCCGCGCCGTAGGCGCACTTGGACGCACCCAGGCATTCACGGGACGTGACCGACACCTGAGCCCAGGCCCGGTCCGAGACACCGGGGGTCAGGGCGTCCCGGTCGCCGGTCTCGGTCTCGTCCGCCCAGTCCCGCATCCGCAGCAGGTCCTGGCCGAGCTTGCTGGTGGGGGCGGCGGACTCGAAGACGTCGAAGAGGCCCTCCTCCTCGTCCTGCGGCGCTCCCTCATGGAGCCGGTGCAGGCACAGGTAGTTGGAGCGGCCCTTGAGCATGGCGAACTGGGGTCGCCGGCGCAGCTGCGGGTGCAACGCCTCGACAGTACGCGGCAGATCGCGCTCCACGAGCTGGCGTTGCAGCGCCAGCGTGGCCGTGGCCACGATGACGCGCTCGCCGTGCGCCAGCGAGGGCACCAGATAGCCGAGGGACTTGCCGGTGCCGGTGCCGGCCTGGACCAGCAGGTGGGACCCGTCGTCGATCGCCTCGGCGACGGCTTCGGCCATGGTGACCTGACCAGGGCGCTCGGTGCCGCCGACGGCGGTGACGGCGGCGTGGAGAAGGTCGGAGAGGGAGGGCTTCGTCATAGCCCGACCACCCTACGGGGCGGCACTGACAACGCGTCCGTCACGGCTGGTGGAGGGGGTTCGGAACGGTGCCGTGGACGGCGGCGTGAGGCCGCTCGGGCCGGTCGCGGTAGCCGTCGAGATGCAGACGGTTGCGGTTGAGACAGAGCCGCTCGATACGGGGGGTGAGGAGGTCGAAGGTCTCGAAGCGGTCCTTCAGCTCGGGGAAGCGCGCGTGATGGGCGAGGATCTCGGCCCGTACGAGTGACCAGAACGCGGTCTCGGGGACGCCCAGGTGCTCGGCGCAGACCGGCGCGAGGTACCGGAAGACGCCGACGAACAGGCCGGAGTGGATGAACTGGGTGAGGAATCCGGGCGGCTCGGTGAGCAGCACCGACCGTACGTCCTCGGGCATGTCCTCCAGCTCGGGAAGCGGCTCGGCGCTGATGTTCACGTCGTCGACGAAGTCCTTCATCGCCAGGCGGACGGGGACGTCGTGCTCGTCGAAGACGACGATGGCGTTCTCCCCGTGCGGCGAGAAGACGGTGCCGTACCGGTAGAGGAAGCGCAGCAGCGCCGGCAGGAGGGCGGCGAAGAGGCGGCGCAGCCAGACGGTGGGTGCGAGCCCGGAACGGCGGACGAGTTCGGCCGTGAACGAGTGGCCCTGCGGGTCCGTCAGGAGGAGGGAGGCGAGGGTGCGCGCCCGCTCGCCCGCGTCGAGGTGGGCGGCCAGAGGCTCGCGCCAGATGCAGCCGAGGAGTTCACGGTACTGGTACGGGACGCCGGGCAGGCGGTCGTACAGCGGGTGCTCGACCGTGACGGAGGCAGTCTCGCCGAGCAGTACGACGCGGGCCTCGTCCCTCAGGAACGGGTCGGCGTCCCGCAGGCCGTGCACCCATCCGGTGACGGCCGGCGCGACCCGTGTGCGTTCGGTGGGCAGCCCCCTCCACACCAGGGTGTTGAGGACGGAGAGCGGCAGCTTGACGGTACGAGCGCGTGGCCGAGTGGTGTTGAGGAACGTACGGATGGACTGCTGCGGCAGCCGGAGATCCTCGTCCTCCGGGAGCAGGATGATCGTTCCTTCGGCGATCTGGGGGGCGAAGAGAGTGGCGACGCATTCGTCCCACTGCCAGGGGTGCACGGGCAGGTACAGGTAGTCGGCGGGATCGCGACGGCGCTCCGCGACCGTGCGGTCGAAGGCTTGGCGGATGCCGGGTGAGAGCTCCTCGGCATAGAGCCGGTCCGGGGTGGCGAGCGCGGGGACACCCCGGTAGCGGGCCGCGTCGCGGTGGACGGCGATCCAGGGCAGACGCTGCGGGGTACGGGCCTCGGGCGCCCAACGCGCGGCGTCGGACGCGGAGAAGCCCATACGGCCCTTGTTGACCACGATCCACGGGTGGCCGCTCTGGTGCCCTTCGAGATCCGCGTAGCCGAGGTCGGCGAGGTCGGCGACGCTCACGGCCGTGGCAGCCAGCCGGGTGTCGGCGGCGAGTGTGGCCGTCAGTTCGCGGATGAGGTGGCCTGTGGTGTCGCCGGTCAGGCCCAGGACGGTGTCGTGGGCCTGCGCGACGAACTGGAGGGGGTCTGCGGTCGGCGCGATGGATTCGGGATCGACGCGCCAGTGTTCGTAGGCGCCTCGACGAGCGCTGAAGCGATAGGTGACCGAGTCGTTCACGGGGAGCCGGTAGGCGAGCGGATCCGCACCGTCGGGCTCCGGCGTGATCACCCCTTCGTACGCGAACTCGGCCAGCATCTTGGCGAAGAGACGGCGGGATGCTCGGTGCCAGGCATCAGCGTGCTGCTGGAGTGACGGGCGCAAGGTCTGGGCTCCTCGGGCGGAACGGGGCGGGCTGGGGATGGACGGGGGGGGAGCCAGGCGGGGGGGACCCGGGCGGGGTGTGGGGCTGAGTGAGCGTGGGCGGGCCTGAGTGACGGGGGGGTTGAGTGCCGGGGAGTTGAGTGACGGGCGAGTTGAGTGACGGGTGGGGCGAAAGGCGGGCCCGGAGCATGGGGCCCGAGGGTGACGCGGGGCGGGCCCCGGGCCCGTCCGCCCGCCCTCAGCGGGGGAATCGGGGGCGGAACCGGATCGGGCCGAACGGTGTAGAGAGAGCAGTGGGGGAAGCAGCGGGCCGAGAGGCCCGGGTCAGAGGAGGTTGCGGTGAAGACGGTCGCGAACCATCAGCGCGGCCCGCTTGCCGGGCAGCTCGAGCTCGGCGTGGAAGCGGAAGCCGGCGCCCAGAAACGCCGCAATGGACGGGGTGTTGCGGATGTCGGGCTCCGCGATCACCCGGGTACAGGACGGGCGATGGTCGAGGACGAGGTCGGACACGGTGCGCAGAAGGCCGGTGCCGAAGCCTCGGCCGCGGTCGCCGACGGCACCGATGAGCAGATGGAGCCCGGTGTCGTGCGGGCGCGCCGCATAGTGGCGTGCGACCGGATCGAGGTCGGCGCGGTAGACCTCCCAATAGCTCATGGGTGTGCCGTCGAGGACGCCCAGGCAGGGCACACTCCGGCCGTCGCCCTCGATTTGGGCACGTAGGTGGGCGGCGGCGATCTCGTCGGGGCCTGCGAGGTCCCAGAAAGCGGCAACGGCCGGGTCGTTCATCCATCGGGAGATGAGCGCCAGATCGCGGTCGATCCGGACGGGGAAGAGCCGGAAGGGGCGTGATCCGTTCGGAGCGGGTGCCCAGGTGGAGACATCGTCGAGCAGATCGGGGCCGACCCACGGCGGTCGCGTTCGGGGAGGGGTGCCGGATCTCAGTTCCGTATGCGCCAGGACGGCGCGCTCCTCGGCGATCAGCGCGGCGAGTTCGTCGCGCAGTTGCAGGTCGAGGGTTTCGTCGGTGCTGGAGCTGGGGCTCTGATCGGTGCTGGAATCCGCGGACGGCACGACAACGCTCTCCTCTCGTCGGTCTCGTGGAGCTCGTCAGTCTTGTGGGGCTCGTGGGGCTCGTCAGTCTTGCGGGGCTCGTGGTGTGCGTGGTGGACGGCATGAACGGCGTGGGTGGCGTGAGCCTCATGGATCGCGTGGGAGTCCTCGGTCTCATCGGTTTCGGAGTCATGCCGCAGCAGTGGCAAGGGGGTTGGGGATGGTGACATACACGGACTGGGTGTCTACGGGACCGACCAGCTCGTCGAGGCCTTGCAGTCGGGTGAGGAGGTTCGCCTTGCAGCGGAGTGTGGGGGAATCAAGAAGGAGAGCCGGCAGGGGTGAGCCGGTCCCGTTGCTGCCGACGGCGGCGTCGGAGAGGAACCGGCGGAAGGCGGCGAGCAGAAGGCCCTCGTCGGCGAGGCGTTGGGAGCCGAAGGCTCCGATCATGCCGAGCACATTGTTGATGCCGAGGTAGTAGGCGAAGCGTTCGTCGGTGACCGCGTCGGAGACGAACGTGTCGCTCTCGACACCGATACCGGGCAGCATCCGGTCGAGTGCGTCCCGGTGGGACTCGCGGAAGTAGTAGCCCTGGTTGTCGCGGTAGCGTCCGCCGACCGGCCAGCCGTCGGCGTCCAGGAGCACCAGCGAGTTCTGCTGGTGCGCCTCGAGCGCGACACCGGCCGTGCCGTCGAGCCAGAGGACCGGACGAACCACGGTCTCGAGGTAGCGCAGGAACCACTCGGCGGACACCGCGGCCGAGGAGCGGCCCGTGTCGGCCGCCAGGCGGGACACGATGTCGGCGAGACGGGATCGCATCAGGGGGACGCCGCAGGCTTCCGCCCCGGGCCAGGGCCGGGGAGACGTCAGGGCCGCGATGCACAGGACGTCGTCTTCCGGTCCGAAGGGGTTGTGCCGGATGACCGCGTCCAGGCCCGTCAGGGACGTGCCGTCCGCTGCGGTCACGGCGATCCACGCGGGGTCGCGAACGATGTCGAAGCAAGGGTGGGTGCTTCGCCACTGCCGTCCGAGTCCGGCCCGGAGCAGGCGGTGCACTTCGACACCACGCTGCAGTTCCTTGCGGAGGTTCTCGCGGCGGGAGTTGGTGATGCGCAGCCCAAGTGAGAGCTTCAGCATCGCGGCGGTCCCGGGCTGGTGAACCGTCCGTACGGAGGAGGTGGGGTACCACGGCTCGCCATGGGGGCCGAGGTCGTACAGGAGCCGGGCATCGAGGAGTTCGGCAACGGCGGGTCGCCGCTTGACGTCGCGGGCCTGCCAGGGGTGGAGCGGCAACGGAACAGTGCCGTCAGGCAGTTGCAGGTCGCCGTCGGCCAGGCTGCCTACGAGGCATTCGACCGGTACGGGCCGCCCGCGCTCGGTCCAGGCCGAGTCACCCGCCAGTACGGCGCGGTCGACGGCCATCCAGTGCAGGGGGAAGGAGCCGCTCAACTCGGGTGAGTAGGCGTGGGATTCGGCATCGGAGAGCCCTTGCCGGCTTTTGGGAGTGGGGTGGAGCGGATGCCCGAGGACGAGGGACTGCTCGGAGTCCAGGAATTGATGGCCGGTGACGGACAGAGCGGGACGGCTCCGGCGGTCTGCGATGAACCCGGCCGTGCGGTACACGGAGTCGGCCACTCTGCCGACGAGTTCGGTGCTGTCGGTCCCCGGACCGCCCGGGAAGCCGTGGGCCGCCTCTCGGCCCAGAAGGGCCGCAAGGGTCACGGCGTCGACAGCAGGTGCGCCAGGTGGCCCGTTCTCGAGAACCGGCGCGCCGAAGCGGTGCCATCCGGTGGCGGACCAGTAGCGGACAAGGGCGAGCAGTGCGACACCGCTGGCATGAAGAGGGATCCTCAGGACGTCACCGTCCGGGGGTGGTGTGGCGTTCTCCCGCGTCCAGCAGCGCAGGAGGTTCTCGACCGCAGCGGCGTCGGCCGCAGCGAAGGCATCGGGCTGGTCCAGCGGGTCGCGGACGACCGCTTGGACCGGCGCTGGGCCTGCCTGGCTCGGCACGGTGGGCTCGATGGTGAGGGCTGCGGCCGTGGGGCCCTGAAGTGGGTCCATGGTCTGATCGGCGTGCTGCTCCAGGCGCTGAGGCCATGGCAACGGCGCCTTCCTCCTTCGGCTATGAGCAGGGGGCGAGACGCGGGTGGGCGGGCCCGGGTATCCGTTCTCCGACGCCAGCGGTCCGTCGTGGCGGCGCAAGCAGCAACGACTGCGCAACGTCCCCCCGTTGGCCCGTCATCACCGGGCCGCGTCCGCAGCGCTATCGGCACTATCGGTGCCCTCGGCCTGCCCTGCCGGGCCGCTTCCCGTCCGCCCGCGCCGCCCTTGACCGTTCCGCTCAGCGGCCCTGACGGCGGCGCCGATGGCGTCACTGAGCCGGTCGAGCACGGCGTCGGCCTGCTCGTCGCTGATCGTGAGCGGTGGCAGAAGGCGGACGACGCCGGAGCGCCGGCCTCCGATACCGACGATCAATCCCCGTCGCAGACACTCCTTCCGGACCGCTGCAGCGAGCGTGGACGACGCTCGATCTCCAATACCGCTCGGAGCTCCCTCAGCGGGGGCCGTGCTCTCCGGGTCACTCAGCTCTACGCCGATCATGAGCCCTCGTCCTCGCACGTCCGCGATGGACGGCTGCTGTGCCGCGAGGGCTCGCAGCTGACGGATCATGCGTTCGCCGAGTGCTGCCGCGCGTTCGGCCAGCCGTTGCTCGCGTACATGGGCCAAGGTGGCCGCGCCGGCGGCCAGGGCGAGTTGATTGCCGCGGAAGGCTCCCGCGCTCGCGCCCGGATGCCCGGGATCGAGATCGTCGCGGTAGACCATCACCGCCAACGGCAAGCTGCCGCCGATGGCCGCGGACAGGACCATCACATCCGGCACGACCCCGCTCCGTTCGACGGCCCAGAAGCTCCCGGTCCGACCGACGCCGGTCTGCATCTCGTCCACGACGAACGGGATGCCGCGGGCGGCAGTGAGATGACGCATCCTGCGCAGCCACTCGTCGGGGACAGGCACCAACTCACCCTCACCCTGGACCGGTTCGACGATCACCCCTGCCGGAGGCTGCGCGCCTCGGCGCGAAGGGTCGAGCAGGTCTGTGACGACCGCGTCCTCGGACCAGGCTGCGAGCGGCCGTGCACCACCCTGGTCCCCGTTTCCGGACGGGCAGGGGACCCCGCTGGGATAAGGCAGACGCGTCACCCGTGGCGCGGGTACGCGCTCGCGGGGATCGGTTTCACTCGAGGAATCACCGCGTGCTGCGGCGGAAAAGGCGAACAGCCCACTGCGACCGGTCGCGGAGCACACAAGGTCGAGGGCGGCCCCCACCGCGTCGGTACCGGCCGGTCCGCAGAACCGTACCCGTCCCCGTTCGGCGAGCGGTCGGGGCAGGGTCCGGAGCAGCTCCGTGGTGAAGTCGTCCTCGACCGGCGTCGCCAGGTCCATGACGTGCAGCGGGGCGCCGGAGTCGAGGACGGAACGGATGGCCTCGAGGACCACCGGGTGGTTGTGCCCCAGCGCCAACGACCCCGCTCCCGAAAGGCAGTCGAGATAGCGCTTCCCGTCGGCGCCCTCGATCGTCAGCCCACGGGCCCGGACCGGCACGATCGGCAGCGAGCACGCGTCGGTACAGGCTGTGGATTCGGGCAGCGACTCCCGTCGCATGCTGCCCTCGGCAGCCTCATCGGCCGGAAGAACGCCTGGTGTCGTCGGCGGCTGGGTCACGGCCACGTCTCGTCGATCCTCCTCAACGCGCTGAACGCTCCCCCGCTGCCCCCCGTACGTACCAACGACGTCGAGGGCAACGGATCACGGGCGAACGGGAGTTCCTCGGGCGCCCGGAAGCCGCCGGGGAACCGCGGACCCGCCCGGCGCCGTCCCCCAGGGCACCGGCATAGTGGGAGCCTGCGCCTCTCGTCGGCGTGCATGACAAGTCCATCGCAGGATCGAATACACGGGGGAGTTCCGCCCATGCCATCGATACGCCCGCCAGTTTCCCGGCGCTCCGGGCGGAGTGCGCTTCGAGTCCGCGGCTCTGCCGCTGCCGCGGTTGCTCTGACCGCCGTTCTGGCGGTCACCGCGACAGCGTGCGGCGCGTCGGAGGACGGCGCGAGCCCCAACCCCGGCGCGTCCGCGACCTCGCGGGACCGGCAGGACGTCTCCCTGCCCAACTTCGAGGAGCGCCTCAGGGAACTGGGCGTCGATGTGGACAAGTGGAAGAACGGCGAGTGGAAGAACTGGAAGAGAGACGACTGGCTGCGCGAGGCCGGTGACTTCGTCAACCCGGTCATCGAGGATCTGTGGAAGCCCGAGCGGATGAAGGAGGCGGAAGAGCCGGAGAAGACGGTTCCCGCCGACGTCTCGGGTGACCAGGGCGTCACCGACCCGGAGCCGCAACCCGTCCAGGCCAAGGGCGTCAGTACGCCGTACCACGACAACGCGGCCCCGGTCGGCAAGGTCTTCTTCGACGGTCCTCAGGGCTCGATGGTCTGCTCGGCCACGGTGGTGAAGGATCCGGCGAACCCGGGGAAGTCCAATCTCGTCTGGACGGCGGGGCACTGTGTCCACGCGGGGAAGAGCGGCGGCTGGTACCGCAACATCGCCTTCGTCCCGTCCTTCAACGACAACGGCGTCCCCGCCGAGGGCCTCAAGGCCACGCCGCGGGAGGAAGTCGCGCCGTACGGGGTCTACTGGGCCAACTGGGCTTCCACGTCACAGCAGTGGATCTCCGAGGGGACCGAGACCGGCGGTAACGGCGCTCCGTACGACTACGCCGTCCTGCATGTGAAGCCGGAGAAGGGCAGCGGCGGCAAGTCGCTGGAGGAGACCGTCGGCGCCGCGCTGTCGGTCGAGTTCAACGCCCCGGCGGTCAAGAGCATCGACAGCATGGGCGCTTGGGGCTACCCGGCGGCACCGCCGTACGACGGCGCCAAGATGTTCTCCTGTGTCGACAGGCCGGGCCGCTTCTCGCTGGCCTCGTCGCAGCCGACGATGTACCGCATCGGCTGCACCATGACCGGCGGCGCGTCGGGCGGCGGCTGGTTCGCCAACGGCACGGACGGCAAGCCCGCGCTGGTCTCCAACACCTCCATCGGCCCGCGCCCGGCCAAGTGGCTGGCCGGTCCGCATCTGGGACCCGAGGCGAAGAAGATGTTCGAGGCAGTGAGCCGGAAGTTCGCCGGACAGTAGCCGCACTTGCGCAAGGCGGGCGACGGCGGACGCCACCGTCGACGGGCACGGCGCAGCCGTCCCCGGACACCGCACACCGGCCGCGCGCTCACAACGCGGCCGGGCACACACGACGAGGCCCGCCCCACCGAACGGTGGGGCGGGCCTCGGTCTTCACGATCTCGCACTTCGAGGTCTGGGACATTTTGACCTCGGACCTCGGACCTCGGACCTCCGACCTCGGGTCCTCGGATTTCGGGTCCTCGATGCCCGGTTCCCGCTGCCTGACGGCGCACGGTCGGTCCGTCATCGAAGCAGTCGGACAGAGCTTCGCCCGAGGAGCGGTCAGCTCTGCCCCGCAGGGGCGAACGGCCGGAGTTCCGCCGCCAGTTCCTCGTGGACCCGCGCCTTGAGCAGGGTGCCCTCCGGGGTGTGCTCCTCGGAGATCACCTCACCGTCGGCGTGTGCCCGCGAGACGAGCTGGCCGTGCGTGTACGGCACGAGCACCTCCACCTCGACCCGAGGCCGCGGGAGCTGTTCGTCGATGAGCGCCTGGAGCTGCTCGACGTTCCGCCCGGTGCGGGCCGACACCGCGATCGCACGCGGCTCCATCCGCAGCAGACGCTGCAGTACGAGCGGGTCCGACGCGTCCGCCTTGTTGATCACCACGATCTCGGGCACGTCGACCGCGCCCACATCGCGGATCACCTCGCGGACAGCGGCGAGCTGCTCCTCCGGGGCCGGGTGCGATCCGTCCACCACGTGCAGGATCAGATCGGCGTCACCGACCTCCTCCATCGTGGAGCGGAACGCCTCGACCAGGTGGTGCGGCAGGTGCCGTACGAACCCGACCGTGTCGACGAGGGTGTAGAGCCGCCCACTGGGCGTCTCGGCCCGCCGTACCGTCGGGTCCAGGGTGGCGAACAGTGCGTTCTCCACGAGCACGCCGGCGCCCGTCAGACGGTTGAGCAGCGAGGACTTACCCGCGTTGGTGTATCCGGCGATGGCGACCGAGGGGACCTTGTTCCGCCGGCGCTCCTGCCGCTTGATGTCGCGGCCGGTCTTCATCTCCGCGATCTCCCGGCGCATCTTGGCCATCTTCTCGCGGATCCGCCGCCGGTCCGTCTCGATCTTGGTCTCACCGGGACCACGGGTGGCCATACCTCCGCCCGAGGATCCGGAGCCACCGCCACCCATCTGCCGGGACAGCGACTGACCCCATCCACGCAGCCGCGGCAGCATGTACTGCATCTGCGCGAGCGAGACCTGCGCCTTGCCCTCTCGGGACTTGGCGTGCTGGGCGAAGATGTCGAGGATCAGCGCGGTCCTGTCGACCACCTTGACCTTGACGACATCCTCGAGATGGATCAGCTGGCCCGGGGTGAGCTCACCGTCGCACACCACGGTGTCCGCCCCGGTATCGATCACGATGTCGCGCAGCTCCTGGGCCTTGCCCGAGCCGATGTACGTGGCCGGGTCGGGCTTGTCACGGCGCTGGATCACGCCGTCGAGGACCTGCGCACCGGCGGTCTCGGCGAGTGCGGCCAGCTCCGAGAGCGAGTTCTCCGCGTCCTGCATCGTGCCGGACGTCCAGACGCCGACCAGCACCACACGCTCCAGGCGCAACTGCCGGTACTCGACCTCGGTGACGTCCTCGAGTTCGGTGGAAAGGCCCACGACACGGCGCAGCGCGGCCCTGTCGGAACGGTCGAACTGCTCGCCGTCACGCTCCCCGTCGATCTCGTGGCTCCAGGCGACGTCCTCTTCCATCAGGGCGTCGGCCCGAAGGCTTGCGGAGAAGCTCTGAGCGTCCTGGGAAGGGGAAGAAGAGGAGGTCATTTGATCCTTACGTCGATGGGAATCCTCATGGGTTCAACGCGGTGGAGGCCCGGAGGATTCCCCGGCCCGGCGCCGTGCTCCCGATACCGGAATCGTCGCACGGCGCGCCTGGGCCGTCACGCGGGTTTTCCGGGCGTTCCGGGCTTCCGGCCGGCCTGGTGCGGACCGGGGTGGGGCGCGTGGCCGGCCTTGCGGGCGGTCGAGCGGTCGGCCTTCCAGTCCGTATGCCCGGGCATCGGCGGCGTCGTCTCCCCGTACAGCCAGGACCGCAGGAAGGCCGACTGGTCACGCCCCGAGATCTCCGAGGCGAGTGCGATGAAGCCCTCGGTCGAGCCGTTGCCGTGGCGGTGGCGGGATGCCCAGGCGCGCTCGAGCCGGTCGAACGCCTTGGTCCCGATCCGCTGCCGCAGCGCGTACAGCACCAGGGCACCACCGTCGTAGACGATCGGCCGGAAGATGCTGATCTTCTTTCCGGGGGACGGCGGCTTGGGGGCCGCGGGCGGGCCGCCCTCGGTGCGCCACGCGTCGGACCGTGCGTATGCCCTGCGCATGCGCTCGGTCAGCGACACCCGGGAGACCTCGTGCGCGTACAGGGCCTCGTACCAGGTGGCGTGTCCCTCGCTGATCCAGAGGTCGGACCACTCGGCGGGGCTCACGCTGTTGCCGAACCACTGATGGGCCAGCTCGTGCACCATCACCGAGTCGACGTACGGCTCGGGGAAACGCGTATCCGTGAAGAGACCGCGCTCGAAGAGCGAGAGCGTCTGGGTCTCCAGCTCGAAGCCGGTCTGGGCGTCGGCGATCAGCAATCCGTACGCCTCGAAGGGGTAGCGGCCGACCTTCCGCTCCATCCAGGAGATCTGCCCCGGCGTCTTCGCCAGCCACTTGCCCAGGCGCTGGCGGTCGGCCGTCGGCACCACGTCCCGTACGGGCAGGCCGTGCGGCCCCTTGCGCCGCAGCACCGCGGACCGGCCGATGGAGATCTGCGCCAGCTCGGTGGCCATGGGGTGTGCGCTCCGGTACACCCAGGTGGTGGTCCGGCTGCCCCCGTCGCGGGAGACCGGCAGTCCGGCGGCGACGACGGTGAGGTCCTTGGGGGCGACGATGCGGAAGGTGAAGCGCGCCTTGTCGGCGGGGTGGTCGTTGGAGGGGAAGACGCGGTGCGCGGCGTCCGGCTGGTTCGCCATCGCCAAACCGTCCCGGGTGCGCACCCACCCGCCGTCGGCGCCGGTGCCGGGGTCGCTGGTGTGCGCGACGTTGACGTGCATCCGTGCGCCCGAGGCGATCGGTTCGGCCGGCGTGACGACCAGGTCCTCGCCGACGCTACGGAAGCGGGCGCGCTTGCCGTTGACCTCGACGGACCGCACCTTGCCGCGGGCGAAGTCGAGGTTGAACCCGTCGAGCCGGGACGTCGCGCGGGCGTCGATCGACGTGACGGCCTGCAGCGGCTTGGAGTTGCTGCCGGAGTAGTCGAAGGCGAGGTCGTACGCCTGGACGTCGTAGCCCGGGTTCCCGAGGTGCGGATAGAGCCGGTCGCCGATCCCCAGCGGGGCCGGTGCCGGCGTCCCGGCTGCGACGAGGGTGGCCATGGCGGCGGCTGCGAAAGCCACTCTGCGTGCCCTGCGATGCGGGGATCGGATCATGCAGTACGGCTATCAGCGCCTCCGGGCCCTCCGGCGGAGCCGCGCGCCGCACCCACCCGAAAGAGCGCGCCCGGGCCGTCCGGCGCTCAACTGCGCGACGAGCGGCTGTGCGAGCGTTCAGCGCTGTTGCGCGGTACGGCGGTGACGGCCCGCTGGGCGCGCGTCACGTCGTACACCCCGGGCACCTTGAGCATCGCGCGCATCAGGGCCGGCAGCCGCGCGGCGTCCGAGAGCTGGAGGGTGTAGGTGTGGCGGACGGTCTGCTCGCGCGGCGGCTCCACCGCGGCCGCGACGATGGCCGCGCCTTCGATCGCGATGGCCTCCGTGAGGTCGGCGAGAAGTGTCGGCCTTCCTAATGCCTCGGCGAGGAGGGTCACGCGGCAGTCCCCGGAGGTTCCGTCGCCGCGGCCGCGCCAGGTCACTCCGACCGGGTGCCGTCCCGCGACCTGCATACGGGCGACCGCGGGGCACTCGGTGCGGTGCACGGTGACGGCCCCGCCGCGGACGGCGAATCCGGTGACGGCGTCGGGTGGCACGGGAGTACAGCAGCGCGCGAGTCGTACCGTCGCACCGGGCATGTCGGGGACGGCGGCCACCGCCCTTGTGTCGCCCGGGACTTCCCCGGCCGCCTCCGCCACAGGACCGGGCCCGCTGGCGGCCTCGGCCGGAGCGACGGAGTCGGCGAGCGGAGCGTCGGGGTGAGCGGCGATCCAGCGCGTGATGCTGATCCGCGCCGCCGGTGTACGAGCGTGCTCCAGCCACTCGGGGGACGGGCCCGCGGCAGCGTCCGGGGCCAGGAGGAGCTGCAAGGTGTCACCGTCGGAGAGCATCGTCGACAGGGCGGCCAAGCGGCCGTTGACGCGGGCGCCGATGCAGGCGTGCGCGGCCTCGCCGTGCAGTGCGTAGGCGGCGTCCACGCAACTCGCGCCCGCCGGAAGCCCGAAGGCGCCACCGCCCGCGCGGAAGACCGTGATCTCCCCGTCCTGAGCGAGGTCGTCGCGCAGCGAACTCCAGAAGGTGTCGGGGTCGGGGGCCGACTGCTGCCAGGCGAGCAGCCGGGACAGCCAGCCCGGCCGCGTGGGGTCCACCCGCTCCCCGTCCTGGGCGCCCTCACCCATTGCGCCGCTCTCGCCGTCGGCGGTCGAGGTGTACGGGTTCCCCAGAGCGATCACTCCGGCCTCGGCCACCCGGTGCATCTGGTGCGTGCGGATGAGGATTTCGGCGACCTCGCCGCCGGGACGGGAGACGATCCCGGTGTGCAGGGACTGGTAGAGGTTGAACTTCGGGACGGCGATGAAGTCCTTGAACTCCGAGATGACCGGCGTGAAGCAGGTGTGCAACTCCCCCAGCACCGCGTAGCAGTCGGCGTCCTCGGAGACGAGCACCAGGACCCTGCCGAGGTCGGCGCCCCCCAGCTCGCCGCGTTTGCGGTGGACGCGGTGGACCGACACCAAGTGGCGTGGCCTGACGTGGACTTCGGCCCCGATGCCCGCCTCGCGCAGCACGGACCGTATGTCTTCGGCGATGACCGGGAGGGGGTCGGGGCGCTCCGCCTGGTCCAGGAGGAGGGCCCGGGTGAGCTGGTACTCCTCGGGGTGCAGGATGGCGAAGACCAGGTCCTCGAGCTCGGTCTTGAGGGCCTGCACGCCGAGGCGCTCGGCGAGCGGGATGAGCACGTCCCGCGTCACCCGGGCGATCCTGGCCTGCTTCTCGGGGCGCATGACGCCGAGGGTCCGCATGTTGTGGAGCCGGTCGGCGAGCTTGATGGACATCACGCGCACGTCGTTGCCGGTGGCCACGAGCATCTTGCGGAACGTCTCGGGCTCCGCGGCGGCGCCGTAGTCGACCTTCTCCAGCTTGGTGACCCCGTCGACGAGGTAGCCGACCTCCGCCCCGAACTCCTTCCACACCTGATCCAGCGTCACATCGGTGTCCTCGACGGTGTCGTGGAGCAGTGAGGCCGTCAGGGTCGTGGTCTCGGCGCCGAGTTCGGCGAGGATGAGGGTGACCGCAAGCGGATGCGTGATGTATGGCTCGCCGCTCTTGCGCATCTGACCGCGGTGAGAGGACTCCGCCAGGACGTAGGCACGGCGCAGCGGATCGAGGTCGGCGCGAGGATGATGCGCGCGGTGCACCTTCGCCACATGCTCGATCGCGTCCGGCAGACGGTCCTTCGGCGTGGGCCCGAGCAGGGCGGCACGGCCGAGCCTGCGGAGTTCGATACGTGGGCGGCCGCGCCTGCGGGCGGGATGACCTGGAGTTGGGTCCTCTAGGGTCATGGGCTCCTCCGGCGGCGTCGACCGGCGGACTCGCGTCACCCGGGCCTGCGCCCGACGCCCGGCCGGTCCTTGATGCTACCGAGCCCGTCGGCTTCCACCGAACCGGTCCCGTCCCATGCCAGGCGGACCACCCGTTCGAGCGAAGGTTCAGGCGAAAGCCCTTGCGACCCAGTCGGCTTCGATGAGGCCTTCGGCCACGAGGACGGCCGGACCCGTCATCTCGATGCGCCCGTCGGGGTGTTCGGAGATGACCAGGCTGCCGCCCGGGAGGTCGACGGTGTAGGTGACGGGCCGTCCGGTCACGGCCGGGTCTGCCCCGTCGCGACGCGCCGCGGCGACCATGACGGCGCAGGCGCCGGTGCCGCAGGAGCGGGTCTCCCCCGAACCGCGCTCGTGGACGCGCATCGCGACATGGCCGGGACCCCGGTCGACGACGAACTCCACGTTGGTGCCGTCCGGATAGGCGGAGGCCGGCTCCACGGGCGGGGCGGTGAACAGGTCGCCCGCGTGGTCCAGGTCCTCGACGAAGGCCACCGCGTGCGGGTTGCCCATGCTGACGTGACGGGCAGGCCAGTTCCGGTCCCCTACGGAGACCGTGACGTCACCCTCGGGGAGGACGGCCTTGCCCATCTCGACGGTGATGTCACCGGTCGCCCCAGTGCCGGCCTGTGCGGCGGCGGTCTTCGCGATGTGCACATGACGGACCCCGGCGCGCGTTGCGATCGGCAGGTCACCCTCGTCGACCAGTCCGGCGCGCTGGAGATAGCGGGCGAAGACGCGGACCCCGTTGCCGCACATCTCGGCGATGCTGCCGTCGCTGTTGCGGTAGTCCATGAACCACTCGGCCTCCGCGGCCATCCCCGCGGCATCGGGATGCGCGGCGGACCGTACGACGTGCAGCAGCCCGTCGCCGCCGATCCCCGCTCGCCGGTCGCACAGGCGCGCCACGGCGCCCGCCGACAGCTCCAGGGCGTTGTCGGGGTCGGGGATGATCACGAAGTCGTTCTCGGTGCCGTGCCCCTTGAAGAACGGGATCTGCGCAGTGCTCACCCCTCGATCGTACGGGTCCGGGCGCCGCGGGAGCCCATCGGTGCCGCGCGCGTCCGTACGGCGGCCCGTGGCGGCCATACGGAGCGCGAAGCGCTGCGGGGGGCAGAGGCCCGGGAGGGAGGAGCGGCGAGAGGTCAGGAGACCTGGTTCAGCGGAGCCGGGCCACACGCCAGATCGCGAGGGTGGCGATCGTCAGCACGACGATCGCGTACAGCCCCACGATGCGCCAGTCGGGGCGCTTGCCGGATCCGCGCGGCGGGAAGCCGGGCCAGATGAGACCGGCACGGCGGCCGGCCATCATGCCCCAGCCGGCGGCGCAACTGCTGATGAGCAGACCGAGCATCGCCACCACGGCTCCGCCGTCGCCGAATTCGAAGGCGAGCGGGAACGCGAACATCAGCGATCCTGCCGCGGCGAGACCCACGATCGGGGCGATCTGCCAGATCCGCAGCCGGGCGGGCGGCCGCAGTTCACGGAAGGACTCGCCGCCCGGGGTCCCGCTGTCGGGCCCGTCCGGCGTCAGCTGGTCCAGACTGAGCCCGTCCGGCGTCAACCCGTCCGGAGTGAGCCCGTCCTGGACCGGTTCGCCCGGCACCCGCTCACGGGGCACCAAGTCGCCCGACTGCTCCTCGCGCGGTGGATACGGCTTGTCGCGAGGGCCCGCCTCCATCGACACGCGCCCTCCCAACTCAGACATCACGCCGGACATCGCGGCTCGATCGAAGGTCGATGATGACACGCGGAAGGAGGCCCGGAAGACGCCCTGAGCGTCCCGATGCCATCACGTGATCAGGCTGTGACCGCTCGTTCGACCAACGTCAACGCCTGCCCGACGAGTTCCTGCCGCCGGTCGGCCGCCCCGCTGAGCCAGTGCACCCGCGGGTCGCGGCGGAACCACGAGTCCTGGCGGCGCGCGAAGCGCTTGGTGGCGCGTACGGTCTCGGCCCGGGCGTCGTCCTCGGTGCACTCCCCAGCGAGCGATGCGAGCACCTGCTGGTAGCCGAGCGCGCGTGAGGCCGTACGCCCCTCGCGCAGGCCGGCCGCCTCCAGAGAGCGCACCTCCTCGACGAGTCCCGCGTCCCACATGCGGTCCACGCGCAGCGCGATCCGCTGGTCCAGTTCGGGACGTTCGACGTCGACGCCGATCTGCACGGTGTCGTAGACGGCTTCGTGGCCGGGAAGGTTGGCGGTGAACGGGAGGCCGGTGATCTCGATGACCTCGAGCGCGCGGACGATGCGCCGCCCGTTGCTCGGCAGGATGGCGCGGCCCGCTTCGGGGTCGGCGACCGCAAGGCGGGCATGCAGCGCGCCTGCGCCCCGCTCCTCCAACTCCGCCTCCAGGCGCGCCCGTACGTCCGGATCGGTGCCCGGGAACTCCAGCGCATCGATGGCCCCTCGCACGTACAGCCCCGAACCGCCCACCAGGACCGGGGTACTGCCCGCGGCCAGCAGGCGGTCCATCTCCGCCCGTGCGCGCCGCTGGTACTCGGCGACGCTCGCGGCCTCGGTCACGTCCCAGATGTCGAGAAGGTGATGGGGTACACCCTGGCGCTCGGCGGAGGTGAGCTTGGCGGTGCCGATGTCCATGCCGCGGTAGAGCTGCATCGAGTCGGCGTTGACGACTTCGCCGCCGAAGTGCCGGGCGAGGGCCACCCCCAGATCGGACTTTCCGGCTGCGGTGGGTCCGACGACGGCGATGACCCGGGGCGGAGGTGCTGCACTTTTCACTGGCACAGTCTTGCAAACGTCCGGGCCTCTCCTCGAACGAGTGGCGTGACGGTCCGAGCCCGGGGTCGTTTCCTGTTGCGAGGTTCCGCACGCCGGTTTACCGGCCGGTGCCGCCGGGCGACGCCATGGAACGCCGCGGAAGGCGCGGGACCTCGCACACACGAGTAGTCTATGGAGTTGATATGGGCGTTTTTGCAAGGTTTCGACGTCGTTCGTCCTCGGCGTCAACGGAGCAGGCGGCAGCCGCCACTCCGACGGCGGAAACCGCAGAGGCTGCCGTAGAGGAGCCGACAGGAGCCGCGAAGCCGTCCGAGACGGCCGAGGGAGTCGAGATCCCCAAGCAGCAGTCCGCGGACGAGGCCGCCGACAGCGAGACCGGTGAGGGCGCCCGGAAGTAGTCCTGCTACAGGGAAGGTGGCCGGCCCATGGGGATGATGGACAAGGTCAAGGCCAAGCTCAATCGGGGCAAGGCCGAAGACGCCGCAAGCCAGCACCGGGACAAGATCGACAAGGGGATGGACACGGCGGCCTCGAAGGCCGACGAGAAGACCCACGGCAAGCACAGTAAGCAGATCGACACCGGTAGCGACAAGGCGAAGGAATCCCTCGACCGCCTCTCCGAGCAGCAGAAGGACGAGGGCAAGGGCACCTGACCTGCGACAGGATCGATACGGAGCACGGCCGCGAAGCGATGCGCTTCGCGGCCGTCCGCGCTCTGCGGCCTTGCGCGCCACGTCAGCACCGCGGCGCCCCTCCCGTACGCACGGAAGGGGCGCCGGCGGGCGTGGCAGGGGCCGCTACGACCAGGTCGCGACGAAGTAGCCGACACCGTACGGAGCGTCGTCGTAGAGCAGCCGGCCCTCGAGCCCCGCGCCTTCTCCCGCGCCCGCGAGCACCTGCCAGGCCGGGCGGCCTGCGGCCTGGACCTCGTAGGCCAGCTCCTCGTCGAGCGCGAGCAGGGCCGCGGAATCGGCCTCGGCCAGGGCCCGGGCAGCGCCCGCGTCGAACCCGGCGGCACGTTCGTCGAGGTAGCCGGGCGCCTTGAGGGTCCGGCAGGCGCTGCCGTCCCCCATGATCAGGAGAGCGACGCGTTCGGCGCCTGCGGCCACCTGGCGCCCCGTCTCGGCGCAGCGGTCGGCGGCGAGCGGTTCGCCGATTCCGAGCCCTTCGACGGGTGAGGCGTCCCAGCGGGCGCGTTCCAGCAGCCAGGCGGCCACGGCGAGCGAGGGCGGCAGTTCGGGCATTCCGGCGGCGCTGTCACCCGCGCCGAGGCGCACCTCCACGTCGACCCCGTAGCCGCGGAACGACCCGGCCGAACCCTGAGGGTGCGGGCCGCGCCCGTCCCGGTCGGCGGGCCCGACCACGAGCAGGCGTTCAGGGCGGGCGGCGGCGAGCGCGCCGAGAGCGTCGGAGCAGGCTGCGCGGAGCGAGTCGAGCTCCGGGGCGGCGCCTGCGGCCACCTCGGGGACGAGCAGGGGCGGCGCGGGACATACAGCGGCTGCGGCAAGCATGTCCCGCACCTTAACGCCCGACGGACGGCGCCTCGCGTTCCCCGGCGCCGCCTGTTGCCGGTCGCCGCGCGCGACGGATGATCAACGGACCGGCAGCCCGGCGGAGGGCCGAACGGTCAGTCGTCGCGGCCGCAGACCGACACGGGGGCGGGGGCGGGTGCCGGGGCGCCGATGGTCGGCAGGCCCAGCATGACGCCGCTCGGGGCCGGCGGGGCGGCGTTGCGACGCTCCCAGGCGTCGCCCGCCCCGGTGCGGCGGACACCCTTGGCCGGGCCCTCGGCCAGCAGGTGGTGCGGCGCGGCGTAGGTGATCTCGACCTCTACGACGTCGCCCGGGCGCACCGGCTCATCGGGGCGGGCGAAGTGGACGAGCCGGTTGTCGGGGGCGCGGCCGGAGAGGCGGTGCGTGGCGTCGTCCTTGCGCCCCTCGCCCTCGGCGACGAGGACCTCCAGGGTCCGGCCGACCTGCTGCTTGTTCTCCGCCCAGGAGATCTCCTCCTGCAGCGCCACGAGGCGCTCGTAGCGCGCCTGGACGACCTGCTTCGGGATCTGTCCGTCCATCTCGGCGGCCGGGGTTCCGGGGCGCTTGGAGTACTGGAACGTGAAGGCCTGCGCGAAGCGCGCCTCCCGCACCACGTGCATGGTCTGCTCGAAGTCCTCCTCGGTCTCGCCGGGGAAGCCCACGATGATGTCGGTGGAGATGGCGGCGTCCGGCATCGCGGCCCGCACCTTCTCGATGATCCCGAGGTAGCGGTCCTGGCGGTACGAGCGGCGCATCGTCTTGAGCACGGCGTTCGAGCCGGACTGCAGGGGCATGTGGAGCTGCGGCATGACGTTCGGCGTCTCGGCCATGGCGGCGATCACGTCGTCGGTGAAGTCCCGCGGATGGGGCGAGGTGAAGCGCACACGCTCCAGGCCCTCGATCCTTCCGCAGGCGCGCAGCAGCTTGGAGAAGGCCTCGCGGTCGCCGATGTCGGAGCCGTACGCGTTGACGTTCTGGCCGAGCAGCGTGATCTCGGAGACGCCCTCGGCGACCAGCGCCTCGACCTCGGCGAGGATGTCGCCGGGCCGCCGGTCCTTCTCCTTGCCGCGGAGCGCCGGGACGATACAGAACGTGCAGGTGTTGTTACAACCGACCGAGATGGACACCCAGGCCGCGTAGGCGGATTCGCGGCGGGTGGGGAGTGTGGAGGGGAAGGCTTCAAGGGACTCGGCGATCTCGACCTGCGCCTCTTCCTGGACGCGGGCGCGCTCCAGCAGCACGGGCAGCTTGCCGATGTTGTGGGTGCCGAAGACGACGTCGACCCATGGCGCCTTCTTGACGATGGTGTCGCGGTCCTTCTGCGCGAGGCAGCCGCCGACAGCGATCTGCATGCCGGGCCGCTTGGCCTTGACCGGCGCCAGCCGGCCGAGGTTGCCGTAGAGCCGGTTGTCCGCGTTCTCCCGCACCGCACAGGTGTTGAAGACGACGACGTCGGCCTCGCCCTCGCCGGTGCCCTCGGGCGCACGGACGTAGCCGGCGTCCTCCAGCAGACCGGAGAGCCGCTCGGAGTCATGGACATTCATCTGGCACCCGTAGGTGCGCACCTCGTAAGTCTTCGCGCTCATCTCGCCCACCAGGGTACGTGCTCGCGCCTCGGGCCCTGCCCCGCCTCAGATTATCCACAGGCCTGGCCCGTCCGGCGAGCGAGCTGGCAGGATCGCCCGCATGGAAACGCCACATATCCGCATTGGCAAAGTTCGCGCCGTCGAGGCCGCGGTCGCGGCCGTCGTCGCGCTCGGGCTGCTGCTGTGGTGGCTGCTGCCCATCGGCGAGACTCAGCCTCCTCGCGGGACGGTCTCGTTCGCGACGGGCGTGCCCACGGGGGTCTATGCGCGCTATGGCGAGCTGCTGCAGAGGAGCATGGCCAAGGACCTCCCCGATGTCGATGTGCGGCTGGATTCCAGCGAAGGATCGGTGCAGAACATCAAGCGGCTTGTGTCCGGCGACGCGAGCTTCAGCATCGCCGCGGCGGACGCGGTCGCGGCGTACATCGACCAGGGGGGCAAGGACGCCGACCGCCTGCGGGCGTGCGCGCGGCTCTACGACGACTACATGCAGCTCGTGGTCCCTGCCGGTTCGGGTGTGCTGAGCGCAGCCGATCTCAAGGGGAAGCGGGTCGCCGTCGGGCAGAAGGGCTCGGGGGTGAGCCTGATAACGGGGCGGCTGCTGAAGGCGGCGGGTCTCGACCCGGCGAAGGACATCGAGCCCGTGGCGGTGGGCATCGACAAGATGCCCGACCTGCTGCGGCAGGGGAAGATCGACGCCTTCTTCTGGTCCGGCGGGCTGCCGACACAGGCGGTCTCCCATCTCGCCGACGACTTCGATATACGGCTGGTCCAGCTCGGTGACCTCGTCGACGAGCTGCACGCCCAGGGCCCCACGGGGCGGCACTACCGGGCCGCGGTGATGCCGGCGGACGCGTACCCCGAGGCGCAGAACGGGAAGGCGGTGCGGACCTTGGCGGTGGCGAATCTGCTGGTGACCACGGACCGTGCCGAGCCGGGGCTGACCGAGGGCATCACGCGCACGGTCATCGGGAGCCGGGACCGCATAGGCAGCCAGGTCCATGCGGCGCAGCTCGTGGACCTGCGGACGGCGATCTTCACCGATCCGCTGGAGCTGCACGAGGGCGCCCGCCGCTACTACCGCTCGGTCAAGCCCTGACCGGTACGGGTCTGCGCGCTCAGGTCACTTCCCGCCTCCGGAGGCGTCCGGTGACGGAGTCGGACAGCCGGTGACGGCCGCCTGTGCGGGCGTCGGTGCGATGCGCGGTGCGCGGTCGTGGAGTCTCAGTCCTCGGTCCTCGGGTGTGAGCCCGGGACCCTGCCGGGTCCGTACGGCCTGCCCCGGTGGGCGTGCCGTACGGACCACGGAGGGGGCGGCGATCAGGCCCGCGCGAGAGAGAAGCGGAGCGTGACGAGCTCGAAGGGGCGCAGGGACAGTGTCACCGCGCCGTCCTCCAGCCGCGGGCTCTGATCGGAGGCGTCCATGACCGCGCGTTCAAGGAGATCGGTCGCGACGACGCCCGTCGCCTCGAAGCCGGGGGTCACCCGGGCCACGGCGCGCCCGCCCTGCGACTCGTACGCCCGGACGACGACGTCGCCGCTGCCGTCGTCGGCCAGCTTGACGGCGGTGACCACCACCGCGTCGTGGTCGACGGTGACAAGGGGAGCGACGTCGGCGTCACCGGGGACGCGACGCTCGGGGAGGTTGACGCGGTAGCCCTCGCGGACCGCGTCGCCGATGCCCGCGCCCGGCACGAGGGCGTGGCGGAAGCGGTGCATGCCCTGGTCGGTCTCGGGGTCGGGGAAGCGCGGGGCGCGAAGCAGGGAGAGGCGGACTGTGGTGGTCGTCCCCCGGTCGTCGCGGATGGCCCGGGTGACGTCGTGGCCGTACGTCGAGTCGCTGACCAGGGCGACGCCCCAGCCGGGCTCCTCGAGATGAACGAAGCGGTGGTTGCAGGCCTCGAACTTGGCTGCTTCCCAACTGGTGTTGGTGTGAGTCGGACGGAAGAGGTGGCCGAATTGGGTCTCGGAGGCGTACCGGTCGGCGTGCAGATCGACCGGGAAGGACGCTTTGAGGAACTTCTCCGTCTCGTGCCAGTCGACCTCGGTGTCGATGTCGAGCCGCTTCTCGCCCGCCTCCAGGGTCAGGACCTGGGTGGCCTTCGAGTCGCCGAACGACCGGACCACGCGGACCGCTACCGCCTCCCGGCCGTCGGCGGCCACCGTGACCTCGTCGGCGTCCACGAGGTCGGTGACGGTGTTGCGGTAGAAGGCGTCCACGTCCCAGGCGTCCCACATATTGGGGAAGTCGGGGTGGAGCTGAAGCAGATTCGCTGCCTGTCCGGGGGCGACGGTCTCCCGCCCGGAGGCCAGGTCGTACGCGGAGAGGACGAGACCGCGCTCGTCGATCTCCACCCGCAGGAGGCCGTTGTCAAGGACGTAACCGCCGCTCGGCCGTGGGGTGACGGCCGCCCGGCTCCCGGCCGGTGCGCTCGGTGCGGCGCCGCCCGCGAGCACACCGCCGCGGGGGTGCGGCGCCGCGTTGAAGACGAGTTCACCGCCCGAGGCGGCGTCGCCCGCGAGCGCGCGCTGGGCCCCGGCAATGATCCCGTTCAGCTCCTCGGCCACGGTGGCGTACGTCTTCTCGGCCTCGCGGTGCACCCAGGCGATCGACGAGCCCGGAAGGATGTCGTGGAACTGGTGCAGCAGGACGGTCTTCCAGATCCGGTCCAACTGCTCGTACGGGTAGGCGCATCCGTTCCGTACGGTCGCCGTGGCGGCCCACAGTTCGGCCTCGCGCAGGAGGTGCTCGCTGCGCCGGTTGCCCTGCTTGGTCCGCGCCTGGCTGGTGAGAGTGGCGCGGTGCAGCTCCAGGTACAGCTCACCGACCCACACCGGCGGATTCTCGTACTCGGCCTCCGCCTTGGCGAAGAACGCGGCCGGCCGCTCCCAGACGACCTGCGCCGAGCCGTCGAGGTCCCGGAGCCGGGCGGCCTTGGCCACCATCTCGCGGGTGGTGCCGCCTCCGCCGTCGCCCCAGCCGGTGGGGGCCATGGAGTGGCGTGCCGAGCCCTTGTCCCTGAAGTTGCTGACGGCGTGGGCGATTTCATGGCCGTGCATCGAGCAGTTGTAGGTGTCGACCGGCGGGAAGTGGGTGAAGATCCGGGTGCCGTCGATGCCCTCCCACAGGAAGGTGTGGTGCGGGAACTTGTTGATCTGGCTCCAGGAGATCTTCTGGGTGAGCAGCCACTTCGCCCCGGCGGCCTTGATGATCTGCGGCAGACCGGCCGCGAATCCGAAGGTGTCGGGCAGCCATGCCTCGTCGTTCTCGACGCCGAACTCGTCGATGAAGAAGCGCTTGCCGTGGACGAACTGCCGTGCCATCGCCTCGGACCCCGGCATGTTGGTGTCGGACTCCACCCACATGCCTCCGGCCGGCACGAACCGGCCGTCGGCCACGGCCTTCTTCACCTTCGCGTAGACCTCGGGCCGGTGCTCCTTGATCCAGGCGAACTGCTGAGCCTGCGACATGGCGAAGACGAAGTCCGGCTCGTCCTCGATCAGGGCGGTCATGTTGGAGGCGGTGCGGGCGACCTTGCGTACGGTCTCGCGCAGCGGCCACAGCCACGCGGAATCGATGTGGGCGTGGCCGACGGCGCTGATCCGGTGCGCGGACGGCTGGGCCCGGGTGTTCAGCACGCCCTCGAGCTGCTTGCGCGCGGCTGCCGCGGTACCGCCCACGTCCTGCAGATCGATGACGTCGAGGGCCCGGCCGATGGCGCGCAGCAGGTCCCAGCGGCGGGCCCCCTCGACCGGCAGCTCGTGCATCAGCTCGCCCAGGACTTCCAGGTCCTGGACGAGCGCCCACACGGTCTCGTCGAAGACCGCGAGATCCATGCGGGCGATGCGGTAGAGCGGGGCTGTGCCGGCCGTCTCCTTCTCTCCCAGGTGGGTCGGACGGAACGGGTTGTCGCCCAGGATCACGGGGTTGGAGGCGGCCTCCAGGTGCCACAGCACCTCCTCGCCACCGGCCACGGGCGAGCCCACCCGCACCCACTGGTTGCGGGGGTTGAGGCCCTTCACCGGTGTCCCGTCGGGGCGGTAGACGAGGGCCTCGCACTGGAAGCCGGGCATCCGCTCGTCGAAGCCCAGGTCCAGCAGGGCCTCGACCGTCTTCCCAGCCCACTCCTCCGGCACTCTGCCGGAGACCCGGAACCAGGTGGTGCCCCACGGCGCACCCCACTGGTCCCCCGCGGACACCGGGGTGTGCTCGGCGGCAAGGCCCTCGGAGACCGGCACGGGCTCGCCGGGTGCCACCCAGGCGGCCACATCCAGCGGCACCGACGCGGAGTAGAGGGCGGGGCGGATGCGCTCTTCGAGGACGCGTCCCAGCCGGGCTTCGATCAGCTTGCGGTCGTCGTGCATGGGAGAAGGCTCCGTAACTGCCGGTCGGCTGTGCGGGCTCGTGACGTTCGGACGGCGAAGGTTCGGGGCGGTCGGGAGTCGGAGGTCCGGGGGATGCCGGGAGCGAAGGTCCGGAAGGACGGTCGTGGCGTGCGGGAGTTCGTGACGTGTGCGGGGCACGGGCTCGTACGGTCCGGTGGTCCGATCGGACGGTCGGTGACAGGTGGGCTTCGAGCGGTGGGGCAACTCGTCGAGCGTGCGAGGGTGTGCGGTCGGTGGTGGGTCCGTGCGGTCGTCGGGCGGTGTCGGTCCGCGTCCGGGTCCGGGTCAGTCCACCTGGTCCGGAGTGACGACCTCGGTGATCCCCCGGGCGCCGAGGTGTTCACGATCCCTCGCCCGGTCGGCGAGCACAACGGCAGGACGCGCGCCCTGAGCGGCCAGCTTCATCCAGGCTTCGAAGACCTGCCCACCGGGACCGCAGGTGGAACGCAGCGGGGCGGATTCGGTTCCGCCCACGTCCACCACCAGCGCCGTCGAGCGCACCGCAGGCCGGTGTTCGCGCCCGCGCCACACCTCCACGATCCGGCCGATGGCTTGCCCGGCGGGCTTGGCCTTCCCGTCGTTGGTGAGCAGCCCGAGCCCGTACTCCAGCTCGGGGAAGTCGGCCAGGGTGCGCGAGACGTCGTGGGAGCACCACCACGTCACGCCCCACACATCCGGGCAGTCCAGGGCGTTGGCCACGGTCGCCTCGGTGAACTCCGCCGCGTGCTCCGGGGGGATGTGCGGCGCGGGTGCGCCGACTTCCTGGACCCACACCGGGCGGTGCGGGTCCAGGGCCCAGGCCTTGGACAGCTCGATCAGATAGGCGGCGTGGTGCTCGGTGGCGGCTCCGGTGCGGCCGTACCGCTGGGCCGTGCCGTTGAAGACCCAGGAGTGCACGGCGGTGGCCGCGCCGAGCCGTGCCGCGTGGGCGGGGGTGAAGGGGTGCTCGTCCTGGTACCAGGCCGCGTCGTACGCGGCGTGCAGATGGAGCCTGCCGGGGGCTCCCGCCTCGCAGGCGCCGAGCATCCTCCGCAGCCATGCGCCCGCCTGTTCCTGGCTGATCGTGTCGGGATCGGGGTGGGGCTTGTCCGAGAACTGATTGACCTCGTTCCCGACGGTCATCCCGATGAAGCCGGGCCGGCCGTCCAGGGCGGCGGCGATCGTGCGCAGGTATGCGGCCTGTGCCGCGACGACGTCGGGGTCGGTGAAGAGATTGCGGCGGTGCCAGGTCCGCGTCCACGCGGGAAGGAAGTCGAAACTCGACAAGTGCCCCTGCAGCCCGTCGACGTTCACGTCCAGACCGCGCTCGGCGGCCGCGTCGACGAGCTGCACCAACTGGTCGACGGCGTGCGGGCGGATCAGCGTGCGGTTGGGCTGGACGAGCGGCCAGAGCGGGAAGACCCGTACGTGGTCGAGACCGAGGGCGGCGACGGCGTCGAGGTCCGCGCGTACGGCGTCGAGGTCGAAGTCGAGCCAGTGGTGGAACCAGCCCTGGGACGGGGTGTAGTTGGCGCCGAATCGCAGGCGGTCGGTCATGGAGGGCAGCAGTCCAATCCAGTGGTGCCGGCGGGTGGTGGCGGCTGGGGCGGGCGGGCGCGCGGTTCCGCACAGCAGGGCACGGGCCCACCCCTGGGGTCACCCCTTCACGGCGCCCTCCCCCACTCCTCGGAAGAAGTAACGCTGCAGGCAGGCGAACATCACGATCAGCGGAAGGACGGCGATGACGGTGCCCGCCGCGACGAGGCGCTCGTCGTTGGCGAAGGTCCCGTGCAGATAGTTCAGCCCGATGGTGAGCGTGAAGTTCTCCGGGTCGCTGAGCACGATCAGCGGCCAGAGGAAGTCGTCCCACGCACCCATGAAGGCGAAGATCGCCACCACGGCGAGGGTGCCCTTGACCGACGGCAGGGCGATGCGGACGAACCGCTGCCAGGCGTCTGCTCCGTCGACGAAGGCCGCCTCCTCCACCTCGTAGGGGAGGCCGAGGAACGCATTGCGCATCAGCAGGACGTTCATGGCGCCGACGCAGCCGGGGAGCAGCACGCCGAGCAACGTGTTGTTCAGGCCGATGTCCCGCATGGTCGTGAACTGGGCGATGATGATCGCCTCGACCGGGACCAGCATGGCGAGGATGAAGACCAGGGCCGCGACCCTGCGACCGCGAAACCGCAGACGGGCGAGCGCATATCCGGCCAGGGCGGCACCGACGCAGTTGGTGGCCACATTGGCCACGGCGACCCGCAGGGAGTTCAGCGCGTAGTCCCAGACCGGGATGGTGTCGGCGACGCGGGTGTAGTTCCCCAACGTCGGTTCGGCGGGCAGCAGTCGGGGAGGCGAGCTGAAGATGTCCTCGTGCGGGCCTTTGAGGGAGGTCGAGAGCTGCCAGAGGAACGGCCCGACAGTCAGGGCGAGTACGGCGAGCAGCACGGCGTAGCGCAGGACGAGCCGCCCGGTGGCAAGGCGCCGGCCGCCCGTGGACGTGGGCCGCCCGCTGCTGGGCGCGGACCGGCCACTGGCCGGCTCGAGCCGGCCGTTCGGGGCTGTGGACCGGGAAGCCGTGGACGGGGAGGCCGTGGACCGGGAAGCCGTGGGGGGCGGCGGAGTCGTGGGGGGCGGCGGGGCGGACATCAGCTCTCCTCCCTTCGGCCGGCGCGGAGCACCAGCAGCATCAGTCCCAGGGTGATCACGAAGACGACGACGGAGATGGCCGACGAGTAGCCGACACGCCCGCTGAGTCCCGTGCCGACGCGCTGGACGAGCATCACCAGGGTGGTGTCCTCGCCCGCCGGCCCTCCGGCGGGCCCGGCCATCAGATAGACCTCGGAGAAGACCTTGAAGGCCGCGACCGAGGAGAGAGCGCCGACCAGGACCATGGTGGAGCGCACGGCGGGGACGGTGACGGTGAAGAAGCGCCGCACGGCTCCGGCGCCGTCGACGGCGGCCGCCTCGTGCAGTTCGCGCGGGACGTTGCCCAGGGCTGCCATGTAAATGATCATGTAGTAGCCGAGCCCCTTCCAGACGGTCACGAACATCGCGCTGACGAGCAGCAGCCACTGGTCGCTGAGGAAGCCCACGGGACCGGCGCCGGCCATCTCCAACACCGCATTGATCAGTCCGCGATCGTCGAGCATCCACACCCAGATCAGGCCGACCACGACGACGGAGGCGACGACCGGCGTGTAGAAGGCGGAGCGGAAGAAGGTGATGCCCGGGATGTCGCGCTGCACGAGCATCGCGAGAAGCAGCGGCAGAATCACCAGGGCGGGCACCACGCCGAGGACGTACAGGGTGCTGTTGCGCAGGCCGATCCAGAACATGTCGTCCCGCAGCAGCTCCTGGAAGTTGGCGAGACCGACGAACTCACCGGCGACCAGCGTCCTGCGGTCGGTGAAGGCGTTCACCACGGTGCTGATGAACGGGTAGATGCTGAAGGCGCACACCACAAGCAGCCCGGGTGCCGCGAACAGCCAGGGCGAGACCGGACGTTGACGCCGGATGCGAGGCGTGGCCCCGGTGGTCCGCCGACCGGCCGTCCGGCGCGGACCGGCCACCCGGCGACGCCGTACGGCCGACGGGCCGGACAGCGCTGCTCCGGGGGCCGACGGGGCTGCGGTCTCACCGGGGGCGAGAGGCGGACGAGCGGAATCCTTCATGGCGGGCCGCACGCCGTATCAACTCTGCCGCAGCAGCCGGTTGCAGGCCGTGACAGCGTTGTCGAGCGCCGCCTTCGCGGATTGCTTGCCCTGGAGCGCCCGCGCCACCGCGTTCCGCAGCTCCGTCTTCATCTGCTCGCTGAACAGCACCGGCGTGTAATTCACCGCGTCCTTCAGCGACTTGGCCGCGGCCACCCGCACCCTGCCGTCCTCGGTCCCGTCGTCCTCGGTGAAGTACGCGTCGTCGAGTGAGCCCGCGGTGCTGGGGAAGATGGCCACCTCGCGGGCGAACTCCTCCTGGTGCTTCGCGTCGGTCACGAAGTGTGCGAAGGCGACGGCGGCGGGCTTGTTCTTGCCGGAGGCGTTCACCATCACGCCCATCACATACATGTTGTTCTTGCCGGTGTTGGTGACCATGTCGGTGATGCCGATGTTCTTGTAGAGGCCCGGCGCCTGCTTCTTGAACGTGTCGAGGTCGTGCGCGCTGCCGGGATTCATCGCCACGGATTCGGTGAGGAACTTGCGTCCCGAGGACTCGGGGGTCGCGGTCAGCGCCTGGGAGTCCAGGGCACCGGCGTCGTACAACTTCTTGTAGTGCTGGAGGAGTTCGACGCCCTTGGCGTCGTTGAAGGTGAAGGCGGTGCCCTCGCCGTTCATCGTCCGCACGCCGTAGCGGCCGAAGTCCTCGATGGTGGGGACGTTGGCGAGCGTGGCGACCTTGCTGTCGCTCTTGCGGGCGATGTCCAGGGCGGCGTCGAAGAGTTCGCCGTACGTCGCGGGCGGCTCGGACGCATCGAGACCCGCCTGCCCGAAGAGCCGTTTGTTGTAGAACATCGGGCCGGTGTTGAGGTACCAGGGGAAGGCGTAGGTGCCCTCCAGGCCGGGGATCCGGTGGCTCTTCCACGCCCCGGGCAGGTACTCCTCGCGGTACTCGGCGGCGGCCTGGTCGAGGTCGAGCGCGAGGCCCGCCTTGGCGAGGGGCGCGGCGAGATCCGGCGAGACGTTGACGACATCGGGCAGCGTGCCGCCGGCGGCATCGGCACTGATCTTGTCGGCGTAGCCCTCGGCGGGCCGGTCGACCCATTTCACCTCGGTGCCCGGGTACTTCTTCTCGAACTCGTCGATCAGTCCGTTGAAGTAGTCCTTGAACGTGGCGCGGAGATTCCAGGTCTGGAACGTGATGGGGCCCTCGACCTTGCCGGAGGCGCTCGCCGCGTCGCTCCCCGCGTCCGATCCGCAGGCCGTGAGCGACAGGGCGGAGGCGAGGGCGGCCGCCAGGACGGCGGAGGCTCTGCGGGGAAATGCGCGCATGCTGGCGGCTCCTTCGCTGCGGAATGCTCGGACGGCTCGAACCAGAGGCGAATACGGGACGACAAACTGCACCGCTCTTCCGATACATGTCAATGGATGGTTCGCGATAGCTTCCAAAAATCATGAAACTCGCAGGTCAGGGGCGGCAGAAATTCACTGTGCAGCAGTCTTGCCGCGAATGACTAATGCGCTTTAGAGTCCGGCTACTGAAGCGCATTAGTGCAAGCACACTCGTAGGTGCAGGACCGCCCGCACCCCCGGCGGGATCATGCATCCGGTGCGACCGCGGGAGAGGAGACCGGTGGAAGCGAACCAGCGGCCGGCCGCCAGCCCTCACACCGCTGAGCCGGCGGCAGGCGAGGCAACACCCCAGCGCGCCCGCACCCGCGCCCGCCGCCCCACGATCAAGGACATCGCGCGCCGTGCCGGCGTCTCGGAGAGCGCCGTCTCCTTCGCCATGAACGACCGGCCGGGGGTCTCCGAGGCCACGCGCGAGCGGGTGCGCCGCGTGGCCGAACAGCTCGGCTGGCAGGCCAGTACCGCCGCCCGCGCCCTCTCCGGCGAGGGATCCGCCACGGTCGGCCTGGTGCTGGCCCGCCCTGCCAGCACGCTCGAGGTGGAGTCGTTCTTCCTCCAGCTCGTCTCGGGCATCCAGGAAGTGCTGTCCCCCCATCAACTGGGCCTGCTCTTCCAGGTGGTGGACGATGTCCAGGCCGAGTGCACGGTCTACCGGCGATGGTGGGCGGCGCACCGGGTGGACGGGCTGATCGTCGTCGACCCGCGTATCGACGACCCGCGCCCCGCACTCCTGGAATCCCTCGGCCTGCCCGCCGTGGTCGTCGGCGGCATGGAGGTGGGGCCGGGGACCGCGGCCGGGGCCGCCCCCGGCATCTCCAATGTCCTGGCGGACGACGCGGCGGCGATGGCGTCGATCGTCGAGCACCTGGACGCCCTGGGCCACCGCCGGATCGTGCACATCGCGGGCATGGGCGGCCTCGCGCACACCGAGCGGCGCATTCTCTCGCTGCGCACGGAGGCCGAACGCCGGGGCCTGGCTGATGTCTTCTCCGTGACCACCGACTACTCCGACGCGGAGGGGGCGGAAGCGACGCGGCGCGTCCTGGCCTCCGGCACCCCGCCCACCGCGATCGTCTACGACAACGACGTGATGGCCGTCGCGGGCGCGGCCGTCGCGGCCGAGCGCGGACTGTCGGTACCGCGCGATCTCTCCGTCGTCGCCTGGGACGACTCGGTGCTGTGCCGCACGATGCATCCGCGGCTGACGGCGCTGGTGCGCGATACGGCCGGGTTCGGCCGGCGTGCCGCACAGGAGCTCGTCTCCCTTCTCGCGGGCGAGCCGGCGCGCCGCGTCCAGGAGCCGGTCCCGCGGCTTGCGCCCCGGGAGAGCACCGCGCCGGCCCGCCAGTCCTGACCCGACCCGACCCACCCCCGCCGCCGTCCGCAGCGGACCGACCCGCGAACCGTGAACCGGACCGCCCCCGGCGCACCCTGAGCCGGACCGCCCCGCCAAGCCCGTACACAGGCCGACCCGCGAACCCGTGAGACGACCCGCGAACCCCGTAACAGGCCCCCGCTTCAAGCCCGGACCGCCCCCGGTCCGGCCGTGCCACGACGTCACCGGATGACAAGGAGCCTTCCGTGACCGGTCCCCGCCAGCACGTCTCCCGCCGCCGCCTCATCGCCGGCGCCGCCACCGGAGCAGCCGTTGCGCTGCTCGCCCCCGCACCCGCCCGTGCCCTCCGACGCACCCGCCCCGAGGCCGCCGAGTCCCTTCAGCCGTACGCCTCGTACTGGTTCCCCGACAGCTTCCCCGAAGGGCAGGAGCCCGACCCGGGGGCGGTGTGGCGGAGTCTGAAGCAGTGGCGTCCCGAGGACGACGAGGACCTGCCGTACAACGTCTCGACCGTGCCCCTCGCCGAGCGCTTCACCCCGGTCCCGGCCACCGCCACGGCGCGCACCGGTCAGGCGGGGGTCTCCGCGCTCGTCTCCTTCGCGCCCACCGCCGCCAACCCCTCGCAGGGCGCGCCGAAGGCGGACTTCTACGCGCTGACCCAGTGGGCGTACTTGGAAGAGCTGGTCTTCTGGGGCGGATCCAGTGGGGAGGGCATCATCCTCGCCCCCAACGCGCCGGTCGTGGACGCCGCCCACCGCAACGGCGTGCCCGTCCTCGGCAACGTCTTCCTCCCACCGGCGGCCTTCGGCGGCGACCTGAGATGGACACGCGAGCTGGTCCAGCAGGACGCCACCGGGGGCTTCCCACTGGCGGCCAGGCTCATCGAGGTCGCGCGGACGTACGGCTTCGACGGCTGGTTCCTCAACGGCGAGACGGACGCGGGAGGGGACCGCGAACTCGCCCGGCGCTTCGCGGACTTCGTCCATGCGCTGCGCACCGGGGCGCCGGAGCTCCGCATCACCTGGTACGACGCCTTCAACGCGGACGGCAGCGTGGGCTGGCAGGGCGCACTCAACGACAAGAACGCGAGGTTCTTCCAGCGCGGCGGAGCCAGGCTCGCCGACACGATGTTCCTCGACTTCCGGTGGCGCGCGGACGCCTCCCGGTTGCCCTCCTCCGCCGCCTACGCCCGCCGGTTGGGCCGCTCGCCCTACGAGCTGTGGGCGGGTGTCGACGTCGAGGCGAACGGCTGGGCCACGAGCGTCGACTGGGAGGCGTTCGTGCCCGCGGGCCGCGACCATGTCGTCTCGTACGGCCTCTACCGCCCCGAGTGGACGCTGCACTCACTTCCCGAGAAGCGCACTCCGGCCCAATTCCACGCGCGGGACGACCAGTTCTGGGGCGGGGAGAGGACCGACCCCTCCGCCCCCGTGGGACCGGGGAACTGGCATCCGGCCGCCCGCCATGTCGCCGACCGGACGCCGGTCACCGCCCTGCCCTTCGCCACCACCTTCAATACCGGGCACGGCACGGCCTGGTACGAGGGCGGCGAGCGGACCGCGGACACCGAGTGGAACCATCTGGGACTCCAGGACCCGCTGCCCGGCCGCCGCTGGGCGGTCGCCACCACGGGCCCCAGGCCGCGCGTGGGCTTCGACTTCGACGCTGCCTGGCGCGGCGGCAGCAGCGTGCTCGTCGAGGGCGAACTAGCTTCCCCCACCACCCTGGAGCTGTTCCGGACGCGGCTGGAGCTCGGCTCGGAGGCGAGGACCGTAGGGATCGTCCACCGCGCCGAGCCCGGTACCCCTCCGGTCACCGTCGAGGTGGCTGTCGCCTCCGAGGAGCCGCACTCGCCGGGCGCACCCGTGACGTATGCCTATCTGCCCGCCGGGACCGCGGAGGGCGGGGGCGGCTGGACCACGTCGACAGCAGTGCTGGAGGGGAGCGGCGGGCGCACCGTGTACGCCCTCGGAGTCCGGCTCACCGCGCCCGGCGGATCCGCCCGCTGGCGGCTCGGCGCACTCACGGTCGGCGCTGCTCCGGCCCCGGCCGCTCCGGCCGCCGCCCGGATCACCGCCGCCCGTCTCGTCTCCGCGGACGAGGCCGAGCTGCGGATCGCGTGGCGAACTCCGGGCGAGGGCGCCCCGGTGCGCCACTACGAGGTGCACCAGCTCCTGCCGGGCGGCGGGCGGCGCTTCCTGGGCGGCACGTGCTCCCCCGCCTCCTACGTCCCGGCGCTGCGCCGGACGGGTGCGGAGGCGGAGACCCGTCTGGAGGTGCGGGCGGTGGGCGGGTCGTACGCCGTCTCCGCCCCGGCGTCGCTCGCCCTCCAGTGGTGAAGGCCCCGGCCGGCACCGCGAGGGCGGCGATGCAGCGGGAGTTGCGGGCGACTGCCGGCAGAGGTTCCGTGGGAACAGCCGCTCTGCACGCACCGGAGGGACTGAGGCCCGCATGGCCGCTCCGTGGCACACTCGATTTCCGGCGGCGAGGCGCACCGCGGGGCTGCTTCTCGCCGTGGTGCTGGGCGTGGCGACCGCGGCATGCGGGGCCGCCGAGGGCACGGCGCCGGGCGGTCCCACGAGCGGCCCGCCGGAGGCGTCGAGCACCGCTCCACCCTCGCCGGCCCCCTCCGCCTTCTCCCCGTCCGCCAGCGCGCAGGAGCCCGTCGAGGAGGACATCGACGCGGCGGTGACGGTCGTCAACCGCTACTGGTCGGATCACTGGGACGACCAGTTCACCGGGACGTACCGGCCCCCGAAGATCCTCCGCGGTTACGACGGGGAGGCCGCCCGCGTCCCCGCCTGCGCCGGTGAGCCGCTGGCCGACGACAACGCCGTCTACTGCACAGCCGCCGACTTCCTCGCCTGGGACGTCGACCTGATGAACGCCGGTCACCGCGCCGGGGACGCCTGGGTCTATCTGGTCATCGCCCACGAGTGGGGGCACGCGATCCAGAACCGGATCAACAGCGATCTCGTCGCCCAGGAGCTCGAGCTCCAGGCCGACTGCCTGGCCGGGGCGGTGCTTTTCGGCGCCGCCGAGGACGGCGGGCTCCGGTTCGAGAGCGGTGACACGGAGGAACTCACCCAGGCGCTGTCGGCGCTCGCCGACGACACCCCCTGGACGAAGGCGACGGACCACGGGAATGCCACGGAGCGCATCGGGGCGTTCGAGCGGGGGGCCGAGGGCGGCGTCCAGGGCTGCATCCCGCGCTGAGAGCCCCGGGCCGGGCCGAGGCACCCGTGCGGGGACGGATCGCGGACGGCCTGCGCCGGGGGCGGGGGCGGGGGTACGCCGGTATGCCCGGTACGCCATGCGGCCGAACGCGGCGAACGGCCCGGACCCCGCGGGGCAGGATGATCCACACCAATGCGGATCATGCGACCCCACCGACCGGCCCTGATTCACCGGGAGACCAGATGCGATCTCGTCCTGCCCGTGCCGCCCTCCTCGCCGCTCTCACCGGCGGATTCCTGACCGCGACGCCGGCCATTGCCGCCCCCGCGCCCTCCGTTGCCGTACCCGCCTCCGCCGCCGCGGACTGCGTCGTGCGGACACAGCACGTCGAGATCACCGTCGACCGCGCGGCGGGGACGTCGACGGCCACCGCGACCTGGGACGTCGTCTGCCCTACGGCGACCCGCCTCACCGCAGAGCTCAACGTCCTCTCGCCCCGGCGTATGCAGAAGCCCGTCAGAGGCACGTTCGGCACCCGCTTCCGGGGATCGACGTCGTCGGCCGGGCCGGTGGATCCCGAGAACCCGCAGCAGACGGCCACGCTCACCCTCAAGGCGGGCGACGAGCGCATCGGCCGGGAGGAGCGGCGGTGCGCCACGAAGCCGGACAGCAGTCCGTCCTGCTACCCGGGCGGGGACCCCACGCCGGACATCGCGAGGAACATCCTCGGGATCCTCGGGATCCTCACTGAGGCCCATTCACCGAAGGCGTGACGCCGAGGGGCCGCCGGGGCCGAGCAAGTCAGCTCCGCGGCGTGCGCGGCACCGTGATCGTCACGCGCAGCCCCTTCGGCTCGTTGCCGGCGTACGCGATCGACGCACCGCCCGCGGCCAGCAGCGCCCTGGTGATGGACAGACCCAGCCCCGAGCCGGAGACGTTCTGGTGGCGGCCGCTGCGCCAGAAACGGTCGCCGACGCGCGCCAGTTCCTCCTCGGTGAGACCCGGCCCGCCGTCCGCGACCGCGATCCGTACGGTGTCGCCGTCGTGCTCCACGCCGACGCGGACCGCTTCCCCCTCCGGCGTGAACTTCAGTGCGTTGTCGACAACGGCGTCCAGCGCGCTGGAGAGGGCCACCGGGTCCGCCCAGGCGGTGGCGCCCGCGGGTCCTTCGTAGGTGAGGGTGACCCGCTCCCGGTCGGCGACCGGGCGCCAAGCACCCACCCGCTCCTCCGCCACCTCGGCGACATCGGTCAGCTTGAGATCGGCGGCGGCGTGCTCGGCGAGCGCGAGGTCGAGGAGGTCGTCGAGGACATGCGCGAGGCGCTTGCCCTCGGTCTGGACCGAGCGGATCTCCTCGTTGCCGTCGGGGAGTTCGAGGGCGAGCAGCTCGATCCGCAGCAGCAGCGCCGAGAGCGGGTTGCGCAGCTGGTGGGAGGCGTCGGCGACAAACGCCCGCTGCTGCTCCAGCACGTCCTCGACGTTGTCGGCCATCTCGTTGAACGAGCGCGCCAGCCGGCGCAGTTCGGGCGGTCCGCTCCCGGCGGCCACCCGGGACTTCATCCGGCCCGTGGCGATGTCGTGCGTGGCCGCGTCCAGGATCCGCACCGGCCGCAGCACCCAGCCGGTCAGGCGGAAGGCGGCGCCGACGGCGACGAGCATCGCCGCGGACTCCCCCGCGCCGATGAGCAGCCAGCCGTGCAGGATGGCGGAGCGCATCTGCCCGGTGGGCGACTCGGTGACGACGACGGCCACCACGTCCCCGTCGCGGACGACGGGGGAGGCGACCGCGAGACGGCCTCGCTGCCAGGGCCAGACCTGCTGGGGGTCGTGGCTGCGGCGCCCGGCGAGCGCCTCGCGGAATGCCTCGTCGCCCTCCCCCTGGCCGGGGACCGACCAGCCGTCCGGGGCCTGGGCCATGGCGGAGCGGTCGCGGTAGTAGACGCCCGACCGTATGCCGTACAGGTCGTGGTAGCGGTTGAGCTCGGCGCGCAGCGTGACCAGGCGGCCGCCTTCGTCCTCGGGGACGCGGGCCTCGGGGCGAGCGGTGACGAACTGCGCCAGGGCCGCGAACCGGGCCATGTCGTCGATGCGGTCGACGACCACGCGTTCCTGTTCGGCGGCGGCCAGGCTGGCGGCCAGCGGGAAGCCCAGCGCGAGCAGCACGCCCGCGAGCAGGACGATGAGCAGGGGAAGAAGTCGAGTGCGCACCGGGCCGGGGGATCCTTCAGGTCACCGGAGGCACGAGACGGTAGCCGACCCCGCGCACCGTCTCGATCAGGGCCGGCATCCGCAGCTTGGAGCGGAGCGAGGCGATGTGCACCTCCAGCGTGCGGCCCGTCCCCTCCCAGCTCGTCCGCCAGACCTCGCTGATGATCTGCTCACGCCGGAAGACGACACCGGGGCGCTGTGCGAGCAGCGCCAGCAGGTCGAACTCCTTGCGGGTGAGCTGCACCGTGCCGCCGTCGACCGTGACCTGCCGCGTGGGCAGCTCGATGAGGACGGAGCCGAGGCGCAGCGGCTCGGCAGGACCGCCGCCGTCGGGAGCGCCGTGCTCCTCCGGGCCGGGGTCCCCCGGCGCGGTGCGGCGGCTGACGGCGTGGATACGGGCCAGCAGCTCACCCGTGTCGTACGGCTTCACCACGTAGTCGTCGGCGCCCAGGTTCAGCCCGTGTATCCGGGAGCGCACATCGGCGCGCGCGGTCACCATGATCACGGGGGTGCTGGTGCGCTTGCGGATCCGCCCGCACACCTCGAAGCCGTCCTGGTCGGGAAGCCCCAGGTCCAGGAGCACCACGCCGAAGGGGGCCCCGGAGTCCGGCAGGAGGGCCTGCAGGGCCTCCTCGCCGCTGCGGGCGTGGGTGATGCGGAAGCCGTGCCGGGCGAGGATGGCGGACAGCGCGGCGGCGACGTGGTCGTCGTCCTCGACGAGCAGTAGCCTCATGCGTCCTCCTTCCTGTCGGGCCGGTCCTGGTTCTTCATGGTCACAGGGCATCCAGCCCGATCGGCGCGGGGCCCGTCAAGTGCTGTCCTGCCGCGGGCGACGATCCGTTATGGAGCCGGTAAGCAAACGGCAACCAACGGGGCGTAGTGGGGCCCGTGGGAAAGGTGTTGCGCGGTCACCGAGTGTCGTGGAAGGTATCCGTATCGTTATGCTCAATTCTCGCTCAGATGTAATGACTCGGGTCGCCGCAGCTCATTAATGTCCTCCCAACCGAGGAGGACGGAGCGTTAAGCCGATGACCGAAGTATCGGTGACCAAGGACAGCACAGCCGTTGCAGAGCCCCTGGTCGTCCTGAACAACGTCAACAAGCACTTCGGCGCGCTGCATGTGCTCCAGGACATCGACCTGACCATCGCGCGCGGCGAGGTCGTCGTGGTCATCGGGCCGTCCGGGTCAGGCAAGTCGACACTGTGCCGCACGATCAACCGGCTCGAGAGCGTCGACTCCGGCGCGATCACGATCGACGGAAAGCCGCTGCCCGCGGAGGGCCGTGAGCTCGCCCGGCTGCGCGCTGACGTCGGCATGGTCTTCCAGAGCTTCAATCTCTTCGCACACAAGACCGTGCTGGAGAACGTGATGCTGGGCCAGATCAAGGTCCGGCGCGCGGACAAGAAGGCCGCCGAGGAGAAGGCCCGCGCCCTGCTCGACCGGGTGGGCGTCGCCACACAGGCGGACAAGTACCCCGCCCAGCTCTCCGGTGGCCAGCAGCAGCGCGTCGCGATCGCCCGCGCCCTGGCCATGGACCCGAAGATCATGCTCTTCGACGAGCCGACCTCCGCGCTCGACCCGGAGATGATCAACGAGGTGCTGGAGGTCATGCAGCAGCTCGCACGGGACGGCATGACCATGGTCGTCGTCACGCACGAGATGGGCTTCGCGCGCTCCGCCGCGAATCGCGTCGTCTTCATGGCGGACGGACGGATCGTCGAAGAGGCGAAGCCGGACCAGTTCTTCAACAACCCGCGCAGCGACCGAGCCAAGGACTTCCTCTCGAAGATCCTTCACCACTGACGGCCCACGCCACTGACGGCCCACGCCGACTGCCAACGCCTGACGACACTAAGGATGTTCACGATGAAGCTCCGCAAATCCGCCGCCGCCGCGGCGATCGCCGTGCTCGCGCTGACCGCGACCGCCTGTGGCGGTGATTCCGGTACCGCCGGTGACAAGCCGAAGGGCGGGGCCGGTGGCAAGGACCAGCCCAAGCTGCCCACGTACTCCGTCGCCAAGGACGTGAAGGTCGACTCCTCGGTCCTGCAGAAGGCCCAGAAGCGCGGCAAGATCGTCTTCGGTGCCAAGAACGACCAGCCGTTCCTGGGCTTCGAGGACACCGACGGCAAGCGCTCCGGCTTCGACATCGAGATCGCCAAGATGGTCGCCGCCGACCTCGGTTTCTCGGCCGACCAGATCGAGTTCAAGACGGTCGACTCCGGCGTCCGCGAGACCACCATCTCCAAGGGCGACGTCGACCTCTACGTGGGCACCTACACCATCAACGACGAGCGCAAGAAGCAGGTCGGCTTCGCGGGCCCGTACTTCATGGCCGGTGCCGACCTCCTGGTCCGCAAGGACGACACGGGCATCAAGGGCCCGGAGACCCTCAAGGGCAAGAAGGTCTGCTCGATCGTCGGCTCCACCCCGCTCGCGGAGATCAAGAAGCCGAAGTACGGAGCCGAGACCGTCGAGCTGGCCAAGTACTCGGAGTGCGTCCAGCAGCTCCTGAACAACGAGGTCGACGCGGTCACCACCGATGACGCGATCCTCAAGGGCTTCGCGGCCCAGCGTCCGGAGAAGCTCAAGGTGGTCGGCAAGCCGTTCACCAAGGAGCCCTACGGCGTCGGCATGTCCAAGGACGACAAGGCCCTGCGCAACGCGGTGAGCGACGCCATCGAGGCGCACATCAAGAACGGTGACTACAAGAAGGCGTACGACGCGACGCTGGGCCTGTCCGGCTCCGAGTTCACCGAGCCGCCGGCCCTCGAGCGTTACTGACATTCCCTGACGAGCCAGCAGTGAGCCGCGCCCTGTGGACACCGCCCGGTGCCCGCAGGGCGGGGTCCCCCTGCCTCGACCGCTGCCGCCCACGAGGACATCCCCGTGAACGTATTGCTCGACCACATCTCCTTGTTCCGCGAGGGGTTCATAGGCACGATCCTGCTGACCCTGGCCAGCGGGCTCCTCGCGATGGTCCTGGGCGTCGTGATCGCCGGCTTCCGGGTCTCACCGGTCCCGCCGCTGCGGTTCTTCGGCACCGCCTGGGTCACGCTGTTCCGGAACACCCCGCTGACGCTGCTGTTCCTCGTCGCGTGGTTCGTCGTCCCGGTGATCTTCGCCCCCGGCCTCAGCCCCTGGACCAAGGCCCTGCTGGCGCTCGGCTGCTACACCTCCGCCTTCGTGTGTGAGGCCGTCCGGTCCGGCATCAACACCGTGCCGCTCGGCCAGGCAGAAGCAGCCCGGAGCATCGGCATGACCTTCTTCCAGACGCTGCGGCTGATAGTCCTGCCGCAGGCTACGCGCACTGTCGTGCCGCCGCTGAGCAGCATCTTCATCGCCCTGACCAAGAACTCGGCCATCGCGGGCGCGTTCAGCTACACCGAACTCTTCGGCGTGCAGAAGCGCCTGAGCGACCTCGGCTTCGACATCGCCTGGATCTTCCTCTGGGTCGCACTCGCCTACCTGGTCATCACCTTCTCCATCAGCGGTCTCTTCCGGCTGCTCGAGCGGCGCCTGGAGGTCGCACGATGAGTTCGAGCGTCCTGTACGACGCACCGGGCCCCCGCGCCCGGCTCCGTAACCGCATCTACACCGTCGTCGGCTCCCTGCTGGTATTGGGGCTGATCGTCTTCTCGATCCTCCGGCTCCACGAGAAGGGTCAGTTGGAGCCCGAGGTCTGGAACATCTTCAACAACGCGGGTGTGCGCAACAACATCCGCGACGGTGTCCTGACCACCCTTCAGGTCTTCGCCGCGGCGGGCGTCCTGTCGGTGGTGCTCGGCGTCCTGCTCGCGGTCGCCCGCCTCTCCGACCACAAGGCCGTGAGCTGGCTGGCCACCGGGTTCATCGAGCTCTTCCGCGCCGTGCCGCTGCTGATCACGATCTACGCCCTGTGGGTGGTCTTCCTCTCCTACAAGTCCGACCTCGGCTTCATCGGGGAGAACACCGCGTTCTGGGCCCTGGTCATCGGACTCAGCGTCTACAACGGCTGCGTCCAGGCGGAGGTCCTTCGGGCCGGTATCAACGCCGTGCCGCGCGGGCAGGTCGAGGCGGCCTACGCGCTGGGGCTCCGCAAGTCCCAGGTGATGACCATGCTGCTGCTGCCGCAGGCCGTCCGCTCGATGCTGCCGACCATCATCAGCCAGCTGGTCGTCACGCTGAAGGACACCTCGCTCGGCTACATCATCACGTACGCGGAGCTGCTGTACGCGGCTCGGACGATGGCCAACAACATCATCGTGAACGGCGAGAACCCGATCACCCCGGTGGTCATCGTCGTCGGCGCGATCTACGTCGCGATGTGCCTGGCCCTCTCGTCGCTCGCCACCTGGATCGAGAAGCGCGGGCGCCGTACGAAGACCGGCATCACGGTGGCCGCGGCCGCCGAACCGGCCGAGACACCGGCCGTGCTGGACACCGACGGCCCGTCCGCGGAGGAACCGCCCACCCACAAGATCTGACGGTTCGTCCGGGGACCTGTCCCACGGGTCTCCTGACACCTCATCGGCATCGGCAGTGGCGCTCATCGCGCCGCTGCCGATGTCTCTTGGTGCACGCATCCGCGAGGGGCTGCATACTTTTTCTGTGATCGCGCACCGGGCTTCCCTTGGCACCCTCTGTACGTCCCGTACGGCTCAGGGAGTTGCGCCGTGGACCCGGTGATCGTCGTCGGGGCGGGGCCCGTCGGACTGTGCACCGCCCTGGCTCTCACACGCCACGGCGTGCCCGTCGTCGTCCTCGACGAAGGCCCCGGCCACGACGAGCCGCGCACCGCGCGCACCGTCGTCCTCCGCCGGGACACCGCCGCCTTCCTGCGGCGGCTGGGCTGTGCGCCCGCGCCCGAGGAGAGCTGCGGGTGGAGTGCCTGGCGGACCGTGCGGCGCCGGCAGGTGGTCCGCCGGGTGGAGTTCGGCGAGCCGGGCCCCGTGACGGCCACGCCGGCCAGGGGCGCGTCACCGGACGCGGAGGAGCCCCCGGAGTCCCCGCTGCACGTACCGCAGCATGTCCTGACCCGTCGGCTGCGCGCCGCCCTCGCCGAGGAGCGGCTGGCCCAGATCGCCACCCACAGCAAGCTCGACGCCCTCGAACAGGACGACCACGGCGTCACCGCGCACACCCGCCCCACCGGAGGTTCCCCCGCGGAATCGGACGGGCCGGGCACGGGCGCGCCGGGCACGGACGCGCCGGGCACGGGCGCGGGCACATGGTGGCGCGGCAGCCACCTGATCGGCTGCGACGGCCAGCGCTCCACCGTCCGCAAGCTGCTGGAGGTCCGCTTCCCGGGACGTACGGCCGTCGAGCGGCACGCCGTTGCTGCGCTGCGCGCCGAACTGCCCTGGCCCGGGGAGGCCGTGCTCCACCGTTCCCCGTCCCTCGGCGGGGAAGTGACGGCCCGTCCGCTGCCGGGCGGCCTGTGGCGGATGGACTGGCTGCTGCCGCCGCGCGGCGAGCTGGTCACCCCCGAGGCCCTGGTCGCGCGAATCCGGGACACGCTCGGCGTGTGGTGCGGCACCACCCCGCCGTACGACCTGCTGGACACCGGCGTCCACACCGTGCACCACCGCCTCGCCAAGCGCTGGCGCGTGGGCCGCGCCTTCCTGGCCGGCGGTGCCGCCCATCTGCTCGGCGCTCTGGGCACGCAGGACCTCGACGAGGGGCTGCGCGACGCCGACAACCTGGCCTGGAAGCTCGCTCTGGTCTGGCACCGGCACGCATCCGACGCCCTCCTCGACAGCTACGAGTCCGAGCGCCGCGCCGCGGTCGGGGCCCGGCTGCGCGCGGCCGACCAGGCGCTGCCGCTGGTGCGCGGTGGCGGCAGCTGGCCGGCGGTGCGGCGATCGCTGGTGCCGGGAGGCGGGCGGGGGCACGACGCGCTGCTGACGGACGGGCACGCCGGGCTCGGGGAGCTGGGCACCGCGCCGGTGTACGCGCGCTCCCCGCTCGCGCCCGAGTCCCCGGACGGTGCCGCACGCGTGGCGACAGCGCCCGGTGCACCCGTCGCCGATGTGACGGTCACGACACCCGACGGCTCGTCGGCCCGGCTGCGGGACCGGCTCGGCCGCGATCTGCTCGTCCTGCTCGTGGCCCCCGGAACGGCCGTGTGGGAGCGCCGTCACTGGGTGAGCGCCGGGCTGATGCCGCGGCTCGCGGCCGCCGTCGCCGCACTGCCCGTCAGGGCCGAACTGCTCGTCACCGAGGGCTACCCGGGTGCCGCGGCGCACACCGTGCTCCTCGTACGGCCCGACGGGCACCTGGTCGCAGCGATGTCCGGCGTCCGGCCGGCCGAGCTGTACGCGTGCGCGGACGCGGCGCGCGGCGGCACCGTCGTGCCGCCTCAGGCCACGGAACGGAGCGCGGCACCGGAGCCGAGCGCGACCACGGAGGAGAGCGCGGCCAGGGAACCGAGCGAGGCATCCGAGCCCGGTCCGGCGGGGAGGGCTTCGGCCCACTGGTGATACCGGGGCCCACGGGTGTTGCGGGAGGTCGGGCACTGTGGTTCGTCCCACGTGTCCGCGCAGTTGACCGAACCGATGGGTGCATGGTTCACTCCGGAACGTGATTGACACCCAGCCCTGCTTCTGGCGGAGGGTCCATGTGGACCTCCTCCGCTACGCGGGCTGCGTGTGTCGTCCGTCCCGTTGATGCGCTGACCCTCGCGCGGCCACCTGCTCCGCGCTCCCTCGCGATCACCTACGGACGGGCCTGTGTCTCTCCTTCCTTCCGTCGCTCCCGGCGACGTCTCCGCCGTCTCCGCAGCCGCAACCGCACCCGAGGCCGACTCCGGTCCCACGGCGGGCGAACTGCTCGACTTCGCCCGCCGCACCGTCGCCGACGGAGACCTGGTCGCCTCGCTCCCCCTCGACCCCGAGGGCCGCACCTGGATGCGGCTCGCCGGGCCCGGTGGCAGCGAGGCCTGGCTCATCGCCTGGCCCCCGGGAACCGGCACCGGCTGGCACGACCACGGCGGTTCGCGGGGAGCCTTCGCCACCGCGTCGGGCCAGTTGACCGAGCAGTCTCTCGCCGCCCAGCTCCCCACCGAGGGCTGGCGCACGCTCGAACTGGCCGAGGACGTCGACCGCGAGCGGCGCCTGCCCGCCGGCGACGGCCGCGCGTTCGGCGCGCACCATGTCCACCAGGTGCTCAACCTCTCCCCCGACGAGCACGCCGTCTCGGTGCACGCGTACTACCCGCCACTGCCCCTGATGCGCCGCTACAGCCGTACGGGTGCGCTGCTGCGGCTGGAGGCCGTCGAGGAAGCCGAGGAGTGGATATGAGCGACGCGCCGGGCCCCGCACCGAAGAGCATCGACCTCCTGCTGGAGGAGAAGCGCACCGAGCTGGACCGGCTCGGTCCCGAACAGGCCGCGGAGGCTGTGACCGCCGGTGCGCTCCTGGTCGACATCCGCTACGCGGCGCTGCGCGAGCGCGACGGCACCATCCCGGGCGCGCTGATCGTGGAGCGCAACGAGCTGGAGTGGCGGCTCGACCCTCAGGGCAGCCACCGCGCCGCCGAGGCGACGAGCCACGATCTGAAGGTGATCGTGGTCTGCAACGAGGGCTACGCGTCGAGCCTCGCGGCCGTCTCCCTGCGGCAGTTGGGGCTCCACCGCGCCACGGACCTGGACGGCGGCTTCCAGGCCTGGCGGGCGGCGGGGCTCCCCGTCACCCCGCCGTCGCCGGCGGACGTCCCGGCGTAGCCGACGGACACCTCACCCGCGGACCGACGGACCGCCGGGCGTCACGACGGACGGCGCGAGCGCGCAGCCCCCTCGCGTCCCTCTCCGGGCTCCGCGACCACCGGCTCGTGGCACTCTCCGAACACCCCTGGGAAGAGCTGAAGATCGGCGCCGGCCCCGCCCCGATCAGGGTCGACGAGGGCTGGCCGCTCATCCACCACGGGGTGGCCGGCTCGATGGCCCCGGGCACGCCCCGAAGGAACAGCGGCGGCTGAGCTACTCGGCGGGTGCCATGATCCTGGACCCGGAGGACGTCACGCGGGTGCTGGCACGCAGCGATGAGCCCATGCTCTCCCCGAGACGGACGAGGAGCGGTCGGGCACGGTCCCCAACGTGGTGTTCCCGACGGCGATCGAGGAGATCGACGGCGTGCGGTACGTCTTCTACGGCATTGGCGGACGCGCACATCGGCGTCGCCCGCCTGGACCGCCTCGCCGACTGACGCGACGAGGTGCCGGACCGCCCACCGGGTGAATCCGGCGGGGCTGTCCGGAGACGGGCGCGGGTGCGGCGCGGCAGGTCCGGAGACGGGTGCGGGTGCGGGTGCGCCAACGGGCGTCCTCCGCCCGGACGTTGGCGCTCCACCCGAAGCCCGGGCGACTGGTGCAACTGGTGTGTACGGGACGCTCCTCGCGACACCGGGTCGTCGCGCACCTCCAGGCGCACGGACACGGCGGGTCGACCGTACGCGGCGCCATGAGGGTCCGATGACCCGTCCGTGGGCGCGTCAGCCCCGCAGCCGGGAGACCGTGGGATGCGTGGTCGGCAGGCGCGCGCATCGGCGGCAGGCGCGGGCCGAGGCTGCCACCACGGCGTGCGACGCGGCTGCGAACACGCCGGCGAACGCGAGCAGCAGCCAGTTCGTGGCCAGGGCGGAGGCGGTGGCGAGCGCAAGCGTCGCGACCGCCATGGCCACGCTGGTGGTGGTACCGGTCCAGGCGACCGCAAGGGGCAGCCGGTGCGGCGTGGGCAGCCGGCGGGCGAGGGTGCCGGTGGTTGCCAGGGTCGCCGCGGCGAGCAGTGCGGCGACGGTCGCGACACCGGCCAGATGAACGGCCAACAGCTGAGCCGTGTGCGGCAGCCCCCAGGACCGATGGTGGTCGGCGGTACGGGCCAGGTACCAGCAGGCGATCAGGAAGGGGGCGGTGAGAGCGACGGTCCGGGCGGTGTGCCGGGACTGGGCGATGGTCAACTCCCGTTGACAGCTCGGCACGAGCTCGTCGGGGGTCCCGAACTCTCGCACAGCTTGACGGACGGCGCGCTGGTAGGGCACTCCGTCGGCGGTGTGCGCCGCAACCGTGTCCGCGAGGCCGCCGCGTATCTCCTCGATCATCCGGGCCTTGGCACGGGCCGGGCCGTGCAGGGCCGCTGTCAGGGCCGCGACGTGGTCCTCGATGGGGTCGGCTTGCCGACTGATGGCGTTCATGTGGCAAGCCCGGGCGGTGCGGCGGGGTTCAGGACCGAGCCGATCGCCGTGGTGAACTCGCTCCACGCGGTCCGCTCGCCGGCCAGGGTGCGCCGTCCCGAGTCGGTGAGCTCGTAGCATCGCCGTCGCCGCTCGCCGGAGGATTGCCAGCTGCTGCTCAGCAGCCCGAGCCGCTCCAGCCGGTTCAAGGCCGGGTAGATCGTGCCCGTGCGCAGCTCCAGTGCACCCCCGCTGCGGTCGTGGACCGCGGCGATGATCGCGTAGCCGTGCAGCGGTCCCGGCTCGAGCACGGCCAGCAAGAGTCCGTCCAGGTGCCCTCGCACCGCGTCTGCCCTCATGAGTAGGCAGCCTACCCAAAATCACTGTAGGCAGTGTATGTATTGGCAGCCAATACATTCGCGTTCCCGACCTGGAGGCGCCCGCAGTGACCAAGGTGCTGCTGTCCGTACATGTCCTCGCGGCGATCCTGGCGGTCGGGTCGATCACCGTGGCCGCCTCGATGTTCCCCCGCTACGCGCTGCAGGCATCCGGCGGCCGGGAACCGGACGTTCGAGCCGCCGCGATCGCCGCCCTCCTGCACAAGATCTGCCGCGGCTACGCTGTCGCCGGTCTCGCCGTGCCGGTCTTCGGACTGGCCACCGGCGCCGCGCTCGGCGTCCTCACCGACGCCTGGCTGATCGCATCGCTCGCGTTGACCGTGATCGCCGCGGCCGTCCTCGCCCTGGCCGTCCTGCCCGGCCAGCAGCGCCTGCTCGCGTTGACGCAGGATGCGCCCACCCAGGACGGGCGGCGTCCCGCGGCGACGCGGCTGACCATGCTCACCGGCATCTTCAACGTCCTCTGGGCGATCGTCGTCATCCTGATGATCGTCCGCCCCGGCTCCACCACGGGAGCGTGATTCCCCGTGCGCACGTTGCGGATCGCGGCCGGCGCCGAGGCCGCCTCCTTCGCGGTCCTGCTGGGCAACCTGCTCACCACTCACACGCAGGCGATCACGACGCTCGTCGGCCCGCTGCACGGCACGGCCTACCTCGTCGTCATCGCGGTGGCCTCGACGGCCCCGTCCGCCGCCTCGCCGGGCGTCCTATGGCGCGCTGCCATCCCGGGAGTCGGAGGACTGCTCGCCCTGCGGCGGATCCGAAACCGTCCCCGACGAAGCCGGCCTCCTACCCGCCATACCCAGGAAGGCTGACGCGATGGACGACCCATACGCCGAACTGCCCTTTCCCCGTACCGACATGGCCCTGAGCGCGATGACCTTCGTGCAGGGCATCGAGGAACCGGCGATCTTCAATCACAGCCTGCGCACCTATCTCTACGGGCGCTTCCTCGGAGAGCAGCAAGACCTGCAACCCGACCGCGACTATGACGACGAACTTCTGTTTCTGGGATGCCTTCTCCACGACGCCGGGCTCAGCCCTGAGGGCAACGGCGATCAGACATCGCCATGGACGGCGCCGACTTGGGCGCCCGCTTCCTCACCGGCCAGGGGATGTCACCGGAGAGGATCGAGGTCGTATGGGATGCGATCGCCCTGCACCTGCACTACGAGATCGCCATACGCAAACGTCCGGAGATCGCTGGTCACGGCCGGCGCCGACTTCGACCTCGGCCCCGAGGGGCCGCACACGCTCCCGGCCGGCTACGCAGACCGCATCCATGCCACACTGCCCCGCCTCCACGCCGCGCCCGTGCTCTACGACGCGATCGTCGGCCAAGCACTCGACAAACCCCACAAGGCCCCGCCGTTCACCATGCCCGGAGAACTTGTTCGCCAGGAGACCCCGGCAATCTGGCCTACGTGGGAGCAACTGATGACTCGATCCCCCAGCTGGAACGACTACGACGGCTACCGGCCGAAGCGGAAGGGCGGCGGCCCGGCGCTCGCCGAGGCGACCAGCACGGCCGAGCTGTCGCGACCTGCCGAGCCCAAGGACTGATCACCGCCGTCTGCGGCTGGTGACACGGTTCTTCCCCGCACGCCCAACAACCGGCGGCCCGCGGGCGGATCAGGGCAGCGCGTCGGCCGGCAGCTGCCGGCAGCCGGTCGGCCGGGGCGTCCGGCCCGGGCCGGACGTGGGCAGCTGACGGCCCGGCGCCCCGTCAGTCGTCCGGCAGGTGGTACTCCAGCAGCTCCGGGTCCTCGCCCTCCGCCTCCAGCGCGCTCCGCACCACGCGCAGGGCGAGGCCCTCCGCGTAGCCCTTGCGGGCGAGCATTCCGGCGAGGCGGCGGATCCGCTTCTGCCGTTCGAGGCCTCGGGTGGCGCGGAGCTTGCGCTCGACCAGCTCCCGGGCGGTTCGCTCCTCCTGCTCGGGATCGAGCTGCCCGACGGCCTCATCGATCACTGCCGAGTCCACGCCCTTGGTGCGTAGTTCACGCGCCAAGGCTCTCCGGGCCAGCCCCCGACTGTGGTGCCGGGACTCGACCCACGCGTCGGCGAATGCCGCGTCGTCGATCAGGCCCACGCCCTCGAACCGGGAGAGCACCTCCTCCGCGGCCTCGTCCGGGATGCTGCGCTTGCGCAGCGCGTCCGCGAGCTGCTTGCGGGTCCGGGGAGTCCCGGTGAGCAGGCGCAAGCAGATCGCCCGCGCCTGCTCCTCCGGACTGCGCGGTGCCTCTTCTTCGGCCCTCGACGAAGTAGAGGCACCGCTGTCCGCGCATACGCCCCCGCCGTCACTGCCGGTGCCGCTGTCCGCGGCGTCCCCCCAGTCGGTGCGACGCGTCACGGATCAGCTCTTGGCCGCCGCGGCCTTGGTCGCCTTGGTGGCCTTGACCGCGGGGGCAGCCGCTGCCGCCGGCTCGGCCGATGCGCCCGCGGCGACCGCCGCGTCCGCGCCCGGCTCTCCCGCCGGGGCCTCCGGCTTCACGCCGATGCCGAGCTTCTCCTTGATCTTCTTCTCGATCTCGTTGGCGAGGTCGGGGTTGTCCTTCAGGAAGTTGCGGGCGTTCTCCTTGCCCTGACCGAGCTGGTCGCCCTCGTACGTGTACCAGGCGCCGGACTTGCGGATGAAGCCGTGATCCACGCCCATGTCGATGAGGCCGCCCTCACGGCTGATGCCCTGCCCGTAGAGGATGTCGAACTCGGCCTGCTTGAACGGCGGCGCGACCTTGTTCTTGACGACCTTGACGCGGGTGCGGTTGCCGACCGCGTCCGTGCCGTCCTTGAGGGTCTCGATCCGGCGGATGTCCAGACGAACAGAGGCGTAGAACTTCAGCGCCCGGCCACCGGTCGTCGTCTCCGGCGAGCCGAACATCACGCCGATCTTCTCGCGCAGCTGGTTGATGAAAATCGCGGTGGTCTTGGAGTGGTTCAGCGCGCTGGTGATCTTACGGAGCGCCTGGCTCATCAGCCGGGCCTGCAGACCCACGTGCGAGTCGCCCATCTCGCCTTCGATCTCCGCGCGTGGCACCAGAGCGGCCACGGAGTCGATGACGATGAGGTCCAGGGCGCCGGAACGCACCAGCATGTCCACGATCTCGAGCGCCTGCTCGCCGCTGTCCGGCTGAGAAAGGATGAGGTTGTCCGTGTCGACGCCCAGTGCTTTGGCGTACTCGGGGTCGAGGGCGTGCTCGGCGTCCACGAACGCGACCGTGCCGCCGGCCCGCTGCGCGTTGGCCACCGCGTGCAGCGTGAGGGTCGTCTTGCCGGAGGACTCCGGGCCGTAGACCTCGACGACGCGGCCGCGCGGCAGGCCGCCGACGCCCAGCGCGACATCGAGAGCGGTCGACCCGGTGGGGATGACCTCGATGGGCTCGTTCGGCCGCTCCCCCAGGCGCATGACGGCGCCCTTGCCGAATTGCCGTTCAATCTGCGCGAGTGCGGCGTCGAGCGCCTTCTCGCGGTCGGTTCCTGCCATGGGGCCCACCCGGTTTGCTTGAGTCGATCGCTTCACGTCCACGACGCTAGCGCCTGGCACTGACAATGCGCCCGGGCGTCGTCCTGCCTGTGGAAAACCGGGCTGGACCACCATGAGAATGGATGTTCGATTTTGGTGTCAACCGCGCCACGCCTGGCGGATCTTCGCCAGCGCCGGGGCGATGGTGCGGCGCCGCGGGCGCCCCTGCACCCGCGGGTCGTCGGTGACCTCGTACCGCCGCACGTACACGCTCAGGAACGCCTGCAGCGTCGCCGTCGCCGGGATGGCGATCAGCGCGCCGACCGCGCCCAGCAGCGCCGTGCCCGCGATCACCGAGCCGAAGGCCACGGCCGGGTGGATGTCCACGGTCCGAGCGGTGATGCGCGGCTGCAGCAGGTAGTTCTCGAACTGCTGGTAGACCACGACGAAACACAGCACCCACAGCGCGTACCAGGGGTTGACCGTGAAGGCCAGCAGCATCGGCAGCGCACCCGCGAGATAGGTGCCGATGGTCGGGATGAACTGGGAGACCACGCCGACCCAGCACGCCAGTGCCGGCGCGTACGGGACACCGAGGAACTCCAGCAGCACGTAGTGCGCGACACCGGAGATCAGGGCCATCAGCCCGCGCGAGTAGAGGTACCCGCCGGTCTTGGCGACCGCGATCTCCCAGGCGCGCAGCACCTCCGTCTGCCGGGTCGGCGGCAGCACCGAGCACAGCGCGCGGCGCAGCCGCGGCCCGTCGGCGGCGAAGTAGAAGGAGAAGAGCAGCACGGTCAGGACCCGGAAGAGCCCGCCGAGCACGGTGGTGGAGATGTCCAGCACGCCCGTGGCGCTGTTCTGCACGTACTTCTTCAGCCAGTCCGAGCGGAGCAGGCTGTCCTGGATCTCGACCCGGGACAGGTTCGTCCTGAAGGACTCGTTGATCCACCGGATCACCGAGTCCAGGTACTGCGGGAAGTGCTCCACCATCGTCACGATCTGCCCGGCGAGCATCGAGCCGAGCAGGATGAAGAACCCGGCGAAGAAGCCGATCACGCCGAGGAAGACCAGCATGGTGGCCAGCCCTCGCCGCACCCCGCGCGCGGCCATGCGGTCCACGGCGGGTTCCACGGCGAGCGCCAGGAAGAACGCTATGAGGATGTTGACCAGGAGTCCGATGAGCTGGTGAAAGGCCCAGTTCGCCAACTGGAAGCAGGCGAGGAGGGCCAGGGCCAGCACCATGGCGCGGGGCAGCCAGCGCGGCATCCGCTCGCGGGGCGCCGGCGCCCCGCCGGGTCTTCCCGCGTCGAGGGCACCGCCCCGAGCGTCCTCGCGGGCCGCTTCGTCCGTCGCATCCATCGGGCCAGTGTGACCCACCGCGGTCACCTTTGGTCCGCGGGGATGTCCATGGCGGCGCACACTCCGCGCCAGACCTCCTTCGCGTTCCACCCGGCGGCCAGTGCCTCGTGCACGGTCCTGCCCCCCAGTTCCGACATCACATGATCACGCGCGAAGGAGTCGGCGTAGCCCTCACCGAAGTGGGTCGCCATTCGCTGCCAGAAGGCCGTCAACCGCATGCGCCCAGTATCCCGCTCAGGGATTGCAGCCTCGCGCTCCCCGGGAACCCGGCGCGCTTTCGCCATACGGTCGGGACATGGCCCGATCCGGAACCCCTCTCGCCCGAGCCGAGCACTTCGTCTGGCTGACCGCGCGCGTGCTCGAGCAGCGCACCTTCGCGTACCACTTCCTCCCCGGCGCCCCCGGCGTCTCCGGGGAGGCGGACCGCTCCCCGGCGGCCGACGCCGTGGAGACGGCGCTGGACGCCTACCGCAACAGCGACGGCGGCTACGGCCACGCGCTGGAGCCCGACTTGCGCGGTCCCGTCAGCCAGCCGCTGCACACCGCGCACGCGCTGCGTGTCCTCGACGCCATCGGCCGGTGCGGCGGACAGCGGATCGAGCGGATCTGCCGCTATCTGACGACGATCTCCACCGAGGACGGCGCACTGCCCGCGATCGACCCGTCCCTGCGCGGCTACCCGGCCGCCCCCTGGATCCCGGTCGTCGGCAACCCGCCGAGCGACCTCCTGGCGACCGGCCCCGTGGTGGGAATGCTGCACCGCAACGAGGTGTGGCACGCCTGGCTCTTCCGGGCCACCGACTTCTGCTGGGCGGCCGTCGAGTCGCTGGAGAAGTCCCACCCGTACGAGGTCATGGCCGCGGTCGCCTTCCTGGACGGCGTCCCGGACCGCCCCCGCGCCGAGGCCGCCGCGGAGCGGCTCGGGCGGCTGGTGCGCGAACAGGGCCTGGTGGTCCTGGATCCGGAGGGGGCCGGTGACCACCCGCTGCCCGAGGGCTACGGCCCGGGCGAGCACCACTACGCGTACGACTTCGCGCGCACGCCCGGCTCGCTGGCCCGCCGGTGGTTCTCGGACGCGGAGATGGAGCGGTCCCTGGACTTTCTGGCGGCCCGGCAGGAGGAGGACGGCGGCTGGCCCATCCGCTGGCGCGCCTGGGCGCCCGGCACGGCCCTGGAGTGCCGGCCCATGGTGACCGTCGACGCGCTGCTGGCGCTCCGCGCCCACGGGCGGCCGGTCCACGACGGATCCGCGTAACCGACCGCGGACCCGCTGCCCCGGCGTGCGGGTCTCTCCTGGCGTACGGGCGACCGGCTACCCGCCGAGCGCCCGTACGCCCGCGGTGATCAGTACCGCGACGGCGACGACCACCAGGAAGGGGGCGCGCAGCACCAGCGCGACCGCCGCACCCGCGAGCCCCGCAGCGCGGGCGTCGATCACCAGCGTCCGATCGTCGCCGCCGACCGTCTGGATGGCGATCAGCGCAGCGAGCAGGGCGACGGGGATCAGGGCGGCGAGCTGCTTGACGCGGGGCCGCTCCAAGGCACCGGCGGGCACCGAGAGTCCCAGCAGCTTGACCAGGTAGCAGCCGACGACGGTGGCGCCGATGGCGATCCAGACGGTCATCGCTCCCCCTCCCCGTCCGTGCCCATGCTGTCCGTGTCCGTGTCCGTGCCCGAGCGCCGCGCGCGGAGGCCGTGGAGGGCGAGGACCGTGGGCGCGGCGAGCGCCGACAGCAGCACCGGCACACCGGCTGGCAGCAGCGGGTGGCACACCAGGGCGAACACCACGGCCACCCCTGCCACCGCACGTTCCAGCGTCGTCCGCAGCATGGGCGCGAGCAGCGCGAGGAAGACGGCGGGACCCGCCGCGTCCAGCCCCCAGGCGTCGGGGTCCCCCAGGGCGGAGGCCCCGAGCGCCCCGAGCAGGGTGGTGAGGTTCCACAGCACGTAGATGCTCAGCCCGGTGACCGTGAAGCCGATCCGGGCGCTGCGCCGGTCCGGCTGAGCGAGGGTCACCACCGTGGTCTCGTCGATGACCCAGTGGGCGGCCAGGGGGCGGACCGCGCGCGGGATGCGGAGGATCTGGGACAGCCGTAGCCCATAGAAGGCGTTGCGCACGCCCAGGAAGAAGGCGCCGGCGGCCGCGGTGAGCGGGTTGCCGCCCGCGGCGATCGCCCCGACCAGCGCGAACTGGGATGCGCCCGTGAAGACCAGCAGGCTCAGCGCACAGGTCTGCAGCAGGGTCAGTCCCGCGCCCGCCGATGTCACGCCGAAGGCGAAACCGGAGAGCCCGACGGCGACGCCGACACCGAGGGCGTCGCGTACCACGGCGGTGTCGGAGCGCCCGGGGGACGGGGCGGCTTCCGGGTCCTGGGGTTTCCGGATGTCCGCCTCCCTGTCGTGCGGGGCTGCCCTGTCCTGAGGGGCCGCCTTTCCTTCCTGGGGGTCCGCTTCCCGGTCCTGGGGGCGTATCGGAGTTCGTTCTCGTGCCACGCCCCGCACGCTACGAACAGGAGCCGGATCGGGTCTTGTACGTTCTTGCGTCCGCGACGACGGCCTGCTCGGGGGCCGCACCGCGGGTCCGTGCCCGCTCGAGCCGGTACGCTCCCGGCGGCACGCCCACGATCCGGCTGAAGTGCCGGTTCAGGTGGGGCTGGTCGGTGAAGCCGACCGTGACGGCGGCCTCTGCGGGGGCGGTGCCCGCGTCGAGCAGATGCCGGGCCCGGCGCACCCGCGCGTCGGTGAGCCAGTTGTGCGGCGGCATCCCGTACAGGTCGCGGAAGGCCCGCAGCAACGCGAACGGGCCGGTGCCCAGCTCGGCGGCGAGCTTCTCCAGGGAGGGCGGGTCGGCCATCCGCTGCTCCAGGATCGCCCGGGCGCGCTCGGCGTTCCGCGCGCCCGCGGTACGCGCCACGCGCTCCGGAAGCGGGCCGCCGTTCTCCCGCAGCAGCCGGGCGACGGCGACCTTGAGCAGGGTGTCCGCCGCGAGCGCGTTGCCCTCCTCGGCGGCCCGGTGCACCTCCGTCACCAAGTGGCAGACGTACGGGTCGTCGACGACGGCGGAGGCGAAGCCCGCGGTACCACGGATCGAGGTGGTCTCGGCGGCGATGGCGGCGACCGTCCGCGGCTCCGGGTAGAGCACCGAGTACGTCCATCCCTCCGGGACCCCGGCCTGCCCGGTGTGCGGGGTGTCGGGGTTCACCAGCGCCAGCCCGCCGACCCCGGCCCGCTCCAGGGTGCCGCCGCACCGGAAGGACTCGACGCCCTGGGTGATCGCCGCGATGACGAAGGCGTCGTGGGTGTGCCGGACGAACGTCTTGTGCACGTACCGCGCCTTCAGCAGGTCCACGCCGGGCAGCTCCGGGTACTGCCAGTGCCGCGCGCTCTCCTGCCTCGCCATACCGCCATTGTGCAGCGGCCGGGTGCATCGCCGGCCCGCGGCCCGGAGCACCGCTGACCTGCGGCCCGGGTTCGTTGTCAGTGGCCGGGTGCACGATGGGGAACATGTCGGACGATGCGGCGTCGGCCCTCGACGCGTTCTCTCCCGCGACCCGGGCCTGGTTCACGGGGGCCTTCAGCGCGCCCACGCCCGCACAGACCGGCGCGTGGCGGGCCATCGACGAGGGCTCGGACGTTCTGGTGGTCGCCCCGACCGGCTCCGGCAAAACTCTGGCCGCCTTCCTCTCCGCCCTGGACGGGCTGACCGGCACGCCCCCGCCCGCCGACACCAAGAAGCGCTGCCGCGTGCTGTACGTCTCCCCCCTCAAGGCCCTCGCGGTGGACGTCGAGCGCAATCTGCGCAGCCCGCTCACCGGCATCCGGCACGAGGCCGTCCGGCTCGGGCTGCCGGAGCCGGAGGTGCGGGTCGGCATCCGCTCCGGCGACACCCCGGCAGCCGAGCGCCGCGCGCTGGCGAACCGGCCGCCGGACATCCTGATCACCACCCCCGAGTCCCTCTTCCTGATGCTCACCTCCGCAACCCGTGAGGCGCTGACCGGGGTCGAGACGGTGATCATCGACGAGGTGCACGCCGTCGCGGGCACGAAGCGGGGCGCCCACCTGGCGCTGTCGCTTGAGCGGCTGGACGAACTGCTGGACCGCCCGGCCCGGCGCATCGGCCTCTCGGCGACCGTGCGTCCGGTCGACGAGGTGGCCCGCTATCTGTCGCCCCAGCGCACGGCCAAGGTCGTCCAACCTCCGTCCGGCAAGGAGTTCGACCTGTCGGTGGTCGTGCCCGTGGAGGACCTGGCCGAGCTGGGTGCCTCCCCCGCCAGCGAGCCGGAGAGCGGGTCGGGGGCCGACAAACCGTCGATCTGGCCCCATGTGGAGGAGCGGATCGCCGACCTCGTCCAGGCCCACCGCTCCACGATCGTCTTCGCCAACTCCCGCCGCATCGCGGAGCGGTTGTGCAACCGGCTCAACGAGATCGCCTACGAGCGCGCGACCGGCGAGCCCGCCCCCGAACACCACTCCCCCGCCGAGCTGATGGGCGGTTCGGGCGCCGCCAAGGGGAGCCCGGCCGTCATGGCGCGGGCCCACCACGGTTCGGTGTCCAAGGAGCAGCGGGCGCTGGTCGAGGAGGACCTCAAGGCGGGGCGCCTGCCCGCCGTTGTCGCCACCTCCAGCCTGGAGTTGGGCATCGACATGGGCGCGGTCGACCTGGTCGTCCAGGTCGAGTCGCCGCCGTCCGTCGCCTCCGGGCTGCAGCGCGTGGGCCGCGCCGGCCACCAGGTTGGCGCGGTCTCCACCGGCGTGGTCTTCCCCAAGTACCGCGGTGACCTGGTGCAGGCGGCCGTCGTCACCGAGCGGATGCGCAGCGGTGCCATCGAGGCCCTGCGCGTACCGGCCAATCCTCTGGACGTTCTGGCCCAGCAGATCGTGGCCATGACGTCGATGGACACCTGGGACGTGGACGAGCTGCTCGGGACGGTCCGCAGGGCGGCCCCCTTCGCTTCGCTCCCGGAGTCCGCCTACACCGCGGTCCTGGACATGCTGGCCGGCCGGTATCCCTCGGACGCCTTCGCCGAGCTGCGTCCCCGGCTCGTATGGGACCGGGTGGCCGGCACGGTCTCCGGCCGCCCGGGCGCCCAGCGGCTCGCCGTCACCTCCGGCGGCACGATTCCCGACCGCGGCCTCTTCGGCGTCTTCCTGGCGGGAGCCGACCCGAAGAAGGGCGGCGGCAGGGTCGGCGAGCTCGACGAGGAGATGGTCTACGAATCGCGGGTCGGCGACGTCTTCACCCTCGGCACCACCTCGTGGCGCATCGAGGACATCACGCGCGACCGTGTCCTGGTCTCCCCCGCGCCCGGAGTGCCGGGGCGGCTGCCCTTCTGGAAGGGCGACCAGCTCGGCCGTCCGCTCGAACTGGGCCGTGCCCTGGGCGCGTTCCTCCGCGAGATCGGCGGCCTGGCGGAGGACGACGCCCGCCTGCGGCTGGTGGCCGCTGGTCTGGATGCCTGGGCCGCGAACAATGTGCTGGCGTATCTCAAGGAGCAGCGCGAGGCGTGCGGACACGTCCCCGACGACCGCACGATCGTCGTGGAGCGGTTCCGCGACGAGCTGGGCGACTGGCGGGTCGTCGTCCACTCCCCGTTCGGCGCGCAGGTGCACGCCCCCTGGGCCCTGGCCCTCGGCGCGCGGCTCTCCGAGCGCTACGGCATGGACGCCCAGGTCATGCACGCGGACGACGGCATCGTCCTGCGTCTGCCCGACGCGGACCTGATGGGGCTGGACCTCCTCGACATGGAGACGGACCCGGCCCACCGGGGGCGGGAGTTCGAGTCCGAGCAGTCCCCGGTGGGTGCGGCGGACGTGGCCTTCGAGAAGGGCGAGATCGACCAGGTCGTCACCGACCAGGTGGGGTCATCGGCCCTTTTCGCCTCGCGCTTCCGCGAGTGCGCGGCCCGCGCCCTGCTGCTGCCGCGCCGCAACCCCGGCAAGCGCACCCCGCTGTGGCAGCAGCGCCGGCGAGCCGCCCAACTGCTCGAGGTCGCCTCGGAGTTCGGTTCGTTCCCCATCGTCCTGGAGGCCGTGCGCGAATGCCTGCAGGACGTCTTCGACGTCCCCGGCCTCACCGAGCTGATGGGCGACATCGAAGCCCGTAAGGTCCGTCTGGTCGAGGTCACGACACCGGAGCCCTCCCCGTTCGCCCGCTCCCTGCTCTTCGGTTACGTCGCCCAGTTCCTGTACGAGGGTGACTCCCCGCTCGCCGAGCGGCGGGCCGCCGCGCTCTCGCTGGACTCCCGGCTCCTGGCCGAACTGCTCGGCCAGGCCGAGCTGCGGGAGCTGCTCGACGCCGACGTGCTGACCGAGCTGGAGCGCGAGCTGCAATGGCTCACCGAGGACCGCCGTATCAAGGATGTGGAGAGCCTCGCCGACGCCCTGCGTGTCCTCGGCCCGCTCACCGACGCCGAGTTGACCGAGCGCGGTGCCACGCCCGAGTGGGCGCGGGAGCTGGGCGCGGCCCGCCGCGCCATCCAGGTGCGCATCGCGGGCGCCGACCACTGGGCGGCCGTCGAGGACGCCGGCCGGCTGAGGGACGCACTGGGCACGGCGCTCCCCGTCGGGGTACCGGAAGCCTTCACCGAACCGGTCAAGGACCCGCTCGGCGACCTCCTTGCCCGCTACGCCCGCACGCACGGCCCCTTCACCTCGGCCGACCCGGCCACACGCTTCGGCATCGGCGTCGCCGTCACGGACGGTGCGCTGCACCGGCTGGCTGCCGCAGGCCGCGTCGTCCAGGGCGAGTTCCACCCCGCCGGCATCGGCCAGGAATGGTGCGACACCACGGTGCTCCGCCGACTGCGGCGCCGCTCCCTGGCCGCCCTCCGCCAGGAGATGGAGCCCGTACCGCCGCCGGCGCTGGCCTCCTTCCTGCCGCAGTGGCAGCACGTCGGCACCCACGGCCTGCGCGGCATCGACGGTCTGGTGCGCGCGGTCGAGCAGCTCCAGGGGGCCCCCGTACCGGCCTCCGCCCTGGAGAAGCTGGTCCTGCCGTCCCGCGTGACCGGCTACGGACCGGCCATGCTCGACGAGCTGACCGCCTCCGGTGACGTCGTCTGGGCGGGCGCGGGGGCCCTGCCCGGCAAGGACGGCTGGGTGTCGCTGTTCCTCGCCGACACCGCCCCCTTGCTGCTGCCACCACCGCATCCGCTGGAGACGGGCCCGCTCCACCAAGCGGTGCTCGACGGCCTCTCCGGTGGCTACGGCCTGTTCTTCCGCCAGATCGCAGACCAGGTGCGCGGGGAGCACCCCGAGGCCACCGATCCTCAACTCGCCGACGCCGTATGGGATCTGGCCTGGTCCGGCCGGCTCACCAACGACACCCTGTCCCCCCTGCGTTCCCTCCTCGGCTCCGGCCGCACCGCCGGCGCCACCGCGCACCGGGCGAAGCGGTCGGTGCCCCGCGGGCGGTACGGCAGCCTCACCGCCTCCCTCAGCCCCCGTACGGTCCGGGGCACCGCCTCCCGCAACGGGCCGCCGACCGTGGCCGGCCGCTGGTCGCTGCTGACCCAGCGCGAGACCGATCCCACCCGGCGCGCACATGCCCTCGCCCACACCCTCCTGGACCGGCACGGTGTGGTGACCCGCGGTGCGGTGTCGGCGGAAGGAGTCGAGGGCGGCTTCTCCGCCGCCTACCGCGTGCTGTCCGCCTTCGAGGAGACGGGCCAGGCTCGGCGCGGCTATGTCGTCGAAGGGCTCGGGGCGGCGCAGTTCGCGATGGACGGCGCGGTCGACCGGCTGCGCGCCGTTGCCACCGCGCGCGACCGCGCAGTGGCGGACACCCCCACCAACGATTTCGGGTTCCCCCGCCGCGACGGGCACGGCAGCCGCGAGTCCGCAGCAGTCGTCCTGGCCGCCGCCGACCCGGCCAACGCCTATGGCGCGGCGCTCCCCTGGCCCGAGCCACCGGCCGGCGCCGGCCACAAGCCGGGCCGCAAGGCGGGCGCCCTGGTGGTGCTCGTGGGCGGCGACCTGGTGCTGTACGTGGAGCGCGGCGGCAAGACCCTGCTCGCCTGGCCGGGCGGTGAGGAAACGGAGAGCGCGGAGAGCCCGGAGGCGGACGCCCGGCTGCACACGGCGGCCGAGGCCCTGGCGGGTGCGGCCCGCGACGGTGCGCTCGGCACCGTCACCGTCGAGCGCGCCAACGGCTCCCCCGCTCTCTCCTCCCCGATCGGCCGCGCCCTCGAAGCGGCGGGCTTCCACGCCACCCCGCGGGGTCTCCGCCTGCGCCCGGCCTGACCCGGCCCCGCCACGGCCCCTGCGCTACGGGGACGGCCGCGCCGGTGCAGAGCCTCCCGCGATCTCATGACGGGGGTGCTCGTCACCTCATGACGGGGGTGCTCGTCACCCGTTGCAGGCCGCCCGCGCCCTCACGCCGGGGGTACTCCTCCCCCATTGCGGGCCCACGCCCTCACGCCGGGGCCGCCCGTCACCGGAGCGGTCGCGGGCCGGAGGCAGCGACTGCATGAGGCGCCCTGAGACGCGTACGGCCCTCTGCCCGGCAGCAGTACGCGCCACCACAGCGGCATCATGGCTGCATGCCCGAAGGAGACACCGTGTGGCTGACCGCCCGCAGGCTGCACGAAGCGCTCGCAGGCCGGCGCCTCCTGCGCTCCGATCTGCGCGTGCCCAAGCTCGCGACCGTCGACCTCTCCGGCCGGGACGTGACCGAGGTGGTCCCCCGCGGCAAGCATCTGCTCACCCGGATCGAGGGCGGGCTCACGCTCCACTCCCATCTGCGGATGGACGGCGCCTGGCACCTCTACGCCACCGGCGAGCGCTGGCGCGGCGGGCCCGATCACCAGATCCGCGCCGTCCTCGCGACCACCGACCGCGCCGCCGTCGGCTACCGACTCCCCGTCCTCGGGCTGATCCGCACCGCCGACGAGAGCAGTGTCGTCGGCCACCTCGGCCCGGACCTGCTCGGCCCCGACTGGGACGCCGACGAAGCTCTGCGCAGGCTGCTCGCCTCCCCCGCCCGCCCTCTCGGCGAGGCCCTCCTGGACCAGCGCAACCTCGCCGGCATCGGCAATGTCTACAAGTCCGAGCTGTGCTTCATGGCCGGCTGCACCCCCTGGCTGCCCGTTTCCGAGGTCCCCGCCCCCGATCGTCTCGTCGCCCTCGCTCACCGACTCCTGGAAGCCAACAAGACGCGGATCGCGCGCGCCACGACCGCCGTCGACCGCCGCGATCAGCGCCTGTGGGTCTACGGCAGGGCGGGCCGCCCCTGCCGCCGGTGCGGGACGGCCGTACGCTCCGCCGACCAGGGCGACCCGGGCCAGGAGCGCAGCACGTACTGGTGCCCGGCGTGCCAGTCCGGACCGGACCCGTCCGCCTCCCGCGCCCCTGGCCCGTCCGCCTTCCGCGGCCGCCCGCACACTGATTGACGGTCCGTCAGAAATGCTCGTACCGTCGGGCCATGACTCTCACGGCGCACGACCTCTCCGGGCGCTCGGCCTTCGTCACCGGCGCCGCGAGCGGCATAGGCCGCGCAACCGCCGTCCTCCTCGCCGCCTCGGGTGCGCACGTCCACTGTGCCGACCTCGACGAGCAGGGGGTGCGGGATACCACGGAGCGGATCATCGCCGAGGGCGGAACGGCCCGGGCCCATCCGCTCGACGTGACCGACAGCACGCGACTCGCGGACGCCGTCGCCGAGGCGGCCTCCACCGGCGGCGGGCTGCACATCATGGCCGCGATCGCCGGCGTCATGCACAGCAGCCCGGTCCTGGAGACCACGGACGCCGACCTCGACCGCGTCCTGGCCGTCAATTTCAAAGGCGTTCTCTACGCCTGCCGGGAAGCGGCCCGCTCCATGATCGCGACCGGCACACCGGGTTCCATCGTCACCATGGCCTCCGGGGCCGTCGACACCGGCGCCCCGGGACTCCTCTGCTACAGCGCCGCCAAGGCCGCCGTCGTCCAGCTGACCAGGACCCTCGCCTCCGAGGTCGGCCGGCACGGCATCCGCGTCAACGCGGTGGCTCCCGGGTGGATCCGCACCCCCATGACCGAGCGGCACGACGCCGAGGCCCAGCACCGGGCCGAGCAGACCATGATCCGCGCATCCCCCCTGGGACGGGTCGGCGCCCCGGAGGACGTCGCCCACGCCGTGCTTCATCTGGCGTCGGACGCCTCGTCGTTCACGACCGGTCAGATCCTCCGCCCGAACGGCGGCGTCGCCATGCCGTGGTAGTCCTCGCATCCCCACTCGCCCGCATGCGGCGGACCATCCGCATCGACCGGACTCTCCGCAGGGAGATCCGCACCCGCCCCGCCCGCGCCTCGGATGCCGGGACGCAGTGGACGGGCAGCAGGCTCAATCCCCAGCCCCCCGCGGCGATCGTCACCTCCAGCGGCCCCGCCTCACCGGGCAGCGCGGCCAGACGGACCACGGCCCAGCACCACACCCCCGCGAGCACCGGCCCGACCACCCATCGCGCGGCGGAGAAGCCGGCCGGCGTACGGCCGGGTATTCGGCCCGGACGGGCGACCGCGGTACGAGCCGGGCGACCCAGCACCCGTATTCGTACCGGTCGCTCCCGGTCCCCGACCTCGCGTCGCGCCATGGTTCCTTCCTCCGGCGCGACGCTCGTCGGCCGGTTCCCCCGTACGGGGGACGGCGGCGCGGAGACCGTAAGGCGCGCCCCTCGGCCGGTCGCGGTCCCACCGCATCCGGCCCGGGGCGCGCCCCGGCTCGGCCGCAGCCTCGGTTCAGGCGTTCTCCGCCTGGAACATCCACCTGTGCTTCTCGAGATCCGCGGTGAGCCCGATGAAGAGGTCCTGGCTCACGGGATCCGGGTGTTCGGTCGCGTCGATCCGCTCCCGCATCCGGACGATCAGAACTCCGAGGGCGGTGGCGAGCGTGCGTACCGCGTCGTCGTCCTTGATCCATCCGTCGTGGGCAGGGTCGATGCCGCTGCTCTTGGCGACCGTGTCGGCCCGCCCGTCGGGGGAGACACCGAGGGCTGACGCCCGCTCGGCCACAGTGTCGGCGTACTGGCGGGCGGTGGCGACCACGTCGTCCAGCTGCAGGTGCACGGAGCGGAAGCGCGGACCCACGACGTTCCAGTGGACCTGCTTCGCCACCAGGCCGAGATCCACGAGGTCGACCAGTGCTCCTTGGAGGGCGTCACCCACGATCTTGAGGTCTTCGTCACGCAGCGGGCTCTTGACGACAGACATCAGGTTCCTCCTGATTCCTTCAGATTTGTCGCAATGCTCTTCTCAACGATCGCATACCCGCCTCGCACAGGGCATGCCGGAGCGGAGCGCACATCCGGGCCCCGTCCGACGGGAAGTCCCCGGCCCGTGGACGGGAAGTCGGGGTCTGCGGAGGCCTGCACCGGGAAAGCGGCGAGCCCCGGATGGCGCATGCCATCCGGGGCTCGGTGAAGCTGGTTCCGCAGATTCCGCGGACGAGGAAGTGCCGGGTTGTCAGGCCGCTACGACGTCCACAGCCTCGGCAGGAGCCTTGATCGTGACGCGCTCCTCCGGCACACCCGTCACCGAGGTCACGGTGACCGGGTTGAACATCGGTCGCATCGGTGCCGGCACCGTCTCGCTCGCGGCCGCGGACTCCGCCAGCTCGGCCAGCGACAGCTCGTCGCTCACCTCACGCATGACTTGGGACATCCGCACGTCCAAGGCGTCGCAGATCGCGGAGAGCAGTTCGGAGGACGCCTCCTTCTGCCCCCTCTCGACCTCCGAGAGATAGCCGAGAGAGACCCGTGCCGACGAAGACACCTCACGCAGGGTCCGGCCCTGGCGCTGGCGCTGCCGACGGAGCACGTCACCCAGCAGGCGACGGAGCAGAATCATCGGTGGCTCCCTCCTCGGGCCTCGGATCCGGATCCTTCTCGCCCCACCGTACCGCCTCGGACCGCGGCCGTGCGGGGAGCGATGACGTGTTCACTCAGGGCTGCAAACATCAATTCCCCCCGCTCTGTTCCGTATCCTGTGCCCGCACATTTTCGATCAGTTCCCCCAGAAGCAGCTCCAGAGCCGCTTCAACGCTTCTGGAGCGGATACCCGCTCGATCCCCGTCGAGTCCCAGTTCCCGCGCGCGTGCGGCGCCCGAGGGCCCCGCCACGGCGACGTACACCCTGCCGACCGGCTTCCCGTCCTGGCTGTCCGGACCGGCAACACCGGTGGTTCCCACACCCCAGTCCGCACCCAGGAGCCGTCGTACGCCCGCCGCCATCTGCCCGGCGACCACGGGGTCGACGGCACCGCGCTCGGCCAGCAGCGCACCGTCCACCGCCAGCAGGTCCTGCTTCACCCCGGTCGCGTACGCGGTCACCGAGCCCACGAAGGCCTTCGAAGCGCCGGGGGGCGTGGTCAGCTCCGCGGCGACCAGGCCGCCCGTCAGGGACTCGGCGACCGCGACCGTCTCGCCGCGGTCCACGAGCCGTGCCAGCACGTCGGCGGCCAGTGTTCCGCCGCCGTTCGCGCCGTTCATCGTCCGGAGCCCCCGGTGACCCCGGCAGCCTCCGCGGCCCGCGCGCGCTCGGCGGCCAGCCCCGCACGCCGCAGCACGACGGCCTGGCGTACATAGTCCAGCCCGGTCACGACGGTCAGCACCACGGCCACCGCCATGACCCAGAAGCGCAGGGTGGCCAGCGGCCCGGTCAGCGCCAGGACGTACATCCCGACGGCGGTGCCCTGGGCGAGGGTCTTCAGCTTCCCGCCCCGGCTCGCCGGGATGACGCCATGCCTGATCACCCAGAAGCGCATCAGCGTGATCCCGAGTTCGCGGAAGAGGATCACGCCCGTGACCCACCAGGGCAGGTCGCCCAGAGCGGAGAGGCAGATCAGCGCGGTACCCATGATCGCCTTGTCCGCTATGGGGTCGGCGATCTTCCCGAAGTCGGTGACGAGGTTGTAGCGGCGGGCGAGGTGACCGTCGAAGAGGTCGGTGATCATGGCGACCGCGAACGCCGCCCAGGCGAATGACCGCCAGGCCGGGTCGTAGCCGCCGTTGTGCAGCAGCAACAAGACGAACCCGGGCACAAGGAGCAGCCGGATCATGGTGAGGATGTTGGCGATGTTCCACAGTCCGGCCTGGGGAACCTGGGGAACCGTAGGCGTGCTCACCGAGCCGCCGCGGACCGGCGCGCGGCCGTGACCGCCCGCTGCGGACGCGGGGACTCCGCTCATGTGCCCGCCTCCTCGCCCGGACACTCGCCGCCGGCCAGCGGCTCGGCCACGAGATCCACGCCCTCCGTCGCCACCACCTTGGCCTCGACCATACGGCCGGGGGCCAGGCCCCGGGAGTCCGTGAGCAGCACCTGGCCGTCGGTCTCCGGGGCCTGGTGGGCTCCGCGACCCGCGGCTCCCTCCGAGATCTCCGGGTCCTCGCCCACGGTCTCGACGAGCACCTCGACGGTCTCTCCGAGGCGCTCCTCCGCACGCTGTGCGGTCAGCTCCTCCGCGAGCCGCGAGATGTGCGCCAGCCGTTCGGCGACGACGTCCTCGGGCAGCTTGTTCTCGTATCCGGCGGCCTCGGTGCCGTCCTCGTCGGAGTACCCGAAGATTCCGATGGCATCCAGCCGCGCATGGGTCAGGAACCTCTCGAGCTCCGCCAGGTCCTGCTCCGTCTCGCCGGGGAAGCCGACGATGAAGTTGGACCGGGCTCCGGCCTGCGGAGCCTTGGCCCGGATCCCCTCCAGCAGTTCCAGGAAGCGGTCGGTGTCACCGAAGCGCCGCATCGCGCGCAGCACGCCGGGCGCCGAGTGCTGGAAGGACAGGTCGAAGTACGGGGCGACCTTGGGCGTCGAGGTCAGGACGTCGACGAGCCCCGGTCGCATCTCCGCCGGCTGCAGGTAGGAGACCCGGATGCGCTCGATGCCGTCCACGTCCGCCAGCTCGGGCAGCAGGGTCTCCAGCAGCCGGATGTCCCCGAGGTCCTTGCCGTACGAGGTGTTGTTCTCGGAGACGAGCATGACCTCCTTGACGCCCTGCTCCGCCAGCCACCGCGTCTCGGTGAGCACATCGGAGGGACGGCGGGAGATGAACGACCCGCGGAAGGCCGGGATCGCGCAGAACGAGCAGCGGCGGTCGCATCCGGAGGCCAGCTTCACGGAGGCGACGGGACCGGTTCCCAGGCGGCGCCGCAGCGGCGCCCGAGGTCCCGAGGCGGGCGCCACGCCCTCGGGCAGGTCCTCCGGCGCCTCGGGGAGGTCGCCGTGTCCGGGCAGCGCCACCGTGGCGCTCTGCCGCTCCGCCGGGCTGATGGGGAGCAGCTTGCGCCGGTCGCGCGGGGTGTGCGAGGCGTGCACGCCTCCGGAGAGGATGGTCTGCAGGCGGTCGGAGATGTCCGCGTAGTCGTCGAAGCCGAGCACACCGTCGGCTTCGGGCAGCGCATCGGCCAGCTCCTTGCCGTACCGCTCCGCCATGCAGCCGACGGCGACCACCGCCTGCGTACGGCCCCCGCCTTCGGCGGTCTTGAGGTCGTTGGCCTCGAGGAGTGCGTCGACCGAATCCTTCTTCGCGGCCTCGACGAACCCGCACGTGTTGACGACGGCGACATCGGCGTCGGATGCGTCCTGGACGAGGTGCCAACCGTCCGCCGCGAGACGGCCCGCGAGTTCCTCCGAGTCCACCTCGTTCCGGGCGCAGCCGAGGGTGACGAGGGCGACGGTGCGGCGTTCGGGCTCGGGCATGAGCTCAGCCTACTTCGTCCCGGCGGCGCGCTCCGCTGCCAGGGTTCGGCCGCCCGCCCGCGCGGGCTCCGGCTCAGCCCGCCGCAGGGTCTCCCTTGGTGTAGCTCAGCCGCTCGACCTGACCGTTCTCGAAGCGGTTGTCGATCTTCTTGCCGTTGACGAACAACTCCATGACGCCGGCGTTGCCGAGGATGACGTCGATTTGCTTCTTGTCGGTGAAGGTCTTGGAGTGGCCGCGCTTGAGTGTGCCCTCGTGCAGCAGACGCCCGTTGTGGTCCTTGGCCGAGATCCAGCTCGAACCGTCCTGGGCGGTGAGCTTGACGGTCACCTTGTCGGCCGGGGCCGCCGCGATCGCACTGTCCGAGGGGTCCGGCTTCCGGTCGGCGGGCTGTTTCTTGCCGGGCGACGCCTTGGGCTTCTTCGAGGGGGTGTCGCTCGCGACGGAACGGTTGCCGCTCTCGTCGTCACCGCTGAACAGGGTGAAACCCACGAACGCGACGACGGCGACGATGGCCGCGACCATGGCCGCGGTCCAGTTGGGGCGCCGCGGCTCGGGCTTGATCCGCTCCGCCTCGAACAGCGGCGCCGCCGGGGTCGGCGAGGGCCGGCCGCCGTGCTCGGCGTCGTACTGCCCGACGAGCGGGTCAGGATCGATGCCTACGGCGCGTGCGAGCGCACGGATGTGCCCGCGGGCATAGACGTCGCCACCGCACCGGGTGAAGTCGTCCTCTTCGATGGAATGGACGATGGGGATGCGCACCCGTGTGCTGGCGCTGATCTCGTCGACGGTCAGTCCGGCGTCGACACGGGCCTGCTGCAGAGCTCGACCGACGGAAGGCCGGTCGTCTTCTTCGACGGAAGGACGGTCGTCTGCGGGGGAGTTGCCGATGGACACGGGGGCGCCTTTCGAGCGTGTAGCCACCTGCTGGATGTTCAGTCTAGGGGTGGTACGAAAGGGTGGGGCAACCGGGGAGACGGAGTTTGTACGCCATCAGAACGGCCTCACCGCTCTACGATCCCCTACCCGCTCATCCATCCCAAGAACTTGACGTATCGGCAGCGGAAACGGTTGCCTGCCGACCCTCTTACGGGTGAGTCTCCCCCCGGATCACGGCCAGCACTCCGTCCAATTCATCCGGCTTGACGAGCACATCGCGTGCTTTGGACCCTTCGCTGGGCCCCACGACACCTCGCGATTCCATCAGATCCATCAGCCGGCCGGCCTTGGCGAACCCCACCCTCAGCTTCCGCTGAAGCATCGAGGTCGATCCGAACTGGGTGGAGACCACCAGTTCGGCCGCCTGGCAGAGCAGGTCGAGATCGTCGCCGATCTCCTCGTCGACCTCCTTCTTCTTCGCCGTCCCCACCGTGACGTCCTCCCGGAAGACGGGCGTCATCTGGTCCTTGCAGTGGCCGACGACAGCCGCGATCTCGGCCTCGGTGACGAAGGCGCCCTGCATACGGACGGGTTTGTTGGCGCCCATGGGCAGGAAGAGCCCGTCGCCCTTGCCGATGAGCTTCTCGGCCCCCGGCTGGTCGAGGATGACCCGGCTGTCGGCGAGCGAGGAGGTCGCGAACGCCAGCCGCGAGGGCACGTTCGCCTTGATGAGGCCGGTGACGACATCGACGCTCGGCCGCTGGGTGGCCAGGACCAGATGGATTCCGGCGGCCCGCGCCAGCTGGGTGATCCGGACGATCGCGTCCTCGACGTCGCGCGGCGCGACCATCATGAGGTCGGCGAGCTCATCGACGATCACCAGCAGGTACGGGTACGGGGACAGCTCGCGCTCGCTGCCCTCCGGCGGCTTGACCTTGCCGTTGCGGACGGCGGTGTTGAAGTCGTCGATGTGCCGGAACCCGTACGCGGCCAGGTCGTCGTATCGCAGGTCCATCTCGCGGACGACCCACTGCAGCGCCTCGGCGGCGCGCTTGGGGTTGGTGATGATCGGCGTGATGAGGTGCGGGATGCCCTCGTAGGCGGTCAGCTCGACGCGCTTGGGGTCGACCAGCACCATCCGCACGTCCTCCGGTGTCGCGCGCACCATGATCGAGGTGATGAGGCAGTTGATGCAGGAGGACTTGCCGGAACCGGTCGCGCCGGCGACCAGGACGTGCGGCATCTTGGCGAGGTCGGCCATGACGTAGCCGCCCTCGACGTCCTTGCCGAGTGCGACCAGCATCGGGTGCTCATCGCCCGCGGAATCCGCCAGACGGAGTACGTCGCCGAGGTTGACCATCTCGCGGTCGGTGTTCGGGATCTCGATGCCGACCGCCGACTTGCCCGGGATGGGGCTGATGATCCGGACGTCGGGGCTGGCGACGGCGTACGCGATGTTCTTGGTGAGGGCCGTGATGCGCTCGACCTTCACCGCCGGGCCGAGCTCGACCTCGTAACGGGTGACGGTCGGACCGCGGGTGAACCCGGTGACGGCCGCGTCGACCTTGAACTCCTCGAACACCCGGGAGAGCGAGGCCACGACCGCGTCGTTGGCCGCGCTGCGCGTCTTGCCCGGGCCACCGCGCTCGAGCAGGTCGAGCGAGGGCAGCGCGTACGTGATGTCCCCCGAGAGCTGGAGCTGCTCGGCGCGGGGCGGGAGGGGCTCGGAGGACCGGTGGGAGGACTTGGTCAGGTCCGGCACGCTGCCGGACGTCCGGGCCGTCCTGCCCTCCGGAGCGTCCGCCGGGGCCTCGGCGTCACGCGCGGCGGGGACGGAGGAGTCCGTGACCCGTTCGGCCGCGATGCCGTGGCTGAGCCCGGCGACCACCGGGGAGGGGTGCACGCCGTGCAGCACCGCCCCGTCGAGCGCGGCCGCAGCCGCTGCCGCCACGTCCACTGCGTCCATGTCCCGGCCGTCCGCGGACTGCGCGACAGCGGGCCGGGAGCCCTTGCGGCCCCTCCTGCGCTTGGTCAGTGCCTCTTGCTCGGCCCGCTCCGGGTCTGGGTCGCCGGCGGAGGAGGCGGCCCGCGCGCCGCCCTGCCGCGACCGGCGTGCGGTCGTCTGCCGCCACTCGTCGGCGTACGCGTCGTCCTCGTCGTCCCCGTACTCCGCGGTCTCGTCGTCCCCGCCGTCGTTCACCAGGCCGAGCTTCACCCCGAGCAGCCGCAGCCGCTGCGGGATCGCATTGACCGGCGTCGCGGTCACCACCAGCAGACCGAAGACCGCCAGCAGCACCATCAGCGCCACTGCCAGCGCCTCGCCGACGATGAAGGTCAGGGGCCGGGAGACGGTCCAGCCGATCAGCCCGCCCGCGTCCCGTACCGCTTCCGTGCCCTCGCCGCGCCCGGGCGACCCGCACGCCATATGGACCAGGCCGAGCCCTCCGACGACCAGCGCGGAGAGCCCGATGACGATCCGTCCGTTGGCCTCGGGCTTCTCCGGGTGCCGGATGAGGCGTACGGCGACGGCGCCGAGCAGCAGCGGCACCACGAGGTCCAGCCGGCCGAACGCACCGGTCACCAGCATCTCGACGAGGTCGCCGACCGGGCCCTGCAGATTGGACCAGGTGCCGGCCGCGACCACGAGCGCCAGGCCGAGCAGCAGCAGCGCCAGCCCGTCCTTGCGGTGCGCCGGGTCGAGGCCCTTGGTGCTGCGGCCTATCCCCCGGAACGTCGCGCCCACCGTGTGCGCCAGGCCGAGCCAGAGGGCTCGGACGAGCCGGTAGATGCCGCCGGTGAGAGACGGCGCGGGCCGCGGAGCGGTCTTCTTCGCCGCCGGCTTCCGGGCCGGAGCCTTCGTCGCGGCGGTCTTCTTCGCGGGTGGCTTCCTGCCTGCCGTCTTCTTCGCGGCACCTCCGCTACGGCCAGCGCGCGGGCTCGAGTTGCCCCGGGTGCTCTGGGAACCCTTGCCGGACGTACGTGAGGCCATGGCGCCGAGGTTACCGTGCGGGACCCCTGGGGCACCTGTGCCCCGGCATTAGCCCGTACGTGTCGTTTCCGGATTGATGCGATGGTGACACAACGTCAATCCGGAATTGACGCCTCCGGACATGTCGGGCGAATGCGCCGAGCGGAGAGCCGCCCCCGGTCAACTCTGCGAGGGCAGCGGAGAGGCTCCGCTCCCCGCACCAGGCTCCAGCGCGTCCAACGCCCGCCGCAGCCCCGTGAGTTTGCGCTCCAGATGGGCGGCGGTGGCGACGGCGGCCGCATCGGCGGAGTCGTCCAACTGCTTTGACAGCGCCTCGGCCTGCTCCTCGACGGCCGCAAGCCGGGCGGACAGCTCGGCCAGCAGCCCGGCAGGCTCCTTGGCCGCCTCCGGGTCCGGCCTCCCGTTGCCTTCCAACTGCAGCCGGAGCAGGGCCGCCTGCTCGCGAAGCTGGCAGTTCTTCATGTAGAGCTCGACGAAGACCGAGACCTTCGCGCGCAGCACCCAGGGGTCGAACGGCTTGGAGATGTAGTCCACCGCGCCCGCCGCATATCCGCGGAAGGTGTGGTGCGGACCGTGGTTGATGGCCGTCAGGAAGATGATCGGGATGTCCCGCGTCCGCTCACGCCGCTTGATGTGCGCCGCGGTCTCGAACCCGTCCATGCCCGGCATCTGGACATCCAGCAGGATCACCGCGAAGTCATCGGTCAGCAGCGCTTTGAGCGCTTCCTCCCCTGACGATGCCCGCACCAGGGTCTGATCGAGCGCGGAGAGAATGGCCTCCAGCGCCAGCAGATTCTCCGGCCGGTCATCGACCAGGAGGATCTTGGCCTTCTGCACCATGGCCCGCCCTCCTCGCCCCGGCATGGGGCCGCCCCTGTCCACAGGACTCGGGGAAGCACCGGCCACCCCAGGGGACGACTCCCTTGCGTCGCCCGTCCTCGTGCCGGTCATGGTAGCCGCACCCCGCCTGTCGACACACCCTGTCACCGCGATGTCACTGTGCACGTACCGGAAACGCGGTGGGAGACCAGAAAGTTCCCCGATTCCCGCGTTTCCACACACGATCGCGCACATCGATCCCGCGAATCTCTGTGCGTTCCGTCACGCTCACTCGGCCTCGGGTCGCATCCACTGCTCCATGACCACGAGCAGATGATCCGTGTCCACCGGCTTGGTGACGTAGTCGGACGCACCGGACTCGATGCTCTTCTCCCGGTCTCCCTTCATGGCCTTCGCGGTCAGCGCGATGATGGGCAGCCCCGCGAACTGCGGCATCCGGCGAATCGCCGCCGTTGTCGCGTAGCCGTCCATCTCCGGCATCATGATGTCCATCAGAACCACCGCCACATCGTCGTGCTGCTCCAGCACTTCGATGCCCTCGCGGCCGTTCTCCGCGTACAGCACCGACAGACCGTGCTGCTCCAACACACTTGTCAGCGCGAACACATTGCGGATGTCGTCGTCGACGATGAGCACCTTCTCCCCGTGGAAGCCGCCCTCGAAGCCGCGCTCGACGAGGTCGCGCCCCTTGTCCAGCCACGCCTCCTGCGGCGCCTGCCCGCCCGGTACCCCGTTCTGGGACACCTCCTCGGCCGGCTCGGCCGTCTTCCGCCGCAACCGTGCCAGCCCGCTGACACCGCGGCGCCCTGACCGCGTGTACGAGGCGTCGGCGTCCTCCTCGGCGCTCTCCAACTCCCGCGGCCTCTCCTCGCCGGCCGAAATGCCGAGCAGCGGGTCGCCCGCGGGCGCCGCGACGGCGCCGGCGCCCATGGGACCCGCGGGCGCGAGCTGCGGGTAGCCCTGCGGGGGCAGTTCGGTCGGGTTGAGCGGCAGGTAGAGCGTGAAGGTGGAACCGCGGCCCGGTTCACTGGCCGCGTGGATCTCGCCGCCCAACAGCCGCGCGATCTCCCGGCTGATGGACAGGCCCAGGCCCGTACCGCCGTACTTCCGGCTCGTCGTGCCGTCCGCCTGCTTGAACGCCTCGAAGATGACCCGCATCTTGCTGGCCGCGATCCCGATGCCGGTGTCCGTCACCGAGAACGCGATCATGTCGGCGTCCGGGGCGCGCAGCGAGCCGTGCTCCAGCAACTGCTCGCGGATGGTCGCCGGAACCTCCGCCCCGGCCGGGCGGATCACCAGCTCCACTGCCCCGCCGTCGGTGAACTTCACCGCGTTCGACAGCAGATTGCGCAGCACCTGCAGCAGACGCTGCTCGTCGGTGTGGAGCGTGGCGGGCAGCTCGGGCGAGACCCGTACGGAGAAGTCCAGACCCTTCTCGGCCGTCAGCGGGCGGAACGTCGCCTCGACGTAGTCCACGAGCTGCACCAGGGCGATACGGGTCGGGCTGACGTCCATCTTGCCCGCCTCGACCTTGGAGAGGTCGAGGATGTCGTTGATGAGCTGCAGCAGGTCCGAGCCCGCGCCGTGGATCGTCTCGGCGAACTCCACCTGCTTCGGGGAGAGATTGCCGTCGGCGTTGTCGGCCAGCAACTTGGCAAGGATCAGCAGCGAGTTGAGCGGCGTGCGCAGCTCGTGCGACATGTTGGCCAGGAACTCGGACTTGTAGCGCATGGAGACCGCGAGCTGCTCGGCACGCTCCTCCAGGACCTGCCGCGCCTCCTCGATCTCGGTGTTCTTGACCTCGATGTCGCGGTTCTGCTGGGCCAGCAGCTCGGCCTTCTCCTCCAGTTCGGCGTTGGAGGACTGGAGGGCCTTCTGCCGGTTCTCCAACTCGGCCGAGCGGATGCGCAGTTGCTCGGTCAGCTCCTGCGACTGCCCGAGCAGCACCTCGGTCTTGGTGTTGACGCTGATGGTGTTGACGCTCGTGGCGATCATCTCGGCGATCTGGCTGAGGAAGTCCTTCTGGATCTGCGCGAAGGGCTGGAACGATGCCAGCTCGATCACACCGAGGACCTGGCCCTCGAAGAGCACCGGCAGCACGATCACATGCGCCGGCGGCGCCTCGCCGAGACCGGAGGCGATCTTCAGGTATCCCGGCGGCACGTTCTCGATGAGGATCGTCCGCTTCTCCTCGGCGGCCGTGCCGATCAGTGTCTCCCCCGGCCGGAACGTCGTCGGCATCGTCCCCATCGAGTAGCCGTACGACCCGATCAGGCGCAGCTCGTACGAACCGTCCTCGGCGGGGCCCCCGATCTCCGTGGCATCGCTGATCGGCAGCGCGAGGTAGAACGCGCCGTGCTGGGCGGAGACGACCGGCGTCAACTCGCTCATGATGAGTCCCGCCACGTCCTTGAGGTCGCGGCGACCCTGCATCAGACCGGAGATCCGGGCGAGGTTGCCCTTGAGCCAGTCCTGCTCCTTGTTGGCGAGCGTGGTCTCGCGGAGGGTGGCGATCATCGTGTTGATGTTGTCCTGGAGTTCCAGGATCTCGCCCGCCGCGTCCACGTCGATCTTCAGGTTGAGGTCGCCACGGGTCACCGCGGCGGCGACCGCGGCGATCGCGCGCACCTGACGGGTCAGGTTGCCCGCCATCTCGTTCACCGACTCGGTCAGGTCGCGCCACGTGCCCTCGATGCCGCGGACGCGGGCCTGCCCGCCCAACTTGCCCTCGGTGCCCACCTCCCGGGCCACCTGGGTGACCTGCTCGGCGAACGAGGAGAGCTGGTCGACCAGCGTGTTGATGGTCGTCTTCAGCGCGAGGATCTCGCCCCGCGCATCGATGTCGATCTTCTTGGTGAGATCGCCCTTCGCGATCGCGGTGGTGACCAGGGCGATGTTGCGGACCTGGCCGGTCAGGTTGGACGCCATCGAGTTCACCGACTCGGTGAGGTCCTTCCACGTACCCGATCCGCCGGGCACGCTCGCCTGGCCGCCGAGGATGCCCTCGGTGCCCACCTCGCGCGCCACGCGGGTCACCTCGTCGGCGAACGACGACAGCGTCGTCACCATGGAGTTGACGGTGTCCGCGAGCTGGGCGACCTCGCCGCGCGCCTCGACCGTCACCTTCTTCGTCAGGTCGCCGTTGGCGACCGCGCCTGCGACCTGGGAGATGTTCCGCACCTGGATGGTGAGGTTGTTGGCCATCAGGTTGACGTTGTCGCTCAGGTCCTTCCAGATGCCGGTGACGCCGGGCACCCGGGCCTGACCGCCCAACTGGCCCTCCGTGCCCACCTCACGGGCCACGCGGGTCACCTGCTCGGCGAACGAGGACAGCTGGTCGACCATCGTGTTGACGGTGGTGACGAGTTCGAGGATCTCGCCCTTGGCATCGACGGTGATCTTCTTGGACAGGTCGCCGCGCGCGACCGCCGTCGTCACCTCGGCGATGTTGCGCACCTGCGACGTCAGGTTGTTCGCCATGAAGTTGACGGACTGGGTGAGGTCCTTCCAGGTACCGGAGACGCCCTGCACCTCGGCCTGGCCGCCCAGGATGCCCTCGGTGCCCACCTCGCGGGCCACCCGCGTCACCTGGTCGGCGAAGGAGGACAGCTGGTCCACCATGGTGTTGAGGGTGTTCTTCAGCTCCAGGATCTCGCCACGGGCGTCCACATCGATCTTCTGCGACAGGTCACCGCGCGCCACCGCGGTGGCGACCTGCGCGATATTGCGGACCTGGGCGGTGAGGTTGCCCGCCATGCCGTTCACGGAGTCGGTCAGATCGCGCCACACGCCCGCGACGCCGGGCACCTGCGCCTGGCCGCCCAGCCGGCCGTCCGTACCCACCTCACGGGCGACCCTGGTCACCTGCTCCGCGAAGGCGGACAGCTGGTCGACCATCGTGTTGATGGTGTTCTTCAGCTCCAGGATCTCGCCGCGGGCGTCGACGTCGATCTTCTGCGACAGGTCACCGCGTGCCACCGCGGTCGTGACCTGGGCGATCTGCCGCACCTGGGAAGTCAGGTTGCCCGCCATGAAGTTGACGGAGTCGGTCAGCTCCTTCCAGGTGCCGGAGACGCCGTCCACCCGGGCCTGACCGCCCAGCCGGCCCTCCGTACCCACGTCGCGCGCCATGCGCGTCACCTGGTCCGCGAAGGAGGACAGCTGGTCCACCATCGTGTTGACGGTGGCCTTGAGCTGGAGCATCTCGCCGGAGACGTCGACGGTGACCTTCTGCGACAGATCGCCGTTCGCCACCGCCGTCGTCACCTGCGCGATGTTGCGCACCTGTCCGGTGAGGTTGCGGAAGGCGGTGTTCACCGAGTCGGTGAGGTCCTTCCACGTCCCCGCGGCCCCCGGGACCTGCGCCTGGCCTCCGAGTTCACCCTCCACACCGACCTCACGCGCCACACGCGTCACTTCGGCACCGAAGGAGGAGAGCTGGTCGACCATCGTGTTGACGGTGTTCTTCAGCTCCAGCATCTCGCCGGCCACATCGACGGTGACCTTCTGCGACAGGTCGCCGTTCGCCACGGCCGTCGTCACCTGCGCGATGTCCCGCACCTGCGCCGTCAGGTTGCGGAACGCGGTGTTCACCGAATCGGTCAGGTCCTTCCACGTACCCGCCGCACCCGGCACCTGCGCCTGACCGCCCAGCTGGCCCTCGGCCCCGACCTCGTTCGCGACGCGCGTGACCTCGTCCGCGAAGGTGCGCAGCGTCTCGGTCATCGTGTTGATGGTCTCGGCGAGTTGCGCGACCTCGCCGCGTGCACTCACCGTCACCTTCTGCGACAGATCGCCGTTGGCGACCGCGGTGGTCACCTGGGCGATCCCGCGCACCTGCGCGGTCAGGTTGCCCGCCATGAGGTTCACCGAGTCGGTGAGGTCCTTCCAGACGCCCGCGACACCGGGAACCTGTGCCTGGCCGCCGAGTTCGCCCTCGGTCCCCACCTCACGGGCGACTCGCGTCACCTCGGAGGAGAAGGACGAGAGCTGGTCGACCATCGTGTTGACGGTGTTCTTCAGTTCCAGCATCTCGCCGGCCACATGGACTGTGACCTTCCGAGACAGATCGCCCTTGGCGACCGCCGTCGTCACCAGCGCGATGTCCCGCACCTGAGCGGTGAGCCGGTACGCCATGGTGTTGACGGAGTCCGTCAGGTCCTTCCAGGAACCGGACATGCCCCGCACCTTGGCCTGGCCACCCAGCTTCCCCTCGGTGCCCACCTCGCTGGCCACGCGCGTGACCTCGTCGGTGAACGCCGAGAGCTGGTCGACCAGCCCGTTGACGGTACGGCCCACCTTCAGGAACTCACCGCGCAGCGGATGCGCCGTCCCGTCGGCGCCCTGCGCCCGCAGATCCATGCGCTGCGAGAGATCGCCCTCGGAGACCGCGGACAGCACCCGGCCGACCTCGGACACGGGCCGTACGAGATCGTCCACCAGCGCGTTGGACGCGTCGATGGCGGCCGACCACGAGCCCTCGCAGGCGCCCGTCTCCAGCCGCTCCGTCAGCTTCCCCTCGCGGCCCACCACGCGCCGTACGCGGGCGAGCTCGCCGGTCAGATGCAGATTGCGATCGGCGACTTCATTGAACACGGCGGCGATTTCGGACATGACGCCCTCGCCCGACACCGTCAATCGTTTCCTGAAATTACCGTCCCGCATCGCGACCAGCGCGGTGAGCAATCGATTCAGCGACGCCGTATCCACCTCGGTCGTCCCGTTGCTACGGGACCGTCCGCCCTTCGCGCGCGTGCTCGCGGCCCGCGCCGCTGCGCCAGACTCCACCGTGTCCCTCCTGCAGGGTCGACCATCCGGGCAAGGTCCTCTATGGAACCTTCCCAGTGTTTCACCATGGCCCAACCAGGCCATAACAGTTCGGCAGCATCGCACACCGGCCGCCCGCACTAGCCTCTACCGCACTCCGGAGGCGTAAACACACGCGACCGGCATCCGCACGGACGGCGAAGGTAAGTAACCTGGCATCCGTCTGTCCATCCGCCCGCCTCCCGGGAGGGCGGTGGCGTGTGAGACGACAAGGCATCGGAGGGGCGGCCGGGACGTCCGGCCATAGGGAGCGGGGATGAAGGAGCGGGGCGAGAGCCTGGTCCAGCAGGGCGTCGCGGACGGTGATATCGGTCACGGGCCCGACCGAGCGGACCACCCAACGGCTCCCGGGCCCGTCGTCGACGGCCGCACCACCCCGGGGTCGGACGACGTACCACCCATGAGGAGACCAGTGATCACCGCGCGGGCTGCGGCCACGTTCGAACCGGTCGGGCGATCCGTCGCCTCCGCCCGCGCATTCGTCCGCGACACCCTCCAGGGATGGGGCTTCTCCGACATCGTCGACGACGCCGTCGTCCTCACCAGCGAACTGGTCACCAACGCCGTGGTGCACGCGGGCACCTCCGCCGACGTGCTGTGTCTCCGCAACGAACAGGGCGTACGCGTCGAGGTCGCCGACCGCTACCCCGAGCGCGAACTCCCCTTGCAGAACACGGGCCGTCACCACGCACACCCGGATCGTGAGGGCGGCAGGGGCCTCCTGCTGTGCGGAGCCCTGGCCAGCCGGTGGGGCGTGGAGTACAGCGCCACGAACAAGCAGGTCTGGTTCCAGCTCGACCTCGCCGAGCGCCCCGCCGGCACACGCTCCGCCGGCCCCGCGCTCCCCACCGTCGCACTCCCCGTCGCCGACTCCCACGTCCGCGTCGCCGTCATCCAGATCGAGCGCGGCGGAAACGTCAGTTCGTGGAATGACGACGCACAGGAGCTCTTCGGTTACGCCCCGGAACAGGTGATCGGAAAACCGCTCACCGACCTCGCCGCCTGGCCCCACACCCCCGGCACCGGCACCGGCATCGTCGAGGCGCTCCAGCTCTCCCGCTGGGAGGGCTCGTACGGCATCCGCGACACCGAGGGCCGCGTCGTACCCGTCTACGCCTCGCATCTGCGCGTCCGCGACTCCGAGGGCGAGCCCTCGACCGTGCTCCTCCTCGTCCGCGACCACGAGCGCGCCATCCTGCAGACGACGCTGCGGCCCCCCGCCGGCGACTCGTCCGCCACCACGACGGACGGACGCGGGCCCGCCGCCGACCCCTTCGAGGTCTTCATCGGCTCCCCCGCCCCGGACGATCTCGACGGCCTCCTCCAGCGCACCGTGGAGCGGGCCCGGGACATGCTCGACGGCGACGCCGCGTACCTCCTGCTCGCCACGGACGACGAGACCGAACTCGAGGTCCGCGCCTCCACCGGACTGCCCTCCGCCCGCCAGCGCTTCGCCCGCGTCCCCGTCGAGGCCGGGACCGGGCGCTACGGCTCCGCCCGTATGCCCGCCGTACACGAGGACCTCTCCGCCGTGCCCGGCGCCGTACCGCTCCTCGGCGGCACCGGCATGCGCTCGGTCGTCACCGTCCCGCTGAAGGTCGAGGGCCGCCTGACCGGCTCACTCGGCGTCGCGGCGGAGTCGTCCGGCCGTTACACCAACGAGGAAGCACTGCGCCTGCAGTTCGCGGCCGACCGCATCGCGCTGGCCGTCGAACGAGCCCGCCTCACCGAGCTCGAACGGCTGCGCCGCGGATCGCTCTCGTTCCTCGTCGAGGCCTCCGACCTGCTCGCGGGCACGCTCGACCGCGACCAGACCCTGGCCCTCATGGCCCAGATGACGGTGCCGACCCTCGCCACCTGGTGCGCGGTCTACACGGTCGCCGACCCGTCGTCCGAGCCCGAACTCTCCTACGTCCTGCACGAGGACGAGGACCGCATCGACGGGCTCAAGACCCTGCTGGGCAAGGTCGCACCGCCCGACCCCGTGCCGACCCCCGGGGCCCGCGTATGGACCGCCCCGAGCGACGCCGCACACGCCGCGGCACTCCGCTCCTCGCTCCGTGCCGTCGACATGGGCGACCCCTCGCAGGTCACCTCCGGCCCCGGACCGTCGCTGGCCACCGCCTCCGCCGTCGGCGGGGAAACGGTCGTTCTGCCGCTGGTGGCCCGTAACCGCGTCATCGGCATGCTCACCCTCGGCAAGCCCACCGAGGAGCACTTCCGGCAGGAGATCCTCGAACTCGCCGAGGACCTCTCGCGCCGGGCCGCGCTCGCCCTGGACAACGCACGGCTGTACTCCGAGCGCACCGCCATCAGCCAGTCCCTGCAGCGCAGTCTGCTGCCGCCCGAACTGCCCGAGATCCCGGGCGTCGAGGTCGAGGTCATCTACCGCGCCGCCGGAGAGGGCAACGAGGTCGGCGGCGACTTCTACGACGTCTTCCCGATCCGCGACGAGGCGTACGGCTTCGCGATCGGCGACGTCTGCGGCACGGGGCCGGAGGCCGCCGCCGTCACCGGACTCGCCCGGCACGCACTGCGCCTCCTCGCCCGCGAGGGCTTCGGCGGCCCCGCGGTGCTGGAGCGCCTCAACACCGCGATCCTCGACGAGGGCGCCCGCAGCCGGTTCCTCACCCTCCTCTACGGCGAGTTGTGGCCCCAGCAGGACGGCAGCGCGGTCCTCAAGGTCGTCTGCGCCGGTCATCCCCTGCCGCTGCGCCTGCGCCAGGACGGCAGCGTGGAGCCGGCGGCCGAACCGCAGCCGCTCCTCGGCGTGATGGAGGACCTGGAGCTCTACGAGCAGACCGTCAGGCTCGATCCGGGCGATGTCCTGCTGTGCGTCACCGACGGCGTGACGGAGCGCCGTGAAGGCACCCGCATGCTCGGCGACGACGGCCTGATCGACGTGCTGACGACCTGCACGGGCCTCACGGCCGGGGCGGTCGCGGCCCGGGTCCTGCGGGCCGTGGAGCGCTTCGCCGCGGATTCCCCGTCCGACGACATGGCCATCCTCGCGATGCGCGTCCCGGAGCTGCAGACAGTCGTCCAGGATTCCTGACACAACGCGGCCCGGCCAAAGCCGCGTTCAGAAACGAAGAAGGCCCCCGCCACGATGGCGGGGGCCTTCCTGCATGGAGCCCCAATACGGAATCGAACCGTAGACCTTCTCCTTACCATGGAGACGCTCTGCCGACTGAGCTATTGGGGCGCGGCAGCGGACACGATCATACCCGAACTCCCGTGCCCGCCCGAATCGGTTGGCCGCCCCGTCCTGTCGTCCACTACGCGGGCTGCAACAGCCCGCCGAGCGCGTTGCACGCCGATGCCACACGCTGCAACTCCCGCCGCGTCATACCCGCTTCGACGGGCAGCGACAGGCATTCGTCCGCCGCCCGCTCCGTCTCGGGCAGCCACACATCGCGCCGAAAGGGCGGCATACGGTGCACGGGAGTCTGTACGGGCACCTGGCACCGAACTCCCTTCGACCGCAAGGTCCGCGCGAACGCGTCCCGGTCCGGCCGCCCATTGCCGGGCACGCGAACGACGTACTGCAGGAAGGTGTGTTCGGTCCCGGGCGCTACGCGCGGGGTGATCACATCGCTGAGCCTCTGCGTAAGGAAAGCCGCATTGGCCTGACGCTTCACCGTCTCCGCGGAGGAGCTCTGCTGGACGGCGTGCGGCACGAGCAAAAGGCCGCGGCGCTCCGCGAGTTCAGTGATACGCGTCATCTCGGCCCGGTGGCCGAACTGATGCACCGGAACGACAGCCGCAGTGCGCGACGTCACCGCGACATCGACAGCCGCCGGATCGATGCAGAAGGTGTCGGGGTCTATGTCCACGTACACCGGCAGTCCGCCGGCCCGTCGCACGGCCTGTACGACCTCGGAGGTGCCGTACGAGGGCACGATCACTTCATCGCCCGGACGCACGCCCGCGCTGGTCAGAGCATGCTGGAGCACATCTGCAGGAAGTTCCTGTCCCATGGCACCGATCGTGCCCGCGCAACATGAACTCCAAGTGGCGGGCAGCACAACGCAAGAGAGCCCTGTCGGGAACCGAAGTTCCCGACAGGGCTCTCTGCAATGATTGTTCGGCGGTGTCCTACTCTCCCACAGGGTCCCCCCTGCAGTACCATCGGCGCTGAAAGGCTTAGCTTCCGGGTTCGAAATGTAACC
>NZ_JBICVP010000016.1:0-90601 GCF_043199075.1 Streptomyces sp. NPDC048639
CGCCCCCCCGGGGGCGGGCCGCGGGGGTCGGGCGAATCCGCGGGGGGGGGGCGGCCCCCCCCCCCCCCCGCCCCCGGGCCGGGCCGCCCGGGGCCCCCCGCCGGGGCCGGCGCCGTGTCCAGGGGTGCGGCTACTCGGCCTTGATGGCCTCCAGCGCATTGAGCCTGGCCGCCCGGCGCGCCGGCCAGAGTGCGGCCAACACACCGACCAGCGCGGCCATGCCCAGGAAGATGCCGATCTCCGCGAACGGGATCTTCATGGTGTACGTGGTCACCGTCCCCGAGATGGAGGTCCCGGCGGCCCAGGCGATGAAGAGTCCGAGGCCGATGCCGAGGACCGCGCCGAACAGCGAGATGACCACGGCCTCCAGACGGACCATCCGCTTGACCCGCGAGCGGTCGAGGCCGATCGCCCGCAACATCCCGATCTCGTGCTTCCGCTCGAAGACCGACATGGCCAGGGTGTTCACCACACCGAGGACCGCGATGAGGATCGCCATGGCCAGCAGCCCGTAGAGCATCTTGAGCAACAGGTTGATCGCCTGGGCGAGCTCGTCGCTGATGGCCTGCTTGTCCTTCACGGAGATGGCAGGGTTCTTGCCGAGCGCGTCGATGATGGCGGCCTCGGCGGTGTCCGACGGCCCGCCCTTCATCTTCACCAGCACCTGGTCGTCGGCGACCTTGTCCAGGTGCGGGTCCACCACGGAGGTCGCGGCGTACAGGCCCTGGAACATGTCGTTGCCCTCGTAGACCCCACCGATCTTCACGGCCCGGGTCTTGCCGTCGTCGAACCTGAACCGCACGGAGTCGCCCACGGCGACGTGCAGGTCGTCGGCGAGCTCCTCGTCGATCAGCGCCTTCTTCCCGGTCAGGCCGTCGAACGAGCCACTGCTGAACTTGAAGTTGAGCAGTTCCGGGGCGGTGCGGGGGTCGACGCCGGTCATCTGCGTGAAGTTGCTTCCTGCCTCCCCGTACGCGGTCCGCAGGGGGCTGCTCGCCTCGACCTCGGGGAGCTCGTCCAGCTTCGAACGGACTTCGGGTGACAGCTCGTTGAAGTTGGCCATGGTCACCGAGTAGTCGGACTTCAGGGAGTCCACGGCCATCTTGTTGATCGCCGCCTGCATGGAGGTGGCGAGGACGGTCATGCCGGTGATGAGCGTGAGGCCGATCATCAGGGCCGCCGCGGTGGCGGCCGTACGGCGCGGGTTGCGGACCGCGTTCCGCCGCGCCAGGGTGCCGGCGACCCCGAAGCGGGCGAGCACCGGGGCCGCGGCCGCGATGACCGGACGGGACAGCAGAGGCGTGAGCACGATGACGCCGATGAGGACGAGTGCGGCGCCGCCCGCGAGGACGGTGTTCGCGGAGCCCTGCGTGCCCATGAACACCATGGCCGTGCCGAGAGCGGTGATGGCGGAGCCGATGCTGTTGCGCACGACGAGGCCGCGGGTGGTGGGCGTGGCATGCACGCTGTTCATCGCGGCGACCGGCGGGATCCTCGCGGCCCGCCGGCCGGGCAGCCAGGCGGCGAGCATGGTGATGACGACACCGACCAGCAGCGCGTACAGGCCGGTGCTGGGGGCGATGACGAGCGGGCCGTCGGGCAGTTCGGCGCCCATGGCGTTCACACCGGCGCGCATGGCGACGGCGACGCCGCTGCCGAGCAGGAAGCCGGTCACCGAGGCGACCAGGCCGATGAGGAGGGCCTCCAGGAGGACGGAGCGGGTCACCTGACGGCGGGTCGCGCCGATGGCGCGCAGCAGCGCCAGCTCCTTGGTGCGCTGGGCGACGAGCATGGTGAAGGTGTTGGCGATGAGGAAGATGCCGACGAACAGCGCGATGCCGGCGAAGTAGAGGAGCACCTGGCTCATCTGCTCGGTGTCCTTGGCGATGTTCTCGGCCTGCTCGTCCGCCAGCACCTTGCCGGTGGTGACCTCGGTGCCCTTCGGCACGATCTTCTCGACGGCGCTCTTGAGCGCGGCATCGGAGGCGCCCGGCTCGGCCCGGACGGTGATCTCGCTGTACTCGCCGCCGGTGTCGAGGACCTTCATGGCGGTGGCGTTGTCGAAGAGGACGAGGCTGCCGCCCGCCGTGACGCTGCCGTCGTCGGTGTCGAAGACGCCCGTGATGCGCTGCTTCGTCACCGGGCCGTCGGTGGAGACACGGGCGGTGTCGCCGGGCTTGAAGCCGGTGCGCTCCGCGGTGCGGCTGTCGAGGGCGATCTCGCCCCGCGCCTTCGGCGCGCGGCCGTCGGTGAAGGTGTAGCGGTCGTCCTTGCCGCCGGGGCCGGGGTAGTAGTTGGCACCGGTGCTGCCCCAGCCCTGGCCGACGAGCTTGCCGTCCTTGTCGGCGAGGGCGGTGAAGCCGGTGAGGGTGCCGGTGGCCGAACGGGCGCCCGGCGCGTTCTCGATCCTCTTGAGCAGCCGCTCGGTGAGGACGGGGTCCTCCTTGGCCTCGTCGCCTCCGCCGCCGGACTCGCCGTACGAAGCGGACGCCCCGTCGGAGCGCACGGCGACCGAGACGTTCTCGAAGCTCTTCGCGGACCGGTTCTTGAAAGCGGTGCCGACGGAGTCGGTGAAGATGAGGGTGCCGGAGACGAACGCGACGCCGAGCATGACGGCGAGCACGGTCATCATCAGCCTGGCTTTGTGCGCGAGCACATTACGCACGGCAGTACGGAACATGGTTCTGTGTCCTGGGGTCGGGCCGGTGGCGGTCGGTTGTGCGCTGTCAGCCAGTGGGGCTCTTGGCGGTCCGGGAGGCGGGGGCGCCGGCGCCTCCGGAGATGCGCAGCATGCGGTCCAGGACGGAGTCGGCGGTGGGCTCGCGCAGTTCGTCGACGATCCGGCCGTCGGCCAGGAAGATGACGCGGTCGGCGTACGCGGCGGCGACCGGGTCGTGGGTGACCATCACGATCGTCTGGCCCAGCGCCCGGACCGAGTTGCGGAGGAAGCCCAGGACCTCGGCGCCGGAGCGGGAGTCGAGGTTGCCGGTCGGCTCGTCCGCGAAGATGATCTCCGGCTTGGAGGCCAGGGCCCGTGCCACGGCGACGCGCTGCTGCTGACCACCCGACAGCTCCGTGGGGCGGTGCTTCAGGCGCCCCGACAGACCGACGGTCTCGATGACCTGGTCCAGCCACTGCCGGTCGGGCTTGCGGCCCGCGATGTCCATGGGCAGCGTGATGTTCTCCAGGGCGTTGAGCGTGGGCAGCAGATTGAAGGCCTGGAAGATGAAGCCGATCTTGTCCCGGCGCAAACGGGTGAGCTGCTTGTCCTTCAGGGACGTCAGCTCCACTTCGCCGATGCGCGCGGAGCCGGAGGAGACGGTGTCCAGGCCCGCGACACAGTGCATGAGCGTGGACTTGCCGGAGCCCGAGGGCCCCATGATCGCGGTGAACTCGGCCTGCCGGAACTCGACGGACACGTGGTCCAGGGCGACCACCTGGGTCTCGCCTTGGCCGTACACCTTGGACAGTTCCGTGGCGCGGGCTGCCACGGCGGTGGTGCGGGCGGCGGTCTGGACGCCGTACGGGGTGGTGGTCACGGGAACGGGCTCCTGTCGGGCCGTGGGGCGGATGGGCGGATTCCATCGTCCCGTCCGGAAAGCCCGTCAGGATCAGTCCAGGTTCTGGTTCCAGGGGCAGCCCAGGGAGGTACCCGGAGGCCCCCGTGTCCTCCTTGGGGATGACCACGACCCCCGAGAGTCCCCCTGAGAAGGGCGACGACTTTCCGTCAATCCCACGGCATGGAGGCGGAGCCGTGTACCCCGCCCGGGCATGTGCCTACCGCAGGTACCGCGTGTCTGACGCTCTCTCAGTTGCCCATAAAATCAGACAACCTCGCACCGCCCGGCCGGAGTTCGAGGGATGAAGCCGGATAGGCTCTGTGTGCGCCCTGGGGGGACCGTCAGAGTCCGGGACCCTGCCCGGATGGTGGAATGCAGACACGGTGAGCTTAAACCTCACTGGCCCTATTGGGCCGTGCCGGTTCAAGTCCGGCTCCGGGCACCCGCAAATTCCCCGGGCGCACACCGGGCGGCGGCCCGGTCTCAGGGCTTCCTCTCAAAGATCCTCCCGTGGTACTAGGGTGCATTCTTTGCCCACCCATTACTCTGATGGCAAGGTCGCGCCCGGCGGCCATGGAGGAGTGAGATGAGGAGCAGCAACCCGGTCTTCTCGCGACGGGGATTCAGCCGCGACAATGGCTTCGCGAGCTTCAACGCGGCGCAGCAGGCCGGGGGCCCCGCCGCAGTTCAGCAGGGCAACCCGTACGCTTCGGGCAATCCGTACGCCCAGACCGCGGACGGCACCTTGCAGGGCGCGCCCCCGGTAGCACCGCCGCAGACCGACCGGATGACGATGGACGACGTCGTCATGCGGACGGGCATCACGCTCGGCACCGTCGTGGTCGGCGCGGCCGTCGCATGGATCATGAGCATGCCCCTGCCGCTCGCTGTGGGCTGTGGTCTTGTCGCGATGGTCCTGGGCCTGGTGCAGGCGTTCAAGCGCAAGGCCTCGCCTCCGCTGATCATCGCCTACGCCGCCTTCGAGGGCCTGTTCCTGGGTGCGCTGAGCAGCGCCATCAACGAGCGGCTCGACGGCGCCCCGATGCAGGCCGTGCTGGGCACGATGGCCGTCTTCGTCGGTGTGCTCATCGCCTACAAGACCCGCCTGATCCGGGTCAATCAGCGCTTCTACCGCTACGTGATGGCCGCCGCGATCGGCTTCCTTCTGCTGACCGCGGTGAACCTGCTCTTCATGGCGTTCGGCGGCGGTGACGGACTCGGCTTCCGCAGCGGCGGACTCGGCATCCTCTTCGGTGTCGTCGGCGTCATCCTCGGCGCCTGCTTCCTCGCCCTGGACTTCAAGCAGGTCGAGGACGGCATCGCCTACGGCGCCCCCCGCGAGGAGTCCTGGCTGGCCGCCTTCGGCCTCACCATGACCCTGGTGTGGATCTACCTGGAGCTGCTGCGCCTGATCTCGATCCTGCGCGGCGACTGACCGCAGTCCGGCGGGCCCGGGCGCGGACCCGCCGGACACCGGACACAGCGAAGGGCCCGGAGGCTTGCCTCCGGGCCCTTTCGTCTTTCTCGCTCGGGGCGGGGTCCGCGGTCGGTGCTAGAGCAGCTTCCGCGCGGCGCGCCGCAGGTCGTACTCGTGGATGATCGCTTTCGCGTGGCCGTAGGCGAGGTTGTGCGCGCCACGCAGCCAGTTGACCTTTTCTTCGAAACGGAAGAGGGCGGGGCCTTCGTCGACGGTGCGAAGCCAGTCGGAGACTTCACGGCCGGTGCACTGAGGGATACGGGAGAGCAGGTTCCGGTGGGTCTCTTCGGAGAAGACTTGGGACATCGGCGCCTCCGGACGCGTCCATTGCCGGGTCATGAGCCTGGCCAGGTGTGGTCCTTCACGACACCGTGCCTGAGTGTTCGCCTGTTGGCAACAGGCAGGGGGAGGCGCATAGGCTCGCGCCGTGCTCGATGTGACGCCTCTGGTGACTGCTGTGGATCAACTCGCCGACCGGCTGCGGGCGGCCCCGCAGAGCAGGCTGCAACGCGGTGCTGCGGCGGAAGGGCTTGCCCTTGCGCGGGAGTTGGCGGCCCGGGCGCACCGCCTGGAGTTCCCCGGGGAGGATCCCTGGCCGATGCCGGATGCGGGGATGTTCGCGGTGTCCGACCAGGTGGCCGTGGCCGGCCATGATTTGGCCGAAGCCCTGCGGTCGGCCTCGGAGGAGGAGCTGGCGGAGGCGGTCGCGCTCGTGGAGAAGGCGACCGGGCACGTCTAGCCGCGGGTGCGTGTGCGGGTGCGGCGCGGACTCGTGCCCTGTGCGTCCGCCGGGACCGCCGGACCCTCGGTGGTCCAGGTACGCGATCTCTGTTCGACGGGGGACTCCCGAGGATCAGAGTGAGGCGATGACCCGGTCCGCGAGGATGTAGACGGTTTCCTCGCCGTCGTCGCCGTACGCGAAGGTCAGCGCATAGGCGCCCGAAATGCCCGATCCGCCCAACAGGACGGGGGTCTTGCCCTCGCGCAGCGCCCGCGCGAGCCGTTCAGCGGTCTCGCGGTGGCCCGGGGTCATGCAGATCGTCGTGCCGTCCGTGAAGACATAGACATCCAGCGTGCCCAGAGGGCCGGGGCGTACGTCCGTCAGCGGAGTCGCGTCGGCGGCGAGTTGCCCCAGCCGGCTCATGGTGCGGTCGTGGTCGGCGAAGGCCGGTGCCGCGGGCGAGCCCGGCTCGCGGTGGTTGTCCGGGTTCGAGGGGTGGCGGCGGCGCGCGGCCGCCAGCTCCGGCGACTCCTCGGTCTCGGCGGGGCCGCTGTCGGCGGCGGGGCCGGCCGTCGTGGCGCCCTGCTCGTACGCGTCGATGGAGGCGTCCACGGCCTCGATGCTCTCCAGCACTTCGGCGACCTCGGCGAGGTCGGCCCCCAGGAACGGCTCCAGGCCCGCGAAGTCGGCCTGGCGCGGCACATAGACCGCCGGCTCGTCGCTCAGCGGGCCCGGGCTGCCGAGCATCGGAGGTGAGTCCGCCGCGTCACGCGCCTCCTGCGCCGCCCAGAACGCGCGGGCCTCCGCCAGCTCCCGCTCCCGCTCCTCGGCGAGCGCGTCGGCGACCGCCGCCCGTATCTCCTCGGCGGGGGTGGCGCGAGCCGCCGGTACGGAGGCGGTTCCGGACTGCGCCGGCCGCTCGGCGAGCTCGGCGCGCAGCGCGGAGAGCTGCTTGCGAAGCCCCCGGGCGGCGTGCAGGGCGGCGGCGCCCACGGCCGTGGCCGTGGCAGCCGCCAGCAGCAGGGCAACGGACATGGCGCTCACTGACGTACTCCCGGATGTGGATGAGGTCCCCCGAATTCCTACCTCAGGTTGCCGCGGGCCGCGGCCCGCTGTCAGTGCATAACATCATGAATCGGATGCGAGCACAGCCCGAACGTCTGTCCGTCCAACCACTCTGACCTGCTGAAACGAATCTCCCCCAGGACATACATCACATCCTGGGGGAGATTCGGTCACGACGTTGTGGTGATTGTGACGCGTGGGGCGCGCGGGGTCAGCTCAGACGCTCGATGACCATGGCCATGCCCTGGCCGCCGCCGACGCACATGGTCTCCAGACCGAACTGCTTGTCGTGGAACTGGAGGGAGTTGATGAGCGTGCCGGTGATCCGGGCGCCCGTCATGCCGAAGGGGTGGCCGACCGCGATCGCGCCGCCGTTGACGTTCAGCTTGTCGATGTCGATGCCCAGGTCGCGGTAGGAGGGGATGACCTGCGCGGCGAACGCCTCGTTGATCTCGGCCAGATCGATGTCGTCGATGGTCAGGCCGGCGCGGGCCAGCGCCTGCTTGGACGCCTCGACCGGGCCGTAGCCCATGATCTCGGGGGAGAGCCCGGAGACGCCGGTGGAGACGATCCGTGCCAGCGGCGTCAGGCCCAGCTCGCGCGCCTTGGTGTCCGACATGATCACCAGCGCGGCGGCGCCGTCGTTCAGCGGACAGCAGTTGCCGGCCGTGACCAGGCCGTCGGGGCGGAACACGGGCTTCAGGCCCTGCACGCCCTCCAGGGTCACGCCGGCGCGCGGACCGTCGTCCTTGGAGACGACCGTGCCATCGGGGGTGGTGACCGGAGTGATCTCGCGCTCCCAGAAGCCCTTCTTGATGGCTTCCTCGGCGAGGTTCTGGGAGCGGACGCCGAACTCGTCCATGTCCTGGCGGGTGATGCCCTTGAGGCGGGCCAGGTTCTCGGCGGTCTGGCCCATGGCGATGTACGCGTCCGGGATCGCGCCGTCCTCGCGCGGGTCGTGCCAGTCGGTGCCCTCCTGCTCGCTACGCGCCACCGTACGGGCCTCGGCGTCGGCGAACAGCGGGTTGTGGGTGTCCGGCAGACCGTCGGAGCTGCCCTTGATGCTCCGCGAGACCATCTCGACACCCGCGGAGATGAACACATCGCCCTCGCCCGCCTTGATGGCGTGCAGCGCCATCCGGGAGGTCTGCAGGGACGAGGAGCAGTACCGCGTGATGGTGCAGCCCGGCAGGTGGTCCATGCCCATCTGCACGGCGACGATCCGGCCGAGATTGTGGCCCTGCTCGCCGCCGGGGAGGCCGCAGCCCAGCATGAGGTCGTCGATCTCGCGCGGGTCCAGCTCGGGGACCTTGGCGAGCGCGGCCTGAATGATCTCGGCGGTCAGGTCGTCGGGGCGGACCTCCTTCAGGGAGCCCTTGAAGGCACGGCCGATCGGCGAACGGGCGGCTGAGACGATCACGGCTTCGGGCATCACGGCTCCCTGGAGAGGGCGGGGATACGGCAGGACTGTCTGGGAAGTTACCTGCACGTACGGCAGAGGTCACGGCCTGTGTGCTGTGACGCGGAACTCTTTTCTAAGCGCTTGCTCACCCCAGTGTGCCACCGGAACCCCCGCGGCGGGGACCGGAACGGGAGCTCCGGACCGACCGGGCGGGGCGGCGGCCCACCCCGCGTGCGCGTCCACGGCGGCACGCCGACGGGCCGGGCGGTGTCCGGCGGGAGCGGGCCGTATCGGATCCGGCGTCGTCCACGAGCGGCCGTCACGGAGGCCGGGCCTTCCCCGGCGGGTGCTTTCCCCGGTGCGTGCCGGACAGGCCGTTCGCCCCCGCAAGGGCGCGGTGCGCCGCGGCGGCGTGCCGGAGCGGCCCAACCGTCGAGGTGCGGGAACGGGTGCCCCACCGGCACCGCGGTGGTGGTGGCGGCGCTGCTGCTCACCGCGGACAGCGGGCCGGGGGACTCCCGCCCGCAGACAGCGGGCCGGAGGACTCCCGTGGCAGCCCCGCCGCCCCGTTGCCGCCCCCGGTCACGCCTCCGGCATGCGGATGGTCGCCGGGGTTTCCGCGCCGGTGGCGTCCTTCGCGGCCGCGTCGGACGCAGGGAGCCGCCGCCGGCGGCGGTGTTTGAGCAGCACCCAGGGCCCGCGGGTGCCCACCGGTGCGGCCGCGGCCACCTCCGTACCGCTCTCGGACGCCGCCTGTGCCGCCGCCTCCGCGACCGGCAGGATGCCCTCGCGGCGTGCCGCCTCCGGCCGCTCCGCATCCGGCCACAGGCCCAGTGCCGCGCACAGCGTCGGGAGCATCGCCATCGCGGCCGTCGCGTAACCCTCCGCCGACGGGTGGTAGTTGTCGGGGCCGAAGAGCTCGCGCGGGTTCGCCTCGAACTCCGGGCCGAGCAGGTCGCCCAGCGAGACCGTACGGCCGCCCTGTTCCACCACGCCGATGGTCTGTGCCGCGGCGAGCTGCCGGCTCATCCGCCGGGCCAGCCAGCGCAGCGGCTGGTAGACCGGCTCGATCGTGCCGAGGTCCGGACAGGTGCCGACCACCACTTGGCAGTTCTTCTCGCGCAGCCGCCGTACCGCGTCCGCGAGCAGCCGCACCGAGCGGGCGGGCGGCATGCGGTGCGTGACGTCGTTGGCGCCGATCATGATCACGCAGACGTCGGGGATCAGGCTGCTGTCCCCCAGCAGCATCGTGACCTGGCGCTCCAGGTCGTCGGACTGCGCGCCCGGGAGCGCCACCGTCCGCAGATCCACGGGCCGTTCCGCGACGGCCGCGAGGCCCGACGCGAGCAGCGCCCCCGGCGTCTGGCGGGGGCGGTGCACACCCTGGCCCGCCGCGGTGGAGTCCCCGGCGAGGGCGAGCCGCAGCGGCCGCTGGTTCGCGTGGTGCGCGAACACCGCCCCGTAGCCTCCGTCCGCGACCGGTGGTACGTCCCCCGAGCTGCCCACGGATCGCCTCGCGAGCTGCACCTCGGTCAGCAGCAGTCCGATCGTCGCCCCGCCCAGCAGCCCGATCCCGCCGCCGCCGTACGCCGCCGCGGCCGCGATCCGCCGTGCCACCCTTGCCCTCGACATCGACATCCGCCGACCGCCTCCCGCCCGCGCCTCGTGCCTCCACGCCCTGCAGTACGTATGCCGCGGCAGGACCGACGTACGCCCTGCCACTAGCTGGTTGCCCGCTGTGGCCCGTCGCGCAACGCCCCCGTACGGCGGGTACGGGCCAGTTTGCGGTGCCACTGCTGAGGCGTGGCCCGGCGGAATAGGCTGGCCGCACGGGCCGTACGAGTGCGGCTGCCACCCGACCCGCGGAGACCCCGCCAGACCTGGAGAACGTCGTGCATTATCACGATTCGATGATTGAGCTCGTCGGCAACACCCCGCTGGTGAAGCTCAACAGCGTGACCGAGGGTATCCAGGCAACTGTCCTGGCCAAGGTCGAGTACTTCAACCCCGGCGGCTCCGTCAAGGACCGCATCGCCGTGCGCATGATCGAGGCCGCGGAGGAGTCCGGGGCGCTGCAGCCGGGCGGCACCATCGTCGAGCCGACCTCGGGCAACACCGGCGTGGGGCTGGCGATCGTGGCCCAGCAGAAGGGCTACCACTGCATTTTCGTGTGCCCGGACAAGGTGTCCACGGACAAGATCAATGTGCTGCGCGCGTACGGGGCGGAGGTCGTCGTCTGCCCGACCGCCGTCGATCCCGAGCACCCGGACTCGTACTACAACGTCTCCGACCGGCTCGTCCGGGAGACGCCGAACGCCTGGAAGCCGGACCAGTACAGCAACCAGAACAACCCGCGGTCGCACTACGAGACGACCGGCCCCGAGCTGTGGGAGCAGACCGAGGGGAAGATCACGCACTTCGTGGCGGGCGTCGGCACCGGCGGCACCATCACCGGAACCGGTCGCTATCTGAAGGAGATCTCCGAGGGCCGGGTGCGGATCGTGGGCGCGGACCCCGAGGGCTCGGTCTACTCGGGCGGTTCCGGGCGCCCGTATCTGATCGAGGGCGTCGGCGAGGACTTCTGGCCGACCGCCTACGACCCGAAGGTCACCGACGAGATCGTCGCGGTGTCCGACAAGGACGCCTTCCAGATGACCCGGCGGCTCGCCAAGGAGGAGGGTCTGCTCGTCGGCGGCTCCTGCGGCATGGCGGTCATGGGCGCGCTGAAGGTGGCCGAGAGTCTCGGTCCGGACGACGTGGTCGTGGTCCTGCTCCCCGACAGCGGCCGCGGCTATCTGTCGAAGATCTTCAACGACGAGTGGATGGCCGACTACGGCTTCCTGGAGGAGGGCGAGCCGAGCGCCCGCGTCGCGGACGTGCTGGCGTACAAGGAGGGCGCGCTGCCCTCGCTCGTCCACATGCACCCGGACGAGACCGTGGGCGAGGCCATCGAGGTGCTGCGCGAGTACGGCGTCTCGCAGATGCCGATCGTGAAGCCGGGCGCGGGCCACCCGGACGTGATGGCCGCGGAGGTCATCGGCTCGGTCGTCGAACGCGAGCTGCTGGACGCGCTGTTCACGCAACGCGCGTCACTCGGCGACCCGCTGGAGAAGCACATGTCCCCGCCGCTGCCGCAGGTTGGCTCAGGCGAGCAGGTCGAGGACCTCATGGCGGTCCTGGAGGGGGCCGACGCGGCGATCGTCCTCGTCGAGGGCAAGCCGACGGGTGTGGTGAGCCGACAGGACCTGCTGGCGTTCCTCGCCAAGGCCGGCAAGTAGAGACCGTCAAGTAGGGGGCGACACGGGGTAGTCGCGGCGGCGCGCACCGGAGGCGCGAGGGGGAGCCCAAGTGCCCGTCGGCGCCGCGTCGTTCGTGCCACGCAACTGGTACGCGTGTGTCACGCGCGTGCAGCACGCATTTAACACGGGTCCGGCACATTGGTGGTTGTCGGCACGAGCGCACGGGGCGGCGGGCACTGCCCACCGCACCGCGGTGCACGCGCCGGCACCCGAGAACGGCGCCATGGACCTCCGGAGCGGCTCCCGGACCTCCTGGTCGCCGCGGACGTGGAAGAAACCGGCCCTGACCCGGCCCGCGTCCACCGCGGGGACCGCCGTCGTCCCGCCCCCGGCTCGCGCCGGGGTGCGGCGGTCCCCGCCAACCCCCCACAGCCGAACGGCCCGTGATCCATGACCACGGGCCGTTCGGTTTTTCCGGAATCCGCTGTACGGGTGCCGTGCGGGTGCGGGTGCGGGTGCCGGTGCGGGTCTCGCTGACCGCGGTGTCGGCGCCGGTGCCGGTGTCAGTGCCGGTCCCGGTCTTCCGGTGCCCCGGCTGTCCGTGCGCCGGGTCGGCGGCCTACGGGGCGCAGCTGACGCCCGCTCCCGTGCCTGCCGTCGGGTCGCCCGCGCGCGACGGCAGGCACGGGCGGTTGGGGGCCGACAGGTCGTCGCCCCACCGGTCGTCGGCCCTCAGTCCCAGTCGCTGTCCGGCTTCCCGCGGCGCTGCCAGGGCATCCGGCCCGTCGCCTGGACCGCGTTCACCCCGACGATGCCCGCCCAGGTGACGATCAGCCCCGGCAGGCCCTCGTTCACCACGCCGATCGCCGACAGCGGCACGGCCAGAACGAGCGTGACGATGCCGAAGCCGAACCGCTCACCGAAGGTGCTGCCGCCTCCGGAACCGTGGGAGGGGGACGGTGCCGCGCCGCGCGCGACCACCATCTGGTGCTCGGCGAGCCGGCGGCGCATCCGCTGGTCGAGCGTCCCGTCCAGCCGCTGCTCGACCTTCTCCAGGAAGGACTCGATCAGCTCCGCCTCGTACTCGGGCCCCAGCTCTTTGCGCGCGTGCACGGTCGCGTCGAGTTCCTTCTGCAGCTCGTTGTCGCGGGCTTCCATGGTCGTCACGTTACGGTCGCCGATGGAGGGTGTCAGTAGGGGTATCCCCCGTAATCGGCGTAACGCGATGATGGGGCCGGTCCCCGGAGAGAAGGAGCGTACGTGTCCGAGGTCCTGCTGCCGTCGCTGACCGGGACGTACGCGTCCGGCCTTTCCGCTTCCGGACCCGGCGACCGTGACCGCCCGGACGCGATCACCGTGGCCGGACGGTCCTGCTCGCGGGAGGACCTTGCGGGCGCCGCCGGAGCGGTCGCGGCCCGTATCGCGGGGGCCGCGGCGGTCGCCGTACGGGCGGAGGCTTCGCTGGAGACGGTCGCGGCGGTGGTCGGCGGTCTGCTGGCCGGCGTGCCGGTCGTGCCCGTGCCGCCCGACTCGGGACCGGCGGAGCGGGACCACATCCTGCGGGACTCGGGTGCCGAGCTGCTGCTGCGCGGCGCGGAGGCCGCCGAGGACACCGTGCCCTTGCCGCCCGGAATCCGGCTCCTGCCCGTCGATACCGCCGAGCGCGCCACATGGACCGCGCCGGAGCCGGAGTCCGGCTCGACCGCGCTGATCCTCTACACCTCCGGCACGACGGGCGCCCCGAAGGGCGCGCTGCTGCCCCGGGGCGCGCTGGCCGCCGACCTCGACGCCCTCGCCGAGGTGTGGGAGTGGACCCCGGAGGACACCCTGGCCCACGGCCTCCCGCTGTTCCATGTGCACGGTCTGGTGCTGGGTGTGCTCGGTGCGCTGCGGGTCGGCAGCCGCCTGGTGCACACGGGACGGCCGACCCCGGAGGCGTACGCGGCGGCGGGCGGCAGCCTGTACTTCGGCGTCCCGACGGTGTGGGGGCGCGTCGTCCGCGACGCCACCGCGGCCCGCGCGCTGTCCGGCGCCCGCGTCCTCGTCTCGGGCAGCGCGCCGCTGCCCGCGCCCGTCTTCCGCGACCTGGAGGCGCTGACCGGCCACCGGCCGGTCGAGCGCTACGGCATGACGGAGACCCTCATCACGGTCTCCGCACGGGCGGGCGGCGAGCGCAGGCCGGGGTACGTGGGCTCGCCGCTGCCCGGCGTGCGTACCCGGGTCGTGGCGGAGGAGGGCGCCGAGATCGGTGAACTCCAGGTCACCGGGGAGACGTTGTTCACCGGCTACCTCGGCCGCCCCGAGGCGACCGCGGACTCCTTCACCGACGACGGCTGGTTCCGTACGGGCGACATCGCGGCCGTCGAGCCCGACGGCTTCCATCGCATCGTCGGCCGCGCCTCCACCGACCTCATCAAGTCCGGCGGCTACCGGATCGGCGCGGGCGAGGTCGAGAACGCGCTGCTCGACCACCCGGCGGTCCAGGAGGCGGCGGTCGTCGGCTCCCCGCACGAGGACCTCGGCCAGCAGATCGTCGCGTACGTCGTCGCCGACGGCATCACCGAGCGGGAGCTGACGGACCATGTGGCGGCCCATCTGTCGGTCCACAAGAGGCCCCGCCGCGTCGTCTTCCTCGACGCCCTGCCGCGCAACGCCATGGGCAAGCCGCAGAAGAAGCTGCTGCCGCCGCTGTGAGGCCGCGGCCCGTGGCGGGGTGACGGACCGGCCCCCGGGCGGGGGTGACGGACCGCCCCGGGGCGCGCGGTGCCCCGTACGGCCGGTCGGGATCAGGGCTTGAGCACGATCTTCCCGCGCGTGTGGCGCTGCTCCAGCTCCCGGAATGCCTCACGCACCTGGTCCAGGGGATAGGTCCGTGCGATCGGCAGCTCCAGGGTGCCCTGGTCGATCAGCCGGGCGAGCTCGGCGAGCACGTCGGAACTGGCGCCGGCCGCGTTGGCCTCCGTCTTCACCCCGTACTTCTGGGCCGCGGCGTAGTTGATGATGGTGTCGATGCGGTCCGGGGCGACGCCGAGTTCGACGGCGAGTTCGACGTAGTCGGCGCCGAAGGTGTCGATGAAGGCGTCCACCGAGCCGCCGGACGCGGCCCGGATGCGGTCGGCGACCCCCTCGCCGTACGTCACGGGGATCACGCCGTGGTCGGTGAGCCACGGGTGGTTGGCCTCGCTCGCCAGGCCGATCACGGTGGCGCCGGTGTGCCGGGCCAGTTGGACGGTGAGCGAGCCGACGCCGCCCGCGGCGCCGGAGACGATGACGGTGTCACCCGGCCCGGGAGCCACGGCCCGGACGGCGGCGTAGGCGGTCGCGCCCACGACGAACAGTGACCCCGCCACCTCCCACGGGATGCCCGGGGGCCGCATGATCAGGTTCCCGGCCTCGACGACGACGAAGTCCGCGTGGCTGGCTCGCTGCTCGCTGAAGCCCAGCACCTCGTCCCCGGCGGCGAATCCGCCCACGCCCTCGCCCGTCTCCGCGACGACCCCGGCGAGATCGCTGCCCTGGCCGGACGGGAAGGTCGCGGGGAACATCTCGTGCAGGCGGCCCTCGCGGATCGCGGCCTCGCCGGGGTTGATCCCCGCGGCCCTCACCTCGACGAGGACCTGCCCCGGACCGGGTGAGGGGCGTTCGACCTCCTCCACCCGCAGCACGTCGACCCCGCCGTACTCGTCGAACCGGACAGCCCTGGGCATCGCACGACCCCTCTCACAACCCCGATGCGGCTCTTCTCCTTCCATCCTTGCCGCGTATCCCGGGTGTCGGCCGGTCCCTCACCCGAGAGGCCCAGGGGCGACGTGTGCCCTTCCCGGGCCCGGCCGGCCTTGCCCGGCTTGTATATGGTCATGCAGAGTTTGTGGTGACTGAATAGCTGTCGGGTGCCGAGCTGCCGGCCCGTGACGATGCGCGCGGCGCGGCGGCGACCGACGGGAGGGCGACGACATGGGCGACGGGGACGAGGGCGGGACCGGCGGTGGGGACGCCGGTACGGCCGGTGCGTCCGCCCGGCTGCAAAAGCTCTTCGAGGGCCACCGGTTGACGCCGACGCAGCGGCGCATCGCGCACTGCATGGTGCGGCGGGCCGGGGACGCGCCGTTCCTCTCCAGCGTCGAACTGGCCGAACTGGCCGGAGTCAGCCAGCCGTCCGTCACCCGCTTCGCCGTTGCCCTCGGGTTCGACGGCTATCCGGCGCTGCGCAAGCACCTGCGCGAGGTCGCGCCCGCGGAGCGGGCGGAGGGCGCCGACGCGTACAACGAGTACCAGCAGGCGGTGCAGGCCGAGATCGAGAACCTGCGGCATCTCGCCGCCTCCCTCGCCGACCCCGGACCGGCCGAACGGGCGGGCCGGCTGCTCGCCGACTCCCGCCCGCTGCCCGTGCTCGGACTGCGCGCCGCCTCCGCCCAGGCGCGCGGCTTCGCGTACTTCGCGGCGAAGGTCCACCCGGACGTACGGCTGCTGGACGAGGGCGGCACGATGCTCGCCGACCGCATCGACGGGGTCCGGCGCGCGGGCGCGACCGCTCTGCTGTGCTTCGCGCTGCCGCGTCACCCGCGCGAGGTCGTCGAGGCCCTCGGCCATGCGCGCGAGGCGGGGCTGAGCGTGGTGACCGTCGCCGACAGCGCGTTCGCCCCGGTCGCGGCGCTCAGCGACGTGCTGCTGCCGGCGGCCGTCGGCACGGGGCTGGCCTTCGACACGGCGTGCGCGCCGATGATGCTCGGCCGGGTCCTGCTGGAGTCGATGTGCGACGCGCTGCCGGACGCCCAGGCCCGCCTGGAGGAGTTCGACGCGCAGGCGACGGCGCGCGGACTCTTCGTGGAGTGACGCATGACGGCCCCGGTTCGTACGGGCCGGGCGCCGGCACGCCGAATGCCAACGGACCCGCCGTCACTCTCCCCGCGCCCGCAGCACCAGCTTGTTGACCCCCCACAGGACGATCCCGATCGCCACCAGCACACCCGCCCGGATGTAGACGTCGGCCTCCCGGTCCGCCATCGGGCTCGCCAGGATGACGGACGTGATGGCACCCAGGACGGGCAGGGCGGTGGGGGTGCGGAAGTGCGCGTGCGGCACCGGGTTCCGGCGAAGTACCAGCACGGCGATGTTGACCACGGCGAAGACGCACAGCAGCAGGAAGGCCGTCGTGTCGCCGAGGCCCTCGATCTCGCCCGTCGACACCAGTCCGATCGCGATCGCGGTGACGAACAGGATCCCGGCGATGGGCGTCTGGCGGTGCGGGAGGACGCGGGCCATTCCGCGCGGGAGGATGCGTTCGTTCGCCATCCCGTAGCAGAGACGGGAGGCCATCATGATGTTGATCAGCGCCGAGTTGGTGACCGCGAACAGCGCGATGAGGGCGAACAGCTTGGGCGGGAAGTCGACTCCGCCGGCCTTGACGACTTCGAGCAGCGGCCCGGAGGACCCCTCCAGCACCTTGTAGTCGACGAGCAGCGAGGAGACGAGGCCGACCAGGACGTAGATCGTGCCGGTCACCGCCACGCCCAGGAAGATGGCCCGCGGGAAGGTGCGGGCCGGATCGCGGGTCTCCTCGGCCATGTTGACCGAGTCCTCGAAGCCGACGAACGCGAAGAACGCCAGCGCGGTCGCGCCCAGCACTCCGGTGTAGACCGCATAGCCCGTCCCGCCCGTTTGCAAATCGCCGAGCCGCGACGGCTCCCCGTCGCCCGTGATCACCGCCCAGACCCCGATCGCGAGGATGATCACCAGCCCGGTCAGTTCGACGAGCGTCAGCACCACGTTCGTCTTCACCGACTCCGAGACGCCGCGCAGTGTCAGGGCGGCCAGGGCAAGGATGAAGAGGATCGAGATGAGCGTCGGCGAGATGTCCACGAACTCCTGGAGGTAGTCGCCGCTGAAGGCACGGGCCGCGGCGCTCGCCGACGACAGCCCGGAGCACATCACCATGAACGCGACGATGAAGGTCACGAAGGGGACCTTGAACGCCTTCTGGGTGTAGAGCGCGGCGCCGGCAGCCTTGGGGTACTTGCCGACCAGCTCCACGTACGACGCCGCCGTCAGCACCGCGACGACGAAGCCGATCGCGAACGGCAGCCACAGGGCGCCGCCGATCTTTCCGGCGACCTTGCCCGTGGTGGCGTAGATGCCGGTGCCCAGGATGTCCCCGATGACGAAGAGGATCATCAGCTTGGGGCCGATGGCGCGCTTGAGCGGGGTGCCGTTGTCCGGCGTACCGCTCTCGGTGGAGGACGTGTCGGCGGTCATGGAGGGCGGCTACCCCGTGACGGACCTCACATCACCCCGTGACGCCCCGTACCCCCCGGATGGGAGGCGCGGAACACCCGCCGCGCGCGGGGCCGGTGCGTCAGTCGCGGCGCAGACCGCCGGTCAGCGCGTCGCGTTGCGCCCCGCCGCTCTCGGCGACGATCTCCTCCACCGTCTGCTGCGGGCGCGCGAGCGCGAAGCGCACGCCCCCCGGCGCGGACGGATCGTCGGTGAACCCGTACACGGCGGGCCGCGGCAGGCTGTTGTACGCGAAGTGGTTCGAGAAGTAGTACGCGCCGGTGTCGAGCAGAGCGGTCAGATCGCCCGCGGCCAGCAACGGCAGCGGCCGGTCCTCCGCCACCAGGTCACCCGCGAAGCAGCAGGGCCCGGCCACGTCCTGAGCCACCGAAGGCCCGCTCTTGGGCAGCCCCTTCGCGTCGTAGGCCCGTACGCGCAGAGGCCAGGACTGCGGGGCGAAGACCGTACGGGTGGCGAGCTGGGCGCCCGCGTGCGTGACCGCGATGGGCCGCCCGCCCGCCGACTTGGCGTACTCCACGCGCGCCAGCACCAGCCCGTTCTTGGCGAGCAGCGAACGGCCGAACTCGGTGACCAGGCCGTACCGGCCGTCGAGCAGTCCGGGTACTCCGGCGGCCAGCAGACGCGCGTACCCGGCGAAGTCCGGCGGCGTGTCGGAGCCGAAGTCGACCGGGAGTCCTCCGCCGATGTCGAGGGTGTCGACCTGGCGGCGCCCGGCCGCCGCGTTGATCTCCTCGGCGAGTTCGTACGCGGCGCGCGTGCCCGCCGCCATCGCCGCGGGCTCCATGCCCTGCGAGCCGGCGTGCACGTGCACCCGGGTCAGCCAGGGCCGGTCCAGGAAGGCGCGGACGACCCGCGCCCTGACCTCCTCCGGCGTCCCCCCGTCCGGTCCGTCGTCGTGCAGCGGCACCCCGAACTTCGAGGTGGCGGTGGCGGTGGACAGCGCGTCGATGGCGCCGCCCCCGATCTGCGGATTGATGCGCAGGCCCAGCGGCGGCAGCGTCTCTGGCCCCGCCGCGGCCAGGGCGTCGAGGCGGGCCAGCTCCTCCCAGTTGTCGGCGTTGAGGGCGATCCCGAGGTCCAGGGCCTCGCGCAGCTCGGCGTCCGTCTTGGCGGGGGAGTCGAGCACCGTACGGGACGCGGGCAGGCCCGCCGCGCGCGCCAGCGCCAGCTCCCCGGGGCTCGCGACCTCGCAGCCGAGCCCCTCGTCGGCCAGCAGCCGCAGCACCGGCACCAGCGACGCGGCCTTGACGGCGAATGCGTGCAGGACGGGCGTGCCGGGGGCGGTGACCTCGTCGAACGCGGTACGCAGCGAGGCGGTGGCCGAGCGGATCCCGGTGATGTCCAGCAGGCCGGCGACCGGTGACGCGTCGGTGATGAGGCCTTGCTCGACGGCCGCGCGCACGGCCCGGTCCCGGCGGGCGGCGGGCCCGTCCCCGTCGCGGCCCTGCGGGGTGCCGCCCGGCTCGTCGTGTGCGCGGGGTCCTGCGGAATCACTGGTGCTCATGGGCCCACTCCACCACCCCCGGACCGGACCTGCCCATCGTTTCCGGGCGTGCGGCTCGTTACAGTGGCGGCCCGCCGAGCGAGGAGGAGCCGTGAACGGGGCACAGGGACAGGCGGGGCGCATGCTGGGGGCCAACCTCCGCGCGCTGCGCACCGAGCGCGGCCTCTCGCTCTCCGAGGTCTCCCGCAGGTCCGGCGTCGCCAAGAGCGCCCTCTCGCAGCTCGAGGCCGGACACGGCAACCCGACCATCCAGACGGTGTTCTCTCTGTCGAACGCTCTGCGGGTGCCGGTCTCCGATCTCCTCGTCGAGCGGACCGAGCCGGACGTGCTGCTCGTACGCGGCGCGGGCCTGGATGTGCTCAGCAGCGAGGCCGTCGATCTGCGGCTGCTGCGCCGTGTCGAGCCCCGCGGCGGCGTGCTGGAGGTGTACGACCAGCGGGTGCGGCCGGGGGAGCGACAGCACTCCGATGGCCACCCCGGCCTGGAACATGTCGTGGTCACCGAGGGTGTGCTCCGCGTCGGACCGCCCGGTGACCCGTACGAGTTGGGCCCCGGCGACTACGTCTGCCTGCCCGGCTCCCGCCCCCACATCTACGAGACGGCCGGCGAAGTCCCGGTGGTCTCGGTGCTGTTGCTGGAGTACCCGGACGGCGCGGGTATTGACCCCGCAGGCCCGCCTCATTAGCGTCGTTCCCGTTCTCTGAAGAGAACGATTCCCGAGTCAGGGAACGGCGGTGCGCGGCATGCACGTCCTCCGGCAACACCCCGACGTCGTCGTCGTCGGCAGCGGCATCGCCGGCGCCGCCTGCGCCGAGTCCCTCACCCGGCGCGGTGTGCGTGTCACAGTCATCGACCGCGGGCCCCTCGCCTCCGGCACCACGGCGTGCGGTGAGGGCAACCTCCTGGTCTCCGACAAGGCGCCCGGGCCCGAACTCGCCCTCGCGCAGGCGTCCTTGCGCCGCTGGCCCGCCCTGCTCGCGGAGCTGGCCGAGGAGCTGGGGCCGCGGACCGCCGCGTGCGAGTACGAGCCCAAGGGCGGTCTCGTCGTCGCCCTCGGCGAGCGCGACGTGCCCGGCCTGCGGGCCTTCGCCGCCGCCCAGCGCGACTCCGGTGTCGACGTGCGCGACCTCTCCGCCGCCGAAGTCCCCTGCTACGAGCCGGGGGTGACGCGCAGGGCCCGCGCTGCCGCGTTCTATCCCGAGGACGCCCAGGTCCAGCCGGTGCTCGCCGCCACGGCCCTGCTCGCAGCCGTCCGTGCCCGCGGGAGCCGGGTCCGTACGGGCGTCCGCGCGAGCGGAGTCGACCACGGCGCGGACGGACGGGTGCGCGCCCTTGTCACCGCCGACGGGCCCCTCCCGTGCGGCGCGGTGGTCAACGCCTGCGGCCCGTGGGCCGGGTCATTCGCCGAGGCGGCGGGGGCACCGCTGCCCGTCCTGCCCCGCCGCGGCCTGGTCCTGGTCACCGCGCCGCTGCCGCCCGGCACCGTACGGCACAAGGTCTACGACGCCGACTACGCCTCCGCGGTCGGCAGCGGCGACGCCGAGCTGCAGACCTCCACGGTCGTCGAGTCGACCCGGGCCGGGACGGTGCTCATCGGGTCGAGCCGGGAGCGGGCCGGATTCGACGAGCGCGTGCGCCTGGCCGTGCTGCGCGAACTCGCCCGCAAGGCCGCGGCCCTCTTCCCCGCCCTGCGGGACGTCCACGCCCTGCGCGCCTACGGCGGCTTCCGCCCGTACACCCCTGACCATCTGCCGGTCATCGGCGAGGACCCGCGCCGCCCCGGGCTGTGGCACGCCACGGGCCACGAGGGCGCCGGTATCGGACTGGCCGCCGCCACGGGCGAGTTGCTCGCCGAGCTGTATGCGGGAGAGCCCCCGCACCTCGCCCCCGAGCCCTTCCGGGTGGACCGGCCGGGCCTGTCGACCGAGGAGGAACCATGCGAGAAGTGACCATCGACGGCGAGCCGCACGCCTTTGTGCCAGGACGCACCGTCGCGGCGATCCTCCTCGCCGCGGGCCGCCGGTCCTGGCGCACCACACGCCACGGCGGCCGGCCGCGCGGCGTGTTCTGCGGCATCGGCGTCTGCCACGACTGCCTCGTGACCGTCAACGGCCTTCCGGACGTGCGCGCCTGCCTGCGCGAGGCCGCACCGGGCGACACCATCCGCACCGGCACCACGCCGGCCGACGAGGAGGACCTGTGATCGTCGTCGTCGGCGCCGGGCCCGCGGGCACGGCGGCCGCTCTCGCCGCGGCGGATGCCGGAGCCTCCGTCGTTCTGCTCGACAACGCCCCGCGCGCCGGCGGCCAGTACGACCGCCGGTCGCTCGTCGGCCGGCACTCCCCAGCCCCTGGCGAAGCGGCCCTGGACGCGCACCCCCGGATCGACCACCGGCCCCGCACCTCCGTCTGGGCACTCGAACCGGACGGCCCGGACGGCATCCTCGTCCACACCCAGCAGGGCCCCGCCGATGCGGCCCGCCCCGTACGGACGCTCCGGGCGTCCGCGCTGATCCTGTGCACCGGCGCGTACGACCGTGCTTTCCCCTTCCCCGGCTGGGAGTTGCCCGGAGTGATCACGGCGGGCGCGGCGCAGGCCCTCGTCAAGGGGCAGGGGATCGCACCCGGCGGCCGGACCGTCCTCTCGGGCACGGGCCCGTTCCTGCTGCCGGTGGCCTCGGCCCTGCTGTCCGTCGGCGCGGACATCGCCGGGGTCTACGAGGCGGGATCGCCCACCGGCTGGCTGCGCAGCCCTCTCACCGCGCTCCGCGACGGCCGCTCCAAGCTCCCCGAACTGGCCGCCCACGCAGCCACGCTGGCCCGTCACCGGGTCCCGTACCGCACCCGTACCGCCGTAGTCGCCGCCCACGGCAGCGACCGCGTCGAGTCGGTGACCCTCGCCCGCCTGAGGCGGGACTGGACCGTCCGCAGCCGCCGCCGCGTCGCCGCGGACACCGTGTGCGTCGGCTACGGCTTCACGCCCCAGCTCGAACTGGCCGTGGCCGCCGGATGCGCCCTGCGGGACGAGCGGTTCGTGGCGGTCGACGAAGCCCAGGCCACCTCCGTCCCGGGGGTGTATGCGGCAGGCGAGATCACCGGCATCGGCGGAGCCGAACTCGCAGTCGCGGAGGGGGAGGTGGCGGGCGCGGCCGCGGCTCACGGCCTCGCCGGGGCAGCGCCCGCCGCCGGCCCCGTACGGCCCGGGCGCCGCGCCGCGGCCCGCGTACGGTCGGGACGCCGCTTCGCTGCGGCGCTCGCCGCGGCCCACCCGGTCCGCCCGGGCTGGCGGAGCTGGCTGACCGACGCCACGCTCGTGTGCCGCTGTGAGGAGGTCACGTACGCGGACCTGCGGGCGGCGGTCGAGGACCGCGGGGCGGACGGGATGCGCGCGCTCAAACTCACCAGCCGCGCGGGGCTGGGCGCCTGCCAGGGGCGCGTCTGCGGCCGCACCGCGGCCGAACTGGCCGGCGTCCCCGAGTCCCACCGCCGCCCGCTCGCCCAGCCCGTGCGCCTGGGCGACCTGGGAAGCCGGGAACAGCCGCAGGACCCGTACCCCGGAGGGCAGTGAGCGTGAGGACCGGCAAGCCTCAAGGGTCCTGCGAGCCGGGCCCGCAGCCGAGGAACCCATGAGCCCAGGGACCCGAGCCCGGTGACCCCCTGACCCCCTGACCCCGAGAACCGTGACCACTTCCGCAGATCCCCGGACCACTCGGAGGAAAGCATGCCCCAGCCCCAGAACCGGCCCGACGCCCGGAACCGGCCCGACGCCCGGAACCGGCCCGTCGACCGGAACCGGCCCGGCCCCAAGCCCCACGCCGGCCGCCTCACCGGCGTCATCGTCGCCACCGCCCTCCCCTACGCCGAGGACCCCGCCGCGCCCGCCGGCCTCCGCCCCGACCTCGACGCCTACGCCGACCACTGCCGCTGGCTGATCGACAACGGCTGCGACGGCGTGGGCCCCAACGGCTCGCTCGGCGAGTACTCCTCGCTCACCGACGCCGAGCGCCGCGCCGTCGCCCGTACGGCCGTGGACGCGGTCGGACGTGACGCGCTCGTCGTGGTCGGTGTGCACGGCGCCGGAGCGCACCAGGCGCGGCGGCACGCCGAGATCGCCGCCGAGGACGGCGCCGACGGCGTGCTCTGCCTGCCGCCGACCCTCTACCGGGCCAACACCGCCGAGATCGTGCACCACTTCGAGGAGGTCGCGAAGGTGGGCCTGCCGGTCATGGCGTACAACAATCCGCTGGACACCAAGGTCGACCTGACCCCGGAGACCGTCCGCGAGCTCGCGGCCATCGACAACGTCGTCGCCGTCAAGGAGTTCTCCGGTGACGTACGGCGGGTGCTCCACATCCGCGAGCAGGCGCCGGGCCTCGCGGTCGTCGCGGGGGCGGACGACCTGGTCCTGGAGGCTCTGCTCATGGGCGCCACGGGCTGGTTCGCCGGGTTCCCGAACGTCTTCCCCGCCGAGTCCGCCCGCCTCTTCGCCCTCGCCCGCGCGGGACGGCTGGACGAGGCACGGGAGCTGTACGAGCCGCTGGTCGCCGCCTTCCGGTGGGACTCCCGCACCGAGTTCGTGCAGGCGATCAAGCGCGGCATGGACCAGGTGGGCCGGTACGGCGGCCCCTGCCGCCCGCCGCGCGGTCCGCTCTCGCCCGGTCAACTGGCGGAGCTGGACGCCGACATGAAGCGCGCCACGCAGGCGCTGGCCGCTGCCGAGCCGCCCGCCCCGCACGGGCCCGTCCGGTGAGAGCCGCCCGCTGCTTCCATGCCGTCGACTCCCACACCGAGGGCATGCCCACCCGCGTCGTCACCGGCGGGATCGGCCCGGTGCCCGGCGCGACCATGGCCGACCGGCGCCTCCACTTCGTCGAACACCTCGACCACATCCGCCGTCTGCTGGTGAACGAGCCCCGCGGGCACGCCGCGATGAGCGGCGCGATCCTCCAGCCGCCGACCCGGCCGGACGCCGACTGGGGCGTGCTGTTCATCGAGGTCTCCGGCGCTCTGCCGATGTGCGGGCACGGCACGATCGGCGTGGCCACGGTCCTCGTCGAGACCGGCATGGTCGAGGTGACCGAGCCGGTCACGACGGTGCGGCTGGACACCCCGGCGGGCCTGGTCGAGGCCCGCGTCGCCGTGCGCGAGGGCCGCGCCGAGGAGGTGACGCTGCGGAACGTGCCGTCGTACGCCCATGAACTCGACGCCGTGGTGGAGGTGCCCGGTCTCGGGGAGGTCCGCTACGACATGGCGTACGGCGGCAACTTCTACGCGATCACGCCGCTGGACCGGCTCGGCATCCCGTTCTCGCGTGCCCACAAGGAGCGGATCATGGCCGCCGGCCTGGCGGTGATGGAGGCGATCAATCGCTCGCGGCCGCCGGTCCACCCGGAGGACCCGGGGATCACCGGCTGCCGCCATGTGCAGTTCACGGCCCCCGGCGCGCCCGCGCCGGACGGCGGGCCCGCCTCGGATGCGCGCAACGCGATGGTCATCCACCCCGGCTGGTTCGACCGTTCCCCTTGCGGCACGGGCACCAGCGCCCGTATGGCACAGCTCCATGCCCGCGGGGAGCTGCCGGTCGGCCGGGACTTCGTCAACGAGTCCCTCATCGGAACGCGGTTCACCGGGCGCCTGGCCGGGACCGCGCGGGTGGGGGAGCGGGACGGGGTCGTGCCCACGGTCACGGGGCGGGCGTGGATCACGGGCATGGGCCAGTACCTGCTGGACCCGCGCGACCCGTTCCCGGCCGGGTTCACGCTGTAGCCACCGGCCGGATGGGTCACGGGGCGGTGCGGAAGGGGTCGGCCCCGCTGTGGCGGGGCACGGTCCCGGCGGGAGGGGCGGCCCGTGACGGGCACGGTCCCGGCGGAAGGCCCTGTTGACTACGTCTATTCATCTCGGGAGTATGTGAATAGCTCAATCCAATCGATGGCTGGGAGGCTGGGCTCATGTCAGGACCGCGACCCGTGCGAGCACCGCGTGGAACGGAACTGAGCACTCTGGGATGGCAGCAGGAGGCCGCGCTGCGGATGCTCCAGAACAACCTCGACCCCGAGGTCGCCGAGCACCCGGACCAGCTCGTCGTCTACGGCGGCACGGGCAAGGCGGCCCGCGACTGGCGCTCGTTCGACGCCATGGTCCGCACCCTGCGGACGCTCAAGCAGGACGAGACGATGCTCGTCCAGTCCGGCCGCCCGGTCGGCGTCATGCAGACCCACGAGTGGGCGCCCCGCGTCCTGATCGCCAACTCCAACCTCGTCGGCGACTGGGCGAACTGGGAGGAGTTCCGGCGGCTGGAGGCCCTCGGCCTGACCATGTACGGCCAGATGACCGCCGGTTCTTGGATCTACATCGGCACCCAGGGCATCCTCCAGGGCACCTACGAGACCTTCGCCGCCGTCGCCGAGAAGCGGTTCGGCGGCACGCTCGCCGGGACCATCACCCTCACCGCCGGCCTCGGCGGCATGGGTGGCGCCCAGCCGCTCGCCGTCACCATGAACGACGGCGTCGCCCTCTGCATCGACTGCGACCCCCGCGCCATCGACCGCCGTATCGAGCACCGCTTCCTGGACGTGAAGGCCGACTCGCTCGACCACGCTCTGCGGCTGGCCGTCGAGGCGCGCGACCAGCGCAAGCCGCTGTCCATCGGGGTCATCGGCAACGCGGCCGAACTGGTTCCGCAACTGCTCGCGATGAACGCCCCCATCGACATCGTCACCGACCAGACCTCCGCCCACGACCCGCTCGCGTACCTCCCGGTCGGCGTGGACTTCGACGACATGGCCTCCTACGCGGCCGAGAAGCCCGCCGACTTCACCCAGCGCGCACGTGAGTCCATGGCGCAGCACGTCGAGGCGATGGTCGGCTTCATGGACGCCGGGGCCGAGGTCTTCGACTACGGCAACTCGATCCGCGGCGAGGCCCAACTCGCCGGATTCGAGCGGGCGTTCGCCTTCCCCGGCTTCGTCCCCGCCTACATCCGCCCGCTGTTCTGCGAGGGCAAGGGCCCCTTCCGCTGGGCCGCCCTCTCCGGCGACCCCAAGGACATCGCGGCGACCGACAAGGCGATCCTCGATCTCTTCCCGGAGAACGAGTCGCTGGCCCGCTGGATCCGGATGGCCCGCGAACGGGTCCACTTCCAGGGCCTTCCCGCCCGTATCTGCTGGCTCGGCTACGGGGAGCGGGACCGCGCCGGCGAGCGCTTCAACGACATGGTGGCCTCGGGCGAGCTGACCGCTCCGCTGGCCATCGGCCGCGACCACCTGGACTGCGGCTCGGTCGCCTCCCCGTACCGCGAGACCGAGGCCATGCTCGACGGCTCGGACGCGATCGCCGACTGGCCGCTGCTCAACGCGATGGTCAACGTCGCCTCCGGCGCGTCCTGGGTCTCCCTCCACCACGGCGGTGGCGTGGGGATGGGGCGCTCGATCCACGCGGGCCAGGTGACGGTCGCCGACGGCACGCGGCTGGGCGGCGAGAAGATCCGCCGGGTGCTGACCAACGACCCGGGCATGGGCGTGATCCGCCACGTCGACGCGGGCTACGAGCCGGCCGACGCCGTCGCGCGCGACCGTGGGGTCCGCATCCCGATGCGGGAGGGCGAATGACCGGGACGGCTGACGAGCGCCCCGCCGGCCCGCACGCGGCGGGCACGGCGGACGGCAGGGACACGGCGGACCGGGCGGGCACCGCGGACCGGGCGGGCACGGCGGACGGTGGCGGCAGGGTGGACCGGGAGGGCACGGCGGACCGGACGGGTACGCCGGCGGCCGCGGCCGAACGGCGGCCCGCACCCGCCTCGTTCCCCCGGACGCCCGCACCCCCCTCGTTCCACGCGATGTGGGCCGACCTGCTGCCCATCGGCCGCCACACGGCCACCGGCGGCTACCGCCGCTACGCCTGGACCCCCGCCGACGCCGACTGCCGCGCCTGGTTCCGCGCGCAGGCCGAATCCCGAGGCCTGGTCCACGAACTGGACCGCAACGGCAACCAGTGGGCCTGGCACGGCGACCCGGACGCCGGGAACGCCGTCGTCACCGGCTCGCACCTCGACTCCGTACCGGACGGCGGCGCGTTCGACGGGCCGCTCGGCGTCGTCTCCTCCTTCGCCGCCCTCGACGAACTGCGGGCGCGCGGGTCCGCGCCCGACCGCCCGCTCGCGATCGTCAACTTCGGTGACGAGGAAGGAGCGCGCTTCGGCCTTGCCTGCGTCGGCTCGCGCCTGACCGCCGGGCAGCTCACCGCCGAGCAGGCGCACGCCCTGCGCGACGCCGATGGCGTGACCCTCGCGCAGGCGATGGAACGCGCCGGGTACGACCCGGAGGCGATCGGCCCCGACCCCGAACGCCTCGCCCGCATCGGCGCGTTCGTGGAACTCCATGTCGAGCAGGGCCGCGCCCTGGACCGTACGGGCCATGCCGTCGGAGTCGCCTCCGCGATCTGGCCGCACGGGCGCTGGCGCTTCGACTTCCGCGGCGAGGCCAACCACGCCGGGACCACCCGTATCGAGGACCGCCGCGACCCGATGCTCACCTACGCGGCCACCGTGCTCGTGGCCCGGGAGAAGGCGGCGCGCGCCGGCGCGCTGGCCACCTTCGGCAAGGTCGGCGTCGAGCCGAACGGCGTCAACGCCATCGCCTCCCTCGTCCGCGGCTGGCTCGACTCCCGCGCCGCCGACGAGCACACCCTCGCCACCGTCGTCGGCGAGATCGAGCGCGCCGCGGGAGAACGGGGCGCGCGCGACGGTGTCGAGGTGAGCGTCACCCGCGAGTCCTTCACCCCCGTGGTGGAATTCGAGCACGGGCTGCGGGACAAACTCGCAGCCCTGCTGGCGACGGGCGGCGCGCCCGTCCCCGTCCTGCCCACCGGAGCGGGCCACGATGCCGGTATTTTGTCGGCCTCGGTGCCCACCGCCATGCTGTTCGTACGGAATCCCACCGGCGTCTCGCACTCGCCTGCCGAGACAGCCTCCGAGGACGACTGCGTCGCCGGTGTCACCGCACTCGCCGACGTACTGGAGGGGCTCGCGTGTCGCTGACACCGCAGACCTACTGGGCCGAACACGCATGGCTGAACGGCACGGTCGAACAGCAGGTCGTGATCGAGACGGGAGCCGACGGGCGGATCGCCGCGGTGCGCCCGGACACGCCCACCGCCCCGCCCGGCTCGGTCGCCCTGCCCGGGCTGACCATCCCCGGCCTGGCCAACGCGCACTCGCACGCTTTCCACCGCGCCCTGCGCGGCACGGTCCAGGTCGGCTCCGGCACCTTCTGGACCTGGCGCGAGATCATGTATCAATTCGCCGCCAAGCTCACCCCCGAGACGTACTTCGACCTGGCGAAGGGCGTCTACGCGGAGATGGCCCTGGCCGGGATCACCGCCGTGGGCGAGTTCCACTATCTGCACCACGCCCCCGAGGGGGAGCGGTACGCCAACCCCAACGCCATGGGCGAGGCCCTCGTCGCGGCCGCGGCCGACGCCGGCATCCGCATCACCCTCCTCGACACCTGCTATCTGGCCTCCGGCTTCGGAACGGGCCGCAGCGGGGCACCGCCGGACCACCACCAGCTGCGGTTCAGCGACGGCACCGCCGAGGCATGGGCGGAGCGCGTTTCGGCCTTCCCCCGTGACGTGCTGGGCGAGCACGCGCGGCTCGGCGCCGCCATCCACTCCGTACGCGCCGTCCCCGCCGCCCAGCTGGGCACCGTCGCCGCCTGGGCCGAGGACAACGAGACCCCCCTCCACATCCATCTGTCCGAGCAGACCGCCGAGAACGAGGCCTGCCGCCGGACCCATGGCTGTACGCCCACCCGGCTGCTCGCCGACCACGGGGTGCTCGGCCCGCGCACCACCGCCGTCCACGCCACCCACCTCATCGCGGGGGACATCGCCCTCCTCGGCGGCTCGTCCACCGGCGTCTGCATGTGCCCCACGACGGAACGGGACCTCGCCGACGGCATCGGCCCGGCCAAGGAGCTCCAGGACAGGGGGAGCACCCTCAGCCTCGGCAGTGACAGCCACGCCGTCATCGATCTGCTCGAGGAGGCCCGCGCGATGGAGCTCGACGAGCGGCTCCGTACGCGCACCCGCGGACACTGGACGGCCTCTCAGCTCATGCGCGCGGCCACCGCCGACGGCCACGCCGCCCTCGGCTGGCACGAGGCGGGCCGCATCGAGGCCGGCGCCATGGCCGACTTCACCACGATCGGGCTGGACTCCGTGCGCACCGTGGGAACGCTGCCCCGACTGGCCACCGAGACGGCCATATTCGCGGCGACCAACGCGGATGTCCGGCACACCGTGGTCGGAGGGCGCCACATCGTCCGCGAGGGAGTCCACCAACTCGTCCCGCACGTCCCGGCCTCGCTGGCCGAGGCGATCGCGGCCTTGAGGGGCTGACGGGCCCGGCGCACCGTCCCGACGCCACGACCCGTCCCGACGCCACGACCCGCGCGGACGCGACCGCCGCGGACCTCAAGACCGCGGACCTCACGACCGCCGCGGACCCGGTGCGCGCCGCCGATCCGGCGCGCGCCGCGGCTCCCACGACCGCCGCGGCTCCCACGACCGCCGCGGCTCCCACGACCGCCGCGGTCCCGACGCACACCCAACGGTTGGAGAAGAGCGCGCCCATGGCCACCGCCACCGCCATCACCCACATCGCCAGTCTGGTCACCAACGACCCCTCCCTCGCCTCCACCGTGGGCGCCGGCCCCGGTACGAGCCCCCTCGGCCTGATCCAGGACGCCGCCGTCGTCATCGAGGGCGACCGCGTGGCCTGGGTCGGTGAGACCAGCCAAGCACCCGCCACCGACAACCGGATCGACGCCGAGGGCCGGGCCGTGATCCCCGGCTTCGTCGACTCCCACTCCCACGTGGTCTTCGCGGGCGACCGCACCGAGGAGTTCAACGCCCGTATGTCGGGCCGCGCGTACACCGCGGGCGGTATCCGCACCACCGTCGCCGCCACCCGTGCCGCCTCGAACAACGTCCTGCACGCCAACGCCGGCCGCTACGTCCACGAGGCGCTGCGCCAGGGCACCACCACCATGGAGATCAAGTCCGGCTACGGACTCACCGTCGAGGACGAGGCCCGCACCCTGGGCATCGCCGCCGCCCACACCGACGAAGTCACCTATCTCGGCGCGCACATCGTGGCCCCCGAGTTCGCCGACGACCCCGCCGCCTACGTCGACCTCGTCACCGGCCCGATGCTCGACGCCTGCGCCCCGTACGCCCGCTGGATCGACGTCTTCTGCGAGAAGGGCGCGTTCGACGGCGACCAGGCCCGCGCCGTCCTCACCGCCGGTGCCGCCCGCGGCCTGACCCCGCGCGTGCACGCCAACCAGCTGTCCTACGGGCCGGGCGTCCAGCTCGCCGTCGAACTCGGCGCGGCCTCCGCCGACCACTGCACGCACCTCACCGATGCCGACGTCGACGCCCTCGCGCACAGCGAGACCGTCGCGACCCTGCTGCCCGGCGCCGAGTTCTCCACCCGCGCCGACTATCCGGACGCACGCCGCCTGCTGGCCGCCGGCGCCACCGTCGCGCTGTCCCCCGACTGCAACCCCGGCTCGTCCTTCACCACCTCCATGGCCTTCTGCATCGCCGTCGCCGTACGGGAGATGGGGATGACGCCGGACGAGGCGCTGTGGTCGGCGACCGCGGGCGGCGCCGCGGCACTGCGCCGTACCGACGTGGGCCGCATCGCCCCCGGCGCCCGCGCCGACCTGGTGCTGCTGGACGCCCCGTCGCACGTCCACCTCGCCTACCGCCCCGGCGTGCCCCTCGCGGCGGCAGTCTGGCGCCGGGGCGAGCTCGTCACCGACCTGGTCTGAGCGGGGCCGCGCCCGTGCACGTCAAGCGCGAGCCCGCCCGGAGCGTGGCCATGATGGCGCTCACGCTGACCACGGGCATGGTCGAGGCTGTCAGCTTCATCGCCCTCGGCCCGGCCTTCACGGCCGTCCAGACCGGCAACACGCTCTTCCTCGCCTTCGCGCTCGGCGGGACGCCCGGCATGACCGTCGGGCCGCCCGTCGCCTCTCTCTGCGGCTTCGCCGCGGGCGCGGTGGTCGCCGCCCGCCTGGAGTCGCGCATGGACGTCCGCGGGCGGCGCTGGTACGTGCTGTCCCTCGTCGCCGAGGCCGTACTGCTCGCGGTGGCGGGGCTCGCGGCGTGGGAGCTGGAGCCCCTCGGCACGTCCGACACCGCCCGGCACTACGCGGTGATCGCCCTCGTGGCCGTGGCGATGGGGATGCGGAACGTGACGATGCTGCGGGCGCCGGTACCCGACATGTCGACGACCGTGCTCACCCGGTCGATGACCGCACTCCTCGGCGGCTCGCCCCTCGGGCTCGACACGAGGATCCCCTCAGGCCTCGCCCCCACCGCCCGCAGAGCGGCGACGGTGGGGGCCATGGTCGCGGGCGGCCTGCTCGGCGCCTGGCTGCTCCACGAGGCCGTACGAGCGCCCGTGGTGCTGCTGGCCGTGGCCGGCTGCGTCCTGGCGGTGGCGGGCGCCTACTGCTTCGTGCCCCGCGTGAACGCCCCCGAGACCGGCTGAACCGGTCTCGGGGGCGTACGAGGCGTCATGCGCGTCGCCGGGCGCCGGGAGCGCGGCGGGCGCTCCCGGCTGGGGCGTGTCACTCCTCGATCATCAGACCCTTGCGGAGTCTGGTCAGTGTCCGCGTCAGCAGCCGGGACACATGCATCTGCGAGATGCCGAGCTCCTCGCCGATCTCCGCCTGCGTCATGTTGGCCACGAAGCGCAGGGAGAGGATCGTGCGGTCGCGCGGCTGCAACTCGGCGATCAGCGGCTTCAGGGACTCCACGTACTCGATGCCTTCGAGGCCGTGGTCCTCGTAGCCGATGCGGTCGGCGAGCGCGCCCTCGGCGTCGTCCTCCTCGGGCTGGGCGTCCAGCGAGCTCGCGGTGTACGCGTTGCTCGCGGACATGCCCTCGACGACCTCCTGCCGGGTGAGGCCCAGGCGCTCGGCGAGTTCGGCCACCGAGGGGGCGCGGTCGAGCTTCTGCGACAGCTCGTCGCCGGCCTTGGCCAGGTCCAGGCGCAGCTCCTGAAGCCGTCGCGGGACCCGTACCGACCAGCTCGTGTCGCGGAAGAACCGCTTGATCTCACCGATGATCGTCGGCATCGCGAAGGTGGGGAACTCCACTCCGCGGCTCAGTTCGAAACGGTCGATGGCCTTGATCAGACCGATGGTGCCGACCTGGACGATGTCCTCCATCGGCTCGCTGCGGGAGCGGAAACGGGAGGCGGCGAACTTCACCAGCGCGAGGTTGAGCTCGACCAGCGTGTTCCGTACGTACGCGTACTCGTGGGTGCCTTCCTCGAGCGACTCCAGGCGCGCGAAGAGGGTCTTGGACATGGCCCGGGCGTCGAGCGGGGCCACCTCGTCGTACGGAGGGATTTCGGGGAGGTCCGCGAAGAGCTCGTCCTCGCGACCCTGGGGGGCGTCGAAGTCCTGGTCCTCGTCGGCGTCACGCGCCGCGGGGATTTCGGAATTACTTTGCCCGATCTGGGTTTCCTCCCGCCGGACGGTGGGGGAGGTTGTCGACGTCGCGGACCGCCGCACATGGCGATCGTCAGCGGTGCGCGGCTCGTCGAGCCGGGGTGACATGGTCTCCTCCATCATTCTCGGCATATGGCTGCCGGTGCCGGTTTCTCGTTCTGCGGTGTGCGGCGCCTCCGAAGCCGGCAGTGGTCGAACGTGTCGCTACTAGCCCTACCCGGTCCGGCCAGGGGAAAGCAAGGTCGGGATGGTGCGCTATGTCCTTTTCGAGGGGATGTTCGTCTACCGGACCGCGTATCGAAGGCGTAGGGTTCGGGGTGCGCCGTCGCAAGCAACCAGAAGGGGTGCGCATGGACCGCGGGATGGTCGGCAGTACCAGCAGGGGCCGGCTCCAGGTCGAGGTTCGGCACCACGGGTCCAGTGCTGTCGTGACGCCGGCGGGTGAGCTCGATCACCACACCGCCGAGGTGCTGCGGGAGCCTCTGGAAGGATGCGTCGACCAGGGACGATCCCGCCTCGTGGTGGACTGCTCACGGCTCGAGTTCTGCGACTCCACCGGGCTCAATGTGCTGCTCGGTGCGCGGCTCAAGGCCGAGGCGGCGGGTGGCGGTGTCCATCTGGTGGGCATGCTCCCGGTCGTTGCACGCGTGTTTGAGATCACGGGCGCGGAGGCAGTCTTCACCGTCCACGACACGCTCGACGAGGCGCTTGCCGACTCGCCGGCCGACTGAACCCTTTTCTCTGCCCGCCCGCTCCGTGGCGTGATGCGCGCGTTATATGCGTCACACGTTCCGTATCGAAGAAGTGGGTGTTCCCGTCGATTGGTCGGGCAGGAGACTGCTGAATCTGATGAATCTGTCAGGCAACCGTTACCTGTGTATCGGCGAATCGGTGAGGTGAAGCGCTGATGAGCACCACGCGGCCGTACTCGCCGGGTGATCGCGGCCCGGAGGCGGGCGGTGCTTCCCCTGCTGTGCCCTCGTCCGGCCAGGTGCGCAGACTCGACCTCAATGACGCCAGCGGGATCGTCCCCAGCGCCCGGGACTTCACCCGCCAGGCCCTCTACGACTGGGGCTGGCTGCCCGCGGCCACCGGTGACCAGCGTGCCGCCGCCGAGGACGTACTGCTCGTCGTCTCCGAACTCGTCACCAATGCGTGTCTGCACGCCGACGGCCCCGAGGAACTGCGCGTCGGCTGCACCGGCAAGGTGCTGCGCCTGGAGGTCGTGGACCTCGGCTCCGGCTCGCCCGCCCCCCGCACTCCGCACCGCGCGAGCCGGCCCGGCGGCCACGGCATGTTCATCGTCCAGCGGCTCTGCCTGGACTGGGGGGTCGTGCGGAACGCCGACGGAGTCGGCAAGACCGTATGGGCGGAGCTCGCCGCTCCCGCCTAGGCGACCGCCCCGCCCGCAGTCCGTTTCTCTTCCGAACACGCCGATCCGGCGTGTTCTTTGTCTTCCCTCTCCAAGGTCCCCGGCGTACTGTCGGCGCGCGAATCTGATGTGTCGTCAGTAAATCGCGCGCGGCGACAACCGACGAGAGGGGATCGAGGTGTCCCGTACGAAGAGCCGGACGGCCGCTCGCGGGGGAGTGCTCGCGGTGGCAACGGCCGTTGCGACCGGGGCCGCGGTGCTGCTGGCCGCCCCGACGGCCCACGCCGATGTGGTGGACGTCGACTACCGGTGCAAGACGCCGATCGGTGACAAGGGCGCGGTCTCGCCCATCGACATCAAGAGCGTCAAGAGCGGCAGCTCCTACAGACTCACCATGACCTTCGAGAAGGGTGTCTCCTCCAGCCCCGTGGAATTGGGCAAGGGGGCCATGAACCCCAGTGCGCTGATCAAGCTGGGCGGTGCCGAGAAGGGCACCCTCCGCGTAACGGGCCCGCCGAACAGCGAGGCCATCCCCGCCAACACCCCCATCAAGATCAGCGACTTGTCGGGTACCTACACCCCCAAGGGGAGCGGCGAGGCCACCTTCACGGCCTCGACGCTGACGATCAAGGCGCTGGGCACCACCACGACCTGCACCCCGGCGAACAACCCCAAGCCGTCGCTGACGCTCGATGTGAAGGGCGCGGGCGGCGGATCGTCCGCCCCCTCGGGCGGGGAGGAGGCGGGCGGCGAGGAACTGCCGCAGACCGGCCCGGCCGATTCGGCGGTCGCGCTCGGCACGCTCGGCGGAACCGTTCTCCTCGCCGGAGTGGCCGGAGTGCTCTGGCTGACGCGGCGCGGCGGGCGGCCGGCGGCATAGCCGTCCGCGGCTCGGCGGTCCGTGGCCCGGCGGTCCGTGGCCCGGCGCTCTCTGGTCCGGCGGGTCAGTGGCCCGGCGCTCTCCGGTCCGACGGTCCGGCGGTCCGTGGCCCGGCGGACCGTGGACGCGGTGCGCGGTTGGGGCCCGCGCACCGCCGATGGCCGGGCCGCCCAACGGTACGGGCCGGACCGCCGTACCCGGTCCGGCCGGGGCGGAGTCCGGCGAACCCCCCGCCCCACCCGCAGCATTGATCCGCGAGCGAGCAGCCGAGGAGCCGCCGATGGAGTCCCGGACCCGCAGGGCACGGAGGGCAGCGAGGGCGCTCGTGCCGGTGCCGGCGGCAGTGGCGGCACTCTGCGCCGCCGTCCCGGCGTATGCGGCACCGGCTTCCGTCTCCGTAACGGCTTCCGTGTCCGCACATGCGCCCCTCTCCGCACCGGCTCCCCTCTCCGCCGCACCGGTCGATCCTGCCTCCGCGCCGGTCGTCGCCGGTGACTGGTCCGCCGCGCCCGCGTCCGGGGGCGGCAGCAGACCGAGTGCGGGCGGGCGACCGTACTTCTACCTGGAGGGGCGGCCGGGCACCGTGCTGGAGGACACGGTCACCGTCACCAACTCCGGTACGCAGGCGCGGACCGTCCGGCTGCGCGGCGCCGACGGCTACACCGCGGACGCGGGGTCCTTCGCCGTACGAGGGCCGGGCCGGAGCACCGCCTCCGGCGCATGGGTCACCCTGGCGTCCTCGCGGGTGACGGTGCCGCCCCGCACCCGGGCCGACATCCCGTTCAGCGTGACCGTCCCGCCCGATGCCGTACCGGGTGACCATCCCGCCGCGATCGTGGTGACCGGCGGTGGACGGGAGTCGGGCGTACGGCTCCATCTGCGGGTCACCGGGCCGACGTTGGCGGCCCTGTCGGTCGAGGACGTGTCCGTCGCGCGCACCGGCGACGGCGCCGAGATCCGCTACGCACTCGTCAACCGGGGCAACACCGCGCTCGAACCGCGCCTCGCGGTCCGCGCCGACGGCCTGTTCGGCGGCGGGACGCTGCGCCGCGCCGCCCGCGACCTCCCCGTGGAACTGCTGCCGGGCGCGCGGGTCCGGCTGGCGGAGAAGTGGCCCGGGGCGCCCCGGCTCGACGCGGCGGACGTCACGCTCACCGCCACCGCGGCGGGCGGCGCCCACGCCACGGCCAGCGCCTCGTACACCCCGTTCCCCTGGACGGCGTCCGCGCTGCTGGTGCTCGGTCTGCTCGCGACGGGGGCGGGCGGCTGGTACGTACGGCGGCACCGCAAGCGGACCGGTTCCGTCCCCGACGGCATGGACCGCACAGGGGAGCACCAAGGGCAGCACGAGTTGCGCGGCGCACGGGAGTTGGCCGACGCGGGATCGGGGGCGACGCGATGAGGCGGGGCAGCGGGCCGGGCGCAACCGGGTGCGGAACGGTGTCGACGACGCTGCCGGCCGTACGGCGCGTGGCGTCCGTCCTGTCGATGCTGTCCCTGCTGGGGGCGTTCGTCCTCCTCCCCGCCACGAGCGCCGCCGCTGCCGAGCCCGACGGCCGACCGAGCGTCCGGCTGTCCAAGGCGGAGGCGGGCGTTGGCGGAACGATCACCGTCACGGGCAAGGGCTGGCGCCCCCGCACCCTGCTGACCCTCCTCGTCTGCGGCCAGAACATGATCGGCGGCACCAACGCCTGCGCCAACGCCGACGGACGTGCCGTCACCACCCGGCGCGACGGCACCTTCACCCGCAACCTGCCGGTCGCCGAACCGCCCAAGCCCTGCCCCTGCGTCGTGCACGTCGCCACCGTCACCGGCGAGGCCGCTTCGGTCGACGCGCCGCTGAAGGTCGCCGGGCACCCGGTCGCCCCGCTCCCCGAGGAGGAGGGCACCGGACGGCTCGCCGTGCTCGCGGCCCGGCTCGAGGGGTCGAGCGGTCTGCTCACATGGTTCGGGGCGCCGCCGCAGCGCCGGCTCGTCCTGACGGTCGGCAACCTCGGCTCGGCACCGGCACGCAACCCCGTGTTCCGCATGGGCACGTCGCACGGGGTGTTCGCGCCGCAGTGGGAGGAGCAGCAGTGGCGGGGCTCCGTCGAGCCGGGGAAGAAGGCCCGGATCGAACTGCCCGTGGAGCTGGCCGCGGGAGCGCACGGCGACTATCTCGTCTCCCTGAAGTACGGCAACAAGGTGCTCACCGAGCAGCCGTGGGGCGTCGAACGCCCCTGGGGCGTCACGCTCTTCTGGCTCCTGCTGTGCGTCGTCGTCCCCGCCGCGGTCTTCCGGATCGGGATGGCGGTCGTCGACCGCGTCCGCCCGCATCTGCCCACCCGTACGCGAGGCCGGGGCCGTTCGCGAGGCCGCGGCCGTACGGGAAGCCGCGACCGTACGGGGCGAGGCGACGCCGGGCGGACCGCGCGCCCCGACCCCGGGGCGGGCCACGCGGCCTCCGGTGACGGGGGAGCGGGCGAACCCGCCACCGCTCTGCCCTGGTTCACCCCCGACACCCTCCCCTCCCGGGAGGAGCAAGTCTCCGCACCGTCAGAAGACCGTTCCTCGTCGAAAGGAAGCTCGTGAAGACGCAACGGAGGGTGAGCGCGGCCGGTGTCGCGCTGATGCTCGGCGGTGCGGGGCTCCTGATCGCCGCGAGCCCGGCACAGGCGGCAGAGGTCAGTTACGCCACGGAGTGTCTCCCGCCGCCGATCTCCGGCCTGCCACCGGTGCAGGGCACCACCACGGTGGACATCAAGGCCCCGGAGACGGCGAAGGTGGGCGACACGGTCGAGGTCGTGTGGACGACCGTGAAGGCGGCGTCCAAGAACCCCGACATCCTCGACCTGGCCAAGGACACCGTCCAGCCGACCGGGAAAATCACGGTGGCGGGCGCGCAGACCGGTGAACTGGCCGTGGAGGGGCCGCGGGAGAACCCGCCGATCCCCAAGAACAGCCCCATGGTGCTGTCCGCCATGAAGGGCACGCTGAAGCTGGAGAAGGCCGGTGAGGTCACGCTGGCACCGGGCTTCTACAACATCAACGTCAACAAGCCCATCTCCACGGACACCAAGTGCTCCGCGAAGGAGGAGGTGAAGGCGGCCGCCACGATCAAGGTGACCGACGGCGGTGGCACGACGGGCGGCACCACCTCGGGCGGCTCGACCGGCGGAGACTCGGGCGGTACGACGGGTGGCGACTCGGGTGGTTCGGACTCCGGTGGTTCCACCGGCGGCGACACCGGGGGCGACACGGGCGGGACGGACGGCGGTTCGGACTCCGGTGGCTCCACGTCCGGCGGGACGACGGGCGGCGGCGGGGACCCGGACGGCACGAGCTACACCGGCAAGGAGGTCGAGGTCCCGTACAAGTGCAAGACCCCCATCGGCGACAAGGAGGCGACCTCCCCCGTCCGGATCGACGCCAAGAAGAACGGCGGCGACTTCGATCTGACGGTGAAGTTCAGCAAATCCGTCATGGACAGCCCGGCCGACATTCCCGCGGACTCGGTCAAGCCGTCCATGGAGGTGAAGCTCGGCGGCGCCGACAAGGGCACCGTCCACGTCGAGGGGCCGGCCAACAAGGAGCCCATCAAGTCCGGTGACCCCATTGAGATTCCCGATCTCCAGGGCACGTACAAGCCCGGAGCCACCGGCAAGGCCACGCTGACCCCGGGCGTCCTGACCATCGAGGCGCTGGGCACGACCACCACCTGCACACCCGCCGAGGACCCGGGTGTCTCGCTCGAACTCGACACCTCTGAGCAGCCGGGCGGCGCCTCCGGCGGCTCGTCCACGGGCGGCTCCGGCACGGGTGGCGCGTCGGGCGGTTCGGCGGGCGGCTCCTCCTCGGGCGGCGGTCTCGCCGAGACGGGCGCGAACGACAACGGCGGGCTGCGCGCGCTCGGCCTCGTCGCCGGCACGGTCGTCCTGCTCGGCGGCGCGGTCTTCACCTTCACCCCGTGGAGCAGGCTGCGCGGCACCCGCTGAGAGCTTCACGCGTAAAACGCCGTCAACAGGGCCGTGACGAGGCTTCGTTGACGGCGAAGGGCCCCGGCGCTCGACGGCGCCGGGGCCCTTCATGCCTCCCGGAGAGGCGATGCGGACGGTACGGAGGTCAGTGCACGTCACCCATCAGTGCCTCGACCTTCTTGCGGTACTGGAGGATCGCGCATCCGGCGATGATCGCCAGGGCCGCCTCGACCCCGACCACCTTGGAGCCGCTGAGGTCGACGCCCCCCAGCGAGAGGAGGCCGGTGATGCAGTCGCCCGCGGTGACGGCGAGGAACCACACGCCCATCATCTGGCTGGCGTACTTGGCGGGGGCCATCTTCGTGGTCACCGACAGGCCGACCGGGGAGAGGCACAGCTCGCCGATCGTCTGGATCATGTAGATCGACACCAGCCACATCGGGCTGACCTTGGCGCCGTCCTCGGCCATCAGCATCGGCACGACGAAGACGAAGAACGAGGCACCGACCAGCATCAGTGCACCGCCGAACTTCTTCGTGGTGCTCGGCTCGCGGTCGCGCCGCGCCAGCGCCAGCCACCACCAGGCGAAGACCGGGGCCAGCGCCATGATGAACAGCGGGTTCAGCGACTGGAACCACGACGAGGGGAAGTTGAGCCCGAACAGCGAGTCCGAGGTCTTGGTCTCGGCGAACGCGGCCAGCGTCGAACCGCCCTGGTCGTAGATCATCCAGAAGACGGCCGCGGCGACGAAGAACCAGATGTAGCCGCTCATCCTGGTCTGCTCGGTGGCCGACAGCTCCTTGTCCCGCTTGATGCGGACCAGGACCGCGGTCGGGATGATCAGGCCGAGCAGAGTGATCGGCACCAGCGCCCAGTTGAGGGTGAAGCGGCCGGAGAAGTAGACGACGCCGTAGAAGACGGCGGCGATCCCCAGCCACAGCAGGCCCTTGCGCAGCGTGGAGGTGCGCTCCTCGGGCGAGAGCGGGGCGTTGACGATGCTGCTCTTCTCGCTGAGGTGGCGCGAGCCGATCAGGAACTGCAGCAGACCCAGCCCCATGCCGACCGCGGCGAGCGCGAAGCCGTAGTGCCAGCCGACCTTCTGGCCGACGGTGCCGATGACCAGCGGGGCGGCGAAGGCACCGAGGTTGATGCCCATGTAGAAGACGGTGAAGCCACCGTCACGGCGCGGGTCCTGGGGGCCGTCGTAGAGGTGGCCGACCATCGTGGAGATGTTGGCCTTCAGCAGGCCGGAGCCCAGCGCCACCAGCGCCAGGCCCGCGAAGAACGACGCCTGGCCGGGCAGTGCGAGCGCGAGGTGACCGGCGATGATGACGGCGCCCGCGATGGCTACCGTCTTCCTCGGGCCCCAGACGCGGTCGCCGAACCAACCGCCGGGCATGGCCAGCAGATAGACCATCGCCAGGTAGACGGAGTAGATGGCCACCGCGTTGGCCTCGGACATCCCGAGGCCGCCGCCCTGGCTGCCGGGCTTGGCATCGGGGCCGCCGGCGATGAGATAGACGACGAGCAGGGCCCGCATCCCGTAGAAGCTGAAGCGCTCCCACATCTCGGTCATGAAGAGAGTGGCCAGTCCGCGCGGGTGGCCGAAGAAGGTCTTGCCGCCGGCAGGGTTCTCCTGCTGCGCTGATCCCTTCGTCAGGCTGGACGCCATGGTCGATCCTTGTGGGTTCGGGACGCTCCAGCCGGGTGAAGCGCCCGTGTGTGGGGGGAAAGTGGCGGTTCTGCGCACAGACGAAGAAGACCTCCGGCGTGCGAGCGCTGCCAAAGGTCCCCTGATAGTGCTTATGGACGCGCGGACACCTTACGGCACGTCATGGGCGCATATGGAAGGCCTTGAGATCAATGTCACAGGCGAACGCGGAACCCACGCGGCGCACTCGACGGTAGTCCACCCTCCCGCCTCTCCTGCCCCGGGGCCTTGCCGGATAGGCCCAGCTCGGCGGGCATGCGGACTACCATCGGTCCATGACCCGAGTACTGCTCGCCGAGGATGACGCCTCCATCTCGGAACCGCTGGCCCGGGCCCTGCGCCGCGAGGGCTACGAGGTCGAGGTGCGCGAAGACGGTCCGACCGCCCTCGACGCCGGTCTGCAGGGGGGTGTGGACCTCCTGGTCCTCGACCTCGGCCTGCCCGGCATGGACGGTCTCGAGGTCTGCCGCAGACTCCGCAACGAGGGCCACGGTTTCCCGGTCCTCGTCCTGACCGCGCGGGCCGACGAGGTGGACACCGTTGTCGGCCTCGACGCCGGCGCCGACGACTACGTCACCAAGCCCTTCCGCCTGGCCGAGCTCCTCGCCCGCGTACGGGCGCTGCTGCGCCGCGGCGCGGCCGAGACCCAGGCGCAGCCGCCCGCCACCCACGGCGTGCGGATCGACGTGGAGTCGCACCGCGCCTGGATGGGCGAGGAGGAGTTGCAGCTCACCGCCAAGGAGTTCGACCTGCTGCGGGTCCTCGTACGCGACGCGGGGCGGGTCGTCACGCGCGACCAGCTGATGCGCGAGGTGTGGGACACCACCTGGTGGTCCTCCACCAAGACCCTGGACATGCACATCTCCTGGCTCCGCAAGAAGCTCGGCGACGACGCGGCGAACCCGCGCTACATCGCCACGGTGCGCGGCGTCGGCTTCCGGTTCGAGAAGAGCTAGTGCGCTCCGAGCCGGCCCGGGGGGCCCTGTGCGCCGCCGACTGATCAACTCCACGCTCGCCGTGGTGCTCGTCGTGATCGCCGTCTTCGGCATCTCCCTGGTGATCGTCGAGACCAGGACGATCGAGAACAGCGCCCAGGAGAGCGTCGATTCCGAGGCCGTACGGCTGGTCAGCATCGTCGACAGCCGCCTCCTGGGCGGCGAGCGGGTCAGCGCCCGGGTGCTGAACAACCAGATCACCCCCAACCGCTACGCCCGCATCGAGATGCCCGGCGAGAAGCCCATCGAGGTCGGGAAGCGGCCCCCGGGCGATGTCATCGAGGCGAAGGAGCGCGGCGAGGAGGGCGAGACGGTCGTCGTCCAGGAGTCCGCCAGCACGGTCAGCGGTGAGATCGGCCGGACGTTGCTGATCATCCTCGCGGTCGCCCTGCTCGCCGTCATCGCGGCCGTCCTGCTCGCCGTACGCCAGGCACGCCGCCTCACCGCCCCGCTCACCGACCTCGCCGAGACCGCCGAACGGCTGGGCTCCGGCGACCCGCGGCCGCGCCACCGGCGGTACGGCGTCCCGGAGCTGGACCGTGTCGCGGACGTCCTCGACTCCAGCGCCGAGCGCATCGGGCGGATGCTGACCGCCGAGCGGCGGCTGGCCGCCGACGCGTCCCACCAGCTCCGTACGCCGCTGACCGCGCTGACCATGCGGCTGGAGGAGATCACCGCCACCGACGACCCGGCGACCGTGAAGGACGAGGCGTCGATCGCACTGGGGCAGGTCGAGCGCCTCACCGACGTCGTCCAGCGGCTGCTGACCAACTCCCGTGACCCGCGCACCGGATCGGCCGTCGGCTTCGACCTCGACGAGATCGTCAAGCAGCAGATCGAGGAGTGGCGGCCGGCCTACCGCAACGCCGGGCGGATCATCGTCCGCTCGGGCAAGAAAGGCCTGCGGGCCGTCGGCACCCCGGGCGCGGTCGCCCAGGTGCTGGCGACGCTGATCGAGAACTCGCTGATGCACGGCGCCGGTCCGGTGGCCATCCGCACCCGCGTCACCGGCAACCAGGTCGTGGTCGAGGTCACGGACGAGGGCCCCGGTGTCCCGCCGGACCTGGGCTCGCGGGTCTTCGAACGCACGGTCAGCGGGCGGAACTCCACCGGGCTCGGCCTGGCGGTGGCCCGGGACCTGGCGGAGGCGGACGGCGGACGGCTGGAGTTGCTCCAGCAGCATCCGCCGGTCTTCGCGCTGTTCCTGAGCTGTGAGACGGTCCAGCCGGACGAGGTCACTTCGTCCGGTTGAGCTCGTCCTCCTCCAGGAACGATTCGGCGGTGGTGACGGCGTCGCGGCCGGGCATGGTGCGGAAGACCCAGGTGCGGTACGACCAGAATCGGAAGACCGTGGCGATGCCGAGGCCGATCCCGTTCTTGGCGATGTTGTCCGCGACGGTCGTGGTGAACCCGAGGCCGTAGTGCGAGATGGCCAGGATGCCGTTCTCGATCACCAGGCCGACGCCGCTGAAGAGGAAGAAGAGCGTGAGCTCGCGGCTGCGGCGGTTCTTGTCGGTGTCGCGGTAGGTCCAGTAGCGGTTGCCGACGTAGTTGGTGCAGATCGCGATGAAGGTGGCGATCACTCCGGAGCGCACCACGGCCAGGCCGAAGGCGTGCACGCACAGATTGAACACGACGAAATTGACCAGGAAGCCGACGGCGCCGACGGTCCCGAACTTGGCGAGTTCACGGGCGAGCTGCTTGAGCTGCTGCAACCGCGAACGACCTGTGCGCCGTTCACCCATAGTGATCGTGTGGCTCCGTTTGTTGGCGTTGTTCCGGCTTCTGTCCGGCCTCTCATGCTAACCAGGGCCCCCCGCTGCCGGTGGCCGACACCCGCGAAGAGCCGGACGTCTCATATGGAGTTCTTCACAGGGGCGCGCCTGGAGGATCGTCCAAACAGGCGGCCGGGGCAGTCCTGGAGTGCGGATACCCTGGGTGAGTGACGTTCCCGGTAGTCGGCATGGTCGGAGGCGGCCAGCTCGCCCGTATGACCCACGAGGCGGGCATCCCCCTCGGCCTGAAGTTCAAGCTCCTCAGCGACAGCCCGCAGGACTCTGCGGCGCAGGTCGTCAGCGACGTCGTCGTCGGTGACCACCGCGACCTCGACACCCTTCGTGCTTTCGCACAGGGCTGCGATGTGATCACCTTCGATCACGAGCATGTGCCCACCGAGCACCTGCGCGCCCTGGAGGCGGACGGGGTCGTCATCCGCCCCGGCATCGAGGCCCTGATCCATGCCCAGGACAAGGGCGTCATGCGGTCCCGGCTCGACGCGATCGGCATCCCGTGCCCGCGCCACCGGATCGTGACGGACCCGGCCGACGTGGCGCGCTTCGCGGAAGAGGGCGACGGCTTCCCCGTCGTCCTCAAGACGGTCCGCGGCGGCTACGACGGCAAGGGCGTCTGGGTCGTCGACAGCGCGGAGGAGGCGGGCGACCCGTTCAAGGCCGGTGTCCCCGTCCTCGCCGAGGAGAAGGTCGACTTCGTCCGCGAGCTCGCCGCCAATGTCGTACGGTCCCCGCACGGCCAGGCCGTTGCCTATCCGGTCGTGGAGTCGATCCAGGTCGGCGGGGTCTGCGACACGGTGATCGCCCCGGCCCCCGGCCTGCCGGAGGAGCTGTCCCTCCGCGCGCAGGAGCTGGCGCTGACCATCGCCAAGGAACTGGACGTCGTCGGGCACCTCGCGGTCGAGCTGTTCGAGACCGTCGAGCCGGACGGCACCCGCGGCATCGCCGTCAACGAGCTGGCGATGCGCCCGCACAACTCCGGCCACTGGACCCAGGACGGCGCTGTCACCTCGCAGTTCGCCAACCACGTACGGGCCGTGCTCGACCTGCCGCTCGGCGACCCGCGCCCCCGCGCGCGCTGGACCGTGATGGCCAACGTCCTCGGCGGCGACTTCCCCGACATGTACTCCGCGTACCTGCACTGCATGGCCCGGGATCCGCAGCTCAAGATCCATATGTATGGCAAGGACGTGAAGCCCGGCCGTAAGGTCGGCCACGTCAACGTCTACGGCGACGATCTGGACGATGTGCGCGAACGCGCCCGGCACGCCGCCGACTATCTGCGAGGGACACTGCTCGAATGACTGAGTTGGACCGCAGGGGGGCATCCCCCGTCATCGGGATCGTGATGGGATCCGACTCGGACTGGCCGGTGATGGAGGCCGCGGCCAAGGCGCTCGACGAGTTCGAGGTGCCCTACGAGGTCGACGTCGTCTCGGCGCACCGCATGCCCCGCGAGATGCTCACCTACGGCGAACAGGCCGCCGAGCGCGGCCTGAAGGCCATCATCGCGGGCGCGGGCGGTGCCGCCCATCTGCCCGGCATGCTCGCGTCGGTGACCCCGCTGCCGGTCATCGGCGTCCCCGTGCCGCTGAAGTACCTCGACGGCATGGACAGCCTGCTCTCCATCGTGCAGATGCCGGCCGGGGTCCCCGTGGCCACCGTCTCCGTCGCGGGCGCCCGGAACGCCGGCCTTCTCGCGGTGCGGATGCTCGCCTCCCACGACCCCGAACTGCTGGACCGCATGCGGAAGTTCCAGGAGGAGCTGGGCGAACAGGCGGCGCAGAAGGGCAAACGCCTGCGTGCCAAGGTCGAGGGCACCGGCTTCGGCTTCGGCCAGTGAAGGCGGGGACGATGTCCGAACACGGCGATCTCGCCCGCGAACTCCTGGCCGCCCACCCCGTCGTCGACGGCCACAACGACCTGCCCTGGGCCCTGCGCGAGCAGGTCCGCTACGACCTCGGCCGGCGCGACATCGCCACCGACCAGAGCACACATCTGCACACCGACATCCCGCGGCTGCGGGCGGGCGGCGTGGGCGCGCAGTTCTGGTCGGTGTACGTCCGCACCGACCTGTCCGGGGATGCGGCGGTCAGCGCCACCCTCGAACAGATCGACGTGGTCGGGCAACTGATCGAGCGCTACCCGGCCGACCTGCGCCGTGCGCTGATCGCCGACGACCTGGAAGCCGCCCGCAGCGAAGGCCGTATCGCCTCGCTCATGGGCGCCGAGGGCGGCCACAGCATCAACTGCTCGCTGGCCACGCTCCGCGCGCTCCACGCCCTCGGTGTGCGGTACATGACGCTCACCCACAACGACAACATCCCGTGGGCGGACTCGGCGACCGACGAGCCGCGGGCGCACGGCCTCACCCGCTTCGGCGAGGAGGTCGTCAGCGAGATGAACCGGTCCGGGATGCTCGTCGACCTCTCGCACGTCTCGGCCGCCACCATGCGCGACGCGCTGCGGGTCACCGAGGCGCCGGTGATCTTCTCGCACTCCTCCTCCCGCGCCGTCTGCGACCACCCGCGCAACATCCCGGACGACGTGCTGGAACGCCTGCCGGGCAACGGCGGCGTCGCGATGGTCACCTTCGTCCCGAAGTTCATCCTCCCCGCCGCCATCGAGTGGACCCAGGGCGCCGACGCGAACATGCGGGCCAACGGTCTGCACCCGCTCGACACCACGGAGGCCGGCCTCAAGGTCCAGCGCGCGTACGAGGAGGGCCACCCCCGGCCGGTCGCGACCGCGGCCACCGTGGCCGACCACCTCGATCACATGCGCGAGGTGGCGGGCGTCGACCACATCGGGATCGGCGGCGACTACGACGGCACGGCTTTCACGCCCTCGGGCCTGGACGATGTCTCGGGCTATCCGAACCTGATCGCCGAGCTGCTCCGCCGCGGCTGGTCCTCGGCCGATATCGCCAAGCTAACCTGGCACAACGCCGTACGGGTCCTGCGCTCCGCCGAGGACGTGGCGCGCGGGATCCAGGACGACCCGCGCCGCACCCCCTCGAACGCGACGATCGAGGAGCTCGACACCTGACAAGCTGTCAGGTCGCGGTGGGAGGTGAGCGCCGGGGCACCACCCGTACGCCTCTCCCACCGCGAAACGACCGGACCCCCGTGCGAAGGTGACGACGTACCTCGACCGCCGAGCACGGAGTCCGCGCCATGGCCGACCTTGCCCCTGCCCTCCTGGACGCGCCCGCCCCCTCAGTCGCACCGGTCGCCCCGGCCGGTGACGAGGTGGAGACCAAGCCCGACCCGGAGGCGCCCGATCCGGGGGCGCGGGCCCGGGCGGTCCTCGCCCGGCACCCGGTGGCGGACGGCTTCAACGGCCTCGCCTGGGAGCTGCGGCTGCGGTCCGGCCACGAACTGACCCCCACCCGCTTCGACCTCGACACCGGCGAGGGCGGGGTGAGCACCGACATCCCCCGGCTCCGGGCGGGGCATGTGGCCGCGCAGTTCTGGTCGGTCGCCGTACCGGACGTGGTGGTGGGCGACCGTGCGGTCAGCGTCGCACTGGAGCAGATCGAGTTCGTGCACGCCCTGATCCGGGCCTACCCCGACGCATTCCGGCTGGCCCTCACCTCGGACGACATGATCGAGGCCCGCAAGCGCGGCCGTATCGCCTCGCTGCTGGCCGCCGGCGGCGGGCAGTGCATCGACAGCTCGCTGGGCGCGCTGCGGTCGCTGTTCAAGCTGGGCGTGCGCCGAATGACCCTCGCCGAGGGACGGAACACCCCGTGGGCGGACGCGGCGACCGACGAGCCCCGCGTGGGCGGCCTCACCCTCTTCGGTGAGGAGGTCATCCGGGAGATGAACCGAATCGGGATGCTCATCGACCTCTCGGGCAGCTCGCCCGCCGTCATGCGCCGGGCCATCGCCGTCAGCAAGGCCCCGGTCGTCTTCTCCCACTCCGCCGCCCTCGCCGTGAGCGACCACCCCGCCAACGTCCCGGACGACGTGCTGGAACGCATGGCCGCACGCGGCGGCGTCTGCATGGTCACCTTCGAGTCGGAGTACGTGTGCGGGGAGGGGGCGGGGACCGCGACCGTGTCGGACGTCGCCGATCACCTCGACCACGTCAGGGCCGTGGCGGGCGCGGACCATGTCGGCCTCGGCGGCTCGTACGACACCGGCGGCAGCGCGCACCCGGCGGGGCTCGAGGACGCCTCCGGCTATCCGCATCTGGTCGCGGAGCTGCTGAGGCGCGGCTGGACGGAAGCCGACCTGGCCAAGCTGACCTGGCAGAACACCTTGCGGATGATGCGCGACACGGAGTTCACCGCACGGTCGACCCAGCACCGCCGCGCGCCCTCGACCGTCACCATCGGGCGCCTGGACGGTTAGGCCCCGACCTCGGATGCCGGCTGGCCGGCCACTCCCGGCCGGTCCGCAGCGAACCGCGGTTGCGCCCCCCGGTGGAGGCCGGGAACGCCGCACGTCCACGCCTGCCGGCGGCCCGCGAGGACGGCGCCGGACGACCGGGGCCGCCGTCGTATCCGGCCCGGCCGGGCGCCGCATCCGGCCGTCACGCCCACCGGTCCGGCTGCCGGCTCAGGCCCGGGGGCGGCCCAGGGCCCGGTACGTCCAGCCCGCCTCGCGCCACGCGTCCGGGTCCAGCGCGTTGCGCCCGTCCAGGATCCGGCGCTCCGCGACGGCCTCGCCCAGCGTCGCCGGGTCCAGGTCGCGGAACTCGCGCCACTCGGTGAGGTGCAGCACCACGTCCGCGCCGCGGGCGGCCTCCAGCGCGGTCGGTGCGTAGCCCAGGGTGGGGAAGAGGCGGCGGGCGTTGTCCATGCCCTTGGGGTCGTAGACCGTGACCTGGCCGCCCTGGAGGTGTATCTGCCCGGCCACATTCAGCGCGGGGGAGTCCCGTACGTCGTCGGAGTCCGGCTTGAAGGTCGCCCCGAGCACCGCCACCCGCTTGCCCAGGAAGCTGCCGCCGCCCAGCTCCTCGCGGGCCAGCTCGACCATCCGGGCGCGGCTGCGCATGTTGATCGAGTCGACCTCGCGGAGGAAGGTCAGCGCCTGGTCGGCGCCCAGTTCCCCGGCGCGGGCCATGAAGGCGCGGATGTCCTTGGGCAGGCAGCCGCCGCCGAAGCCGATCCCGGCGCGGAGGAACTTCTTCCCGATCCGGTCGTCGTAGCCGATGGCCTCGGCGAGCTTCACCACATCGCCGTCCGCGGCCTCGCAGACCTCGGCCATGGCGTTGATGAAGGAGATCTTGGTGGAGAGGAAGGAGTTGGCGGAGGTCTTCACCAGCTCGGCGGTCGGGAAGTCGGTGACGACGAAGGGCGAGCCCTCGGTGATCGGCTTCGCGTAGACCTCGCGGAGCTGCTTCTCCGCCCGCTCGCTCGTGACACCGGCCACGATCCTGTCCGGGTGGAGCGTGTCCTGCACGGCGAAGCCCTCGCGCAGGAACTCGGGGTTCCAGGCCAGCTCCGCCTCCTCGCCCACCGGGGCGAGCTCGGCCAGCCGGCGGGCCAGCCGGGCCGCGCTGCCGACCGGCACCGTGGACTTGCCGACGACGAGGGCGGGGCGGGTCAGCAGCGGGGCGAGCGACTCGAAGGCGGCGTCGACGTAGCTCATGTCGCACGCGTACTCGCCGTGCTTCTGCGGGGTGTTCACGCAGACGAAGTGGATGTCGCCGAAGGCACCGGCCTCCTCGTAGGAGGTGGTGAAGCGCAGCCGTCCGGTGGAGCCCTCCAGGCCCTCGACGTGCTTGGCGAGCAGATCCTCCAGCCCCGGCTCGTACATCGGCACCCGGCCCGTCGAGAGCATCTCGACCTTTTCGGGGACGACGTCCACCCCGAGTACCTCGAAGCCCAGCTCCGCCATTGCGGCGGCATGGGTCGCACCGAGGTAACCGGTGCCGATCACGGTGATCTTCGGGGCCATGCGTGCTCCACGGGGGCGTCGGTCCGGACTGCGCGCCCGAGCATAGTCGGGCCCGAGGGTGGGCACGTGGCCGGTAAGGGGAAGCGAGCTGTCACCAAGCTCACGTATGCCCGGCCGCGGCCCGCCCCTAGAATCGAGTTACTTAACGGTAGTTAGCATTTCTGTGGGAGTGAGGACACCTTGGCGGGCTCGACTGATTTCGACCTCTACCGGCCGTCCGAGGAGCACGACATGCTCCGGGAGTCGGTTCGCTCGCTCGCCGAGGCGAAGATCGCACCCTTCGCCGCCGAGGTGGACGAGGAGGGCCGCTTCCCGCAGGAGGCGCTGGACGCGCTGGTCACCAACGACCTGCACGCCGTGCACGTACCCGAGTCGTACGGCGGCGCGGGCGCGGACGCGCTGGCCACCGTGATCGTGATCGAGGAGGTCGCCCGCGTCTGTGCCTCCTCCTCCCTGATCCCCGCGGTCAACAAGCTCGGCTCCCTCCCGGTCGTTCTCTCCGGTTCCGAGGACCTGAAGAAGAAGTACCTGGGTCCGCTCGCCAAGGGCGACGCGATGTTCTCGTACTGCCTCTCGGAGCCGGACGCGGGCTCGGACGCGGCGGGCATGAAGACCCGGGCCGTGCGCGACGGCGACTTCTACGTCCTCAACGGCGTGAAGCGCTGGATCACCAACGCCGGCGTCAGCGAGTTCTACACGGTCATGGCCGTGACCGACCCGGAGAAGCGCTCCAAGGGCATATCCGCGTTCGTCGTCGAGAAGGGCGACGAGGGCGTCACCTTCGGTGCCCCGGAGAAGAAGCTCGGCATCAAGGGCTCGCCGACCCGCGAGGTCTACCTCGACAACGTCCGCATCCCCGCGGACCGCATGATCGGCGCCGAGGGCACCGGCTTCGCCACCGCCATGAAGACCCTCGACCACACCCGCATCACCATCGCCGGGCAGGCGCTCGGCATCGCGCAGGGCGCGCTGGACTACGCCAAGGGCTACATCCAGGAGCGCAAGCAGTTCGGCAAGCCGATCGCCGACTTCCAGGGCATCCAGTTCATGATCGCCGACATGGCGATGAAGATCGAGGCCGCCCGCCAGCTCACGTACGCGGCCGCCGCCAAGTCCGAGCGCGGCGACAGCGACCTCACCTTCCAGGGCGCCGCCGCCAAGTGCTTCGCCTCCGACGTCGCCATGGAGGTCACCGTCGACGCGGTCCAGCTCCTCGGCGGCTACGGCTACACCCGTGACTACCCGCTGGAGCGCATGATGCGCGATGCGAAGATCACGCAGATCTACGAGGGCACCAACCAGGTCCAGCGCATCGTGATGGCGCGCAACCTGCCGAAGTAGGGCGCCCGCAGGACAGGCCGCTCAACACGGAGGCCCCGCACCGCAGTTCGCGGTGCGGGGCCTCCGCGTTGAGCGGCCGGTGCGGTCTAGCGGTCGCTGGTGACCGTGACCGTCTCGTCGTTCTTGAGCTGCTGCACGAGCTGCTTGACCTTGGTCCGGTCCCACTGGAGGTTGCCGTTCGGGGCGTTGCCCGAGATCGGCATGTTCATGGACTTGCCCTCGCCGCTCGTGACGCCCTTCATCGCCCAGAACATCTCGGCCAGGTCGAACAGGCCCATGTCCTTGTCGACGATCAGGGTGTCCAGGCCGGCGCCCATGGTCGGGTAGAGCTTGAACGGGTTGAGCACGGTCGACGGCGTGGCCGTCTGACTGGCCAGCGCCGAGAGGAACTTCTGCTGGTTCTTCGTACGGTCCAGGTCACTGCCCGGCAGCGCGTAGCGGGTCCGGACGAAGGCCAGCGACTGCTCGCCGTTGAGGGTCTGGGTGCCCGACTTGAAGTCCGCGCCGGACTTCTCGTCCTTGAAGCCCTTCGGGATGTCCATCTCGACGCCGCCGACGGAGTCCACGATCTTGGCGAAACCGCCGAAGCCGATCTCCGCGTAATGGTCGATCCTCAGGCCGGTGTTGGCCTCGACGGTACGGACCAGCAGCTCCGCACCGTCCTCCGCGTACGCCGCGTTGAGCTTGGTGCGCCGGCCCTCGCCCGGGAAGACGTTGCCCGACTCCGAGCCGCGGAAGGAGGGGATCTCCACGTCCGAGTCGCGCGGCAGCGAGACCATGGTGCTGCCGTTGTCGCCGACGTGCAGGATCATCATCGAGTCGGTGCGCTTGCCATCGGCGGAGCCGGTGTGGAGCTTCTTCTTCTCCTCGGCCGTCATGCCCTTGCGGGAGTCGGAACCCACGATCAGGTAATTGGTCCCCGAGCCGCTCCCCGGTCGCTCGATGACCTTGCTGAGGTCAACGTCACGCTGGAGCTTGGAGTCGGCCCAGAAGTAGGTGGCCACGGAGACGCCGAGGAAGACGACGAGCAGCGTCAGGGTGCCTATCTTGAGGCGGCGGCGCCAGTTGGGGGCCGAGCGGCCGTAGGGGTCGTGGCCGTCGCGCCCGCCGCGGCCACCGCCGTAGACCTGGCCGTCGCTGTAGCCGTCGTTCGCGTAGTCGTCGTAGTCGTACCCCCGCTGGCCCGGGACGCCGGGAGCGTGGGGCGACATGCCGGGTGGCATGGGAGGCTCGGCCTGGTACGGGCCCCCGCCGTAGCCTCCGTATCCGTTGTCACCTCCGCCACGCTGAATGTGGCGCATGGTGCGCGCGGACTCCGGGCGGCGACCGGCGCTGCCGCGCCCGTAACCGTCCCTGCTGTCGCCGGTCCATCCCTGTGGCCACTCGTTCATACCCGGCAGTGTGCCTTCTCGGGCCGACTGTCATACAGGGTGAGTGGCGAATCGCACCGCCCCTGTAGCAGACCTGATGCAAAGACACGGAGGCGGGGTCACGGTTTTTCGCCGCATAAGGTGGTCGGCATGACTGAACAGGCAGCGGCCCCGGAAGATTCGATTCCGGGCAAGCCCACCTCCGCTTCCCGCACCACGCTCAGTCACATCATGACGGCGAGCGACACCAATCTCCTCGGCACCGTCCACGGTGGCGTGATCATGAAACTGGTGGACGACGCGGCAGGTGCGGTGGCCGGGCGGCACTCGGGCGGGCCCGCGGTCACGGCCTCCATGGACGAGATGGTCTTCCTCGAGCCCGTTCACGTCGGGGACCTCGTCCATGTCAAGGCGCAGTGCAACTGGACCGGCCGTTCCTCCATGGAGATCGGCGTACGCGTCCTGGCCGAGCGCTGGAACGAGTCCACCCCCGGCACCCAGGTCGGCAGCGCCTATCTGGTCTTCGCGGCAGTCGACTCCGACGGCAAACCCCGGTCGGTGCCCTCGGTGGTCCCCGAGACCGAACGGGACAAGCGCCGCTACCAGGAGGCCCAGATCCGGCGTACGCACCGGCTCGCCCGCCGCCGCGCCATCAAGGAGCTGCGCGCCAAGCGCGCCGCCGAGGGCATCGGCGACTGACACCCGCCGCCTTCCCCCGCCCTCCGCCGTTCTTGCGCTGATGCCCGATGCCATGGGCGCGGCCGCGGAAGCGGGCGCCCGGCTACTCGCAGAGCACCTGGTCGCCGGTGACCGCTCTCACGTTCGCAGCACTCGGGCCCGCGGTCTGCGTCACCGGATCCTCCGCGCGCACCTTCCGCACCTGCCGGAAGTCCTCGCCGACCGTGACCTTCATCACCGGGCCGTTCCCGTACGCGGGCCTGAGCCGCGCGCCCGGCAGTGCGGCCGCGACCGTGCGCGCCGAGCGGTCCCACGCCGGGTCGTACGTGACGACGGTGCGGCGCGTGGAACCGCCCGCGTCCCCGGGGGAGCCGGAGGTCACGAAGCCGTTGGCGCGCAGCGCGCGGTTCACCCGGTGCCCGAGGCCCTCGCGCCCCGTGCCGTTGTCGACCCGGACCCGGACGCGCTCGGGCGCCACGTCGACCAGCGCCGGGGGATGCCCGCCCCCGGCCCGCGCGGCAAGCGGCCGGTCGGCGCGCAGGGCGCGGAAGATCTTCCCGGCCTTCTCCGTGTCCCATTTCACGGTCGCCCCGAGGCCCGGCACCGGGTGGTTCGGATCGGCGACCGGCACCGAGACGAACTCCGAGGAGGACGGCTTGAAATGCCGCATGGCCCGGCCGACGTCCACCATCTCGTCCGTGCCGAAGCCGCGGTCGGCGCGTACGGAACCCAGCAGGGTGGTGGCGACCTGGTGGAACTTCGCCGGGTTCATCAGCACGCCGCCGTCCGTCGCCTTCGCCACCAGCGCGGCGAGGAAGCGCTGCTGGCGCTGCATCCGGCCGAGGTCCGCGGCACCGTCGATGTGCCGGGAGCGCACGTACTGCAGGGCCTTTCCGCCGTTCAGCCTGCTGGTGCCGACGGGCAGGTCCAGCCCGGAGTAGCGGTCGTACATCGGGCGCATCGAGCAGATCTCGACGCCGCCGAGGACGTCGACCGTCTCCATGAAGCTGGTGAAGTCCACTTCGAGGTAGTGGTCGATGTGCAGCTCGGTCATGGCCTCGACGGTGCGGATGGTGAGCTGCGGACCGCCTTGCGCGTACGCCGCGTTGATCTTGCCGGGGCGGGCGGGCAGACGCTCGCCGGTCGCCCCGTCGGTGTGCGCAGGGAGCTGGACGTAGGAGTCGCGCGGGATGCTGATGACGCTGACCCGGCGCCGGTCCCCGGACAGATGCACCAGCATGATCGTGTCGGTGCAGTGACAGGGGGCACCGCCGAGGTGGTACCGCTTCCGCTGCTCCCAGGTCAGCTTGTCCCGTCCGTCGGTGCCGACCAGCAGGAAGTTCTGTCCGTCGCTTCCGCGGGGCCGGTTGTTGAGCCCCTCGAAGGGGTCGATCCGGCCGATGGCCGTGTCCATCCGGGAGACCACGGCGTGCCCGCAGCCGCCGGCCGCCAGCAGCAGCGCGGAGACGCCAGTGGCCAGCCGCAGCCCCCAGCGGGAGCGGCGGGGCCCGGGGACGCGGCGGATGCGGGGGCGGGGGCGGTGGCGTGGCTGCGACCGGGGTGCGCGAACCGGTGCGGTCAAGAGAAGGACTCCTCGGCGGAGCAGGGGGCGACCGGCGCCACGCTAGGCCCGCGCGGTACGCCCGGCCGCGGTCCCACGCCGCCGGTGGCCCGGGCTGCACTCGGCCGCGTACGGCCATGTCCTCCGTTCGCGGTAACGTGAGGCCTGATGAACGCATCCCCTGAATCCCGGGCTCCGGCCGTTTCCGTGATCATGCCGGTGCTCAACGAGGAACGCCACCTGCGCAATTCGGTGCGCCACATCCTGGAGCAGGAGTACACCGGTGCGATGGAGGTGGTGATCGCCCTCGGCCCGTCCACGGACCGTACGGACGAGATCGCCGCCGAGCTGGTGCGCGAGGACCCCCGCGTGCACACGGTGCCCAACCCCACGGGCCGTACGCCCGCCGCGCTGAACGCGGCGATCAAGGCGTCCCGGCACCCGGTCGTGGTGCGGGTCGACGGCCACGGGATGCTCTCGCCGGACTACATCGCCACGGCCGTACGGCTGCTGGAGGAGACCGGCGCGCAGAACGTCGGCGGGATCATGCATGCCGAGGGCGAGAACGACTGGGAGCGGGCCGTCGCCGCCGCCATGACCTCCAAGGTCGGCGTCGGGAACGCGGCCTTCCACACGGGCGGCGCGGCAGGCCCGGCCGAGACCGTGTACCTCGGCGTCTTCCGGCGCGAGGCGCTGGAGCAGCAGGGCGGCTACAACGAGGAGTTCATCCGCGCCCAGGACTGGGAGCTGAACTTCCGGATCCGCGAGTCGGGCGGGCTGATCTGGTTCTCGCCCGAGCTGAAGGTCTCGTACCGCCCCCGGCCGAGCGTGCGCGCACTGGCCAAGCAGTACAAGAACTACGGCCGTTGGCGGCATGTGGTGGCCCGCTACCACGAGGGCTCCATCAACCTCCGCTACCTCGCCCCGCCGACCGCGCTCACCGCCCTCACGGCGGGGTTCGTGGCGGGCGTCGCCGGTCCGGCCGCGGGCGTCCCCGCCCTGGCGTGGGGCTTCGCCGTCCCGGCCGGCTATCTCGCGGCGATCGTCGCGGGGTCGGTCCCGGCGGGCCGCGGTCTGCCGGCGGCGGCACGGCTGCGCATCCCCGTCGCGCTGGCCACGATGCACATGTCCTGGGGCTGGGGCTTCCTGACCAGCCCGCGGGCGCTGGCGCGGAAGGTCATCGCCAGCCGCCGCCCCGCGGTCGTCACCTCCGCCTGACGCTTCCGCCTGACACCTGCGGCAACGACCGGGCAGCAGCGACCGGGCACAGGACCGGGCCGCAGCGACCGGGCCACAACGCGACGGAAAGCGTCCGGCGGTGCACCTCCCCCTCGGGGGAGGGCACCGCCGGACGCTTCTGTGTCGTACGGATCGCACGAGTGGTACGGGAGCTTGTGCCGTACGGCTACCGGATGTTCGCCGGGTTGACCTTCATGCAGGCCGACTTGTCGTTGCCGTTGAGCGCGTCCGCGCTCTCCGGAGCCTTGGAGTCGTCGCGGCTGCCCGCCCCGGCCGACTTCGGGTAGGCCGTCCCGGTGCGCCAGTCCGCCCCGAGGACGATGGTGATCTGCGGCACGGACGAGGAGTGCCGGACCGCGCCCGGGGGCAGCCCGAGCGCCTTCGCCACCGCGAGCGCGTCGCCGCGCTCCGAGCCCTTTCGGTACGAAACCGTGGTGTCCGCACGGGACTTGGGCGTTGCGTCCGCCGTGGCCTGGGTGAAGCCGAGCTGGGAGAGCCGGTCGGCGATCAGCGCGGCACGGCCGGTGACGGCGGCCTGAGTGGCCGTACCGGTGCCGTTCTGGACGGTGACGGGGATCTCGGCCTTCGGCGCCGCCGGGTCGCTGGGGGCGGGGCTCTTCTTGGGGCTCTTCTTCTTGTCCTTGCCGTCGAGCGCGGTGTCGTTGCGCAGCATGGAGAAGATCTGGTCCGCGTCGTCCGGCTTCGGCACGATGTGTGCGGCATTCTGCGGGTCCGGCACCCACGGCATGGTCGCCATGGTGATGCGTCCCGTCGGCACTCGCTTGAGGTCGTTGCCGAGGTCGTAGAGCTTCTTGACCGTGCCGAGGCCGCGGTCGACGGTGAGCGCCTTCGTGGCCGCCTCGGCGAGGCCGTTGAGCTTGCCGGGGTCGGTGAGCTTGGTGCCCGACTTGAGCTGCCGGACCATCGAGTTCATGTACATGTGCTGGGCCTTGGCCCGGCCGATGTCGCTGCCGTCCTCGAAGCCGTGCCGGGTGCGCAGCCACTGCAGGGCCTGCTCGCCCTTGATGACCGACTCGCCCTTGTCGAGGCGGAGTCCGGACTTGGAGTCGTACACGTTGTTGTCGACGCACACCGGGACGCCGCCGACGGCGTCGGCCATGTCCACCACGCCGGCGAAGTCGATCATCATGAAGTGGTCGATCGGGACGCCGGTCAGCTCCTCCCAGGTGGCCACCGTGCAGCCCGGACCGCCGTTCGCGAGGCTGGCGTTGATCGTCGCGCTGGTCTTCGGGTAGACCTTGCCGTCGTCGGTGTCGGTGCACTTCGGGATGGTCACCCGGGTGTCGCGCGGCACGCTGATCACCGACATGCTGCTGCGGTCGGCCGAGACGTGCAGCAGCATCTGCACATCGGCCAGCGGCTTGCGGTCCCGGTCGGCGCGAGCCCCGCCGAGCCGGACGTTCGCGTTGGACTTACGGCTGTCGGAGCCGAGCAGCAGGATGTTGAGCGGGGTCTGGCCCGCGGCGTTCGGCGCGCTCTTGTCGAGCTTGCTGTCCCCGAGGTTGAGATCGTCCTTGCCGAGGTTGCCGTTGAGGTGCTCCATGTAGAGGTATCCGCCCGCTGCCGTCACGAGTATCAGCAGCGACACCGTGGTGACGAACCAGCGCAGGACGCGGCGCTTGCCGTTCTTCGGAGCACCGCCCCGGGAGCCACCGCGGCGGTGGCCCCCGCCGGGAGGCGAAGGATCGCGTCCTCCGCCGTCCCGTTGATAAAGGCTGTCGTCCCAGCCCAGCTCATCGGCTCCGGGGCCACTGCGCGGTCCCGGGACGCGAACGCTGTCCTGTCGCATGGCATCCCCCGTTCACATGGTCGTGGTGCAGGCCCGGGCGGGCCTGGCTACTTGGCGCAGACCTGCTTGTCCGCGTTCACCTTCTGGACCTCTTCCGGCGCCTTCGCCGGACCGGTCAGCGGTGTGCCCGCGCCCTTGAAGTCCGCACCGAGGGTGAGGGTCATGTTCGCCCTCGGCTCGGCGTCCTCGGTGCCGGGCCGCAGAGCGGAGGCGGGCAGGCCCATCATGTCGGCGAGCCGGCGTGCCTGGTCCGCCTGGTTCGGCGCGTACTTCAGCGTGGTCTTCTTCTGTTTCGGCCCCGTTGCGTTGCCGCCGTTGCTGGACTTCAGCACGTTCTCGCTGTTCTGAAGCCAGTCGACGGTGTCCTGTGCGGCACCGAACGGCCCCCCGCCGTTCAGCACCTCGACGCGGACCTCCGAGGGATCGGCCTTCGAACCCTTGAGCTTCGCCGCCTCCTTCGCCTTCTCCTTCTTCTTGACCTCGGTGAGTGAGGCATCGTTCCGGATCATCGAGAAAAGCTGCTCCGCCGGCTTCTCGTTGAGCACGACGGTGCTCGGGACCTTCTCGGCCGGGTTGTCCAGCACCGGGATGGTCGCGAAGGAGATGTTCTTGGTGTTGACCTGGCCCACGTCCTGGGCGAGCTCCCGCAGCTTGCCGATGCTGCCTATCCCGGTGTCGACGGTCAGCGCCTTGGTGGCGGCCTCGGCCAGCTTGAACAGCTTCGTCGGGTCGGTCAGGGTGTCGTTGGACTTCATCTTCCGGATCATCGAGCTGAGGAACTGCTGCTGGATCTCGATCCGGCTCAAGTCGCCGCCCAGGCCCACGGAGTGGCGGGTCCGCACGAACGCCAGGGCCTGCTCGCCCTCGACCGTGTGGCGGCCCTTGGAGAGCTTCAGATGGGAGTCCGGGTCGTCTATGTCCTTGCCCAGGCACACATCGACGCCGCCCACCGCCGACGACAGCGTCTTCACCGCGTTGAAGTCGGCCATCATGAAGTGATCGACCGACAGGCCCGTCATCTTCTTGACCGTGCGCATCGTGCAGCCCGGGTCGCGGCCCTCCTGGCCGAGGCTGGTGTTGAAGCGCGTCTGCTGCGTGCCCGGGATGGTCTTGGTCGAGCCGTCCTCCTGCTTGGTCGGGCAGGCGGGCACATCGGTGATGAGGTCGCGGGGGATGCTCAGCGCCGTGGCGTTGGTGCGGTCCTTCGAGACGTGGAAGAGGATCGAGGTGTCGGCGTGACCGATGCTGCCGGCGTCGCCGTAGCCCTCGTTGCCCTTGCCGGTCCGGGCGTCGGTGCCGATGACGAGGATGTTCACCGGACCGTCGCTCGTGGCGCTGCCACTGCCCGCGTCACCCACATCGATCTTGCTGATGTTGCTGTTGAAGCGGTCGTAGATGTACCAGAATCCGCTGCCTCCGGCGACCAGGACGAAGGCCATCACGCCCCCGGTCCAGTACAGCGCCTTCTTCTTGCCCTCCGCCTTCGGCTTGGGCTTGCGGCGGCTCGGAGGCTCGGGCCGCTTGCGCTGCGGCGGCACGTCCCGGCGCCGGCGCGAGGGCTCGGTGGCGGGTGCGCCCGTACGGTCGGTGGCCGGCGCGCTCCTGCGGGAGCCCGCACGGTTCGAGGCTCTGCGCTGGGTGGGAGGCGCCGAGTGCTCTGCGGGAGGCCCCAGTCGCAGCTCGTAGTCGCCGGTGTCCGGGTTCAACACCCACTGGTCCGCGGGGTCGATGTCGCCCGCCCGCCCACGTCCTTGCGCGTCCACGGCTGCTTGAATCCTCCGTCGCTGTCCACGGGATCGCTCACACTATCCGCCCAGTTCAGCGTTCAGCGACGCCGGTGACAAATTCCACTCCCCTACAACTGGGCAATCCGTGCAATCTTTTCGAGTCGTTCCTGAGGCCTTCGGTTCCCTTATCCGCACATGCCGTTCGCGGCTGTCGTCCCCTTGTACGTAGGTGCCGTTCCGGTGGGTTCACCGCTCGGTTCGCCCGAGGGGGCGCCCGGCTCCCTCTCCGGCGCGCCCTGCGATCGGGAGGACACTTTCACGTCCAGGTCGTTCCGCAACAGATTGAACAGCTGCGCCGCATCGGGTTGTACGAGTTCGTCCCGGTTTGCATTGAGCGAGTACGGGCGCCGCGGCAGCGTCAGGAACTGCACCTTCTCGGTCGGGACATGGCGCAGGCTGCGCACCAAGTCGTACAGCTCGCGCAGCGAGTCCATGCCGGAGTCGGTGGTCAGCGAGGACGTCGCCGCGTCCAGCACCGGGTAGAGCCGGGTGGGGTTGAGCAGGACGCCGTTGCTCTGCACCTTCTTCACCAGCGAGCCGAGGAACTGCTGCTGCCGCTCCATCCGCTCGGTGTCGCTGCCGTTGCCCATGCTGTAGCGGGCCCGTACGTATCCCAGCGCCTGCTCGCCGTTCAGTTTCTGGCGGCCCGCGGGCAGCTTCAGATGTGCTTCCTGATCGTTTATGTCCTGCTTCAGGCAGACCTCGACGCCGTCGACCGCGTCCACCATCCGCTTGAAGCCGGTGAAGTCCACGATCATGTGGTGGTCGACGCGGATGCCGGTGAGGTTCTCCACCGTGCGGATCGTGCAGGCCGCGCCCCCCAGCTCGAACGCCGAGTTGAACTGGTCGAAGCGCCCCCCGCTCTCCTTCCCGCCCGGCTCGCGGCAGCGCGGCACCTCGACCATCAGGTCGCGCGGGATGCTGACGGCCGTCGCGCTCTTCCGGTCGGCGGCCAGGTGCAGCAGGATCGTGGTGTCCGAGCGCTGGGTGCCGCTGTCGCGGCCGTACTTCGCGTTCTTGTCGGCGCGGCTGTCGGAACCGATGAGCAGGAGGTTCTGGGCGTCGTGCACCATCGGGGCCGGGCGCTCCCGCTCGTACCGCTTCAGCTCGGCGGCCGTGCCCGTGTCCGTGGTGATGTTGCCCTCGAGCTTGCGGTAGAGCATCCAGCCGCCGCCCGCCGCCGCCAGCACGACCACCGAGGCGCCCAATGCCCCCCAACGCAGCAGACGGCGCCGTCGGCGCCTCTCCGCGGAGCCCCCCGAACCTTCACCCTCCGAGTCGTCGGGCGTGCCAGCGCTCTCGGTCACGTCTGCGTCCATCTCTTATGGCGTTGGGGCGGCATGAACGCCGCACGGGCCCCCGGGTCACAGGAGGAGACCGCCGAGTGCCTCGCATGGTTGTACGTACGCCAATGGTTGTACGTACGCCCATCATCGCCCTCGGCAGGGCGAAGACCCGTCAGGCGGCGGCCAGGGTGACCCGTTCGTCCTAGGACCTGTCGTCACCGGGGCGCCTGCGGCGTCACCGGGCCGCCCCGTTCGCGGCGCGCCCGTCAGACGGCGGTGACCGTGACCCGCTCGTTCTCCCGGCGCTGCTCCAGCGCCTCCGCGGCCAGCTCGTCGAGGTTCCGGCAGAGCACCACGGAACCCCCGGCCGCCAGTGGTGCCAGCAGTCCGGCCGACAGCCCGTCCCAGGTGTCGTACGGCAGACCGGACAGGAGCCGGGACACGGGGGTGAGGCCGCGGGCCGCCGCGTCGCCGCGCGCCCGCTCGACCACCTCGGCGCCGGTCAGTTCGCCGCTTCCGGCGAAGGCCAGTGCGGGCGCGTCCGGGTCGACCGGCGCGTACGGCGCGAAGCGGTCGCCCTGGCTCGGCACCTCCACCGCGTAGTCGGCGAACCCCTGCGGCGCCTCGGGGAAGCGTGCGCCGAGCGGACGCAGGCTGAGTGCCACGCGCTCGCCGCCGCAGGCACGGGCCGCCTCCAGTGCGTCCGGTCCGCTGACCACCAGGTCCGCGGACGCCGGGTCGCCGCCGAGGTCCGCGACGACGCCGGTGGACGAGCAGGCGATCACCCAGACGGCCGTCTGCCAGTGCGCGGGCAGCAGCAGCGCCAGTCGGTCGCCCGGTTCGGCGCCGAGATCGTCCTGGAGGAGGTTGGCGGTCTTCGCCACCCAATTGGCGAAGGTGGCCACGGACAGTTCGACGCGTTCGCCGGTGGCGTCGTCGTAGAAGGTGACCAGCGGGCGGGCGGGGTCCGCGGCGAGCGCGGATCGCAGCAGGTCGGCAGGGGTGCGATCGGTGGCGTTCACCCGCGCAAGCGTACGCGTGCCGGTTCGGTTGGGCCGTGCGGCCGTACGCCTCGGGGACCCCGGTTCTGCCGACAGACCGTCATGTTACGAATAGACAGATTTGTCGGTTCATGGCCACGATCTGAACTATGCGTGCACTACTTGCTTCCTCGATCGGCGTGGCCTGTACGGCCGCACTCGCCCTTCCATTCGCCCTGCCGGCGGGAGCGACCGCCGCACACCCCCAACGCGCCGCCAGGCCTTCCCCCGTGCCCGGCAGCACCCAGTCGCTGCCGCTCGGCCCGCTGGGAAGCTCCGACCGCGCCCGCGCCGCCGTGCCCCAAGGTGCCGCCGCGGCCGGGCTGGTGGCCCGGGACGTCAACCCGTTCTCGCTCGTCGGCATCGTCTGGGACGACGCCACCACCGTGTTCCACGGCCGGGCGCAGGTGCGCACCAAGGACGCGGGTACGCACAAGTGGTCGCCCTGGCAGGACATCCAGACCCACAACGACGACGTGCCCGACCCCGGCTCCCCGGACCGGGCATCCGGACGAGCACGCGGCAGCAGCGCCCCCTTGTGGGTCGGCGACTCCGTCGGCGTGCAGGTACGGGCTCTGGGCGAGGAGGCGGCGGGCCGCTCCGGCCACTCCGGCCTTCCCGGCGGGCTGCGCATCGAGCTGGTCGACCCCGGCGACGACCCGGAGGACGAGGAGCCGGCGAGCGAGGCTCCCAAGGGGCGCAACACCCTGACGCCCGAGGAGTCCGCCAGCTCCGCCGTCAACGCCGAGTTCGCCTCGATGGGAGCCACGGAGATCACTCCGCTGGACAAGGAGGAGACGGAAGCGGAGGCCTCGGAGCTCACCGGATCGAGCGGCTCCGCCGCGGCCCGCCCGTACATCGGCCCGCGTCCGGGCATCGTCACCCGCGCGGGCTGGGGCGCCGACGAGAAGCTGCGCGAGCGCGAGTTCCTCTACACCAAGACCGTGAAGGCCGCCTTCGTCCACCACAGCGCCACCGGCAACAACTACACCTGCAAGCAGGTCCCCGCCCTTCTGCGCAGCATCTACCGCTTCCACGTCAAGAGCAGCGGCTGGCGGGACTTCGGCTACAACTTCGTCGTCGACAAGTGCGGAACCATCTACGAGGGGCGGGCCGGCGGCGTCGCCAGACCCGTCATGGGCGCGCACACGCTCGGCTTCAACACCGACACCATGGGCATCGCCGTCCTCGGGACGTACTCCAAGTCCAACCCGCCCGCCGCCGCGGTCAGCGGCGTCGCCAAGCTCACGGCCTGGAAGCTCGGCCTGTTCGGGGCGAACCCGCGCGGCAAGGTCACCCTCGTCTCGGGCGGCAGCAACAAGTACAAGAAGGGCGCCCGGGTCTCCATGAACGTCATCTCCGGGCACCGCGACGGCTTCGTCACCGAGTGCCCCGGAGCTCTTCTCTACGGGAAGCTCGGCAGCACCCGGTCCTCCTCGGCCAAGCTTCAGGGGCGCTGATCCGCCTCGGAACGTAAGCGGCCCGTCGGCCCCACCGGAACCCCGGTGAGGCCGGCGGGCCGCTTCCGTTCCGGCCCCGCGCGTGCGTCTGTCCGCGCCCGCGGTTCACCGTCTGCATACACTGGCGCATCGACCCCGACCGGCCCCGCAGGAAGCAGAGACGACACGGTGACAGAAGCGATCCTCCTGGTGGGCGGCAAGGGCACGAGGCTGCGCCCCCTGACGGTGCACACGCCCAAGCCCATGGTCCCCGCGGCCGGTGTGCCCTTCCTCACCCACCAGTTGGCGCGTGCCCGGGCCGCGGGCGTGGAGCACATCGTGCTCGCCACGTCCTATCTCGCCGAGGTGTTCGAGCCGCACTTCGGTGACGGCTCCTCGCTCGGCCTCCACCTCGAGTACGTCACCGAGGTGGAGCCGCTCGGTACCGGCGGCGCGATCCGCAACGTGGCCTCGCGCCTGCACTCGGGCCCCGACGAGCCGGTGCTCATCTTCAACGGTGACATTCTCACCGGGCTCGACATCCCCGCCCTGGTGGAGACCCACGCCACGTCCGGTGCGGATGTCTCGCTGCACCTGACGCGGGTGGAGGACCCCCGGGCGTTCGGTCTCGTCCCCACCGACGCGAGCGGCCGGGTCACGGCCTTCCTGGAGAAGCCGCAGACGCCCGAGGAGATCGTCACCGACCAGATCAACGCGGGCGCGTACGTCTTCAACCGGTCGGTGATCGACGCGATCCCGGCCGACCGCCCCGTCTCCGTCGAACGCGAGACCTTCCCCGGGCTCCTCGCCGCCGGGGCCCACCTCCAGGGCATGGTCGACTCGACCTACTGGCTCGACCTCGGCACCCCGCAGGCGTTCGTCCGCGGCTCGGCCGACCTCGTCCTCGGCCGCGCGCCGTCCCCGGCCGTCCCGGGCCGCTGCGGCGAACGGCTCGTCCTGGAGGGCGCGCGGGTCGCGGCCGACGCGAAGCTGACCGGCGGCACGGTGATCGGCCCCGGCGCCGTCGTCGGCGAGGGCGCCCGGATCCACGGCTCCACGGTCCTCGACGGCGCGGTCGTCGAATCGGGCGCACAGATCCAGGACTCGCTGATCGGCGCGCGGTCCCGCATCGGTGCCCGTACGGTCCTGGCCGGCGCGGTCATCGGCGACGGCGCGGTCGTCGGCCCGGAGAACGAGTTGCGGGAGGGCGTACGCGTGTGGTGCGACGCGCGGATCCCCGAGCGGGCGATCCGCTTCTCCTCGGACGAGTAGCGGGCAGGCAGGCGGCCCAGGCTCGTGGAACCCGAGGAAGGACCCGTGAACCCCGACGCCGACCGGCTCACCCGCGCCACCGTGCGCGGCGGAGCCCTGCGCGTACCGGCACCCCGGCAGCACACCGCTCCGGTCACCCGCCGCTGGCCTCCGCGGGGTCCGTTCGATCTGGGGCTGACGGTCGGCCCCCTGCGCCGCGGCCCCGGCGACCCCTCCTTCCGCGTGACCGAGGACGGTTCGGTCTGGCGGGCCAGCCGTACGCCCGCGGGTGCAGGCACTCTGCGGCTGGCCGTCCGCGGCGGCGGGATCGAGGCGGAAGCGTGGGGGCCGGGCGCCGACTGGCTGCTCGACCGCCTCCCGGCACTCCTGGGTGACGACGACGACGCGACGCCGTTCGTCCCGCGCCACCGGCTGGTCCACGAGATGCACCGCCGCCGCCCGGGACTGCGGCTCACCCGTACAGGCCTGGTCCTGGAATCCCTCGTGCCGGCGATCCTGGAGCAGAAGGTCACCAGCGACGAGGCGTACCGAGCGTGGCGGCTGCTGCTCCAGCGCCACGGCGAACCCGCCCCGGGCCCGCAGAGCCGCCTGTACGTGATGCCGGACGCGCGGGGCTGGGCGATGCTCCCGTCCTGGGAGTTCCACCGCGCCGGCGTCGACGGCAAGCGCTCGGCGACGATCGTCCGCGCGGCCCGTGTCGCCCGCCGCTTGGAGGAGGCGGTGTCCATGGACCTGCCCGCCGCCCTCCACCGGCTCCGGCTCATCCCCGGCATCGGCCCCTGGACGGCGGCCGAGACCCTGCAGCGCAGCAACGGCGCCGCAGACGCGATCACGGTCGGCGACCTGCATGTGCCGAAGATCGTCGGCTATGCGCTCACGGGAGAACGCGGCACCGACGACGCCCGGATGCTGGAACTCCTGGCCCCCTACGGCGAGCAGGGCGACGGGCAGCGTCACCGTGCGTGCCGGCTGATCCTGCTGTCGGGCCGCACCCCGCCGCGCAGGGCCCCGCGCTTCGCCCCGAAGGACATCAGCACGATCTGAGCGCCTGCTGGGTGCCGGTTCCGGTGCCGGTGCCGGGGCTGGGCCTGGGCCTGGGTGTCAGCGCACCTCGAGGAACGTGGCCGCGTCCCGCGCCGGCCGGTCCTTCGGCGGAGCCGCCGCGTGGCCGACCGCCACCGCCCCCATCGGATCCCAGTCGCCGGGCAGCCCGAGTGCCTCCCGCACCACATCGCGGCAGAACATGGTGGACGAGATCCAGGCGGAGCCCAGCCGCTCCCCGGCCAGCGCCACCAGCAGGTTCTGCACGGCCGCTCCGGCCGCCACCACGAACATCTCCCGCTCGGCGGCGTTGCGGCGGTCGTCGGGATAGGTGTGCGAGCCGTCCATGACCAGGCACGGCACGATCAGATACGGGGCGTTGCGCAGCACGTCGCCGCGCCGTACCCGCTTCGCGACGCTCTCCTCGGAGAACCCGTCCCCGCGCAGGTCCGCGACCCACGCGTCCCGCATCGCGTCGAGCAACCGCTCCCGCGAATCCGCAGACTCCAGCAGGACGAAGCGCCACGGCGTCGTGTGATGCGGTGCCGGTGCCGTCACTGCGGCAGTGACGGCGCGGCGCACGGCGGCACCGTCGACCGGCTCGGAGGTGAACTCCCGGACCGTGCGGCGCAGCGTCACCGCCTCCCGTACGGCCTCCGAGGTGCCCAGCCGGAACATGTCGTCCGCCGGGGAGCGGACGACGGCCCGCGCGCCCTGGCCGTGCTCCTCCTCAACGAGGTGCGGCAGCCCGCGCAGGACGGCGACCGGCAGCCCGTCGGCCTTGCCCTTCACCAGGTCCCCGGCGGCGGCCAGTTCGTCGCCGGTCGCGACGACCGTCGCGCTCAGCGGATTGCCGTGGGCGTCCGTTCCGCCGCGCAGATCGTCCAGGACACGGACGCCGGAGGCGCCGATCGCGACATCGGTCAGCCCGTCGCGCCAGGGCCGCCCGAAGGTGTCGGTCACCACGACGCCGACATCGACGCCGAGCGCGTCCCGTACGCCCTCCCGGATCCGGTGGGCCGAGGCGTCCGGGTCCTCGGGCAGCAACAGCACGGTCCCCGCAGGGGTGTTGGACGCGTCGACGCCTGCGGCCGCCATGACGAAGCCGTGCCGCGTCTCGACGATCCGCAGGGGCCCGCGCCGCGCCACGACCCGTACGCTCTCCGCATCGATCGCCGCCTCGCGGTCCCGCGCCTCGACGATCCGCCCCTCCGCCTTGCTGACGATCTTCGAGGTGACGAGCAGGACGTCGCCGTGTGCGAGCCCGGGCAGGCCCTTCGCGGTGGCCGCGTCGGCGATGAGCTTGGCGAGGTCGTCGCCCGCCGCGACCTCGGGGAATCCGGGCAGCGCCCAGACCTGGTACGACGGCACCTCCGCAGCGCCGCTCACGCCCGTACCTCCTCGGCCAGCGCGAGGGCCTCCGCGGCCATACGGGAGGTGGCTTCGAGGTCCGTCATCATCAGCGGCACGGCCACGCAGCGGATGCCCGCCGACTCGATCTCGCCCACGGACCCGGCGTCGACCGTGTCGACGAGCCAGCCGTCGAGCAGCCCGGACCCGTAGTGCTGGGCCACGGCGGTGGCGGTCGACTCGACCCCCACGGCGGCGAGCACCTTGTCGGCCATGCCGCGCACGGGCGCGTCGCCGACGATGGGGGAGAGGCCCACGACGGGCACTCCGGCGTCGGCGATGGCCTCGCGAATTCCCGGTACGGCAAGGATCGTTCCGATGCTGACGACCGGATTGGACGGCGGGAAGAGGACGACGTCCGCCTCGGCGATGGCGTCCAGCACGCCGGGCGCGGGCTTGGCCTGGTCGGCCCCGACCGGCACCACGGCGTGCGCGGGCACAGAAGCGCGCAGCCGCACCCAGTACTCCTGGAAGTGCACCGCCTTGCGGCCCTCGCTGCCGCCACCGTCGCCCTCACCGAGGTCCGCCGTGTCGATCAGTACGTGCGTCTCGACGCGGTCGTCCGTCATCGGCAGCAGCCGTACGCCCGGTTCCCATCGCGTGCAGAGCGCCTCGGTCACCGCGCTGAGCGGATAGCCCGCGCCGATCATCTGGGTACGGACGATGTGTGTCGCGAAGTCGCGGTCCCCCAGCCCGAACCACTCGGGGCCGACGCCGTAGGCGGCCAGCTCCTCCTTGACGGTGAAGGTCTCGCCGGCCCGGCCCCAGCCCTGTTCCTCGTGGATGCCGCCGCCGAGCGTGTACATCACGGTGTCGAGGTCCGGGCAGACCTTGAGCCCGAACAGATGGATGTCGTCACCGGTGTTGCCGATGACCGTGATGTCCGCGTCGGGAGCCGCCGACTGAAGACCGCGGAGAAAACGGGCGCCGCCGATGCCGCCGGCCAGAACCACAATGCGCATGGGGACAGTGTGTCAGCCGAAGGCCGGTCATTTCCGGGCGGTCGCGGAGCCCGGGGCGGGCACGGGGCGTTGGTGGCCCGCGGGCGCGTCAGGCGGGCACGTTCTCCAGGGCGTCGCCGGTGCGGCACTGGGCGGTGTGCATCGTCATCTCGGTCAGGCCGGGGAAGTAGATGTGCAGGCTGACGGCGGGCGTCAGCGCGTCGTTGACCACCTCGTGCACATATCCGGGCGCGAACACGCGCTGCGCGCCGGAGCCCAGCGCACGGTCACCGCGCGCGGTGCGTTCCGTCAACTCCCCTTCGAGCACCGTGAGTACACCGGACGACCGTCCGTGATCATGCATACCGCTGCCTTGCCCGGGAACCCAGCTGAGCAGCCAGACCTCGTAGCCGGGCCCGGTGCGCAGCCGGTGGTACCAGCGGGTTGTCGCGTCGTACTCGATGAGATGTGCCCAGTTCGCGCGGTCGGCGGCGATGGTGCGGGCGAGCCCGGCGAACTCGGCGACGGTGGCCGGGTGGACCGGGGCGGGCGGCAGGAGGTGGGGGATGGCGAGCGGGTCGCCGGCGATCTGGACGTCGCTGTTCATTGTGCGGAGGTTTCCCTGGGAGAAGGTTGTGGGCACAGATGGCTGGAGCTCGGGGGCATCAACAGCTGAAACAGCGACAGTGAGTCCGCACAGCGCAGCGGACCGCGGCGTCGCACGACGTGCGAGACCGCGTCCGGAAGGGCGCGTGCGTCACTGGCATGTCCATTAGTGCAGCGGTTCGGCCGCCGGATGTCAACTTGATGCCCGATTCAGCCGCAATGTTTCACCTCATCCGGTTGCCCTCCCCGCTGAAAGGTTTGTTCACGGTCTGAGCAGGAGAGGTCGCGCATCAGCGGCACAGCGTTGACCCAGTCCCCTTACGGGGAAACGCCGTTGTCGTCTCGTGACCTCATCGTGATCCGCTTCGTTTCCGTGATCGGATTGCAACGCGATCCGTGAAGGTTGCGTCCTCTTATGCGAGGACGGGACCGCGGATGCGGGTCCTGCGGTGGTGTCATGGTTTATGCCGATTTGAACACTTTCCGCATGGCCTTGGTTCCGCAGAGTGAATAAGGGCCCCAATAGCAGATCTCGGCTTGACTGGCCTGGATCCACGCACTTGTAATTTCACTCGTGTCGTTCGGCCGCAATCGGTAACGACAGCATCACGGGGACGCAAAGACAGACGAGGGGCGCACATGACCGAGCTGTTCCAGCAACTGCTGGTCGAGGAGGCGGACGAGGAGCTCGGGTGGCAGGAGCGCGCGCTGTGCGCCCAGACCGATCCCGAGTCGTTCTTCCCGGAAAAGGGTGGATCTACGCGTGAGGCGAAGAAAGTCTGTCTTGCCTGCGAGGTCCGGTCCGAGTGTCTTGAGTACGCCCTCGCCAACGACGAGCGGTTCGGCATCTGGGGCGGTCTGTCCGAGCGTGAGCGGCGCCGCCTGAAGAAGGCCGCCGTCTGAGCCGCGTTCGCCCGTCTCCAGGCGTGCGTCGCCGCGGTCTGTCCGTCGCCCGGGGCGCATTCAAGGGGTGCGGGCGGCGGTAGAGGGGCCCGATGGCGAGGCCCGGCGCCTTCCGCCGTACGTCCTCAACGGGTCTTCATCCCCCGTGCGGGACAAGGCTGTTGAGAGAAGAAGAGGTCCTGTCCAGGGGGGCATCCCGGCAGTCCGGCCATTCACGACAATTTACTCGGTCCGCCTCCCGTGCGATCCGCACGGGAGGCGGACTGCTGTCCACAGGGTGGTTGTCCACAGGGGCGGACGCCCGGTCCGGACGAGCCGTTAGTGTGGGGGCCCGTCCGAGACGCACCAACACCCCTGCGGGTGGAGCGCGTCGACCGCAGTCAGCACAGCCGTCTTCCGGGGGCCACCCCGTACCGCGGCCGGAGGGGCCCGTACCTCGATGTCCGTGCACAGCCACCCGACGGCCCACCACGGGGCCGCCGCTCCCGAGTTCCCGCGGCATGTCGTCACTGCCGTGCTCGTCTCGCACGACGGCGCCCGCTGGCTGCCCCATGCGCTCGCCGGACTCCTCGGCCAGGAGCGCCCCGTCCAGAACGTCATCGCCGCCGACACCGGCAGCGCCGACGAGTCGGCGGCCCTGCTCGCCGAGTCGCTCGGTCCCGACCGGGTGCTCCACCTCGCCCGTCGCAGCAGCTTCGGCACGGCCGTCGACGAAGCGGTCCGCACCGCCGGTGTGCTCACACCCGACGACCTGCCCTATCTGAGGCGGCCCAGCGGCTGGGACCCCGTCACGCGTACCTGGCGCGATGAGACGTACGACATGCCGGAGCTGCCGCACGGCGAGCCCGTCCAGTGGCTGTGGCTGCTGCACGACGACTGCGCCCCCGAGCCCGACGCGCTCGCCGAGCTGCTGCGCGTCGTCGACGCGAGTCCCTCCGCCGTCATCGTCGGACCCAAGCTCCGTGGCTGGTACGACCGGCGGCAGCTCCTCGAGGTCGGCGTCTCCATCGCCAACAGCGGCCGCCGCTGGACCGGCCTGGAGCGGCGCGAGCAGGACCAGGGCCAGCACGACCAGGTCAGGCCCGTCCTCTCCGTCTCCTCAGCCGGCATGTTCATCCGGCGTGACGTATGGGAGGAGCTCGGCGGCTTCGACCGGCGGCTGCCGCTCATGCGTGACGACGTCGACCTGTGCTGGCGCGCCCAGGCGGCCGGGCACCGCGTCCTCGTGGCGCCCGACGCCGTGCTGCGGCACGCGGAGGCGTCCGCGCGGGAGCGCCGCCCCATCGACTGCGCCGGCCGCTCCGTCGTCGGTCCGCACCGGGTGGACAAGGCGGGCGCCGTCTACACGATGCTCGTGAACAGCCGCGGCGCCCTCCTGCCGTACGTGTTGCTGCGGCTCGTCCTCGGCACCCTGCTGCGTACGCTCGCCTACCTGGTCGGCAAGGTGCCCGGGCAGGCGGTGGACGAGGTCACCGGACTCCTGGCCGTCCTGCTGCGGCCGGGCCGAGTCCTCGCCGCCCGCAGAAAGCGCGGTCGGGCCGCGGTCGAACCGAGCGAGCTGCGGCCGCTGTTCCCGCCGACCGGAGCGACCCTGCGCGCCACCGTGGAGTCGGTCGCGGGGAACTTCGGCGGCCGGTCCGAACCCGAACTGGCCTCCGGCGGACGGCACGGAGCCGTGGAGTCCGGGCCCGGCGGCGATGATGCCGACTTCCTGGAGATCGAGCAGTTCGCGCGGCTGAAGCGGATCGCGAGCAAGCCCGCCCCCGTCCTTTTCCTCGCCCTGCTGCTCGTCTCCCTCATCGCCTGCCGCGGCCTTCTGGGCCCCGGCGCGCTGTCCGGCGGAGCCCTGCTGCCCGCCCCTGCCGACGCCTCCGAGCTCTGGGCGCGCTACACGGCGGGATGGCATGCGGTCGGCGTCGGCGGCACACAGTCCGCGCCGCCCTATCTCGCCGTCGTCGCCTCGCTCGCGACCGTACTGTTCGGCAGCACCGGTCTGGCGATCACGTTGCTGCTCGTCTGCTCGGTTCCGCTGGCCGGGCTCACCGCGTACTTCGCGTCCCGGCCGCTCACCGAATCCCGTCTGCTGCGCGCCTGGGGCAGCGTCGCGTACGCCTTCCTCCCCGCGGCCACCGGCGCCCTCGCAGGCGGCAGGCTCGGCACCGCGGTCCTCGCCGTGGTGCTGCCGCTGATGGCGCGCGCGGCCGTGGCGGCGGGCGGGCTGCGGCTGCCGCGGCAGGGCGGCTCGGGCGCACGGCCCAGCTGGCGCGCCGCATGGGCCTACGCGCTGCTGCTCACCCTGACCACGGCCTTCACCCCGATCGTCTGGCCGATCGCCCTCGTGCTGGGCATCGCGCTGCTCGTCCTGCGCGCCCGGCAGCAGGAGAACCTGAAGGTGTACGGGCTGCGGTTCGCCGCCGCCCTCCTGACGCCGCTGCTCGTCCTCGCACCCTGGTCGCTGTCCCTGCTGACCGGCCCCTCGGCGTTCCTCCGCGAGGCCGGACTGGGCTACGGCGCGGGCTCGGCCACCGCCCTCGACCTGCTGGCGGTCAGCCCCGGCGGCCCGAAGACCACCGGTGCCCTGCTGCTGCTCGGCCTGGTTCTGGCGGGGCTCGCCGCCCTGCTGCGCGGCGAGCGGCAGCGGACCATCCGCACGGCGTGGGCCGTGGCGCTGACCGGGCTGCTCTTCGCGGCGATCGCCAACGGCTCCGGCTGGGCCGGACCGGCCACGCTCGTCTACGGCATCGCGCTCATCACGGCGGCCACGGTCGGAGCCGAGGGCGCCCGTGAGCGGGTCGCCACCCAGAACTTCGGCTGGCGGCAGCCGGTCGCGGTCCTGATCGCGATCGCCGCCGGAGCGGCCCCCGTGCTGGCCGCGTGCGGCTGGATGTTCAGCGGGGCCGACGGCCCCGTCGAGCGGAGCGAACCGGTGCAGGTGCCGGCGTTCGTGGCCGAGGAGAGCGGTACCCGCGACCAGCCCCGCACGCTCGTCATCGGCGGCGAGCAGGCGGCCGACGTCTCGTACGCGCTGGTGCGCGGCTCCGGCGCCCGCCTCGGCGAGGCCGAACTGTCCGAGGCGGGCGGGGGCGACGGACGTCTCGACGGCATCGTCGCCAATCTCGTCGCCGGCTCCGGCGCGGACCAGACCCGCCAACTCGGCGGCTACGCGGTGCGCTACGTCCTCGTGCGGGACGGAGCGCCCCGCGAGATGGGCCGGGTGCTGAACTCGACCCCGGGGCTGACCCGGCTCAGCCAGCAGGACGGCAGCGCGCTGTGGCGCGTGGACGAGAAGGTCGCGCGCATGACGATCGTCCCGCGCCAGGGGGCACAGCAGAGCGGCGGCGGCCCGGCCGCGGAGGCGCTGCCGGTGGCGGCGCAGCCGGTCGAGGCTCACACCGACATCCCCGAGGGCCCGGACGGCCGGATCCTGCGGATCGCGGACCGGGCCGCACCGGGCTGGCAGGCCACGCTCGACGGCGAGCCGCTCACCAGGAAGACCGTCGACGGCTGGGCCCAAGGCTTCGAACTGCCCGCGTCCGGCGGCCGGTTGGACCTGACCTATGAGACGCCGTTCACCCGCACCGCATGGGTGTGGACGCAGGGGTTCCTCGCGCTTGTGGTGCTGGTGCTGGCACTGCCCGGCCGGCGGCGCGACGTCGACGACGACATGCCCGACCAGGAGGCGGCGGTCGCCGCCGTTCCGGCCCAGGCCGTCGAGGGCGAGGGGCGCCGGGCCCGCCGGCTGCGGGCCGCGGCGGAGGCGGATCAGGCAACCCGGGCCGCTCAGGCCCCCTCGGCCGGACCGCAGGTTCGCGACGGTGGTGCGCCGTCGCCGGACGCGACGCGGCCGGACGAGCCTGCCCCGGCGCAGCAGCAGACGGCCGCCCCGGCGCAGCAACCGATGGCCGCGCCGATGCAGCAGCCGATGGCCGCGCCGGAGCAGGAACCGACGGGCATCCCGGAGCAGGACACCTATGCCCCCGTGCCGCAGCAACAGCCGTACGGGGACTGGGACGGACAGACCTACGCGGGCCAGGCGCAGCCGCCGTACCCGGGCGGCTATCAGGACCAGTACCAGGGTGCGTCCTACCCGGCCGACGCCTACGGGGGCGGGACGTACGACCCGCAGGCAGGGCAGTACGCCCAGTACGGCGCCGGTCAGTACCCGGACCCGTACGGCTACTCCGCCCAGCAGCCCTACGCCGACGGCCCTTACCCGCCCCACGGCGACCCGGCCCACGGGAACCACGGTGACCCGTCGCAGGGAAGCCACGCGCACCCGGCCCCCGGTGATCCGGCATACCGCGATCCGGCCTATGGCGACCCTGCCTACGGCGATCCGGTCTACCGCGATCCGGCGTACGGGCAGAGGGCGTACGGCGACACGACGTACGGGGACGGCACCGAGCCCGGCCCCCGCCGCGACGGGAGCGACCAGCAGTGAACCGCACGACCGTGTCCCTGATCTCCGCCGCCACGGCACTGGCTGCCGTCACCGGGGTCGCCGCGCTCACCGCCCCGGACGACTCCTCGGGCGGCTCCCGCTCCACCGCCGCGCGGCTCCCTGTCGAGCGCTCGGCACTGCTGTGCCCCGCGCCGTCCACGTCCGACCTCGCCGAGACGACGTACACCTCCTTCACGCCGAAGGGAGAGGGCGGCGGTTCGGCCGGGCAGAAGGCCGGCGCGGATCTTCTGGCCGCGGAGAAGGCGGCGGGCGACGAGCCGAAGGACGAGGGCAAGGACAAGCGGGATCAGCGGGGCAAGCAGGATCGCAAGAGCGCCGAGCAGAAGCCTGTGGTGGCGTTGAAGCAGCCCGGCACGCCGGTGACGGCCACCACCTCCGATCCCGAGGCGCCGGCGCTGATCGGCACGGCCGACGGAGCGCTGGCGCCCGGCTGGAGTACGCAGCAGACCACGGTGATCGGCTCGGGCAGCGGGCGTTCGGTGTCGGGCATGGCCTGCACGGCTCCCGACTCCGACTTCTGGTTCCCGGGCGTCTCGACGGCCAGGGATCGGCAGGACTACGTCCACCTCACCAACCCCGACGACACGACAGCCGTCGTGGACCTCGAGATGTACGGCGGGAAGGGCGTGTTGAAGGCCGCGGCGGGGCAGGAGATCCTGGTTCCGGCCCGGTCCAGCGTCCCGGTGCTGCTCTCCACCGTGACCGGTGAACGGACGGACGGCGCCGCGCTGCACGTCGTCGCGCGCGCGGGCAGGGTCGGCGCCTCCGTGCAGTCCGCCGACGACGAGCGCGGCGGCGACTGGCTTCCGGCCGCCGCCGATCCGTCCGGTTCCGCCGTGCTGCCCGGCATCCCCTCGGACGCCACGTCAGTGGAGCTGGTGGCGCTGGCGACGGGCGAGGAGGACGCCGACCTGAAGGTGCGGCTGTCCACACCGTCGCGGCCGATCACCCCGGCCGGCCACGAGACGCTCAACGTCAAGAGCGGCATGACGAAGTCCGTCGACCTCGGCGACGTCACCAAGGGCGAGCCCGGCTCGCTCGTGCTGAGCCCGGCCGACGGCAGCACTTCGGCCCCGTTCGTGGCGGCGCTGCGCGTCACACGCGGCAAGGGCGACAAGCGCGAGACGGCCTTCATCCCGGCCACCACGGCGATCGAGAAGCGCGCCACCGCCGCGGACAACCGCGCCAAGGGGTCGGTCCTGTCCCTGGTGGCACCGGGCGGGACGGCGACAGTGAAGGTCACCTCCTCGGCGGGGAGCCGGGGCGGCACGACCGCGAGCAAGACCTACACGGTCAAGGGCGGCAGCACCCTGTCCGTCGCTCCGCCGGTCCCGCCGGGCGTCAAGGGCAGCTACGCCGTGACGGTCGTACGCGAGTCGGGCGGCGCCGTGCACGCCTCGCGGATGCTGGAGCTCCCGAAGGGGGGCGTGCCGATGTTCACGGTGCAGACGCTTCCGGACGACCGGGGGACGGTCGCCGTCCCGCACACGTCGGAGGACCTGTCGCTCCTGAACGATTGAGCCCTTGAGCCCTTGAGCCCCTTGACCCCCTGAGCCACCGGGCCATCGGGCCGTCGTCGGGCGGCGGGGCGACCGAGGCGCCGGGGGACGAGCGACCGACCGAGGGGCTCGGCGACGGGCGAGCCGCAAACCTCGGCCCGGTCGGGCGCGGTCAGTCCTGGCCGTACCGCGGATCCACCGACTCCGGTGCCAGGCCCAGCAGTTCGGCGACCTGCTCCACCACGACCTCGTGGACGAGCAGCGCCCGCTCGTCCCGGCTCTTGGTGCGGATCTCGACGGGGCGCCGGTAGATCACGATGCGCGCATTGCGGCCGCCTTCGGCCGTCACCAGCCGGCCGAGCGGCACCGTGCCGGCCTCCCAGGAGCTCTCGCCGTCCGGGTCGGCGCCGGACGGCGGGGGCACCTCGCGCACGATGAAGTCCACGTCGGAGAGTTGCGACCAGCGCCGCTCCAGCCGGTCGACGGAGTCGTGGACGAGATCGATGAACGCCTCCGCCCGGCTGACCGCGAGCGGCACCTGTGGCGGAGCGACCGGACCCCGCATACCGCGTCCGTGGCGGTCACGTCGTCGGGGTCGCGGCTCGGGCGGGTGGGGTGGAAGGCGGTTGTCCATCACCTCTGAGGGTAGCCGTCCGGCCTGGTCGGGGAGACGCAGGCTCGGGCAGTACGCGCCATGTCGGCAGATGAACATTTCAGCCATAGTTGCGCCCGGTTCCGGGCGCACTCTCGATCGGGCATCTCGCAACGAATGGAACCTTTCGGATCGAGTGGTGACCGCATTCATCGTCGGGACCCGTTGAGAGGCCCTGGCCCGGCCCAGGTCAGCCCGGTTGTTCGCAGGTCAGACGGGTTGCGGAGGGCGGAACGACACGGCGGGGTGGGCTCCGGGGGAGTCGTCGCGGCCCGCTCAAGAGTGCGGTACCGTCCAACGTCGTGAGCCCTGTACGTCGCTGTTCGCGCACCGCGTGCGGCCGCCCCGCCGTCGCGACGCTGACGTACGTCTATGCGGACTCGACCGCCGTTCTCGGACCGCTCGCCACGTATGCGGAACCACACTGTTACGACCTGTGCGCCCCGCACTCGGAGCGTCTGACCGCCCCCCGTGGCTGGGACGTCGTGCGCCTCGCCGTCGACCCGGGCCCCACGCGCCCCACGGGCGACGACCTCGAGGCCCTCGCCAACGCCGTACGGGAAGCGGCCCGTCCGCAGGAGCGCGCCGCAGGTGCGGGCGGCGTCGGAGGCCGGCGGGAGGCCGACCCGATGGAGGTCGCCCGCCGCGGGCATCTTCGCGTCCTGCGCTCGCCGGAGCCCTGAGCGCGCGGGCCGTCACGGATCGCGTCACCGGTTGCCCTGCCCTCAACGCGCGGGAGCGCCCCGGGCCTCGACCTGTCGGCGCGCCCCGGACATCAGCCCGTCGGCCAGCTCTGAACAGACCTAACGACGCGCCCTGTACCTCAACCCGCCGGCCCGCCTGGCCTTCAACGAAGCGACCCGCCCCGGACCTCAACGCGCCGGAGTTCCCGGCCCGTTGCCCCTCCCCTCCGGCCGCATCGTCCATCGCTGCTCAACGGCGTTCCGAGCCGCGACGCGGTCCTCCACGGTCTGTCACCGCTGACGGGTACTGTGCTGCCGGGAAACAGACATCGGGGACCCACCGATAATCCAGGAGGCGTGCACCGTGCCCGACTTGTCGCAGATCGTAAAGGCTTACGACGTACGCGGTGTGGTTCCGGACCAGTGGGACGAGTCGCTCGCCGGGCTCTTCGGCGCCGCGTTCGCGCAGGTGACCGATGCGGACGCGATCGTCATCGGCCATGACATGCGGCCCTCCTCGCCCGGTCTCTCGCGGGCGTTCGCCCGCGGCGCCGCCGCCCGTGGCGTGGACGTGACCGAGATCGGTCTGTGCTCCACCGACGAGTTGTACTTCGCCAGCGGCCAACTCGGGCTGCCCGGTGCGATGTTCACCGCCAGCCACAACCCGGCGCAGTACAACGGCATCAAGATGTGCCGGGCCGGGGCCGCCCCTGTGGGCCAGGACACCGGTCTCACCGAGATCCGTTCCCTCGTCGAGGACTGGGCCGAGTCCGGAGCACCCGGACCGGCTGCCACCCCCGGCGCGATCACCCAGCGGGACGTCCTTGCCGACTACGCCGACCACCTCCGCTCGCTCGTCGACCTCACCGCCATCCGGCCCCTGAAGGCGGTCGTGGACGCGGGCAACGGCATGGGCGGCCACACCGTCCCCACCGTCTTCGAAGGTCTGCCGGTCGAGCTGGTGCCGATGTACTTCGAGCTGGACGGCACCTTCCCCAACCACGAGGCGAATCCCCTCGATCCGAAGAACATCACCGACCTCCAGGCCAAGGTCCGCGAGACCGGCGCCGACATCGGCCTCGCCTTCGACGGCGACGCCGACCGCTGCTTCGTCGTGGACGAGCGCGGCGCCCCGGTCAGCCCTTCGGCGATCACCGCCCTCGTCGCCTCGCGCGAACTGGCCAAGCACGGCGGCGGCACGGTCATCCACAACTGCATCACCTCGTGGTCCGTACCGGAGGTGGTCAGGGAGCAGGGCGGTACCCCCGTGCGCACGCGCGTCGGCCACTCGTTCATCAAGGCCGAGATGGCCCGCACCGGAGCGATCTTCGGCGGCGAGCACTCCGCGCACTACTACTTCCGCGACTTCTGGAACGCCGACACCGGCATGCTCGCCGCCCTGCACGTACTCGCCGCACTCGGCGGCCAGGACGGCCCGCTGTCGGCGCTGGTCGCCCAGTACGACCGATATGCCGCCTCCGGCGAGATCAACAGCACGGTCGACGACCAGGCAGGCCGCGCCGCCGCCGTGAAGGCGGCGTACGAGGGTCGGCCCGGCGCTGAGCTCGACGAGCTGGACGGTCTGACGGTCTCCACGGCCGACTGGTGGTTCAACCTCAGGCCTTCCAACACCGAGCCGCTGCTGCGCCTCAACGTCGAAGCGAGGGACGCGGCCACCGTCGAGAAGGTCCGCGACGAAGTCCTGGGCATCGTCCGGGCCTGAGGCCCGCACCGGACGCCCGTACCTGCACCGGATGCCCGTGCCAGCACCGCGGACGCCCGTACCGGGGCCGGCCGCCGTACCCCGCACCGGTACGGGACGCCGGAGCCCTTACGGGTGCAGAACGCCGGAGACCGAGCCCGTACCGTCGGACCGATCTGCCCCTCGCGCCGCGGCCCAGCGGTACGCTGGCCTGGCCGAAGCCCCTCGCTCACCTCCGGGTGGAGGGCCCATCCGAAGGGACAGTCATGCCGCTCGAAGCCGGTCTCCTGGAGATTCTCGCCTGCCCGGCGTGCCACGCCCCGCTCCGTGAGGCCCCGGGAGCCTCCGAGGAGGAGTCCGGCACCGATGAGCTGGTGTGCACGGGAGCCGACTGCGGCCTGGCGTACCCCGTCCGCGACGGCATCCCGGTCCTTCTCGTCGACGAGGCCCGCCGCCCGGCCTGAGCGCGGACTGCCCGAGCGGGGACTGAGCGGGGACTGCCTCGGCAGGCTCCGTCCGGGCAGGCATCGGCCGAGCAGGCACGGTCCGGAGCAGGGACCGGGCCCTCAGGGATCCGCCGGGACCCGCCGGGCCCGCGGAAACACCGCCACACCGGCGATCGGAGGCTCACCACGATGCTCGACGAGTCGTTGCTCGACGCCCCCGAGGCGCTGGCCCGCTCCGACACCCGGGGACTGTTGCGCGGCGCGGCCGAATCCGGAGCCCGGGTCCGTACGGCCGCCCGTGCCGCCGCCGAGTCGGGGCTCGCCGATCTCAAGCCGGACGGCCGTCCCCGTTCCCTCCTGGTGGCGGGTTCGAGCCCGACCACCGGTTGCATCGCCGACCTGCTGTACGCCCTCGCCGGCGGCAATACCCAGGTCAGCGTCATCCGTCCGACCGGCGCGCTCCCCGACCCGGGTGCGCTGCTGTGGACACTGCCCGGCTGGGCCGGCCCCCTCGACCTGCTGCTCGTCCTCACCACCGACGGCACCGAGCCAGGCCTCACGGCGCTGATCGAGCAGGCCTACCGCCGCGGCTGCGCCGTGGTGACCGTGACGCCGCCCCGTTCCCCGCTCACCGAGGACGCCGGCGGCCGGCACGGACTGGTGGTGCCGCTGGCTCCGGGGCCGTACGAAGAGGTGCCCGAGGACCAGCCGCTGCCGGACCCGGGGCTCCGCCCCGCGCTGGGCCCCGAGCCTCCCGGGACGTTGTGGGCGCTGCTCACGCCGCTGCTCGTCCTCATGGACAAGATCGGCCTGTTCCCGGCCGCGCAGCCCGCCATCCAGTCCGTGGCCGACCGCCTGGACAAGACGGCGGAGCGCTGCGGCCCGGCCATCGCCACGTACACCAACCCGGCCAAGACCCTCGCAGCCGAACTCGCCGACGCGCTTCCCCTGCTCTGGAGCGAAGGGCCGGTGGCGGGCGTCGCCGCCCGCCACTTCGCCCATGTCCTCGGTGTCGTCGCCGGGCGCCCCGCGCTCGCCGCCGAGTTGCCCGATGCGCTGACCGCCCATGGCACCCTGCTGGCCGGAGCCTTCTCCGCGGCGGCCGATCCCGACGACTTCTTCCGGGACCGGGTCGAGGAGCCGCAGGCGCTGCACGCGCGCGTGGTGCTGCTCCGCGAGCGCGCCGAACTCGGCAGCAATTCGCCGACACCGGCCGCCCGGGAGCTCGCCCTCGGCCGCGACGCCCCCGTCAGCGAGCTCGAACCCTCCGACGGCAACGCCCTCGAAGCGGTCGCCGAACTTCTTGCCATCACAGATTTCGCCGCCGTTTACCTCGCGCTCGCCTCGGGAGAGAGAACATGAGCTGGCGCCGTCACCGCAGGTGGAACGGCACGGCCCGCAGGGACGGTTGATCCGGTACGACCCGTGGAATCCACAGGGCCCGCGACCCGCACGGGACCCGCAGGACCCGCGACCGCAGGACCCGCGACCGCATGACCCGCAGGATCGTCCGGCACTCCCCGTGGAGCGTGCACAGCACCCGCCTGCGGACGGCGTACGACACCACCGACCGCCGGCCGGGCACCCGCCGACCCGGGACCCGGGCCACCTCACGTACGGACAGTCAGGACTACGCCGCATGGACCGCCTCGCCAACACCGTGCGCCCCTACGCCTGGGGCTCGACCACCGCCATCCCGCAGCTCCTCGGCCTCGAGCCGACGGGCGAGCCGCAGGCCGAGCTGTGGATGGGCGCACACCCCGGTGCCCCGTCCCGGGTCGACCGCGGCGCGGGTCCCCTGGCGCTCTCCGAGGCGATCGCGGCCGACCCCGAAGGCCACCTGGGCAAGGCGGTCGTCGACCGCTTCGGGCCCCGGCTGCCGTTCCTGTTCAAGATCCTTGCGGCCGACGCACCGCTCTCCCTCCAGGTGCACCCCGACCTGGCGCAGGCCAGGACGGGCCACGCCGACGAGGAGGAGCGCGGCGTCCCGATCGACGCCCCGCACCGCAACTACAAGGACGCCAACCACAAGCCCGAACTGATCTGCGCGCTCACGCCCTTCGAGGGCCTGTGCGGGTTCCGCCCCGAACGGGAGGCGGCGGACCTGCTCGCTAGCCTCGACGTCGACTCCCTCAAGCCGTACGTCGACATCCTCCACGCCCGGCCCGAGGCCGACGCGCTCCGCGAGGTCCTCACCGCCGTCCTCACCGCCGACCGCACGGCCATGGCCGAGACGGTCGCCCGTGCCGCCACCGCGGCCGAACGGCTCGCGGGCGTCGACGGGCCGCTCCAGGACGCGTATGCCGCCTATGCCTCACTCGCCCGCCACTACCCCGGCGACCCGGGCGTGATCGCGGCCATACTGCTCAACCACGTGATCCTGCAGCCCGGCGAGGCCCTCTTCCTGAGCGCGGGCGTGCCGCACGCGTACCTCAGCGGGCTCGGCGTCGAGATCATGGCCAACTCCGACAACGTGCTGCGCAGCGGCCTCACCCCCAAGCACGTCGACGTACCCGAACTGCTGCGCGTCGTGCGCTTCGAGGCCACGGCGCCGGGCGTGCTGCGGCCCGAGCCCGTCGAGGGCGAGGAGACGTACCGGACGCCGATCGAGGAGTTCCGGCTCTCGCGTCATGTCCTGACGGAGGCGGGGGAGCGGCGCCGCATCCCGTCCGGCACCCCGCAGATCCTGCTGTGCACCGAGGGGGAGGCCGTGCTGCGCTCCGAGACGGACGAACTGAGGCTGGGGCAGGGCGAGTCGGCCTTCGTTCCCGCGGGCGAGGAGGCCATCCTCACGGGTGAGGGCACGGTCTTCCGCGCGACGGTGGCGGTCTGACGCGGGGCGACGCATCGCGGTCGTGGCGCGTACGGGTTCGTGCGGGACGCGTAGGGACGCGTAAGGCGGGGAGTGCGTGCGGGACGCGTAAGGGCGGGGAGGGCAAGGCCCCCCGCACTTGCGCGGACCCGGCCCGTACGACCCCGATCAGGGTCTCGCGCGACGGTGCTCCGCCGGGCTGCAACAATGTCCGCTCAGTAAAAGGGGAGCAAAGCTCCCTGGGACGAGCCGACGGAAGGGACACCAGGCACTCATGAGTGCATCAGGCGGAACGAAAGCGATCGTCGCGGCGCTGGGCGCCAACTTGGCCATCGCGGCAGCGAAGTTCGTGGCGTTCGCCTTCAGCGGCTCGTCGTCGATGCTGGCCGAGGGCGTGCACTCGCTCGCGGACTCCGGCAACCAGGCGCTGCTGTTGGTCGGCGGCAAGAAGGCCCGGCGGGAGGCCACCCCGGAGCACCCCTTCGGCTACGGCCGCGAGCGCTACATCTACGCCTTCCTGGTCTCGATCGTGCTCTTCTCGGTCGGCGGCATGTTCGCCCTCTACGAGGGCTACGAGAAGATCAAGCACCCGCACGAGATCGAGGACTGGTACTGGCCGATCGGGGTCCTCATCTTCGCGATCATCGCCGAGTCGTTCTCCTTCCGCACGGCCATCCAGGAGTCGAACGCACTGCGCGGCAAGCAGTCCTGGACGCAGTTCGTGCGCCGCGCCAAGGCGCCCGAGCTGCCGGTCGTCCTGCTCGAGGACCTCGGCGCGCTGGTCGGCCTCGTCCTGGCGCTCGTCGGCGTCGCCATCGCCATCACCACGGGCAACGGCATCTGGGACGGCATCGGCACCCTCTCCATCGGCGTGCTCCTGATCCTGATCGCGCTCGTGCTGGCGGCCGAGACCAAGTCGCTGCTGCTCGGCGAGTCGGCGGGCCCGGAGACCGACAACGCGATCCGCGCGGCCGCCGTCGACGGTGACGCGGTGACCGGCCTCATCCACATGCGCACCCAGCACCTCGGCCCGGACGAGATCCTCGTCGGGGCGAAGATCGCGGTGCGGCCCGAGTTCACCGCCCGGCAGGTGGCGGAGGCCATCAACGCGGCGGAGGGACGTATCCGTACGGCGGTCCCGTCGGCCCGCGTGATCTACCTCGAACCGGATATCTACGACGAGGCGGTCGCTGCCGCGGGTCCCGACCCGGCGAAGACCCCGGGCGGCCCGGGACCGGACGCGGACCACTGACGGCGAGCGCCGGCGTGAGGCGCAAGACCGGCATACGGGCGCGGGTCGGCGCACCGACGGGTCGGGCCGCCTGACAGGGGACAGGCCGGGCGCGATCGGCATGCCGATGCGGCCCGCATTACGGTCACCGGCCCGATGCCCGATGCCCGATGCCCGATGCCCGATGCCCGATGCCCGATGCCCGATGACCGGCGTCCAGCGCCCGCATCCTGGCCGCCCCCGCCCCGGTCCCGATGACCAGCCGTACGACCGGGCGCGACCGAACCAAGGCGAAGGCCCCCGCAAAGCAACATCCGCGGGGGCCTTCGCCGTTCATCAACGCTCCCGGCGGGAGCGATCGTGCTACGCCCCGACCTCGCCGAGAATCCGCAGGATCTCCTGCTTGCCACCGGCATCGACGAGCCGCTCCCGGAAGCCGGTGTCCATCAGCTTCCGGGACAGCAGCGCCAGGATCCGGAGGTGCTCGTCGCCCGCTGTGGCCTCGGGCACGGCGATCATGAACAGGAGCCTGGCCTTCGTACCGTCCGGTGAGCCCCACTCGATGCCCTCGGCGGAGCGGGCGAAGCCGACGACGGGAGCCGTGACCGCGTCCGTTTTGGCGTGCGGGATGGCGATTTCCTCACCGAGCCCGGTGGTGCCCTGGTCCTCGCGCAAGAAGACGGCCCGTACGAGCTCCTCCGCATCGGCGACCTTGCCGCTCTCCGCCAGGAGTTCGGCGAGTTCGCGAATAGCGGTGTCCTTGGTGTCCGCGGCGAGTTGCTCCGCCACGGTCCCGGCGGTGATGTGTCCGGACAGGACGTCGTGTTCCCCGGCCAAGGGCTCACCCGGGGCCGCGGCTGCGTCGTCCGCAGCGGCGGTGGCCGCGACTCCGTCGTCCTCGGCGGCGATGGGCTCGGCGGCGATGGGCTCGTCAGCGACGGGTTCGGCCCTGGTACCCGGCTCCGCGACCGTACGCACCGGCGCGGCGACCGCGGTGGCCACCGCCCCGCCCATCGTGCCCAATTCGCTCGCGCCGCCCCCCGGCCCGGCGCCCACCCCGGCCGGTACCGGCTCCGGCATGAGGGGGGAGGCCGCGGCGGGCGCCTTCTTCGTGCCGTCCGAGCTCTTGCCGAGCGCCATGAGCGTGACCGTCGTCAGCGCGGTCGCAGCCGTTCCGATGGCGATCGCGACGAAGAACATCGGAACCCCGCCGACCGCGCCCAGTACGGCCACGATCGGACCGCCGTGCGGCACGTTGTCCTGGACCGCCGCGAGACCCGCGACGGCACCGGCGACCGCGCCGCCGAGCATGTTCGCCGGAATGACCCGGGCGGGACGCGCCGCCGCGAACGGGATCGCGCCCTCGGTGATGCCGAAGAATCCCATGAAGAGCGCCGCGAGACCGGTCTCCCGCTCCTGCTCGGTGAAGAACTTGCGGCGGATGAGCGTGGCGATGCCCTGCCCGAGCGGCGGCACCGGAATGGCCGCCGCGCACATGCCCATGATCTCCGGGTTCTTCGAGACCAGACCGGCTCCGAAGAGGAACGCGGTCTTGTTGACGGGCCCGCCCATGTCGAACGCGATCATGAGGCCGAGGATGATGCCGAGCAGCGCGGCGCTCGAACCGGTCAGCCCGCCGAGCCAGCTGGTGAGGTGCTCGAAGATCCACGCGATCGGCCTGCCGATGACGTAGATGAAGAAGAGCCCGAGCGAGGTCGTCGCGACGATCGGGATCACGATGATCGGCATGATCGGCTGGACGAATTTCGGGACCTTGACCTTCTTGATCCACAGCACGATGTAACCGGCGAGGAAGCCGGTGACGATCGCGCCGATGAAGCCCGCTCCGGCCTCCGATCCGTACAGCTCACCGGTGTTGGCGATCCAGCCGCCGATCATGCCCGGCACGAGCGCGGGCCGGTCCCCGATCGCGTACGCGATGTAGCCCGACAGAATCGGGATCATCAGCGTGAAGCCGATCACGCCGATGTCGAAGACGTGCTTCCAGAACGAGCCCTCGGGGATCGCCAGACCGTCCTTGGCCGACGGGTCGCCGCCGAGTGCCAGGGCCACAGCGATCAGCAGCCCGCCGACCACGACGAACGGGATCATGTACGAGACGCCGTTCATCAGCGCCTTGTACGTGGTGCTGCGCTCCTTGCCGCCCCCGGTCGCGGCGGCTGCCCCTCCGCCGGATCCGCCGCCCTCGCCGCCGCCCCGGTGGACGGGGGCGCTCTGCACACGCTCGATCAACTGCTCGGGGTGGCGGATGCCCTCGGCGACGCCGACCACGAGCACCCGCTTGCCGACGAAGCGACTGCGGTCCACGTCCTTGTCGGCCGCGATGATGATGCCGTCCGCGTCGCTGACATCGTTGTCAGACAGGACGTTCTCGGCCCCGATCGACCCCTGGGTCTCCACCTTCATCCGGTGGCCGAGCGATTCCGCGGCCTGAGCCAGCTTCTCCGCGGCCATGTACGTGTGGGCGATGCCAGTGGGGCAGGCGGTCACTGCGAGCAGTTTCAGCCCTTTCCCGCTCGTCCCCGCAGCGTTGGGGGGATCAGCCGGACTGGTCACGTGGGTCTCCTTACACCTGTGCGCACGCGAGTCGTGCAAGTGTTCTCGTGCGCCACGCATCCTGCAATACCCGCGGAACGGATCGGCACAGGGGGTTCGCCCCGCCCCAACAGCTCTGTCACACCCGCGCGTCCCGCTGCGCCGACCCGCCCGTCCTGCCGGGCGTCCTCTCCCCTCCACCCGGCTCCCTCCACCCAGCGCGAGCGTTCCGCCACCCTCACCCTCGACTCGACTCGACGGGACCCGCTCCCGCGACCCGCCCCGCCGGATCGGTTCCGACCACGACGGCCGACCGACCACGACGGCAGACCGTCCACGACGACCCGACCGACCACGACGGCCGAAGGAAGCGCGGCCCGCGCCGCTGGTCGGCCGTCCCGCTCCTCTTCCGAATCCCCGAACCGTTCCAACACCCGCTCCGGCGACCGCATCAGCATGGTTCCGCCGAGCCCAGGCCTCCCCGTCCCGGTTTCGACCACCGGACGTGGCCGAAACCGCGCCCCCGGAGGCGGGCTGGGGCGCCCCGGGCCGATCGGTGTAGATTCGTGACAGACAGACGTCGCTGCTGATGGCGGTCGGGCGTGCCCGCTCTGCGGGCCACCGAGGGAGAGAGGGCCTCCGACGGACTGCGCTGCGGACGTTGGCCCCCGGGCCCGCTGCCGCAGTCGAGTCGTGTCCACCTCTCGCTCGAATCCACGAGGAGCAGCCCGTATGACGACAGCCGCCACCGGTCAGGACTTCAAGGTCGCCGACCTGTCCCTGGCCGCCTACGGCCGCAAGGAGATCACCCTCGCCGAGCACGAGATGCCCGGTCTGATGGCGATCCGCAAGGAGTACTCCGCCGCACAGCCCCTGGCCGGTGCCCGTATCACCGGCTCCCTGCACATGACCGTGCAGACCGCCGTGCTCATCGAGACCCTCGTCGCCCTCGGCGCCGAGGTGCGCTGGGCGTCCTGCAACATCTTCTCCACCCAGGACCACGCCGCCGCCGCCGTCGCGGTCGGCCCGAACGGCACCCCGGAGAACCCCCAGGGCGTCCCGGTCTTCGCCTGGAAGGGCGAGACGCTGGAGGAGTACTGGTGGTGCACCGAGCAGGCGCTGACCTGGCCGGACGCCGCCACCGGCGGTCCGAACATGATCCTCGACGACGGTGGCGACGCCACTCTCCTCGTCCACAAGGGCGTCGAGTTCGAGAAGGCCGGGACCGTGCCGGACCCGTCCACCGCCGACAACGACGAGTACCGCATCATCCTCGAGGTGCTGACCCGCACCATCGGCGAGAACGCGCAGAAGTGGACCCAGCTCGCCTCCGAGATCCGCGGTGTCACCGAAGAGACCACGACCGGCGTCCACCGCCTGTACGAGATGCAGCAGGCCGGCTCGCTCCTCTTCCCGGCGATCAACGTCAACGACGCCGTCACCAAGTCGAAGTTCGACAACAAGTACGGCTGCCGCCACTCGCTGATCGACGGCATCAACCGCGCCACCGACGTCCTCATCGGCGGCAAGGTCGCCGTGGTCTTCGGCTACGGCGACGTGGGCAAGGGCTGCGCCGAGTCCCTCCGCGGCCAGGGCGCCCGCGTCATCGTCACCGAGATCGACCCGATCTGCGCCCTGCAGGCCGCCATGGACGGCTACCAGGTCGCGACCCTCGAAGATGTCGTCGACACCGCCGACATCTTCATCACCACGACCGGCAACAAGGACATCATCATGGCCGCCGACATGGCCAAGATGAAGCACCAGGCGATCGTGGGCAACATCGGCCACTTCGACAACGAGATCGACATGGCCGGCCTCGCCAAGATCCCCGGGATCGTCAAGGACGAGGTCAAGCCGCAGGTGCACACCTGGACCTTCGAGGACGGCAAGAAGCTCATCGTGCTGTCCGAGGGCCGGCTGCTGAACCTGGGCAACGCCACCGGTCACCCGTCGTTCGTGATGTCCAACTCCTTCGCGAACCAGACCATCGCGCAGATCGAGCTGTTCACCAAGCCCGAGGCGTACCCGACCGGTGTCTACGTCCTGCCGAAGCACCTGGACGAGAAGGTCGCCCGACTGCACCTCGACGCACTCGGCGTCAAGCTCACCACGCTGCGCCAGGAGCAGGCCGACTACATCGGCGTACCGGTGAAGGGTCCGTACAAGCCGGACCACTACCGCTACTAAGAGCAGACGGCACGACAGCCACCAGCCGATGAGACCGGGTCCCCGCCACCGGCGGGGACCCGGCCCCTCGAGGACCACACCATGCCCCGCGGCCGCTACTCCCGCCATGACCCCCATGACCACACCCCCCTGGGAGAAGAGCACTTCCAGTGCGCCCCCGGACCTTCCGGATGGCGCTATGTCTCGCAGATCACCGCGCCGCCCGGCGCGGGGCGCGGCGATATCCAGGGGGACAGTGCCGTCACCGGATCCGTCGACCTCACCACCGATGAACTCGGCCGCCCCATCCGCCTCGAACTCCGCGCCGCCGACTGGCAGGTTCGCGGTGCCGCGCTCGACGGCGTCACCTGGGTCCGCACCGACCCCTCCGGCACGCACGCCACCGAGGGCAACGTCAAAGCCCATGCGTTCACCGGTGCATCCCCCGCATTCCTCGTCGCCACGACCCGCATGCTGCGCCTCACCCCCGGCGCCCCCGCCACCCGTATCCGCCTTGTCGCCCTCACCGAGCCCGTCCTCGCCCCGCGCACGCTCGACCAGTCCTGGGCTCTGCTCGGGAGCGAAGCACACACCACTGACAACGGCCCGCTGATGGTGGACAAATACCAGGTCACCGAAGTGGATACGGGCGAGCAGCACACGATTCACATCGCCGGGGACGTAGTCCTCTCCGCCCCCGGCATCGAACTCGAAGCCCTCGAATCCCCGCCCTCGGTCTTCGGCTGACGGCCGCCTCCGATTCAGGCAGGCGGTACGAAGCCCGTAGGCGGAGACGGCTCCCGGGTCGCCTGCTCGGGTGCGGGGGCCGCGACATCGCCCGGTTCTGCGTGTGCCACCGCTCCGGGACCTACGGCGGGTGACGCCGGGACAGGCGCATTCACCACAGGGTGTGGAGCCACAGCACCGCCGGGCTCCGACTGCGGCTCCACGCCGGACTGCCCCGGCGCGAATGGTTCGGCCCATATGCCCGGCGCTGCCGACCACGCACTGGCCGGAACCCCGTTCCCGTGTCCCTGCGCGTTGCCGAAACCGCCGAACGCCCGCTGTGCGTCCCGCGCCTGCCGCTCCCCGGCCACCGCCGCGAGATAGACCCCGGGCGGTACGCCGTCCGGCACCGGCGCCCCCGTGCGTGCCGCGACATCGCCCGCGAGCTGCGCCGCGAGCTGGCCGCTCACCTGCGGATCGAGCTGTCCCATCCGCGTCAGGTACTGCCGTACGGCCAGCCACAGCCCATCGGGAACGCGCGACAGGTCGAGCCTCCCCAACTGCCCGGCCAGCCAGGGTGGTGGTGCCGGTATCCGCACGGACCGTGGTGACGGTATGCGCTCCCGTACGACCAGTGTTCCGGCGAAGACGTCTCCCAATCTCCTCCCGCGCGCCGACACCAGCGAGGCGATCACGGCGACGACGCCGAGCGTCATCAGGATCTCGACCACCCCCATCGCGCCGCGCACCAGAGCGTGCCGGAAACGGATCGGCCCCCCGTCGTCCCGCACCACGCGCAGCCCGCACGCCGCCTTCCCCAGGGACCGCCCGTGGCTGATGGTCTCCACGGCGATCGGTGCTCCCACGAGCACCAGCACGAACGTGGCCACCGAGACCGCCGCACTCGCCGCCGCGTCCAACGACGCCGTCGCGGCGGCCAGTCCGGCCGACACCGCGATGTAGACGGAGAAGATCACGACCAGATCGATGACGATCGCAAGGGCGCGGCTCGGCAGCTTCGCGGGACGCAGTCCCAGTACGACCGCCTCACCTGTCACCAGTTCGCTCACGTGCGACGTCCTCCCTCTCCCCAGCCGTTCCCGCCCCGACCCGTACGGACCGTACGCCCGTACGACCAGTCTGCCGCCGACAGCCCTCCGTCTGCCAAGCTGAGTGCGCATCCGTACCCGTAGGAGCAGCCTCATATGGACCTCGACGTCTTCGTCGCCGCACACCGTGCCGAGTGGGACCGTCTGGACGAGCTGCTGCGCCGTCAGCGCCGCCTCACGGGCGCGGAAGCCGACGAACTCGTCGCTCTCTACCAGCGCACCGCCACCCATCTGTCCCTGATCCAGTCCAGTGCACCCGACCCGCAGCTCACCGGGCGCCTCACCCAGCTCGTCGCGCGGGCGCGCAGCGCGGTGGCGGGGGCCCGCAAGGCGAGCTGGCGCGATGCCGTCCACTTCCTGGCAGCGGGATTCCCCGCAGCGCTCTACAGGACGAGGCGGTGGTGGGTGACGACCGCTGTCGTCTCGACGGTGCTGACCGCGGTGATCGGCTGGTGGATCGCCTTGCACCCCGAGGTCCAGGCGTCGATCGCCGCCCCGGACGAACTCCGGCAGCTGACGCGCCCCGGCGGCGAGTACGAGACGTACTACTCGAGCCACGCGGCGGCGGCCTTCGCCGCCCAGGTGTGGACGAACAACGCCCAGGTCGCCGCCACCTGCCTGGTCCTTGGCGCCTTCCTGGGCATCCCGGTGCTCTGGGTCCTCTTCCAGAACATGCTCAATCTGGGGGTCGGGCTCGGCCTGATGTCCTCGGCAGGGCGCCTCGACACCTTCCTGGGACTGATCCTCCCGCACGGCCTCCTGGAGCTGACCGCCGTCTTCGTCGCCGCCGGCACAGGCCTGCGCCTCGGCTGGACGGTCATCGACCCGGGTCCGCGCTCACGCCGGACCGCCCTCGCACAGGAGGGGAGAGCCGCCATCGGCATGGCCATCGGCCTGGCCGTGGTCCTCTTCGTGTCCGGGGGGATCGAAGGCTTCGTCACCCCCTCCGGCCTGCCCCCGTGGGCGCGCATCGCCATCGGTGTCGCGGCGGAGGCGGTGTTCCTCGTCTATGTCTTCGTGATCGGCCGTCGCGCCGCCCGAACGGGCGAGACGGGCGACGTCGATTCGGCGGACCGCAGCGCGGAGCTCCCGACCGCGGCCTGATGTGCATCGAGGGCCCGTGACCTGGTACTGTCCTATCCGCCCCGCGAAACCCGTTGACACGGGTGGACTGGGGAGGTAGATTCGAACGGTTGCGGAGAGCTGGACAGGCTCGACCGCAGGAACTAGAATCCACTGCGCTCCGGATGGAATTCAATTCCTCTGGAGTGCTTTCATGGCCCTCCAACGGCCTCCGGACAGAATTCAGGTCGGAAAAGACCCGGATGAGAATCTGGTAAGGTTGGAAACACCGAAGGGAAGCGCCCGGAGAAACCAGGGATGGTTTCAAAGGAAGCGTCCGTTCCTTGAGAACTCAACAGCGTGCC
>NZ_JBICVP010000017.1:0-56182 GCF_043199075.1 Streptomyces sp. NPDC048639
TCGTCCGCCACGGACTGCTGGGCGAGAGCGGTCAGGGTGCCGTCGGGGCCGAGTTCGAGGAAGCGGTGGACGCCCTGGCCGTCCATGGTGCGTACCGCGTCGGCGAAGCGGACGGTACGGCGGACGTGCTCCACCCAGTAGTCCGCCGAACACAGCTCCTCGCCACTGGCCACCTCCCCGGTGACGGTGGAGACGACCGGCAACCGCGGCTGCTCGTACGACAGACCCTCCGCGACCGCACGGAACTCGGCGAGCATCGGCTCCATCAACGGCGAATGGAAGGCGTGGCTGACGCGGAGGGTGTTCGTCCTACGGTCCTGGGCACGGAAGTTCTCCGCGATCTCCTGCACCGCATCCCGGTCACCGGAAATCACCACCGACCGCGGCCCGTTCACCGCAGCGAGTCCCACCCGGTCGTCGAGAAGCGGCTCGACCTCCTCCTCGGAAGCCTCCACCGCCACCATCGCCCCACCCTCGGGCAACGCCTGCATCAAACGGCCCCGCGCAACCACAAGACGGCAGGCGTCCTCCAGCGACCACACACCCGCCACATGAGCCGCCGCGATCTCCCCGATCGAATGACCCGCAAGCAGATCCGGCCGCACCCCCCACGACTCCAACAGCCGGAACAGCGCCACCTCCAGCGCGAACAACGCAGGCTGCGCAAACTCCGTACGATTCAGCAGATCGCCGTCCTCACCGAAGACGACCTCCCGCAGACCGAAGGGGAGTTCCGCGTCCACCGCATCGAAAGCCTCGGCGAAAACCGGGTACCTCTCGTACAACTCCCGGCCCATTCCCAGCCGCTGCGCACCCTGCCCCGCAAACAGGAACGCCGTACGACCACGGACCACCGCACCCCGCACCACCCGCGGATCCGCATCACCAGCCGCCAACGACACCAACCCGGAACGCAGTTCCGCAACATCCGAACCCACGACCACCGCACGGTCCTCGAACACCGACCGCGTCACCGCAAGCGAGAACCCCACATCGGCCACAGAAGACCCCGGCGACTCATCCAACGCCTCCAGCAACCGCCCCGCCTGCGCCCGCAAAGCCCCCTCACCCCGCGCCGACACCGGCCACACCACCACCGAGCCACCACCGGACCCCACAGGCCCCGCAGCCTCCTCGACCGCCCCCGCCTCCGCCCCCGCCTCCTCGAGAATCACATGCGCATTCGTGCCGGAGATGCCGAACGACGACACACCCGCCCGGCGCGGACGGTCGGCGGTCAGCGGCCAGTCCCGCGGTTCGGTCAGCAGGCTCACCTCGCCCGCCGGCCAGTCGACATGGGACGACGGCTCGTCGACATGAAGAGTGCGCGGCAGCGTCCCGTGACGCATCGCCAGCACCATCTTCATGACACCGGCCACGCCGGCCGCCGCCTGCGTGTGCCCGATGTTGGATTTCACGGAGCCCAGCCACAACGGCTGGTCCCGGTCGCGCCCGTACGTGGCGAGCAGCGCCTGGGCCTCGATCGGGTCACCCAGCGTCGTCCCGGTCCCGTGCGCCTCCACCGCATCCACGTCCGACGCCGACAATCCCGCATTCGCCAACGCCGAACGGATCACCTGCTGTTGGGACGGACCGTTGGGCGCGGTGAGGCCATTGGAAGCGCCGTCCTGGTTGACGGCGCTGCCGCGGACCACCGCCAGCACGCGGTGACCGTTCCGCCGCGCGTCCGACAACCGCTCCAGCAGCAGCAGACCCGCACCCTCGCCCCAACCCGTACCGTCCGCACCGTCCGCGAACGGCTTGCAGCGGCCGTCGGGGGCCATGCCGCCCTGGCGGCTGAACTCGACGAAGGCACCGGGGGTGGACATCACGGCGACACCACCCGCCAGCGCGAGCGAGCATTCCCCCGCGCGGAGGGCGTGCACCGCCAGGTGCAGTGCGACGAGGGACGAGGAGCAGGCCGTGTCCACCGTCACCGCCGGGCCCTCCAGGCCCAGGGTGTAGGAGACCCGACCGGAGACCACGCTGCCGGTGTTGCCGGTCAGGATGTGGCCCTCGACTCCCTCGGGGATCTGGCGCAGCCCGGATCCGTACTCCTGGTTGCTGCAGCCGACGAAGACACCGGTGCTGCTGCCGCGCAGGGCGGCGGGGGCGATGCCCGCGCGCTCCACGGTCTCCCAGGCGACCTCCAGCAGGAGCCGCTGCTGCGGGTCCATGGCCAGGGCCTCGCGGGGTGAGATGCCGAAGAAGTCGGCGTCGAAGCGGTCCGCCTCATGGACGAACCCGCCCTGGGCGGCGGCGCTGCCACCGCCGGTGTCGTCGTCCCGGAGCAGCGCGTCGAGGTCCCAGCCGCGGTCGGCGGGGAAGTCCGTCATGGCGTCCGTGCCGTCGGCGAGGAGCCGCCAGAAGTCCTCGGGGGTATCGGCTCCGCCCGGCCAGCGGCAGGCCAGGGAGACGATCGCGACCGGCTCGGTCATCACCTCCTGCAGCTGCTGGTTGTGCTTGCGCAGCCGTTCGTTCTCCCTGAGCGAGGCACGGAGGGCTTCGACGACTTTTTCGGAGGACATGCTCAGCTCCACACTTCGCGCTTCGTTGAAGAGGCAGGGCCGGACGTACGGCAGGGGGCGCGGGAGTTGGCGGGACCTGAGGACCGGCGAACGGCGCGGGACACGACGTGCGGGGGACGTGTGGGGCGGGGGCCCGGGCGCTCAGTCATCGGCGCCCAGGGCCATCCGGACGAGGTCGTCCACGTCCATGTCGTCCACGTCCCTGGTGGCGACGTCCTCATCGGTGTCCTCGTCCGTGATGGGGTCCGAGCCGTTGCGGGCGGCGGGGATGGCCGCCGGTGCCAGGTCCATCAGGGCGTCCAGCAGCCCGGATTCGCGGACCCTGCTGATCGGGATGGACGTCAGCAGCTTGCGGATGGTCGCTTCGTCGGGCTCACCCGCGGTGGCCGTCTTCGCTCCCGCTGCGGCCGGGCCGGGGTCGGTGCCGCCGCCGAAGTGCTCCCGGCAGAGGTGGTCGGCGAGCACGGCGGGGGTCGGGTAGTCGAAGACCAGGGTGGCGGGGAGCAGTACCCCGGTGGCGGCGTTCATCCGGTTGCGCAGTTCGACGGCGGTCAGCGAGTCGAAGCCGAGTTCCTTGAAGGACTGGTCGGGGTCGAGCCGGGCCGCTGAGGTGTGCCCGAGGACGGCGGCGACCTGGCGGCAGACCTCTTCGACGAGCCTGCGAAGCCGGTCGGCTATCCCGATCCCGGCCAGTTCGGCGGCGAGGCCCGCGCTGTCACCCGTACCGGGGCCCGGTACCGGGTCGCTGACGGTGCGCCGGGTGCGGGCCAGGCCGGTCAGCAGCGGGTGTACGGGGTCGTGGGCGCCGAGCCGGGCCGTGTCCACCGCCAGCGGCAACTGCACGGCGGCCGGCTGGTCGAGGGCCTCGGTGAACAGGGCCAGGCCCTCCTTCACGGTGAGCGGCGGCAGTCCGGCGCGCTCCATGCGGCGGACGTCGGCGTCGGTGAGGTCGCCTGTCATTCCGGTGGCCTGGGACCAGGGTCCCCAGGGCAGCGACAGTGCGGGCAGGCCCAGGGTGCGCCGGTGCTCGGCGAGTGCGTCGAGGAAGGCGTTGGCGGCGGCGTAGTTGCCCTGGCCGGGGGCGCCCAGGGTGCCGGCGACCGAGGAGAACAGGACGAACGCGCCCAGGTCGAGATGGCGGGTGAGGTCGTGCAGATGGGCGGCGCCGTCCAGCTTGGGGCGCAGTACGGCGTCCAGCCGCTCGGGGCTGAGCCGGTCCACGACGGTGTCGTCGAGGACGCCGGCGGCGTGGACGACGGCCGTCAGGGGGTGCTGGTCGGGGACGGAGGCGAGGAGCGCGGCCGTCTGCGCGCGGTCGGCGATGTCGGCGGCCTCGATCCGTACGTCGGCGCCCGACTCGGCCAGTTCGGCGGCGAGTTGGGCGGCGCCGGGCGCGTCCTGGCCGCGGCGTCCGGCGAGCAGCAGATGGCGTACCCCGTGCTCGGTGACCAGGTGGCGGGCCAGGAGGGCGCCGAGGCCGCCGGTGCCGCCGGTGATCAGGACGGTGCCGTCCGGGTCGAGGGGTGCGGGGACGGTCAGGACGACCTTGCCGATGTGGCGGGCCTGGGACATGTACCGGAAGGCTTCGGGTGCGTGGCGTACGTCCCACGGGGTGACGGGCAGGGGGGTGAGCACTCCGGCCTCGAACAGGTCGACGAGGGCGGTGAGCATCTCGCCGATGCGGTCGGGGCCGGCTTCGATGAGGTCGAACGCCTGGTACCGGACGCCGGGGTGCTGCGCCGCTACCTCCTCGGGGTCGCGGATGTCGGTCTTGCCCATCTCCAGGAAGTGTCCGCCGTGCTGCAGCAACCGCAGGGAGGAGTCGACGAACTCGCCCGCCAGGGAGTCCAGTACGAGGTCGACGCCGCGGCCGCCGGTCGCGGCGCGGAAGGCGTCCTCGAAGGCCAGGTCGCGGGAAGAGGCGATGTGTGCGTCGTCCAGTCCGGCCGCGCGCAGGGCGTCCCATTTGCCGGGCCCGGCCGTGGCGTACACCTCGGCACCGAGATGGCGGGCGAGTTGGGTGGCGGCCATGCCGACGCCGCCGGCCGCCGCGTGGACGAGGACGGACTGCTCCTCGGTGACTCCGCCGAGGTCGACGAGGGCGTAGTACGCGGTGAGGAAGACGATCGGGACGGTGGCCGCCTGGGCGAAGGTCCAGCCGTCGGGAATGCGGGCGACGGTGCGGGCGTCGGCCACCGCGACGGGTCCGTAGGCGGCGGGGAACATGCCCATGACGCGGTCGCCGACGGCGAATCCGGTGACACCGGGGCCGATCTCGGTGATGACGCCGGCACCTTCCAGGCCGAAGTCGCGGGCCGGGCCGGGGTACATGCCGAGCGCGTTGAGCACGTCGCGGAAGTTGACGCCCGCGGCGCGGACGGCGATCCGTATCTCGCCGTCGCCCAGGGCGCGTTCGGCCTCGGGTGCCGCGACGAGTTCGAGGCCGTCGAGGGTGCCCTTGCGGACCGTGTCGAGCCGCCAGGCACCCCTGGCCGAGGCGTGCGGCGGGCGCAGCGCGGCGTCCGGGTCGGTGCGGTCGATCCGTGGCAGGTGCACGGAGCCGGCGCGCAGGGCGAGTTGGGGGTCGGTGCCCGCGAGCGCGGCGGGCAGCGCGGCGAGTGAGGCGTCGACGCTGTCGGTGTCGAGGAGGACGAACCGGCCGGGGTGTTCGGACTGGGCGGAGCGGACCAGGCCCCAGGCCGCCGCCGCGGCGGGGTGGCGTACGCCGTGCCCGGCGGGTCCCTCCGGCATGATCGCCTCCCGGGTCACCAGCACCAGGCGGGTGGCGTCCAGGCTCCGCTCGGCCAGCAGGTGCCGTACGAAGGTGAGGGCCTGCTGTGCCGCCGCGTGCCCGGCCTGATCGAGGGCGCCGCTGTCGTGGGGTACGACGGCGAGGACGGTGCCGGGCGGGGCCGATGCGGGCTTTCCGGCACCGGTGATGAGGGCAGCGAGCTCGGTGGCTTCGGTGAGGTCGACGGACACGCCCGCGGCGGTGAGTTCGGCGGCGAACTCCCGCCCCGCGGCGTCGCCCAGGACCGTCAGGGCGTCCCGGCTCGGGGCGTCCGGGGCCTGCTGGTCGGCGGACCGGCCGTCGGCGCGTGACTGCGGCCGCCAGTCGAGCCGGAACAGGTCGCCCGATCCCCGGTGCGGCCGTGCGCGCATCCGCTCGGGATCGATCTCGCGCAGGGTGAGCGCGCCGATGGAGGCGACGGCCCGTCCGGTGGTGTCGGCGACGTCGAGGGCGACGGCGTCTCCGCCGCGGAGGCTGAGCCGGACGCGTACGGCGGTGGCGCCGGTGGCGTGCAGGGTCACGTCCCGCCAGGAGAACGGCAGTCGGCCCGGCGCGGAGTCGTCCATCGGCAGGTAGGCGGTGGCGTGCAGAGCGGCGTCCAGGAGCGCGGGGTGCATGCCGTAGTGGGGGGCGTCGGTGTGGGCCTGTTCCGGGAGGGTGACCTCGGCGTACACGTCGCCGTCGATCCGCCATGCCGCGCGCAGCCCCTGGAACACGGGACCGTAGCCGAACCCGGCCTCGGCGAGGCGGTCGTAGGTCTCGCCCACGGGCAGTTCTTCGGCGTCCGCGGGCGGCCAGGCGGCGAGCGGGGTGGCATCGGGCTCCGGGCGGGCGCCGGTGGCGAGGATGCCGTCGGCGTGCAGTGTCCAGGCCCGGTCGGGGGCGGCGTCGGCGGGACGGGAGTGCATACCGAGGGGGCGGTTGCCGTCGGCGTCCGGTGCTCCGAGGCGCAACTGCAGGGTGACGGGCTCGTCCTCGGCGAGCAGCAGCGGTTCGACCAGGGTCAGTTCGGCCACGCGGTCGCAGCCCACACGGTCGCCGGCGAGCAGGGCGAGATCGAGGTAGGCGGTGCCGGGCAGGACGGAGGTGCCACCGACGGCGTGGTCGGCCAGCCACGGCTGGTCCGGCAGGGAGAGCCGGCTGGTGAAGACGTGTCCGCCTGCGTCGGCGAGGTCGACGCGGGCGCCGAGCAGCGGATGTCCGGCCTCGGCGAGGCCAGCTGCGGCCAGGTCGCCCGGGCCGCGTCCTCCTGCGGCCGGCCAGTAGCGCTCCCGCTGGAACGGGTACGTCGGGAGGTCGACGACCGTGCCGGAACTCTGCGTCGCCGCGCTCCAGTCGACGTCGACGCCATGGGCGTGGGCACGGGCCAGACCCGCCAGCAGGCTGCCGGGTTCGTCCCGGCCGGGCCGCAGCAGCGCGATGGTGGGAGTGCCGGCGGGGTCGGCGAGGGCGTCGGCCGCCATCGCGGCCAGGGTGCCGTCGGGGCCGATCTCGAGGTACCGGCTGACACCGAGGTCCTCCAGCGTCCGTACGCCGTCGTGGAAGCGGACGGCGTGGCGCACATGGCGCACCCAGTAGTCGGGAGAGCCGAGCTCGTCGGCGGTGGCGGGCCGCCCGGTGAGGTCGGAGATGACGGGGATACGGGGCTCCTCGTATCGCACCGAGGCGGCGACCTTGCGGAAGTCCCCGAGCATGGGCTCCATGAGCGGCGAGTGGAAGGCGTGGCTGACGCGCAGCCGCTTGACACGCCGGCCGAGGCCCTCGACGTGGGCGGCGAGGTCGAGGACCGCGGCCTCCTCGCCGGAGACCACCACGGACCGAGGGCCGTTGACGGCGGCCACGCCCACCCGGTGGTCCCGGCCGTCCAGGAGCGGCAGCACCTCGTCCTCGGTGGCCTGGAGGGCGACCATGGCGCCGCCGGCGGGGAGGGCGTCCATCAGCCGGCCGCGGGCGGCGACCAGCGCGCAGGCGTCGGAGAGGGAGAGGACTCCGGCGGCGTGCACCGCCGCGAAGGAACCGATGGAGTGGCCGAGCACATGGCCGGGCGTCGCACCGAGGCTGCGGACGAGCCGGTAGAGGGCCACTTCCAGCGCGAACAGGGCGGGCTGGGCGTAACCCGTGCGGTCGAGCAGCCCGTCGGTGCCGTCGCCGAGGACCGCCTGATGCAGCGGGACGTCGAGTACGTCGGCGCCGAAGTGCGCGCACACCTCGTCGAAGGCTTCGGCGAAGGCCGGGAAGGCCGCGTACAACTCGGCTCCCATGCCCGGGCGTTGGGCACCTTGCCCGGTGAACAGGAACGCGGTGCTTCCGCCGCGCGCGGCGGCGCCGGGTTCATCGGTGCTCAGTTCGCCCGAGGCGAGACGGGCGAGGTCGGCGAGCAGGTCGTCGCGGCCGGCGCCGAGCAGCACCGCCCGGTGTTCGAACGCGGGCCGGGTGGTCGCCAGGGAGCGGCCGAGGTCGGCGACGGAGAGATCGGGGCGCCGGGCCACGTGGTCGAGCAGCCTCCCGGCCTGGGCGCGCAGCGCCTCGGGGGTACGGGCGGACAGCGGCCAGGCCGTGATCCCGTGTGCCGCCGCCGGGGCGGGGGCTGTCGCGGCCGGGGCGGGCGGTGCCTCTTCCAGGATCACATGGGCGTTGGTGCCGCTGAAGCCGAAGGAGGAGACCCCCGCGCGCCGTTGCCTGCTCTCGTCCTGCGGCCACGGCTGGGCCTCGGACAGCAGCCGTACGGCGCCGGAGGTCCAGTCGACGTGGGTCGAGGGACGGTCGGCGTGCAGGGTCCGCGGCAGTTCACCGTGACGCAGCGCCAGCACCGTCCTGATGACACCGGCGACTCCGGCGGCGGCCTGGGTGTGGCCGAGGTTGGACTTCACCGAGCCGAGCCACAGCGGCCTGTCACGGTCCTGGCCATAGGCGGCGAGGAGCGCCTGTGCCTCGATGGGGTCGCCGAGAACGGTGCCGGTGCCGTGCCCCTCGACGGCGTCGACATCGGCCGGGGTGAGCCCGGCGTCCGCCAGCGCGGCCCGGATCACCCGTTCCTGGGAAGGGCCGTTGGGGGCGGTCAGACCGTTGCTGGCGCCGTCGGAGTTGACGGCGCTGCCGCGGACCACGGCGAGTACCCGGTGCCCGTTGGCGCGGGCGTCGGAGAGCCGTTCCACCAGCAGCATCCCGGCGCCCTCGCCCCAGCCGGTACCGTCCGCGTCGTCCGCGTACGCCTTGCAGCGCCCGTCCGGTGCGAGGCCGCGCTGGCGGCTGAATTCCAGGAACGCCGCCGGGGTCGACATCACGGTGACGCCGCCCGCGAGCGCCAGGTCGCACTCGCCTGCGCGCAGCGCCCGCGAGGCCCAGTGCAGAGCGACGAGGGAGGAGGAGCAGGCGGTGTCGACGGTGACGGTGGGCCCCTCGAGACCGAGGGTGTAGGAGATGCGGCCGGAGACGACGCTGGCGGCATTTCCGGTGCCGAGGTAGCCGTCGACGTCCTCCGCCGAGGTGCGCAACAGGGCCGTGTAGTCCTGGCCGTTGGTGCCGGCGAAGACGCCCGTACGGGAGCCGCGCAGGCTCCGCGGGTCGACGCCCGCACGCTCCACGGCCTCCCAGCACACTTCGAGCAGCAGCCGCTGCTGGGGGTCCATCGCCAGCGCCTCGCGCGGCGATATCCCGAAGAAGGCGGGGTCGAACCGGTCGACGCCGTCCAGGAAGCCGCCGGTGCGGGCGTAGCTGGTGCCCTCGTTGGCGGGGTCCGGATGGTACAGGGACGCGAGGTCCCAGCCCCGGTCGTCGGGGAAGCCGGTCACGCCGTCGCTTCCGGAGGTGAGCAGGTCCCACAGCGACTCGGGCGTATCGGCACCTCCGGGAAGCCGGCAGGCCATGCCGACGATGGCGATGGGCTCGTCCGCGCCGGGGCCCGCGGCGAGGGCCGGGGTGGTGCCTGCTCGGGCCCGCGGGTCGCCGGCCGGAAGGGAGCGCAGCAGATGGCCGGCGAGCGCGGCCGGGGTGGGGTGGTCGAAGACGACGGTGGGCGTGAGCCGCAAACCGGTCCGGCGTTCCAGCGCGTTACGCAGGTCGACCGCGGTCAGCGAATCGAAGCCCAGGTCACGGAAGGCGCGTTCGGGGTCGGCGGGCGGACTGTCCGCGGCATGGCCGAGGACCGCGGCGATCTCCGCGAGGAGCAGGCGCAGGACGGCGGCCGGGCGCTCGGACTCCGGCAGCGCGGCGAGCGTACGGGCCAGCCGCCCGCCCGACCGTGCCGCGCCCGCGGTACGGCGTGCGGAGGCGACGGGGTCGCGCAGCAGGGCAGGGGTGGGAGTGGCGGCACGTGCGGCAGCCAGGTCCAGCCGGACCGGCAGCAGCACGGCCCGGTCCTGCGCCAGCGCAAGGTCGAGCAGGGCCAGGGCGTCCGCGGTGGGCAGGGGCGCGACGCCCGCGCGGGCCATCCGGGTGCGGTCGGCTTCGCCGAGCCCGGAGGTCATGCCGCTGTCATCGGCCCACATGCCCCAGCCGAGTGCGAACGCCGGCCGGCCCTGCGCGCGCAGTGAGGCGGCAAGCGCCTCCAGGAACGCGTTGGCTGCGGCGTAGTTGCCCTGGCCGGGACCACCGAGCCTGGCGGCGGCGGACGAGAACAGGACGAACGCCGACAGGTCCATGTCCTGTGTCAGCCGCTCCAGATGGACGGCTGCGTCGGCCTTGGGCCGCAGTACGGCCGAGACGCGCTGCGGGGTGAGCGCGGAGATCACCCCGTCGTCGATCACCCCGGCGGCGTGGAAGACGGCACCGAGCGGATGCTGCCGCGGTACGGCGCCCAGCAGCGCGGACAGGGCGGAGGGATCGGCGACGTCGCACGCGGCGGTCGTCACCTCCGCTCCGGCTTCCCCGAGCTCGGCGCGCAGTTCGGCGGCACCGGGGGCGTCCGGGCCGCGACGGCTCGCGAGCAGCAGATGGCGTACTCCGTGCTCAACGACCAGGTGCCGGGCGATGGCTACCGCGACGGTGCCACCCGCGCCGGTGATCAGCACGGTCCGCTCCGGATCGAGAACGGGCGCGGCGGACCCGTCCGGGAGGTGCCGGGTGAGGCGGGGGGCGTACGTACGGCCTGCGCGCAGGGCGATCTCCGTCTCCTCCCCGTCCACCGCGTCGGCGACGGCGGCGAGGAGGACCTCCGCGTCCGAGCCGGACTCCGGCGTGGTGTCCGTGCCCGTGTACGTGTACGTGTCCGGGTCCGTGTACGTGTCCGCGGCGGTGCCGTTGGCGGTTCCGGAGCCGGTGTCGGTGTCGGTGTCGGTGTCCACGAGCAGGAAGCGCCCCGGGTTCTCCGACTGGGCCGAGCGCACCAGACCGCGTACGGCTGCGGCAGCGAGGTCGGCGACCGGCTCACCCGGCCGGATCGCCACCGCGTTCCGCGTGACCAGGACCAGCCGCGCGTCGGCCGTCCGCTCGTCGGCCTGCCAGCGTTGCAGCGCCTCCAGAGCCGCGGTGGCCGACTCGTGTGCGGCGGCGGGCAGGTCCGCATCGCCGCCCCGACAGGACACGAGGACCAGTTCCGGTACGGCGGCGTCCGCGGCCTCGATGGCGGTGAGGAACCCGTCCAGGTCCGGATAGCGGTCGGCGTCCGCGGGAGCGGGTACGGGACCCACAACGGCCACCGGCGGGCGACGCACGGGCCGTGCGGTGGTGGGCAGTTCGGCCCATTCGACGGCGAACAGGTCGTCACTCGACGGGCCCGCGGCGGGCAGGGACAGCTCGGCGGCCGGGGTGAGGCCGACCGCGCCCACGGAGGCGACCGAGGCACCCGACTCGTCGGCCAGGTCCAGCGACAGCCCACCATCGGGCAACGCTCGCATCCGGACCCGCAGCACCTCCGCGGAGGCGGCGTACAGGGTGCAGTCCCTCCACGTCACGGCGAAGCCGCCGGAGTGCCCGAGCGCGGGGGCCAGATGCAGAGCCGCGTCCAGCAGTACCGGGTGCAGCGCGACCCGCAGGGCGTCTGCCCGGAACTCCTCCGGTACGGCGACCTCGGCGCACACCTCTTCCCCGGTCCGCCACACGGCGGTGAGACCACGGAAGGCCGGGCCGTGGTCCAGCCCCCGCTCCCGCAACGCCTCGTAGATCTCGTCGACTTCGTCGGCGTCGAGCGCCTGGGCGCCGGGCGGCGGCCATGTCCCGTCCCGCTCGTCCTGCCGCGGGTGGATCGCCGTGGCATCGGCCGGAGCAAGCACACCGCGCGCGTTGCAGATCCAGGGCCGGTCGGACTCGTCCTCGCCGACCGCCGCGGCGACGCCGGTCGTGGCCGGCCGGGAGTAGCAGGCGAACGGCCTGACGCCGTCCTCCCCCGGGCCGTCGAGCACGGCCTGGATCTCCACGGGCGCACGGCCGTCGAGGACGAGGGGCTGCTCCTGGCCGAGTTCGACGAGATGGTCGCAGCCGACCCGGCCGCCGAGATGCAGGGCGAAGTCGAGGTACGCGGCCGTGGGCAGCACGACCGCCCCGGCCACGGTGTGGTCGGCCAGCCACGGGTGGGCACCGGTCGAGAGCACGGTGGTGGAGAGCACGGCCGAGGAGTCCGCCAGGGTCACCGCGGCACCGAGCAGCGGATGCCCCGCTCCACGCCGCCCGCCCCCGGGGACGGGGTCGAGCCAGAACCGGCGCTGCTGGAAGGCGTAGGTGGGGAGGTCGACGCTGCGGGCGCCGGGGAAGAGCGCGGACCAGTCCGGGCTCTGCCCACGCACATGCAGGGCACCGACGGCCGCGAGCAGGCTTTCCGCCTCCGACCCGTCCTTGCGCAACGCGGGCACCAGAATGCGACGGTCGTCGTCGAGCAGGGTCCGGGCGAGAGCGGTGAGGGTGCCGTCGGGACCGAGTTCGACGAACCGGGTCGCCTTGCTCTCCGCGAGGGTGCGGACGGCGTCGGCGTACCGGACCGTCCGGCGGACGTGGTCCACCCAGTACTCCGGCGAGCACAACTCCTCTGCCGTCGCGGCTTCACCGGTGACCGTGGACACGACGGGCAGGCGCGGCTGCTCGTACGACAGACCCTCCGCCACCGCACGGAACTCGGCGAGCATCGGCTCCATCAACGGCGAATGGAACGCATGACTCACCCGCAGGAACGTCACCTTGCGGTCCTGGGCACGGAAGTTCTCCGCGATCTCCTCCACCGCATCCCGGTCACCCGAAATCACCACCGACCGCGGCCCGTTCACCGCGGCAAGACCCACCCGGTCATGCAGAAGCGGCTCCACCTCCTCCTCGGAAGCCTCCACCGCCACCATCGCCCCACCCTCGGGCAACGCCTGCATCAAACGACCCCGCGCCACCACAAGACGGCAGGCGTCGGGCAGCGACCACACACCCGCCACATGAGCCGCCGCGATCTCACCGATCGAATGACCCGCAAGCAGATCCGGCCGGACCCCCCACGACTCCAACAACCGGAACAGCGCCACCTCCAGCGCGAACAACGCAGGCTGCGCAGACTCCGTACGACTCAGCCGCTCCGCATCCTCACCGAAGACGACCTCCCGCAGACCGAAGGGGAGTTCCGCGTCCACCGCATCGAAAGCCTCGGCGAAAACCGGGTACCTCTCGTACAACTCCCGGCCCATCCCCAGCCGCTGCGCACCCTGCCCCGCAAACAGGAACGCCGTACGACCACGGACCACCGCACCCCGCACCACCCGCGGATCCGCATCACCAGCCGCCAACGACACCAACCCGGAACGCAGTTCCGCAACATCCGAACCCACGACCACCGCACGGTCCTCGAACACCGACCGCGTCACCGCAAGCGAGAACCCCACATCGGCCACAGAAGACCCCGGCGACTCATCCAACGCCTCCAGCAACCGCCCCGCCTGCGCCCGCAAAGCCCCCTCACCCCGCGCCGACACCGGCCACACCACCACCGAGCCACCACCGGACCCCACAGGCCCCGCAGCCTCCTCGACCGCCCCCGCCTCCGCCCCCGCCTCCTCGAGAATCACATGCGCATTCGTGCCGCTGACACCGAAGGCGGAGATACCCGCAGACCGCGTACGGCCTTCCGTCTGCGGCCATGCCTGGGGTTCGGTGAGCAGGTTCACCCGCCCCGCCGACCAGTCGACGTGGGCGGAGGGGGCATCGACATGGAGAGTGCGCGGCAGCGTCCCGTGCTGCATCGCCATGACCATCTTGATCACGCCGCCGACCCCGGCGGCGGCCTGCGTGTGACCGATGTTGGACTTCAACGAGCCCAGCCACAGGGGGCGTTCGCGGTCGCGCCCGTACGTGGCGAGCAGCGCCTGGGCCTCGATCGGGTCACCCAGCGTCGTCCCGGTCCCGTGCGCCTCCACCGCATCCACGTCCGACGCCGACACCCCGGCACTTCCCAACGCGGCACGGATCACACGCTGTTGGGACGGACCGTTCGGTGCGGTGAGGCCACTGCTGGCGCCGTCCTGGTTGACGGCGCTGCCGCGGACCACCGCCAGCACACGGTGACCGTTCCGCCGCGCGTCCGACAGCCGCTCCAGCAGCAGCAGACCCGCACCCTCGCCCCAACCCGTACCGTCCGCGCCGTCCGCGAAGGACTTGCAGCGGCCGTCGGGGGCGAGCCCGCGCTGCCGGCTGAACTCGGTGAAGGTGACCGGGGTGGACATCACGGCGACACCGCCGGCCAGGGCGAGCGAGCACTCCCCCGCCCGCAGTGCCCGGCAGGCCAGGTGCAGCGCGACGAGGGACGAGGAGCAGGCCGTGTCCACGGTGACCGCCGGGCCCTCCAGGCCCAGGGTGTAGGAGACCCGACCGGAGGCGATGCTGCCCGCGCTGCCGTTGCCGATGAAGCCCTCCAGGCCCGGCGGCGGCACGTCGAAGCGGGAGCCGTAGTCGTTGTACATGACGCCGACGAAGACACCGGTGGGGCTGGAGCGCAGCGCACTCGGGTCCAGGCCTGCCCGTTCCAGGGCCTCCCAGGAGATTTCCAGGAGAAGCCGCTGCTGCGGGTCGGTGCCGAGGGCTTCGCGCGGCGACATGCCGAAGAAGTCGGGGTCGAAGTCGGCGGCGTCGTGCAGGAAGCCGCCCTCGCGGGTGTAGCAGGTGTCGGGGTGCTCGGGGTCCGGGTGGTACAGGGAGTCGACGTCCCAGCCGCGGTCCTCCGGGAAGGGCGTGATGGCGTCGGTGCCGTCGGCGACGAGCCGCCACAGATCCTCGGGGGTGCGGACGTCGCCCGGGTAGCGGCAGGCCATGGAGACGATCGCGATCGGTTCGCGGTCCCTGGCCTCCAGCTCGCGTACGCGGGTGGTCGTGCGATGCAGGTCGGCGGTGACCCGCTTCAGATAGTCCCGCAGGCGATCTTCGCTCACAGCTCGCCCCTCAGGCTCGGGTCCCGCACTACGACGGGCGTGGCCGGGGGCAGGCCCGCTGCGCTCGGAACGGTCAACAACACCGGATCTCCTCAGGCTCGGGACAACCCACGCACTCCGCATGGCGTCTCGAACACCTCGAACCCGGTCAAGTCTGGGGGCGCCCGCGTGGTCATCGGCCGCTTGACCTCCGACTCTGAAAAATCCCCTAGTAGCCCCACGGGCGCGTAGGGGTGGCCGGGCACCGGCAAATCCCTAGAGTTGCGCGCGATTTCTGGCCTTCGCTTCACCGGGCGTGCTGCGCTGGGGCCGCTCCCGGCCTGCCTCCTGTGCGGCCTGCCCGAAGAAGGGGGTCCCCAATGACCGCCGTGCCCGCTCCACCGACTCCTGACGTGTCCGCTCCCCCCGAGGTGGGACTCGACGGGGGTGCGACGCTGTTGGCCTGGCTGCGGCGCATGCGGGACGAGCAGCCGGTGTGGCGTGATCCGGCCGGTCGTGTCCACGTGTTCCGGCACGAGGACATCCAGCGGATCACCGCCGATCCGGCGCTCTTCTCCTCGGACACCGTGAGCCGGCTGTCGGGCGGTGAGCGCCAGCCGCCCGGCGGCACGCTGCTCCTGCTGGACCCACCCCGGCACGGCAAGTTGCGGAGGCTGGTGAGCAAGGTCTTCACCGCGAAGATGATCACCGAGCTGGCTCCGCGGATCACCGATGTCGCCACTGAGCTCCTCGACGGCCTGGACGGCAGCGACCGCTTCGACCTGGTCGACGCCTTCGCCAATCCGCTGCCGGTCATCGTGATCTCCTCCCTGCTCGGTGTGCCGCCCTCCGACCGCCCGCTGTTCCAGGTGTGGGCCGACAGCCTTCTGACCGTGGACTGGGAGACGCCGGAGGGCGCCGAGGTTCTCGGCAGGACCGTGCAGGAGCTGGACGCCTATCTGCGGCAGCACGTCGCCGAGCGGCGTGCCCGCGAGCACGACGACCTGATGAGCCTGCTGGTGCGGGCCGAGGTCGACGGGGAGAGCCTGAACGACGACGACGTGGTGAGCTTCGCCGCGCTGCTGCTGCTCGCGGGCCATGTCACCACCGCCGTACTCCTCGGCAACATGCTGCTGACGCTGGATCTGGAAGAGGGACTGCAGAACCGGTTGCGCGCGGACCGCGGGGCGATCGCGCCGTTCACCGAAGAGGTGCTGCGCTGCCGGCCGCCGTTCCTGAAGATCGAACGCGTGCCGACGTCCTCCGTGGAGATCGCCGGGGAGAGGGTGCAGGAGAACACGATGATGTTCCTCTGGCTGCTGTCCGCCAATCGCGACGAGCGCGTCTTCTCCGAGCCCGACCGGTTCCTGCCGGGCCGGCCCAACGCCAAACAGCTCGCCTTCGGGCATGGCATCCACTACTGCCTGGGCGCCCCGCTCGCCCGCATGGAGGGACAGATCGCGCTCAATCTGATGCTCGACCGCTACGCGGACATCCGGGTCGACCACGACAGCCCGCTGTCCTATTTCGACAACCGCGTCAACGTCTTCGGTCTTCGGCAGCTGCCGCTCATGGTCCGGCGGGCCTGACCGGCGCAACCGGGCGACGAACCGACCAGACGGAGGATTCATGGCCTACCAGCCGAAACCACCAGTGATACCGACCGACCGCACCTGCCCCTTCGACCCCGACCCGGAGTACCGCCGGCTGCGCGAGGAAGAGCCGATCAGCCCGGTCACGTTCGACATCGCGCCGGGCCGCGACGACGGCTGGCTGGTCACGCGGCACGAGGACGTGCGGGCCATCATGACCGACCCGCGGTTCAGCCACAGGGCCGAGTTGCTGGCGCTCGTGGCCTCGCCGCCGTTCGAGGTGGAGAACTACGACCCGCAGCCGTCGGGTCCGGGCTCCTTCGTCCGGATGGACGCGCCGGACCACACGCACTACCGCCGCCTGCTGACCGGCTTCTTCACCGTCCGAAAGATCCAGGAGTACGAGCCGACGCTGGCCGGGATCATCGACGACGTGCTGGAGGAGATGGCCGGGCTGGAGCCGCCGGTGGACCTGCTGCCGGCGTTCATTCAGAAGGTCGTCTACCGCTCCGTGCACTCGGTGATGGGCGTGCCGGAGGAGGACATCGCCGAGCTCGACAAGCACTTCTCGGCGATCATGCGGATCGATTACACGGTCGAGGAGTTCATCGAGCACAACACCGCGCTGGACCAGACGCTGGCGCGCATCGTGAAGGATCTGTTCGCCGAGCCCAATGACAAGCTGCTCGGCAAGTTGGTGAAGACCGGTGAACTGACCGAGCAGGAGCTGGCGAACATCTCCTGGATCACCATCGGCGGCGCGCTGGACACCACCCCGAACATGCTGGGCCTCGGCACCTTCGCGCTGCTGCAGCATCCGGAGCAACTGAAGAAGATCCGCACGCGGCCGGAGCTGATGGAGCGGGCGGTGGAGGAGCTGCTGCGCTACCTGACGATCTCTCATATGGGTGCGAGCCGGGTCGCGTTGGAGGATGTGGAGATCGGCGGCAGGACCATCGAGGCCGGGCAGACCGTGGTGCTGTCGCTGCCTGCCGCCAACCGGGATCCGGATCAGTTCGAGGATCCGGAGTCGTTCGACGTCACCCGGCCCTCCCGACGCCACCTCGCCTTCGGTTTCGGCATCCATCAGTGCCTGGGGCAGCATCTGGCCCGGGCGACCCTGCGCATCGGCTTCCAGAAGCTGTTCGACCGTTTCCCGGACCTCCGGCTGGCCGTCGAGCCGAAGGAGATCCCCCTGCGCGACAAGGCCATGCACTACGGCGTGTACGCGCTCCCCGTGACCTGGGGGTGAGCGCGCACACGTGTGCCGGCCGCGGGCCGTCCCGGCGAGGGACGGCCCGCAGTCCTGTTCACGGATGCGACCCGCAGTCCTGTCAGGGTTTCGAGGAGTCGCTCGCCGAGTCGGCGTTCAGGTGGGAGAAGCGGGGCCACAGGGTGCGCCACGGCCGCCGCTCGCCCTCGCAGACCCATATCGGGGCGCCCCAGTTGAGGTTCCGCACGTCGTGCCGGTTGGTGACCGTGCCGCGCTTGCGCACGCTCGTGAAGAACTGCCGCAGATAGCGGGCGTCGCCCCCGACGAAGACCACGGGCGCGGTGTCGTCGGCCGGGCGGCGCAGATACCAGTAGCCGCGGTGGCCGCTGTAGGGCCGCGGCAGGCCGAGCGCCGGGCCGTACCGGTCCAGGGCTCCCGCCTGGTCGTACCGGTCGGTGATCAGCAGGGCCCGCCGGCGCTTGTCGGCGGGCAGTTCCCGGTAGACGCGCGCCACGGAGGCCGCCAGGTCGGGCCAGCCCACGCTCTCCTTGGCCAGCCCGTCCCCCTTGGGCTCGGCGAGCCGCTGGACCGGATAGATGGGCAGCAATTGGACGGCCAGGGCCGCCGAGGCCACATACGGCACGACGGCCGCCCAGGCGCGCGGGCGGGTGGGGCGCAGCCGCTGCAGTCCCGTGGCGGCCGCCGCCCACAGGACGGCGAAGAGCCCGGCGACGTAGTACGGCCGCCCGTGGACGGCGAGGTAGACGGCGCACAGCCCGGCGAAGGTCAGTCCGAGAAACCGGTAGGGCCGCACCTCCCGGGCGGCGAGCAGCCGCCACAGCCCGTAGCAGAGCAGTACGGCGCCGACCAGGCCGGCGGTCGTGAGCACGGTGGGCAGGAACCGGGCCTGGCCGCCCTCCTCCGCCGCGACCTCCTGGGAGATGACCTTGGTCATGGCCAGTTGGGGCCAGTCGTTGCGGGCCTGCCAGAGAAGGCCGGGCACCGCGGTGAGCAGGGCACCGGCCGCCGACACCCACAGCAGGGGGCGGCGCAGCAGGTCCCTGGGACCGGCAAGCACCACGGCCACCAGCAGCACGGCCCAGAAAGCGGCGCTGAGGAACTTGATCTGGAGAGAGAGCGCGGCGGTCAGGCCGATGAGGACCAGCAACCGGTCCTGCCGGGTGCGCACCCATCGCACCAGCAGCCAGGTGGTGAGCGTCGTGAGGAAGATGTCCAGGGTGGCGGTGATGAGCAAATGGCCCATCTGCAGCATGACGGGTGAGACGGCGTACGCGCCCGCGGTGGCGAGCTGGGCGGGCCGTCTGCCGCCCAGCTCGCGGGCGATCAGAGCCGCGGTCAGCACGCCGAGTGCTGTCGCGGCTGCGGCCGGTGCCCGCAGCCACACCAGCGAGCCGTTGGAGGCGGTGTCGATCGCGTGGGCGAGCAGCGGCAGCAGCGGCGGCTGGTCGGCGTAGCCCCAGGCGGGATGGCGGCCCGCCACGAGAAAGTACAGCTCGTCGCTGAAGTATCCGAAGCGGTCGGCGGTGAGCAGCAGCAGCGCTGCGGTCGCGCAGGCCAACACGGCCACGGGCAGCAGGGCCAAGGGCGGGAGCGGGCCCGTACGCGGGGCGGCGGGGGCCCGTGGATGCACGGCGGCCCCGGGTCGGCCGGGTCCTCCGTCGCGGTTCACGGCCTCGTCCCGGGCTGTGGGGGCCATCGTGTCGTCCTCGATCCTGTCGCTCGGCGGCGGAAGGTCTCCACGGATCTCTGATGGACGAAACGTACGACCGCCGGCCGGCGCCCGAGCGGTGCTACCCCGTTCCCCGAAGCAGAGTAGGGGCGATTCCCTAGTCTTCGACGCCTGTGATGGCCGTCGCAGCGGCGCCTGTGCTGGTGTGGAGTACCGAACCGCCGAAGAGCGCCACCCGCTCCCGACCCTGTTCGGCCTTCTGCCGGCCGCCGGCGGTCGGACGCGGGCGGAGGGCCCGGGCCCCCGGCCCGGTCCGGCCCGATCCTCAACCGATCACGGAAAGACGACAGTCGAGTGATGGACCTTCAGTACATCCGCGGCGGGGCCGGAACACGGCTCCGCCCGATCAGGACGGTCACGACATGACGGCGGCGATCATCGCGGACGGCGTCCGGAAGCGGTACGGGGACATCCAGGCCGTCGACGGGGTCTCGCTGAACATCGAGAAGGGCGAGTTCTACGGCATTCTGGGCCCCAACGGCGCGGGGAAGACCACCACTCTGGAGATTCTGGAGGGCGTCCGCGAGCCCGACGAGGGCCGGATCGAGGTGTTCGGCAACAGTCCCTGGCCGCGCAACCCCGAGCTGCTCACGCGGATCGGAGTGCAGTTCCAGGCGTCGTCCTTCTTCGACAAGCTGACCACGCGGGAGACCATCCGCCTCTTCGCGTCCTTCTACCGGGTCGGGGGCCGCCAGGCGGACGCGATGCTGGAGCGTGTCGGCCTCACCGAGTTCGGGAAGATCCCGGCGGACAAGCTCTCCGGCGGCCAGGCACAGCGGCTGTCCATCGCCTGCGGCCTGGTGCACGACCCGGAGATCGTCTTTCTGGACGAGCCCACCGCCGGACTGGACCCGCAGGCCCGCCGCAATCTGTGGGACCTGCTGCGCATGGTCAACCAGGAGGGCCGCACGGTCGTCCTCACCACGCACTACATGGACGAGGCGGAGATGCTCTGCGACCGGGTGTCGGTCATGGAGCACGGCAAGGTGCTCAGGACCGGCCCCCCGGCCGCCCTGATCCGCGAACTCGACGACATGGTGCGGGTGACCGTGGAGTCGGGACTCGTCCAGCCCGACGCCATGCGGGAGTTGCTGGAGTCGGCCGGTGTCGGGGGCGTCACCGTCGAGGACGACGGGGTGTCGTTGTCGGTCGCCACCCGTACGCCGGGGCCCGTGCTCTCGATCCTGGCCGACCAGGGAGCCCTGCGCGGCCTGGAGGTACGCGGCGCCACCCTGGAGGACGTCTTCCTCCAGCTGACCGGACGGGAGTACCGCGCGTGAGCACGGAAGAGACCACGCAGGACCGGAGTACGGTGCGGCAGGACCGTGGTGCGGAGAAGCCGGACCGGAGCCGGGCGCTCCCGCAGGCCCCGCCTCTGGACCTGCCTCCGTCTCCGCCCCCGAAGCCCTCCGGGCACAAGCACCGCCGTGAACGCGGGGGCAAGGCCGAGCGACTGAGCCCGGTCCGCGAGTTGTCCCGGGCGATGATTCTCAGCGTGCTGCGGGACAAGGGCACGATCTTCTTCCTGCTGATCTTCCCGATCCTGTTCCTGCTGTTGTTCGGCTCACTGTTCAAGAGCACCGGCAGCTCGCACATCAAGGTGGCCCAGGTCGGCCAGGTGCAGGTGCTCGACTCGCTCGACAAGTCCCAGCAGAAGCAGTTGGACAAGGCCGCCTCGGTCACCAAGGTGAGCAGCGAGTCGGCCGCGCTGGAGAAGGTGCGCAACGGCGACTACGACGCCCTGGTCGAACAGGACGGCGACACCGTCATCCTGCGGTACAGCGCCGCCGACTCCGTGAAGGGCGCATCCGCCCGCGCGACGCTCAACGCGGTGCTGGACAAGGCGAATCTGGCGGTGACGGGCGAGTCGCCCAAGTACTCGCTCAGGGCGGGCCAGGTCGAGGACGAGTCGGTCAAGCCGATCCAGTATCTGACTCCCGGCCTGATGGGCTGGGCGGTCGCCTCCAGCGCGGTGTTCAGCACGTCGCTGACGCTGGTGACGCTGCGCCGCAAGAAGATCCTCCAGCGGATGCGGTTGTCTCCGATCCGGGCCTGGGAAGTGGTCGCCGCACGTATCTCCATGACCATGATCATGGCGCTCTCGCAGACGGCCCTGTTCCTGCTGGTGGCGACGATGCCGTACTTCGGTCTGAAGCTCACGGGCGACTGGTGGCTGGTGGTGCCGCTGGTCATGTGCGGAACGCTGTCCCTGATGGCGCTGGGTCTTCTGATCGGCTCGGTCACCAAGACCGAGGAGTCCGCCGGCGGTCTCGCCCAACTCCTGGTGCTGCCGATGTCGTTCCTGTCCGGGTCGTTCTTCTCGCTGGACAACGCACCGGACTGGGTCCAGGGAGTCTCGTACATGATGCCGTTGCGCTATCTGGTGACGGGCAGCGAGGCCGTGCTCAGCCGGGGCGGCGGTGTGACGGACATCCTGCCCACCATGGGCGGGATGCTGGCCTTCACCGCAGTGGTCACCGCACTGACGTTGCGCTTCTTCAAGTGGAACGACACCTGACGGGCCGTTGCCCCGGGAAGCCGGGCACCGGGACCGAAGCCCTTCGCCGATACGCGGCGGAGGGCTTCGGTCTCACCGTGTGCCGACGACGTCTCCCCGTCGTCGAGGCGGTCTCACCGTCCCCGGTGACGGGGGATGCCGACGGATGCCGACGGATGCCGACGGGGGTCAACGCCCGGGCATGTCCGTGCAGTTCAGCTCTCACCCTGCCAGCCGTTGACGTGCAGCACCTCGTCCAGCGGCAGCCGGGGCCCGGCCCGGAAGGTGGTGCGCAGCGGGTACGCCGTCGGCAGCAGTGCGCCCTGGCGGACGGTGGGAGGGAGTCCGAGCAGCTCGGCGACGTCCCGCTCACGGTCGAGGTGGACGGTCGTCCAAGCGGTGACCAGGCCGCGGCTGCGGGCGGCGAGCGCGTAGCTCCAGGCCGCGGGCAGCAGTGACGCCCACAGGCCGGCCTGGTTGCCCTCCGGCAGCCGCTCGCCCGCCAGTTGGAGACAGGGAATCACCAGGACCGGCACACGGTGCAGCCGGTCGGCCAGATATTTGGCGCCGGTGATCATGCGGCGGGTCTTCTCGGGAGCCTCGTCGAGCTTTTCGAGTGCGGAGGCGTTGCGGGCGTGGAAGGCCGCCCGGTACACCTCCGCTACATCGCCGCGGACCCGCGGGTCGGTGAGGACCAGCCAGCGCCAGTTCTGGCGATTGTTGCCGTTCGGCGCCTGGAGTGCCATGCGGAGGCAGTCCTCGACCAGCTCCGGGTCCACCTCCCGTTCCAGGTCGAGACCGCGCCGCACGGTACGGGTGGTGGTCAGCAACTCCTCGCACGTCAGGGGGGATTCGGCGGTCATGGCAGCACCACCGCCCAGGCGATCAGGGCCAGATGGCTGCCCAGGACGAAGCCCATCGCCGCCGGCAGGGGCCAGCCGCCCCGGCGCGCGGACAGGAAACGCCAGGTGCCCCAGACCGGCAGGGCCGCCATCAGGCAGGGCAGCAGCCCGAGGGGGCTGTCGGCACCGAAGAGCACGACCTCGCAGATCACCGCGCCGGCAGCGAGGCCCGCGGCGACGGCCGCGCTGCCTCTTGCGCCCAGGTCCTGCGAGTACAGGTGCGCGCCCGGGTCGTCCTCCCAGGCGGTCTTGCGCGCGAACTCGAAGTGGAGGAACACGCAGGCGCACAGCGCCAGAAGCGGCACCGCACGCCAGTCGGCGGTGACCGTTCCGGATGCGGCCGCCGACAGGTATACGTAGAGGCCGAGCATGATCTGCACCGGGTAGGTGACCGCGAGGTTGAGCAGCTGCCGCTCGGCCACGGCTGCCGACAGGCGCTCCAGAGCCACGAGCAGGAGTCCGTAGCCGAGGGCGAGCAGGATCAGCAGGACGGCCGTTGGGGACAGTACGGCGTTCAGGAGCGCCACCACGACCGTGATCGCGGCCATGCCGCCCCGGAGTTCGGCGACCGTGATGGCGCCGGTGACCAGCGGGCGGTCCGGATGGTGCACCCGGTCGTACGCGAAGTCCTTCTGCTCGTCCAGCATCCGCAGGAACAGCAGCGCCAGGACGACGCTGACCACCCGTATCCAAGTACCGCCGGACGGCCTCCAGGCCGTGCCCGACAGCGCCACCGCCGAGCCTTCCAGCGCGAGGACCCACAGCAGTCCGTACGTGACGTAGATGTGGGGCCGGAACATGCGCAGCACGAACCGGCCCAGCCGGGCGGGCACCCTGGGGAGGGCGACGGTGGTCACGGACGGCCCCTTGTCTCAGGTCCGGGCGGGGGTCGGGGCACCGGCGGCGACACCTGCCGGGGCGGGCAGGAAAGCCGCCTGCCCCTGCGCGCGGTGAGCGAAGGCCGGGGCGCGGTCGGCGAACCCGATCCTGGCCTCGGCGACGACTCCCCCGCTCTGGTGCAGGGTGCACGGGATGTCCGCGCCGGGCGGCGCGGGAGCGGTCCGGCATTCCAGTGGCAGATCCATCTCGCCGAATCGGCGGAACCGCGCGGAGAGCCGGACCGTCAGCGCCGCGGGGGTGGTCAGCGTGCCGGCGTCCACGGCCGCGGTGAGGGCCAGTTGCCGCAGAGCCTCCAACTCCAGCATTCCGGGCACGTGGTCGACCCAGTGGTCGAACATCACCGGGTGCGCGGTGTCCGGCACCAGGAGTGCCTTGCGGCCGCCTTCGCCGGTGGAACATGACACCGAGATCACCGCGTTGGCGGGGTCGCGGCGGTCCACCAGGGCCGGTTCGATGCGCGGCACGGGCAGCGCGAGGGGGGTCTCGAGAAGACCGAGCCTCGTGCGCTGTTCGGTCCGCACACGCGTCCACTCGTCCGGCGGCATCCAGGAGTACGCGATGCACGCCGACATCGCCTCGCGCCCGGCGATGGTCGTGGTGAAGCGCAGCCGCAGCCCCGTCAGGCCGGACCGTCCCTTCATCCGGTGCTCGATACGGGCGACGATGACGAGCTCGGTCGGGGTGCTTCCGGGCATCAGGGCTGTTGGGTCCCGCACCTCGAAGTCGACCGTCCGCAGGAGGAACCTGTGGTCCGCGGGTACGTCGAAGAACCGGTGGGCCACCACGAAGATGCCCTGGCGGCACGCCTCCAGCAGCAGCATGGGGGCATGGTCGGTCCGCAGGCCGAGGGTGTCGTCGTAGAAGGCGTGGAGCCGGGGCAACTGCCCCGCGAGAACCACCTCGTCCTCGCCGCGGCGCTCGGCGTCGGTCAGGAAGACCTCGGCGATCGCGGCCCGGTGCACCAGCGACTTCGGGAGTGTCCGGGTGAACTGCATCGGCTGCTCCTGCTCCTCGTTTCAGGCTTCGGTTGCCCGTACAGCGGTCAGGTGGTGGCGCCATTCCTCGACGCCGGCTCCGTCCAGCACCGGGGCGCGGCCGGGCCGGCGCATGGGGAGCACCGCGGAGCCGACGATGACCGCGTCCCACGGGTCCAGCTCGACTCCGTGGTTCCATGCCGTCTCCAGCAGGTCGCGCGGGGCGGCCGACGGGTCGAGCCCGGGGTGGCGGGAGACGGCGTCCCGCAGGCGTTGGGCGGCGGGCTCGAAGTCGAGTTCGCGGGGCTTGGTTGCCGCGTAGAGGCGGTCGGCGAGCTCCCTGGCCCGCGGGGTGCGGTCCTGATCGGAGAGCGCGGAGCGGAAGAGGCGGTCGCGTTCCGCGTCGTCGAAGTGGACGGCCAACTCCCGCAGCACATCGGCCGGTTCGTCGGGGGTGTGCACCAGGTTCAGCAAGTAGCTGTAGCGGCCCAGCAGATGGCGCAGCTGTCCTGGAACCCGGGCTTCCGGGTCGGTGGGCCCCTTGAGGTGGGTGAGCAGGACCGAGGCGGGGATGTCGGTCGCGGTCTCGGGGCGGACGACCAGCACGAGGGCGTCGGCGTTCTCCAGGAAGAGCGCGGCGAGCCGCCTGCGGTAGGGGGTGGCGAGGTTCCACTGGAAGTACCACAGGGAGCGGATCATGGTCCGGGTCAGCCGGGTCGTCTCCGCGCCGACGATCCGGAAGCCCTGTTCGGCCAGCCAGTCGACGGCGGCGTGCAGTCTGCGGGCCGCCACGGCATCGGGTTTGAGGAGCAGCGCGGCGTGGCGGTGGGCGAATCCGGTGACGTCGTCGGTGAGCGCGGCGAGCTGCTCGTGACTCTCCTGGTAGTAGGTGTCGGCGCCGTACAGGCGGCGCTTGCGGGGTTGGCAGCTCAGGAGCGGCGACAGCACTGCGCCGTGGACGGGCTCAGAGTTGTCCGGCCGCTGCGGGGTGCCAGGCCGCTCCGCGGTGTCCGCATGCCTCGGGTGCTCCGGGTTCATCGTGGGGCGCTCCGCTCGGATCGCGCCAGGGAGGGCTCCCGCGGCACGGGCGCGCCGAGGTAGCCGACCTTCAGGCAGTGGTCGAGGAGCCGGCGCAGGTACGGGCGCCCGCCCGCGGGTACCGGTCGGCCGCTGAACGCGGCGGCCCGGGTGGCGTCGAAGTGGATGCGCCGGCGGAAGTAGGTGTCGTACAGCGAGACGACCCGGTCGTAGAAGGGGCGTTCCGCATCGGGCAGCGCTGTCGCGGAGAACGAGGACGGCGGCACGAACCTAGGCACCTGGAAGGAGGGGTACTCGGCCAGGACGTCGGAGAAGTCCCGGAGGGTCAGCACCTGGCCCACGGCGTGCAGGGTCAGTCCCTGGGCGTCCTCGAAGCGGGTGGCGGCCTCGGTCACCAGGTCGGCCACGCGGTCGACCGGCACCAGGTCCAGGGCGGCGTCGTAGTGGCCGGGGATGGTCCGCACCAGTCCTCTGGTGACGATTCTGAGGACCGGGTAGATGGTCTTGAAGTCGCGGACGCAGCCGTTGCGGGCGGCGCCGGTGACGATGCTGGGACGTACGACCGTGACCGGCAGGCCCTCCCCGGCGGCTCTGTGCACCAGGGTCTCGCCTGTCAGCTTGCTCTTCTCGTAGGCGTTTCCGGGGCGCTGGCCCACGTCGAGTTCGTCCTCGCGGGCGATACCGTCCCGTTCCCCGCACACGTAGGCCGTGCTGACGTGCACCAGCGGGATGCGGTGGGCCGTCGCGACACCCAGCACGTGGCGGGTGCCGGCCACGTTGACGCTCTCGTAGCGCTCCTCGGGCAGGCCGAAGTCGGTGATGGCGGCGCAGTGCACGATCCGGTCGGCGGCCGCGACGAGGCGCAGCTCGTCGTCGGCCAGGCCGAGTCCGGGGCGGGTGATGTCGCCGGTGAGCGGGGTCAGGGTGCCGGGCGCCGGATTGAGCTTTCTGCCGTTGTTGCGGACGAGCAGCCCGTTGCTGTGCACGAGGGCCAGCACGGTGTGACCCGCCGCGGTGAGACGGGCGGTCACCTCGGCGCCCACGAGGCCGCTGGCGCCGGTCACCAGAACCGTCATCGCACTGGCCATCGGTCGGTCCTCCAGGGATGGTTGGCGGTCATACGGCGGGGTGGGGCTGGGTGCCGCTGCTGGCGAGAAGGTCGCGGGCCTCCTCGATGGGCAACTGCGCGTCGAGGTAGGCGCCGATGCGGAGCCAGTCGTAGCCGAGCTCCAGCGTGGCCCTCCAGGTATCGGCGGAGTCGAAGGAGGAGGGGAAGGCGTCGGCGCCCGCGCTCTGCCGTACCAGGTCCACGACGGCGTGCAGTTCGGTGCGGACGGCGTCCCCGGTTCGGGGCGAGTCGATGGTGCGGCGCAGGAGTTGCTCGGCGCGCGCCCGCAGGGGCCGGGCGTCCTCCGGGAGCAGGCCCATCCGGCGTACGAGGTCGGAGTCGGCGGGCAGCGGGTTGATGCCGTGGGCGCTGAACAGGCCGCGCAGTGCGGCGTGCACGGCGCGGCGCGCGGCGAGTTCCGCGACCTTCCACTGGCCTCGCTGCAAGGCACCCCTGAGGTCCTCAAGGGCGTTCTCGGCGACGACGTTGGACCACACCACCGCCATGCCGGCCGCTGCGAACCGTTCGGCGGGCAGCGGAACCAGGTCGATGGCGTCGGGCCCGCTGACGGCCGCGCCCCGCAGCGAGAGCACGGGCCGGGCGGTGGTCGGTGGCGGGGTGAGAGGTCCGGGCGGCGCGGCCAGTGGCAGGGACGGGGTGATGGTGCCGCCGCCTTTCCACGCGAGCCGTATCAGCCCGTAGCGCAGGAACGCGGCCAGGAGCGGCCCCGGTTCGGCGACTCCGGTGTCCTCGGCGGCGGCCAGCACCTGGGGCAGCGGGCGGCCGAGCACCAGGGAGCGCCAGACCGTTCCGGCCCGGTCGCCGAGGGCGAACACCTCGCGCATCCCGCGGACGACGTGGACCTGCGGGCCGGTCTGCCAGGTCGTCACCCGGGCGGCTCGTTCGACGGTGAGCCGCTCGGGGCGCCACGGTACGCCGGTGATGCCGAGGTCGGCGGCGAACGCGAGGCAGGCGGAGAGGTAGGCGCGGGCCGCTTCGGCGTCGCCGGCCACGGGAGCGCCGGCCTCCAACTCCCAGTACCGGTCCCGGATCTCCGGCCGGTCCGCACGGTCGAGTTGCAGGGACAGCCACTTGGGTTCCAGATAGGTCTCGCCCCGGCCCGCCGCCCACGACTTGACCGCCTGGACGAGCCCGGCGCGGGCCCAGTCGGCCGCTTCGTCTCCCTCACCGAGGCAGAGCAGCGCCATGGCGTGCCGCAGGGAGTGCCGGGCATGGTGCGCCCACCAGTCCGCGGCGATCGTCCGGAACCGCTCGACCGGCAGCATGCCCTTGACCGTTTCGATCAGGGCGTGACCGCGCAGCGGATGGCTGTGCAGGAGCCGCTGACAGCGGTTGAGCAGGTCCTCCGAGAGGCGGCCGGGTCGTTTGGCGCCCGCATCCAGGACGCCGAACTGCTCGGCGATCTGACGGACCGACCGGGTCCGGATCTCCACTCGACGGCCGTCGACGAAGAGCAGCGACGGCATCGTCGGCAGGTCGTGCTCGTCACGGCCGATGAGCAGGAAGTCGATGTCGGAGGAGGGGTTGCCGAACCCCTCCGCTATCGAGCCTTCGAGCACGACGGACCACTCGGTGCCGTCGGGCAGTTCGGCAAGGGACTTGTCGAGCAGCCCCTGCAGCTGCTCCTCGCTGAGGATCACGGGTGCGTCTCCGTCCTGGCAGTGTCGGGGGTCCCGGTGAGGTCCCCGTCGTGAGGCGGGGGCGGGTCGCCCAGTACGGTGACCGTGCCCGCGGCGCCGTCGACGCGCAGCGGCGTTCCGGTCCGGATCTCGGTGGTGACGTCCCTGACCTGGACCACGGTGGGGATGCCCAACTCCCGGGCCACGACGGCGACATGGGTCAGCGGACTGCCGCGCTCGATGACCAGAGCGGCGGCCGAGGACAGTGCGGACACCCAGCCGGGGTCGGTCCGGTACGTCAGCAGGATCCCGCCACCGATGTCGCGCGGGGTGTCGGTGACGACGGCCGGGCCCTCGGCGACGCCTGGGCAGCATGGGGTGCCGCGCAGCTCCCCCGCCCCGCTGCGGACGGCCGGCCCCCTGGACCAGCCGGCGTGCTCCAGGTTGCCCGACCAGTACGGCGCGCCACGCGTGGTGAACCGGGACGGGGCGAACAGTTCGGCGTCGGCGGCGAGTTGCTTGCGGCGCAGCGCCACCAGGTTCTTCAGCTCGGCGTGGACGACCATGCCCTCGTACGTACCGCGGACCTCCTCGAGACGCAGCATGAAGACGTCGTCCCAGGCGTCGATCGCCCCGATGCGGGCCAGGTCGCGGCCTGTCGCGCGCAGCATGCGCTTGGCCGCCCCGAACGCGCGGGTGCGGCAGAACCGCAACCGCTCCCGGTCGGCGAGGGCGTTGCGGGCCTTGCGCCGGACGCGTTCGTAGACCCAGCGGCGGGGGCCGCGCAGATGCCGGTCGAGATAGGCCTCGGCCTCATTGCGGCGGTCACCCGCGCCATCGCTGCCGGTGCCCGTGCCGCTGCCGCTGCCAGTGCCGGTGCCGGTGTCCGTGTCGGGTGGCGCGTCGCGCAGCAGGGCGAACAGCCCGGCCGGATCCTCGTACAGGTCCGGCACCTCCAACTTGAGCTCGTCCGGGCTGCGGTAGCCGTAGTCGGCCACATACGCGTCCACGGCGGCGAGGACCTCGGTGTGGCCGCCGTCCCGCAGCGCCCGGTGGGCGTCGGCGTCGGGGGTGCGTTCCAGCAGCTCCCGCACCTCGTCGTCGGCGCGGACCAGCGCGGCCAGCTCGGCCAGCGCCCACACCGGTTCGGCGGACTCCACGTCCCTTCCCGGGCCGGCCGCGGCCCAGGTGAACCACTCGGGGGCGTCCGGCAGCCAGCGCCGGGTCAGCAGGGCCAGCATCCCGACGGACAGCAGGATGGTGGCGTCCAGCGCCTGCATCGGGCCCCACTTCTCGATCAACTCCCGTTGCAGGCGCCGCAGTCGGCGGTAGGTCTCCTCACCCGGCAGTGCGTCGTAGTCGATGTTGTTGAAAATCTCGTACGCGCGGTAGAAATCCCGGTGGAAGGTCTCCACGGACTTTCGGATGGTCAGGAACCTCCAGCCGAAAACGGCGGCACGGAACAGCCGTGACCATCGGCCGCGCAGCCCCTTCCGGGGAGTGAACGGGTGAAGGCGCTCCGCAGTTTCGTCGGAAATCCCTTCCGCCACTCCCAGTGACTTCTCCAGCACCCGGCGATTCAACGCGTAAAAGGGCGCCAGTCGCACCATCCGGTACCAGTGGAAAAGGTTGTAGTAGACCCGCCCGTGGAAATAGCCGAGCATGTTCGGGGTCCACTCCCGCACTTCCCGCAGTTGTTCGGACCTCACACCCAAGGTGCGGGCGTAGCTCTCGTACACCTTGGCGTAGGTGTCGGCGGCGAAGCTGTAGGTCAGCGGGGAGACCACGCCGCTGAAGCTCTCGATGATGTTGGAGTTGTCCCAGATCCGCAGCTGTCCCTCGGACTCCGGGACGGATCCGGACCCCTGCGGTGCGGACGGCGCGTCCGGGGCGGTGAGCGTCGTGGTGACGGGACGGCTCTGCAGCACCCACAGGGTGCCGTCGGCGATCGCCCACTCGATGTCCTGCGGGGCGCCGTAGTGGTCGGCGGCGCGCACCCCGAGCATGTGCAGCCGGGCGAGGTCCTCGGAGCTCAAGGAGAGCACCTTGCGGTTCTCGTCCGCGACCGGCCGCACCGCGCAACCGGGTCCTGCGCCGGCGCCGAAGCTCTCCTGCTTGTCACCGATCACCGTGCTGAGCGGCTCGCCGTCGCCGGCGTCGAGGACGACGGTGTCCGCGTCGACGGCACCGGAGACCAGGCCTTCACCGAGCCCGTAGACGGAACTCAGCACAAAGCGTTCGGTGCTGCCCGTCGTCGGGTCGACGGTGAACAGGACGCCGCTGCGCTCGGCGGGCACCATGCGCTGGACGACGACGGCGACACCGCCGGCGCCGGGCGGCAGTCCGCGCTGCGCGCGGTAGCGCAGCGAACGCTCGGAGAAGCCGGAGGCCCAGCACTTGCGGACGTGCTCGGTGACCTGGTCGATGCCGGTGACATTGAGGAAGCTGTCGAACTGGCCCGCGAACGAGTGCTCGGTGCCGTCCTCCTCGTCACCCGAGGACCGTACGGCGACGAGTCCGCGACCGACGTGCCGGTAGGCCGCGTCGACGGCGGCAGCAATCCTGTCGTCGAGGGGAGCCGCCTCGACGAGTGCGGCGATCTCGCCGGCGATCTCCCCGGCCCGCAGGTCCCAGCCCTCGGACAGCAGCTTCTCGATGCGTTCGGACAGACCGCTTCCGCGGGCGAATTCCGCGAAGACGTCGAGGCCGAGCACCGACCAGCCCGGAACCTGGAAACCGGCCGTGGTGAGGGCGTGGAGATTCCGTCCTTTCCCGCCCGCCCGGCGCACGACTTCGGCTTCGTCACTGGAAGAGCTCAGAACAGGAAGAGGCTCGTCATCGAATCCCGCACCGAGCGACATCTGATCGACCTCCCGAGGAATTTGCCGAAACCGTACCCAAATCCCTGGCCAGGAGAAGTCGCATTCTCCCGGTGAGGGCGATCGTTAGGCATTGCCCTAAAAGTTGGCCGGTGGCCGCTGCCCGCGCGGCGAGTGGGAGGGTGCCGGACCCGCGGGGTACGGGCCGGTCGCGTCGGAGCCCGCGCCCACGCGGGAATCGGCGGGCCCCTCCGGTTCGGCCGGACGCAGCTGTGGCCATTCCAGTGCCAGGGAGCCCCACGTGAGCCCGCCGCCGAAGCCGGCCAGCACGACACGGTGTCCGGGCCGGAGTTCACCGGTTGCGACGCCGTCGGCGAGGGCGAGGGGAATGGACGCGGCGACCGTGTTGCCCAGCCTGCCGATGTTGGACAGCAACGTCTCCCGGGGCAGCGCGAGCCGCCGGGCGACGGCGGCAAGGATGCGGGCGTTGGCCTGGTGCAGCACCAAGGAGTCGATCTCCGTCGGCTGCCAGCCGATCCGTGAGGCGGTCTCCCGCACCGACTCGGCCATGCGACGCACCGCCTCGGCGAAGACGGCCTGGCCCTGCATCGTGAAGTAGGTGTCCTCGGCCTTGACCGGCAGCCCGGTGGAGCGCTCGCGCGATCCTCCCGCCGGTACCTCGATGAGGTCGCTGCGGCTGCCGTCGCTGCCCAGGTTCATCCCCCTGAGCGCGCCCGGTTCGCCGTACGACCCCGTGCGCAGGACGACCGCACCCGCACCGTCACCGAAAATGACCCGGGTCGAGCGGTCGGACGGGGAGAGCAGGGTGGAGAACGCGTCCGCGCCGACGACCAGGACACGATCTGCGGTGCCCAGAGCGATCAGTCCGGCGCCCGTCGCCAGGGCGTAGACGAAGCCCGTGCACACCGCCGCCACGTCGAACGCCGGGACCGGGCCCAGCCCCAGTCGGCTCGTCACCTCGGGTGCGGTCCCCGGGCAGGGCCGGTCCGGGGTGCTCGTGGCGAGGACCACCGCGTCCACGCTGTCGGTGCCGGCGGACCACAGGGCGCGCCGGCCCGCCTCGACGGCGAGGTCGCCGGTGGACTGCCCCGGGGAGACCCAGCGCCGCTCCTGGATACCGGTGCGGCTGCGGATCCACGCGTCGTCGGTGTCCAGTACGGCTGCGAGCTGGTCGTTGGTGACCACCGTGGGCGGTACCCAGCCTCCCAGCCCGGCCACGACTGCAGCTCGGTCCATGGAGTCCACATCCTTCCGCGCTTCGCCACCGGCCGCGGGACCATGTCCCGACAGCCGTGCGGAGCCCGGCGGAGGCGCCGAGCCTCAGGCCAAGAATTCACCCCAAGTGGCTGAGGGTTTCCCCAGAACCGCAACCGCCGGGCCGATTCCCTGCGCCCCGGGCGCACGCGCGCCGCGTGACTCTCATGCCGCTTGCCTGCCGACCGGGGCGCGGAGCCACTCGCGCAGGCGGGCGAAGCGCTCAGCGGCAGGCCCTCACCGCCGCCACCGTGTCAGAAGAGGAACGGGATGGGGTCACCGCTCGCCGGCCGATCGCACCGCGTCCACCAGCTCCGCCTGGCGCTGAGCGTCGTCCCCCGGAGTCTTGAGGTCACCGCCCTCCAGTGCCGTGCGGGCGAAAGAGGCGACCAGCGTGGCGAACTGGTGGCCCGCCGGCAGGGTGCGTTCCTCCAGGCGGTCCTGGCGCCGCAGCCGCAATAGGGGGCGCAACGTGGGCGGAGCCGTGAAGGCCCGGTCGAGCGTGATGCTGCCCTCGCTGCCCCAGATCGTGCACGCACACCGGTAGGAACGGTCGAAGCCGAACGCCAACTGCCCGGTGCGGCCGGCCACGTCGCCGACCAGGGCCGCTCCCGCCATGTCGACCCCGGTGCCCGGGTCGTGGCGCAAAACCGCGCCACGGACCGTCACGGTCGGGCCGAGGTACAGAGAGGCCGCGCGCAGGGTGTAGACGCCGGCGTCGAGCAGCGCGCCGCCACCCAGCGCGGCATCGTTCCGGATGTCGTCCGGGGGCAGCGGAGGGAACCCGAACTCCGCGGTGAGGTGGCGGGGTTCACCGATCGCACCCTCGTCGATGAGGGCGCGTACGGCGTCGTGCTGCCCGTGGTGCAGGAACGCGAAGTTCTCCATCAGCAGGAGGCCGGAGGCGCGCGCCGCGGCGACCAGTCCGGCGGCCTCCGCCCCACTCACGGCGAGCGGTTTCTCGGCCAGGACGTGCTTGCCCGCCTCCAGCGCCTTGCCGACCCACTCGGCGTGCAGGGCGGGCGGCAGCGGTACGTACACGGCGTCGATGTCGTCGCGGGCCAGCAGGGGGGCGTAGCCGGTCACCGCCTCGCAGCCGAACCTGCGGGCGACGGCCTCGGCCTTCTCTCGCGTGCGGCTTGCCACCGCGACCAGGCGCACCGACGGGTCGGCCACCAGCGCGGGGATGGTGTTGCGCCGGGCGATGGCGGCACAGCCGACGACACCGACGTTCAGGACCCGGTCGGCCACGGTCGCGTTCTCCCTCGGGTTGTCCGTCCGGTTGTCCATCATGCCGACCCGAACCGCTTGTCGATGAAGTCGAAGAGGTCGTCGTCGCTGGCCGCGCCGATCTCGTCCTCGACCGCCACCCCGGCGGCCTGGTCGCCCGCGCCGTCCGGCGGGAGCCCGGCGCCCGCCGGTGCGGGGACGTCCAGACGGGACAGCAGCCCCCGCAGCCGGCCGGCCAGCGCGGAGCGGACCGCCTCGTCGGCGGCCACCTCGTCCAACGCGGCTTCCAGCCGGTCGAGTTCGGACAGCATCGGCTGAACGGCCGCCGCGGCACCCGGCGTTGTCTCGGACCGCAGATGGCGGGCCAGCCCGGCCGGCGTCGGATGGTCGAACAGGAGAGTCGCGGGCAGCCGCAGTCCGGTGACCGTGTTGAGCCGGTTGCGCAGTTCGACGGCAGTGAGCGAGTCGAAGCCCATCTCCAGGAAACCCCGCTCGGGGTCGACGGCGTCGGAGTCGGCATAGCCGAGGACGGCCGCCGTCTGGTCCCGTACGACGTCCAGGAGTGCCGCGAACCGGCCCTCCGCGTCCAGGTCCGCGAGCCTGCGGCGCAGCCGCTCGGCGGGGGCGGCGCCGTCTGCGGCGGCGGTGCCGGTACGGCGCCGGACCGCGGGCTTGACCAGGGACCGCAGCAGGGCCGGGACGTCGCCGTCGGGTGTGCGCAGTCCGGCCGTGTCGAAGCGGGCCGGTACCAGCACCGCCTGATCGGCGGCGACTGCGGCATCGAACAGCGCCAGCGCCTCTTCGGAGGCCATGGGGACGACTCCGCCGCGCGCCATCCGCAGCAGGTCGGCCTGGTCGAGCTTGCCGGTCATCGCCGAACGCCGCTCCCACAGGCCCCACGCCAGCGACTGCGCGGGCAGGCCCTGGGCCCGCCGCTGCTGGGCGAAGGCGTCGAGGAACGCGTTGGCCGCCGCGTAGTTGCCCTGTCCCGAGCCGCCGAAGATGCCGGCCAGGGAGGAGAACAGCACGAAGGCGCTCAGCTCCTTGTCGCGGGTCAGCTCGTGCAGGTGCAGCGCCGTGTCGACCTTGGCGGCGAGGACCGTGTCCAGTCGTTCCTGCGTGAGGGAGCCGATGACGCCGTCGTCGAGGACGCCCGCGGTGTGCACCACGGCGGTCAGCGGGTGCTCGGCGCCGATCGTGCCGAGCAGCCGGTTCAGCGCCTCCCGGTCGGAGGTGTCGCAGGCGACGAGGTCGGCGCGTGCGCCGAGTTCGGCCAGCTCGGCCACGAGTTCGCGGCCGCCCGGCGCGTCCGGACCGCGGCGGCCGGCCAGCAGCAGGTGCCGGGCCCCGTGCCGGGTCACGAGGTGACGGGCGATCAGGCCGCCCAGCGCGCCGGTGGCACCGGTGACGAGGACCGTGCCGTCCGGGTCCAGCAGCGGGTCGCCGGCACCGGCGGGCTCCGCCGTTCCGGCGAGGCGGATGCGGACGAGCCGCGACGCACGCAACTCGCCCTTGCGCAGGGCAAGTTGCGGCTCGTCATGGCCCGCGGCCCGGGGCAGGGCCTCGTACGAATCCTGCGCACCGTCCCAGTCGAGGAGCACGAACCGCTCGGGGTTCTCCGACTGTGCCGTCCGCACCAGGCCCCAGACGGCGGCGGCCACCGGGTCGGGCGCCCGGTCACCGTCGTACACCGTCATGGCGTGCCGGGTCACCAGCACCAGCCGCGAGGCGTTGAAGGTGTCCTCGGCGAGCCAGCCCTGCAGCAGGCGCAGCGCCTCGCCGGTCGCGTGGCGTACGGCAGCGGCCGGGTCGCCGTACGCCGCCCGCCCTCCGTCGTCCTCGACGAGGCCCGGCACGGCGGCCAGCACCGTATCGGGAAGGGCCACGTCTCCGGCGGCGACGGCCCGGGCGAGGGCCTCCAGGTCCGGGTGGTGTGCGGCGGTGAGTCCGGCTGCCGTCAGAGCGCGGCCGATGTCCGGGTCGCGGTCGCCGTCCAGGACGGCCCAGCCGCCTCCGGCCGGGCGCACCGCGGCAGTGGCCGGGTTCACCCACTCCACCTGGTGCAGGTGCCGGGCCGCGGCGCGGGTGTCCCCCAACTGCCCTGCGGGCAGCGGCCGCAGGGTCAGTCCGGTCACCGCGGCGACGGGGCGCCCCGCGGTGTCGGCGACCCGCAGCGCGACCGTCTCGGGGCCGGTTGGGCTGAGTACGACCCGGAGCGCAGCGGCGCCGGGCGCGTGCAGCCGTACGCCGGTCCAGCTGAACGGCATCAGACCGGTGCCGGCCGCGGCGGTGGAGGCCAGGCCGATCGTCTGCAGCGCGGCGTCCAGCAGAGCGGGGTGAAGCCCGTACCCGGCGGCGTCGTCAGCGGCCCCTTCGGGCAGTTCCACTTCGGCGTGGATGTCCTCGCCGACCTTCCACGCGGCCTTGAGCCCCTGGAAGGCGGGCCCGTAGGCGAAGCCGTTCGCGGCGAAGCGGTCGTACAGCCCCTCCACGGTGACGGGTTCGGCCCCTTCCGCGGGCCACGCGGTGAGCGCCGGATCGTCGGCCGGGGCCTCCGCTTCGGGTGCGAGCAGGCCGACGGCGTGACGGGTCCAGGGCTCCTCGCCGGCGGCGTCGTCGGGCCGGGAATGCACGGTCACGCTGTGCGTACCCTGATCGCCGGGCTCGCCTACGGTCACCTGGAGGTGAACGCCGCCCTGCTCGGGCAGGACGAGCGGCGCCTCCAGGGTGAGTTCCTCGACGGTGCCGCAGCCGATCCGGTCACCGGCCAGGAGGGCCAGTTCCAGGAACGCCGTGCCCGGGAGAATCGCGGTGCCGGAGACCGCGTGATCGGCCAGCCAGGGATGGCCGGTCAGCGAGAGCCGCCCGGTGAGCAGGTACCCGTCCCCACCGGCCAGCGCGGTGCCCGCGCCGAGCAGCGGATGCTCGCCGGCCGCGAGCCCGGCCGAGGCCAGGTCCGGCGTTCCGGGAGCGGCGTCCAGCCAGTAGCGGTCGCGCTGGAAGGCGTACGTCGGCAGTTCGGCCCGGCGCACCGTGCGGCCCTCGAAGTACGCCGCCCAGTCGGGACTCACGCCGTGCACGTGCAGGGTCGCCAGGGCCGTGGTGAGCGCCAAGTCCTCGGGCCGGTCGCGGCGCAGCAGCGGCGTCACGACGGCGCTGCCCTCCGGGTCGTCCAGGCAGTCGCGGGTCATGGCGGAGAGAACGCCGTCGGGGCCCAGCTCGACGAACGCGGTCACGCCCTGGCGTTCCAGGGTGGCGACGGCGTCGGCGTAGCGGACCGTTTCGCGTACGTGCCGCACCCAGTACTCGGCCGTCTCCAACTGCCCGCTGTCGGCGGGTTCACCGGTGAGGTCGCAGATGACGGGGAGGACCGGGGACGCGTACGCGAGGTCGCGGGCAACGGCCCCGAATCGCGCCAGCATCGGCTCCATCCGCGGCGAGTGGAAGGCATGCGACACCATCAGCCGCTTGGTGCGCAGTCCGTCCGCCCGCCAGGTCTCGGCCAGCTCCTCCACCGCGTCCTCGTCCCCCGAGACGACCACGGAGGCCGGGCCGTTGACGGCTGCGACGGAGACCCGGTCCTCGTACGCGCGGAGCGCCTCGGCGACGTCCGCCTCACCTGCCTGTACGGACACCATGGCCCCGCCGTCGGGGAGTTGCTGCATCAGCCGGCCGCGGGCGGCGACCAGGCGGCAGGCATCGGCGAGGTCGAACACCCCCGCCACGTGAGCCGCGGCGAGCTCACCGATGGAGTGGCCGACGACGACATCGGGGCGCAGCCCCCAGTGCTCCAGCAGCCGGAACTGCGCAACCTGGAGGGCGAAGAGTCCGGCCTGCGTGTAGGCGGTGCGGTCCAGCAGGTCGGCATCGGGGGTGCCGGCCTCGGCGAACAGCACCTCCAGCAGGGGCCGTTCGAGTTCGCGGTCCAGCTCGGCGCAGGCGGCGTCGAGGGTTTCGGCGAACACGGGGTGCGCGGCGTACAGCTCGCGGCCCATGCCGGGGCGCTGGCTGCCCTGCCCGCTGAACAGGAACGCGGTGCGCCCGGACCGGCGACGCATCCCGCGGACCAGGCCGGGCACCTCCCGGCCCTCGGCCAACGCCCGTACAGCGGCGAGCAGTTCGTCCCGGTCGCGGCCGACGACGGCCGCCCGGTGCTCGAACGCGGAGCGCCCGTGGGCGAGCGAGTACGCGATGTCGCCGGGGTCGGCATCGCTCTCCCGCTCCGGGTCCGACAGATGGGACACCAGGCGGGCTGCCTGCGCGCTCAGGGCACCGGCGCTGCGGCCGGAGAGCACCCAGGGGACCACGGCGCCGGAGGCGGCGGGCACGGATGCCGCCTGCGGCGGCACGGCCGTCCCGGCGAGCGGTTGCGGGTCGGCGTCGGACGGCTGCGAGGCAGCGTCCGACGCCCGCGAGGCGGTGGCTGCTTCGGAGAGCAGCGGGGCGGCCGCCTCGGAGCGCACCTCGTGGCTCTCCACGGGCGGCTGCTCCAGAATCACATGGGCGTTGGTGCCGCTGATGCCGAACGCCGACACCCCGGCCCGCCGCGGACGACCGGTCTCCGGCCATTCCGCCGCCTCCGTCAGCAGCGCCACCGCACCCTCGGACCAGTCGATCTGCGTCGACGGACGGTCGGCGTGCAGGGTGCGGGGCAGTTCCCCGTGCCGCATCGCCAGCACCATCTTGATCACACCGCCGACGCCCGCAGCTGCCTGGGTGTGTCCGACGTTGGACTTCAGGGCGCCGAGCAGCAGCGGCCGGTCGGCCGGACGGTCCTGCCCGTACGTGGCCATCAGCGCCTGCGCCTCGATCGGGTCGCCCAGCAGGGTGCCGGTGCCGTGCGCCTCGACCGCGTCGACGTCCGCGGCGGACAGGCCGGCCGAGGCCAACGCCTGGCGGATGACCCGCTGCTGAGCGGGGCCGCTCGGTGCGGTGAGGCCGTTGCTCGCGCCGTCCTGATTGACCGCGGAACCGGCGAGCACGGCGAGCACCGGATGCCCGTTGCGGCGGGCGTCCGAGAGCCGCTCGATGAGCAGCAGGCCCACGCCCTCGGCCCAGCCGGCGCCGTCGGCCTCGTCCGAGAAGGCCTTGCAGCGCCCGTCGGCGGACAGCGCCCGCTGCCGGCTGAACTCGATGAAGGTGTCCAGCGAAGAGATCACGGTCACGCCGCCGACCAGCGCCATCGAGCACTCACCGCTGCGCACCGCCTGCGCGGCCATGTGCAGCGCCACCAGCGACGAGGAGCACGCGGTGTCGACCGTGACGGCCGGTCCTTCCAGCCCGAAGGTGTACGCGATCCGGCCTGAGGCCACGCTGCCCGCGCTGCCGGTGGCCAGATAGCCCTCGAAGTCCTTGGGCGCGCGCTGCACCCGGGAGCCGTAGTCGTGGTAGTTCGAACCGACGAAGACCCCGGTCCGGCTGCCGCGCGCCGCCGACGGGTCGATGCCGGCCCGCTCGAACGCCTCCCACGACGTCTCCAGGAGGAGGCGCTGCTGCGGGTCGACGGCCAGCGCCTCCCGTGGGCTCATCCCGAAGAACTCCGGGTCGAAGTGGTGCGCGTCGTACAGGAATCCGCCGCCCCGGGCGTAGAAGGTTCCCGGGCGGTCCGGGTCGGGGTCGAAGGCCCCCTTCAGGTCCCAGCCGCGGTCCTCCGGGAACGCCGACACCGCGTCGCCGCCCTCCGCGAGCAGCCTCCACAGCTCCTCCGGGCTCCCCGCGCCGCCGGGGAAGCGACAGCTCATCGACACGATCACCACGGGATCGTCGTCCACCGCTGCGGGGCGGGACGCGGCCGGTGCCGGCGCGGCGGCCGCGGGAGCGGTCCCGGACAGGTCCTCGTGCAGCTTGCCGGAGAGCGCGACGGCGGTGGGATGGTCGAAGACCAGCGTCACCGGCAGCCGCAGCCCGGTGGCCTCGGCGATGGAGTTGCGCAGCGCGACCGCCGTGAGCGAGTCGAAGCCCAGGTCACGGAAGGCCCGCTCCTCCTCGACCTCCTCGGGGCCGGAGCACCCGAGCGCGGCAGCGGCCAATGTCCGTACGAGATCGAGGAGTTCACGACGCTGCTCGTCGTACGGCAGGGCCGCGAGCCGCGCCGTGAGCGCGTTGCCGTCGCCGCCGTCCTCCCCGGGCGCGGTCCGTGCCGCCAGGGCCGCCCGCACCTCGGGCAGATCGGCCAGCACCCGGGGCGCCACGTCGGAGTGGGCGAACGCATAGGTCTCCCACCGTACGTCTGCCACGGCCAGCACGGGTTCACCGCCGACGACGGCCTCCTCCAGCGCGGTCAGGGCCAACTCCGGGTCCATGGCGGGCATTCCGGAACGGGACAGCCGCTCTCCCGTCTCACCGGACGCCAGTCCATCGCCGCCCCACGCACCCCAGGCGATCGACGTCACGGGCAGGCCGTCGGCATGCCGCTGCCGGGCGAGCGCGTCGAGGAAGGCGTTGGCGGCGGCGTAACTCCCCTGACCCGGACCGCCGAGCGTGCCGGCGAGCGAGGAGAACAGCACGAACGCGGACAGGTCCATGTCGCGGGTCAGCTCGTGCAGATGCAGCGCTGCCGCCGTCTTGGGACGCAGTACGGTCTCGGCCCGCTCGGGAGTGAGGGCGTCCAGCACGCCGTCGTCCAGCACGCCCGCCGCGTGCACCACGGCGGTGAGCGGCTCGTCCTCCGGCACAGCGGCCAGCAGCGCCGAGAGCTGCTCACGGTCGGCGGCATCGCACGCAGCAAGGGTGACGCGGGCGCCGAGCCCGGTCAGCTCCGCCTCCAACTCGGCCGCACCGGGCGCCTCCGGGCCCCGGCGGCTGATGAGCAGCAGATGCGTGGCGCCGCCACGGGCCAGCCGGCGGGCGACCTGTGCACCCACTCCCCCGGTGCCGCCGGTCACCAGGACCGTGCCGCTCGGCGTCCACTCGCCGGGCGTCGCTTCCGGGAGCGTGGCCCGCACCAGCCTCCGCGCGAACAGCCCGGAACCCCGTACGGCCACGTGGTCCTCGCCGACAGCCCCCGACAGGGCGGTCACCAGCCGTGCGACGGCACGCTCGTCCAGTTCCTCCGGCAGATCGACCAGCCCGCCGAAGCGCTGCGGATACTCCAGCGCCGCGATCCGGCCGAGGCCCCACGCCTGTGCCTGAACGGGTGCGGCCGGCCGGTCGGCACGGCCGGTGGTCACAGCACCCCGGGTCGCCATCCACAGAGGGGCGGCGACACCGGCGTCCCCGAGAGCTTGCAGGAGCGCGGTGTTGAGGGCGAGTCCGTTGTCGAGCGGACTGCCGGGGGCGTACGGGGACTCGTCCAGCGCGAGGAGGGACAGGACACCGGCCGGACGGGGACCGTCCTCGCCGTTCAGGGCGGTGCCGAGCAGAGCGGCGAGCCCGTCACGGTCGACTCCGGGGGCGACATCGACGGTGACCACGTCAGCGCCATGGGCCACCAGGCCGTGGGAGAGGGACGTGGTGAGGTCGGTGGTGGAGTGCTCATGCGGGACGAGGAGCAGCCAGGTGCCGGTGAGGGCGGTGGCCCGGGTGTCCCGGCCGACGGGCTTCCATACGACCTTGTACCGCCAGCCGTCCACAGCGGATCGGGCCACCTGCCCCTTGCGCCAACTCGACAACGCGGGGAGTACTCCGGCCAGCGGCTCGCTCCCCGGCAACCGCAGCGTCTCGGCCAGGCCCTCCAGATCCTCGCGTTCGACCGCCTCCCAGAAACGCGCATCAACCTCCCGACCCGAAGCCTGAGCGGATGCAAGGGCCGGAGCGGTCCGCTCCAACCAGTAACGACGATGCTGGAAGGCATACGTGGGCAGGGAAACGCCACGAGCGTCCTGGCCCGCGAGAACCGCGGTCCAATCGACCGGGATACCGCGCACCCACGCCTCGGCCAGCGAGGTCAGGAAACGATCCGCACCACCGTCGTCACGGCGCAGACTGCCCACCACCACGGCATCAGGGGCAGCCTCCTGCACCGCCATCCCCAGCACCGGATGCGAACTCACCTCCACGAAGGCGTCATACCCCTGATCGACCAAACCCTGGATCGCCTCGCCGAAGCGCACTCGCTGACGCAGATTCCGGTACCAGTACCCGCCGTCCAAAGCAGTGGTGTCGACCGACTCCGCCTGGGTCGTGGAGAAGAACGGCACCTCACCGGTGCGGGGAGCGACCGGCCCGAGCGCCTCGGCGAGTTCCGCCTCGATCTCCTCCACGTGCCGGGTGTGCGAGGCGTAGTCCACCGGAATACGACGCGCCCGGATCTCCTCCCCCTCGCAATGCGCCATCAACTCATCCAGCGCATCCGCATCCCCGGCCACCACAACCGAACCCGGACCATTCACAGCAGCGATGTCGATCCGGCCCGCCCAACCGGACAACAACTCCTCGACCTCGGCCTCCGACTGAGCAACAGAGACCATGCCGCCACGCCCGGCAATCGCCCGGATCGCCTTCGAACGCAACGCCACCACGCGCGCCCCGTCCTCCAACGACAAACCACCCGCCACCACCGCGGCCGCAATCTCCCCCTGCGAATGCCCGACCACCACCGACGGCTCAACCCCGCTGGCACGCCACACCGCAGCCAGCGACACCATCACCGCCCACGTCACCGGCTGCACCACATCAACATCCACCAACTCCGCCCCGTCGCGGACGACCTCGCTCAACGACCAATCGACAAACGGACTCAGCGCCCGCCCACACGCCTCCATCGACTCCGCGAAAACCGGGGAGCCCTCCCAGAGCTCCCGGCCCATCCCCACCCACTGCGCACCCTGACCCGGGAACACGAACGCCACCCGGCCAACGTCACCCGCCACCGCGCCACGCACCACACCTGCAGCACTCACACCACCGGACGCCAACACCCCAAGCGCGGACGCGAGTTCAGCCACGTCAGCGCCCAGCACAACAGCCCGGTTCTCGAACGCCTCACGTGTCGCCGCCAGCGACCACGCGACGTCCCCAGGTCGTACGTCTTCGGATGCGGACGCCACGAACGAGGCCAACCGGCCCGCCTGACCGGCCAGCCCCTGCCCACCACGCCCCGACACCACCCACGGCACCGGCCCCTCGGCCGCGAAGACCTGTGGGGCAATGCTCCCGACCTCGGGCTCCGTCTCCGGCTCCCGCTCAACCGGCGGCGCCTCCTCCAGCACCACATGCGCGTTCGTCCCGCTCACCCCGAACGACGACACTCCTGCCCGCCGCACGCGCCCCTCGGTGCCGGGCCACTCCACCGACTCCGTCAGCAACGACACCGCGCCCGTCGACCAATCGACGTGCGGAGTCGGCTCATCCACATGCAGCGTCCGCGGAAGAAGACCGTGCTGCATCGCCAGCACCATCTTCATCACACCGGCCACACCGGCCGCCGCCTGCGTATGCCCGACATTCGACTTCAACGACCCCAACCACAAAGGCCGTTCACGATCCCGACCATAGGTGGCCAGCAAAGCCTGCGCCTCGATCGGATCACCCAGCGTCGTCCCCGTACCATGCGCCTCGACCGCGTCCACATCCGCCGGGGACAGTCCCCCGTTGCTCAGAGCCGCCCGGATGACCTGCTGCTGGGCGAGGCCGCTGGGGGCGCTCAGGCCGTTGCTTGCACCGTCCTGGTTGAGGGCTGTCGAGCGGACCACGGCAAGGACCGGGTGCCCGTTGCGGCGGGCGTCCGACAGCCGCTCCAGCAGTAGTACGCCCGCGCCCTCGGCGAGTCCCATGCCGTCGGCGGCCTTGGCGAACGCCTTGGAACGGCCGTCCTTGGCGACGCCGCGGGTGCGGGCGAAGCCGATGAAGCCGATCGGCTCCACCATCACGGCGACGCCGCCCGCGAGGGCCATCGAGCACTCACCGGAGCGCAGCGCCTGAACGGCCATGTGCAGGGCTACCAGCGACGACGAGCACGCCGTGTCCACCGTGACCGCGCTGCCCTCGAGACCGAGGGTGTAGGCGATACGGCCGGACAGGACGCTCGTGGCGCTACCGGTGACGATGTGGCCTTCGACGCCTTCGGGGAGGTTGTCCAGACCGCCGAAACCCTGGTTGGCGGCGCCGACGAAGACGCCGACAGGGGTACCGCGCAGTGTCTCGGGCAGGAGCCCGGCCCGTTCCAGCGCCTCCCAGGAGGTCTCCAGCAGCAGCCGCTGCTGCGGGTCCATGGCGATGGCCTCGCGCGGTGATATGCCGAAGAAGCCGGGGTCGAAGTCGCCCGCGTCGTAGACGAATCCGCCCTCGCGGGCGTAGCAGGTTCCCTCGCGGTCCGGGTCGGGGTCGTAGAGGGTGTCGAGGTCCCAGGCGCGGTCGTCGGGGAAGGCGTCGATGACGTCGCGGCCCTCTGCGAGGATCCGCCACAGCTCTTCGGGGCTGTTGGCGCCGCCGGGGTAGCGGCAGCTCATCGAGACGATGACGATCGGGTCGTCGTCCGCGGCGGGTCCGCGGGCCGGGGAGGCCGCTGTGGCCGCAACGGGAAGGGCGCCGGACTCGCCGACCAGTTCCTCCCGGACATGGCGCGCGAGGGCGGTGACGGTGGGCCGGTCGAAGATCACCGTAACGGGGAGGCGCAGCCCGGTCGCGGTGTTCAGCCGGTTGCGCAGCTCGACGGATGTCAGCGAGTCGAAGCCCAACTCGCGGAAGGCCCGGCCGACTTCGACGCTGTTCGGGCTGCTGTGACCGAGCACTCCGGCGACCTGGGTCCGGACCAGGTCCAGTACGGCCTGGTCCTGCTCCTCGGCGGTCATGGCGCGCAGCCGGGAGACCAGACCTGCGGTCTCCGTGTCCGGCTCCCTGCGATTGCGGTCGTCCTCGGCACGCAGCAGTTCGGCGACCTCGGGCACTTCGGTGAGCAAGGGGCGCGGGCGGGCCGCGGTGAAGACGGGGACGAAACGCTCCCAGTCGATGTCGGCGACGGCGACGAGGCACTCGTCGCGGTCGAGGACCTGCTGCATGGCGGCGACGGCGAGGGCCGGGTCCATGAAGGGGATGCCGCGCCACCGCAGTTGCTCCTGGACGACCTCGAGGGCCATGCCGCCGCCGTCGTCGCTCCAGATGCCCCAGGCGATCGACGTACCGGCCAGGCCGCGGGCGCGCCGGTGTTCGGCCACGGCGTCGGCATACGCGTTGGCCGCCGCGTAGGCGCCGTGGTCGCCGCTGCCCCACAGGCCGGCGACGGAGGAGAAGACGACGAACGCGTCGAGCCGGTCGTCGGAGAAGAGCGCATCGAGGTTGGCGACGCCGGAGAGCTTGGCCTCGGCGCCGTCGGCGAACTCCTGGAGCGTCGTCGTGGCCAGAGGAATGAGGATGCCGACGCCCGCGGTGTGCACGACGGTACGGATCGCGGGCCCGTCGGCCTCGACCTGTTCGACGAGCGCGGCAAGCGCGTCCCGGTCGGCGATGTCGCAGGAGGCGATGGTGACGCGAGCCCCCAACTCGCTCAGCTCGGCCTCCAGTTCGGCGGCACCGGGCGCGTCCGCGCCGCGGCGGCTGACCAGGACCAGGTGCTCGGTCCCGTTGCGGGCGAGCCAGCGGGCGGTGTGTCCGCCGAGGCCCCCGGTGCCGCCGGTGATGAGCGCGGTGCCGCGCGAGGTCCAGGTGCGGTCGCCGCCTGCGGACCCGACGGGGGTACGCACAAGACGGCGGATCAGGACACCGGTACGGCGGATGGCGATCTGGTCCTCGGTCCGTGCGTCGGCGAGGAGCCCGCACAGCCGGGTAGCGGTGCGGTCGTCGGGCGTCTCCGGAAGGTCGACCAGGCCGCCCCAGAACTCGGGGTGCTCCAGCGCGGCGACCCGGCCCATGCCCCAGGTGCCGTTCTGCACCGGGCTGCGCAGTGGGTCGCTGTCACCGGTGGTGACGGCTCCGCTGGTGGCCAGCCACAGCGGGGCGCGTACGCCGGTGTCGCCGCACGCCTGGATCAGTGCCAGTCCGGCGACCAGACCGGCCGCGAGGCCCGGCTGTTCGGGGTGCGGGTGTTCGTCGAGCGCGAGGAGGGAGAGCACGCCGCTGTACTCGTCGGTGCCGATGCCGGAGTGCTGGGCCGTCTCGGTCAGCAGGGCGGTCAGCCGCTCCCGGTCGGTGTCGGCGGAGTCGACGAACAGCGGCGCGGTCTGCGCGCCGTGCGTCGCGAGCCCGTCCAGGCAGACCTGGACGAGTTCGGAGTCCGCGTGGCTCGCGGGGACGACGACCAACCAGGTCCCGCTGAGAGCCGCCGCGGTGGGATCGGCCGTGGGCCGCCACGCGAGGCGGTAGCGCCAGGAGTCGATGGTGGACGCGGCACGGCGGCCCCGGCGCCACGCCGACAGAACGGGCAACGCCTGGGCCAGCGCCTGCCCGCTGTCCTCGGTGACATCGAGTGCGCCGGTCAGCGCCTCGATGTCCTGCTCTTCGACAGCTGCCCAGAACTCGGCGTCCGCCGGATCCTGGGCGACGCCGGCCGCCCCTGCGAGCTGCGGCGATGCCGAGTCGAACCAGTACGGGCGGTGTTGGAATGCATAGGTGGGGAGAGCGACGGTACGGGCGTCATGGCCGGTCAGGACCCGCGTCCAGTCGACCGGAACACCGCGCACCCACGCCTCGGCCAGCGAGGTCAGGAAACGATCGGCGCCACCGTCGTCGCGGCGCAGGCTGCCCACCACTACCGCGTCCGGGGCGGCCTCCTGCACCGCCATCCCCAGCACAGGATGCGAACTCACTTCCACGAACGCCGAATAGCCCTGCTCCACCAGGCCATCGACGGCCTCGCCGAAGCGCACTCGCTGACGCAGATTGCGATACCAGTAGCGGCCGTCCAGCGCGGTGGTGTCGACCGGCTCCGCCTCGGTGGTGGAGAAGAACGGCACCTCACCGGAGAGCGGGGTGACCGGCCCGAGCGCCTCGGCCAGCTCCGCTTCGATCTCCTCCACGTGCCGGGTGTGCGAGGCGTAGTCCACCGGAATACGACGTGCGCGGATCTCCTCCCCCTCGCAGTGCGCCATCAACTCATCCAGCGCATCCGCATCCCCGGCCACCACAACCGAACCCGGACCATTCACAGCAGCGATGTCGATCCGGCCCGCCCAACCGGACAACAACTCCTCGACCTCGGCCTCCGACTGAGCAACAGAGACCATGCCGCCACGCCCGGCAATCGCCCGGATCGCCTTCGAACGCAACGCCACCACGCGCGCCCCGTCCTCCAACGACAAACCACCCGCCACCACCGCGGCCGCAATCTCCCCCTGCGAATGCCCGACCACCACCGACGGCTCAACACCACACGCACGCCACACCGCAGCCAGCGACACCATCACCGCCCACGACACCGGCTGAACAACATCAACATCCACCAACTCCGCCCCGCCGCGGACGACCTCCCTCAACGACCACTCGACAAACGGACTCAGCGCCCGCCCACACGCCTCCATCGACTCCGCGAAAACCGGCGAAAGCCCCCAGAGCTCACGCCCCATCCCCACCCACTGCGCACCCTGACCCGGGAACACGAACACCGCACCATCGGGTACGACGTCGAAGCTCCCGGACACGACGCCGGGGGCAACGCCGCCGGATGTCAACACGCCCAGGGCGTCGATGAGTTCGGCGCGCTCGGCGCCCATCAACACGGCTCGGTTCTCCAACGCCGCACGTGTGGCCGCCAGCGACCACGCGACGTCCACCGGCCGCACGCCCTCAGGAGCCGAGTCCACGAACGAGGCCAACCGGCCCGCCTGACCGGCCAGCCCCTCACCACCACGCCCCGACACCACCCACGGCACCGGCCCGCCGGCCGCGAACACCGGGGTGACGGTGACGGTGTCGTCGGTGGTCAGCGGCGCCCCCGTACCGGGCTCGGGATCCGTTTCGGAGTCGGGCTCCGTCTCGGGGTCGGGCTCCTTCTCCGGGCGTGCCGCGGGCGCCTGCTCCAGGATCACATGGGCATTGGTGCCGCTGCCTCCGAAGGACGACACGCCCACGCGGCGCGGACGGCCCGTCTCGGGCCAGTCCTGGTTCTCCGTGAGGAGTTCGACCGTGCCGGTGGACCAGTCGACGTGCGGCGTCGGCTCGTCCAGGTGCAGCAGCCTGGGCAGGACGCCGTGCCGCATGGCGAGCACCATCTTGATGATGCCGGCGACACCGGAACTCGCCTGAAGGTGGCCGATGTTGGACTTCAGCGCGCCCAGGCGCAGGGGCTGTTCGCGGTCCTGGCCGTAGGTGGCGATGACGGCCTGGGCCTCGATGGGGTCGCCCAGTGTCGTGCCCGTACCGTGCGCCTCCACCGCGTCCACGAGGTCCGGGGTGAGCCGGGCGTTGGCGAGGGCCGCCCGGATCACCCGCTCCTGCGAAGGCCCGTTGGGCGCGGTGAGACCGTTGCTCGCACCGTCCTGATTGATCGCCGAACCGCGAATCACCGCCAGTACGGGATGACCATTGCGCCGGGCGTCCGACAGCCGCTCCAGCAGCAGCACACCCACACCCTCGCCCCAGCCCGTACCGTCCGCACCCGCCGCGAACGGCTTGCACCGGCCGTCCGGCGCCAGCCCCCGCTGCCGGCTGAACTCCACGAAGTTGCGAGGACCGGCCATGACGGTGGCGCCGGAGGCGAGGGCGAGGCGGCACTCGTCCTGACGGAGGGCCTGCACCGCGAGGTGCAGTGCGACCAGCGACGAGGAGCACATGGTGTCGACGGTGACGGCCGGCCCCTCGAAGCCGAGGTTGTAGGCGATACGGCCGGACAGCACCGCGCCGGAGCCGCCCGTCAGCATGTGGCCCTCGACGCGGTCCCGGGCGTGGGCGGCCGAAGCACCGTAGCCCTGATCGCTGCTGCCGACGAAGACGCCCGCCTTCTCGCCACGCAGGGTGCCCGGGTCGATGCCCGCCCGCTCCAGCACCTCCCAGGAGGTCTCCAGCAACAGTCGCTGCTGCGGATCCATGACCGTCGCCTCGCGCGGCGAGATGCCGAAGAAGCCGGGGTCGAAGTCGGCCGCGTCGTACAGGAAGGAGCCGGAGCGGGTGTATGTCGTGCCCTGGTGCTCGGGGTCGGGGTGGTACAGGCCCTCCAGGTCCCAGCCGCGGTCCGCGGGCAGTTCGGAGACGGTGTCCACGCCCGCCACGAGCAGATCCCAGAAATCCTCAGGGGTGTGGGCGTTCCCGGGCAGGCGGCAGCTCATCGAGACGATGGCAATCGGCTCCTGCTGGCGGGCCTCGACCTCCTGGAGGCGTCGGCGGGCCTGCCGCAGGTCGGTGGTGACCCGCTTGAGGTAGTCGCGGAGCTTGTCCTCGTTAGCCATGAACGTCATCAGTCCCTAGGAGCAGGCCCGAAGGCTTGGAGTCACTCGTACCGGGTCGGCCGTGGAGCGTTGGCGAACCAGCACGTCGGGCGGTCTAGTTGAGGCCGAGCTCCTTGTCGATCAGATCGAACATCTCGTCGTCGGAGACGGCCTCGAGCACTTCGTCGTCGGAGTCGCCGCCGTCCCCCGGTTTCTCCGCCGCGCTGTCGGACAGCCGCCACAGCAGGGCTTGCAGCCGGGTGGTGATCCTGGTGCGGGACGCGTCGTCGGCCGGGTCCAGCGCGGCGACGGCGGCCTCCAACTCGTCCAGCGGGGTCAGGTCCTGCCCGCCCGCCGGTTCCGAGTCCGGGGCGAGCTCGGACAGCAGCCGCTCGCCGAGGACGGCGGGCGTGGGATGGTCGAAGACCAGAGTGGCCGGAAGGCTGAGCCCCGTGGCCTCCTTGAGGCGATTGCGCAGTTCCACCGCGGTCAGGGAGTCGAAGCCCAGATCGCGGAAGGCGTGGCCCGGGCCGATCGCGCCGTTCCCGTCATGACCGAGGACGGCCGCCGCCTGGGTACGGACGAGATGGAGCACCATCCGTTGCTGCTCGGCCCGGCCGGCACCGGAGAGTCGGAGAACGAACGGCCGCGTCCCGTCGGCCGTCGCCCCACCGGCCATCGCTCCGGCCGTGACGCCGTTACCGGCCGCGCCTGCCCGGGCCGCCTCGGCGTGGATGCGCCGGACGTCCGGGATCTCGTCGAAGAGACGGCGGCGACGGGCGGCCGAGTAGGTCGCCGCGAACCGGTCCCAGATCACATCGGCGACGACCAGGAACGTTTCGTCGTACGCAAGAGCCTGCGGTACGGCGGACACGGCCACCTCGGGGTCCATGGTGGACACGCCGTAGCGGCGCAGCCGGTCGCCTTCGGCCTCGTGGACCATGCCGCCGCCCGCCCAGGCTCCCCAGGCGATGGAGGTGGCCACGCGACCGCGGCTCCGGCGCCACGCGGCGAAAGCGTCGAGATAGGCGTTGGCGGCCGCGTACCCGAAGTGGCCGCCGTCGCCCCACACACCCGCGCCCGACGAGAACAGGACGAACGCCTCCAGCGGACGGTCCGCGAGCAGCGCGTCGAGGTGGAGAGCTCCCGCGATCTTCGCGTCCGCCACCTCCTGGAGGGCCCCGAGATCCATGTCCCCGATCGCGACGGCCGGCGGCTCGATGCCCGCCGCGTGCACCACGGCGTTGACCGGCGCGCTCTCCGGCACATTCGCCAGCAGCTTGGCCAGCGCCTCCCAGTCCGTGATGTCGCACGAGGCGGTGGTGACGCGGGCGCCGAGCGCCCTCAGCTCCGCCTCCAGTTCGGTCGCACCGGGCGCGTCCGGGCCCCGGCGGCTGACGAGCAGCAGATGCTCGGCACCGGCCGCGGCCAATCGCCGGGCCAGGTGCGCGCCGAGTGCTCCCGTGCCACCGGTGATGAGCGTCGTACCCGAGAAGGCGACCGCACGGCGCTCGCTCGCCTCGGCGTCGACCGGCTTGCGCACCATGCGGCGTACGTACAGGCCGTCCGAACGTACGGCGAACTGGTCCTCGCCCTCGTCTCCCGCCAGGGCCGCGAAGAACCTGTTCCAGGTGTTCGCGTCGAGCTTCGCGGCAGGGGCGAACGGGGCGGTGCCGCCGTCCGGTTCGGGGCGATCGGACGGTACGGGCAGGTCGACCAGGCCGCCCCACCGCTCAGGGTGGTCGAGGCCGTAGACCCGGCCGAGGCCCCATACAGCAGCATGTTCCGGAAGGGGTCCGGTGGTACGTGTCGCCTCGGGGCCGGGCAGGGCGACCGCTCCCTGGGTGATCGTCCACAGCGGCGCCGCGCACTCCGCGTCCGTCAGTGCCTGCATGAGGAGGAGAGTCGCCGTGACGGCTCCGGGCACCACGCAGGACTGCGGCTCGGCAGCGGGACGGGGATCGCCCTTGGCCAGTGGTAGCAGATTGAGCACGCCACCGGTGAGCGGGCTCTGCTCCAGGGTCTCGCGCAGGCGGTCCGCGAGAGCGGCCCGGTCCTCACTCGTCACGTCGAACGCGACCGTGACGACCCCTTCGACCTCCTTGTGGCCCCCCAGCTGATCGACCAGCTCGTCCACCGTGCTGTCGGCAGCACCGTCGGAACCGGGTACGACCACCAGCCAGTGCGACGGCAACGGGCCGGCCCCTGTGGCCGATGCATCCCCCGGCTGCCACGTCACCGTGTAGCGCCAGGAGTCCAGCAGTGCGCTCTCGCGCTTGCGCCGACGCCACTCGGCCAGCACGGGGAGCATCGGTTCCGCCGTGCCCAGCGTCCCGCGCCGCTCCGGCGCGAGGTCGAGCGTATCGGCGAGAGCCTCCAGGTCCTCGGCCTCGACCGCCTCCCAGAAGCGGACGTCCATGTCGTCGACCCGGGCATCTCCGGACTCGGCCCGGGGGGCGGATTCGGAGACGTCGAGCCAGTGGCGGCGGTGTTGGAAGGCGTAGGTGGGGAGGGCGACGGTGCGGGCGTCCTGGCCGGCCAGAACCCGCGTCCAGTCGACCGGAACGCCGCGCACCCACGCCTCGGAGAGGGAGGTCAGGAAACGGTGCGCGCCACCGTCATCGCGGCGCAGACTGCCCACCACTACGGCGTCCGGGGCGGCCTCCTGCACGGCCATCCCCAGCACCGGATGCGAACTCACCTCGACGAAGGCGTCATACCCCTGATCGACCAAACCCTGGACGGCCTCGCCGAAGCGCACTCGCTGACGCAGATTCCGGTACCAGTACCCGCCGTCCAAAGCAGCGGTGTCGACCGACTCCGCCTGGGTCGTGGAGAAGAACGGCACCTCACCGGTGCGGGGAGCGACCGGCCCGAGCGCCTCGGCGAGTTCCGCCTCGATCTCCTCCACGTGCCGGGTGTGGGAGGCGTAGTCCACCGGAATACGACGCGCCCGGATCTCCTCCGCCTCGCAGTGCGCCATCAACTCATCGAGAGCATCCGCGTCCCCGGCCACCACAACCGAGCCCGGACCATTGACCGCAGCGATGTCGATCCGACCGGCCCAACCGGACAACAACTCCTCGACCTGGGCCTCCGACTGAGCAACAGAGACCATGCCGCCACGTCCGGCGATCGCCCGGATCGCCTGCGAACGCAGTGCGACGACCCGCGCCCCGTCCTCCAACGACAGACCACCGGCCACCACCGCAGCGGCGATCTCCCCCTGCGAATGCCCGACCACCACGGACGGCTCAACACCACACGCACGCCAGACCGCAGCCAGCGACACCATCACCGCCCACGACACCGGCTGCACCACATCCACACCAGCGAAGTCATCCCCGCTGCGGACGATCTCGCTCAGCGACCAGTCGACGAACGGACTCAGCGCCCGCTCACACGCCTCCATCGACTCCGCGAAGACCGGGGAGCCCTCCCAGAGCTCCCGGCCCATCCCGACCCATTGCGCACCCTGGCCCGGAAAGACGAACCCCAACCGAACCCCGCCACCGGCCACCACACCGCGCACCACACTCCCCACACTCACGCCATCGGATGCCAAACCCCCCAGCTGACCGGCGAGTTCACCCAGCTCTACGCCAAGCACCACCGCTCGGTTCTCGAACGCCGTACGCGTCGCCGCCAGCGACCAGCCCACATCCACGGGCCGAACGTCCTCACCGGCAGTTCCGACGTAGGACGCCAACCGGCCCGCCTGACCGGCCAATCCGTCCCCACCACGCCCCGACACCACCCACGGCACCGGACCACCGGCCGCAAACACCGGCACCGCAGCCCCATTGGCCGTCCCCGGCTCAGGCTCGGGATCCGGCTCCGGATTCGGCTCGGGACTCGGCTCGACCTGCGGCTGTTCCAGGACCACGTGCGCGTTCGTCCCGCTGATACCGAACGAGGACACACCGGCCCGGCGTACTCGCCCCTCGGAGCCCGGCCACTCCACCGACTCCGTCACCAACTGCACCGCGCCCGCCGACCAATCGACGTGGGAGGAGGGCGCGTCCACGTGCAGCGTGCCGGGCACGTGGCCGTGCCGCATCGCGAGCACCATCTTCATCACGCCGGCCATGCCGGACGCGGTCTGGGTGTGCCCGATGTTGGACTTGACCGAGCCGATGAGCAGCGACCGGTCGGGCGTACGGTCCTGCCCGTACGTCGCCAGCAGGGCCTGCGCCTCGATGGGGTCTCCCAGCCGCGTCCCCGTACCGTGCGCCTCGACGACGTCCACGTCACCGCCGGTGAGGCGGGCGTCTGCCAGCGCGGCCCGGATCACCCGCTGCTGCGAAGGCCCGTTGGGCGCGGTGAGACCGTTGCTCGCACCGTCCTGGTTGATCGCCGAACCGCGTACCACCGCGACTACGGGATGACCGTTGCGCTGTGCTTCCGACAGCCGCTCCAGCAGCAGCACACCCACACCCTCCGCGAGGGAGAATCCGTCGGCGGCCTCGGCGAAGGGCTTGCAACGGCCGTCCGGCGCGAGCCCCCGCTGCCGGCTGAATCCGACGAACGGCGCCGGGTCGGCCATGACCATCGCGGCCCCGGCCAGGGCCATCGAGCATTCGCCGGAACGCAGTGCTCGTACCGCGAGGTGCAGCGCGACCAGCGACGACGAGCACGCCGTGTCGACGGTGACCGCCGGTCCCTCCAGGCCGAGGACGTAGGAGACGCGGCCCGATGCGACGGCCGTCGAGGCGCCGGTGACGAGATAGCCCTCGGTACCGTCGGTGGCGCGCCCGAGGAGCGTGCCGTAGTTCTGGTCGGTGATGCCCGTGAAGACGCCGGTGTTGCTGCCGTGCAGGGTCTTCGGGTCGATTCCGGCCCGCTCGAACGCCTCCCAGGAGGTCTCCAGCAGCAGCCGCTGCTGCGGATCCATCGCCGCCGCCTCGCGCGGGGATATCCCGAAGAAGGCCGCGTCGAACTCCCCGGCGTCGTGCAGGAATCCGCCGTGCCGGACGTAGCTGGTTCCGTGGCGGTCGGGGTCGGGATCGTAGAGCAGCGTGGTGTCCCAGCCGCGGTCGGTGGGGAAGCCGGTGATGACGTCCTCCCCGGCAGTGACCACACGCCACAGGTCGTCGGGGGACGCGATGCCTCCCGGGTAGCGGCACCCCATGGCGACGATGGCGATGGGGTCGTCGTCGGAGGCGGGCCCGAGTGAACCGGCCGCGGCTGCGGGCGAGTTCGTGGCGGGGTGCGGCGTCGTACCGCCTCCCTGGGCCAGTTCACGAAGGCGGGAGGCGAGGGCGAGCGAAGTGGGGTGGTCGAAGACCACGGTCGTCGGGATCCTCAGTCCCGTACGGGAGGTGAGGCGGTTGCGCAGTTCGACCGCCCTCACCGAGTCGAAGCCCAGCTCCTTGAAGGCATAGGTGGCGTCGACGTCGTCCGCCGAGGCATGGCCGAGCACGGCAGCCGCCTCGGACCGTACGAGGTCCAGTACGAAGCGGTCGTGTTCAGCGGCGGGCAGAGTGCCGAGCCGCTGGGCGAGCGTCGATGCCTCCACTCCCCCGCCCTGCCCGCCCGCTCCCCCGGCGTGGGTCGCCCCGCCGCTCGGCCTCGGCTCCAGATCGGCGATGAGCGGGGCGGGGCGAGCGGCGCTGAAGACCGGTACGAACCGGGCCCAGTCGACGTCCGCCACGGCCACGACCGTGTCGTCGTGGTCGAGGGCCGTCTGCAGCGCCACCATGGCCGGTTCCGTGCCGATGACGGGGATCCCGCGGCGGCTCAGCGGACCGCGCATGTCCTCCGCGATCATGCCGCCGCCGTCCCATGGTCCCCAGGCCACCGACAGCACCGGCAGCCCGTGCGTCCGGCGGACACGCTCGGCGAGTGCGTCCAGGGTGGCGTTCGCCGCGGCGTACGCCGCATGGTCGGCGACGCCCCACACCCCGGAGATGGAGGAGAAGAAGATCAGTGCGTCGGTCTCGGCCGGGTCGAGGACATCGGCGAGGTGCCACGCACCGGCGACCTTGCCCGCCGTGACCTCGGCGAACTCCGCGAGGTCGAGGCCGTCCAGCGCCCCCAGGGTGCCCACACCGGCGGCGTGCACCACCGTCCGTACGGTACGTCCCTCGGTACGGAGGGAGCCCAGCAGATCCACCAGCGCGTCGCGGTCGGCCACATCGCAGGCGGCGACGGTCAACCGGGCGCCCAGTGCGGCGACTTCGGCCTCCAGCTCCGCCAGCGCCGGGTCGTCCGTGGCACCTCGGCGACCGACCAGGACCACGTCCTCGGCCCCGCCACGCGCCAGCCAGCGGGCGACATGCGCGCCGAGCGCACCGGTACCGCCGGTCACGAGCGCTGTGCCGCGCGGCGTCCAGTACCGCCCGGAAGACCTGCCGTCAGGCGGGTCCGCCTTGCCCGACAGCGAGGCCGGCACGAGCCGCCGTACGAACGTGCTGTTGGCGCGCAGGGCGACCTGATCCTCCGTGCTGTCACCGCGCGACGCGAGCACGGCGCAAAGGGCGGCGGCATCCCGACTCGCGAACGGCTCGGGAAGGTCGATCAGCCCGCCCCAGCGCTCCGGGAACTCCAGGGCGGCAACCCTTCCCAGCCCCCAGATCGCCGCCTGCGCCGGGTGGGCAAGCGGCTCCTGGTCCCCGACGGCCACGGCGCCCCGAGTGGCACACCACAGCGGCGCGCTCACCTCGGCTCGCCCGAGCGCCTGCACGAGGGACACGGTGAGTGCAGCGCCGGTGGGCAGTACGGGATGGTCGGGCAAAGGGGTCTCGTCCAGCCCGATCAGCGACAGCACACCGCCGACGGGGGCCGCCGGGTCGGCCAACGTCTCGTTGAGCGCGGCCTCCAGGACTTCGCTGTCGGCGTGGCGATGCGTGAGTTCGAGTACACGGACGTCGGCGCCTTGGAGGGCGAGCGCGTCGGCACACGCCGTGGTGAGGTCGGTGGTGGAGTGCTCATGCGGGACGAGGAGCAGCCAGGTGCCGGTGAGGGCGGTGGCCCGGGTGTCCCGGCCGACGGGCTTCCATACGACCTTGTACCGCCAGCCGTCCACAGCGGATCGGGCCACCTGCCCCTTGCGCCAACTCGACAACGCGGGGAGTACTCCGGCCAGCGGCTCGCTCTCCGGCAACCGCAGCGTCTCGGCCAGGCCCTCCAGATCCTCGCGTTCGACCGCCTCCCAGAAACGCGCATCAACCTCCCGACCCGAAGCCTGAGCGGATGCAAAGGCCGGAGCGGTCCGCTCCAACCAGTAACGACGATGCTGGAAGGCGTAGGTGGGGAGGGCGACGGTGCGGGCGTCCTGGCCGGCCAGAACCCGCGTCCAGTCGACCGGAACGCCGCGCACCCACGCCTCGGCCAGCGAGGTCAGGAAACGATCCGCACCACCGTCGTCACGGCGCAGACTGCC
>NZ_JBICVP010000018.1:0-46017 GCF_043199075.1 Streptomyces sp. NPDC048639
CTCTTCGTGCGTACCGCCCTCGTGAGTGTGGATGGTGTTGGCGAAGCTGTAGACACCCTCGCTGTACTGCGAGTTCCACTGCATCGCGACCTCGACCGAGAGCATCCGCTCCTTGTCCTCGGCCTCGACGTCGATGACGGTCGGATGGATCACCTCGCCCTTGCGGGAGTTGAGGTACTTCACGAAGTCGACGAGGCCGCCCTCGTAGTGGTACGAGACGGTCCTGACCTCGTGCGCCTCGTCCTCGCCCGCCTCGTCCGCGCCGACGGTGGCCTTCGCCGACTCGCGCTCGTCGGTGAGGTTGATCCGCAAGCCCTTGTTGAGGAACGCCATCTCCTGGAAGCGCCGCGACAGCGTCTCGAAGGAGTACTCGGTGGTCTCGAAGACGTCCGGGTCGGCCCAGAAGGTGACCATGGTGCCCGAGTCCTCGACCGCTTCCTGCCGGGCCAGCGGGGCCGTCGGCACACCCAGGTTGTAGTCCTGCGTCCAGCGGAACCCGTCGCGCTTGATCTCGACCGCAAGCTTGATGGACAGCGCGTTCACGACGGAGACACCGACGCCGTGCAGACCACCGGAGACCGCGTAGCCGCCGCCCCCGAACTTGCCGCCCGCGTGCAGGACCGTCAGGACGACCTCCACCGCAGGCTTCTTCTCCACCGGGTGCATGTCGACGGGGATGCCACGGCCGTTGTCGATGACGCGCAAGCCCCCGTCGGCAAGGATCGTCACCTCGATCGTGTCCGCGTGCCCGGCGAGCGCCTCGTCGATGGAATTACTCACGACCTCCTGCACAAGGTGATGCAGTCCGCGCTCACCGGTCGAGCCGATGTACATACCGGGGCGCTTGCGAACCGCGTCCAGCCCCTCAAGCACACGAATCGTGCTGGCGTCGTACGAGGCTGCGACCTTGCCGTTCTCGCCAGCGACGGTGGAGGGAAGGTTCTCGTTGGGGTTGCCGGAATCGGCCACGAAGCGCCCTTTCTGGACAGGAATAGCCAAGCACCCGGCGGTGGCCGGAGCGGCTGCGTCGTTCAGCGTTAGTCAGCGGTGCTCGCTGCGACCCACAAGTGGGGCGAGATTGGCTTGCAGTCTACCGGTAGCGGCGACAGTGATGGGGGTTTGCCGGTGCCTGAGTCCGTACGTGCCACCCTGAACCGGCATCACCCGACTCCCCATATACGGTCCGGGGCCCTAAGGGGCTCAAAGTGGCGCTCAGCGCTTCGGGGTGTCAACCGCGAGCTACCACCCGGTATTGCCTTAGAAGTCATCTCATTTGGAGAGTCTTCGGTAGCAGATGAGGGTGCAGACGATGCTGGTGAAGGCGAGGAAGTGCTCGGCCTTGCGTTCGTAGCGTCGGTGGAGGCGGCGGGAGCCGGCGAGCCAGGCCATGGTGCGTTCGATGGTCCAGCGGTGACGGCCCAGCCGCTGGGAGCTCTCGATGCCCTTGCGGGCGATGCGGTGGGTGATGCCCCGCTGGCGTAACCATCGCCGCAGGTGGGAGTAGTCGTTAGCCCTTGTCGGCGTGGAGCTTGCCCGGCCTGCGTCGCCGGCGTCCGCGGCGGGAACGGATCGGCTGTATGCCCTTCACCAGAGGAATCAGGGCCTGGCTGTGGTGCAAGTTCGCTCCGAGATTCCGACAGGGGCAGACCGGCTCGCTCGGTGATCAGATGGATCTTCGAGCCGTACTTGCCCCGATCTACAGGATTCGGACCTGTCCCCAATCCCAGCCCACATAGGAGTGACAGAAGCCAGTGGCCACTGGACGCTCCTACTGAAGGGCCTGGCCCAGCATCACGCCCCCGCTCGTCCGAGCGAAGGCATCGGCCGCCTGTTCTGCAGCCCACTGCGCGGCTAGGAGAACTCCGAGTTCCTCCGCGCCTTGGGAGCGAGCCGTGGCGCGAGCCTCCTCGGCAGCACGCAGGACTTCGCCCCGTGCCCGGGCGGCGTGCACGGCTCGGTCGGCGTCCAGGGCATGCCGTGTGTGGGCTGCTTGCTCGGCGCGGTTGACGGCGTCGGTCACGCGCCGCTGGAAGGGAGCACGGCATGCCTCGCACAGGGCGCCGCTGGTGCCGCGGTCATGGGTGCAGGCCGGACAAGGCCCTGAGCCGGCCTCGGACTTCGGGCGACCGGGTCGGGTAGCGCGGCGCTCTACACACGCACGGCACGGGGCACCAGTGTCAATCTGGGCGCCGTCCTCGCAGGAGAGGTCTGGGCACCGACCGTGTCGCAGCATGGTGACGGCCGCGCCGACCGGACGGTTGAGGGCCCCGGCTTCGAATTTGGTGCGGTAGCCCTGGGATTCCCACCGGCGCACAACTCGGTCGCGCAGCTGGAGCGCGGTGCGATCTCGCAACTGGATGGTGATGGTGTCCAGGAGGGTCTTGGGGACCTCGCGGCCGGTGGTCCTACGCATCGCCTCGCGCAGCACGACTGGGAAGGCGGCGAAGACCATCGCCTGGTCGGCGGTCAGCGTGACCGGCAGACGCCGTGGTGCTCCCTGCCAAGCTGCCTTCCGGGGCAGTTGAGTGACGTGGTTGTTCGGCGCGCAGCTTTCAGGCTTGCGCGCGCTACTACCGGTAGAGAGCCTCCGGCGTTCACCGGCGCTACGCGCCGAAGGCGCCCCGTTCGTGTTCTGAGAGTTGGTGTTCTTGAGGTTGGTGTTCTTAGGGGGTGGATTTTCCAGCGCTGGTTTTTCCAGAGAGGGAAAATCCCACTCTGGCTGTGACCTGCTGTTTCCACCGTGGTTCGGCAGGGCCGTGGTCGCTGGCGGCGGCACCGGATGTGGTGCCTGGCGGACGGGTTCTTCCGGTGGCGGCTGCTGGGTGGGCTGGTCGGTGATGAAGTACGTCGAGGTGCCGAGCCGCCCGTTGGCCAGGCGCTCGCGTGCGCGGTAGAGGTAGCCGTGCCGCTCCAGTTCCTGGAGGCCGGTCTTGATCGCGTCGACGCTGTCCTTGGTGTCCCTGGACAGGGACTTGGGCGTCACGCCGTACCCGTCGCGATGCGTGGAGATCAACCCGAATAGGCCTTTCGCCTTGAGGGTCACTCGCGGGTCGCGGAACAGGTCGTTGGCGATCTGGGTGAAGCGGTCGGCGGCCATCGGGCCGCGCTTGATGGTGCTATAGCCGTTCATGATCCACCCTCAACCCGGAGGGGGAAAGCGGCTCGCGGCCGGCCGCAGTACCGGCGGCTCGGGATATCGGTGCGGGTGTGTTCACGGTCTGGCCTTCACGACAAGCGTGGGCCGCACAGGTGTCAGGCGGGGGTGACCAGTTGGCGCTAGGCACCGCTTCCGCGGAGCGGTAATCTGTGACCGGGACCAATCCGGGGCTCATGCCCGATCCCTGTGTGGTCCGGCGTTACCGCGCTGACTGCGGCTCACTCTGGTGGATGGGTCGCGGTCTTCATGTGGCCGTCCTGTCGCCCAGGGCGGCCGCTGCGCTCTTCACGGGCCCCGGGCGCACCGCTCCCCGCCCTTTTCCGTACGCGGCTGCGGCGGCCGTGGTGACGAGCGCGCCCAGTCCGGTGCCTGACCAGCGCCACAACGAACCGTAGAGGCTCTCCTCCACGGGTATCCGGAGGGGCCGACGTTTGCTTCGGATGGCATGGATGGCGTTGACGAGCATGAGGCGGGCGGAGCGATGTGGGCCAATCGATGGTGCGGTCGACCGCTGACGGCTTCCGTTCAAGCACGGCGGTTTCTCCGCACTGGCCTGCAGCTCCGGGCTGTACGTGGCGTTTGGTTCGATACAAGGGGCAGAGCGACCAGTCGGCCGGGCAGAGCACAGGGGCCCGTGCCAGGCACGGGCGCGGGGAGGGCAGCCCAGGCGTGGTGATGCGCGAGCGCGGAGAGAAGGGGGACGAAGGCCTCGGAGCCGACGTCGGCGGGGGACCCGTACGCCATGATCATGCGGTAGCTGGACAGGGGCGGGAACCCGATGAACGGGGCGTGGAGAAACCCGACATTGGCATGGGCAGCGCGTTGGACGAGGGCGTCGACGCGTTCGACGGGAAGGGGCCCGGTGTTCAACCACAGCCCATTCGTGACCAGGGCCGTGAGGACCTCGTCGGTGACAGCGTGCTCAGTGTCGGTCGCTCGTGCGAAGCAAGTGACAAGGGTAGAGAACTCATGCTGCGGGCTGGCGTCTTGGGGCTTGGTTGGCCGGGCCGAGCGTGGTGGCGCGACCGAGACAGCAAAGCCCACGTTCCGTAGAGCGGTCGCGAGAAGGCGTGCGGTATCGGCATCGCCGTGGGTGACGGTGTGACTGTGAGGATCCATCGGCAGCCTCCTGAACGATCCCGCGGTCTGGAAGCTATGGGCTGGTCAGCGAGAGGGCCGGCGTACGGCTGGCTTTTGCGGCACCAACTTGGTGGAGAGTGCATGCCGCTCCAGTTGGGGGTGTTCAGCCTGTTCTTCAGGGTCATTCAGCCATGACACCCCTTCCCTTGTTGCGTGTGCCTCGTCGGCTTGGGGTGCGCGGCCGCGGCTGGTGCTTCGCCCACCGTGGGTGGCGAGACCGAGGGCGCGCTGTGTGTAGTCGGAGCCAGTGAGCCGATCGCGTGCTTACCGTGCCGCGTCCCCGTTGGAGTCAACGTTGTCTGCGACGGAGTACGCACGCTTGTATCGCCCAAGCCCTGGGGGGCTCGGCCATATGCCGATCCTGGTGCACCGCACTCCTCACGTCAACATTTGTAGTCTGCATTTGTAGATCTCGGTCGGTGGGGATCGGATACGGCGTCTACGATTGTTGAACGCGCCACTTGCACGTGCACGAGGGCGCGGTAGCCTCCTGAAGGACTGTTTGCGTCCCGCCCTATGGAGCCATTGGTGAAGAGCGACCACGAGACGTCGGTGCCCGACCTAGCGTCGCTTCTCGATGACCTGCAGACGGTGGCCGACCGTCTGGGCAAGCCCCTCAGTACGATCGTTGTCCCTGAGGAGATCTCCTACGCCACAGCCGTCGAACTCGGGACCGTCCAAGCCCTACTGAGGGGCGAGGATCCCGAAGAGAGCCCTCATCCCGAGAGGGTGCACCAGCGGCTGAAGTTCCTGCATGAAACGCGACTGAAGGACCCTGTCGCCAAGACGAAGTACCTTTACGACGACATCGCCAACGGCTCAGCTGTCAAACGTGCCATGGTGGGCCACATCCTGACCGGCGAGCGTAAGGCGAACGCCGAGGCATGCACCTCGCTCGAGGAGTTCTTCGGCGTGGGCCCCGGGAGCCTGGGCATGACCAACCGCGCGGCGGTCGCGCTTCGGTTGGAGAAGATCCGCGACGAGGCTCAGACTCTCGCTGTCGAAGCTTGGATGAAGAGGATGGGCTTCTACGAGATTGCCACTCGCAGCTCGACCACCTCCCCGGACCAGGTCTCGAGAGCAGTGTTCCGGGCCTTGCCTGAACTCGAGGCCAAGCTGGCGCAGTTGGACGTACCTGCCACACCCGAGCACCAGGAATAGGGCGGCACCGGAGAGTTCGAACAGGCAGCACTGCTTGGCCGACGGCCAACCGCCTCGTCCACCGTGAACGGCTACGGGTTGGCCTGGGTATCTACTGGCGTGATGCTACTAGGGTCGTGGGCTCTCAGGGCCTCCACGACGATCGGGTGATTCAAGTACTCGGCTACCCGAACCATGTGCCGACGCTGCTCGTCCAGCGGCTCGTCTCCCCCAGGCAGATCAAATGAGTGCTCGTTGAAGCGCAGTGTGTCGCCAGTGCTCGACGGCTCCTCGAGCCGGCGTTCTGCGTCACGGATGGTCGCTGCAGCTTGCGCGGCTTGAAGATCGATTTCCAGCTCTGGCCTTGTCAGGGCCAAGGCCCTGACTGTCTCGGACGGGGCCGATCGCATCAAGGGCCGCAGGTGTCGTATGCCGTCGAGGATCTCGATCAACCGTCGGGAGAGGCGGAACCGCAGGTCCCCCAACATCCAACCGCTGGCATCGAGGACCTGTTCCTCCTCGACTCCGGAGACTGCTGCCTTCCAAAGAGGCGTCAGCGTCCAGAAATCCCGGAGGTCGGCGAGCCAGGATGACAAAGCCGGCTTGGCCATGCCGTAGCCGACAACGAACCCGCTGATGCTGATCAGGACAGTCCCGATGTCCATTAGCACGTCGCTGCGGTGATGTCCAAGTGAGGCCGTCAGGACGGCGGTCATCAGGCACACGGCGTATAGGAAGCTGAGGACGACAGAAAGAGCGAAGGCTCGCATGCCCTGGGCCAGCGGGGAGTCCTCGGGGAGAAGCGCGATCAGTCCGTCCGGGCCTCGGAACTGCCGGATCGTCGCCACGATGCCGACGCTGAGCGTGATCAGGTAGACGACCTGCAGGACGACCACGCCAGCAAGGTCGGCGTACGCGACGGGAAAGCGCACCGGATGGGCCGGGCCGGCCGGGTCAGTGATCATGAACGCAACCACCATCACGGTGATCGCGCCAACATAGGTGGGCAGCCACAACAGGCGCTTGCGGGCGCGCTCCTCTTGGGTGCGGTTGGGGTGCCACAACATGCTCAGCAGGTGCGCGAGGGCAATACACGACAGGTGGCCCGTGTAGAAGAGCAGTGAGGGAGCGCTCGGAGAGCCGATCGCAGAACCGATCGCGCGGTAGACCGCCGGCGCGACAACCAGGTAAGCCATCGCGGCCGTCGCTAGCACCACGACGGTGTACTTCAGCGAAGGGTCCGAGTCCCGTCGCACGGACACCCACTTCGTAGCGGCCAGGGACAGCAGGAATGACGAGATGGCCAGGTCAATGGCCGTGAGTACCGGCTCGAGCATCACAGACGCGTGCCCTTGCCACCGAAAGCGGAGTAGATCGGGGCGAGGGTTTCGACTTCTGGCCGGGGCAGCGACATCAGCGCACAGGTTGCGAAGATTTCGGCGCGGCGTTCTTCAAGGCTCGTGTAGTCGGCCCGGAGTTTCACCGGACGGCCGCGAACCTCCTCCACCAGGCTCTTGGGAAGGGCAGAGAGAGGGGCTTGTGTACGGCGGATACTCAGCGCTGACCGATTGACGGAGACACAAGTACCGCTCGTGACGCCGTCTCCCTCCAGCAGGTGCGCAAGCTCATGGAGGGTGATGTGCGTCCGGAAGAACGGGCTCGCAGTGTTGTCAACGAAGATGAAATCGCGATGGTCACCCACGACGCACAGACCGCTGATCTCTCCGTCGAGCTTCAGCGGGTGAATCACTATGTCCCGGGACCGTTCACGCGCCACGGCATTCACGATGTCCTTCAGCCGGTAGCCCTTCGGCAAATCCAGCCCAGCGAGCTTTTGGCGCGCATCTTTGCGCTCCCTGGACATTGCCAGGGAGTTCCTAGCCGCCGATATGAAGCCGCGAGGCTTCCCGGGACGTCGACCCGACGAGTCGGGCCGTTGGGGGCGGAGCTGGGTCATGGTCGTTCAGCCGTTCTCATCTGCCCATGGGAAGGCAGGAAGAGCGTTCTTGCTCGGCCGGTTCCTATGCCATGCATGCGGTACTCGCTCGCCCTTCCTCGTGCCGAGCCGTGCGTTCCCGACCTGGGAGGCTACCAGCGGGGTACAGCATCGCGGCACACATGTCGCGTGTGTCACCTGGGCCGACTGAAGCCTCCAGATCCCGGGGGTCGAGGACCCTTTCAGCGAGGTTGAAGTGTGCTTGGGGTGCAGGGCGTGAGGTGCACCCGCGGGGAGCGGTAGCCGAAGGCGACGAAGGAGGGGAAGCGGTCGAGCTGAGTGCCCGGGACGGCGAGGCGCAGGTGGGGGAAGCGCTCGAAGAGGGCGGGGAGGGCGATGAGTGCTTCGGTGCGCGCCAGGGTGGTTCCCAGGCAGCGGTGCACGCCGTGGCCGAACGCGAGGTGCTTGCCCGGTCTCCGGGCGATGTCGAACCGTTCGGCTTCCGGGCCGTGGGCGTGAGGGTCCCATCCTGCGGTGGCCCACGAAGCGAGGATGGCCTCGCCCCTGGCGATGTGGTTCTCTCCGATCTCGAGGTCTGCGGTGGCGAACCGCAGGGGCATGGACGCGATCGAGCCGGCCCAGCGCAGGGTCTCCTCCACCACGTTGCTCCACGGCACCTCGCCGCGGAGGACCGACGTGAATTGGTCGGGGTGGTCGAGAAGCGCAACGACGGCGTTGGCGATGAGGTTCACCGTGGTCTCGTGGCCGGCGCCGAGGATGAGCAGGAGTTGTCCGATGAGTTCTTCCTCGCTCAGGCGGCTCTCGTTGTCGCGGGCGTCGATCAGATCGGTGGTCATGTCGTCGCCCGGAGCGGCTCGCTTGCGCTCGACGAGGCCGCCCAGGGTGCTGCGGACATCGGCGAGGATCTCCTCCCCGGCAGGGCTGGAGCCGGAAGTGTTCATGATGGCCTCGATGAACGCGGCGACCCGCTGTCGCTCGTCATCGTTGAGGCCGAAGAGTTCGCAGATGACGCGCATCGGCAGTGGGTGAGCGAAGGCCTCGCGCAGGTCGACCGGCTCGTCGGCGGGACGGTTGGCCATTGCGTCGAGCAGGTCCTTGGTGATGCGCTCGACGACGGGCTTCATCAAGGTGGTACGCCGGGCGGAAAAGGCGGGCGCCACCAGGTTGCGCAGACGCCGGTGGTCCTCCCCTTCTGCGGTGATCATGTGGGTAAGACCGACGTACGGCAGGATCCAGTGTGCGCCGGGATTGGCAAGGATCACCTCGGGCCATAACGGCCAGTGCCGGGGGTTCCTGCTCACCCTGTTATCGGTGACAAGTCGTTCGAGGGTCGCCTGCCGCGTGGGGTACCAGGCCTGAATGTCACCGGGCAACTCGACCAGGACGAGATCCCCGAGGGACCGCAGGTGTGCCACCTCGCTCCGTATGTCGCGGCCAGAGGGGTCGAGACGATACGCGGGCGTGCGCTCCATGTTGGCTCCTCGGTGCAGCGATAGTGCGTGAACGTACGGCTCTGACACGTCAGTTCGGGCACATCTTGCCAACCCCGCGCCGGGCAAAGAACCTCGTCTGCAGTTGAGTCATGGGAGCGAAGTAGGAACTTGGGCGCTGGCACCCTTAGTTGCTGACTCGGCCTCAGCTAGCTACGTACTGCAGAGCTTCCTTACAGCCAAAGCCGGGAAGAGCATGGTGTATCCCGGGATTCGCTCCTGTAAGCGCACGCACTCCGCAGCTGTGACCACGCCCCAGACTGCGCCTCTCAGGAGGCCGAGCGAGTTATCCCGAGTTCCTGCATGGCGGTAGAGGGGGGTGCGCCTTCGGAGCGTTCTGTCTTGTAGCCCTTGACCCGTGGCTCCAGCGTTCGCGGGTCAATCGCTTCAGCGGGCGCGCTCTTGGCGTACAGCCCATCGGGCTCGCTGTCTCGGTCGTGGGGCAGCAGCCAGAAGACGCGGCGGCGGAAGGTCCCCGATGCGCGGGATGGCTTTGCGGTGGGGCCGAGGAGGGCGTAGCCGACCATGCGGCCGTCGCGGTGGTAGGCGGGTCGGCTCTTGCGGTTGGGGAGGCGGTCCAGGCTCTGACGGACGTAGTCGAGTTTCTCGATGTCCTCCAGCCACACGATCTCGGTTTCGTGGCTGATCTCGTCCTCGGTGATCAGGGAGCTCATGCGTCTCTCTCCTGGTCGGTGAGCAGTCCGATACCCGGGTAGTGCTTGCGCTGGTTGGACAGGATCATCTCCTTGGGCGAGGCCAGTCCTACGAGTTCCCGGGTGCGGGAGGCGAATGCCCTCGAGGACATGACCGGAGCTCCTTCATTCTGACACCACGCCTTGTAGACGGCGTAGAGCGCCGTTTGTTCAGCTCGCAGGTCCGGTCCGAGGACGCAGCACTCTTCGTAGAAGCGGCCGGTGTGGTCTTCGGTTTCGGCGTAGGCGGTGGTGGCGATGCGCACGCGTTCGGGGCCGGTGAGGTCGCGGTTTCCGGCGAGGTAGCGGCGGGCGCCGTCGATGAGCCAGCCGAGGATGCCTGGGCCTTCTTCGGTGACGAGGATGTCGGCGAGGTTGTCGATCTTGCGGTGGTCGGGTACGACGCGTTCGAAGGGGATCAGGCGCATGCGGCGCCAGAATGCGAAGCCGCCGGTGCCGACTTCGGGGCGGTGGTTGCCCAGGAGCCATAGTTTGTGGGTGGGTTCGAAGCTGAAGAAGTCCTGCCGCATGCGCCGGGCTTTGATGCGGTCGCCGCCGGTCAGGAGTTTGACGCGGGCCTCGTCGAACTTGTCGCCGGGTTTGACCTCGGAGCAGACGATCACGCGGCGGCCGTGCAGCTCGGCGAGGTCGGTGGGGTGGCCTTCGTAGGGGCGGGCCATGAGGAAGCCGGGCGGGGCGGCGTCGGCGTAGTCACCGAGCAGTTTCATCAGCACGTCCAGCAGGACGGACTTGCCGTTCTTGCCGGAGCCGAAGAGGAAGGGCAGGATCTGGCCGCCCACATCTCCGGTGACGGAGTATCCGAGCAGCAGCTGGAGATAGTCGATCATTTCCCGGCCTTCGGCGTCGTCGCCGAAGGTGTCAGTCAGGAATCGCTGCCAGCGGACGGTGGGCACATGCTGGGGGCCGACCGTGGTGGAGCGGGAGTGGAAGTCCTTGTTCGGATCAGGGGTCTTCACCAGTCCCGTGCGCAGATCGACGATTCCGTCCGGTGTGCAGAGTGCGTAGGCGTCGGCGTCCAGGAGTGCGGCGTTCAGCACCATGCCGGGGGCGGACTTGGCCTGGGTGAGCATGGCGTTGATGCCGGTGGTGGACAGGGCGCGGCGTCGGTGCTGTTGCAGGGCATTGGTGGTGAACAGGCCGCGGGGGTCGTGTGTAGCGATGTTTTCCGCGAGGTCGCCTGCGGCCCACAGGACGGTGTCGTCTTCGTCGATTTGCCAGCGGGTGGTGTCCCACCGGTACCAGCCGATTCCGGGAACGTGCCGGTAGTCGTTTGAGTAGAGCCTGACGAACAGCTTGGCGTTGCCGCGGTCGGAGAGAGTGTCAGGCAGCAAGCCATTGGCCCTCGCTTCGCTTGCCGGGCGCCGCTCGGCATCGGCCTGGCTCGGAAGGGGTGGGACCCTGCCCTGGTTGCGAATCTGGGTGGCGACGGCTTCGGGGTCGAACTCGAAGAGTGTTTCGGGGCCGGGCGACGTCACGAGCGCCCCCCGCTTGTGTAGAGGGGCCTTTTGAGGCCTGCGGCGAGGCCGCTGCGGATGATCTGCTCGATGCGTCGCTGCTGTCCAGGCCGGGCCGCGATGGCTGCCTCGGTGAGCGCCCGTTCAGCCTCTTCCTGGGGGAGGGATCCGCCGGCGATCAGTCCGCCGATGCTGTAGGCAGCGCGGTTGAGGGTGTCGGAGAAACCTGCGCCCTCGGTGACTTGGCCGCAGGCATCTACCGGTGCCAGGACGGTGGCGAGGGTGCGCTGGATTCGGGTGCTGCCACTGTTCGCGGCGAGGACGGCTTGCCGTGCCCGGGGCGGGACGGGCCGCGGGGCGGGGATGCTGGGGGCCGGGAGGTGATTGGTGCGCTCGAGCTCCTGGGCGAGCCAGAGCGGGAGCGCAGCGGGCTCGAGGGTGTCCCCCACGGGGGTGTAGGTGCCCATGCGTGTGGTGGTGCCGGGGGCGACGATGTAGCTGCCGTGGGCGCGTACGTCGACTTGCCAGGCCAGGGCGCGGCCTGGGGTGGAACCGACTGATGACTGCCAGCGACGGTTGTCCGCTGCTCGGAACCAGACGTGTAGGCCGCCGGATGGGGTGCGGACGCGCAGCGTGGATTCGTCGTCGGCTGGGCTTGGGTGTCCGCGTAGAGCAGCCAGGACGGCAAGGGTGTGAAAGCCGTTTGCTAGGCCGTCCAGGTCGATGTGGTCGGCGATCGGGATGCCGGGCAGGATCCGGTCTCGCTCCGGTAGTTCGGCCCGGTGTGCGTCGATGTCGAGGACGACCAGTCCTGCTGGGCCACAGGACACTCCGATGCCCAACTCGGGTTGGGAGCCCCAGCATTGTTGGATGCGGTTCTGATCGAGTGTTGCGGCATGGAATCCGTGGCACCAGCGGCCTTCGGAAATGCAGGGGCATGTCTTCGGCGAGTGGCGTTGTTCCCTGCAGTCTCTGCAGTTGGCGGTCGGGGTTTTGCTTCCCGGAGCGAGCGGATGCACGGGCCAGCCGCGGCGAGCGCACCAGCGTGCAGAAGCCAAGGACAGCTCGGTCGAGGGCTCAGCGACTGAAGGATTAGGGGTAGGCGTCGGCGAGTCGCTGTGCGAAAGACGCAGCTCAGCAGGCATCCGCATCCCCTATCAGCGACCGAAGCGACTCAATGACGGACACACACTAGCGAACGCCCTTGGTGAGGCCGTGGAGCACATGCGCAACAACGCGCGCTGTGTCGATGATGCGACCAGCATGAGTCTCGAGAGCGACTGAAGCCAGAGTCCAGCGACCGAACGACCATCAGGAGCGCTGAGGCAAGGGGGTATCAGCCCAGCTCAGAGGAGGCTGGCTATCGGTAACAGCGACTGAAGCGACTGAAGCTCTCTATATATTGCGCACACGCGCATACACGAAGGTCCTCATATACCTAGGAGTTGGGTCGCTTCAGTCGCTGCCTGGCCGTCTTCAGGGCGGTGACGTGCAGGTTCTTCCCAGGGCGCCCTCGGCACCAGAGTCGCTGGGTCGCTTGCCGTTACAGTCGCCGTGCGCGCGCACGGCGTTCCCGCCGGCCAGGACGAGACCATAGGAGGCACCAGCGTGCAGGGCATCGCGGAGGAGACTCTCGTGGAACGGGGAGAGCTTCACGCTGCGGCGGCCGGGCGCAGTTCGGGGAAGTGCTCTTCCCAAACGGCCCGTACAGCCTTGCTCAGCATCCGGCGGAGTACCGGCCAGTGCTGTCGGAGGAGTCCTGCGCTGAGGTACGTGGTGATGTCCTCGTGCAGGCCGGACCCGATGACGATGCGGTACATGCCGAGCAGCAGCTTGGGCTCGTCGAGGTCAAAGGCTCGGAGTCCCGACCAAGCCAGGTGTACGGGGAGCTCGACCGTTCCGGTGATGGGGCCAGTGAGCTCGTCCAGGTGCTCGGGGAGCCGCTCTCGCAGATGTGCGGTGCGGGAGCCCCATTCGGTGGTCGAACTTGTCACTCCCCCAGTATCCCTCGTGACGGGTGGCCGCGGCCAGGAACCATGCGTGTCGGCTAGCGGACGCACGGTGGGTGATGGCGCGATTCCCCGGGGTGCCTTCTGGCCTTCTTTCAAGCGGTGGCCTTCCTGCGTTCGCTGCCCACACGAATTGGGGGGCCGCCGGTCTCGGGCACAGGGGCTGTTTTGCTCTCAGCGGCCGCGGCGCAAAGTCCATGCACGTGGACTCCGCGCCCTGCGATTCGACGCGCCGATACCCGGCGATCTCCTGGTACGACTCACCTGGCGCAACCGCCGAGGAGAACCTCACGGCCTGAGACACGTGGTGGATGGCCGTCTGAAGAGCGCGTTCGCCCTCCAGGGTTCTACCGTCTGACACTCGAGTCTGCGGACGATCTGGCGAAGCCTCTAGGCAACGCCTCTTGACCGCCGTGGGCGAGAAGTCATCGGATGGCAGGTAGTGGTGAGGAGGGAGGCGGGGTGGGCAAACGACTCACGGCGAAGGAGCGCCGGGATGGCGCTCCTCGATGCCGACCCGGGCACCGGGCTGGTGCCGGCGAACCGGCCTGAGCGCATCCTGTCCGCTCTGGTTGACGACGGCCTCGCCCTTCGGCACCCGCGGCCGCCGCACCTCTACTACCTGACGGCGGCAGGACAAGCGGAGCGCGGTCGGCTCACCGCACCGGCCCCGCCCACCGAGGCCACCAGACCTGTCACCGAGGCCGGAGTGTTCCGTGCGCGGACGGGATTCGAGACGGAACCGTACGGTCGGACGCGAGCGCGGGAAGCACGGGAGGCGTGGCTCGGCCTTCTGGAGATGCGACGTCTCACCAACCCTGACGGTGCGCTGGACCGGCCCTGCCGTTGGGAGCGGGAACATCTGGTGACCGCGGCCGCGCTCGCGCTCGAAGGCGCCGGCTGCCTACCGGCCGTGCTCGAAGACTCCGGCCGCACGGCCGTCGACGGGTACCAGGTCACTCCCACCGAGCAGCTTGAAGCCGTTGCCGTACGAGCTCCGTCGGGCGCGATGGAGAACGATTCGTCCCGAACCTCGGCGCGACCCCGTTACTACTTGGGCGGCTGCCTTGGCGAGCGCAGGCTGGCAGGCCACCGAGCATGGAGGGCGGCGGGAGAGGGCCTACCTGCTTGCCTCGCCCCGGCGGAAGTGAACCCGGTGTCGCGGGGCGGAGTGTTGTCGCCGCGGCTCGTGTCGCGGCGACCGCCTGAAGGACAACCACCGCCCGCGGGACCAGAGCCCGTGCGCATACGCCAAGAGCCGGCACCGCCTGGGTGCCGGCTCGGCGGACAGGCACGCGTCAACGTGACCTGTTCAGTTTCTTCCCCTGTCACGGCTTTGGTTTGCGGCCAGTAGCGTTCAAGGGGCCCGACGCCGATCAGCAACCGGCAGCAGGTTCGTGACACACCTTCACCTCATAGACGGCGAATCGGCAAGCCTGGCGTGAACGCCGGTGACCCTGTGCCCTGAATTCTGGGAAAGCTGAAGCTCGCCTGTCGCCGGGAAAACGGCAGGTGAGCGGCCAGATGGACGGTGTGCCGTTGGGGACAGTGCGTAGCTGCCGGCTGGAACACTGGTGGACCGGGAATCGCACATAGGGTGCATTGACGCCTTTCCGGACGAGCGGTGAAGGTCGACCCCGTGGCATGCTTCAGCGCACTGGATCCCGCCCGCCAGCAGCGTCAACTGCTGCGGGAATACACGGGAATTGCGGCCAGTAGCAGACGGATCGTCACCCGACGTGGAGTCGGGTGACCTCCTCTCAAGGGCACCCCGACTTTCGAAAGGCACAAGCATGTCATCGAGCAGCACTCTTTCTCCTGCTTCCCCCGAGCCGATCACCACCCGCCCGAGCCGCGGACCGGGTGCGGCCCAGGTGGCCGGCCTGGTTTCCTTCCCCCTGATGGGCGCCGCCCTGCTCTATGCGGGATTCCCCATGGGCGACGTCTTCGCTCTGCTCGGCGGCTGCGGAGCCATCGGCGCCGCGACGTTCACCGCAGCCGGCGGCGGCAAGCGCATCGCCGCCGTCCTCGCCGAGATCGTCCTTCGCGCCACCACCGGCAAGTAGGGGGCGGCCGTGACACATCGAGCGAACCACGAACCCCGTCCGCACCGGGCCAAGCTCGCTGGCTTCCTGACAGAGCTGCGCCGTGGGGCCGAACTGACCTACGAGGAGATGGCAGACCGGCTCAAGTTGGGCGGCCGGGAGCTGTCGCCGTCCACGCTCAAGCGTGCCGCCGGCACCAGGAGCTCGGTTCCCAAAGAGCCGACCGTGTCCGCGTTCGTCATCGCGTGCGTCGGCTCAGAGATCGAGCAGGGGGCCCAGCAGTACGACGCGGCCGGGGGCAACGTCATGCGCGAGGCGCTGGGACTGTGGCGAAAGGCCAAGATCGAGGAGCGGGGCAAACTGGAGGGACTCCACGCCCCCTCCCCCGCCAACATCCGCACCGATGCCGACATGACCGCCGCGCTCGCGGCCGCCTACGAGCTCGCCGGCGCGCCACCGCTGCGCACGCTGCAGCAACGGGCCGGCTACACCGGCGCACCGGCGGACGACCCTGCGGCCCAGGAGCAGACCATGCTCTCGGGAGCACCGCCGATCTTGCCGGTGAGCACGGCATGGCGGATCGTCAAACGCCGGGGACAACCGACCAATCTCCAGCAGGTCGAAGCCTTCCTCCGCGGCTGCGGCATCACCAGCCGGGCCATGCCCGAGTGGCGAAGGGCATGGGAGCGCACCCTGGCGTCCTCCCCACCGCCCGTGGCACCTCGCGCAGCGCCCTCACCCAACTACGGCTCCCAAGAGGGCCAGGCCGATCAGGTCGGCGCCAACCAGAGCGCCCTGGCGACTCTGCTGGCCCAGCTCTCCCCCAAGGACGTCGACGAAGTTCTCCGGGGTGGTCTGGCGCTCCTCATCAACAGCAAGGGCCTCCGCAACGGCACGGCAGTACCCAACTCAGTCGGATCTCTCACCCGCGACACCCATGTCGCCGTCAAGGCCAGCTCTCCGGACACCAGCCGGGTGCCGGTCCCGAAGAGGACGTTCGCGCGTGCCGGCCGCGGCCCAGACCGGCCAGACACGGCGGCACGCCCCGACAGCATTGGATCTATCCCTGCGAAGCCATCGAAAGGGCAGAAGAGCGTCGTCTGCGCAGCGAGGAGATCGCTGCCAGGGTTCGCGGTAGGAACGAGCGCATGACCTCTCCCGGGCCTCCCCGCAACATCCCCAGCGCTCGGCGGGTGGTTCAAGACGAGAGCCAGCGTGAACACTGGATCCAGGAGCGAGTACTGCTCAACGAGTGGCAATAGAGGCCCACTCGACGTCGACCTGGTCGTCGCCAGGTTCCATGAGAGTCGAGGAGATTGACCTTTACGCCGCGCCACCCGGGGCCGGAATTCGCGGGAGGAGATGGACCTCCTGATGGACGGGGAGGGCTTCCAGACGATCCGCCCCGACGACTTGGGCAACGTGGCGATCAACGACTACGAGGGCGTCGCCTGCGGGCCAGCGGGACCGTGACCGGCCGACTCGGCAACGCGTCCGGCCTCAAGGAGGCCTGTCGGGAGGCGACGGGTGTGATGCCGGTGCGCGGCGCCAGCCAGCACAACCTGCGGGAGGTCGACGTTGACGTCCCGGCCGGGGTTCTCACCACGGTGACCGGGGTGGCCGGCTCGCAAGTCCACGCTGATCTCCGGGGTGTTCGCCGCCCGTCACCCTGAGGCGATCGTGCTGGGCCAGTCGGCGGTGGGCATCAACCCCCGCTCCGCACCGGCGACTTACACGAGGATCTGGGACACCATGCGGAAGCTGCTCGCCCAACAACATGGCGTGGATCCGGGTCTGTTCAACTTCAACGCCCAGGGCGTGTGCCCCGAGTGCAAGGGGCGCGGCACCATCACCACCGACCTGGCCTTCCTGGACCCGGTCACCACGATCTGCGAGGTCTGCGGCCGGTGCCGGTGCCGGTACCGGGATGAGGTCCTGGGCTTCGAGCTCGAGAGCCTGAATGTCGTCGACATCCTGGGCTTGACTGTCGCGGACGCGCTGGGGTTTTCGCCGAACGGAGCGTTGCGCGGCGCCTGGCCCCGCTGGATAGGGTCGGTCTGGGCTATCTGACGTTGGGGCGGCCGCTGTCCATGCTCTCCGGCGGTGAGCGGCAGCGCATCAAGCTCGCCCGCCGGCTGCAGGAGAAGGACAGCGTCTACGTCTTCGACGAGCCGACCGCCGGCCTGCACATGGCGGACGTCGGCAATCTGCTGTCTCTGCTCGACCGGCTCGTCGACGCCAGCAACGGCCTGGCGACCGAGTGGCCAAGCACGAAGGGCGTTCCGGGACGCCGAGGTGACCGGGACCTGCCGCCGGGGTATGCCATGACCGGGGCCGTCTGCATCTACACGAGAGCGCAGGAGCAGGCATGAGTGAAACAACCGGCTCACGGGGCTGCTGCATAGGCGTCGTCGTCCTGATTGGCCTTGTCATCTGGTTCGGCTCGAGCCTCCGGGCTGCTCACGATTCGCCGTCCGAACCTTCGCCTCACCCAACCACGATGGTGACCGAGACCGGCGACGGGTCGGCGGAGCCGGAGACTCCGGAACCTCAGCCCAAGGGCCCCGGTGGCCATCAGACGAGAGTCCAGTTCGGGTACGCCTGCTCCCCCGCTGGCGCGCTGGGGACTGCCGAGGACGGGCGTCCGGCCAAGTGCTTCATGGGTAAGGACGGCAGGGCCCGCTGGGGCTACGACTCCGACCGCGGTTAGGGCAGGCTCCGGTGAGCCGTTCCTGACCGGCAACACGGTATGTGATCAGGGCCGAACCGGGCTTGGGGAGACCACCAACTCCGCTTTGTGCAACGCGTCGAGAGGGGCGCGGGCTGCTTCTGGCCGCCTCCGCGTACGGGGCGGCTACGCGATTCCTGGTTCTCCGGGCGGGGTTCCAACTCGCTGTGGAATCGGATCAGACGTGGGCGCCGAGTGTCCCGGCCGGGCATCCTGCTGGCGGCGCTGGTGCGTGAACCGACGGGATCGCCCTTCTGTGACAGGTGAGCACGAACAGGGCTCTACTGGCGGTAGAGTCTTCTGTCATGGACGGCGAGGACACCAGCATCAAAGTCTCGAAGACTGTCCGGGCCCGTCTGGGCGTCCTGGCGGACGAGCGGGGCACCACGATCCGCGGCCTGGTGGAGGAGCTCGCCGAGGCGACGCCGACCCAGGACGAGCTCAAGGCGCGTGGCGAGCTCGCTCGCGCGTACCTTCGCGACCACGTCGGCGTGGACGTCACGGACGACGATGTGGCGGCCGGTGACCGGCTGCTGAAGGCGATGGAAGCCCGCACGGCAGCGGCCGGGGGTGCCGCTGCGTGATCCCCTTTGTCTTAGATCACACGGCGCTGCTTGCTCTTGGTGCCGGCCACCGTCAGCTATCCGGGCTCGTTGTGGCTGCGGCCGAGGGGCGCGGCGTCGGGCAGGTGCCGGCGTTGTCGCTCGCGGCCGCGGTCGCCGAGCGGCGGGCGGTGGGTGAGCACGTCGCGAGCCTGCCGGGCCTGGAGGTGGAGACGCTCGACCTGACCGCTTCCCTCGACGTCGGAACACTCGTCGGCGATGGCGTCGACTGGCGGATCACTCATGCGGTCCATCTGGCCCGGCCGTCGGCCGAGTGGCCGCGTGGGCGCGTGGTGGTCTCGCTCCGGCCGAGCCTGTACGCACGTACCGGGATCGATCCGATCGACCCGACTGCGATCTCCTGACATACGGCCGCACAGGGCCGCACGGGGAGTGCGCGGCGGCTCGACCAGGACAGCCTCTTCTGGGCCTCGTATCGCAGCGAGGGATGAGTACGTTGGCTGGCTTGGTGAGTAGGTGTATGGATGTCGGGTCCGTTCGACGCGGTGTTGGACTCTTCGTTGTGACGACGAACGACGAGGGCCCGAGGAGGGTGACCCGCCCTCGCTCTCCTGCCCGGACTCCCGCGCGCACGCGGCGAGAGCAGGCTGCGCATCGCCTCCGCGGTTGCACTCGTTCTGCTGCCTCTCCTGTACCTGGTGTGCTTCTTCCTGGTCATTGATGAGGCTCTCAGCGGGAGCGTGGGCCCGTCAGTGCTGTACGACATCAGTTTCTGGATGTTGGTCTGCTCGGGAGTGCTCGGCCTCGCCGTACTGCTCCTGCCCGCCCGCGCGGTGGGCCGCCCAGTGCGTACGGCTCTCCTCGTCGTCCAGTGTGCGCTGCTGCCGGTCGCGGTGGCTCTCGCCGCCGCAGCCTGAGGGCCTGCCCGTCGCCGCTCGGGCCTCGTCACGCGTACGACCGGCCGATGCTGGGCCCATGGCGCTCTGCCGCCGGCCCTGTGGGTTGGGCCAGGATGAGACTAGAAAGTGCGGTTCCTGTACTGGCCGACGCGAAGCACGCCGATCAAGGACTCGTGAGGAGAAGAATGCTGATCGAGACGGCTTTCTGCACACGGGATGTGCTCGCGCCTGACAAGTTCTCCTCCTGGCGCGAGCACATCTCCCAGTCACACGTGCCGATGGACGTCGAAGGTGACGGCACAGCGAACGCCACGGTGTCCGAGCGTGTCCTGGCGCTCGGATCCGTAAAGCTGTGGACGATGGAACACTCACCGGTGACGCTGCGGCGAACGCGGAAGTTGATCCAGCAGTCCGACCCCGAGCTTTACCATTTCTCGCTCAACCTGCGGGGGACGATGGGGCTGGCCAGCTCCGGTCACGAGGCCGAGTACGAGCGGTCCGACCTGGTTCTCCACGACACCTCACGGCCCCACCTCATACGGGCGGTCACCACCGGCGGTGAGGACACGGTCCGGGGAACGGGGCTCTTCATCCCCCGGAAACTGCTGCCACTGCCGGAGAACGCGATCGACTCACTGATCATGCGGCGATTATCGGCGCGTGAGGGTATCGGGCGTTACTCGCCCAGTTCCTGACCCAGATGTCCCGGGACTCCGGCTCCTACCGGCCCGAGGACGGACCTCGTCTGGGCATGGTCGCGGTGGACCTGCTTTCTGCACTGTTCGCCCATGCGCTCGACGCCGGCAACGCGCTCCCACCGGAAACCCGGCGGCAGGAGCTCGTCTTACGCATCCGGGCCTTCGTCCAGCAGCACCTGCACGACCCGCACTTGACCCCGCGCACCATCGCCGCCGCGCATCACATCTCCACCAGCTACCTGCACCGCCTCTTCCAGCAGGAAGACGAAACGGTCGCTGCCTGGATCCGCACGCAGCGCATGGAACGTGCACGACGCGACCTCGTCGATCCCAAGCTGCGCGCCACCCCCATCCATGCCATCGGCGCCCGCTACGGCTTCCCACACGCATCCGACTTCACCCGAGCCTTCCGCACCGCCTACGGCATGCCACCCAAGAGTACCGCCACCAAGCCCAGCGCATCGACGGGTAGCACCCCGGAAAGAGGTGGACGCCTTCGCCCTCGGAGTCGCCCAGGAGCGGCACCCTTGTCCGTGGTCGCAGAGGGGCAGGGCTCCCGCAGTTGGCTTTGTTCATGCGTTGCGAAGTCAGTTGTTCACGGGTTTGGAAGGCGCCCGGTCGGCGCCGAGGTCGATGTTCACGAGAAACGACAGCACCCCGCAGCCGGGGGCTACGCAGTGGAGCGCCATTCATCTTCGAGGCTGCTGAAGATCATGGAGTCTCGCCAGCCGTCGTGGAGCAGCGCGGTGTCGCGCAGGCGCCCCTCATACGTCATACCGATCTTGGACAGCACTTGGGAGGAGCCCAGATTCCGCGGGTCACAGGTGGCATGGATCCGATGGAGCCCCAGCTCGCCGAACCCGTGCGCGAGCAGCTGCCGACCGATCCGTGCCGATACCCTGCCCCCACACCCGGGGGTGCACGATGTACGAGATCTCGCCCTGGCGCTGCTTATCGCTGCGGACGTGCAGCTCACCCATGCCCACCACATCCCGCCCGACGCGGGCGACGTAGGGGAAGCGGCGCTGAGGGGTGCCCGACCAGGCCTTGACCGCGGAGTCCACGAAGTCCTGCGTCTGGACCTCCGTGTTCGGCCCCCAGGACTGATAGCGGCACACCTCCGGGAGGCACGCCCACGAGTGAACGGCCGGCCAGTCCTCCAAAACGATCTTGCCCAAGATTACCGAGTGCCGACTCTTGTGACGATCATGGCGCCGCGCGAAGATCAAGATCATGGAGCCCATCACGCTCCACTGACGGCCATGCGGGGAGGAAGGCCCCGGCGCCGTCAGTTCTCGTGAACACTGCGACGCACTCCCTGGCCGAGTGCGCCTCCCCAACCGACGTCGAATTGCTGCTCCTTCTCATGAACAAAGCCACGCAGTCTTCAGGCAGCCGGGGCTCATAGGAAGTTACGTAGATTCACCACGGGCATCCGCCGAGTTCATCGGCGGTCAGGTGGGCGCGGTGGCGGCCTTCGGCGAACATGTCGCGCAAGTACAGGCCGGGGAGAATCCAGCGGTTCGTTTCGGCCGGTGAGCGCGATGCGCCGCGGTAGGCAGTGTCGCCGTCCCGCAGAGCCACGTCGCGCCGCTGGGGCTCCTGTGGTTCAACGACTGTGTGCGTGACGGCCCCGACCGACGCGGCGGAATCGGGGCCGTCCGTTGCTGGATTAACTGTCAGCGCATTGCCTGCCGTTGACCCCAGGCTCAGTCGTCAGCCAACTGACAGGCTGTGCCGGCGTGCGTATTCTTCACATCAATGCCGATGAGACGTACGGTGCAGGCGAATCGATTCAGGGCACCGCCTGCCGCGCCCGTCTTGCAATGGGCCTTGACCGCCGGGCCGACTACATAACCCTTCAGCTTGAGGTACTTCTGGCATTGTGAGGAGCTGGCCTCGGCGGGGGAGGCCATGGCCACAGAACCGACGGCCAGGGAGAGCCCCGCAACGGCAACAGCGATCGCGCGCTTCATGAAATGAGCACCTTCCTTGGCAGTGCATCTGACCCCGGGGCAATGAGGCTTGTGGTGTGTCCCCCGCCTGTATGTCCGGGGATCTGTCACCGATCAGCCTGCCGGGGGCGTTGACGAGGGTCGTTAGCAGCGGGTCCACACCTCTGCGCATTGCGTGCACACTCCACCGGTGACACGGCGGTGAGTCAGCCACCCGACAGAACGCGTGAGTGCTGCTATGTCTCGGACGCGCTGCAGGCGCGGGTGATCATGCGGCGTAGTGGCGGGCGAGCAGGTCGGCGTGGCGTTCGGTGATCTGGGAGTAGATCGTCATCGCGGCCGAGACGCGGTCTCGGTGAGCGTCACCTGCCGGGGTGCTGTTCTCCAGGTCGTGGAGGGTGAGGGCCGCCTGTCGGGCCCGATCGGCTGCGGCGGGGTCGACGGTGGCGATGACATCGAGCTGTTCGCGCACCGTTGCGGGCAGTTCCACTGGCCGCTCCTCGACAGGGCGCTGGGGCGTCGGGACCGTGGGCTCGTCGAGGGGGGCCGGGGAGTGTGGCCGGTTGATCAGGTCCAGGAGGACCGCGGTGGGCGGCGGCGGTTCGGTGTGGGCTGCGCGGTCGGTGGCGTGCTGGCACGTGTCGCACTGGACGTCGTCGGTCGCGCGGCTGAGGACCAGGTTCGAGCACCACGGTGTGGCGCAGGGGACCTGGGTCATGCCTCCGTGTCGGTAGGGCAGGCCGATGCTGAGCGCCCAGGACAGTCCGTCCCGCCGGAACGCGTACGGGCGGGCCGGGTCATCGGTGTGCAGCGGGGTGAGGCGTTGCTGCAGCCGTGCGTAGATCATCGCGTCGTCCTCGCCGTCGACCAGCAGGCCGAAGATCATCCGGTCCAGGCGCCATCTCTGGTAGCTGCTGATTTCACCGACCACGTCGCTGAGCAGTGCAGTGGTGCGCGGTACGCATCGGGCCAATTCGAGGGAGAGACAGGTGAGTTGTGGCTTCTCCGCGCGGAGCGCGCCCGCCCTCGTCGGCGCAGAGGGTCGCTGTGGGCCGTCAGGCGATCCGGGGTTTTCCACAGGCTCGGCAACTACTACCGGTAGGTCGCCTACGGCGGAACAGCCAGGCGTCGGGCATGCGTCATCAGGTGAGTCAGTCGTACGTGATTCCTCATTCGCGAGGGATCCCTCACCAGCCTCAGCACCCGATCCCTCACCAAGATGAGGACTCGCGGCCGAACAGCCCGCGGAGGACCCCGTGTTCTCCACAGCGTCCGGGGTGCCCGTCGACTCGGCCGAGGCCCGGGCGGCCGGCGCCGGGAGGTCGTGCGCGATGAAGTGGTGCCGGCCCCGCTCCCCCGCCCTGCGCTGCACGCTCACCCAGCCCGCGGCCTCCAGGCCGTCGACGACCCGCGCGGCCGCCGCCGCCGTGATCGGCTGCCCGGCACGCTGGCCGGAGTGATGCAGCAATCCGCCCGCGAGCTCCCCCAATGTCAGCGGGATGCCCCGGGCCTGGGCGTAGGTGATCAACGCGTACGCGCGCAGCTGACGCGGCGTGAGGTCCTCCGCAGCCGTCACCGGCAGCCACACGAACGCCTCCGCCGGACTCATCGCACGAGTCCGGCGCACCGCCGACAGTCCACGGCCCCCGGGCAGCGTCCGACGCGTCGTGACCAGCTCGACCACACCGTCCGGCCCCGGCCGCGACAACTGCGTCAGCCCACGCTCCACAGATGCACCCGACAGCCCGAGGTAGGTCGCGATCGTCTCTGTCCGCGCCTCACACCCCTCCCGCCGCGCCGCGAGAGCTCCGGTCTTCACATACACCGACAGCGCCACATCCGCGTAGCAGGACGACGTGACCAACCGCATCGGTACCCGAGCCCGCTGGGTGCGCACGGGGGGACGCTTCGCCTGGCTCACCATGTCGACGACCCGTGACGCGAGCGGTCACCGAAGATGGCGCTAGCCGAATGCATGGCCGAATGTGGACACGCCAACGGTGCATTTCGGTCGATCGGAGCCTGCTCAGGCTGACAGGAGGCAGCACTCTGCTGCATGATGACTCTCGCCCTCTCTCGGGGCACACAAAAACCCCGGCTCTGGGTGGGGCTGGTTCTGGCGAACCGAGTTCGAACTGATCGCAGCCGGCTGGCACCGGGGCGGTCAGAACCTCCGCGAGGCCCTGGCAGGCCAGAAGCGGAGAGGAGATGGGCCCCGGCTCGGGTGATTGGGAGTCACCGGAAGTCGGGGGCCCGGGCGGCCAGAAGACCGTGCGGTCGCCGCCCTGATGACCTAGAACATTTCAACCCCCTCGGCGGAGGGCTGTCCGCACCCGAACTCCGGGTCGGAAGTCAATGCCGTCCCCCGACGGAGCCGTCGGCCACACCTCAGTGCGGTTCGCTGAACGCCGATAACGTCGGCCGAACGAGTGGCAACGCGAGTTGGCGAGAGTGAGTCAAGCCTCGTGCTCGCTCGGAGGCGAGGAGGACGCGGGTACATCGATAGTTCTCCCCTGGGTAGGGGAGCCGCGAGGAGCGGTGTAACCAGTCAGATGTCGGCCTGGTCAAGCCCTTGCTGGGCTTCTGATAGAAGGCTGCCGTATTCTGGTGTCAGGTGACCACGCGGACCAAGGTCCACGGGGAGCACCCGGCGCGGTCACCGCGCTGCTCACGACTCGTAGCTGTGCAGGCTCGGCGAGTCGATCGCAATGAAGCCGTTCCTGTTTGCCGACAGGGGCGGCTTCAGCGTTTCCGGTCAAGTGATCACGAACTCGTTCCCTCCATGTCTGAGGGCTCAGCGTCGGAGGCCGCCTTGGTCGGGTGTTTCTCGGCGAGCCCCTTCAACAGTTCGGCGTACACGTCTCGATGCGGCTGGCGCGGCGCGGCTAGGCCCTTCTCCCACCGATTCACCTGGACGCGGCCGACCCCGATCGCGTCCGCGACTTCCTGCTGGGTCAGACCTTCCGCTCGGCGCAGCTTGGCCCGTACGGCAGGAGACGGCAGATCGGCAGGACGCGTCAGGAGCGCCCTGACTGCGTGCAACCGCTCCGACATCGGTTACCTCCCCGACGTGACAAGATCCATATGAAAGCTACACCGAAGACTACATCTCAACGGCACCCAATAGCTCCTTCTTGATGGCGTGTCATCAGTAGTTCAAGTGAGTTGATCTGAACAGAAGTCCTCCGCTACTCCCGCGCATCGGCTCGCTCCGCGAGGCCGAGCAGCTCTGGGGAAGCGGCACCGCCGCTGATCAGCACAAGTTCGTTGATGGCGGCTCGAGCTGCGATGTGGGAGCGGATGGTCTCCGGTGCCAGCTCCTCCGCCTGAAGCAGGCAGTCCAAGGCTTCGCCCGGATGGCGACGCTGGACATAGGCGCGTCCCAGATCCACGAGCAGCCGAGCCCGACGTTCTGCAGAAAGGCCGCCTGCATCGATGCCTTGACCGATCTCAACTGCCTCACCGGCATCGCCGAGCTCGACAGCCGTGGATACGGCCTGGATCTCGACGTTCGTAGGACCGAACTCGAGATTGAAGTCATTGCGGTCCCCACCGAGGCCGCGGGCCACCGTTCGCGCCTCTTCGATCTCCTTCTTCGCCTCCGGCCGCTTGTTGGCACGGGCGTAGATGAGTGCCAGCACCAGATGAGGGACCCAAGCACCGATAGTTCTTGGGAGTAGCCTCCCGGCCATGAATGTGGCGTTCCAGCACCAGTGCGGCGGTGCGCGCCGAGTGCTCGCCTGATCGAGTCGCCTTAGTCGGACGAAGGCCTGGGCGAGCCTGTACGTGCCGGCGCATACATCCAGCGGCTCGCTGGATGCCTCCGCTGACCGGATGGCGCGGTCCGCGGCTGCCCAGGCCGCATCGGCCTCGTCCTGCCGACCCCTGCCCACCCCCCGACCGGCCCCTCGCCCGCCGCGCCTGGCTCACCCCGCCAGACGGCAGCGGCCACCTCACCAACCCCGGCACCCTGGGCGCCGCATTCGGCCCCGGCAGCACACTCCCCGCGGAGGCCTTCGGATGACGATCCGCAGCATCATCGAGCACGCCGAGTGGACGATCCGCCCTGACGAGGCCGACGGCGAACCCCGCCAGCCCACCTACGAAGCACAATGCGCCACCTGCAAACAGTCCTCCGGAGCCGTCGAAGCGCCCAGGAAAGCCGCGAAGACTGGTGTCTGAAGCACACCGGACGGACCGGCCACCGAGAGTTCCTCATCACCTGCTTCTTGCGCGTCGACCCTGCCCCGGGCAATCCCCTTTACTCCGAGGAACCCCGCACCCCTGGAGGCACCCGTACCGAGTCAACCCGCCACCAGTAAGACACCCGCAGCCCGACCACGCTCGCCGCACCGCCAGCGGCAAACACCCGAAGGCCCAACGATGACCAACAAGGCAGGTGGAAAGACCACCGCTCAGCACTGCACCGAGTGCAACCAGCTCCGACACGACCGCGAAGCGGCCCGGCAGAGCGGCGACCTCAGCAAGGTCTCCGACTGCACCGTGCTGCTCACGCGACACAAGCAGGAACACACCGACCCGTCCCGATGAACTGCCCTGCGTGCCGGCACCCCGTCGACAACCTCGTCTGCGTTCACCTCCCCGCCGCAACCGGCCCCGGATGGAACTACGAAGCCTGCCCACACTGCGCGCATCAGCACCCCGAGTGACCGAGACAATGACCGCTCTCCACCGCATCGCGGCCCGCCGACACGACGTGCGCCATAGACCGGGCCGTTGACGGCACACGTCGATCCGCCAACGGCCCACCGGCCCCGGCTGCCCGCCCCCCGTCGCGAGGCAGCCGGTGGCCCATCCGTCTTCACACCTCACCGGGAAAGCTGCCGACGGAGGTCTCGGAACGTGGGCTGTCGGAGCGACCGCACTCCCCCGGCCGACGCCGACCAAGCGGCCCGGTGGCTTCTGAGCCAGCGAGGATGCTCGTCTCGAAGCGCATCCAACCTGGTGCCTGGATGTCCAGCCCCACCTAGAGTGTTGACGTTGAGCCTTCCTCAAGGGGAACGGATGGACCCGATCGTCTTAGCGGCCGGAAGCGCACTGGTCAGTGCAATGGCCACCGACGGCTGGCAGCAAGCTCGTAGTGCCGTCCTCGATTGGTGGCGCCGCCGCCACGGCGAAGACACCGAGGACATCGCCACCGACCTGGATCTACTGCGCGCTCGCATCCTGACCGCCCGCGAGGAAGCCGACGACGACACCGAGAACGCCCTGTACGGCACCTGGAGCCTGAGGTTCCAACGAATTCTCGAGCACGATCCGGCACTTGCCAGCGAACTTCAACGACTCCTTGATCACGAGCTGCTGCCGGTACTGCCCCACCATGAACAGGCCCGGACACAAACCACCGTCATGAGCGCACAAGCCCGTGACAACGCACGCGTCTTCATGGCTGGACGCGACCAACACATCAACGACGCGTGACCACCGCGACCAGCGGAGCCGACAGCGAGCCACCAGTCCACATGGACGGGCAAGCGGAGGGACAATCCCGGCTCTACATGGCCGGCCGAGACCTCCACTTCAACACCTTCGCCGCCCCCACCCCGCCCACAAACCCATTACGCACCCTGCCCCGGGATACCGCGTCATTCACCGGCCGCAACAGCGACCTGGAACGGATCGTCCAAGCAGCCGAGCATTGCGCGGACTCAGCAGTGCCAATCCTCGTCATCAACGGCATGCCAGGCGTAGGCAAGACCGCGCTCGCCATCCATGCAGCCCATCTGCTGGCCAACCGATACAGCGACGGGCAGATCTTCGTGCCACTCCACGCCCACACGCCCGGACAGCGCCGTGCAGACCCTGCTCAGATCCTGGCAGACCTGCTCCCCGGCATCGGAGTCCCATCACAGCACATCCCTGACACCCTTGACGCACGCAGCGGCCTATGGCGCAACCGCCTGCTCGGGAAACGCACCCTGCTCGTCCTCGATGACGCAGCCGAACACACCCAAGTGGAGCCCCTACTTCCAGCCTCAGGCAGTTCCCTCGTCCTGGTCACCAGCAGGCACAGGATCATCGCCCTGGAGGGCACCGAACCCATCACGCTCAACACCCTGCCACCCCAGGAAGCCACACAGCTGTTCAAGCGCCTGGCGAAACGCGCACCCACCGAACTCGAGAACCAAGAGGTGACTGAGGCAGTCCGAACCTGCGGCTACCTGCCACTTGCCATCTCCCTTCTCGCTGCTCGCCTTTCCCATCACCTCACCTGGCCCGTGTCGGAGTTCACCAGGGACTTCGTACAAGCCCGGGACCGACTCGGTGAGCTGGCTATCGGCAGCCGTGCCGTGGCAGCAGCCTTCGACCTGTCGTATCGCGAACTGCCCGCCGATCGCCAGCGATTCTTCCGACACCTCGGCCTGCACGCCGGCGCCGACATCGACGCACACGCGGCCGCCGCTCTGGACGACATACCCATCACACGCGCACGGCGTCAGCTCGAGGCGCTGTACATGGACCATCTGCTCGACGAGCTCAGCCCCGGGCGCTACCGCTTCCACGACCTCGTGCGCGCATACGCCCGCACCATCGCCCAGAGTCCAGCCGACGCCCAGGACCAGTCCCTCCAACGCATCCTCGACCACTATCTCCACACCGCCGAAGCAGCCGACCGACAGCTCCGCAACTCCGGCACACAGCCCGCCGTAACTACGGCCCTCACCACATCGACACCCGAAATCAACAGCGCCCAGGATGCCCTCGCCTGGTTGCGTACCGAGAAGACCAACCTCCTCGCATACGACCAGCACACCGCCAATCACGGACGCCCTGAGCAGGCCCTCCAATTCTCTGCAGCCCTCCGGGTCTTCCTTCGCCAGGAGGGAGATCGAAGAGCAACCTCCCTGCACGCCGCGGCAGTCGCCGCTGCGCGGTCCATCCGCGACCAGTCCGAGGAAGCCCATGCGCTGCAACGACTCTTCGGTGCACACTGCGCGACCGGCGACTACGCCGCAGCAGCAGGCGCGGTGGAACAAGCTCTCGGGCTCTACCGTGCTTTGGCAGACGAATCAGGTGTCGCCGATGCCCTGCACAACCTTGGCCAAGCCCGGCGGCTGACTGGTGACTACGCTGCAGCGGCCAGCATCGCGCAACAGGCCCTGGGCCAGTACCGCGTGCTGGGGGACCGCCACGGTGAAGCCAGGGCCCGGCGGTCAGCTGGATCCACCGTGTGGTGAGCCAGGACCCCGAGGCGGCGTCTGACTTGGCTGAACAGGCGTTGACGCTCTACCGGGCCGTTGGGGATCGCCGAGGCGAAGCTCACGTTCTCTCAGGTCTGTGCGTTACACGACGTATGGCGGGCGACTACCGGGCAGCAACTGAAGCAGCAGAGCAGGCGTTGATGTTGCACCAGGAACTGGGTGATCGACATGGCCAGGCGAGCGCCCTGAACTCTCTGAGCCGCGTCCGCAGCGCGGCAGGAGATCTCGGTCCGGCTGCCACATTGGCTCAGCAATCGCTTGATCTGTATCGGACAATCAACGATTCTCACGGCCAGGCCGAAGCACTGCAAGCGCTTGCCCTAGTGCACCGCAAGACTCAGGAGCCCCACACAGCGGCCAACCTTGCACAGGAGGCGCTGGACCTGTACCGCGCCATGAGCTTCAGGCACGGCGAAGCCAATGCCCTGATGGCCTTGGGCCAAGCCAGGCACCTCGCCGGAGACCAGCCATCGGCCACCGAACTCCTCCAACAGGCACGGACACTGTTCGAGGAATTCGGCGACGCTGACGGCCAAGCAGAAGCACTGAACAGCCTGGGAGCAGTGCTGACCGAATCTGGCCGACACACCGAAGCCCTGGCGACTCACCAACAGGCGATAATGCATGCCCGCCAAGCCAGCAGCCCCCTGCACGAAGCCGAAGCTCGTGAAAGCGCAGCACACATCCTGCGGCTCAACGGTCAACAAGCCGCCGCTGACGCCAGCTTCGACGATGCCATGGCGATCTATGAACGCCTCGGCATCCGTCCACACCGCTCAGCATGAACATCGCTGCTGCTTGCAGCACTCTCCACTGGCCTGCTTAGGACACAGGCCCCTCGGTTCGTCAATCACGAACCCCCGCAGAGGAGTCCCTCAGGCACACCCCAACAGCTTCACCACTCCCCCGGCCCGGGAACCAGACGCTCTTGGGCAGCGGGGGGCGAGCGAGGTCCGCCCGACGCCAACTAGTTCTTCCACAGGGCGCGCGCGACACCCGCGATGACCGCGGTCGTCAGCACCCTTCCCAAGGCGATCAGGACACAGGCCAGCCATTGCAGACGACCGTTGGTCCAATCCCCGACCGTTCGCTGGCCCAGACCGCTGATAAGGATCAAACGTCGACCACGTAGACGCGGGACTGGAACGGAGCTCCTCGCCCCGCCTTCACCGGCGTGGGAGCGCCAGCACGGATGGCAAGAGTCCCCAGCAGAGCAGGGGCCATGAGCAACGCCTCTGAGCCGATCTGCGCCAAGACAGGGCGAGGAGTTCAATGAGAGGCAGTCTGGGACCGAATGCGTTGCACCAACGGACAATTTCCGACCCGAGCAGGAGCCACGTGCCCGTCAGATGCCAGCGTGACCTCGACCCTCGGCGACACTGGCCAGACCCCAGGGCCACACCCCGGGCCAACAGCTCACGTAAGACCGCTCAACGCGGCATGATCGAGATTCACACAATGTGAATCGACCGAATCCCAGGAAGACGATCATGGCGCAGAGGAAGAGTCGACCACGCTTCGACCCCAAAAAACCCCTCGTCAGAGCGCGTACACGAATCGGGAAACTCGACGCACCAGCCTTCATCAGCGAACTCCGAGAACTGCACGAACAAGCAGAAGACCCCGACGTAGAACGCATGCCCGGTGACGACGAACTCTACGGAGCCCTCCGCTACGCCGAAACTCACGCGAACAAGCTCAAAGACAAGGACCGGGCTCACGCCGCATGCACACGCGCCAAACTATGGGAGTACCTCCGCGAGCAGACCGACCTGCATCAGCTCAATGCCGTGAACGATGCCCGGGAATCCGGCGTGGAATGGGCCGCTCTAGCTGCACCACTTGCGGTCAACACCGGAACGGCCGCCTACAACAAGGCCAAGCGTCTCCAGACCGTCACGATCACCGACACCACCATCCGGAGAACCCCAGCAGCCGCCAACGAAGCACAACGACGACTCGCGGAAGCTGCAGCCCAAGAGCGACGCCGGATCGAAGCCGCACAACGTCGCCACCACCTCGTGCAAGCCATCGCTCGATCACTCCTCGCCCAACGCAACAACCTCGCCAGCGCTGACGAGGCCGACTACTGGCTGGACCAGATCGAAGCCGTACTCGAAGACTGCGAGACACCTACGCAGCAACTGAGTCTCGACCGATACCTCGGAGCAACAGTCCGCGCCCTCCGAAAGCTGACCCCCGGAGACCTCCCGCTCGAGCACGCCGCGGAAACAAAGAGGGCACTTGCAGCCGCTGCGGCACTGTTCTCCGGGCAGTGAACACTGAGCCAGCCGGCGCCCTAACGGCACGTCACCCGGCAGGAGGCCACTGGGGCGGCCCCCCTGCCGTATCGGAGTCCTCGACGGACATCCGACGCCCCACGCGCAGGGCAGTCAGCGTTCCCGCTCTGCCTCACATGTGGCGCCGAGGGCGGCCACCAGGAATTCCTGAACGGCTTTCTCCACCTCGGGCGGCCCGACGACACCCGGGACCGTCATGGTCCAGCCGAAGGTGACCTGGCGACGGCCGTCCGGTGAGCTCCAGGACTGGGAGCGGTAACCGAAGCCGTTGCCCATGTTCCCCCACACACGGTCGCCGGGCGCGGCCGGGCAGACATCTCCGCCGCCCATCACGCCCAGTCAGTATCCGGCTTCGTTCAGCTTCCGCATCTCCCGAAGATGTGCCGCGGAGAGGAGGGCCCCGTCCTACAGGGCGCGAAAAGGAGTTCGATGTCCGCACACGGGCCGACGTGCGTCCCCGAGACTCCTCCCCCAATGCCCGCCGAAACCGGCGCCGCCTAGACAGCGCCTGGCCGACCGATCACTGAGCCACGATTTTGCGGCGTTAACGGGCGGGCTCCCCGCGCTCCTCGAAGAGCGGTGACCTCGGGGCGACGTCCCCGTCCCGTGCTTCTTGACCCCCGAACAATGAGGCGGACGACAACCTCGAGGTCTGGCGTGGGAGAGCAGCCAGCCAGGACCCTATGACTCAAGAGGTACTGCCCTCAGCTCCACCCGATGGGCGGAAGCCGGGTATTAAGGGCGTTAACAGGTGGGCCATGACGTCACTTCCCTTCGCGCCGGGCATCGTCCTGGTCTCGCTCACTCAGTCGAGTCCCCGAGTCGTCCGGACTTCAGCCGCAGCAACCCAGTCGCGCTGGTGAGTAGCGATCGCACTGAGCCTTGATCGCGGCCAAACGCCCGCAAGTGTCGGTCCTTCACCCGTCAAGCGAGAAGCTATAGACAGTCAACTGCCTGGCTGGAAAGTCGAGACGCTCGCAGAGTCGGTACGGCAGGACCCGGCGGGAAGTGAGATCTACCGTCCGTGCGTCCGCCTCCCGGGCAATCCGCAATGCCTCCTTGGTAAGCAGGCAGGCACCCCCTGGCCTCGCGTCGCACCGTCAACGACCACGTCTTTGATGCGGGCTAGCAACCCAGACGGCACAGCAGCAGCACCAGAGTCAGGGTTCCGACGATCGTCTCGGACGTCCGGACCACGAGCACCGTGTTGGCATCACACGTCAGCATCCGCTCGACCACACCATGGCCAAGGGGCTTTGGCATCGAGGACAGCTGAGGTAACAACGGCCGAAGGTGTGAATGAGTTGCTGACTTGCTTCCCTCACGATGTCTAAGCGGACGCCCATACGGGGAGCCTGTCCGTCGCCCAGGAGGCTGAGCCCGACACGGCCTGTGAGCAGCCGTCCACCCCGAGCCACCTCGTTGGTTCTTAACCCAAGCCAGTCCACGAAGGTCGGCGACGTGCAGACGACCGACTTCGTTGAGACTGGACACCCGGTTGAGCGCTCCGTCCACTGCGCCATTCCAGCTCGCGAGTCGCACTCATCCCACAACTCCCGCAGGCCCGCCACCCTCGCTCGAGCACCTCGACGCCTACCGGAGGCCCTGCCCTGGCTCAACCTAGAGGTCAACGTCATCCACCACACAGATGGACCTCTCAGGTTGCCGACTGGTCACGGAGACCGATACAGCCAGCAAGCCTGATAGACACCCCACTCCCCCACGCACACCAGCAAGCGCCTGACATAGAAGCGGCCTCACGCTCGCCTCGTCAGCGTGGTCGGCTGTATGACGGCGGCTGACTGATTCGCGACTGAGTTGGACTATGTTCAAGGGCCGGACTTCACTGGTGAAGTCCGGCCCTTCTCGGCTCTGCGTGATCCCGGACCATACGCTCAAGCATTAACGGCGTTAACGCCTAGCTTGCCGCCCTGGCCGACGAGCGGGTGCCCTTGGACTCGGAGACGTCCCCCTTGCCACCGTCGTCGAGGTGGTCCAGCAAGAGTCGGACGACAGCCTTGAGGTCGTCTCGTGAGAGCTGGGTAGCCAGGGCCTCGACAATCGTTTCGGGGGTGCTGCCGTGCAGCTCCACCCCATGGCCGGGAGTCGGTGCAGGATTAACGGCGTTAACAGGCGGGGGAGTGGCCTGCTGCTCGGACAACTCCGCTACAGGTTCTGCGGAGGCTGCGGTCTCCCTCTCTCCCGCGGCCGAGCGAGTGGAGCGCTGCCGCGGAGGCTTCGGGGTCTGAACAGCTTCTTCGACTGCCGCTGGCTGTTCTTCCTTCGGCATACGACCGATACGCCTGGCCGCCTCGACCTTCAGCTCTCCAGCCTCCAGTTTGTCCTGGAGATCAGGAGCAAGCTCGAGCAACGCCAGTCGTTGCGAAACCCACGCCCCGGACTTGCTGAGGCGCTTGGCCACAGTGTTCTGCGAGCCGTGGATCTTCACCAGATCACGAATGGCTTTGGCCTCGTCCAGCGGTGGCACGTCCACCCGGTGGAGGTTCGCTACGAGCGCGTTCTCCAGCAGCGTTGCAGCGTCGGGAGCCAGGGCGTCATTGACATCAACGCGCAACGATTCCAGGCCCGCTTGAACAGCTGCTGCCAGTCGCCTGTTGCCGTCGAGAACGACCCAGGACGCCTCCCCGATGGGTCCTGCTTGGTCCGGATGAGCGGCCAGGAACGCATCAGAGGTGACGACAGTGAGCGCGGTGAGCTGACCCTTCTCGGCCAGGGAGGCGGCCGTCTCATCAAGGCCGCTGAGCTCCTCACGCGGGTTGAAGGGATTGTGAGCCAGGTCCTGGACGGGCACCGAAGACGCCGACGCAGCAGAAGTCCGCCCAGTGACCTGGTTGATCAGCTGGCGCCGTTCGCTGAGCTGCCCGAAGGAAGAGGCCTTGCCCAGACGCTCCGAAGCCCTCATGAAACCTCCCTGGCGATATCACGCAGGATCTGTGCTTGCTCGCAGTGGGGCGCGTACTCCAGCAGCGGCCGCTTGACTCGCACCGACTCGCGCTGCTCCTTCCGGTCCGGCACAACGCCGATGACAGGGGGATCTCCCAACGCCTGCCAGTGTTCCAGTGATGAAGTGGCGACATAGCCTCGCCGGGGGTCGTACTTGTTGACTACCAGCCCGAGGTACTCCACGGTGGCCCCGAAGTCGTCCTGCAACGAAGCAATCTGCGATGTGAGCATCGAGAACGCATCCGCAGAGGAGTCTTCAGCTTCTACCGGAATGATCACGCCGGACACACCAGGACGCTCATTAGGCCGGCGGCGACTGAAGTAGAGAGCCGCATCAACTCCCAGCCCAAGGCTAGGCGGCCCATCGATGACGAAAACGTCGAAGCGGTCCTCAAGAGGCTTCAGAGCGCGCTCCAAAGCCCGTTCGGACGCACGAAGACTGGCCAGCCGAACGTCCAGTAGGAACGCATCGGAACACGCAGGGAGCACCATGAGCCGCCCCCCGAACCGCTCACCCTCCACCGGGACGAGCAGGTCCTCGACCTTCCGGTCTGTTGCCTCGCCCACCATGTGCTTGAGGAGGCTGTCCGACCCGACAGGGATCGTGGGGATGCCCAACTGCACCGTCAAGTGCCCCTGCGGGTCGTAGTCCACGACCAGCACGCGCAGCCCGTCTTCGGCGAGCGCCTGGGCCAGGCCGGCACTCACGGCTGTCTTCCCCACGCCGCCCTTCTGGTTGACCACAATCTTGCGCTGTGGAACCTCACCGACGTGTGAGAGATGCCGGGGCGACGGATTGAGCTCCAGCCACAACGACACTGCCTGAGCCATCGCCTGAACGTACGGGATGCTGAAGCCGGTAGCCGCCTCCTTGAGCTTCGCGTACATGCCCTCAGGCAGATACGTGGCCCAATTCTCCGATCCGGAGGTGTCCACCACCCCGAGCGGTTGGCTCAGCTCCAGCCACTTCGTGATGCCCGCGGCGACCGCGTCCTTGATGTCGACGCCGTGCTCGGCGGCACGCACCTTCAACTGCTGCCGGAGACCGGGCGGGAGCTTGGAAACTACCTTCTCCCGGTCACCCCCTACGTCAAATTCACTCATGGAGCAACCTTACTAGCGTCGACACTGTTCTGGCCCATGACGTGGCGCCACGGAAAGCGAAAATCATCCCTTCTGCCCCCTCCTGGACCCAACCAGACTGCCAAGCAAGCTCGTTCGGACCACACGCACCCCAAGAAAGCCCACCACCCACCCGAGCACTCGCAGCAAGCACACCCCCGTAATTCGACCTCGAAGGCACCGCGTGCACCCACACCGCTGACCCCCAGCACACACCGCCCACCCATCCACCCACGCACCAGGTGACCAGCCGGCATCCACACTCAGCCCCCACCTCCAACCGGGTAGACACCCCGCTCGATGGGGAGCAACACAGCGGCAGACCACCGGACCGGGAGGGAAACGCAAGTGGGAACAGTGGTACTGGTTCTGTTAGCCGCCCTCGCCATCGGGGCGGTCACCGTCGGCCTGGTACGCGCAGGACGACGCGAAGCCCTGGCGGAGCAAGCACGATTAGCCGAAGAGGCACAGCTGCAAGCACGCCGCTCGCTCGACGCGGTCTGGGCCATGGACGACCGCGCCTTCGAGGAGTACGTCGCCGAACTATGCCGCCGAGACGCCTGCACCGAAGTGAAACGCGTCGGCGGAGCCGGTGACCTGGGCGCAGACGTGACAGGACGACTGCCCGACGGCCGACGCTTCGTCATCCAGTGCAAGCGTTTCGCCAAGCACCGCACCGTCGGCAGCCGCGACATCCAGACCTTCAATGGCACCGCACGTGCCGAGCACGGCGCCGACGTCCCAGTCTTCGTCGCATCATGCGTCTTCACCAAGCCAGCACGGGACTTCGCCGCCCGCCACGAACTCTGCCTGATCGATGTCAACCTGCTCGGATTCTGGAACAGCGGCACCGCCCTGACCTCGTTCCTCGACCTGGACATCGGCCGCTCCGGCACTCACCGAAGACTCCACCCTGACCCCGACTGAGACACACGACGCCTCAAGACCAGCCCCCTGCCGCACTCACCAGGCCCCCGACCCACGGATGGCCAGGTGCCTCGCAGCATTTACACGCTCCTCGTAGCGCGGCAGCCCGCCACCGGGGATGCGCGGAAAGAATCGGGCGAACCTCTCCCGCCAGGCGGGAGGCACTCCTGTCCGTGCCTTGCCACAAGCCTTCGACGGTTTCTCCTGAGCGGATGCTGAGCATCGCGAAAGTCACCCCAGGAGCAGGGTGGCGCTACTACTTCCGCAGCGTCATGGTCGGCGACGGCCTGCGCTCTCTCGACGAACCCCTGCACAACGCGCAGGCGTACGCCGGTGTCCCACCTGGGAGGTGGACGGGCCGCGGCCTGGCGGCGCTGGGAGTGGTCCCGGACGAGGTGGTGACCGAGCGGCAAGCGGAGTTGCTGTTCGGTCAGGGCCTGCACCCGGACAGCGATCGAATCGAGCGCGACCTCCTCACACACAACGAATCCTCAGTCGCGGTGCGACGGGCAACCGTGCTTGGCCGTCCCATTGGCGACATCCGCAAGCCGCTGCTCGCCCTGGATCTGGTGTTCCGGCCGCCGCCGACGGTGCATGTGCTGTGGGCCCTGGCCGACGACCACACCCGGCTCGTCCTCGAGGAGTGTCAGGACGTCGCGCGTGAGCGAACACTGGCGTGGGTGGAAGAAGCCGTCGCCCAGGTGCGGTGGGGGAGTGGTGGCCGCCACCGGGGGCCAACCGATGGCCTGACCGTCGCCGTCTTCCGGCACTACGACAACCGGGACGGCTCACCGCTCCTCCACGATCACGCCCTGGTGTCAGTCAAGGTCCGCCGCCCGGACGGACAGTGGGGCAACCTCGCCACGACGGACCTCTTCGAGAGTGTGGTGGCAGCTGGCACCCTCTACACGCTGCTACTGACCGAAGAGATCTCCGAACGTCTCGGGCTTGCGTGGGAACCCCGCGAGGCGACTGCCGGACGCCGCCCTGTCATGGAGATCGCCGGAATCCCACACGAACTGATCGAGTGGCAGGCCACTCGCAGCACACGAATCCAAGACGCCTACAAGGACCTCGCGGCCGACTACGTGACCAAGCACGGGCACCCGCCAGGGGAGCGCGCCCGCTACAGGCTAAGACGGAGAGCAGCAGAAGAGACGCGCCCGCAGAAGAAGACACCCCTACCGCTGACCACACTGCGCCAGCATTGGCGAGCATCGGCCATCCGCCGGTTCGGAGCCAGACTCATCGACGGCCTCCTAGAAACGGCCCAAGCCGCTGCCGCGGCAATCCGGTCCCGGGTTCGACCGGCCATCGACGTCGCCCTCGCAGCCATAGATGTCGTGGCCACCGTCTACGTGATGCGCGGCAGCTTCAGCCGCAGGCACCTACTGGCCGAAGCCCGCCGCCATCTCGCTCAGACCCTCCGCGGCCATCGTCACCAACCCGGCCTCGACGAACAGATCGTGGACACCGCACTTGCCCAACACACCACGCGCCTGGGCAAGTCATGGACCGCAGACTTCACCGCTCTCTACCCCCCGGGGCCCGAAGCCGACGCCGCCACACTGAGAACCATCACCAGGCACCGGACCAAGTCACCCTACGAACGCGCACAGGTGGCCAGCACAGTCCTGGCCGACCGCCTCCGAACCGCACGTCGCTCGCGCCGCATGCCCACCCGGCCCACCTCAGTGCCCGCGGCAATGCCCAGAACAGTCCGGTTGACACTGCACAGCCCCCGCCGCCTCTCCGCACAGCAGGACACGGACTTCACCACACTCCAGAACAGCCACGAACGCATCGCCACCCTGGCCGATGATCTCGTCCGCGGCGTCCATGAGCGGAACCGCTCGACCAGGTCGCGGCAGCCTTCACCACGACTCGATATCCCCTCCCAACCCAGCGGTACGTGAAACAGACCTACGGTGCATGGAAGGACCAGCATCCAGACCGCGGTTCGCTGGCCGCGCGGTTCACCGTCGACTTCCGCGCCCAACACGGCCACGGTCCTTCCTACCGTCAGCTGTGCACCGGCCTGGGCTGGGACGTCCCCCACTGCCTGCGCACCTTCATCGTGTACCGCCTCTTGGTGAACGAATGGCTGATTGAGACCGTGGCCAAGCCATGGACACTGCGGCCGGGAAACACCGCGGAAGCCGACGGGATCGCCTTGCCCGGCCGAACTCTGCAGGCCAACCGCCGTTCCTGAGGCGACGGAGACGGCGCTCTGCGTCTGCGAGTGTCCGACGCCTAGGCGGAGTCATTTGCAGCACGCGAGGCCCAGTCTGCCCGACTACTCCGGACTGTCGGTCCTGTGCCCAGCGCCGACCAGGACCAATACCAAGACCACCTCGAAGTGCGCGAGGCTCGCGTCGGGTGGGGATGCGGCCGGTCAGGAACCCAGTCCACATTGCCCACCAGCCGTTCGCGGGCTGGCCACGCCGGGTACGTCCGACGCACCGAAAGTGCCGCCTGGCCCTCGGGACGAGAACAATGGGAGAACCGATGGGGTGGAGGACCGAGGCGTTCGGCGAGTCCCACGAAGGCACCGCGGGCGCAGTCCTCGAGGACTGCAGCGAACCGAAACCCGTTTACCTCGACTTCTGCAGCGGGGCCGACTCCGTGCTCTGGACCAGTGAGTGGTGGGCCTACACCGGGCAGCTACGCCGACCCAAGGCCGCTGGCGTGCGCGGCGCGTGCGCGTGCGGCTGGCGCGGCCCTACCTGCCCGATCGACTGGACCCAGCTGGAAGACGACCGGTTGGAGAATCTGGGCACCTCCGCCGCGCACGAGGACTGGACCGAGCACATCCGTACCGTCGAACAGCAGACCGTCCCTCTGCCGACCGCGCTCACCGAACTCCTGGACCAGCTGGAGACACAGCTGACCACGCTCGCCGACCAGGCACCGCTCGCCGCACTGAAAGCCGTCGCGACCCTGGACCGGCTCACCCGCCGCGTCGGCCGCGAGGCCGCCTATGCCGCGGAGGCCGACGAACTGTCGCCGGAGACAATCGGGACCGCGCTCGGGCTCAGTCCAGACAAAGCCCGCTCACGGCTGACGAGCTACCTCCTCCGTCGCTGACGCCAGATGCGGCCCTCGTGAAGTGACTTCACGGTTGTGATCAGGGAGCCCCGACGCGTCAGCTGCGCCGGGGTTCCTCCCGTCCACGCTCGTCGGGAGGTGGTCTACCGGGTCAGTTGGCGCGGGCTTGTTCGGACGAGCCGAACAGAGGCTGACGACGTCAGCCGCGCGCCATGCGCAGGCGTCGCCAAGTTCGCAGTGAGCACCCCCTGCGCAACGAACACGGATTCCCGCGCTCTGTACATATAAACGCACAGACATTTTCTGCATGACGGGATTCCGCCCGGGCACACGATGTCTCGGAGGTTGATAACTATGGTTCCCCTGCTTCTCGTTCTTCTTCTCGCTCTGCTGCTGTTCGGCGCCGGATTCGCTGTTAAGGCGCTGTGGTGGATTGCCGTCATCGTGCTGGTGGTCTGGCTGCTCGGGTTCGTGATGCGCTCCGCTGGGGCCGGTGGCCGCCGGGGCCGTTGGTACCGTTGGTAGACCAACTCGACGTGCGGATGGGGCGGCCCCAGAGTTTCTCTGGGGCCGCCCCCGCGTTCGTTTCTGAAACCCCAGGGGCCGATTTTCACGGTTATCCCCAAAGTGGGCCGATAGGGCTCCGATTCGGGGGAAGGTGATGGGGAGGCCGGGGCGGATGGCGTTCATGCAGGGACCTGCAGCCTCCAGCGCTCTTCGCCTCGGTCGCCGTTCCTACTCCGATGTCGTGGTCCCGCTCGTAGAACGCAAGCTTCGGGGCACCCGTGGACCAAGCGCGCCCGAGCAAGGCGGCACTCGCACGGAAGGCGACTCGCTGCTCACCGCACCCACTGCCTGACTCCCGTGGGCTGCCTGACTCCCGTGGGCCTTCGGGAGCCAGGCGCACCGGCCGCGGGGCTGGCGGCACGCTCGTCGGCCGTATCGACGCTGGAACGCCTCACTGCGCGCGTCGGCCGGGACTGTGGTCTCGCGTGCGCCGGCCGCGGTGGTGGCGGAGTGGCTGGTCGTGGCGTCGACGCACATCGTGTCCATCAGGGTCCCCCGGGTCTCTGGCTCGTCTATGCCCGGTCATGCCTACGCCGCCCCATATGCCCCGCGCCCGGCACCTCTGAACCGGCAAGGGTCGATACCTCACCGTCGAAGGCCGGAAATCTATGTCGGCCGGAGTAGACATTGGGTGGTGGCGTGGTAATGGTTTCTCTCGTAGCCGAGAGAGACAACAGGGCCTGGCAGAGACGAACTGCCGGCAGCAGTACGCAGTTGTAGTTCGCAGGACGGTGCGGTGGTGGAGTTCCGGAGCTAGAGCGGTTGCAGGGCGGTGACGGGACTGACGGCCGGACCGGGTGGCCCGCAGTGATCAGGGGCCGCCGTGAGTAGTACCGCAGTACACGCAATGGCAGTACGTAGGTGAACTTCGCAGTACCCAGCAGCGAAGTCAGTGAGCAGCACCTCGGTGAAGGCGTCGGCTGCGGGCGCGCGTACCGGGAAGTTCGGCGGTGGGGTTCTGAGCCAGAGTAGACGCAGGACGGGCGACGGGGCTGGCTGCCGAAGAGTGGCGCTTTCGTCGGCCGCTGAGCAGTTCGCATCACCAGCAGTACGCAGTACCCGTTTGGAAGTAGTTGATCACCGAGGGAAGAACGGAGGAGCTCCGCGCCATCAGGACATCGATAGTGAGGTGGTCTCCGGTCAAGCAACCGCGATCCCCGCACACCCGACAGCATCTCGGTCGGGTCAGCGGAAATAGAAGGCCGGCGCATTCCCAGGGCCGGCAGATGGTGTAGCAGTTCCTTCGGGGCCCTGGTGCCATACGGCACCAGGGCCCCTCAACGCGTTCCACAGAGAGGCGCGAATGACAGCAGACGACTCCTACGGCCGTCTCGACGACGACGACGACTACCCCGCCTACACCATGGGCCGGGCCGCCGAGATGCTCGGCACCACCCAGGGCTTCCTCCGCGCCATCGGTGAAGCCCGCCTCATCACCCCGCTCCGATCCGAGGGCGGCCACCGCCGCTACTCCCGCTACCAGCTGCGCATCGCCGCCCGCGCCCGGGAACTCGTCGACCAGGGCACCCCCATCGAGGCGGCCAGCCGCATCATCATCCTCGAATGAAGAAGCCCAGCGCATCAACGCCGAATACCGCCACGCCGCCGAGTAGGCGAATCGAACACCCACGGTCTGACAGCTTTCCCGGCAGCTTCGTCGCTGCTGTTCACGCAAGTTGCCCCGAACGCTTGCGTGTCCCGGGCAACATGGCCCTCACCAGGTCTCCGCCAGGGCCCGGGAGCCCGGGTGTAAGTCCGTCGGCTGGCGGGAGGTTGTTTCGCGGCCCGTGTCGCGGGCGCGCGTCCCGGGCGATGTGTGCCTCCCAGCGACGGGCGCGTTGCCCACGCTCGACGGGCGTAGGCTCACGAACCGTGATGACCGTGTCGGAGAGGTCGAGGAAAGGCTCCGACCACGGTGGCGGTGGCGGTGCCGGTAGGCGGGCTGAGTCCCGCTTGCCGTCCTCACTCGAGCCCGCCCTTCGCACGGAAGGGCGGCAACGGCGCCAGGCGCTGCCGGAGAGAAGGGCGTAGGCGTTGCCCGGTCGGCACTCACAGCCCTGGGGCAGCCGGACAGCACCGGACCCCGGCCATCTTTCTGCCATGACGTCCCGAAGCCACGCGCGTGCATTGCTCTGTCCTACCCACTCAACATCCGCCCACGGTATGGCCGTCAGGCCCATTCCGCGCCGAGTTCTCGTAGTGCGTGGCGTTGCTCGGGGGTGAGTTTGTCGCGGCGGGTTTTCGTGTTCGAGACCCACACCCCGAGCCGGACCGTGACCGACTCTGCCTCGCCCTCGACCGCGATCTCCTCACGGTGCCCGCGTGGTACGGGCCGGCTACCCTCCCGTTCCACCCACTGGGCGAGGGCGGTCAGACCGCGCCGGAACGCCTGCTGCGCCCTGCCCGGCCCTGGCCCGGGGGTCTTCGCCGTACGCCCGGCCGCAGGAGCCGGAGACGGAGCGGGTGGGGGAGAGGGCGTATCAACGGGCTCGGCACCCAGCCCGGCCAGCCGCTCCTGCTGCTCGGTGGACAGCTGCGCCCAGACACTCGGCCGCCGTTGCTGCTCCAGCCATCTGCCCAGGTCGTCCCCCTCGAACCGCACACCGGGCTCGATGGCCGGCAGGCTGACGTCGGCGTCGACGAGATCGGCGAGCACCCGGTAGTGCCGCTGCCAGTCCAGCGGCCAGGGGCAGTCCCAGTCCGGGTCGATCGCCGCCAGCTGCCCGGCGCGCACCGCGGCCCGCTCCGGATCCTTGCCCAGCCCGTTCTTGGCTCCCTTCCGGCGGAGGTTGGCCATGTGCTGCCCGATGGGCACCATCCCCCCACCCCCACCCGTACGCTCGCCTTCGCCCCACACCGCGTCCTGACGGGGCGCGAGGTGTCCGGTCGCCCGCCGGTAGGACCGCAGTACGGCGAGTTTGGCCTCCCACCCCTCTTCGCCCGGCTCCCACACCATGCCCGCCTCGGGTGCGTCCAGCAGCCCCTTACGCCGCTCCTCCAACTCACCGGCCCGCAGCGCTTTCCTCTGCTGATGCACCCACCTGCCCAGCGGAAACGCCTCCGTCACCCCGACCGCGGTCACCACGTCGTAGGGCACCGCGTACAGGCCCGCGATCCCCTTCTCCGCCCGCCACCGCAGCAGGGCCTGGTAGCCCTCGAGCCACACCAGCGACTCCGGCCGGTACACCCGCGTACGCAGGAACGCCGCAACCGTCGCCGCGTCCCGCGGACCGGAGAAGTGCAGCAGCACCGACCCGCCGCCGCCGGGCTCCTCCCGCCCCTCGTCGTCGCCACCACCACCGTCGTCGACGCCGATGATCCGGCCGCCCTCGTCACGCTTCACATGCAGCCGCCGTTCGTACGTCCCCCGGGACAGGGCACGGGAAGCGAGTTGCTCCACCAGACGCTCATCATGCGAACGCAGCCCCTGAAGCACGGCCACCAGGGGACGGAAACTGGCTGAGGCGACCATGTCGTTCGGGTCCTCGCCGGGCTCCAGGAAGACCGGCACGATGATCCTGGCAACCTTCGTACTGCCGTCCCGGTTCAGGCGCAGCGCGCGGCCGATGTTCTGGACGATCTCCACCTGCGAGCCCCGGGTGTCGGCGAAGCAGACCGCCTCAACACCCCGCTCGCCGGTGATGTCGACGCCCTCCCCGAGCACCCGCACGCTCGCCAGGAACGCCCGGTGCACCCGCCGCCCGGCCGCATCGACCCCGCCCGCGAACTGCCGCAGCACCTCACGCCGCTCCGCCACCAGGTGGTCACCGCACAGCCAGGCCGACCACACCCGGTCAGGCGGAACGTGGCGGCCGGCCTCCAGCTCGTAGAACTCCGCACCGATCGACGACTCCGGCAGCCGGCCCGCAGCCGCCAGGTCACCGGCGGAGGCCTCACCGACGTACAACCCCGCAGCCGTCTCCGGCAACCCCGTAGCGAACGCCCCGGCCTCCTCCACCCGCTGATGAAACGTCATGACCGTACGCAGGTTCCACCTCGCCGCGTGCTCCACAAGCGCGGTCTGCAGCAGGGCCAGACGCCGGCCCCGCTGCGCCTCCTCCGACTCCCCGAGGACCGGTGAGGGGTCGCGGATCTCCAGCACGTCGATCTCGAACCCGGCGAGGATGCCCCGCTCGACCGCCTCGCTCAGCCCGAGTTCGGCAAGCCACGGCCCGTAGGTCTCGGAGTCCTGGCCCATGGACGCGATCTCCAGCTCCTGGCCCATCTGCGGCCGGGGAGAGGCCAGGATGCGCGGAGTGGCGGTGAGGTAGAGCCGGAAGTCCGCCGGGATCCGATGGTTGTCGTGGATCGCCGCCCACGGCCTCCCAAGATCACCTGAAGTCGAGTGGGCCTCATCCACGACAGCGAGGTCGAAACCATCCATCCGCTGCCCGTAGAGCCGCTCCCCACCCGCCAGAGCAGCCTCCAGCGGCCCGCGAACCCGGCCCCGGCCCACCGGATCATCGACGTCTTCACGGTCCACCAGCGAGGCATACGTGGCGAACACCACCACCGGCCCGCGCCCGGCCCACAGAGCGAGCTGGATCGGATTCGTGGTGGCACGCACCCCGAGCTCGTTCAGCACCGCATCGCTCTCCAGCGAGCACACCGCGACCATCGGGGAACGGTGACCCACCAGCCGCCACACCTGCGCAGTCTGCACCAGCAGGTCCAGCGTCGGAACGGTCACGAGAATCCGGCCACCCGGGAAGCACTCCAGCGCAGACGCCGCCGCGGTGATCGTCTTCCCCGACCCCGTCGCGGACACGATCGTTCCCCGCGCCCCCTGAGGAGGCACAGCCGATCTTGCAGGAAATCCCACCCACCTACGGAAACGCGCCTTCTGATCGACCTGATGTTCCCTCAGCTGAATCGCAGACATTCCCTCGCCCCGACGCCTCATCCCGTTGCTTTCTCAAATACCGCCCAAGGGCGCGAATACGCGACCGAAGAAGCATCCCAGACCACCGCGCCTACAAGGCGCCAGTCGCCGTACCACCAACGACGCATGTCGCCCAGGTAGCAGTGCTCAGCCCGCGCAAGCAGACCACCACGCCCCCAGCCGAGAGCTCCCGGTCCGTGCGATGCACACCCGCCGCTCCAGGCGCTGCACGCAGTTGCGGCAGCACCACCCCCCGGTGTACCGCTCCGAGCGCACCAGCCCAGCATGCTCACACCGCCTCAAATCCACGACATGTACAGCCAGTTCAAGCGACTACAGCCAACGGACCGCCACGCCGTGACCAGTTCTGATCGGCGATGCCCACCAGAGCCCCACACGGCCGCCACACCTCCGTCCCCGCCAGCCCTCGAACACCGAGCGCCGGCGTCATGCTGATCAGCTCCACCACCCCGCACTGTGCACCCCGGCCACCAGATCGTCCGCCCCAGCCGTCTGATATTGCGTCACCTGCGCACGGAATCGTTGCCCAGCCCAGGCCTACCCGGTAGTTCTTTGTGACCGGCCAATCCGAGGACCGTTCCTCTCGAAATCATGGAAGGCCCTGGGGAGGGCAGAGGGTGTCCCACGTTTTCTCCAATGGTACATGCAGCATCAACTGATGCATGCGCGCACCAAGAGACCCGACACGAACGAGCCCTTACTTCTTACAGCCGGCTAGGCCCGCGATAGCGGGCCTCAAGGGACTGGAGGCGACAGCCGGAAGGACCGCAAGGCGGAGGAGCGCAGCGGATCCGCCATAGGGTCTGAAGCGAAGCGGAAGACCTTGTGAGGGCGAAGCCCTCACAACTCCGGAAGCGCAGCGAACGGAGTGTCAATTCGAGTGAGCAGCACTCGAATTGAGCCCGGGACGCGCAGCGTCCCGGGCTCCGCTCACGCGGAGCGTGAGCGCAACACCCGCGCGCAGCGCGGGTGTTCGCTTGCACATCGCGCAGCGATGTGATACCCGCTCCGCGGG
>NZ_JBICVP010000019.1:0-44321 GCF_043199075.1 Streptomyces sp. NPDC048639
AGCGGTGGCGTGATCCGTACGCGGGTCAACGAGGTCAGGGAGACCGGCCGTGACACCATGGGTGTCCAACTGATCAACCTGGGCAAGCGCGATGCCGTGATCGGGATCGCCAGGAACGCCGAAGCCGGGCGCGAAGCCGAGGAAGTCGACGCAGCGCCGGACGTAACGGAAGCCGACTGAGCCGTCGAACGATGCCGGGGCTGACAGGCGGAGTGCCGGTGATCCCGTGGCAAGGCCACCGCTCTGAGACACAATCTCAAGAGCGGTGGCCCACATTGCGTGATGTACGAGGACGTTCTTCTACAGCAGGCTGAAGAAGGTCTCCATCGCCGCGTTGTCGCCGGCCGCCCCGACTCTCCCTATCGAGCTGGCCATCCGGTGGCTGTCGAGCGCCCGGACGAACTTCCGAGACCGGAACTGCGATCCGCGACCGCTGTGCAGGATCATCCGTCGACCTGCCCCCGCCGGGCGACGGCGTCTCCAGGGCGATCACGCCCAGGCGGACTTCATCCGAGCATCGTGTAGTAGCTCAGGAATCTGTACAGCACACGGCAGTACGGCGATGTATCGGTGACCCGCCACGCACGCAAACGAGGGTCCAGATGAAGGGGTGATCTTCAAAGTCGCCCTGCTCAACCGGAGCTTCGATGTGCCGTCATTCTGCACGTGTCTGTCTGATCAAGTCGCCTTCGCGTCAGGACCGCGTATTCGTCGGCTTGCCGACACGGCTTGGGACGCGGGTGGATCCGCGGTTGCCGACGCGGGAAGCGTCAACCGTTCGTGAGCGTGCTGCTAGTTGGCCGGATCAGCTCCCACGCCGCATCAACAGATCCCGCGGGTACGGCTGCCGCCGGTCGTGTCCCGCGACGTGGTGTAGGGGATCAAGTGTTTCGCATTCCGGTACGAGGCCCCTGACGATCTCCGCAGAGGCGGTTCGCCCACGAGGCGCCCTGCTGAGGCCAGTTGAGCCCCCGGTCCGGCGAGAGCGATGCCCTCGACCTGCGGACTCCGGCGCCTTGATCGACTCCCCATTACCTTCTTGGTGGCCCCGCAATGGGGCGCCCGGCCTCTGGAGTTGGCATGACTTTCTCCCCCTGTCGAACGCATGGCCTGGGGGGTGGTGTCACCGGCTGCGGAGGCATCGACTGACCGCTGATTAGGGGCATGACCACCGGCTTCTTCGCAGGTCGGGAGGCTCTTTGTAATGTGGATGTGGCGATCGGTGCCGTGGGACGGCCGGGCGGGGACGACCGAAGTACGCACGTGATCGACGTCAGTGAGATCGGCGTCTTCCTCGGCCTGGACGTCGGCAAGGGCGAACACCACGCCACTGCCGTCACCCCGGCCGGGAAGAAGGCGTTCGACAAACGGCTGCCCAACAGCGAACCCAAGCTCCGCGAGGTCTTCGGCAAGCTACAGGCCAAGCACGGGACCGTGCTGGTTGCCGTGGACCAGCCCGCCTCCATCGGCGCTCTGCCACTGGCGGTGGCGAGGGACATGGGCTGTCCCGTCGCCTACCTGCCCGGGCTGACGATGCGGCGGATCGCCGACCTCTATCCCGGCGAGGCCAAGACCGACGCCCGCGACGCGTTCGTCATCGCCGACGCGGCTCGCCTCATGCCCCACACACTCCGCTCGGTCGACCTCGAAGACGAGACCATCGCCGAGCTGGAGATGATCGTCGACTTCGACGACGACCTGGCAGGTGAGGCCACACGCGTCAGTAACCGTCTTCGCGGCCTGCTCACCCAGATCCACCCGCACCTGGAGCGCGTCCTGGGCCCGCGCGTCCAGCACCCGGCCGTGCTCACGCTGCTGGAGCGGTTCGGGTCCCCAGCCCAGATCCGCAGGCCGGACGCCGCCGGCTGGTGACCTTGCTGCGGCCGAAGGCACCGCGGATGGCCGAGCGACTGGTCGAGGAGATCTTCACCGCGCTGGACGAGCAGACCGTGGTCGTCCCGGGAACGGACGCGGCCGCGCTGATCGTCCCGAGCCTGGCCGGCTCCCTGACCGCCGTCCTTGACCAGCGGAAACTGTTGGCCGGACGGATCGAGGAACTGCTGGAGGCCCACCCTCTTTTCAAGGTCCTGACCTCGATGCCGGGGATCGGCGTCAGGACCGGAGCCAGGATCTTGATCGACGTGGGCGACGGCAGCAGCTTTCCATCCGCCGCCCACCTCGCCGCCTATGCCGGCCTCGCCCCGGTGACCCGCAGCTCGGGCTCGTCGATCCGTGGCGAGCAACCGTCTCGGAGAGGAAACAAACAGCTCAAACGGGCCTTCTTCCTCTCCGCGTTCGCAGCCCTGGCCGACCCGGCCTCCCGAACCTACTACGCCAAGAAAATCAGCCAGGGCAAGCACCACACCCAAGCCCTCCTCTGCCTCGCACGACGCAGAACCGACGTGCTCTTCGCGATGCTCCGTGACGGCACGTTCTACAAACCCCAACCAGTCCCAACAGCTTGACCAAACCCATAGGGGCACCCCCCGGCGGGACACGACCCTGCCGGCTGCCCACGTTTACCAGCGGACCGCAGGCACGCCCGACCGCAAGCCCTGAAAATCGGACACCCACCGGCGACTCACACAACGCCCCACTGAGGACACTCCGAGCACCGGGTGGGCAGACTCAGGGTTATGTCAGCGATCTCGTGAAAGATCAGGTTGAACCGCCGCTCAGTCGGGGCCCCTGACCATTGGGGCTGCGTGCATATCGCCCGTTGAGGCAGAGAGCGGAACTCGGCGTCATAGATGCGTTTCCTGGAAGCCATAGCCCCAACTATCCCTTCGATCACGGTCTTCACAGTAGGAGGGGAACCGCACACGGCATCGTCATCCACAACAAGATCGAAACCAAGTGTTAGAGATCTGTAAGCCCTTAGCCTCGATGACATGACGAACTCCGCTCAACCCTCCCGCACCGTGACCGTCGCCGTGGTCCAGGCGGCCGCTCCGCTGTTCGACACACCAGTCGCGCTGGTCCGCGCCAAGAAACTGATCCGCGAGGCCGCCGTCCGCCACGGAGCGAAAGTTGTCGTACTTCCCGAGGCGTTCTTTGGCGGCTATCCCAAGGGACTGGACTTCGACATGACGGTCGGCAGCCGCACCCCGGCCGGCCGCGACCTGTTCCGCCGTTACCACGCCTCCGCCATCGAGATCCCCGGCCCGGAGGTCGCGGCCCTCGCCACCGTCACTCGGGAGCTCGGATGCCACGCCGTAGTGGGCGCGGTCGAACGCCAGGGCGGCACGCTGTACTGCGCCGCGCTCTTCTTCGGCCCCGACGGTTACCTGGGTCTGCACCGCAAACTGATGCCCACCGCCGCCGAGCGATACCTGTGGGGCCAGGGCGACGGCTCCACCCTCCAAGTCATCGACACAGGCAGCGCCCGCATAGGCGCAGCCATCTGCTGGGAAAACTACATGCCGCTCTTCCGCACGGCGATGTACGCCAAAGGCGTCGACCTGTGGTGTGCGCCGACGGTGGACGACCGCGATGCTTGGCAGGCCACCATGCGGCACATCGCGCTGGAGGGCCGCTGCTTCGTTCTCAGCGCCAACCAGTACCTGCGTCGCGACGCCCTGCCGGACGACCTTCACCCCGTCCAGGGCAATGAGCCCGATACGGTTCTGATCGGCGGCGGCTCCGTCATCGTCTCCCCGCTCGGAGAGGTCCTGGCCGGGCCGCTGCGCGACGGCGAGGGCATCTTGACCGCCGACCTCGACCTTGACGACCTCGCTCGCGCCCGTTTCGATCTCGACAGCACCGGCCACTACGCTCGCCCCGATGTCTTCACCCTCCACGTAGACGAGTCGCCCAACATCACCGTCACGAGCAGCTGACTGGCAACGGCAGGGCCACGAAGTGGCCGCCCGCCGTGCCTGGCCGCCGGGCGGTCCACACCACAGTTCGGGCCGAGGCCTGAGGGGTGGTGTCAGCGACGTCTGCAGATCGGTGGGGCATCAGGGTGAGCAGGTCTGGGACGCCTCCGTGCACAGGGTGGGGTGATTCAGGGTTCTGTCAGTGATCTCGTGAAAGCCGAGTTCAAGCCGCTCCGGACTCGGGAATGACCTGGTCGTGGGTGACGTGCGCTTGTCGCCCGAGGGTGTGTCTTTCCCGGGGCTGCGAGGGTGAGGGTGGAGCCACTGGATGCGTTCGTGGACGGGCTATTGGCCCAGGTGTCCTGCGCAGACTCATCGAGATCATGCCCGGCCTGCGCTACTTCGTCGCACCGGATGCACAGTCGCTACGACCGGCGGTTGAACGACCGGCCCGTCGCCCCGTGCTGGTCCGGCTGACCGTACGCCAATTCTTCTGCGATACCCCAACCTACCTCTGGCGGACGCTCGTTGAGCAAGGCCCCGCTCGGAACAACGGGCCTTGCAGCGGTCCACCGTCAGCGGCGCCACACCAAACTCGGCGATGCCCTTGCGCTGTTCCCCCTCGCCCGACCACAACACGATCCGTTCACGAAGCGCCACATCAGCCGGAACATCCCGCGAGCCGGCTAACTTCCGTGGTTCTGCCATCTGTTCAGAGGAGAGATCCATGTTGAACTCAACGAGCCAACCAGCCTCAGGTTCCACGAACAGGATCACGAGGCACTAGAGATCAGCTGTGCCATACGCCAATCGACTCGACGGCGAACCCGTGCTTGAACTGCAGGCCGTCCTCCTCAGTCAGGTGCCTCGGCGCACCGGTCTTTACTCATATTGATGTTGGTATAGCTGAGGTGAGTTCCGGATCGTCCTGCAGAGTCCGAACGCTGGGAACAGCCAGCGTGACAAGGGCGGTCAGAACAATCAGGCAGGCCGCGCCAGCGAAGGCGGTGCCGATGCCGATGTGGTCTGCTATCGGTGCTGCCACTGCCAGGCCGATCGGGTTGAAGACGAAGGAGCCGAACGCATCGTAGGACATCACACGGGATATCGATTCCTCCGGCAGATGCTTCTGCAGGGCCGTGAGGAAGGTGACGTCATTGAGGCTGACACACATACCGGTGACGAACATCGCGGCAGCGGTGATTGCGACCGGCGCGACGCAGGCCAGACTTACCAGGGTCGGAACAATGCCCAAGGTAAAGAGCACCGCCGCCCGCAAAGGTCGCTTGGGTCGGGTTCGTATGGCTAGCAGGCTGCCCGCCACGAACCCGGCAGCTTGGGCGGTAAGGATGGCGCTCCACCCGGATGCGCCGCTGAGATGCTCCTCGGCCACGACCGGCCCAAGAATCATGAAGCAGCCACCGATGCACAGATTTACCAGTGCAAGTTGGGCGACGCCGGTCCACACCCAGGTCCGTGCAGTGAACTCCCGCCAGCCATCCCTGAGCTGGTGAAAGATGCCTTCCTGTGTGGACGAGTGTCCATCCGTCGTACCCGTAGGTCGAAGGCCGGCCAACAGCGCCGCGGATACCAGGAAGGTCACCGCATCCACCGCTAGCGCCCATCCGGCGCCGAGCAGCGCAATCAGCACGCCCGCGAGCGCTGCGCCACCGATGCCGCCGGCATTCATCGACAATTGGACCAATGCGTTGGCCGACTGGATCTTCTCAACAGGCACTAGCTGCACCATCACGGACCGGGACGCCGGGGTGAACAGCGCGCTGGCGGCGCCGCTCACCAGTGACAGGACAACTAGGTTCGCCGTGGAGGCTGTCCCGGTCAGCACAAGGGCTGCGATTACGCCTTGGGCCAGGCCTGCGGCCAGATCTGCCCAAATCATGACCTGGTGCCGCGGGAGTCGGTCTGCCAGCACGCCACCGTACAACAGGAACACAACCTGCGAGGTTAGGCGGGCGGCGATGACAATCCCGAGGGTTGAGCCTGAGCCACCCGGCATACCGAGGATGGCAAAGGCCAGACCGACAGTGGCGATGGTGTTGCCGAGTAGAGAGACGGAGCGGGCGGAGAACAGCAGTAGAAACGAGCTTTCTCGGAGGAGGGATAGATCGGTACGCAAAGTGATGCCTCCACGAGGACGCTCGGTCAATCTGATGGCTAGTCATGCTTAGTGCGAATGCTGTTGTTTTCCTCGAACCAGCGTGAGGCGGTCGCGGGTCGTTGCGAGCTGCTCCAGCGGCATCGGATCGGCCTTCCAGGGGCGTTGGAGATGGTCGCCAGCCGTACGAGGTACCAAGTGGACGTGCAGATGAAACACGTCCTGCCATCCCGCGCCCTTGTTCGCCTGAAACAGTGTCAGCCCGTCTGGCACCAGTACATCGTGGATTCGAGCCGCCATACGGTGGACGGTGGCCATCACCGCGGCGGCGTCCTCCGCCGTGATCTGCCAGATGTCGGCGGCATGGCGTTTGGGAATGACCAGGGTGTGACCGTCCATGACTGCGGTGATATCGAGGAACGCGACTGTCAGGTCATCCTCGTAGACGATGGCGGCGGGCTGAACTCTCTGGACAATGGCGCAGAATACGCAGTCGCCTTGTGGCAGGCTGTCACTCATAGTCGGCTCCAACAGATGTCATCTCAGGACGTGGTGGGACAAGTTGACAAGCTCACGGGCTGTCCGAGATAGCGGGAAGCGCCTGCTATTGACCAGGCCTGCAGCGGCTAGGTCGTCGAGCTGACCCAGTGAACCGGCGAGTTCTTTGAGGCGGACGGCGAGTGTTCCGAGATCCCTGAAGTCGATCGGGAGGGCCGAGTCGCCGAGCACTTCCGTTAGGCCCGGCACGGGTTGGTAGGCGACCGGCAGGCCGCAAGCCTGCGCCTCAATAGTCACCAGCCCGAACGCCTCCAGCTTGAGCGAGGGGACGATTAGCAGGTCGTGCTGGCTGAACTCGCCCCAGAGCTCCGCCCGGGAAAGCCAACCGCGGTATCGCGTTTTCGACAGGTCGGACCGCGCAGCCAGCGCGGCAAACTCCGCGCGGGGTGCCGCCACCGAGAGCTCGACCCCGTCGAGTCCGGCCACTGCTGAGATGAGATGGGAGGTGGCCTTCTCGGCCGTCAACCGACCAGCGTAGAGCACCCGCAGCTCGCCCGGTTGGCGGTCGGCATGCAGGTGTGGCTGACCGAGCTGTCCATTGAGCAGCTGATCGGGCACGCCCCAGGGGATGTGCACGATTCGATCCGAGGAGTCTAGGGTGAGTTGCTGCAGCCGGTCCGCCATTGCCCTGGTAGGCACAACTATCGCGTCAGCCGACGCTGCGGTCTCTCGGAGCACGTCGGTCTGAGTCGGGTGGTCTGCAGCGAAGAGCAAGTCAGTGCCATGAACCAGCGCGATCCTCGGCTGGTCCGGACAGACTCGCTGCAAGGCAGCCGTTGCCCCAAAGGTCAGGTGCTGAAGGTGCAATACGTCGTAGTCGGTGGTGGCGAATCGGTCCCGAACGGCAGCGCCGAGCCGGTCAACGTAGGCCCAGAATTCGGTCCCTGATACCGCCTTGCCTTTCACTGGGAGCAGCGCCGGCGAGCTCCTTGCGTAACTTGGCTCCACGTTCTCGCGGGCGAGCATGAACACATCTGCTCGGACAAGCGGGTCTGGCGCGCCGTAAAGATCGTGCAATAGCTCCACGCTGCCACCGGGGCTGCCCGGCGGAAGGTCAATTCCAGTGAGGATCTTCACATGAGCTCCTCGTGTAGACGCGATGTGTCGATGCCGCTCGTTCGGGTATATTTCTGGCCCATGTCCTGGTAACTGGCCGCTGCGCCCCGCGTCTTCAGAAATATAATCTTCCCAAAGGTCATTCCTGGGTAGATCCGCACCGGGCGGGCGACTTGAATTTCAAGGGTCCACCTGATGGCGTGGCCGACATGTCCGAGCGGTGCCGAAACATGCACCCAAACACCGAGCGCGCCCACGGTGCGGTCGCCATTTATCATCTGCGCGAATCGTTCGGAGTGGGTGCGCTCATACGTGACTCCAAGATAGAGCTTTCCCGGTACGATTACCATGCCCTCCGGAGGGAGGGTGTGCTCGATGAATTCAGAGGAACCCGCCGCGTCAAGATCGGAGTCGCAGACACGAATGGTCTCGCCGAGCCGCCAGTCGTAGGCATTCGGCGAAAGTCGGCGAGGGTCAAACGGCTCGATCGCAATGTCCCCGCTCTCAACCGCCTTGGCGATTTCCGCCCGTGTGAGGATCACAGCTGCCCCAACTTGTCCTGCCAGTAACGCGATTCCTGAGGTCCGACCGCACCCTGGTACTTTCCGGAATAAGGTTGAATCTCGCCCAATGTATCGAAAAACATGATCTGGCCAATCCTCATACCTGGGTACACGCGCAACGGCCGGATAGGCGACAGCATCAGTGTCCACTGACCGTGGAAGCCTATGTCGCCGATTGGCGCGGTGATTTCCACGAAAAGCCCGAGCCGGCCGACCGAGGAGCGGCCGAAGAGCAGGGGCACGAAGACATCGGAGCCGACTTCCTCCACCGTATGCCCCAGATACAGTTCCCCAGGCTGCAGCACAAAGCCATCGGAGTCCATTTTAATGGCCTCCGTCGGGTTCGGCTGATATGCATCAATGATGGGACTCGTATAGGTGACGAGCGTCTCCCCGAGGCAAACGTTGTAACTGTTCGGATTTACTTGATCTCGATTGAACGGCGCTACAGAGATCCTTCCATCGCGGGCTGAATCGATAATTTCAGGTCCTGTCAGAATCACAAGAGACTCCCCCTCTTTTGGTGCGAATATATGGACAGAGGCGTCAAACGAGCCCTACCAGCCCAGTGCAACTGTGCATTTGCCAGCCGGTCAACAATATGTCACGCTGACTCGCGTGAAACATGTCATAGCCCTCGATGTGGGCGGCACCAGACTAAAGGCCGCACTGGTCGGAATTAACGGCGAGTTGCTGTGCGAGGACCAGCGAGACACCATTCGTGAACTCGGCCCCAAAGTCGTCATGGAATCGATCCTCGAATTCGCCGCCGAATTGCGTGCCCATGGCGAACGCCGTTTCGGCGAGGCCGCTTCAGCAGCTGGCGTAGCCGTACCCGGCATCATTGACGTCGGTACCGGTACCGCGGTGTACGCGGCTAACCTTGGCTGGCGTGACGTCCCTCTAAGGTCGCTGCTCGTCGAGCGCCTAGGCGGCATACCGGTCGCCCTCGGACACGACGTCCGCACGGGTGGGCTCGCCGAGCGCCGGATTGGTGCGGGTCAAGGCATCGACCGGTTCCTGTTCCTGGCTCTCGGCACCGGCATTTCCGGCGCAATCGGCCTTGGTGACCACATTGAGGCCGGAGCAGGCGGTCTCGCTGGCGAGATCGGCCATATCGTGATAAGGGAGGGGGGACTCCAGTGCGCCTGCGGTCAGCAAGGGTGCCTGGAGCAGTACGCATCGGCCTCGGCCGTAGGGCGAGCCTGGGCCGCCGTTTCGGGCGGGCCAGACGCGAGGGACTGCGTAAGGGCGCTCGAAGCGCGTGACGACCGTGCCAGTGCAGTCTGGGAGGACGCCGTTACCGCGCTCGCTGACGGATTGGTCACTGCCATCACCCTGCTCAACCCGCGCACCGTGATCATAGGGGGCGGGCTGGCCGAGGCAGGGGAGACACTGTTTACACCGCTGCGCACCGCCGTCCAGAGCCGTCTCACGTTCCAGCAACTCCCGGACATCGTGCCAGCGCTGCTCGGGGGAAAGGCGGGCTGCCTGGGCGCCGGGCTGATGGCCTGGGACCTCCTCAACACCCTCGCTGGGTAACAGCCTTCGCCCTCTCGCTGTTGGCCTGCCGGTGCGTCGGCAGGCCAACGGGACACCGCTGACATGAAATTGACGCTCCATCAGGCATCCGTTACGGCGGAGAGCTCCGACTGAACCGACAGATGCTCCCAAGCTTCCCTGTCACGGAGGTAGACCGGCCTATCTGCCTCGAAGGAGCGACTTTCAGCGCCTCCCGGAGTGAGCCTCCAGCGGATGATCCCGGTCACCGGGCCGGCACAGAAGTCCATGAACGACTGGGTGGCCAAACGCAGTTCGCCGAACCAGCGGCCCTCCAGCGCTTCCCGCACCCAAAGCTGTTCCAGGTGCATCTTCTCACGAATAGTCTCGGCTGAGAGCACCGCCGACTCCAAGTGCCGGTAGCTGCGGAGAAGGAGCCAGGCGGCTGGCATCTCACGGATCTCCAGGACTTTCTGGCCGCCACTGAGGTGCTCCAGACCACTGTACCGGCCAAGGCCGAAGGCGCCGGCCCGCTGGTTCAGCTCTTCGATCAGCCGCACCATCGGCAACCGGACACCGTCGATGGCCACAGGGATGCCGCTCTCGAACCGCAGATCGACGCTGTCTTGGGCAGCTTCTGGCCGTCGGGCGCTCCAGCGGAACAAATGCTCTGGCACCGCGTGCTCCTCGGGGTCATCGAGGATGCCGGATTCGAACTCGCGGCACCAGAGATTCGAGTCACCGCTGACTACCCGTTCGCTCATCTGAGCCAGCCCGAACTCCTTCAGCTCCTGTATTTTGACCTGGCGGTCCACCGGTTCGAGGTCATATGGGCTGCCGTAAGCGCCGTCAAAGTTGAGAAGTTCCAGCGCGCCGTTGAGCCGACGCAGGGTGTTCTGCGACCGGTTCGCGGTATGTAGGACGGCTACCGCGTTGAGTCGCTGTGCCAGCTCGAGCGCGAACTGTGCGATCAGCGGACGGCTCAGGGTGGAACTCACCGGGTGGGTACCCAGGTACACCGCCTGACTGACGATGGCGGCCCGCACGAAGTCGTTGGCGAAGATTTCCCGGCCGTCCACGATGTGCAGCTGGACGCCGAGCTCGTCTGCGATCTCCTGCTTCTGTTCGCTGGTCTCGTCCTCGCCGAGGTCCACACTCAGAGCGTGGATGTCCCGGAGCCCGGCTTTCACCAGCCGCAGCAGGAGGTAGCTGCTGTCGAGCCCACCGCTAAAGAGCGTGACGACAGGCGCCTGCGCTGGTAAGGCATCGGTCGTGAGCTGGTGGAAAGAGCGGATTCGGCTGTTGCGGCGTTGCATGGTGGTCCTTCGAAACGAGGTAGGGAAATTGAGTCGAAGAGGCACGTCCGGTTCACAGGTGAGCACGGCGCTCGTGGAGCCCGAGGTAGGTTCACCTCAGCCGCAGAAGACCCCACGCGGACTGGGACGTGCTGCAGACCGAGAGTTCACAGCGTTCCGGCGGCCGAGCTTGCGGACGGCTGCGCCAGCGCTCCACTCGTCACCCAGCGAGAACACTTCCCGAATGACTATTCGGTAGGGCAGGACGGAACGCCGGTACGCAGCGATCCATCCCTCGCGGCAGGACGCTTCCGAGCGTCACCACTGCAGCCCGCATGTATTCGTCGACGGCGTAGATGCCATTCAGACTCCGTTCGGTGGTAGCAACCCGATGCAGACCGTAGAGCACGCTCTCCATACTCGTGGTGTCCGTGACGAACAGCATCTGCCTCATCCGCTATCCCGATGATTAGGTCCGCGGGCTGACTCTGCGCGATAGCACTTCTTTTACACTTCCTTTACGTTGAGATGCCCCAGACCGTGAAGCTCACGCACTCAGCAATTGCAAGCTGCAGCGAGACGCAGCACGCGAGCCATAATTCATGATCGGGGTCACTTATGCAATGACGTATTTGACGCCGCAACTGCGCTGAGACGGTATGCACCGGTTCCACCCGGTTCGCAACCGCAGATCCCAAATTCAGCCTATGGGTCGGCCGACCAGGCTCTTGACTGCAGCAAGTTGAGCGTTGTATTTGACATAGAACGGTAATTATATCCGGAATGTGCAGACGCTTCCAACTTTTGGACATAACGGTAATCAGGGGCAGGTCACCCAAAGAGCATCATTGCAAGCGTCCATCGGAGACTGTTGCGAAATGCTGCTTGATTGTTTAGTTTTCTGGAGGTTCTGGCGCCGGGTGTCCGGCTGCGGGGACGTGAAAATTCCGCCGATGCCTACTTGCACTCACAGATTCGATAGTTTCGGGTGGCATCGGACGGTCCCGAGCGCCATGTCCGAAACCTTGTTGGGGGAATATCGGACCGGCCTTCGGCAATCAGCCAAGACTCATCGGCACAGATTCTGTGGTGCCCTGTCGACCGATCCGGTCGCTGCGCGAGAGGACGGATCAGCCAGTGATTCAGCAAAACGACGGGCCTGCCGGGGCCGGGCCGGCAACCACCCTGCACGCCCTATACGAGTCCTGCGCGGAGCTGTATCCGGACAAGACGGCTGTGGTTACAGCCGACGAGACGCTGACATACGGTGCATTGAACGCTCAAGCGAACCGGCTGGCCTGGCGCCTTCAAGAGCTGGGCGTCGGGCCCAATACGCTGGTGGGGATCTGTGTCGAGCGATCAGCCAGGATGATCGTCGGACTGCTAGGCATTCTGAAGGCTGGCGGCGCATACGTCCCATTTGATCCCGGATATCCTGCGGAGCGACTGGAGTTCATGCTGCGGGACAGCGCTGTCCCCGTGATGGTCACTCAGAGTCGGCTGGTCGCCTCGCTCCCGGATCACGAGGCGGCCATTGTTCTGCTCGATGAAGACTCGACATACCCCACTGAAAATCCACCCACCATCGGCGTGTCAGATCTCGCCTATGTCATTTACACGTCCGGGTCCACGGGGACGCCCAAGGGCGTGCTTGTCCCGCACGAAGGCGTAGTGAACCTGGTTACCGAACAGACCTACGTGTCGATTACGCCAGAGGACCGAGTCGCTGCGCTGGCCACGCTGTCCTTCGACGCCTCCACCTTCGAAATCTGGGGGCCGCTGGTCAACGGAGCGGCCTGCGTCGTCTACACGTTCGATGGCATCGATCTATCCAACTTGTGCGACCAAGTTCGGCAGGATGCCGTTTCCATCCTGCATCTGACCAGCCCAGTGTTCCGGCTACTGGATCACAAGCACTTCGAGTCACTTGCTGGCGTCCACACGCTGCTGTTCGGCGGGGACTCCATCCGCGCGCAGCTGGTTGAAACTGCCAAAGAGTCCTTCGCGGGGCGGCTGATACACCTATACGGGCCAACCGAGACGACTGGCTTCGCCACCTTCCAGGACGTTCGAGCGGACGCTCAGGGAGAGTCGACGACCCCAATTGGCGGGCCAATCGCCCGCGTCCACGTCCGGGTGCTGGGGCCGGACGGAGAGCAGGTAGCTGAGGGCCAACCGGGTGAACTGTTCATCGGTGGAAGGGGCATGACGCGCGGATACCTGAACCGCCCCGAGCTCACTGCCGAGCGCTTCGTCCCAGACACCCATGGCACCCCTGGCACCCTGCTCTACCGGAGCGGTGACCTCGTCCTGTGCCGTCCCGACGGGGCCATTCGGTTCCTAGGTCGCTCCGACCGCCAGGTCAAAGTCCGCGGCTACCGGATCGAACCGGGCGAGATCGAGGCCGCACTCATCAAGCACCCCATGGTGAACGATGCGGTGGTGGTAGCCCGGGAGGACGGGTCAGGTGACAAGCGCCTGGACGCCTATGTCGTCGCATCGCATGTTTCGGTCGACTCTGCCGGTGACTCCGCCCGGGAAGGCTCCAATCACGTGGAGGCCCGGAGGCTGGTGACTGAGCTGCGCCAGCTGATCGTTGAGGCGCTTCCGCGGCATCATCACCCCGCCTCCATCACAGTAATCTCAGCCATCCCCCTCACCGCCAACCTTAAGCTGGACCTGTCGAAGCTGCCGGCACCCGCCGAGGAGCGTGGCCTCACACAAGAGGCCGTGGTGAACCCCCGCAGCGAGCTGGAGGCAGCGCTCGCCCTCATGTGGGGGACGACGCTTGGGCTGGCTGAGGTCGGGATCGATGACAGCTTCTTTGAGATCGGCGGCGACTCCATCTCGGCCGTACAGATGGCCGCTGCGACGACGCAGAGGGCGGCTGTTCCGGTCACGGTGCGGGACATCCTCAAATTCCCGACGATCCGTCAACTGTCCGCCCTGGTCAGCGAGCGAGTGAATTGCCCGGAAGGCAATCCACTCACAGATCCGATCAAGGCGAGGAGTGCCAGGTGAGCGTTAGCGTAGCAGTGACCGGATCTATGACCAGGGCGCAGAAGTTCCAGTGGTACCTCGAAAAGGGACTAGCCGAAGGGCTCCGGCCGCTCCCGCTGGCGACTGACGAGTCCGCTGCCCAACGGCTGGTGCACGCGCTGGAGGAGCGCTTCGAGATTCTACGCACCTCTCTCGCTGTCGTAGACGGCGAACTGCAGCAGCAGGTGCACAGCTCGGGCCAACCGGTACAGAAAGTCGACGTCGAGCCTGACACCACTCCTCAGCAGTGCGTGGCCTGCCTGGTAAAGAAGTTCAGGGGTCAGGAGCACGGGCGAATAGGCAGCTTCCTGGTGCAGTTCCATCTGCTGCAGGAGGAGGATCAGCGCTGGCTTGCCGTGGTCGCCGACAACGTGGCCATGGATGCCGGATTCCACAGCGTGGTGGACCAGGCGATTGATGACATCCTGGCTGGTCGGCAGCGTGATCCGGCGGCCGACGTCCTGAACGGGCAGCGGGGGATCCAGCCAACCGAGATGGCTCAGCGCGAGTCCGGACCACACGGGGACGCCGAGCGCCACCAAGCACTCGAGTACCTGCGAGAACACTTCTCAGCGGCGCCGGCACGGATGCACCGCCACAGCCCGTCCAGCGGTACAAACGAGGGCCGCTACTACCGGAGTACGCTCACACTGCGTGGCGCGGACAGCGTCTTCGCACGCGTGATGTCCGGCACCGGACTGCTGCCCTCGGCAGTGATCCTGGCGGCGTTTACCCAACTACTCTGCTGGCGCGCCGCGTCCGACGCCTGCTCAATCAACGTGTCCCTGGACAACCGGCATAACGCCGAGCTCCGCCGCGTGCTGTGTTCCACCGCGCAACGTGCCCCGCTAACTCTTCCGCGCCAGGACCAGGGCCTGCTTGCAGCCTCCGCCGACGTCCAGCAGGCGCTCGCCATGGGGCATCCTACCTACGGACGGTACGACCCCTTCGACCTGATTAGTGAAAGGGTCCTAGCCCAGCATCGTCGGGGTGTCTGTCTATCCACCGATCTGGCCTTCAACTTTATTCCACCACCGCAAGGTTGGGCGGTACTGCTCGAGTCCGAGCAAGGCCCCTCAAGCGGGACTGACGCTGAGATCACCTGGTCAGTTACGGACGAGCTCTCTTACGAGTACGGAGCCAGCCTGTCGGTACGCTGGTCCGACCCGCGAACCGCCCGGCTGTCAATCCATGGCGACTCTCAGGTGCTGGCGCCCGAGCAGTGCGCGGCGCTGCTGCACGGCATCGAGCTCGTCCTGGCACGGGTCGCAGGGGGCCAGAACTGCACTGCCGACAACATTGCGGCGGAGGTGGGGCTGATCCGGCTGCCACGCGCACCTCACGAGCAGCGGGTCAACGGACAGTGGGTCGACCTTCGGGCCATCGAAGACCGGCTGCTCACCCTGAACGGTGTAGAGAAGGCCGAGCTGACCATTAGCCCTGATGCCCAGTCAGGTATTGCCAGGCTGACCGCCCGGGTCGCAGGGGCTGACGGGATCACGCTGGTTCCACTCGCCCTCCGGGATGAATTGCTCAGGGCCGTAGAGACCGGTGAGCTCCTAGCTATCCCGGACCGATTCGAGATCATCGGCGCCGCGCCCACCGAGTACCACACAACTATTCGTCGGCCCGCGGTCACCGCTGAGGAGGTTACTGTCGAAAGCGTCCTAGCAGAGTCAGGGCTCATACCGGAGCCAAACCTCGACCTCTGCTACGTGCGTGCGGGCGGGCAGCTAGCGAACTACCCGGAGTTTGCTGACCTACTGCGGCGGCGTGAGTACCTCCCACCCAGCTTCTCCCTCGTCAGCGGTATGACCACCTTGCGGACCCTGGCCCAGGAACTGCGCCGGTCCGTCCCCTAGTGGCGCCACCCCACAGCACCGCCTCAACAGGTCAGTCACTGAACGCGCCCAACCTGCCCACGTGGAATCCATACATCATCGGAGCAACCATGACGACCACCAATCGGGACCGATGCCGTTCGAAAAGTCGACACCTTCTGACGGGGCGGCTACTTGCTGGTCCGCGGAGTCCTGACGAAGCAGGAAGATCGACACTTCGCAGGCTTTATTCTCGACGTGTTCCCACGTGATCTGCGTATTCTCGACCAATGGAAAGTGTATGACGGCCCGTCAAACCCCTTCAACACGCCCGGTAACCAGTCCTTAGACGGACCTGAGTTCGTTCCGCTTTCTCAGAACGAGCGGCTCTATCAAGTGGAGGCGCAGCTGCTGTGCCACCACCGGCTGCTCGTGCGGGATGGCTCGCTCGCCATCACTATGCGCCATGACACCCCGCACGAGAGCGACCTCAGCCAGGACCTGCACAGGGAGGATGGGTTCCTCCTCACTCCTGAGGAGATAGAGCTCGTAGGTTGCTACTACTTCACGGATGTGGCGCCGGGCGGTGGCGGGATCCATGTCGTGCCCGGCGGCCATTGCATCGTCGAAGAGGAGTCCCGGGCTGCCCACGCGGACGGCAACTGCACGACGAATGGCGGAACATCCCACACCTCAAGACCATCGAGTGACGGGCGCGGATGGCGACTTCGTGCTGACCCACCACTTGATGCCGCACGCTGCCGCGCACAACAGACGGCCCGAAGCACGGGTGGCCCAGTTCTTCCGCTATGCGAGGGACGACCAGCCCTGGGGTTCCGGCGACCGCCCGGCCGGCCAGCAATACAACGAACTGCAGACTGCGGCGATGACCCCCTAGGCGCAGGCTGACCGGCCTCGAACCCTGGTAGCGCCCGCAGCCCCGGCAATTGCCCAACAGGCCACCAAGTTCAGGAGATCAGCACCGTGCCTGTAGATGAAAAGAGCGCCCTGCATGACTTGTCGATCGACCACGTCGAGCTGTATGTAGAAGATCTCGACGCCACCGTACGTCACTTCGCCCTTAACTATGGGTTCGCGACGTACGGGACCTCCGACCAGCCGGGAGAGGCGACCTCCGCCGCCGTCGGCCGTGACGGAATACGTCTCGTCATCACTCAGGCCCGCGCAGAGGACCACCCCGCAGCCAGCTACACCCGGCAGCACGGTGATGGTGTCACCGATATCGCCTTGGCAGTGCCCGACGCGGCGGCCGCTTTCAATGAGGCCGTCCGACGCGGTGCCCGTCCGGTGACAGAGGTCACTGAGGCTGAGGGCGTGATTACGGCGAGCATCGCCGGCGTCGGCGACGTCCGGCACACCTTCGTCCAACGCAGCGAGGACATCGACAGCCGACAACTCCCCGGCTTCACCCTAGCGCGCCAATCTGAGCCAGAGGTGGATACCGGCCTGCTCGAGATCGACCACTTCGCGGTGTGCGTCGAAGCCGAACTGCTTCGAGCCACTGTCAAGTTCTACGAGGAGGTCCTGGGCTTCCGGAATACCTTCACCGAGAAGATCGCCGTCGGCGCACAGGCAATGGACTCAGAGGTGGTGCAGTCCTCGACCGGCACCGTCACGCTGACCCTCATCGAGCCCGACACCAGCCGCGAGCCGGGCCAGATCGATCACTTCATCAAGAACCACGGCGGCTCCGGCGTTCAGCACATCGCATTCCGCACCGAGGACGTAGTACGGTCCGTCGGCACGATGAGCGAGCGGGGGGTGGAGTTCCTGACTACCCCGCCTGCCTACTACCGGATGCTCGGAGACCGCCTGCGGCTGGTTCGACACTCCACCCAGTCGCTCGGCGCCCTGAACATCCTCGCCGACGAGGACTACGACGGCCAGCTCTTCCAAATCTTCACCCGCTCGATACACCCGAAGCGGACGCTGTTCTTCGAGGTCATCGAACGCTCCGGGGCGACCACGTTCGGCAGCGGCAACATCAAGGCGCTGTACGAAGCGGTGGAAGCGGAGCCGCTAGGGTGACAGCCACAGACGACCGCCCCGCCGCAGCCGCGGTGAGCCTGGAGGACGTCCGTGCCACGGCCCGGACCGCACTCGACCCTGGTGTGTGGGATTTCGTCGACGGCGGCAGCGGCACCGAGTCCACGCTCGCCGCCAACCGGGCCGCCTTCGCCGAACTTGCCTTAGTCCCCCGGGTACTGACTGGCGTCACCGCCGCGGACACCACCGTACAGCTGGCAGGAACCACAGCGGCGATGCCCGTCGCCATTGCGCCTATGGCTTACCAGCGTCTGCTGCACGACGAGGGCGAACTCGCCGCAGCCCGTGCTGCCCGGACAAGTGGCGTCCCCTACATTGTCAGCACGCTCAGCAGCCACCGCTTGGAGGACATCGCCGCTATTGGCGCCGACACCTGGTTCCAGCTCTACTGCCTGCGCGACCAGGCGAAGAACGACGAACTGGTCGACCGGGCCGAAACGGTGGGCTGTCGGGCGCTGATGGTCACCGTGGACGTGCCGCTAATGGCCCGCCGACAGCGCGATATTCGCAACAGTTTCGCTCTGCCCGAGCACATCCGCGCCGTCAACCTCGATAGCGGCCCCGGCGGCCAGGTCCAGCGCCGAGTCGACGGTGCCTCGGCACTCGCAGTACACACCGCAGCCGCATTCGCCCCTGGCCTGTCCTGGACGGATCTCGAACGGCTCCGCCGTCGGACCTCGCTCCCCCTTGTGGTTAAAGGCGTCCTCGACCCACGCGACGCCCGCATGGCGGCTGACCTCGGCGTCGACTCAATCGTGGTCTCCAGCCACGGAGGTCGCCAACTGGACGGCGTCCAGCCCAGTCTGCGCGCCCTGCCGGGGGTGGTGGCCGCGTCCGGGGAATGCGAGGTTCTGCTGGACAGCGGGGTCCGCAACGGCACCGACGTACTCAAGGCGCTTGCCCTCGGAGCCCGCGGCGTGCTGCTTGGCCGCCCCGTCTTGTGGGGCCTGGCCGCTGGCGGCGAAACCGGGGTCGCTGAGGTACTCGGTCTGCTGCGCACCGAGCTGGCCGAGGCTATGACGCTGGCCGGTTGCGGCGATCCCGCGGCGGCGACTCGACTTCGTACTGAAAGGCTGTGACCGTATGTCTGAAGTGCCCCCAGTAGACCTGGTGACCGCCGAGTTGCATGGCTCACTGGAGGACCCTGCCCTCACCTCGATGAACCTCCTCAACGAGGTGGCCTCGCGTTTCCCAGGGGCGCTCTCTTTCGCCGCTGGACGCCCCACCGAGCGCTTCTTCGACCCGGAGGTGGTGCACAGTTGGCTGCGCACCTTCAGCCGCCACCTCACCGAGGAGCGAGGGCTGCCGGAGGAGGAGGTGCGCCGCACCCTGTGCCAGTACGGTCGAACCAAGGGCATCGTCCACGATCTGATCGCCCAGAACCTGGCCCGCGACAGCGGCATCGAGGCCGACCCGGAAGCCGTGGTGGTCACTGTCGGCTGCCAGGAGGCAATGTTCTTGGTCCTACGCGCGCTACGGGCGGATGAGCGTGATGTCTTGCTGTCGGTCTCACCGATGTACGTGGGTCTCACCGGGGCTGCACGACTGGTCGACCTGCCCGTCCTGCCAGTCATCTCCGGGCCGACGGGCATCGACTTGGACAACCTAGTGGCGCAGATCCGGAAAGCCCGGCAGCAGGGCCTGCGCCCTCGGGCCTGCTACGTGATGCCCGACTATGCAAACCCCTCGGGCCTCAGTCTCAATCTCGCCCAGCGGCACGAACTCCTCGCACTGGCAGAGCAGGAGAACATCCTGCTCTTGGAAGACAACCCATACGGTCTGTTTCACAGCGGCCAGGGGACACCCCCCACGCTCAAGGCTCTGGACAGCGGCCGCCGTGTGGTCTACCTCGGCTCCTTCGCCAAGACGGTGCTACCCGGCGCCCGAGTCGGCTACGTCGTGGCCGACCAGCGCGTCGCCACGGCCGATGGGGAAGTCGGGCTGTTCGCCGACCAGCTCTCCAAGATCAAGAGCATGGTGACTGTGAATACCTCACCAATCGCTCAGGCCATTGTGGGCGGTGCCCTGCTGGAGAACGACTTCAGCCTAGAACAGGCCAACACCCGGGAGCGCGGGATCTACCGCGACAGCCTCAACCGACTCCTGACCGGACTTCACAGCCGCTTCGGCCAGCATCCCGGCATCAGCTGGAGCGCGCCTGCCGGCGGCTTCTTTGTCTGCGTGACCGTCCCGTTTACGGTCGACGACGCACTGCTGGAACACTCAGCGCGTGAGCACGGCGTCCTGTGGACCCCAATGAGTCACTTCTACAGCGGCGCGGGAGGGACCAAAACTCTCCGGCTGTCGGTTAGTTCGCTTACCGCCGAGGCGATCGATGAGGGTCTTGACCGAATCGCCGAGCTTTTCACTGAACAGATGGCCGTGAAGGTAGCGTCTTGAGTAAGAACCTCACCGATCGCGTCCAATTCATCTCGGCAAACGAGACGCCGAATACCTCGATCTATCGGCATTGGAGGTAAGGTGAATCGCAATTCGAATCCCTTCAAATCAACCATCGACGTCCTGTCATTCAACATCCGTCACGGCGATGGCCTCGACGGCGTTCTAGACCTAGAACGGATCGCCCGCGTAATCCAGGTTAGCGGCGCCGAGATTGTTGGGCTTCAGGAGGTAGACCGTCACTTCGGAGAGCGTAGTGACTGGGCAGACCAGGCAACTGAGTTGGCGCGGCTACTCGGCTACCACCTGGCCTATGGGGCGAACATCGACCTGGATCCGCCCGCTCCCGGAAGGCCGAGGGTCCAGTACGGCACGGCAATACTGTCCCTTCATCCGATCACCCGCTGGGTTAATACGCATCTGTTCTGCTCTCCGAGCGAGGAGCAGAGAGGCCTGCTGCATGCCGAGATCGACGTGCACGGACTTCTGCTGCAGGTCTTCAACACACACCTTGAGCTGTTCTCGGAGAGCGACAGGCTTCAGCAGGCGAAGGAGATTGTCGAGCTGATCGGAGACACCGATCCGGCAATCTTGCTCGGCGACTTCAACGCTTCCTCGAAATCCCTGGAGATCAGCACGATCAAGGACGGATTCACCGATTCCTGGACGGCTTTCGAGGGCCAAGAGATTGCGACCTTCCCGTCCGACGCGCCAAAGCAGTGCATTGACTACATCTTCGCGGGCAGGAGGGTGACGCCAGTCAAAATCGGTCTCGTCACAGACGATCCGGCAGCCTCGGACCATCTGCCGGTACTGGCCAGGCTGACTGTGAGTTACAAGAGTAGGACACAGACAGATGAATCGGGTCGGCCTGCCGACTGAAAGTTTCACCTTCTAATCATTTAGCCACGCTACCCAACCTGACGTTTTCGTTCTGCTTCTTGCTCACACCAGAACTGCGAGCTGATCGCTGGTGTGACCGCGCTCCGACGCCGATGTCGCGTCTAAAGCGACGCAAGTCCAGACTTAAACGTCCATACGCAGCTAGGAGCCCTGTGAGAACCGCCGCCGTCTACGGAACCGGCCTGATCGGTACCTCCGTAGCCCTGGCACTCGTGGCGCGCGGTGTCACCGTGCATCTGGTCGACCACGACCTCAAGCAGGCCCGCATAGCCGCCGCTCTCGGCGCCGGCACGGACGCCGCCCCCAAGGGCCGGGTCGACCTCGCCGTGGTCGCCGTGCCGCCCGCGCATGTAGCGGCGACCCTCGCCGAGGTGATGGAGCGCGGCGCGGCTCGCGGGTACATCGACGTGGCCAGCGTGAAGGGCGGACCGCACCATGAGCTGGAGGCGCTCGGCATAGACCTGACCGCCTACGTCGGTACGCATCCCATGTCCGGCCGCGAACGCTCGGGCCCGCTGGCCGCGACCGCCGACCTCTTCGAGGGCCGGCCCTGGGTGCTCACCCCGACCCGAGACACCGACACCGAGGTGCTTAACCTGGCGCTCGAGCTGGTCGCGCTGTGCCAGGCCGTGCCGGTCGTCATGGACGCGGACGCCCACGACCGTGCCGTCGCCCTCGTCTCACACATGCCGCGCCTCGTCTCCAGTATGGTCGCGGCCCGCCTGGAGGACGCTGAGGAGGCGGCGGTACGTCTCTGCGGCCAGGGCATACGGGATGTCACACGGATCGCCGCCTCCAACCCCCGGATGTGGATCGACATCCTCTCGGCCAACCCAGGCCCGGTCGCCGAGCTGCTTTCCGCACTCGCCGCCGACCTAGACGAGACCGTGGGGGCGCTGCATGCGCTGCAGTCCGCAGACGAGGACAAACACAGGCTGGGCGCCGCGGGGATCGAGGAAGTGTTGCGGCGGGGCAGCGCCGGGCAGGTACGGGTGCCCGGCAAGCACGGCTCGGCCTCGACAACGTTCGAGACCGTCGCCGTCCTTATCGACGACCAGCCCGGGCAGCTGGCCCGGATCTTCGTCGACGCGGACCGGGCCGGTATCAACATCGAGGACGTACGCATCGAGCACGCCACCGGGCAGCAGGCGGGGCTTGTGCAGTTGATGGTGTGGCCCAAGTCGGCGCCGTTGCTCAGCGCTTCGCTGCGGGAGCGGGGATGGTCCATCAGGGAGGTAGTGAAGCACTGAAAGCCTAACGGCCGGTGAGCGAGCGCATGTTCGACGAATGTCTCCTATGACCGCGAGACGCGGCTCCGCCGGAGCTCGCACCTGCCGCACGCTGATCACCAGCCGCCGCAGCCTATTAGTAACGGAGTCCTACTATGCGGGCTAAACGGAACTGCTGTCACAACCCTGAATCTGGTTCTGTCAGCGATCTAGTGAAACCCAATGTCACCTATGTGCCGCACGGCACCAGGAACCTGTTCGCCGCGCTGAACGTCACGACCGGTGAGTGCTGGGCGAGTGCAGGCCGAACCGGAACGGCACGAACTTCCTGGCGTTCATGAAGGCCGTCAATCCGCATACGGGGAAGGAAATCCATGTCGTCCTGGGCAATCTCTCTACGCATGCCACCCCAGGCATGAAGGCATGGCGGGCGAAGAACGGCACATCCACTTCCAGTTCACCCCCGTCAGGTCCTCGTGATTGAACCAGATCGAGATCTCGTTCGGCGTCATCACCCGGCAGTCCATCCGCTGCGGCGCGTTCGCAAGTGTCAACGTCCTGGTCAAACAAATCCGCGCCTACATCAACTCCTTGAAAGGGAACGCGAACCCTTCACTTGGACCGCCACCGTCAGCGAAATCTTCGCCAAGGTCCGGCTTCGTCCAGACCAGGTGAAGAAACTCATCAATAACGACTCGAACTAACACGAGACACTAGGCTGCGGTCGTTCAAATCCGGCCGGCCACCCCACTGCAAAAGAGGGAGACATCATGTCCCGAGACGAAACCAAGGCCCTACTTATCGGTACGGATCCGTACGCAATACGCGCCTGCCTCAGAAACGGCATCGCGCCGTACGTGGTGCACGGCCCGCACCTTCATGATTGGGGCTACATGCAGCTCCCAGAAGGAGCCGTGGGTATCTTCGTCGAGGATCAACCGAGCATAGAGAGTATCCTCTCCAGCCTGTACCGCACCGGCGCCACCGAATGCCAGTTCCGCTTCCTGCAGACTTCGGATGAGGAGGCGCTAGTCACGGCTGCGGCGCTCGCCCAGCTCCTTAACCTTCCGACGGCCGTAGAGGCGGACGTAGCCCTGAACTTTCGGGATAAGTGGCTACAGAAACGGACTGTTGCGGCGGCAGGCGTCGAGGTCGGCGGATCGTGGGTCATCGAGGACATCCACCACCTGGACCTGTCCGACCTTCCAGAGTTCGACAAGGCGGTCCTCAAGCCTGTCGCCGGCGCTGGTACCCAAAACACTTCGATCGTCCGGGGGCAGGCAGAGCTTGTCGCCACCTGCGAGGCGTATCGCCGCCGCGGAGTGCCGCAACGCACTTTCGTTCTGGAAGAGTTCACTCCAGGAGACGAGTGGATGGTCGACGGTGTGGTTTTCGACGGAGAACTCCGATTCCTCAGCGTAGGCGCTTATGTGGAGCCCTGCCTAACCGCAGTAGACGCGAATCGAGTGCTTCAGTTGGAGCGCTTCGACCCGACGGAGGATACGCACGCCTTTGCACTGGCGCAGCCTGTCGTGGAAACGGCACTGCGGTCGCTTGGCCTGCGGCGCGGCGTCTTCCATATGGAGCTCTTCTACCAGCAGGAAAGCGGTCGTCTCGTGTTTGGTGAGTGTGCTGCCCGCACCGGCGGCGGGCTGATCTCGGAATCGGTGCAGTTCAAGTTCGGTGTTGACCTGGGCGAGGCAGCTATCCGATGCGCGGAGGGAATCGATCCGCAGGTCAAACCGTCCATCCGGCCTCGGAGCGTCAGCACCATCTTCCTAGCCAACCGGCCGGGTATCCTGGTTGGTCATCCCTCGCTTGCCGAAGTCCGGGCCCTGCCAGGAGTCGAGCACGTGAAGCTGGACCTGCCGTATGGCTTTCGGATGGGTGACTCGGTAGAGGACACCACCCAGAGTGTCGGGCAAGTCATGCTGAGTGGGCACACGCGTGAAGAAGTGCGCAACCGACGTGAGTTCGTAACCCAGTGGTTTGACTCGCGCCTGGTAGTCGTCCCGGCCCACGCGACGTACCCGGAGTTGCGGCGCTGGCAGCAGGAAAACTGGCCGGCAAGCGCGTCGCTCTTCGGTACGTATTCGGCACCCGAGAAGTAGCGAGGGCGTCCAGAGGGTTGCCACGCAAAGACGCCGTCCGGGAAGCGGTCAACGTGCCGATGCGGGTCGAGTTTGGCGTCGCGCTCGGGAGCCGGGGAACTCTTTCCACGCCTTGGTGCGCTGGAAGGTGATGCCGGGGTGGGCGACCAGGCAGCGTAACGCCTCACGGCTGATGTGGATGACGCGACCGTGGACTCTCCGCAGGTAGGCGACGAGTTTGCGCAGTGACCAGCGAGTGTAGGGCTAGCCGAACCTAACTGGTCGGGTGGTGGCCGTCTGGATGACGAACTCCTCGTCGTCAGTGCTGAGCAGGCGGGGACGGCCTCCCGCCCACTGAGGGGCAAGGCAGTCCAAGCCGATCTCGTTGAACCGGTGGATGACGTCGCGGACGGTGTCCTCGTCGGCCTGCACCAACTGGGCGATCACAGGCACCCTGTTCCCGCCGGCCGGGGCCAGCAGCTTCATCGCCCGCCGGTAGCGCACCGAACTCGTGCTGCCCCGGCGCGCGATCTGCGGTGGCGTCCCGCCGGGTGGTGTAGCCGATCAAGGCGCCGGAATCCGCAGGTCGAGGGCATCGGTCTCGCCGGACCGGGGGCTCAACTGGCCTCAGCAGGGCGCCTCGTGGGCGAATGCCTCTGCGGAGATCGTCAGGAGCCTCGTACCGGGATGCGCAACCCTTGATCCCCTACACCACGTCGCGGGACACGACCCGATCTGCTGCAGCCGCCGTCATTCCTGGTCTGTCAGTCTGCGCACCCGGACAGGCTCAGCCACCGTGCCTCCAGCGGTCGGACGGACGTCATCGCACATCCAACTGCCGCGACATGGCCCGGTCGCTCACCTGGGATCAAGGCAGCGAGATGGGCCGGCACCACGAGTTCACCCTCTCCGCCGACACTCCGGTCTACTTCTGTGACCCAGCAAGCCCTGGCAGCGCGGCTCGAACGAAACACAAACGGTCTGCTCCGGCAGTACTTTCCCGACGGGCACGGACCCGTCCGTCCACACTCCTGAACATCTCCGCGCGGTCGCCGACCAGGTTAACCGTCGCCCACACAGAACGCTCGGCTGGGAGACCCCAACCGAGCGCCTGCACAAACTATTCGCCGCCTGATCGAACCGACCGTGTGTTGCGACGACTCCTTGAATCCGCTGGCGGTCGTCCGGCGCCGCGGAAGCCTCTGTTCCGGTCCGTGGTCGACCCCGGCTGGCCGGTCCACCCGCTTGGTTCAACTGCGCATAAATCTCGGTTGAACGCACCGGTACCCGGGGACGCGGCACCGTCACCGCGCTGCGGCCCCGGATGGAGGTTCCCGAACGGGATGAGAGCACCGTTCATGACCGCGACCCAGGGCATGGGGGGTCAGGACCTTCGCGGGGGGCCTCTATGTCCTTCGTCAAGCGAGGCGTGGGGTTCTGGGTTCGTAGAAGGTGCCGTCGCGGAGCATCGCGAACAGCACACTGATGCGGTGGCGGGCTAGGCGGAGAATAGCCTGTGTGTGGGTCTTTCCGCGGGCCCGGCATCGGTCGTAGTACGTGTGGGAGGCGGGGGCATGCAGGGCAGCGAACGGGGACAGGAACATCGCCCGTTTGAGCTGCCGGTTGCCGCCTCTGGGTGCGTGTTCGCCGTGGATCGAGGTCCCCGAGGACTTCGTCGTCGGGGCGAGGCCGGCGTAGGACGCCAGGTGGGCGGCGGTGGGGAAGCTGGTGCCGTCGCCGACGGTGACAGCAAGGTGGCGGCAGTCCTGACCGCGCCCCTCGGAGGTGAGGTCAGGACTGCGGAAAGAGGGTGCTCCTCCAGCAGGGTCTGGATCTGGGCCTCCACGGCCCGGCGTTGGTCGAAGACCTCGTCGATCAGCCGCTGTGCCATGCGCGGGGCTTTGGGCCATATCACCTCAACGAGCCTGCGACGACCGGCCTTTCGGGGAACCGTAGCGTTCCAGCAGCCAGTGGGCCAGCCGTGGCCCGAGCACGCGTTCCAGGCTGGGGTGGACCTGGGTGAGCAGGCCGCGTATCCGGTTGGAGGTTCGGGTGGCCTCGGCCGCCAGATCTTGGTCGAAGCCCACCAGGATGGTCAGCTCGGCGGTGATCTCGTCGGTCAGCTGAAGCGGGCGCAGGGTGTGCGGCATCGTGCGGGCGGCGTCCGCGATCACCGCGGCGTCCTTGCGTCGGTCTTCGCCTCGCCCGGATACAGGTTAGCGATCCGGCGCATCGTGAGTCCGGGCAGGTAGGCGACCTTGCAGCCCGCGTCCCGGGCGACCGTGAGCGGAAGAGCTCCGATGGAGGCGGGCTGGTCCACGATCACCAGGACGGTGCCGAACTTCGCCGCGAGCTTGTCGAAAACCGCCCGCAGCTTGGGCTCGCTGTTGGGGCAGCTGCTTGTCGAAGACCTCTTGCCGGCCGGAGTCAGCCCGTGCCCGTGATGGGCACTCTTGCCGATGTCCAGGCCGAGGAAGACGCCCACGTCGTCGATGTCGTACAACCCGTCCTCCCGACCAGGGCTCGTGCGGTGCTGGCCAGGGCGATGGCGCCGTACGCGCGCATCCACGTTATGCAGACCTGCCGCCCGCGGGATGCCAGGCATTGCGCCCGGCCGGGCGGTAGTCGGACTTCTCATCAGCGTCTCCAACGGCACCTGCCGGCCCGGTGACACCCCCCCAGGTCATGCCTTAGACAGGGGGGAACAGCCATGCCGGGCCCGGAGGCCAGCGGCCCTTTTGCAGGACCGCGGACAACATGACGGGGGCCTCCAGCAGGGCGGCGACCCGGGTCTCCAGCATTTCCCGGTGCTTGAGGAGGACCGCGAGGGCCTCGGCCAGGCCGGAGACGATCTCCCCGGCCGAGGCGGGCCGGGGACCTGCACGGTCTGCTCGGCCGGGGCGATGGGATCACGCCGCCCCGGCGAGCGCCATGAAGCTCCGTCCTGGAGCCGGGAACCCTGAGGGCCTTCCTCCCCTAGCACCGGGGGCGGCACCTCGGGTGCGCCGGTCCAACCGGTGCTACGGGAGGAAGTTTGCGACATGGTGCCGATGAACCGGGCCCGGATGAGGATCAAGGACAAGCGGGTTCTGGCGCTGGTGAAGGCGCTCTTGAAGGCTGGTCTCCTGACGGAGCTCGGCGAGTATCAGGACACCTTCACTGGCACGCTGCGAGGGGCATCCTCAGTAAGGTCATGCGCAGGCCGGAGAGCCGGGGCCGCCCGATCTCTGAGGGTGCGCGACAGGACGGCCAGTCAATGGCGCCCTTGGGGCGTCGCTGCGTGATGGGGTGTCGCCCCACCCTGGACAGTCCGCCCTGTCACGAGGCTGGCTGGCTATCGGCCGGCCTCGCCCTGTAGCGACCACGCAGTTGGCCACGTTCGTGGATACCTGGTCGGGGAGAAAACGCCGTACTCCGATAACCATCTGACGGCAAAGACTATGGAGACCCCCTAGTAATAGGCACGGCGCGTTGGAGAGGTCCGGGGAAACGGGCCGGGAGCAGTCCCGACTCCGCGCCCCGGGCCTCCCCAGCGACGAAGCTGGCCAGGAGCTGAGGCCGCCCAAAGGCCGCACCTGGGGCCGACGAGGCCACACACCCGTCGTGCGGGTCACCGCCGCGGGTACCAAACGCGTGTCCATGGCGGCGCGGATCTGGACCAAGCCCGGCCACCGGCTCCGGCTGGTCTACCGCATCCAGCTCGACCGCTGACCCGCCAAAGGCCGGCGAAATTGCTTCACCGAGACCGACTACGCCCGCCTGCTGGATGCCGCACACCGGCCGCTCGGCGGACCGATCGTTCTGATCTCGGGCAACTTGAACACACGTCAGCCGCATCGTACGCCAGCGTGTCGACGCCCGATTATGGCTGACTGCCTACCAGCTGCCGCCCTACGCACCCAAGTTCAACCCGGTGGAGGGCGTCTGGTCGGATCTGAAACGGTCACTGGCCAATCTCACCAAACACAGACTCGACTAGCTCACCGCTCTCGTGAAGACCCGGTTCAATCGGATGCAGTACCGGACCGGCCTCATGGACGGCCTCATCGCCAAGACCGGCCTCGACTTTCAACCACCGTAACCTCAGCCAATGAAGATATCTCGCGCATCACTCACATTTCCAGTTCAACTGCTGGAATACGGCTGAAAAAACGAAACAGATTCCGGCCAATGCGCATTCTGCCATTTCCGTAGATCCTGATTTGTCGCCTGAGCCGGCACAACCACCAGGCGCTCATCGAACCATTGGGTAACGAAACTGCGACGGCTACGGAACTCGTCTCGTGTCCCCCCACTCAGCATGACCTGCCCTACACCCTCGGTTGTACCCGCCAAGATATCCACCATGCGGAATCCATAGGGAAGCTCTAGGCGAAAGTGTTCGACGCCGGGCAATCCTCCAATTTCCTCCGGCGACGGGTAGGAGATCAGGACACCTGGCCGATTAGACAGAAACGTTGTGCCCACCACCTCCGATCGCACTGAGGGATCGATCCGCGGGTTGATTCCCATTGCGCAACGAGCAGCAGCTAGACTCAGGTCCACCCCGAACTTGAATTTCATTACTTCGTGCGTGAGTCCCCCACCAGCTCTGGCCGCACACTCGCCGAACACAAGCTTCCCGGTCTGCTCCTGATAGAAAAGCTCCATGTGGAAGACGCCGCTACTCAGGCCGAGGGACCTGAGCGCCCCCTCTACCACGGGCCTCACACGCTTATAGATGTCTGAATCAGTAACAGGATCGAATACTTCCGCTTGCACTGCCGCATTTGAAGAAACGGCACTCAGGCACGGCTCCGTATAGGAGCGCACACTAAAGAACTGCAGCTCTCCGTCGAACACGACACCGTCTACGACCCATTCGGAGCCCGCTATAAATTCCTCAAGCACGAACGTGCGTTGCGATATTCCAGCCTGGCGATATTCTGCACATATGTCGATAAGCTCTCGGCGGCCCTCGGTCAAGGAAGTTTTATGAGTACCCGCACCCATGATGGGCTTAAGAACCGCCTTGTCGAAATTCGCAATTTCTTCAGGATTCAGAGTGTATATATCCTCGATCACTTGCGACATTGCAACTTCAATTCCTGCATTCGCCACAATGTTCTTCTGTAGCCACTTGTCTCGAAACCGGATTGCAACGTCAGGGGTCAAAGCAGATGGGATGTCCAACACCCTCGCAATCGTTGCTGCGGTAAGTAGTGCCATTTCGTCTGACGTATAAATGTACGAGAATTCTCCATTTGTAAGCCCTGCTCGCTGGAGGCTACAGAGAACGCTCTCGATACTCGACGTATCCTCGGCGAATACAGCTTCAACCTCGCTCGGCAGCTGTATATAACCCCAGTCATTCAACCCTGGGGCATATACCACAACGGGTTTAATGCCCGCCTCCAGGCAGGCGAGAATCGGATATGGGTCCGCGCCGATGAGTAGAGCCGAGGACTGTTTCGATGTCATTAAATATCCTCTAGTTTCAACCTGACTCGGATCGCAGATTGGCTCTGCATGTTCATGCCTGACCAGCAAAGTTTTGCACCGATGCCAGTAGGGCGAAACTCGTGAATGAGAGCGACCGCGCTGGATATTAACCCTATTATTCAAAACCAACGCCACGCAACTGCGCTGCCTACAACTTCAACGCAATCCAACCCAGATTCTTTGATCTCATCTCGCAGTGCTTGAGACGACGGCGGCGACTTTATACTCTCTCTTGAACCTGTGGTCACTACCCACAAATCCATGATCCACCAGATGAGTCTATTGCGCAACGGTGCGATTCGAGCCGGGCCGATAATGGCTAACCGTTTCGGGAGATATGACCAATATGTAATGACATAGAGGTTGATACTCGGGAGGAGGCTCGCGCTTGGCCGTTCCAGCCGAGCGTGAAGCTCGTTCGCGTTGCTCGAGTCCCAACCTGTTGGGTGGGCCCCTTGAACTGCATGAATGAGTTTCTCTGCACGCGGGCCAGGTGTGATGAGGCCAGATGGGAACGCTTGCCGTCGGGAGCTGGCCTGGGCGGTAGGACGCGCAGTCTGACACTGGACAAGATGATCAATCGCCGGTAGACAGAAACGCGAAGCCCAAGATCGCTGCCAGCGCTCCATTATTTCCGAAAGAGCTGATCCATGGCAAAACTCATCATTAGCAATCAGCGGACCGAGGAAATGGTCGGCGACCTGCAAATACTCTCACCTGAATATCGCACATATGTCGGAAATCAGGCTCAGAGAATGGCGTGGTGCCTCCAGGAAGGGGATGTGCTAGTACTCCCCGTGATGCCGGACGAACACTTTATAGATTACGTTATTGGATCCCTTCGCATCGCCCGTGAAGAGATTGACATAATTGTGCCTCCCTCTGGAAAATGCGGTGACGGAATCCTCTCCCGAGACCGTCTCATGGACCCGCAGTTCGTAGCACAGCTGCAGGAATCTGTGAGGGAGCACGATGTGGGCGAGGTGCTTCCCTTCCACTTCGACAGTACCGTTGTCGCTTTGAGTAAGATACTGAAACTGGATGGTCTGACGCCTGGCTTCGCATTCCTGGATCAGGGTGGTGGCAGACTTCTGAACAGCAAGGCTACTTTCCGCGCCCTGGCTGGCGGGACGGGGGTTCCCGTACCGCATGGGAAAGTCTGTTCAAGCCAAGAGGAAGCCAACGAGTTCTTGTGGGAGGAACTGCTTTCCCGCGGGTATCCCGCCATCGTCAAACGGGACTTTCACGTTGCGGGCTTCGGTAACGAGGTAGTCAGCCCCATGCCCGGCGTTGATCCGATCGGAGCACTGCGGACCGTCGTCACGGCCGACCGTAACGCGTTGGCGAATTATCTCGCCGAGCGGTGGCATTGGCTCACGGACTTAAACCGTAGCCCGGTCGTCCTCGAGCGCTACTTCCCCGACTCGCTGCCTTTGTGCGCCGAGCTCCACATCAGCGACGGAGGGACCGAACTTACCGGCCACGGTGCGATGCGCATGGATCCGGTACTCAATGGCCACGTATGGCCGGCCCCGGCTGCTGAACTCCCCGGTTTTGAGGTCTTCTTGGCGGTCGCGCGGCGGATGTGTGAACCGATCCATGCGATGGGTTACCGCGGTGTCGTGAGTGTTGACGCAATCGTGACGTCGGATCAAGGCATCTTGGTCAACGAATTCAACTGCCGCGTCAGCGGTTCCACCCACGCCTATAGCATCGGGGAACACATCGTGGGCGGAAACTTCCTTGCCGAGCGCGTCCTGGTCGAACAGCGTCGGTGCACTTTCCCGCCATCCGCCACAATGGTCAAAGCCTTGACGTCGAGCGGTCTGGCATACGACCACGCCACTCGTGTAGGCGTGCTCATGACTGTTGAAGACAACAGCACATCTGGTGAATTCGGCGAGTACTGCATCGTGGCTGAGAACGCCGAGCATGCCGAACGACTTGAGGCCGCACTTGCGGAAGTTCTTGCTTCCATCCAGAAGTAGCCCCCAATGGGTGGTACCCGTATAAAGCCCGGGTTGGTTTGGCGTGCCATCTATCCGTCCCGGCTTACCATCAGAGGGTCTCATGACTGTTTCCGGCTACCAGGCACACGACCGTCTAACGGACGCTGAAGTATTCGCCACTCATGAAGGGGGACAACTTTCCGTTTCGGGCACAATCCCAATCCACGACATGCACTCTCTCTCTGTGGCATACACACCTGGAGTCGCCAGGGTGAGTCGGGCCATTGCTGATACCCCTTCATTGGCAGCGGACTACACCTGGGCGAACCGGCTCGTCGCGGTTGTCACCAACGGAACTGCGGTGTTAGGTCTAGGAAACGTCGGGCCTGTTGCCGCTCTGCCTGTCATGGAGGGGAAGTCTGCACTGTTCAAACATTTGGCAGGGCTCAACGCGATCCCTGTTGTCCTCGACGCGCCGAAGATCGATGACATAGTCGACGTACTGATCCGCCTCAGGCCGTCATTTGGGGCGGTATGCCTGGAAGACGTTGCTGCACCCGACTGCTTCGAATTGGAGAAGCGGCTCAAGGAGGTACTCGATTGCCCTGTTATGCACGATGACCAACACGGCACGGCAGTGGCTGTCCTTGCCGGGCTCCACGGTGCTTGCAGGGTTCTTGATCGCCGTGTCGAATTGAATCGTGTCGTCGTCCTTGGCGCGGGAGCGGCGGGGATAGCAACCGCGCAGCTCCTGTTGGCGGCTGGCGTCCATGACATTACGGTGCTCGATTCGCAAGGAACACTCTTCACTGGCCGAAGCGGTTTAACGCCGACCAAAGCGGCGTTGGCCGCACGAACCAACCCTCGAGATCTGCAAGGTGGCCTCGTGGAGGCCCTATCCAATGCCGACGTGCTCATCGGTCTGTCCTCGTCGACCGTTCCGGAAGCCCTGATCTCTACAATGGCGCCCCAGGCGATCGTATTCGCCCTATCTAATCCGGTCCCCGAAATTTTGCCCCACCTTGCTGCCCATCACGCTGCGGTAGTGGGAACTGGGGGCAGCGACTCTCCGAACCAGATCATCAACACGCTGGCATCGCCCGGTATTTTTCGCGGTGTTCTGGATGCTGGAGCCCGGTTTGTCACTACCGAGATGAAGCTCGCGGCAGCGCAAGCAATCGCTGAGGTGTCCGAGGGCACACTGTCCGTGGACCGGATCGTTCCAGACACCTTGGACCCCCGCGTAGCGCCAGCTGTCGCTGAGGCTGTCATTCGAGCGGCGCGCGCGAGCTACTGAGCGTAGGCAGGAGTGCTCGTGAATGCATGTGTGGCGTAGGAGCGTGCGCAGGTGCCCAGGGGCGACCTTGCAGTGTTCAAAGTGAGCAGCCGGACTAGCTTCCAACTCGGACTCCAGCAGCCGTAGTTGCGCCGGATTGAGTCTGCTGCGCGCCCGCCCGCACCCTTGGAAACCAGAGCCAGCTGGTCACCCGCGGCCAGGGCCTGGCGCCAACGATTCACCCGGACAGGCCCGGCCACCTCCCGGTCACCGGCCCCGGCCTCAATCAACTCCGCCGCAGCGAAACGCACTTGCTCACGGCGGGCCCGCGCCTCAGCCGTCAGCCCACCGCCGTCGAGATACCTCATACCTCCCGCCACAGCGAAGAACGCGCTACCCGTCAGAGAACCCCCACCAATTAATGATCTCTAGCTGTCCCAGACCGATACGAGATCGTGAGTGCCGTCTCCGCCGAGGGCACCTCCCCCGGCGGACTATTAGCAGCATCAGATGGTCAGCGTACGAGTTCTATCCCGCACGTATCCAATCGATATCTCGGAGTAACTGTGAGCACCACTAGCCCAGGGCAAGTATTGTCCCAGGAAGAGATCGACCGATTCTGGAAGGACGGCTATCTGCTCATTCGCGGTGTCCTGACCAAGTCGGAGGCCCGGCACTACGCGGGCCTCATTATCGACATGCTCCCTCGCGATCTGCGTATTCCAGATCATTGGTGGGCGTACGACGGCCGATTTAAGCCCTTCAACACGCCCGGCAATGAGACCTTTGACAGTCCGGAATTCATTCCGCTCTACCAGAACGAGCGACTTTACCAAATTATGGTACAACTGCTGGGCAGTCCGAGGCTGCTAGTAGGGGACGGGTCAGTCGCCATTACCATGCGAAATAACTCCGTCCACGATGGCGACCTCAGTCAGAAGCTGCATGCCGATGTTGCAGTGCCCGAAGACGTAGACGAGTTCCTATTCACGCCCGAGGAAGTCGAGCTTGGAGGCTGCTACTACTTCACGGACGTTGCACCAGGCGGGGGCGGAATCCATGTCGTGCCTGGCGGCCATCGCATCGTCGAGGAGGAGGCCCGAGCTGTCCCCTGCGGACGTCAGCTGCACGATAAGTGGCGGGACATCCCACACCTCAAGACCGTCGAAGTGACGGGGGAGGCCGGTGACTTCGTGCTGACCCACCACCTGATGCCGCACGCCGCCTCGCATAACCGGCTGGCCGAGGCGCGAGTTGCCCAGTTCTTTCGCTACATGAGGGACGACCAGCCATGGGACTCTGGAGATCGTCCCGGCGATCGACCGGCTGATCACTGCTTCAACAACCTGCAGATTTCAGCGATGACTTCTCTCGGTCGCAGGTTGCTCGGAGTCGACCCCTGGTAAGCACTTGCCTGTGCCGTGGCCCCGGAGCAGACCCAACAGGGAGGAGATCAACACAGTAATGACATACCCCAACGTTCTGGCGTGTCTCGACTGCCCTCACTCCGGTGATCATCCTTAACGAGGCAGCGTAATCGCTTGCTGAAAGTGCAGTGAAACAACTCAGCGGAATTCGGTGAATCTGAAATGGCAAACAAGGTAATCCACAGCACTCCCGTGCGGACCCGATCGTGGCCGTCCTGGCCGGTCTTCGGGAATGCCGAGTCGGACCTGCTGCGTGCTGCGGTCGAGGCTGGGATCGGTTCGGACGCAGATGCTCCTCTGAAGACGGAATTCCAGCAGCGCTGGGCAGAATTCACCGGGGCTCGACACGCACTTGCCGTCACCAACGGAACGATCAGCCTGCAGATCGCGTTGCAGGCTCTTGGGGTTGGGGCTGGTGACGAGGTGATTGTGCCGCCGTACACCTTCGCTGCCACGGCGACTGCCCCCCTGGCTTTGGGCGCTCTGCCGGTCTTCGCTGACATCCAGCCCGACACGTACAACATCGACCCGGTCGCCGTGGAGGCAGCCGTCACCGACCGCACCAAAGCGGTCATCGCTGTGCACTTGGCCGGCGCGCCAGCGGACATGGACGCGCTTTCCGCGTTGTGTGGGGCGCGGGGTATTGCCCTGATTGAGGACGCAGCGCACGCCCATGGCGCGCGGTGGAACGGACGGCCTGTCGGCACATTCGGCGATTTCGGATCTTGGTCCTTCCAAGCATCGAAGAACCTATCCTCCGGCGAAGGCGGCGCACTAGTCACCAACGATGCCGAACTGGCCGAGGCGGCTTGGGGTCTGCACAACTGCGGACGCCGTCGGAACGGACCGTGGTACGCGCATTACGATCTGGGTGGAAACTATCGGCTCACAGAGTGGCAGTCGGCCGTACTTCTGACTGGTCTGGAGCGGCTACCGAAGGAGATAGCCCGTCGCGAGGAGTGCGCCGCAATCCTTGACCGGGAGCTGTCCGAGGTAGACGGTATCCGACCATTGGTTCGAGATTCCCGCGTCGATACCCATGCTCAGCACATATACATTCTGCGCTACGACCCGTCAGCCTTCGGGGGGATGGACCGCGATACTTTCGTCGCAGGCCTGCAACACCACGGAATTCCGGCCATGGCCGGATATCCTTTCCCGCTCTACCGCCAGCCGTTGTTCGCTGAGGCTCGCTTCGATCAGAAGGCCACTGGCTGGGACTCCAGTAACCCAGCCACTAAGTACGGCGACCTGAAGCTACCGGTCTGCGAGCAAGCCTGTGCAGATGCGGTCTGGCTGCCGCAGGAGTTGCTCCTAGCGGAGCCAGACGAGATGGTGGATGTGGTCGAAGCCGTGACCGCAGTTCAACGGGCTGGCCGGGGCGGTGTGGGATGAGAAGCCGTATCTCGACCGAAAATGATCGCTTGATTCCTGCTGGTCAGGCATGGTTCCGGTCGAGGTGAGGGCGGTATCGGGCGTTCTGCTTCCGCTGGCTCGTCGAGGGGGTGGGACGTATCCGTACTCGGGGCGCTTGCGGAGCTTGGTGCTGTTGTACTCGATCTCGATGAAGCGGAAGACGTCGGCCCGGGCGGCTTCGTGGGTTTCCCAGCCGGCGGTGCCGATCGGCTTTTTGTAATCCGAAAATACGATCGGCTGCCGCGTTATCGGCATGCGCCTGTTCGTCCCATGCTCTACCTCAGGGGCAACGCCCGTATCAGCTTGCGGCATTCGGTCGAGGTGTACTCCTTGGGTTCAAGGAGTCGTCGCAACACTTCCGTTTCGTGTTGAGTAGGTGCCTGTCGAGGGTCTCGTCGGGTGTTCTCCAGTCAAGGGTCTGCGGGGCCTACGGTTGAGGGCACCGGCGACGGCAGCGAGGTCGCAGGCATCCCTGCTGAGGTCGGTGCCCTCCGGGAAGTACTGCCGGAGCAGGCCGTTGGTGTTCTCGTTCCGCGCAGTCAGGGGCTGTGCGGGTCGTCGAAGTAGATCTCCAGACCTGTATCGATGCGGAGCTGGGCGTGCTGCGCCATCTCCGAATCCTGGTCCCAGGTCAGGGGCTCGCGGAGCTGGGTGGGCAGGTCGGTGATCGCTTCCGTGAGGGCATCGCGTACGGCCTCGGCTCCGTGGCCGGCCAGCGCGGTCCCGTTCTTGGCCTGTGTGCCAGCGTGGCCGGGCATGGCTGGCAGGTGCAGCAGCATGGTGAACCGGCTTGGTGCGATCACAGAACTGTTCAGGCCGGTCGTTGATGTTCGCCAGGTCGTAGACCCCGTCGCCGTCGATCAACGGGGCGTCGGTCAGCCGCCGCGAGTTCCAGCAGCTGGGCGAAGTCGGCCGAGGAACGCGCCGGCCGGGAGACCTGCAAACCGAAGGTCGCTCCGACCTCGCCCAGGCAGACCTTGGCCACCAGTTCCGGGAAGCCCTCGCGGACCTGCCGGAACTTCCCCGACACGTCCAGGTCCACATCCATGACCAGCACGTCCTCGCGGTCCCAGCCCAGCGCGACCGCCTCGTCCACCAACGCGTACGACCGCAGCGTGGAATCGGTGTTGTCCCTGACCTGGATTAGCGTGGTCTGGCGCAAGAAGACCGCCGCCGCCGTCGAGCGATGCGACGCGGTGATCTTCGAGGTCCCGTTCACGATTGCCGCCTCCCCACGCGGACTCGACCATGTTGGCCATCACCATCTCGGCGCGGCACTAGCGGTGATGACGGCACGGCCCCTCACTTCCGCCCGCGTTGCGGCTGGTCCGCGACACAGCTGTCGTAGCATCAGGATCCGCCCCCGCCCCTGTCGGCACTACGGCTCACCAGGGCATTCACCAGCTCACGAAGAGCACCTAGCGCCTCGACCGCGAGGCAGACCCCGCCCGGCTTCTCGGCCTGTCGGACTGCCAGGCGGCCGAGGCGGTCCGCTGCCGCATCGATTTCAAGTACGCCCTGGCCATGGAGTTGGACGATCCCGTCTTCTACCACAGTTTGCGTATCCCTGTGGGACGCCTTGCCCCGGCGTGAAAATTGGGTCGGCGGCTGTCCGTCGACGTCGGCAGCACCTTTAGGGTGGATCCCGCACCACAGTCTGACGCCGGATCTGGCCTGAGGGGCCGTGCACTGTTGCCTCGAGCACGCCATTCAGCTTTTCGATGTCCCCTCCCGCTCCACGGGCAGCCGCCGTCTGGCCGGCATTCAAGTGGAAGTGAGGTGAGGACGGTGCCGGAGACACAAGAGCTCGGCACGGCCGAAGACTTAGTGGAGAGGGTCGCGGCGATTGATGTCGCGAAGGCGTCGGGGATGGTGTGTGTGCGCCTGCCCCACGAGACCCGGACGGGGACGTCGGGTCCAGGAGGTGTGGAACGCTCCAGCGACTACCACTGCGATTCTGGAGCTGGGCGACCGTCTCGTCTGCCAGGGCATCGCCCGGGTGGTGATGTAGGCCACCGGCGCGTACTGGGAGTCGTACTTCTTCCTGCTGGAAGCCCCGGCCTGGAATGCTGGCTGGTCAACGTCCGTGACGTGAAGAACGTCCCGGGACGGCCCAAGACGGACAAGCTGGTTGCGGTCTGGCTGGCCAATCTCTCCGAGCGGGGCATGCTCCGCCCCTCGTTCGTGCCGCCGAAGCCGGTGCGGTAACTGCGTGACCTGACCCGCCTGCGCCGCGGTTCTCAACCAAGAACGCTGTCGGCACAAGCAGCGGGTGGAGAAGATCCTGGAAGATGCGCAGATCAAGGTGACCCAGCGTGCTCACCGACCTGTTCGGCGCCTCCGGCCGGGACATGCTCGCCGCCCTCATCGCCAGCGAACGCAACCCTCACCTCCTCGCCGATCTGGCCCGCGGCAAGCTGGTCCGCAAGAGGGTCGCCCTGACCGAAGCTCTGACCGGGCAGTTCGAGGACCACCACAGCTTCCTCTGCCAGACGCTGCTGGACAGCGTCGACCACCTCACCGGGCAGATCGCGCGGCTGACCGAGCAGATCACCACCGCTGTTCAGGACCTGCCCGGACCGGAGGAACACACACGCCCCGGGCCCTCGCGCGTCGAGCGGCTCGATGCCATTCCCGGCGTTGGACCCACCACCGCCCACATCCTGCTGGCCGAACTCGGCCCGAACATGGCCGTGTTCCCCACCGCGGATCACCTGGCCAGCTGGGCCAAACTCACCCCGCGGACCACGCAGTCCGGCACCAAACGCGGCTCCAGCCCGACCGGCCGGGGCAACCCCTGGCTCAAGAGCGCCCTCGGTGAAGCCGCCAGCGCCGCCGCCCGAACCGACACCTACCTCGGCGCGCGATACAGACGCATCGTCAAACCGCGGGCGCAAGAAGGCCCTGGTCGCCGTCGCCCGCTCAATCCTGATCATCGCCTGGCACCTGATCAATGATCCCGACACCACGTTCCATGACCTCGGCTCCGACTAACACCAACGCCTGATCGACCCGAAACGCCGCACCCGCGACCTTGTACGCCAGCTCAACGCGCTTGGCCACGACGTCACCCTCGCCCCCGCAAGCTGACCGCCATCTCAAGCTGGCCAACGAACGTGCCCGCATGCCCGTGACCTGGGGAATTTTCCATTCAGCGTGTTGGCCGACTTCCGCGAACACATCGCCCAGGACGCCCGCGCCGACCGGCTTCTCGATCTGGCGCTCGGCCGCCTGAAGGAAGCCGGCCTCGTGCCCGATCGCACCACGCAGCGCACCGATCCACCCATATCCTGGCCGCGGTGCCTGACCTGAGGCGGCTGGAACTGGTCACCGAGGCTGTGCGTGCCGTGCTGGAGGAAGTGGCCGCGTCGCTTCGCATCTGCTGGACGGCCTGGTTGACGAGGACTGGGGTCGCCGGCTACGGCCGTCCGGTCCACCTGGGCAAGAACCCCGCCCGGCCCAAGACCGGGATCCTCGCCGCCGGCGGCTACGCCTGCCAACTGCTCACCCTAATTCAGCTAGTTTACCCAGCCCCACAGGCCCTCGGCGCTCACGCCCAGGTCGTGAGCGACCTGGTCGTGAGCGACCTGGGCCACCGTCTTGTCCGACGAAAGCAACAGTTCGATGCCGTTCCGCTTGAGCCCCGCCGAGTACCGCTTGAGCGTAGTGCTTCTTCTTACACCACCTGGCACTGTTTCCTTCGGGACCCATCCGGCCCAGCATGAAGCCGTCCCGATCAGAGGCGGAACAGAGATGTGCCCCAGCCTTTTCGTCAACCCGGCTGGACATAGACGACTGCGAGGCGTTCACGGATCTGAGCCGGATCTTGCTGCCCGAGTGCAACCTCGGTATCACTGAATTCCTGGCTGGTTGCCCCGTAGCTCCGGGCACTTCGTGGTCCTGCGGGCTTCGGCGGGACACAAGTGCCGATCAGTGCTCCGCAGTCCTTCGGCGCGTCCGCGGTATCGGCTCCCACACATGCCCCTCTGGGGCCCGTTGTCTTCCTTCACCCGCAAGGGAACGCCTTTTCGCGCACAGATCCATCCTCAACTTACTGGCACCGGTTGGCCTGTGCGGACCGACTCGTACCCGGCCAGAGCGACCTTGAGCGAACGCAGACCCGCTTCACCGTCGGCGACCCGTATCCCGCCGCTCCCTTCACTGAAGATGAAGGCACGCAGCATCGCTGTGTCCAGGTCAGTCCCCCACGGAATCAGCACCCCGCTACGCCGCTTGTCGTCAAAGCCGAGGACCACCTGTCCGAACGCGTCCATTTCTACAGTGGCCTTCTCACCGACCAGCTGGAGTTGGAGCTCACCCCGTGTGGGGTGGTGCGCCGGCTGGCTCCAGCTGCAGTCAATGGTGGCGACCGCGCCGTTGTCATACGTGACGGTCACCAGGCCTGCAGTGTCCGAGGTGACCTCGTCCACGTACATGAGGTTGTTGGTCTGAGCGTAGACCTCCACCACACGTACATCCTCACCGAAGAGGTCATCAAGGAGGTCGGCGATGTGCACAGTGTGGTCCATCAGTGCGCCGCCACCGGCAAGTTCAGGGTCGCCGAACCATCGCCGCGCCCCTATCGGGAGCTGACCATTGTTGGCGCCGGCCACCGAGAGCGTCGTGCCCGCGATGCCACTGTGCACAACCTTGCGTAGCTGTGCGTACGCAGGGCTGAACCGCATTGGATAAGCGACGCAGAGTCGGACTCCCGCCTCCCCACAGGCCCGAATGATCGCCTCGCCGTCCTCCAGCGAGGTGGCAAGCGGCTTCTCGCACAGCACATCCGCACCGTGACTTGCGGCGAGTTCAACGAGTTGGCGGTGGCGTGCGTTCTCTGTTGCGACGACGACGGCGTCGGGGCCCCAGGCAAATAGCTCCTCATACGTGTCCGCGTAGGCGACGCCGAGCTGGTCAGCCAAGGCCCGACCACGTACCTCTCCGGGGCCGGCGAGTTCGACGTCCGGGTCGCTTGTGAGCACCTCGACGCCTTCCATGCCGTGCAGTAGCGACGCATACCTTCCCGCATGCACGTGGGCGAACGACAGCACGCCGACCTTCGTCATCGGGGCCTCCATCTCCTTGTTCGCTTCGCTGCCCGCGCAGCGCCCCGGCGCGGGCATTGTGGTCGTGTGCGGTCTGGCGGCTGATCGTGGGTCGGTCACCGGACTCCCTCGTGCTCTATCTCAACTGCCTGGCCCGTACGGGCCGATTCCGTCGCTGCAAGCCCGATCTGAACCGCGGCCAGCCCGTCGCGTGCAGTCACCCGGGGAGTGGGCCCGCCCTGTACGGCAGACGCGAAATCCCGAAGCTCGGTCAGGAACGGGCTCTCGGTCAGGATGGTGTCGGGGATCCCCGTGGCGCCGTCCTGCGCAACGATCCGGAACGCCTCGGTCTGCGTGGAGTCATGGGTCAGCACGCCGCCCCGCCCAGCGATGCGGAAGGTCGTGCGAAAGTCCGAGTCCGGCAGACCCCACACCCCGTGCACGTGGCTGATCGCGCCGGATGCGTGGGTCAGCACAGCTGTCGCCGCAGCCACCGCTCCCGCCTCCGCGGGGGGCCGCAGGTGACCGCGCGACTGCGCGTAGACGCGGACGACGTCTCCAGCCAGTAGGCGCGCGATGTCGAAGTCGTGAATCATCTGGTCTACTAGGATTCCGCCTGACAGCTCCGCATCGGCGAACCACGGTGCCCACCACGGGTAGGCGCAGGTGCGGGTGAACCGAAGCACCGCAGGCTGGCCGACGGCGCCTGCGGCTACGGCCTGCGTCATGGCGGTGTATTCGGGGAAGTACCGTACGACGTGGCAGGGGAAAAGCAGCACCCCAGCGTCTTCGGCTGCGGTGATCATCTCCTCCGCGTCCTTGACCGAGAGCGCGAGTGGCTTTTCGCACGCCACGTGCTTGCCCGCTCGGATCGCCGCCAGGGCGAGCTCCTTGTGGGTGTGCGTCGGTGTGCACACGTCGACGACTGTGGACCGCTCCAGCAGCTCGTCGAGACTGTCTACAACCTCAACGCCGTGCTCGGCGTACTGCGCAGCGAGCTTCTCCGCATTTCCGTCAGTGGAGAACACAGTAACTCGCGCTCCCAACTCGACCCAGGCGGGTAGATGGAAACAGGCGATGCCACCCGCGCCGATCAGTCCCACGTCGAGATCAGGCATATGACTTCCTTTCAATGAGGTGAGCTCGTTAGGCCTTGGATTCGCTCAGCCGCGCCGCGGAGCGGTGGGTAAAAGGGGCCTCGGCGCGAAAGTCCCTTCCCGAGAGTGGGGGACCGCAACGTATGTTTGTGGCGTACGCGTTCGCGCAGCCGCATGGAGCTAGCGGCTGCGCGCCGGGGCGTAAGTGCCCGTCAGGTCGGCTTGCTGCGGTTCTCTATGGTCTCTGCCAGGTTCTGCCAGACGACGGAACAGTTCCTGGCCAGCAGGGAAATTCTTTCCGCAAGGTGGGGAGGCAGTGAATAGGCAAAGTCGTCATCAAGGCTGAACGTCCTCATGAGTATGAGCAGGGTGCGCCCGCGCTCATTCATGTGTAGCGACGGGTCTTTGCTCAGCTGTTGCCACATCAGCTTGAGTTCCTCGGTGGAGAGGACCTGGCTCCGGCCCACCGCCGGACCGACGTCCCTGCGCTGCGCGGCCCGCCCCGGCGCTGCGGGGACTACGGTGTCCTCGCCCTGCCGGAGGCGTCGCCGGACGTCGCTCACAGTGCCCAGCGACAGGCCGACCTGGCTGGCGATCTCGCGAAGCGGTGCGTCTGGCCGGGCGGTCATCAGCTCACCAGCCCGCCGCCGCCCGTCCGTCGTGCTCAGCGGACGGCTCCGTCCGTCCCTTCCCACCCGGACGGCCAGGTGACCGGAACCCCCGGCGGCATCCCGGAGTTTGGCCACCGTGTGAGCGGAGATCCCGAGGGTTGAGGCTATCGCCCGATCCGACCACGAAGGGTGCGCCCGCAGTACGCGTGAGGCCGCTGCGCGGCGGTCGGCGGCTGTCAGCGGGAGTCCGTGGGCAATGTTGGCCTCGACGGCGTGGACGAAGGCCTCGTCCTCGGTTCCGGTGAACAGAATTGCCTTTATCGTCCTGTCGCCCCGTTCCCTTGCTGCATTCAGTCGGTGCATTCCGTCGATGACTCGGCGAGTGACGCTGTGGATCGTAATGGGTGGCAGCTCTTCTTCAGTCTCCGCAATGAGCCGCACGTACTCCTCGTTCACCCCGTCCAGGCGTGGCGAGTCTGCTGGTAAGATATCCTTGATTTCTAGAATTATAACGCTGCTGTCGTCATCGGATTCGAGTGCTGGATCACTCTGACCCTTACGGGCACGGCTGGATTTCTCTCTCTGCAGCACCATGGCGGCACTCTCCCCCTCTCGGCTATGGCCGTTCAGCGAGTACCTGGACGAGTGTACGTCGTATAATCCCTGACGTGGCCATGACTTATGCACTGTGGCTGATCTTACTTTACCTGAGGATAATTATGCTCTTCTGGCATCTGCATATTTGGTCAGATGGGGGGATCATTTACTGGCATCCCATCGCAAGAGGCGGTTTGTATGATTCGCCTGCGGTCTGGGGGAAGTTACGTGCGCGTGAATTGATGATGCCCGGCGGAATCGAAAGTGCATTCCCGGGCCGGGATGTGACTCAGCTATACCCCCGTTTACCTGTCCCCCGTTAGAGCATCCCGCAAATCGAAGATCTTCAAGCGAGCCTGCACTGTGCACACAGCATCCACCAGCCTTGGAAGATCTTTGTGATGCGAATCACATCTGCAGAGATGTGGGGCGCAGCGGGGTTTAATGTCCGTTTGCATCTTTAGAGGTCATCTCATTTGGCTGACTCGGTAGGCTATCGGTCGTGAAGGGGATCGTTGAGCGGCTGGTGCCGGACGAGTTGTGGGAGTTGTTCCAGCGGGTGGTGCCTGAGGCGCCGTCGCGGCCGCAGGGTGGCGGGCGCCGTCGGCATGGTGACCGGGAGGTGCTTGCCGCGATCGTGTTCGTGGCCACGTCGGGCTGTACGTGGCAGCAGTTGCCGTCCGCTTCGTTCGGGCCGTCGGGAGCGGACGGCTCATCGGCGCTTTGCCGAGTGGACGAAGGCGAGAGTGTGGGCCAAGCTCCACCGCCTGGTCCTCGACGAGCTCGGCGCGCGGCGAGTTGGACTGGTCCCGGTGTGCGATCGACTCGGTGAACATGCGGGCCCTGAAGAGGGGGACCTGACAGGTCCGAATCCCTGCGGCGATGGTTACGCCAGCGGGGCATCACCCACCGCATCGCCCGCAAGGGCATCGAGAGCTCCCAGCGGCTGGGCCGTCACCGCTGGACCA
>NZ_JBICVP010000020.1:0-37646 GCF_043199075.1 Streptomyces sp. NPDC048639
AGGTGGTCCTCACCGTTCCCGCGGCCCTCGATCCGGACGGCACGGTGCTGATCACCGGTGGTACGGGTGGTCTGGGCGCATTGGTGGCCCGTCACTTGGTCAGCGAACACCGCATCACGCACCTGCTGTTGGCGAGCCGCCGCGGGCTGGAAGCTCCAGGCGCCGGTGAACTCGTCGCGGAACTGGCTGAGTTGGGGGCGACGGTGGAGGTTGCGGCAGTGGATGTCGCCGACCGTGACCAGCTTGCCGCCGCACTCGAAACCGTTCCCACCGACCATCCGCTGACCGCTGTCGTGCATGCGGCCGGTGTCCTGGACGACGGCGTGGTGGCTTCGCTCACTCCGGAGCGGCTGGCTCACGTCATGCGGCCGAAGGCGGATGCGGCGGTGCTTCTGCACGAGCTGACCCGCGGCGCCGACCTCTCGGCGTTCGTGGTCTTCTCCTCCGTCGCGGGCACATTCGGCGGTGCCGGGCAGGCCAACTATGCGGCGGCCAATGCCTTCCTGGACGCTTTCGCGGCGACGCGTCGTTCCTCCGGTCTGCCCGCCACTTCGCTTGCCTGGGGCCCGTGGGCACCGGGCGCGGGCATGACGGCCGACCTGACCGAAGCCGACCTCCGGCGCATGGCACGCGGCGGCATGCGGCCGCTCACCCCGGAACAGGGACTCGGTGCGCTGGATGCGGCGATGCGGCGCAGCGAAGCGGCCCTCGTACCCCTCGCGCTCGACCGTCGAGTGCTGCGGGACCGTCAGGCCGTTGCGGCGTTGCCCGCCATGCTGAGGGGCCTTGCCGTCGCCCCTGCGCGGCGCGCCGCCTCCGCGGCGGACGGCAGCGACGCGGGGGAGAGCTTCCGCGCCCGGCTGTCCGCGCTTCCGCACGCCGAGCGGGCTACGGCGGTCCTGGACCTCGTACGCACACAGACGGCGATGGTGTTGGGGCACGCGAGCCCGGACACCGTGGAGGCGACCCAGGACTTCCGTGGTCTCGGCATCGACTCGCTGACCGCCGTCGAACTGCGCAACCGCCTCAATGCGGCGACCGCGCTACGACTGCCGGCGACCCTGGTGTTCGACTACCCGTCACCACAGGCACTCGCGCGGCATATCGGCGGTGACCTCTTCGGCGATGCCGGGCCCGCGACCGGCCCGGCGGCCCCGGCCGTTCGTGCCGCCGCACAGGCCGATGCCGACGACGAGCGGATCGCGATCGTGGCGATCGGCTGCCGTTTCCCGGGCGGGGTGCGTGGCCCGGAGGAGTTCTGGCGGTTGCTGGCCGAGGGGGTGGACGCGATCGGCGCGCCGCCCGCGGACCGCGGCTGGCAGGCGGACGGGGTCCAGGGCGGATTCCTTTACGACGCCGCCGACTTCGACGCGGACTTCTTCGGGATATCGCCGCGCGAGGCGCTCGCGATGGACCCGCAGCAGCGGCTGCTGCTGGAGATCTCCTGGGAGGCGCTGGAGCGGGCGACGATCGACCCGCGCGGGCTGCACGGTTCCCGTACGGGTGTCTTCGTCGGCACCAACTACCAGGGGTACGGATCGGCCGCCCATGCCGTCCCGGAGGACGCGCAGGGGCAGTTGATGACCGGCCATGCCGCGAGCGTGGCCTCCGGCCGGGTCGCCTATGCGCTCGGCCTGGAGGGGCCGGCGGTCACGGTGGACACCGCGTGCTCGTCCTCTCTCGTGGCGATGCACTGGGCGGCACAGTCGCTGCGGTCCGGTGAGTGCGATCTCGCGCTGGCCGGAGGTGTGACGGTGATGGCGACGCCGGGCGCGTTCGCCGAATTCGACCGGCAGGGCGGGCTGGCCGGCGACAACCGGTGCAAGGCGTTCTCGGACGACGCCGACGGCACCGGCTGGGGCGAGGGTGCCGGCATCCTTCTGCTGGAGCGGCTCTCCGACGCCCGCCGCAACGGCCACCCGGTCCTCGCCGTCGTCCGGGGAAGCGCCGTCAACTCCGACGGTGCCAGCAACGGCCTGACCGCCCCCAACGGACCCTCCCAGCAGCGGGTCATCCGGGCCGCTCTGGCGGCGGGCGGCCTCACCCCGGCCGATGTCGACGCGGTGGAGGCGCACGGCACCGGCACCAAGCTGGGCGATCCGATCGAGGCGCAGGCGCTGCTCGCCACGTACGGCCAGGACCGTGAACGGCCGCTGTGGCTGGGCTCGGTGAAGTCCAATATCGGGCACACCCAGGCCGCCGCCGGTGTCGCCGGGGTCATCAAGACGGTGCTGGCCATGCGGCACGGGACGCTGCCGGCGACCCTGCACCTGACCCGGCCGACCTCCCACGTCGACTGGACGGCGGGCCGGATCGAGCTGCTGGCCGGGCCGGAACCCTGGCCGGAGACGGGACGGCCGAGGCGCGCGGCGGTGTCGTCGTTCGGCATCAGCGGCACCAACGCCCACGTCGTCCTGGAGGGCGGCGCCGAGGAGCACGCCGCGGTCGAGCCGGCAGCCGCGGGGCCGGTCGCCTGGCCGGTCAGCGGACGGTCGGCCGCCGCACTGCGCGCGCAGGCCGAGAGGCTGCGCGCCCACCTGACCGCCCGCCCCGAGTCGGCCCCGGGCGATGTGGCGCACTCGCTGGCCGCGGGCCGAGCGGTGTTCGAGCACCGGGCCGTGGTGGTCGCCGAGGACCGCGAGGAACTCCTCGCCGGGCTGGCCGCCCTCGGCCGTGACGAGGACGCCGCCGGCGTGGTGCGGGGCCGGACCGGGCAGTGGGGCCGTACGGCATTCCTGTTCAGCGGGCAGGGCTCGCAGCGGCCCGCTATGGGCAGGGAGCTCCTCGAACGGTTCCCGGTGTACGCCGATGCCTTCCGCCGGGTCTGCGACGCGTTCGACGCGCACCTGGACGTGCCGCTGGCCGAGGTGGTGCTCGCCGAGGAGGGCACGGATCGGGCCGGGCTGCTGGACCGTACCGCCTACACCCAGCCCGCGCTGTTCGCCGTGCACATCGCCTTGTACGAGCTGGTGCGTTCCTGGGGCGTGACCCCTGACGCGCTGATGGGGCACTCCATCGGCGAACTGTCGGCCGCGTACGTCTCCGGGGTGCTGTCGCTGCCGGACGCGTGCGCGCTCGTCGCCGCCCGGGGACATCTGATGGAGGCGCTGCCCGAGGGCGGTGCGATGGCCGCCGTGCAGGCGTCCGAGGAGGAGATGGCGCCGCTGGTGGCGGGTCGCGAGGGGCAGGTCTCCCTCGCTGCCGTCAACGGGCCGGGCGCGGTGGTGGTCTCCGGTGACGAGGACGCCGTGTCGGACATAATCGATCATTTCGCCGCGTTGGGTCGAAAGACTAGGCGTTTGCGGGTCAGCCATGCGTTTCACTCGGCGCATATGGACGCGATGCTTGCGGAGTTCGAAGAGGTCGCGCGCGGCGTCCGGTACGACGTGCCGGCGATCCCGATCGTCTCCAACGTGACGGGGCGCAGGGCCACGGAGGCCGAACTGACGTCGCCCGAGCACTGGGTGCGGCACGTGCGGCGGACCGTGCGCTTCGCCGACGGTGTGCGCCGCCTCCGGGAGGACGGCGTGGGCACCTACGTCGAACTCGGCCCGGACGGATCGCTGACCGCCATGACTCTCGACACCCTGGACCAGTCGGGACAGCCCGAGCAGACCGAGCAGCACCGCCCGGAGCGGCCGGCCGAGCACGCCGCCGTAGCCGTCCCCCTGCTGCGCCGGGGCCGGCCGGAACCGGTCGCCGCACTCCTGGCCGCGGCGGCCCTGCACGTGCGCGGGCTCGCCGGAACGCCCACGGGGCTGACCGCCCCGGCCCGTACGGTGGAGCTGCCGACATACGCGTTCCAGCGCAGCCGCTACTGGCTGGAGGCCGCCGAGCCGGCCGTGGTGCGGGGCGACGGCGGTGCCGCCGACGAGGAGTTCTGGGCCGCCGTCGAGCGCGGCGATCTCGGAGAGTTGACCGAGCGCACCGACCTCGGCGACGACACCCCGCTCAGCGAACTGCTGCCGGCCCTGTCGTCCTGGAGGCGCCGCCGCCGCGAGAGCGCCGCACTCGACTCCAGTGCTTACACGGTGGCCTGGCGGCCGGTGCCGGACGGCCCGCCGCCGGTCCTGTCCGGCACCTGGCTGCTCGCGCTGCCCGCCTCCCGGGCCGAGGAACCCTGGACGGACGCGCTCACCGAGGGATTGACCGCGCAGGGTGCGCATGTCGTACCGATCTCGGTGGACTGCTCCCTGGCCGACCGTGACGGGCTCGTGGAGCACCTGGGCAAACTGCCCGAACGGGATGCCCTGGAGGGCGTGCTGTCGCTGCTGGCACTGGACGAGGAGCCCGCGGCCGCCGGCCTGCACGGAAACACCGACCCCGACCGCACCGCCACCCCCGACCGCACCGCCACCCCCGCCGGCCTGGCCGCCTTGCTCGCCCTGACGCAGGCGCTCGGGGATCTGGAGATCGGCGCCCCGCTGTGGTGTGCCACCGTCGGAGCGGTCGCCGCCACCGACCGGGAGAGCGTGACCTCACCGGTGCAGGCCGCCGCCTGGGGCGTCGGCAGGGTCGCCGCGCTGGAGCAGCCGCAGCGCTGGGGCGGTCTCGTCGACCTCCCCGCCGATCTCGACGGCCGGACCGCAGAACGGCTCGCGGGACTGCTGTCCGGTACCACGGGAGAGGACCAGGCCGCCGTACGGGCTGCCGGGATCTTCGCCCGCCGCCTGGTGCACGCCCAATCGTCCGCGCCGACCACCGAGCCCGAGTGGAACTGTGCGGGCGAGACGGTGCTCATCACCGGCGGCACCGGTGCACTCGGTGCCCGTGTCGCCCTCCGGCTCGCCGAGCGCGGCGCCCGGCACCTGGTGCTGGCCGGCCGCCGCGGCCCGGACGCCGACGGCGCGGAGGCCCTGCGGGCCGAACTCGTCGCGGCGGGGGCCGAGGTGACGCTGGCCGCCTGCGACACCGCCGACCCCGACGCCCTCGCCGCACTGCTGGCCGCACACCCGGTCGACGCCGTGGTGCACGCCGCCGGCGTCCTGGACGACGGTCTGCTGGAGTCTCTGACCCCGGAACGCCTGGAAGCGGTCCTGCGGCCGAAGCTGGCCGCCGCCCGCAACCTCGACCGGCTCACCCGCGACCGCGAACTGTCGGCGTTCGTCCTGTTCTCCTCCTTCGCCGGCACCGTCGGCTCGGCGGGCCAGGGCAACTACGCCGCCGCCAACGCCTACCTCGACGCGCTCGCCGCCCGGCGCCGCGCCGAAGGACTGCCCGCCACGGCCGTGGCCTGGGGCCCGTGGGCCGGTAGTGGCATGGCAGCCGGTGGCCCCGAGGCCGAAGCCCGGCTGCGGGCCGGGGGAGTGGTCCCGCTCGACCCGGACGCGGCGCTCGCCGCGCTCGAGCGGGCGGTGGCCGGCGGGGGTGCCGCGGTCACCGTGGCCGAGATGGCCTGGGACCGTTTCGTACCCGGCTTCACCGCCGTGCGGTCCGCCCCCCTGCTGGCCGAACTGCCCGAAGCGCAAGCCCTGTTGCGGCAGGCCGCGGAGCAGGACGGCGGGCCGGAGGCGGAGGGTGGTGCGCTGCGCACCCGCCTCGCCGGGCTCGCCGAGGCCGAGCAGGAGCGGCTGCTGATCCAGCTGGTGCGCGGCCACGTCGCCACCGTGCTCGGGCACGGCTCCGCCGACGCGATCGACGCCGACCGTGCCTTCACCGAACTCGGCTTCGACTCGCTGATGGCGGTCGAACTGCGCAACCGGCTCGGCGTGGCGGCCGGACTCCACCTGCCTGCCACACTCCTCTTCGACCAGCCCACGCCACGGGCCCTCGCCCGCCATCTGCGGTCGCTGACGGATACCGAAGGCGGCGGGGCGCCCGCCCTGGACGCTCTCGACCGGTTGGAGGCGGCACTCGCCGGGCTCGGCGAGGACGACGCGCAGCGCGGCCGGATCGCCTCCCGGCTGACGGCACTGGCCTCCCGCTGGACCGGGCGGAGCGAGCCGCAGGACGGACGCAAGGACGACGGCGAAGGAGACCTCCAGGACCGGATCGACTCCGCCGGCGCGGAGGAGATCTTCGCCCTCATCGACAACGACCTCGACCTGTCATGACCGGCGGGACGACGGGCACGGGACGCCGGACCGGGAGGACGACCGGCCCGACGGCCACCGGCGGTGCGGTCAACGTCACGGTCACGGCCACCGGGGGTGCGGCCAACCACCACGCGGCCAACCACCACGCGGCCAGCCACGGCGCGGCCAGCCACCACGCGGCCAGCCACGGCGCGGCCAACAAAGGCACCGTCACGGCCACCCGTGCCACGGCCATGAGCGCCACGGCCACCCGTGCCACGGCCCTCGGCGGCGCCGCCACTTGGGGCTCGCCGGCCGGCACTCCCACGACCACCGCCGTGACCGGCATGACCTTCAGGGCGGGTGAGCAGGCGTGAACGAGCAGGAAAAGCTCCTCAGCTACCTCAAGAAGGTCACCGGCGATCTCCACGAGACCCGCAAGCGGCTGCGCGAGGCGGAGTCCGCGTCCCGGGAACCCGTCGCCATCGTCGCGATGAGCTGCCGGTTCCCGGGCGGCGCCGATACGCCCGAGGAGCTGTGGCGGCTGCTCGGCTCCGGTGGCGACGCCATGACCGAGTGGCCCACCGACCGGGGCTGGAACCTCGCCGACCACTACGACCCCGAGCCGGGCCGTCCGGGTAGGACGTACTGCACCACCGGCGGCGCTCTCCCCGGCGCAGGCGACTTCGACGCCTCCTTCTTCGGGATATCACCGCGCGAGGCGATGGCGATGGATCCGCAGCAGCGGCTGCTGCTGGAGATCTCCTGGGAGGCGTTCGAGCGGGCGGGCATCGACCCGATGGCGCTGCGCGGCTCTCGCACCGGTGTCTTCGCCGGCACCAACGGCCAGGACTACCCGGCACTCCTGATGGCTTCGCAGGAGAGTCTGGAGGGGCACGTCGGCACCGGCAACGCCGCCAGCGTCGTCTCCGGCCGCATCTCTTACACCCTCGGTCTGGAGGGCCCCGCCGCCACCGTCGACACCGCCTGCTCCTCCTCCCTGGTCGCCCTGCACCTGGCCGTACGGGCGCTGCGCGCGCGGGAGTGCGACCTGGCGCTCGCCGGCGGCGTCACCGTGATGTCCACCCCCGGCCTGTTCCTGGAGTTCAGCCGGCAGCGGGGACTCGCCCCCGACGGCCGTTGCAAGGCGTTCGCCGAGGCCGCCGACGGCACCGGCTGGTCCGAAGGGGCGGGGATGCTGCTGGTGGAGCGGTTGGCGGACGCCCGGCGTCTCGGCCATCCGGTGCTCGCCGTGGTCCGTGGCAGCGCGGTCAACCAGGACGGTGCCTCCAACGGACTGACCGCCCCCAACGGACCCTCCCAGCAGCGCGTCATCTGGCAGGCCCTCGCCGACGCCCAGCTGTCCACCGCCGACGTCGACGCGGTGGAGGCGCACGGCACGGGTACGACCCTGGGCGATCCCATCGAGGCGCAGGCGCTGCTCGCCACGTACGGGCAGGACCGTGAACGGCCGCTGTGGCTGGGCTCGATCAAGTCCAACATCGGGCACACCCAGGCCGCCGCCGGAGTCGCCGGCGTCATGAAGATGGTGCTCGCCATGCGGCACGGCCTGCTGCCCCGCACCCTCCACGTCGACCGGCCCACCACCCACGTCGACTGGACCGCGGGCCGCGTGGAACTGCTCGACGAGGCCCGAACCTGGCCCGGCGGCGACCGGCCGCGCGTGGCGGGTGTCTCCTCCTTCGGCGTCAGCGGCACCAACGCCCACGTCATTCTCGAACAGCCCGCCCCGGAAGGGCCGGAGCCGGCCGAACAGCGCCACCCCCAAGCGTCCGAACCGGCCGAACAGCCCGTCCCCGTAGGGCCCGAGTCCGCCGCATCCGAGTCCGCCGAACAGCCCGTCCCCGACGCTCCCCGGGCCGCCGGACAGCCCGACTCGCCACCGGCCCGCGACGCGCTGCCGTACGTCGTCTCCGGGCGCAGCGCCGCCGCGCTGCGCTCCCAGGCCGCCGCTCTGCACGCCCGGCTGCGCGCCGAGGACGCCCCGGCCCCGCACGACGTGGCCTGGTCGCTGGCCGCCACCCGCTCCGCCTTCGAGCACCGTGCCGTCCTGCTGGCCCGGGCCGACGACGACGCCGAACTGCTGCGCGGCCTGGAGTCGCTGGCGGCGGGCGCACCGGCGGCCGGGCTCGTGCAGGGCGTGGCCGACGTGGACGGCCGTACCGTCTTCGTCTTCCCCGGCCAAGGCCCCCAGTGGTCCGGTATGGCCACCGAACTCCTCGACGCCGACCCGGAGTTCCGCGAGCACTTCACCACCTGTGCGGCGGCGGTCGAGGGTTACGTCGACTGGTCCGTCGAAGCGGTCCTGCGCGGCGAGGACGGCGCACCCACCCTCGACCGCGTGGACGTCGTCCAGCCCCTGCTGTTCGTGACGATGGTCTCGCTGGCCCGCCTCTGGGAGTCCCGCGGTGTGCGCCCCGACGCAGTCGTCGGCCACAGCCAGGGCGAGATCGCCGCCGCCTGCGTCGCCGGGGGCCTGACCCTGGACGACGCGGCCCGCGTGGTGGTCCTGCGCAGCAGGGCCATCACCGCGCTCGCCGGCAGCGGCGGCATGGCGTCCGTGCTGTTGCCCGCGGCGGAGGTCGAGGCGCGGCTCGCCCCCTGGGAGGGGCGGGTCTCCGTCGCGGCCGTCAACGGACCCGCCTCCGTGGTCGTCTCCGGCGAGGCCGACGCCGTACGCGATCTGGTCGCCGACCTCACCGCCGCCGGAGCACAGGCCCGGCAGATCCCCGTCGACTACGCCTCCCACTCCTCCCAGGTCGAGCAGATCCGCGCACGGCTCCTCACCGACCTCGCCCCTTTGCGGCCGCGCACCGCGGACGTGCCGTTCTTCTCCACCGTCGCCTGCGACTGGCTGGACACCGAACGCCTCGACGCCGCCTACTGGTTCGACAACCTGCGACGCACCGTCCGCTTCGCCGACGCCGTACGTGCCCTGGCCGCACAGGACTTCCGCACCTTCGTCGAGTCCAGCCCGCACCCCGTGCTCACGGCCGCCGTCCGCGACACCCTCGACGAGGACCGCCGCACGGGCACGGTCGTCGCCGGAACGCTGCGCCGCGGCGAAGGCGGGCCGCGCCGCTTCCTCAACTCCCTTGCCGAACTGAGCGTCCGCGGCGGCGCAACCGTCGACTGGCCTGCCCTCGTCGGGGCGGGCACCCGCGTCGATCTGCCCACATACGCCTTCCAGCGCCGCACCTACTGGCCCACGCCCGGCGCGCTCACCGGGCCCGCGGCGCCCCAAGGCACCGACCTCGACTCCCGCTTCTGGGAGTCCGTCGAGAACGGCGACACCGGCCCGCTGGCCACCGCCCTCCACCTCGACGAGGACACCCTCGCCACCGTCCTGCCCGCCCTCAGCGACTACCGCAGGCGCAGCCGGGAGAACGCCGAGGCCGACGCCTGGCGCTACCGCGTCGGCTGGAAAGCCCTGCCTGCCACCACGGCCCCCGTGCTGCGCGGCAGTTGGCTCGTCGCCCTGCCCGCCGCCCACCGGGACCCGGCCCACCCCCACCACGTCCTCGCCACCGCCGTCGTGGACGCCCTTGCCCGCGCAGGCGCCGACCCGGTCACCGTCGAGGTCGCCCCGCACGACGACCGCGACCGCATCGCCGAACTCCTCGGCGCCACCGGACAGGACCGGCCGCAGGCGGTCCTGTCCCTGCTCGCCCTCGACGAGGAGGACCACGACGACCTGCCCGGCCTGCCCCGCGGTTTCGCCGCAACCGTCGCCCTCGTCCAGGCGCTCGACGACCTCGGCCAGGAGGCACCCGTCTGGTTCGCCACCCGTGGCGCCGTCGCCACCCGAGGGACCGAGACCGTCGACGCCCCGCAGCAGGCCCTCGTCTGGGGCTTCGGCCGGGTCGTCGCCCTCGAACAGCCCCAGCGCTGGGGCGGCCTGGTCGACCTGCCCGCGACCCTCGACCGTACGGCCGCCGAGCGGCTCACCGCGGCTCTGGCCGGTGTCGGCCAGGAGGACCAGCTCGCCGTCCGCGGCACCGGCCTTCTCGCCCGCCGCTTCACCCGCGCGGCAACGGGCGGCCTGGGCGCAGTCCGCGACTGGGCCCCCACCGGCACCGTCCTCGTCACCGGCGGCACCGGCGCCCTCGGCCGTAACGTCGCACGCAGGCTCGCCGGCCAGGGCGTCCCAGGACTCCTCCTGGTCAGCCGTACGGGCCCGGACGCCCCCGGCGCGGCCGAACTGCGGGACGAACTCACCGAACTCGGCGCAGGGCACGTGGAGATCGCCGCCTGCGACATCTCCGACCGCGACGAACTCGCCGCCCTGCTGGAGGCCATCCCCGCCGAACGACCGCTCACCGCCGTCTTCCACACCGCCGCCGTCCTGCGCGACGGCGTCATCACGACCCTCACCCCCGACCAACTCGCCGAGGTCCTGCGCGTCAAGGCCGAAGGCGCCCGCAACCTCGACGCCCTCACCTCCGGCCTCGACCTGTCCGCGTTCGTCCTCTTCTCCTCCACCGCAGGCACGATCGGCGCCCCCGGCCACGCCAACTACGCCCCCGGCAACGCCTTCCTGGACGCCCTCGCCCAGCAGCGCCGCTCCCGCGGCCTCCCCGCCACCGCCATCGCCTGGGGCCCCTGGGCGGACGGAGGCATGGCCGAGGGCTCGGTCGGCGAACGCCTCCAACGGCACGGCGTGCGCCCCATGAACCCCGAACTCGCGCTGAGCGCCCTGCAACAGGCCCTCGACCACGACGACACCACCCTCGCCGTCACCGACATCGACTGGGACCTGTTCGCCCACGCCTACACCACGGCCCGCCCCCGCCCCTTCCTCGACGACCTGCCCGACGCCGGTCGCGCTCTGGCCGCCCGCCGTACGCCTCACGGCGACTCCCCGCACGCCGACGCCGAGACTCCCGACAGCGGTGACCTCACCCGGCAACTGGCCGCGCTCGCCGAACCCGAGCAGCGAGCCGCCCTCGAGGAACTCGTCCGCGCCCATGTCGCCGTCGTCCTCAACCACGCCGGGCCGCAGGACGTCGAACCCACCCGCTCCTTCCGCGAACTCGGCTTCGACTCGCTCACCGCAGTGGAACTCCGCAACGCCCTCAGCGGAGCCCTCGGGCGCCCCCTGCCCGCCACCCTCGTCTTCGACTACCCCACCCCGGCCGACCTCGCGGAACACCTCCGCACCACCCTCGCCCCGTCCACCGCCGCCACCCCGGACGCCGTGCTCCCCGCACTCCGCGCCACCGACGACGACCCGATCGTCATCACCGCCATGAGCTGCCGCTTCCCCGGCGGGGTCAGCACCCCCGAGGAGTTCTGGCAGCTCCTCGCGGACGGCAAGGACGCCATCACCGACTGGCCCGACGACCGCGGCTGGGACATCGACGCCCTCTACGACCCCGAGCCGGGCGTGCCCGGACGGGCCAGCAGCCGCGGTGGCGGGTTCCTCGACCACGCGGCCGACTTCGACCCCGGCTTCTTCGGTGTCTCCCCGCGTGAGGCGCTCGCGATGGACCCGCAGCAGAGGCTGCTGCTGGAGCTGGCGTGGGAGGCGTTCGAGCGGGCCGGGATCGACCCGATGTCGCTGCGGGGCTCCCGCACCGGAGTCTTCGCCGGCACCAACTACCAGGACTACGCCTCCCGTCCCCTCGACCCCGCCACGGCCGACGAAGTCGCGGGTCACCTCGGTACGGGAAACTCAGCGAGCGTGATGTCGGGCCGCGTGTCGTACACGCTGGGCCTGGAGGGCCCCGCGGTGACGGTGGACACGGCGTGCTCGGCCGCCCTGGTGGCGTTGCATCTGGCGGTGCAGGCGTTGCGCGGTGGTGAGTGTGATCTGGCGTTGGCCGGTGGTGTGACGGTGATGTCGACGCCGGGGTTGTTCCTGGACTTCAGCCGTCAGCGGGGGTTGGCGTCGGACGGTCGGTGCAAGGCGTTCTCGGATGCGGCGGACGGGGCCGGGTTCTCCGAGGGTGCGGGTCTGGTGCTCGTCGAGCGGCTTTCCGATGCTCAGCGGCTTGGGCATCGGGTGCTGGCCGTGGTGCGGGGGAGTGCGGTCAATCAGGACGGTGCGTCGAATGGTCTGACGGCGCCGAATGGTCCGTCGCAGCAGCGGGTGATCCGTCAGGCGCTGGCTGGTGCGGGGTTGAAGCCTGCTGATGTGGACGCGGTGGAGGCGCACGGCACGGGTACGACCCTGGGCGATCCCATCGAGGCGCAGGCCCTGCTCGCCACGTACGGGCAGGACCGCGAACGGCCGCTGCTGCTGGGGGCGGTGAAGTCGAACATCGGTCACACCCAGGCCGCCGCCGGTGTGGCGGGTGTGATCAAGATGGTGCTGGCCCTGCAGCAGGGCATGCTGCCGCGGACCCTGCACGCGGACGAACGCTCGTCGCACGTCGACTGGACCGCCGGTTCTGTGGAGCTGCTCACCGAGGGCGCCGAGTGGCCGCGGACCGAAGAGGGTGCGCGGCGGGCGGGAGTCTCGTCGTTCGGCATCAGCGGTACGAATGCGCATGTGGTGCTGGAGGAGGCTCCGGGTCCGGAGGCGGTGGTCCCGGAGGAGTCGGTGGTTCCGGGTGCGTCGGTCGAGGGTGCTGTGGTGCCGTGGGTGGTGTCGGGGCGTTCGGCTGCTGCGTTGCGGGCGCAGGCGGGGCGGTTGGCGGAGTACGTGACGACCGGCGAAGCGCTGGGTGTTGTGGAGGTCGCCGGGTCTTTGGTGCGGTCGCGGTCGCTGTTCGAGCATCGGGCGGTGGTGTGGGGTTCGGACCGTGGGGAGTTGCTGCGGGGGTTGGAGGCCGTCGCTTCCGGTGAGGAGGCGGCGAACGCGGCGACCGGCACGGCCCGTCGCGATGTGCGGACGGCGTTCCTGTTCGCGGGGCAGGGTGCGCAACGGCTGGGCATGGGCCGGGAGTTGTACGAGACGTACCCCGCCTTCGCGGACGCCTTCGACGCGGTGGATGCGGAATTGCCGTTCAGGGTGCGGGAGATCGTCTTCGGTGACGACGCGGAGCGGCTGAACCGTACGGAGTTCGCGCAGCCTGCACTCTTCGCGCTTGAGGTGGCGTTGTTCCGGCTGTTGGAGTCGTGGGGGGTCCGGCCGGATGCGCTTGCCGGTCACTCCATCGGTGAGATCGCCGCCGCGCATGTGGCGGGCGTGTGGTCGCTCGCGGACGCCTGCCGACTCGTCGTGGCCCGCGGCCGGTTGATGCAAGCGCTGCCCGAGGGTGGCGCGATGGTGGCAGTCCAGGCATCCGAGGAGGAGGTGCTGCCCCTGCTGAACGACCGGGTCGGTCTTGCCGCGGTCAACGGCCCGCAGGCGGTCGTCATCGCCGGTGACGTCGGTGCGGTGGAAGAGATCGCGGACCACTTCCGCGCTCAGGACCGCAAGACCACAGCTCTCCGCGTCAGCCACGCCTTCCATTCCCCGCTGATGGAGCCGATGCTCGCCGACTTCCGCAAGGTCGCGGAGAGCCTGTCCTACGCGCGGCCGAAGCTGCCTCTGGTGTCCACGGTCTCCGGTGAGGCGGCAACCGAGGACGCGTTGATGTCGCCGGACTACTGGGTGCAGCACGTCCGCCGCACTGTCCGTTACGCCGACGCCATCGGCACCCTCGCCGACCAAGGTGTGGGCCGCTGCCTCGAACTCGGCCCCGACGGAACCCTCACCGCCCTCGCACAGACAGCCATGGAGGACCCAGGGGCAGCCGTACTCGTACCGGCGCTCCGCAAGGACCGGCCCGAGGCGGCCTCGCTGCTCGGAGCAGTGGCCCGGCTCCACGTCGACGGCCTGCGCCTCGACTGGACAGCCCAACTCCCCGAACTCCCACCGGTGTTGCTGCCGACGTACGCCTTTCAGCGGCGCCGCTACTGGCTGGACGCATCCGGGCAGCCCGGCGATGTCACCGCCGCGGGCCTGGAGCGGGCCGAGCATCCGCTGCTGTCTGCCGCGGTGAGCGTCGCCGACACCGGAGCGCTCGTCCTCAGCGGACGCCTGTCCACCCGGAGCCATCCCTGGCTCGCCGATCACCAGGTGCTGGGCCGCACCATCCTGCCCGCGACCGCGTATCTGGAACTGGGCCTGCACGCCGGTGACCTGGTCGGCCTCGGCCATGTCGCCGAACTGACCCTGGAAACCCCACTGGTGCTCCCCGAACGCGGCGCCGTGCAGCTTCAACTCGCCCTCGGCGGCCCGGACGAGGACGGGCGGCGGCCGTTCAGCGTGCACTCGCGGGGCGCGGACACCGCCGCCGACCGGCCGTGGACCCGCCATGCGCAGGGACTGCTCGCCGAGGAAACCGGAGCGGTGCCGCCGGAGGGCGGGGCCTGGCCGCCGCCGGATGCCGTTCCGGTCGAGCCCGGAACGGCGGGGGAGGGCGACTGGTACGCACACTTCGCCGCCGGAGGGTTCACCTACGGGCCTGCGTTCCGGGGGCTCGGCCGCGTGTGGCGGCGGGACCAGGACGTGTACGCCGAAGTGGCGCTGCCGGAGAGCCACCGCGCCGAGGCGTCCCGCTACGGACTGCACCCCGCCCTGCTGGACGCGGCCGTACAGACCCTGCTCGTCGGGGCGTTGGACGCCGACGGCCACGAGGATGCCGAGGCGACCCTGCCGTTCGCCTGGAACGGCGTCACCCTGCACGCGACGGGGGCGAGCGCGCTGCGCGTCCACCTGGCGCCCGGCGGACGCCCGGACGCGTACACGGTGTCCGTCGCCGACCCCGAGGGGCGACCGGTGGCCACGGCGGACGGCCTGGTCCTGCGCAGGGTGGCCGCCGGCCAGATCCCCGACGCCCCCGAAGCCCGTACGGCCGACGCCCCGCAGCCCCTCCTCGTACAGCGCTGGCGGCCCGCCGAGCCACAGCCGTCCGCCCCTGCCCCCGAGACCGTGCGCTGGGCGCTGCTCGGACAGGGCGGCGGCGGTCTCGCCGAGGCACTGGACGCCTCAGGAGTGCACCTGGAGTGCTACGCCGACCTCGCCTCGCTCGCGGCGGCCGTCGACACCGGAACCGCCGCGCCCAGGGTCGTCCTGACCGCCTGCACCGCACCCGATACGCCCGCACCCGTGGCCACCAGGGAGTTGCTGGCCGCGGCCGTCGATCTCGTACAGGACTGGACCGTCGACGACCGGTTCTCCGGCTCGCGCCTGGTCCTCGTCACCCGCGGGGCCCTCGCCGCCGCCGAAGGGGAGGACGTGAGCGACCTCGCGGGCGCCGCCCTGTGGGGGCTCATCAGGTCCGCCCAGCTGGAACACCCCGACCGGTTGCAACTCGTCGACATCGACGCGGCTGTCGAGGGCGGGGGCGACGAAGCCCGGCGGGCCGTCCCGGCCGCGGTCGCCGCCGCTCGGCCGCAGTCCGCTGTGCGCGACGGAGCGCTGCTGGTGCCGGACGTCACCGCACGAGTCGCGGACACCGCGTCCCACTCCGCGTCCCACTCCGCGTCCCACTCCGCGTCCCACTCCGCGTCCGACACCCTGTCCGATCCTGTGTCCGACTCGGCGACGGCACCACCCTTCGACCCCGATCGCACCGTCCTCGTCACCGGTGCCACCGGCGCCCTCGGCTCCCTGGTGGCACGGCACTTGGTCACGGTGCACGGGGCGCGCCGGCTGCTGCTGGCGTCCCGGCGCGGCGGGGACGCACCGGGGGCCGAGGCCCTGATCGCCGAACTGGCCGCGCAAGGTGCCGAGTCGACGCTCGTCGCGTGCGATGTCGCCGATCCCGCCGGCCTCGAAGAACTGCTCGCCCGCGTCCCGGAGCAGCATCCGCTGACCGGCGTCGTGCATGTCGCGGGGGTCGTCGACGACGCGACGCTGACCTCGCTCACCGATGCCCAGGTCGACCGCGTGCTGCGCCCGAAGGCGGACGCGGCATGGCACCTGCACCGGCTGACGCAGGGTCAGGATCTGTCGCTCTTCATGATGTTCTCCTCGGCGGCGGGCACCTTTGGAGCGGCCGGCCAGGGCGCGTACGCCGCGGCCAACACCTTCCTCGACGGACTCGCCGGGCACCGCCGGGCGCACGGTCTGCCGGGCACATCGGTCGCCTGGGGGCTGTGGGCGGCCGAGAGCGGCATGACCGCCGGGCTCGGCGCGGGCGACCGGGAGCGGATGGCCCGCAACGGCATGCTGCCGCTGACCGCGGAAACGGGCCTCGCGCTGTTCGACGCGGCCCTCGCCGCACCCGACGCGGCCGTGATCGCCGTGGCCCGGGACGCGCGGACCGCATCGCGTACGGGGACACGTCGCGCCGTCGCCGCGGCGGCACCGGCCGACGGCGGGAGGTCCCTGGCCGCACGGCTGGCGGGACGCGAGGAGGAGGAACGCCTCGCGGTCCTGCTCGACGCGGTCCGCGAGCAGGTCGCCACCGTGCTCGGCCACGACTCGACAGACGAGGTGCTGCCCGACCGGCACTTCGCGGAGCTGGGTTTCGACTCACTGACCGCCGTGGAGCTGCGCAACCGGCTCGGCTCCGTGACCGGCTTCCGGCTGCCCCCGACGCTCGTCTTCGACCTCGACACGCCACAGGCAGTCGCCGCCGATCTGGCCGAGCGGTTCGCCGGGGCGACGTCCGCCGCACACGGCGCCCCGAGCGGGGACCGGTCCGACGACGGGACGGCACACGGGGCCGGCCGGCCTGAGGACACCGTGGGCGCGCTGTTCCGCACCGCCTGCGAACAGGGGCGTATCGACGAGGGGTTCGCCCTGCTCCAGGCGGTCGCCGAGCTGCGGCCCGTCTTCGAGTCGCCGGCCGAACTGACCGGCCCGGCCGCCGGGCTCCGGCTGGCCGCCGGGGACGAGGGCGCCGCCCTGATCTGCTTCAGCTCGTACGTGGCGCTGGCCGGGGTGCACCAGTACGCGCGGTTCGCCTCCGCGTTCCGCGGCCGGCGGGACGTATGGGCCTTCCCCACGCCCGGCTTCGGGCGCGGCGAACCGCTGCCCGCCTCGCTCGACGTGGTGGCCAGGACACAGGCCGAGTGGGTGCTGCGGTGTGCCGACGGCAGGCCGTTCGTCCTCACCGGCTCCTCCTCCGGCGGCATCCTGGCGCTGGCCACCGCCCGCCATCTGGAGAAGTCCGGGCAACCGCCCCTGGGTGTGGCACTGCTCGACACCTACATGCCGCGTACGGACTCGCCGTTCACCCGTTTCTCGGCCGAGATGCTGGGCGGGATGTTCGACCGGGAGTCGATGTTCGCGCACATGGACGCCGACCGGCTGTCCGCGATGAGCTGGTACATCAGCATGATCGGCGAATGGGATCCGGGCGACCTGTCCACACCCGTGGTGCTGGTGCGCCCCAGCGAACCACCGGTCACCGCCGCCCAGGAGGGGCCGCTGGAACCGGGGGACTGGCAGAGCTCCTGGGACGGCGCCGGCAGTGTGGTCGACGTCCCCGGCAATCACTTCACGATGATGGAGTCGCACGCCGCCAGCACCGCGAGCGCCCTCGCCACCTGGATCGGCACAGGTCTGCCGCCGCGCGCCGCCGATCGTCCGCCGGCCCACCGAAACGAGGGAGCATGATGCGGGTCCTCTTCGTCACCCTGTCCGAGAAATCCCATGTGTACCTCATGGCTCCGCTGGCGTGGGCACTCACCGCCGCCGGCCACGACGTCCGTGTGGCGAGCCAGCCCATGGCGACCGAGACCATCACCCGCGCCGGGCTCACCGCCATCCCCGTCGGCAGCGACCACGGCATCCACCACGACATGGCCGCCTACCGGGAGTCGCAGGACTACCGGACCGCGAACTGGAGCCGTTGCGAGCGGCCCGAGGTGGACTGGGCGGAGCTGAAGGAACGCTACGAGCTGAGCGTCCCCTACGCCTTCGCCGTCTACAACGACTCCATGATCGAGGACCTGGCAGCCCTCGCGCAGAGCTGGCGGCCCGATCTGGTCGTCCGGGACCCGCTGGCATACGCGGGGGCGGTCGCCGCCCGCATCAGCGGGGCGGCCCACGCCCGCCTGATGTGGTGCGCCGACGTGTGGGGCCGCACTCGGCACACGTACCTGGAGCTGATGCGGGAGCAGCCCGAGAGCGAGCGGGTCGACCCGCTCGCCGAGTGGCTGGCAGCCAGATCGGAACCGTTCGGTTTCTCCTGCGACGAGGAGATGCTGCACGGTCAGGCCACCATCAGCACCCTGCCCACGGCGCTGTCGGTACCGACGGCATCGCCCGAACTGCCGATGCGCCACGTCCCGTACAACGGTCGCGCGGTCGTGTGGGACTGGCTGCGCGAGGCGCCGAAGCGGCCACGTGTCTGCCTCAGCCTGGGGGCCTCCAACACCGAGGACTACGGCGGCGACTACGTCTCGGTGCAGGAGATCCTCGACGCCCTCGCCGACGAGGACCTGGAGGTGGTGGCCGCGCTGCTGCCCGCCCAGCGGGAGAAGCTCACCGCCGTCCCCGACAACGCCAGGGCCGTCGACTCGGTGGCCCTGCACACGCTGCTGCCGAGCTGCTCGGCCGTCATCCACCACGGCGGCTACGGCAGCTTCGCCACCGCCATGGCCGACGGAGTGCCCCAACTGGTGCTCTCCACCCTGGTCTCCGACCACGAACTGCGCGGCCGGGCGCTCCAGCAGGCGGGAGCCGGTATCCATCTGCACCACCGGGACGCCACCGCGGACAACGTGCGCGACCACATCCGGCAGCTCACCGGGCAGCCGGAGTTCGGCGAGGGGGCCCGGCGGCTGCGGGCCGCCTGCGAGGCGATGCCGAGCCCGCACGACGTGGTGCCGGCCCTGGAACGACTGGCGGAGGTCAGATGACCACCCGCCGGCCCTCACCGCGACCCGCTGCGGGAAACGATCCGCCGGCGGGCGCGAACCCCCGACCCTGCGAACCAGACCACCACGGAACAGGACAACACCATGAAGATCAACGTGGATCGCGACCGCTGTGTCGGAGCCGGTCAGTGCGTGCTGGCGGCCGCCGGCGTCTTCGACCAGAGCCGGGACGACGGGCTCGTGGAACTGCTCCAGTCCGAGCCGCCCCAGGACCTCCAGGCCGGCGTCGAGGAGGCGGAGATGATCTGCCCCTCCGGCGCCATCGAGCTCCAGTCCTGACGGCCGGCCCTCTTACCCACGACACCAGTTAGGCGGGTGGAACCGTGAAGGCTCTTGTCCTCTCCGGAGGCGCGGGGACCCGGCTGCGGCCGATCACCCACACCTCCGCGAAGCAGTTGGTGCCGGTGGCCAACAAGCCCATCCTCTTCTACGGGCTTGAGGCGATCGCCGACGCCGGGATCACCGAGGTGGCGATCGTGGTCGGCGACACCGAGAACGAGATCCGGCAGGCCGTCGGCGACGGCTCCGAGTTCGGTCTCGACGTCACCTATCTCCGGCAGGAGGCCCCCCTCGGGCTGTCCCACGCCGTGCTCATAGCCCGGGACTTCCTCGGCGACGACGACTTCGTGATGTTCCTCGGGGACAACTTCGTCTTCGGCGGCATCACCGACACCGTCGAGGAGTTCCGCAAGGAGGGCCCCGACGCGCAACTCCTGCTGACCCGTGTGCCCAACCCGTCCGCCTTCGGTGTCGCCGAACTCGACGACGCGGGGCGGCTGCTGCGGCTGGAGGAGAAACCCGAGCATCCCAGGAGCGACCTGGCACTGGTCGGCGTCTATCTCTTCGGCCCGTCGATCCACGAGGCGGTGCGCGCCATCGGCCCCTCCGCGCGCGGTGAGCTGGAGATCACCGACGCCATCCAGTGGCTGCTGGAGCGGGACCGGGACGTGCGCACCACGGTGATCACCGGTTACTGGAAGGACACCGGCAACGCCGCGGACATCCTCGACGTCAACCGCAGACTGCTGGACCTGCTGGAGTACCGGGTCGAAGGGGACGTCGACGAGACCAGCGAGATCGTCGGCCGGGTGCAGATCGACGCCGGAGCCGTGATCCGAGGCTCCCGCATCGTCGGGCCCGCGATCATCGGCCCCGGCACCGTCATCGAGAACTCCTACATCGGGCCGTCCACCGCCATCGCGGAGGACTGCGTCATCCGCAACAGCGAGATCGAATTCTCCATCATCCTGCGGGAGTCCGGCTTCGACAGCATCCGCCGGGTGGAGGGCTCGCTCGTGGGCCGCAATGTACGGGTCTCCCTCGGCCCGCGGGTGCCCGCCACTCACCGGCTGGTGATCGGCGACCACGGGCGGGTGCAGCTCTCGTCATGACCGGCCAGCACCCCGCCCCGCCCCCGCCCGCCGCGGGCGCCGTCCGCGTCCTGGTGACCGGTGGTGCCGGATTCATCGGCTCCCACCACGTCAGGACCCTGCTCGGCCCCGACGGCCCGGCCGGGGTCACCGTCACCGTCCTGGACAGCCTCACGTACGCAGGCAATCCGGCGAACCTGGACGGGATCCGCGACCATCCCGCGTTCGCCTTCGTCAAGGGCGACATCTGCGACCAGGAACTCGTCGACGCACTCATGGCGGACCACGACGAGGTCGTGCACTTCGCCGCCGAGTCGCATGTGGACCGCTCGATCCTCAGCTCCTCCGAGTTCGTCCGCACCAACGTCCTGGGCACCCAGACCCTGCTCGACGGTGCGCTGCGCCACGGGATCCGCACCTTCGTGCACGTCTCCACCGACGAGGTGTACGGCTCCATCGACACCGGCGCGTGGAGCGAGGACTGCCCTCCACAGCCCAACTCCCCCTACTCCGCCTCCAAGGCGTCCTCCGACCTGCTCGCCCTCGCCTACCACCGCACCCACGGCCTGGACGTACGGGTGACCCGGTGCTCCAACAACTACGGTCACCACCAGTACCCGGAGAAGGTCATACCGCTGTTCGTCAGCAACCTTCTCGACGGCCGGAAGGTCCCGCTGTACGGGGACGGCGGCAACGTCCGCGACTGGCTGCACATCGACGACCATGTGCAGGGCGTCGAACTGGTCCGCACCCGCGGCCGGGCCGGCGAGGTCTACAACATCGGCGGCGGCACCGAGCTCACCAACCGCCGGCTCACCGATCTCCTGCTCGAAGCATGCGGCGCCGGTCCGGACCGCATCGAATACGTGCAGGACCGCAAGGGCCACGACCGCCGCTACTGCGTCGACTGGACCAAGATCCGCGACGAACTCGGCTACCGGCCGCGCAAGGACTTCGCCACCGGCCTGGCCGAGACCGTCGCCTGGTACCGGACGAACCGGGCCTGGTGGGAACCGCTCAAGCAGGGTGCCGGGGTGCCCCGTTGACCGGCCTGGACGACATCGTCGTCGTCGGCGCGGGCGCCGCCGGCGCCACCACCGCCGAGACCTTGCGGCGACTGGGCTACGAAGGCCGCCTCACCCTCGTCGGCGCCGAACGCCATGAGCCGTACGACCGGCCGCCGCTGTCCAAGCAGATCCTCTCCGGCCGGTGGGAGCCGGACCGCATCCGGCTGCGCCGACCCGACACCTATGAACGCCTCGGCATCGGCCTGCGGCTGGGGACAGCGGCCGCCCGGCTGGATCGCCTCGGCCGCGCGGTCGAACTGGCCGACGGCACCCGGCTGCACACCGACGCCGTCGTCGTCGCCACCGGTGTAAGGCCCCGGCGGCTGCCCGGCGCCGAAGGACTGACCGGCGTGCACGTGCTGCGCACCCTCGACGATGCGCTCGCCCTCCGCGAAGCCCTGGCGGGGGGAGTGCGCCTGGTGGTGGCCGGAGCAGGGCTGCTCGGCACCGAGGCGGCCGTCACCGCCCGCGGACGGGGGGCCGACGTCACCCTGGTCGGCCCCGGGCCCGTACCGCTCCTCGACCTCCTCGGTTCCCAGGCGGCCGGACTGGTCGCGGACGTGCACCGCGAACTCGGGCTGCGCGTACGGCAAGGGCGGGTGGCCGGACTGGAGGGCGCGGGCGGCGCGGTGACCGGCGTACGGCTGGCCGACGGGACGCTGCTGCCCGCGGACGCGGTGCTCGTCGCGGCCGGTTCGCTCACCAACACCGAATGGCTGCGCGGCAGCGGCGTCCGTGTCGACGACGGTGTCGTCTGCGATGTGCTGGGCGCGGCCGAGCCGGGCGTGTGGGCCGCGGGCGACGTGGCCCGCGGACCCGACGCGCGCACGGGACGGCTACGGCGTTCGGAGCACCGCACGCACGCCGGCGAACAGGCCGTCGCCGTCGCCCGCAACGTGCTCGCCGGCACTAGGGCCACAGCCTTCGCGCCCCTGCCGTACTTCTGGACCGACCAGCACGACCTGAAGATCCAGGTGTTCGGGGACATCGCCGGTGCCGAGCAGTGCCACATCGTCGAAGGCAGTCCCGCCGAGCGGAAGTTCGCCGCGGTCCACTGCACCGGGGGCCGCGTCCGCGGTGCCGTCGCCGTCAACCTTCCCCGTGCCGTCCAGCAGCTCCGCCCCCTGGTGGAGGGTGGAGCTCCGTGGACGGGCCGACCGGCACAGACGCCGGAGGCGACGGCGGGCAGCGCACCAGGGGCGTGAGCGCCCCGGCGGTCGGGGGCGCCCCTCGGCTGGTTCCGCTTCGGTTCCGGTACGCGACACCGGCGACATTGGCTCAGCGGCAGCATGCCGCCGACAGGGGCAGCGGCGACAGTGGCGCGCGCCGGTCGGTCAGCCGCGGTCGCGCCCGGAGCGGGACCCTGGGCCCGCGTCGTAACGGCCGGGCATGCGGTCGTTCGGTTCCGGCATCAGGATCTGCCAGAGCCCGGCGCGGGCGTGGTAGATGTTGACGATCACCAGCATCACCAGGGTGAAGACTCCGTACTGGGCGCCGTTGAGCGCCGGCACCACATGCACCGGAAGCGCGTACGCCATCAGCGTCCGGATGCCGGAGTCCACCAGCAGCCCGATGCCCCAGATCACCGTGGTGACCCGCCAGATCCGCCGGAAGTGCGGGACCTGGTCCCACAACTCGTCCCAGGTCCTGCTGTCCGTGGTCCTCCGTTCCAGCAGCCGCCGCGAGAACCCGAAGGCCAGCGGTCGCCTGCCGCGCAGCGACACCAGGAAGCCCAGCCCGGCCACACCCGTCAGCCAGCCGTCCCGGACCAGCAGCATCCGCGCACTGCCGCCGGTCACCGACACGATGATGCTGAGCACCAGCATCGTCGTCACGAACACGCCCAGGACGTCCAGCCGCCGCGTCTTGGCGAACCGTACGAGCGTGGCGACCGCGGGCACCACCGCACCGGCCGTCAGCGCGAGGACATCGCTCACCCCGGCCGCCGTCAGCCCGTAGTACAGGCCGATCGGGATACCGAGGTCCACGACCAGGGTCAGCAGCAGGGGCGGCCCGGAATCGGAGGGCGGTGCGTCGTGGGCGGCCCGTCCACCGCCGGCACGGCCACGGGCACGCCCGTCGGAGGGCTGATCCGGTAGGGCGCTGCCACTGCTGGTCATGCGTTCTCCGTCCGAATGGGGCCGTACGGAACGGTTGCCCGGTCGCCCTCACGTCATCCGTCCCACATCCGGGCCGGTCGGCGTCCGGGCCGGCCGCCACGCGCACAGCGTACGTGCGCCCCCGGCCCCGCGACCGTGGCGATGCACCTCAGCGGGGCAATCCTTTGGAATTCCCTAGACCTCCCCGAGGACTCATTGACCCGCGAACCCCCGGTGCTAGCGTCGGCCGCCAGGGCTCCCCTGCACAGGTCCAATTCCCGCCGCGGTGGCAGGAACCGAAATTCTCTGCACAGCTGTCTCGGCGTATCGAGCCTGTCACCCTCCGCTGACCTTGGAGACATCTGTGACCCACGTCGACACAAGCGAGTGGTCCGCCCACACCGATTCCATACCTTCACCCGATGTCATGGGGCTGAAGGAGATGCGCGAGGTCATCAAGAACGTCCCGCACTATCTGTCCGGCCTGCGGGATCAGTACGGGCCGGTGGTGCGGGTCCCGATGGGCAAGACCGACGCATTCCTCGTCAGCGATTTCGACGTCGTGCAGGACGTCATCATCGCGTCCAGCCGTCGCTTCGACAAGGATGCCCAGAAGACCGGGCCCGGCCCCGACGACTGGGGCTCCAGCCTCGAACGCGTCCTGGGCAAGGGCCTGGTGACCAGCGTCGGCACCTACCACCGCAGGCAGCGCAGGCTGATCCAGCCCGTCTTCCACCGGCAGCGCATCGCCGGGTACGGCTCCGCGTTCGCCTCGATCGCCGACGAAGCGTCGTCGCGCTTCACCGAGGGCGAGCGGTTCAACTTCCACGAGGAGATGTACGAGCTCGCTCTCGGCATGGTCACCCGCACCCTGTTCGACGTCTCCCTGGAGAGTGAGGCCGCCGCCCGCATCCGCACCGCCTTCCCCCGCGAGGGCGGCCCGCTGCGCTGGGAGTTGAGCCCCTTCGGGAAGATCCTTCTGCATCTTCCGCTGCCCGCGAACCGTCAGTTCAAGCAGGGCCTGCAGGCCGTCGACGACATCGTGTACGGCATGATCGAGGACCGTCGCAGGGGCTCCGGCGACGGTCAGGACCTGCTGTCGCTGCTGCTCCAGGTCACGGATGCGGACACCGGCGAGCACCTCACCGATCTGGAGTTGCGGGACGAGGCCATCACTCTGCTGATGGCCGGGCACGAAACCTCCTCCGGCTCCCTGACCTGGGCGTACTACCTGCTCGGCACCCACCCCGAGATCCGCGAGCGGATGCACAAGGAGATCGACTGGGTCCTGGGGGACCGGCTGCCCACGGTCGAGGACCTGCCGCGTCTGATGTTCACCGACGCCGTGTACTCCGAGGCGCTGCGCCTGTACCCGCCGGCCTGGGTCCTGGTCCGCCGATCTCTGGAGGACTACCGGGCGAACGGCTACCACATCCCCCGCAACAGCGTGATCATGGTCAGCCCGTACGTCCTGCACCGCGACAGCACGTGGTGGCCCGAGCCGGAACGGTTCATCCCCTCGCGGTTCCTGTCGTTCGAGGATCCCTTCGACTCCTTCAGCGGCCAGGCCAAGGCTCCCGGCCGCCCCAAGCTGGCATACCTGCCCTTCGGTGCCGGACCACGGCAGTGCATCGGCAATGTCTTCGCACAGATGGAAGGCGTCATGGCACTGGCGACCCTCAGCCGGCACTGGGAGTTCGAGCCGGTCGGCGAACCGCCCACCCGGGTCACGAGCGACTTCACCCTGCAGCCCCGCGGCGGTCTCGAGATGGTCGCCCACCGCAGGCGCTGATGGCCCCTGACCAGGGCCGAACACCTTAGAAGTCTCCCTAGATCACAGGGTGCCTGCGCGACTGGCCAGCAGGCAGCAGCCAGTATGAAAAACGTCGTAACCATCGATCGCATCGCATCGCATCGCAATCAATCGATCGTCTCGCCGGTCGCGCGGCAGTCGGATCCGGCCGGAATGCGCGGCCAGGGAATGCGCTGGATCCGTAGGGCGGAGGCAGGGGCCGTGTTGCCAGAAGACGCACAGGCGCGGAAAGACGCGCCGGCACCCCTTCGGGGACCGGAATCCCCCGGGCAGCCGCAACCCCTTCCGGGGGACACGGCCCGTATCCCGTCCGGGGAAAAAGGCGCGACGGCGGCCGACAATGCGATAGCGGTCGTCGGAATCTCCTGCCGCTTTCCGCAGGCGCCCGATCCCGCTGCTTTCTGGCGCCTGCTGATCGAGGGCGAAAGCGCCGTCACGGAAACCCCCGAGGACCGCTGGGACTCCCTTCCCGACGCCGACCCTGCCGCCCCCGGCACCGTCCGCCGCGGCGGCTACCTCGACGGCGTCGACCGTTTCGACCCCGGCTTCTTCGGCATCTCCCCGCGCGAGGCCGCGGCCATGGACCCCCAGCAGCGCCTGATCCTCGAACTCGGCTGGGAGGCGTTGGAAGAAGGAGCCGTCCTCCCCGCCCGGCTGCGCGGCAGCCGCACCGGCGTCTTCGTCGGCGCCATCTGGGACGACTACGCCGCCCTCGCCCGCCGCCTCGGTACCGACGCCGGCCGGCACACGCTCAGCGGCCTCAACCGCGGCATGATCGCCAACCGCCTCTCCTACGTCCTCGGCCTGCGCGGCCCCAGCCTCACCGTCGACGCCGGACAGTCCTCCTCCCTGGTCGCCGTGCACATGGCCTGCGAGAGCCTGCGGCGAGGTGAGAGCCGGCTCGCCCTGGCCGGTGGCGTGAACCTCACCCTCGCCCCCGACAGCGCCCTCGCCTCCGCCGGCTTCGGCGCGCTCTCCCCCGACGGCCACTGCTACACCTTCGACGCGCGCGCCAACGGCTACGTGCGCGGCGAGGGCGGCGCCCTCGTCCTCCTCAAGCCGCTCGCCCACGCGCTCGCCGACGGCGACCGCATCCATTGCGTGATCCGCGGGAGCGCGACAAACAACGACGGCGGCGGAGACGGCCTGACCGCACCCCTGCGCGAGGCCCAGGAGGAGGTGCTCCACCTCGCGTACCGGCAGGCCCGGGTGCACCCTGCCGACGTGCAGTACATCGAGCTGCACGGCACCGGAACGCGGCTCGGCGACCCCATCGAGGCAGCGGCCCTCGGAACGGTCTGCGGTCGCGCCCGCACCAACGGCACCCCCCTGCTCGTCGGCTCGGTCAAGACCAACATCGGCCACCTCGAGGGCGCGGCCGGCATCGCGGGGCTTCTCAAGACCGTCCTCTCCCTCAGCCACGGGAAGATCCCGGCCAGCCTGAACTTCGAGACCCCCAACCCCGCCATCCCTCTGGACGACCTCAACGTGGCGGTCGCGGCCGAGCCCCGGCACTGGCCGCACGAGGACCGGCCGCGACGGGCCGGCGTCAGCTCCTTCGGGATGGGCGGCACCAACTGCCATGTGGTGCTGGAGGAATGGCCCCACGCGACCGTGTCGGACACCGCTCCGCCCGGTGCCTCCCGCGTCCCGCTGCCATGGATCCTGTCCGCCCGTACCGACAAGGCGCTGCGGGGCCAGGCCCGCAGGCTGCTCACCCACCTGGAGACCGGCTCCGCGCCCGACCCGGCCGACGTCGCCCACTCCCTGGCCCGGACCAGGACCCGCTTCGAACACCGCGCCGTCGTGCTCGGCACCCACCACGAGGACCTGCTGCGCGGGCTGACCGCCCTGGCGGAGGGCACCCCCTCTCCCGACGTCGTCACCGGAGTCTTCGAACCACACGTCACCAACGCCCCGGCCGCGACGGACGGCACCGCGGACGCAGCCGGACAGGCCCCCACCGCGTTCCTCTTCGCGGGCCAGGGATCACAACGGCTCGGCATGGGGCGCGAGTTGTACGGGGCGTCCCGCGTCTTCACCGAGGCGTTCGACGCGGTGGACGCCGAACTGCCGTTCTCTCTGCGGGAGATCGTCTTCGGGGACGACGCGGAGCGGCTGAACCGCACCGAGTACGCCCAGCCGGCTCTCTTCGCCCTCGAAGTCGCCCTCTTCCGCCTCGCCGAGTCCTTCGGTGCACGCCCCGACGTGCTCTTCGGCCACTCCGTCGGCGAGATCGCGGCGGCCCATGTCGCCGGTGTGTGGTCCCTGGCGGACGCGTGCCGCGTGGTCCTCGCCCGCGGGCGGTTGATGCAGGCGCTCCCGGAGGGCGGCGCGATGTCCGCGCTCCAGGCGACCGAGGACGAGGTGCTGCCCCTGCTGAACGACCGGGTCGGCCTCGCCGCCGTCAACGGCCCGCGTGCGGTCGTGGTCTCCGGTGCGGCCGAGGCCGTCGAGGAGGTGGCCGCGCACTTCCGCACCCAGGACCGCAGGACAACGGCTCTACGCGTCAGCCATGCCTTCCACTCACCGCTGATGGAGCCGATGCTGGACGAGTTCCGTGCGGTACTCGCCTCCGTCTCCTACGGCCAGCCCACGCTTCCCATCGTCTCCGACGTCACCGGCAGCAACGCCACAGCGGAGCAACTGACGTCTCCCGACTACTGGACGCAGCACGTCCGTCGCCCCGTGCGGTTCGCCGACGGCATCCGGACACTGGAGGAGCAGGGCGCCCGGCGCTTCCTGGAACTGGGCCCGGACGCCACGCTGACGGTCCTGGCCGAGGAGAGCCTCAGCACCGACGACGCGCTCGCGGTTCCCACCGTCCGCAAGGACCGCCCCGAGGCGCTCGCGTTCCTCGCGGCCCTCGCCGCCCTGCACACCCGCGGACTCCCCGTCGACTGGACCCCCGTGTTCGCCGCCCACCGCGCGCGGCGCACGGAACTGCCGACGTACGCCTTCCAGCGCCGCCGCTACTGGCTGCCCGAACCCGCCGGCGGCGGTTCGTCGCCCGCTGTTGTCCGCGAGGCCGTGGCCTCCCCGGGCGCTCCGGCCACCGACGACGTGCCCGTTGCCGACGCCGAGGACGACGGCGACACCGCCTCGCCCCTGCGCGACCGGCTCAGCCGCCTCGCACCGCGCGAACGGCACACCGCACTGCTGGAACTGGTCCGCACCCACGCCGCGGCCATCCTCGACCACGACTCCGGGGACCAGGTCGAGCCCCGGCGCACCTTCAAGGACCTCGGCTTCGACTCCTTCACGTCCGTCGACCTCCGTAACCGCGTCAAGGCGGCGACCGGACTGCCCCTGCCCTCCTCTCTGCTGTTCGACTACCCGACCTCCGACGCCGTGGCCGGCTATCTGGGCTCCCGGCTCTTCGGCACCGAGGCCGACCCCGCGACCGCTCTGCCCGCAGCGACGAGGGTGGCCGACGATCCGGTGGTGATCGTGGGGATGGCCTGCCGGTTCCCCGGCGGTGTTCGTTCGCCGGAGGATCTGTGGCGGCTCGTGAGTGAGGGGAGCGATGCGATCGGCGGGTTCCCGACCGATCGCGGCTGGGACGTGGAGGGGCTTTTCGATCCCGAGCCGGGCCGTGCCGGCCGGACGTATGTGCGTGAAGGCGGGTTCCTTCACGACGCCGCGTTGTTCGATGCGGGGCTGTTCGGGATTTCGCCGCGTGAGGCACTGGCGATGGACCCGCAGCAGCGGTTCCTGCTGGAGACGTCGTGGGAGGTCTTCGAGCGGGCGGGTATCGACCCGTCGGTCCTGAGGGGCAGCCGTACCGGCGTCTTCGCCGGCCTCGTGGAGCAGGGCTACGGAGCCCGCCTGCGTGAGGGCGTCGAAGAGTCCGACGGCTATGTCCTTACCGGCACGACCTCGAGCGTCGCCTCGGGCCGTATTGCGTACACCTTCGGTTTCGAGGGTCCTGCGGTGACGGTGGATACGGCGTGTTCGTCGTCGCTCGTGGCGCTGCATCTGGCGGTGCAGACGCTGCGGTCGGGGGAGTGCGATCTGGCGCTGGCCGGTGGTGTCACCGTCATGGCGGGTCCGGAGATGTTCGTGGAGTTCTCGCGGCAGCGGGGGCTGGCGTCGGACGGTCGGTGCAAGGCGTTCTCGGACGGTGCGGACGGGACGGCGTGGGCCGAGGGCGTGGGTCTGCTGCTGGTGGAGCGGCTCTCGGATGCGCGCCGCAACGGCCACCAGGTGCTGGCGGTGGTTGCCGGGTCGGCGGTGAATCAGGATGGTGCGTCGAATGGTCTGACCGCGCCGAACGGTCCTTCGCAGCAGCGGGTGATCCGGCAGGCCCTTGCCGGTGCGGGTCTGAAGTCGGCGGATGTGGATGCGGTGGAGGCGCACGGCACGGGTACGCCGCTGGGTGATCCGATCGAGGCTCAGGCCCTGCTCGCCACGTATGGCCAGGATCGTGAACAGCCCCTGTGGCTCGGCTCATTGAAGTCGAATGTGGGTCACACGCAGGCGGCTGCCGGTGTCGGCGGTGTGATCAAGATGGTGATGGCGATGCGGCAGGGGATGCTGCCGCGCACCCTCCACGCCGAAGAGCCGTCCTCGCACGTCGACTGGTCGGCCGGGGACATCGCGCTGCTGACCGAGGAGCGTGCGTGGCCCGAGACGGGGCGTCCGCGTCGTGCGGGTGTGTCGTCCTTCGGTATCAGCGGCACCAACGCCCACGTCATCATCCAGCAGGCAACCGAGCCGACCCCGCCCCCCGGGACCGACGGGCACGAGGACGACGCCGTACGCGCAGACGGCCGGACCGTACCGCTGCCGCTCTCCGCCGCAGACCCCGCGTCCCTGAGCGCGCAAGCAGCCCGGCTGGGGACTCTCCTGGCGGCCGACCCCGAACTCTCGCCCCGCGACATCGGACTGTCGCTGGCGACCACGCGGTGCACGCTGGAACACCGCGCCGTGGTCCTGGCCGCCGACCGGGATGAACTGGCACACGGGCTGCGCGCCCTGGCGGAGGGCGAGGGCGGCTCCGGGGTCGTCAACGGCACCGTCGAGCGCTCGGGCAAGAAGCTCGCATTCCTCTTCGCCGGTCAGGGGTCCCAACGGATCCATATGGGCCGGGAGTTGCACAGGACGTACGGCGTCTTCGCGGAGGCCTTCGATGCGGTGGACGCGGAACTGCCGTTCTCTCTGCGGGAGATCGTCTTCGGTGACGACGCCGAGCGGCTGAACCGTACGGAATTCGCGCAGCCTGCGTTGTTCGCGCTGGAAGTGGCGTTGTTCCGGCTGCTGGAGTCGTGGGGGGTGCACCCGGACGTTCTCGCCGGTCACTCCATCGGTGAGATCGCCGCCGCGCACGTGGCCGGTGTGTGGTCGCTGCCCGACGCGTGCCGTCTCGTCGTGGCCCGGGGCCGGTTGATGCAGGCGCTGCCCGAGGGCGGCGCGATGGTGGCGGTGCAGGCGACCGAGGACGAGATGCTGCCGCTCCTGAACGACCGGGTGGACATCGCCGCGGTCAACGGCCCGCAGACGGTTGTCATCGCCGGTGACGTCGATGCGGTGGAAGGGATCGCGGACCACTTCCGCGCCCAGGACCGCAAGACGACCGCCCTCCGCGTCAGTCACGCCTTCCACTCGCCGCTCATGGAGCCGATGCTGGCCGAGTTCCGCTCAGTGGCGGAAGGGCTCTCGTACGGCGAGCCTCGGACGGACGTCGTCTCCACGCTCACCGGGACGTCCGCGGACCCCGCCGAGCTGATGACCCCGGAGTACTGGGTGCGGCACGTCCGCCGGACCGTCCGCTACGGCGATGCCGTGCGCACGCTCGCCGGCATGGGTGTCGCCCGGTTCGTGGAACTCGGACCCGACGGCACGCTGACCGCGCTGGCCCAGGCGTGCCTGGACGCGGAGGGCGGCGATTCGCTGCTGCTGCCGTCCCTGCGCAAGGACCGGCCCGAGGTGGGTGCGGTGCTCGCCGCGGTCGCCGGGTTGTTCGCCCGTGGCGGCGACGTCAACTGGCCCGCGGTCTTCGCCGGGAGCGGCGCGCGCACGGTCGACCTGCCGACGTATGCGTTCCAGCGCAAGAGCTATTGGCCGAGTCCGGCCGGGGAACGGCGCGGAGGCGACGTCTCCTTCCTCGGCCTCTCCGCCACCGACCACCCGCTGCTCGGAGCGGCCGTTGAGCCGGCCGACTCCGAAGGGGTCGTGTTCACCGGCCGCCTGTCGCTGCAGAGCCATCCATGGCTGCGGGACCACGTGGTCGGGGGCGCGGTCCTGTTCCCCGGAACCGGCTTCCTGGAACTCGTCCTCCGTGGCGCCGACGCGGTCGGTTGCGAGCGGGTGGAGGACCTGACGATCGCCGTGCCCCTCGTGCTCCCCGAGCGGGGCGGTGTGCACGTCCAGGTGCTGGTGAACGGCCCTGACGACTCGGGCCGCCGCGGCGTCAGCGTGTTCTCCCGCCCCGACGACGCCCCGGAGGGCGAGGCCTGGAGCCTCCATGCCACCGGCGTGGTGAGCCCCGAGGCGGAGGCGCCCCGCCCGGACGAGCCCTTCGACTTCGCTGTGTGGCCGCCGCGGGATGCGGTCGCGGAGTCGGTCGATGGGGCGTACGAGCGTTTCGCCGGGATAGGGCTGTCGTACGGTCCGGTGTTCCAGGGTCTGCGCGGCCTCTGGCGGCGCGGCGACGAGGTCTTCGCCGACGTTGCCCTGCCCGCCGAACACGAGGAACTGGCGCAGCGTTTCGGGTTGCACCCGGCGCTGCTGGACGCCGTCCTGCACGCCGTCCTGCGAGGCGTGTTCGGTGCCGACGGCTCGCTGCGGTTGCCGTTCGTGTGGAGCGGCGCGTCGCTGTGGGCCACGGGCGCGCGGGAACTGAGGGTGCGCGTGGCTCCGGTGGGCCCTGACGCGGTGGCGCTGGAACTGGCGGACACGACCGGGGCTGCGGTGGCCTCCGTGGAGTCCCTGGTGCTGCGCGAGGCACCCGGTGTGCTCGCTCCGGCCCAGGACGGCTCCCGGGACGGGCTGTTTCAACTCGACTGGGCGCGCGTGCCGGCCTCGGCGGGACCGGTCCCCGAGGTGCGCGCCGGTCTGCCCGCGCCGGATGATCCCGTCGCGGGTGACGTACTGGTGCGGACCGAGCGCCCCTTCGGCAGCGAGCCGGCGGCAGCCCATGCCCTCGCCGCGAACGTACTCGCGTTGGTACGCGGGTGGCTGGCGGAGGAGCGGTTCGAGGGCGCGCGCCTGGTGATCGTCACGGAGGGGGCGGTCGGTCTCGACGAGGAGCTTCCGGATCCGGCGTTGGCTGCGGTGTGGGGTCTGGTGCGGGCGGCTCGTGCGGAGAATCCGGGTCGGTTCGCGTTGCTGGACGTGGATGGTGCGGAGGAGTCGTGGGCGGTTGTCGCGGGGGTGCTTGCCTCGGGTGAGGCGGAGTGTGCCGTACGGGGTGGTGCCGCCTTCGTTCCGCGTCTGGGCCGTGTGACCTCGGTCGGTGAACTCGCCCTTCCCGTCGGGGAGTCGGAAGGGTCGCTGTGGCGGCTGGACATCCGTGAGAAGGGGACGTTGGAGGGGCTGGCGCTGCGGGCGGTTCCGGAGGCGGAGGCCGAGTTGGCGCCGGGGCAGGTCCGTATCGGGGTGCGGGCGGCGGGCGTCAACTTCCGCGATGTGCTGAACGCGCTCGGTATGTATCCCGGTGATGCCAAGGATTTCGGTCTGGAAGGCGCCGGTGTCGTGACCGAGGTCGGGGCGGGCGTCGTTGAACTGGCCGTCGGTGACCGGGTGTTCGGGATGTTCTCGGGTGCGTTCGGTCCGGTTGCGGTGGCGGATGCGCGGACGGTGGTGCGGATGCCGTCGGGGTGGTCGTTCGCGCAGGCTGCGTCGGTGCCGATTGTCTTCCTGACGGCGTATCACGCGTTGAGGGATCTGGGTGATGTGCAGCCGGGGGAGTCGGTCCTGGTGCACGCAGCAGCCGGTGGTGTCGGTATGGCCGCGACCCAGCTGGCGCGTCATCTGGGTGCAGAGGTGTTCGGTACGGCGAGCGCGGGCAAGTGGGACACGCTGCGCGGTCTGGGTCTTGACGATGAGCGCATAGCTTCCTCGCGGGATACGGAGTTCGAAGCGGCGTTCCTCGCGGCGACCGGTGGTCGTGGCATGGATGTGGTGCTGGACTCCCTCGCCGGGGAGTTCGTGGATGCCTCGCTCCGGCTGCTGCCCCGGGGCGGCCGGTTCCTGGAGATGGGCAAGACCGACATCCGTGACGCGGTGACCGTCGCCACCGAGCATCCGGGTGTGGCATATCGCGCGTTCGACCTGATGGACGTGGCCCCGATGCGGATCGGGCAGATGCTGTCGGAGCTGGTCGCCCTCTTCGAAGCGGGGGTGCTCGAACCCCTCCCCGTGACCTGCTGGGATGTGCGGCGCGCTCCGGAGGCGTTCCGCTATCTGTCGCAGGCGCGGCATGTGGGCAAGGTCGTCCTCACGGTCCCGGCGCCGATGGATCCGGACGGCACGGTGCTGATCACCGGTGGTACGGGTGGCCTGGGAGCGCTCGTGGCCCGGCACCTGGTCACCGAACACGGTGCGCGACACCTGCTGTTGGCGAGCCGTCGTGGTCCGGAGGCGCCGGGCGCGGACGAACTCGCCTCCGAGCTGTCCGACTTGGGCGCCGAAGTGACCCTGGCAAGCACGGATGTGTCGGATCGCGCGGCCCTGGCGGACGTACTGGCCGCGGTGCCGGTTGAGCATCCCCTGACGGCCGTGGTGCATACGGCGGGCATCGTCGATGACGGCGTGGTGGGCTCCCTGACCCCGGAGCGCATGTCCCGTGTGATGCGGCCGAAAGCGGATGCCGTCGCACATCTGCATGAGCTGACTCACGATGCCGACCTGTCGGCGTTCGTCGTCTTCTCCTCGGTCATGGGCACGTTCGGCGGTGCCGGGCAGGCCAACTACGCGGCAGCCAACGCCTTCCTGGACGCCTTCGCCGCGACCCGCCGCTCCTCCGGACTGCCCGCCACCGCCCTTGCCTGGGGCCCATGGGCACCCGGCGCCGGCATGACTGCCGACCTGAGCGAAGCGGACCTGCGGCGTATGGCACGCACCGGCATGCTGCCACTGGCTCCGGAGCGCGGACTCGGACTGCTGGATGCCGCGCTGGAGGGCGGTGCCGGGCTTGAGCGGGCAGCTGTGCTGCCGGTCGACCTCGATCTCGCGGGATTGCGTCGGCGGGCCGCGGATGACGTTCCCCCGCTTCTCCGTTCCCTGGTCCGCGTACGTGCCCGCCGCAAGGCCGAGGTCGGCACCGGAACGCACGATCAGGACCTCAAGGCACAGCTCGCCGCGACGGCGCCCGCCGACCGTGAACGCCTCCTGTCCCACCTGGTCCACGGAGCGGCGGCAGCAGTGCTCGGCCACGCTTCCGCGGCCGACATCGACGCGGACCACACCTTCAAGGAACTGGGCTTCGACTCTCTGACCTCGGTCGAACTGCGCAACCGCGTGAACGCCGCCACCGGCATGCGGCTCCCCTCCACCCTGATCTTCGACTACCCCACACCGGCCGTCCTGGTCCGGTACATCAAGACGGAACTGCTCGGCGGAGAGGAGCAGCCGGCCACCCCCGGCATGCTGCCCGCGGTGATGACTGCGGGCGACGATCCGGTGGTGATCGTGGGGATGGCCTGCCGGTTCCCCGGAGGCGTCGAGTCGCCCGAAGGCCTCTGGCGGCTGGTCAGCGAGGGCGGGGACGGCATCGGCGACTTCCCCGCCGACCGCGGCTGGGACCTGGAGGGACTCTACGACCCCGAGCCGGGGCGGATCGGCCGTACCTACGTCCGCGAAGGCGGCTTTCTCTACGGCGCGTCCGAGTTCGACGCCGCGCTCTTCGGGATCTCGCCGCGTGAGGCACTGGCGATGGATCCGCAGCAGCGGCTGCTGCTGGAGACGTCGTGGGAGGTCTTCGAGCGGGCGGGAATCGAGCCGTCGGTCCTGCGCGGCAGCCGTACCGGCGTCTTCGCCGGCGCCATGGCCCAGGACTACGGCTCGTCGCTGCGGGGCACGGCCGAAGGAGCTGACGGCTACCTGCTGACCGGGAACACCGGCAGTGTGGCGTCGGGCCGTATCGCGTACACCTTCGGTTTCGAGGGTCCCGCGGTGACGGTGGACACGGCGTGTTCGTCGTCGTTGGTGGCGCTGCATCTGGCCGCTCAGGCGCTGCGCAGTGGTGAGTGCGACTTGGCGCTGGCCGGTGGTGTGACCGTCATGTCGACACCGGACACGTTCGTGGAGTTCTCGCGGCAGCGGGGGTTGGCGTCGGACGGTCGGTGCAAGGCGTTCTCGGACGGTGCGGACGGGACGGCGTGGGCCGAGGGTGTGGGTCTGCTGCTGGTGGAGCGGCTGTCGGATGCGCGCCGCCATGGCCATCAGGTGCTGGCGGTGGTTGCCGGGTCGGCGGTGAATCAGGATGGTGCGTCGAATGGTCTGACCGCGCCGAACGGTCCTTCGCAGCAGCGGGTGATCCGGCAGGCGCTGGCGGGTGCGGGTCTGAAGCCGGCGGATGTGGATGCGGTGGAGGCGCACGGCACGGGTACGCCGCTGGGTGATCCGATCGAGGCGCAGGCCCTGCTCGCCACGTATGGCCAGGATCGTGAACAGCCCCTGTGGCTGGGTTCGTTGAAGTCGAATGTCGGTCACACGCAGGCCGCTGCCGGTGTCGGCGGTGTGATCAAGATGGTGATGGCCATGCGGCAGGGGATCCTGCCGCGCACCCTGCATGTGGACGAGCCGTCCTCGCATGTCGACTGGTCGGCGGGGGAGATCTCCCTGCTGAAGGAGAACGTGGAATGGCCGAAGCCGGAGGACCGTCCGCGTCGTGCGGGTGTGTCGTCCTTCGGGATCAGCGGCACCAACGCCCACGTCATCCTCGAACAGGCCCTCGATACGGGAGCGGAGGCGGAGAAGGCCGGGGAAGCGCCGGTGCTCCCGCGGGTCCTGCCGTGGGTGCTGTCCGCGGCCGGTGGCCGACTGCCCGCCCAGGCCGAGCGCCTGGCCGCCTTCGTGGAGGCCGGGTCCGACCTCTCCTTCGTCGACACCGCCCTGGCATTGGCCACGACACGGACCGCGCTGGAGCAGCGCGCGGTGATCATGGCCGCGGACCGCCACGAACTGCTGCACGCCCTCAGTGCGCTGGCCGAGGGCCGCGCCGAACCTCACGTCGTACAGAGCTCCGCGCAGGCCGGCGGGCGTACCGCCTTCCTCTTTGCGGGGCAGGGTTCGCAGCGGGTCGGCATGGGCCGGGAGTTGTACGAGAGCTATCCCGCTTTCGCCGAGGCTTTCGACGCGGTGGACGGGGAGGTCCCGTTCTCTCTGCGGGAGGTGGTGTTCGGCGAGGACGCGGAGCGGTTGAACCGTACGGAGTTCGCGCAGCCTGCGTTGTTCGCGCTGGAAGTGGCGTTGTTCCGGCTGCTGGAGTCGTGGGGGGTGCACCCGGAAGTTCTCGCCGGTCACTCCATCGGTGAGATCGCCGCCGCGCACGTGGCGGGTGTGTGGTCGCTGCCCGACGCCTGCCGACTCGTGGTCGCCCGAGGCCGGTTGATGCAGGCGCTGCCCGAGGGTGGCGCGATGGTTTCGCTTCAGGCGTCGGAGGGTGAGGTGTTGCCTCTGGTGGAGGGGCGGGAGGCCGAGGTCGGTGTTGCGGCGGTCAATGGGCCGCAGGCGGTGGTGGTTTCGGGTGCGGCGGAGGCCGTGGAAGCGGTCGCGGATCACTTCCGTGCGCTGGATCGCAAGGTCACCTCGCTGCGGGTGAGCCATGCGTTCCATTCGCCGTTGATGGAGCCGATGCTGGAGGAATTCCGGCAGGTGGCCGAGAGCGTCGTCTACGGCGAGCCGCGGGTGGCGATCGTTTCGACGGTGACCGGCAAGGTGGCTGAGGCCGAGGAGTTGATGTCGGCCGGGTACTGGGTGGATCAGGTGCGGCGGCCGGTGCGTTTCGCCGACGGTGTGCGGTGTTTGGAGGGGCAGCAGGTCACGAGGTTCGTGGAGCTGGGCCCGGACGGCACGCTGACCGCGCTCGCGCAGGGGGGCCTCGACGCTTCGGGACACCTGCTGACTCCGACCCTGCGCAAGGACCGGCCCGAGGCCACGGCACTCCTCACGGCAGCCGCCGAACTCTTCACTCGGGGCGCGGTGCTCGACTGGGCCGCTGTCTTCGCTTCGGCCGCCGCGCCGCTGCACGTGGATCTGCCGACGTACGCATTCCAGCGACGGCGCTTCTGGCCCGGCACCTCCGCATGGGCGACCAGGGATCTGGGGGCGCTGGGTCTGGGGTCGGCCGGGCATCCGCTGCTGGGAGCGGCGGTCGAGCTGGCCAGTGGTGATGAGTTGTTGTTCACGAGCCGTCTGTCGTTGGTTTCGCATGAGTGGTTGCGGGATCACATGGTGGCGGGATCGGCGGTCTTCCCGGGGACGGGGTTCCTGGAGCTGGCGTTGCGGGTGGGGGAGCAGGCGGGCTGTGACCGTGTGGAGGATCTGACGGT
>NZ_JBICVP010000021.1:0-15117 GCF_043199075.1 Streptomyces sp. NPDC048639
CCCGCCCCCCCCGCGCCCCCCCCGACCCCCCCCTCCCCCCGCCCCGGGGGGGCCCGGCCCGGGGCTTCGCCGGGGGCGTGGAGCGCGGGCTTCGCCCGCGCCGGGGAGGGCGGGCGCTTCCCGCCCGCCGGATGATGGGTGATCAACTCCTTCGCTTCGCTGCGGAGTTGATGGCCCGTCGTATAGCTGTGGGAGTGGGGGTGGTGAGGCTCAAGAGGCCAGCTACGAGAGGCTGGAGGGGAGGGCTCACCGAGGCCCGGGGGTGAACCGGGTGCGCCTGCCACTGCCCTGACTGCTTTGCACATCGTAACCGAGGATAGGTCGAACGGGCGTCACAACCAACGACTACAGAACGTGATCGGGAGGAGGAGGAACGATCCTCCAACCACCAGCCACCAGATGGGACGCGACTCGTCCAGCAGGTGCAGGGCCTCCTGCGTACGCCCGAGGCAGTGTGCCGCGGGCACCAACTCACCGGCGTACGCCCTGGCACCTCGATACGGTCCTGCTTGACGGCCGCGTTACTGTCTGACTTCCTCGGCGGGCTTCTGAGGCGGATTGATCGGGCCACCGACGGAGTCCAGGAGGGCTTGTCCCTGGCTGTCCACGAATTTCGTGAAGAGCTGCTGGGAGTATCCGAAAATGATGGCCCACGCAATGATCTGGGCAGTCGAATCGAGAGCGCTGAGGCCGGGGACAAAGCCACCCCGCATGAGCAGCAGCCCAAGAACGGCTGTCAATGCACCGGTGGGTAGTTTCAGTGCAGCGAGGACAAGGGGTACGTTGTAGGGAAGAGCTGTTCCTCGGATGCGTCGCAGTGATGCGGCGGAGGAAATGGTAGCCGCTACGCAACCCGCAATTTCGACGACCAGGTAGTCCTCGGGCTGCGCAGTTTTTTCAATTTGTGTTGTATTCGGCGGGATCGGCGTCTTCTCACTGCCACTATCGTTCGTCGGGCAAACGACACGGTACTCTCCCATGTTCTCTGGGACGAAGCACAACGGGACCGCAGTCTTGTACTGGAATCCAAGGACGGCGATGGCGATCGCTGCGGCCACCAAACTTCCCGTCACCAAGACTACGATGCGGACGAAGCTGCGGACCCGCAAGGTCTCCCTGCGGAGGAGCCTCCGAGCAAGACTGACTGTCTCGGCGAGGAAAGCGCGCTGGCTGGGATCAACTCCCCCTCTTCCCTCATCAATCTCGCGGGCAATCTCTGCGACCCTGATCCGCCGTGGATCGCTATTATCGAAGTGCTCCTCAACGAGGGCCACCATCTGCGGCAGCATCGCCTTGACATCGTCCTCAGGGGCCAACCACACAATGAGGTTCACGGCAGCGTCGACGTGCGACTGTGCGACACCCAGATGTGCCCTTCGCCGCATCGCAGGATGGGCCTTGTGTTCGAGGACACCCTTTGCTTGCCTCAGTTCACCACGCGCCTTCGCGGCGTATGCCGGAGCCACGTTCTTTCGATCTTCGTCCTTCCTTGCGCCTTTCGCGACGGCTTCGAGGATGGCCTCCAATTCAGTGACCCTCGCAAGAATGGCCTCCTTCTGCTCCCACGGCCCCATCTCGGCGCGGGCATCCCACCATCGCTTCCTCTCCTCAGGCGTCATCTCTCGGCGCCAAAGAAGCCTCTGCAACAACGTCTTACGCTGAGGCACCTCACCCTTCTGGGTGTCTGACTGCTCCGGCTTCTGGTGTTGATTGCCTGTCACATGTCCGACTATGGACAAGAAGCAAGGCCAGTCCCATTCACCGACACACGTTCGTGCTTCGATCGGCGAAAGAGGTTGCATTCCATCGCCAAGCGATCACCCGTTCTGTGAATGCGGTGTCTGGGGGCAGAAGGCTGTCAGCGGCTCGGTCCGGTCATGGCGGTCCCGTCTCCGGCCGGGCCCACGCTCCGGTTCTCTTGGGTAGTGGCTTTGTTCACGAGAACGGACGGCAGATGTCCACTCTCGTGAACAAGGCCATGGGTAGCGCTGGTCATCCGAAGGTGTGCTTTGCTCGACTCGGCAAGTTCAGGGCGGGGTTGGCGATCGCGACGATCGTGCCGTCGAGGGGCGTACCCGTCCGCATCACAGGTGGGCTGATGCGGCACTCGGCCAGTGCACCGTCACAACGAGCCAGGGCGGCACCACCGAGGCGACGCCGCGCGCCACAAGGGGGCTACGAAGCACGGGCGGGTGTTACGGCCAGACCGCTGAGCAGGTCCGATAGCGGCGAAGAATTACGAAGGCAACGTCCACGCTGCCGCTGGCTCTACCAGCTGCTGCCGCCACCGTCGTCGACCATTAGCCAAGCATCGGCCGGCTCGTCCTCCGGCTCCTCATCGGCCGTGTCCACATCATCGGCAGGCATGCCGACCGGCTCCTCGTCATCATCCTTGCGCTGGTTCATGGGGCCGTACCCTACGACCCCGCTCCGCAGCGCCATCAGTGGCACCCGGCCATAGCGAGCAACGAGGATCGCGGACGAGGACACGCAGTGCATGTTCGCTGTGTCGGCTCTGGCTGGTCCAGTGGCTGTGGGGTCAGAAGTCGTCACATGTGGCGGTGGCGAATTCTCCGGACGCGGTGGCGGTGTTCGGTTTGCCGTCGTTCGCGGCCACCGAGCACTTCACGCTCCCTCCGGCGGCGCCTGTGGTGACGCTGAGGGAGCCGCCACGTGTGAGGCCTGTGGTTTTGACTTCCTTGGTCCACGGCAGCCGGGCCACCGTTTGCTGGCTCGTCGAGAGATTGTCGTCGTGCCACGTACTGTAAGCGATGGACACGTCCCGGGCATCTCCGGTGACCGTGTACTTCACGGTGGTCTCTTTCGATGCTTCATTCGAGATACCGACCACGATGGCGATGCAGCCACCCGCGAAGAGGAGCACCACCACGAGCAGAATCCAGGGCCACTTGCGGCGCTTGCGCTGCGGTTGGCGGTTGGCCGGAGGCGGCCAGCCCTCCGGTGGCGGGCGGTCTCCCCACTGCGGTGGCTGGCTGGGTGGTGATCCCGACATTGAGGAACCCCTTCTCGCATCACGCGGTTCCATCAGCATCGGCGCTGGGCAGTGAACGAGCCATCCGACTCCCCCGCGATTGCCCCATACGGGAGGAGGAGATGAACCATGCTCTGAGCGGTGGGAGGTCAGCCCAGCGAGACGAGGAGGGCCACAACGGACGACGACCGGGGCGGGTAACGCTGGAGGCGCAGGTCCCGTCCGGGAGAACGACAGATCGGGGGCGAAGGGCTCCGAGAGATCTTTTTGTCCCGACCGTGTTTGTGTCGATCTTGAGTGGCCAGGCGTACTCCAGCACACGCTACCGACGCTGGAAGGTGAGCAGCATGGCCGCCAACGAGAAGACGAAGGCGAAGACCGAGCAGGCCGTCGGCAAGACCAAGGAGGCAGTCGGCCGCTCGGTGGGCAATGAGCGTCTCACCGCCGAAGGACGCGCCGAACAGGCGCGAGGCGACGCACGCCAGGCCAAGGAAAAGCTCAAGGACACCGGACGGCGATAGCCCTCCCCGATACCTGCGTGTGGGTGGAGCCCCTCCCTGGGAGGGGCTCCACCCACACGTGCGCTCGCCGAAGGCCCGGGGTCGGCCGGAGCAGCGAAAAGCTTGGTGTGCGGGGCCGACGGAACCGGGTAATGTCTTTGCCATGTTCTTCCAGACGCCGATTTACGAGTGAGAGCGTGACGGGCCCCTGCTGACGTCCTTCGACGTCGCCGCGCCCGTCCCCCACCGATGAATCCGTAGATCACTTCACATCATTCCGGGAGAACCGTGAGCAAGAACATCAACAACCCCGTGGGCATGGGCGGCGGCCAGCGCAAGAAGCTGTCCCGCGCCGAACGGCAGAACAACGGTCCGCACCGCAACCTCGACCGCCAGGGTGCCGCCGACCAGAAGGCGGAGCTGGTGCGCAAGATGCGCGAGAAGACAGGCGCGGCCGAGGGCGCCGGGCAGACGGGCGACGACACCGCACAGAGCTGACGCACCGCCGCCGCAGGGCGGCACCGTACAGGGCAGGGCCCGGACCGCGACGCGCGGTCCGGGCCCTGCTGCCGATCGGGGCTCTGTTGCCGTACCGGGCGCGGGGCGGAGCTCTCGGCCGACCACCTGGGGCAGCCTCGGATTCAGCACCCGTCACCGCCACCACCCCCGAGCTGCACCAGCAGCGCGTTCCCCGTGCCCAGCCGGGGCGACACCGCCAGGAAGAGCGTGCCGAGCGTCGCCACCCCCACGGCCAGCGAGGACTGTGCGCGGTCACCATCACCCCGCTGCCCCTCCCCGCCCGGTCCGCCGGAGAGCAAGATCCGCAGCAGCACCGGGAGCTGGAAGCCCTGGCCCACTGCTTGAACCCCAGGCGAGTGAGACGCTTGGCGATCGCGTCCCCAGGGGTGCTTCGGGCGGCGTGCCCATGGCTAAGGGCTGTCCCAAACTGGCGCTCTGACCGGTCGAGTACGGCGCTCACTGCCCAATTGGGACGCAGAGTCACACGTTCGAAGTCAGCGGAGTTGGAAGTCGTGGGGGTCGAAGGTGAAGTCGGTGCCGTTGAATCCGCCGTAGAGGGAGCCGCCGTTGAAGTAGCGGGCCAGCGCGTCGGCGATGATCTGCTCGGCCTCCGCTGGGTCGGTGGAGCGGATCAGCGCTGCTGCCTCTTGCCCGGTGAGGTCGACGTCGACATCGCGGGGGCGGACGGCGTCGGAGCCGCGGATCTGGAACGTGGTCGCGCGGCTGATCTTGGCGCTGTAGCCGGAAACGGTGCGGCCTTCGAGCTGTCGCGCGCGGCGTTCGCGGCCGCGGGGGGTGGTCTGCACCTCGGTTGCCTCCTGCTGGAGGCGTTCGGTGTGTTCGGGGGCGAGCTTTTTGCGGGTGCCGTCGATCCAGCGCAGCACGGTGCGCGGCGAGACGTTGTAGGCGGCGGCCATGGCCTTGGTGTTCCCGCCGTATTTGCGGTCGCGGACCTGCGCGGCCTGTGTGGTGGTGCGGGCGGGGGCCTTGCGGGAGGGGAAGAGGCTCTCCTTGGCCGCTTTGAAGATGCCGCCGCGGGGCGCCTGGGGGTCTCGGGGGGCCATCATCACGGGCGCTCCTCACGGTCGTCCTCGTCGGCGGCCTGGCCGCCGTCGTTGTCGTCGAGGGGCTCGCCGTGGGTGGTGTAGCTGTGAGTGAGTCGGGAGGGGTGCTCGCCGGCGTCCATCAGTTCGGCGACCGGCTGCATGGGGATGCTGGATTCGTGCTTGTGGGAGCCGGGGGCGATACCCATGCGCAGTGCTCCCGGCAGCGGCTTGCCCTGATCGGTGAAGGCGAGGAGCTCGTCGGGGGCGGGGTTGTGGGTGGCGTAGAGCTTGGAGTCGACGTTGACCGAGAACGGGGCGCGGCCGGTGGCTTGGAGGGTCTTGCGCATGCGTCGGTGTTCGCCGATGCGGGCGGCGGCGATGATGTGGAAGCGGATCTCGGGCCGGTACTGCCACGAGCCGACGATCCTCTCCATCCAGTCGTCCTCGTCGAGGCGGACCGCGGAGTCGGCCCACTTGCCGATGCCGGACTTGTAGATCTGCTTGTAGAGCGTGGCCAGGACGAGGACGTCCGCGCGGTCGATGTCGTCGCCGAGGTGCTTGTGGCGGGCGTAGGCGTCGAGGAACTCCTCCGGGCTCTGGCCGTCTTCGAGGCCGAGGATGGCGTAGGTGCGCTTGTAGGCGTTGCGGATCCGGCCCGTCCACTCCTTCAGCAGCGGGACCGTGTGGGTGGAGAGGTAGGCCTCGGTGATCGTGTCCGGGTCGAAGCCGTAGGTGGTGGTCATGTAGGCCACGGTGGGGGTGGCGTACCAGCTAGGCCCCTGGGGGCGCATGCCGTGGAAGGTGGCGGGGTGGGGCAGCAGTTCATCGACATCGAGGCTGCTGAAGTCGCACCACCACAGGCCGGCGACCTTGGCGTCCCACGTGGGGTCGGTCTCGTGTTGGAGGGGGCCGGCGGGCAGGCGGAGGGATTCGGTGACGGACAGGTAGGAGGCGCAGACGTCGACCGCGACCGCCCACGGCATCCTCGCCTCGTCCTCGGTGAGGGGGCGGGCCCACCACTTGTAGTCCTCCTCCTCGCACACCGCCTCGCCCTGGCTGATGAGTTCGCGGGTGAGCGGGTGCCGGGCGCCCGCGGCCGGCGGTACGACAGTGTCGCCGGCCGGCAACGCGCCCTCACGCAACTGCGGGCGCCACTCCCCCGTCTGACCGTCCTGAACGGATTCGGCGCGGGGGCGGACGGCGTCGAGGAGGAGCATGCTCGTGGTGGCCGGGGTGACGCCCGGTGCTACGCCGAGGTCGGCGACGAAGGCCCGAATCCGGCGGGCCAGCGTGCCCGCATCCAGCACCCCGGCCGGGGTGGTGGCCAGCTGTGCGGTCAGGGCGGCGACAGCCTGCTGCTTATCGCTGCCCTGACCGAGCCAGGGCACCAGGACCACGCGGACAGATGTCCGCGGACCGCCCGGAGCACCCTTGCGGCGGAAGGCGTGGAAGATCGGGCCGAGTTCATCGGAGACCTCCATGCCCACGGCGCCGGCGGCCTTCGCCAGCTTCTCCTGCAGCCTCGCGACGGCTTTGTCGGTCGCGGGAAGCGCAGCGGGCAGACCCAGCGCCTTCAACGCGGCGGCCGACAGGCACACCATGCCGTCGCCGTTACGGCCCGCGGCGTGAATCCGCTCCACCCGCAGCGGCAGACCGGTACCCAGCCAGGCGAACCAGTCCGCCAGCTTGCTCCCGGCCGGGGCGGGGACCTGGTCGAGGTCCAGGGCCCACTCACCGCTGTCGGTGACGTCCAGGGCGACGGCCGGCCACCGCCGGGCCGAGGCGGGCGCAGCTGCGTGCCGGGGCGTCGGGCGTTCGGCGGCCGGCCGTGGAGCGGCGGGTCGGCTGCGGCCCGCAGGCGTGGGGCGGCCGCGGTAGGCGGGGGCCGGGCGGGCGCCCGCCGGATGACGCGTGGGCTCCTGTGCCTCCGGCCGCGCAGGGGCGGCCGGCTCCTGCTCCGAGGCAGGGGTTTGCGCTGCCGCGGCCCGCTGGGCGCGCAGTTGCTTCTGCCGCTCGATCTCGGCAGAACGGGACTGCGGGGTGCACTGGGCTGGGCAGCGCTTCCACACCGGGCGCATGCGGCCGCCCTCTTCCACCCAGGCGGTCACGAAGCCGGGGCGGTTACTCTCCATGCAGTCCGGGCAGCCCGCGATACGTGGCTCCGTCATCGCCTCACACCTCGCTCACGGTAGAGCGGGACGACAGGTCGCGGATCGAGCACTTGATGCCACGAACGGCCGTGAACGTGCCGCCGATGGTGAGAAGTTCCGCGCCGAGGATCTCAGCGAGCGCTACGCAGGCAGCGTCGTAGGAGCGGAGGGCGCGGCGTAGCTGCCAGACCCGGCGCAGCAGCGGACCTTGGTCGTACCGGCGCACTCTCATCCGGCCGAGCAACTCCAGAGCACGCTCGGCTTCACCGGCCGGCAGCTGCCCTGCGCTCACGAGCGCGGCGAGGATCTCGGCACACTGGAAGTCGACTCCCTGCGGGGCAGCCAGGCGCCGGCCCCTGGCCGTGCCGCGCACGTCGTCCGACACCGGGTCGGATCCCACGAGGAAGGCGACCAGTGCGGCGGGGTCCAGGATCATCAACTGCCCCGTGGCGGCCCGGCGCTGGCGCGGCGGCCCGGCCGGTTCGGGAAGCGCGGGGCGACGGCCCGCCGCGGTCACTGCAGCGGCTCCCCTGAGGCGTTGGCGGCCGCGGTGATTCCGCCCGCGGTAGCCCTGGATCGGGCGCCGATGGCTCGGGCCTGCTCGGCGGCCTCCTGAGGCGTCAGCGTGGCCGCCTCCGCAATGAACAGGGACCGAAGGTAGCTTTCCAGCGAGCGGCCTTCACGAGCTGCGCGGACCTTGAGCGTCGCCACGACATCCTCGGGGAGGTCGCGCACCTGAACCGAAGCCATGACACCAACCTACCCACAACACACACACTCTGACGTCAAACCGCCCCGTCACCCGGACACCCAAACGCGGCAGTTCGCGCAGCTCTTTGCACGGTGCGTGCACTCGGGCAGGGGTGATGCGTAGCGGCCTCCGACCGACCAGGCCATGGAGTCGGCGGAGACGACCCGGTCACCGTAGTCGGTGAGTCCGCGGGTTTTCACGCCGGACCCGTGGAGGCGGTAGCCGCGGGCATGGAAGGTGTCGACGAGGTGGGCTATCTCTGTGGTCGCCTGGCGGCGGCAGACGGAGCCCATTCCCACGACTGGTGCCTTGGTGAGGTCGATGCCGGCGTCGGCGTACTCGTCAAAGACTGGCTTCGCCCCCCAGCCGATCAGAGGGCCCCCGGCAGCGTGCCTCCCGGCGGATCCATTGCCGCTCTCGCCGCTGCCGACTTCCCAATGCGGCGCTGCTCCGGGGGAGATGGTGAGGCAGCGGGCTTGGTCCGCCGTCCGGCTCCAGCAGGAGGTCCGCCTTCCAGTGCATCAGAGAGCGCACTCCCCAACGAGGGAGGCCCGCCAGCGTGCGGTTCATCCGCGACGACCTCACGGAGGGATCTCTGGTGAGCTAGTGCAGGTCCTAGCGCCGACACTCGAAGACACCGCCAGACGATCCGTACGCCAAGGTGGGCCGAGAGGATGGCACCCCGCCCCCGCCTGACCCGGAGCCTCGCCCTCGCCGCAACGCGGCCTGTTGGCCGTGGGGCTGGACCCGCAGCGACGCAGCGACGCCAGTGGTGAAGCATCGCCCCCGCTCTCCTTCGGGAGGGTGGGGGCGCTTTCGTGCGTTCGTGCCTGCCGCAGACGGCCAGCGGCCCATACGCTGACAGGATCGGCAACGCCACAGAGGGAGCACCATGGACTTCCCCGACGACCTCAGCACCGGCGAACGCATCCGGGTACTCCGGGAGTCACGCGGCATGTCCCGCCCCGTGCTCGCCGGCATGTGCGGCCGCGGCCCCGACTGGCTTGAGAAGATCGAAAGCGGCGAGCGTGAACTCCGCTCTGACTCCCTGCTCCTGGCCCTCGCCGCCGCCTTGCAGATCTCCGACCTGTCCGTCATCACCGGCGGCACGCCCGAGGTCGCGCAGCCCGTACCGCTGGGAAGGCTCAACCACCCGTCCATGCCCGCCATCTGGGCGGCCGTCATGAACCGCCGCCTCGCACCGCCCGCCGCCGAGCCCGTCGACATCGCCACCCTGCAGGGCCGCATCGACCAGACGTGGCGCCTGTGGCACACCTCCGGCCACAACCGGACCGAGGTCGGCGCGCTCCTGCCCGAGCTCATCACCCAGGCCGAGGCCGCCGCCCGCACCCTCGACGGCCCCCAGCGGCGCGCCTCGCTCGCCGCCCTGGCCGACGTGTACCGGCTCACCGGGCAGGCGACCGCCTACGTCGCGCCGGCCGAACTCGCGTGGGTCGTCGCCGACCGCGCCCTCACCGCAGCGCAGCAGGCCGACGCCCCGGCCGCCATAGCTGCCGCGGCGTGGAACATGGGCAACATCCTGAGGGAGACGGCGTACCCCGAGGAGGCGCTGCGCGTCACCACCGAGGCAGCCGACCTGCTCCGCCCCCACCTCGACGGCGCGCCCGACGATTGGCGCGGGGTGTACGGCGCGCTGCAGCTGCACGCCGCTGTCACCTGCGCACGGGACGGGCGAGAGGGCGACGCCTGGCGGTACTGGGACAAGGGCGATCAGGTCGCCAAGTCCCTGCCCGCCTCCTACGTTCACCCCTCCACCGTGTTCGGCCGGGCGAACGTCGACTTCCACGCAGTGAGCGTCGCCACCGACCTGCGCTCCTCGGGCAAGGCCCTGTCCCTGGCGGACGACATCGACCCCGACGCGATGCCGTCCATCGAACGGCGGGCCCGCCTGTGGGTCGAGGTCGCGCGGGGGCATCTGCAGCGCGACGACCGGACCGCCGCCTTGCACGTGATGAATCTCGCGCACTCCATCAGCCAGGAGACAGTGGCGTTCACCCCGTCGGCGCGTGGGGTCGCCGCCGACCTGTGGCGTACCGCGCCGCGCGCATTGCGCGGAGAAGCGGGCCGCCTGGCCGAGGCTGTCGGCGTCACGGCCGCCGCCGGGTAGGGGGACAGCGGGGGCACCGGGGACAACGTGTCCCCCTTCTCCACACCCAACGACCCTACGGTGACGGTGTAGTTACTCACCGTCTATCGATCGGGGTTTCCCCATGGCCAGGGTCGACCAGTGGCACGCCTCGTCCAGTCGCCAAGCCCCCACCAGCGACAGCGATACCGGAGAGATCCGCGTACCGCTGTCGTTGTTCCACCTCGACGAGCCCCAGGGCAACGTGCCGCTCGTCCTCTCCCACGTCGAGGCCGGGCACCTGCACGCCGCACTCACACGGCTGTTGAACCCCGCCCGCGTCTCGGCCAACACTGCCTGCGCCTGCGGGCCGAACGCGGGTACAGCACCGCAGACCTCTACCGCAGCCCGCCGGCACGCAGCCCCCAACGCCTCCCCACACTCCTGCAAGTGTCACGCCCGATCGGCGAGCGCCGCAACGAGCTCGAAAAACAGCCCTGCGGGAGGTGTTTCCGCAGGGCACAACCGTCACGCCGAGGAGCGTGACACCCCGCGTGACAGCCACCGTGACACCCGACGTGACACCCGACGTGACACCCGACGTGACACCCGACGTGACACCGTGAGCCTGATGAAGGCGCCGGCCGAAGTGGAGCAGGTCGCGGCCGTCGAGGAGCCGGAGTTGCTGCCGCTGGCAGAGATCTCACGCCGCTTGGCCGTGGAGGGAATCGAGGTGAAGCCGGAGCTGATGCGGCAGCACAAACGGCGCCGAACCGACTTCCCTACCGGAACCACCGTGGACGGCAGGGAGCTGTGGACCTACAAGGCGGTCGCCACCTACTACGCACCGCCCACGAGCGAATAGACTCCACAGAGCCAGCGAGAGCCGGCACCCCCGTTGGGGCCCCAGGCGCGGGCGCTACGCGGAGAAGCTCCCCGCAGGCACGCGGTCGAGGAGTCGGCCTGGCGGCGCTCGCGGACCTATTCCCTCTCGCCCGCGACACCCACGCCGCGTTCGATCCCGGCCCTCCGCACAGCGTGTGGCCTCTCTTTCGTCTACGCCAGTGCCGCTCCCAGCAGCAGCGCGAACAGGACGGGAAGCAGCACGGTCCCGAGCGCGAGAGCAGCCGCCACGATGCGGAATGTCCGCATGGACCGACGGTGAGGCAGGACCCAGGCGATGGCGAACAGGGCCAGAGCCCAATAGATCACGGCTCCGTACTGGTCCATGCCGTCGTGGGCCCGGATAAGGCTGTATTCCATGGCGAGGATCGGCAGACCGAGCAAGGAGGCCACGAGAGGCGCTCTCCACCAGGTCGTGTGGCGTGTGGAAGGTGGCGTCTCGTGGGTCTGCTTCGTCGTCATGTGCCCACCCCATCAACTTCGGTCGCTTCAGGCATCGGTCGTCGTACTCATCTGATGGCCGCACCGTCCACCACGGCGCGGCGCGGGTAGAACCGCGATGAACACCTGCGGGATGAGGCACTTTCAGTACGGGTGCGGTCGCGGCTCAGGTGCGTGCGTGTGCGTGGGGTCGGTTGCGGGCTCAGCGTCTGAGGTCCGAGGCTAGAGCAGTTCGGCTCCTTGCCTTTCGACGTGCTTCGGGAAGTCCGGGTCGTTGGCGCGCGCCGAGCGCAACGTCGCCAGGGTGACCTCGGGCTGGTGCTTCTCCTGGGCTGCGCGCAGGCCAAGGACTTCGTCCTCGGCCTCCTCTTCACCGGTGGTGTCCGGTTGGGCCGGCGCGTTTTCCGGCTCCGAGGAGGATGCTGGTGTCGGAGGAGCGGCGGGACGGGAGCCCGCCGGACGGGCCCGTCGTCGAGGAGAGCAGGGCCCGGATGGACGGGCGGGGCGCTGGCTTTGTGCAGTGACACGGTGGGGGCGCGCTGTGGCATTTCGGCCGCCGTGGAGGACTTGCCGGCAGTTGCCCATGCGCGGGCTTCGGCGTCGGTGAGGAAGAGGACTTGGGTCTCGTGCGCTGTGCCGCCGAGGACGACCTGGGCGCGGCCGATGTGCCGGGTGCTCTTGGGGGCGGGGACGACTACGGGGGCGAGCATGCGCCAGGCGTTCTGGGTGTAGCGGGCGAGGATGCGGGTGGCGAAGTTTTCACGCATCTCGTGTCCGCCGATGGAGCGGGCGGTGGCGGACTGGGCGACGAGCAGGACGTGCATGCGGACCTGTCGGCCCATGAAGAGGATCTCGGCGAGGGCGTCGATGGCCGGGCTGGGTCTTCGGGTCGCCCGGCTCGCGGATACTCGCCCAGTACCGGGCGAGCTGTTTCATCGTCGCGTTGACCTCCTCGAGGAGGATCGCCAGCCGCGGGCCGATGGCGGTCGGGTCCGCATCCTCGTCCAGGTCGTCGGCCAGGCGGATGCGTCGGTGGCCCTCGGCTCCGAGGCGGATCAGGGCTTGATGGATGTCGGCGATGTCGCGGCAGTAGGTGACCCCGGGAACGCCACGGGCCCACTGGTGGGAGATGCGCTTGTAGTCCAGGACGAAGGCATGGGCGCCGTTGTGGAGGAGCTGGGAGGCGATGCAGCGCAGGATGACGGACTTGCGCCCGCCGGTGCCGGCGGAGACCAGAACGTGAGGGGACTCGGCGTCCAGATCGACCGAAACCTTCTTCCTCCCGGTACCGAAGCCGATCAGGGGTGCGGACTCCGGCATCTTCTCCAGCAGGTCGCGTACGCCCGGGTCGTTGAATCGGGTCGCGTGATGGCGCTTCTTGAAATTGGCCACCCCCTGCTCAGGGTGTCCCCCACACCTGCTCGCGATTCCCCGGCTTCGGCTGCAGCGTCACAGGTTCCTCGTTACTCCACAGCGCGGCCGATGAGTTTGTGGCTCCCGGCCGGTCCAAGCTGGTGACACCCTAGGAAAGGACACGGCCCATGTCGGAGCTTCTCGTCGACTTCATCACCTCCCTCGACGGCCACGCATCGGGAGAGGGATGGCCCGGGTTCTGGGGCCTCGAGGGCCCGGAGTACCTCGCATGGCTCGGCGAGCAGCCCGAGGCCACTTATCTGATGGGCGCGAACACCTACCGCCTGATGTCGGGCTTCGCCGCAGGCGAGGTCCCGAATGGCCAAGACGAGTTCAGGCCCGAGGAAGAGGCGTCCGTCGACGAGCTCACGCAAGCGTCCAAGGTGGTGTTCTCCTCCTCGCTCAAGGAGCCACTGACGTGGGCCAACTCCAGGCTGGTCCGCGACGACGCCATCGAGGCGGTCCGCGCCATGAAGTCCAGTGGCTCGGGGCTCCTCAGCACGATCGGCAGCCTCAGCCTGTGCCGGTCCCTGCTAGGAGCCGGACTCGTCGACCGCTTCCGGGTCGTGATGTTCCCGGTGATCACCGGGGCCACGGGCGAAGAACGCATCTACGACGGCTATCCGGACGTCGCCCTCGAGATGATCGAGCACCGCACCTTCGACGGCCGCACCCAGCTGGTCGAGTACAAGCCCCGTGTGCTCGAACACCCGCCGCTCGGCGCCCCTGCGTGACGTCGCCCCGTCCGAAGCCGATGAACGGCTTCGCCGGCTTCCTCCGCCAGGACTCGACGCCGTCACCGCCGGTTTCACTCTGCCGTGGAGCTCAGGGGCGGTCGAAGGTCACGTGAAGGAGCCGTCGGTACATGCAGGTCGCGGAGCATGACGGTGAAGACGGGTGAGTCGGGGAAGGGCTGCCGGTTGCCGATCTTGACGGTAGCGCCACGTCTCGTAGAGCGCCCGCACCTTGGGGTGGCCAGGGTCGACCAGAAGCACGGCCAGGGCCTCAGCCCGCTCGGCGAGCAGCGCCTCATGGAGCCGCTCGGCGGTGCCGGTCTTCCGCCAGCGCGGGCTCACCATCAGCTCGGATACACCGGGGAACAACTGAAGTTCAGACCGGGCTCGGCGGCGCCGAAGGTAGGCTTCCCGTGTTCTGCTCGTGCCGTATCCAGTAGCCGCTGCCAGGAGGTCAGCTGGCCAGCGGAGTGCAGAATTTCAGACCGGGTGCTTTAGCACAGTGAGTGACGCTGGTAGCGCGACTCCGGTGGTCCGAAGGTCAGCCCATTCTCGTCGAGGGCGTTGGCTATGGTCAGTTGGCTGTGGAGGAAGCGGAAACTGACGGCGACTGTTCTCTGGGCCATGTCGCTCCCGGTCCACTCGAGGAGCTCTGCTCCTGAAGGACCTGGCCCTGAAGGGCGTGCAGTTCGGCGCGCATATCGTGGCGCCACTGGAGATCGAAGTCTGCCCATAGGACCGGCTGGTGGGGGTCCACCGTGTTCCAGGTGATCGATAGGTCGTCGAACTCTTGGTGATTGATCTCAACCTGTTCTCCGGTGAAGTCGAGCAGGACCGGGCAGTCGGTTGTCCAACCGCTCCATCGTTTCGGTGAGTTCGGCCGGCAGGGGAACGGTCCGGCGGTCGACGGTGCGAATGTACTCGCGCCAGTCCTCGTACACGCCGGCGGTCTCCAGCCCCTCCAGCCGGTTCTCTTCCACCTGGTCCCAGTCGATCGGGTGCTGGTACCGCGCTAGCCGCACGCACACGCGCCACGGCAGGCAGCCGCCTTGGGCCGGGTCATCGCACCATTGAACGCCCACCACTCACTGGTCCGGGCCACCGGAGTCCGCTCCGCTCCCGCAATCCAGATACACCGGCTTGGGCTCACTGCCGTCCTCAAGGACCGCGCCCGCTACGCCCTCGTGGGACTCCCCCCGAACGCCTCAGACCGCCACCCCATCGACCGCCTCACCCCTATCGCTCGGGCCGCACATTGGTTACGGCATCTGCGACCGAGAATGCCGCAGACCAGAGGTTCCTGACTGGGCTTCTGCCCGAACCAACCGATCGAGAGTCAGGCGCCGGATCCGCTGTAAGGGCCCGCCGGTACCGGCGGGCCCGCTTACCTCAGGCAGTAGCCGGTGGGTTCGCCGGGTCGGCGGCGTGGCGGTATTCGGCGTTGATGCGCTGGGCTTCTTCATTCGAGGATGATGATGCGGCAGGCGGCCTCGATGGGGGTGCCCTGGTCGACGAGTTCCCGGGCGCGGGCGGCGATGCGCAGCTGGTAGCGGGAGTAGCGGCGGTGGCCGCCCTCGGATCG
>NZ_JBICVP010000022.1:0-14115 GCF_043199075.1 Streptomyces sp. NPDC048639
GTGGGACCGGTTCACTCCCGCGTACACCAGTGTCCGTCCCAGCGCGCTGCTGTCCGATCTTCCCGAAGCACGCACCGCCCTCACCACCACCACGGAGTCTTTCGCCGGCGATGCGGCCGGTTCGGAACTGCGTGACCGGCTCGGCCCCTTGTCCGCCGCCGAGCGCCAACGAGCCCTGCTGGAGCTGGTTCTGGACCGCGCCGCTCAGGTGCTCGGCCATGCGGGCGGCGGGTCGGTTGAGGCCACGCGGTCCTTCCGCGATCTGGGCTTCGATTCCCTCACGGCCGTCGAACTGCGCAACCGGATCGCCGCCGAGACCGGCCTCAAGCTGCCCAGCACCCTGGTCTTCGACCACCCGACGCCCACGGCCCTCGCGCAGCTGCTGCGCGGGAAGTTGTTCGCCGAGGACATCGACCGCGGGGCGGACGCCCTGCTGTCCGTCCCGTCCCCGGCGTCCACGACGGACGACCCGATCGTCATCGTCGGCATGGCCTGCCGTCTTCCCGGACGTGTCACAGGTCCCGACGACCTGTGGCGACTGGTCACCGAAGGCACCGACGCGATCTCCGACTTCCCCACCGACCGCGGCTGGGACCTCGACGCCCTCCACGGTTCCGCCGACGGTGACGGCCGGGGCGGTCGCAGTCACACCCGCGCGGGGGGATTCCTCTACGACGCCGCACAGTTCGACCCCGCGTTCTTCGGCATCTCGCCCCGCGAGGCTCTCGCCGTCGACCCGCAGCAGCGGCTGCTGCTGGAGACCTCCTGGGAGGCCCTGGAGCACGCGGCGATCAGGCCGGACACGCTGCAGGGGAGTCGTACGGGCGTATTCGTCGGTGCCGGCAGCTCCGGATACGGCGCCGGGCTGCGAGAGGTGCCCGAGGGGCTCGGCGGGCAGCTGCTGACGGGTGTCGCGGGCAGCGTCGTCTCCGGCCGTGTCGCGTACACCTTCGGCTTCGAGGGACCCGCGATGACAGTGGACACCGCCTGTTCGTCCTCCCTGGTGGCCCTGCACCTGGCGGGGCAGGCACTGCGGTCGGCCGAGTGCGATCTGGCGTTGGTCGGCGGCGTGACCGTGCTGGCCGATCCGGGCGCGTTCGTCGAGTTCAGCTCACAGGGCGGTCTGGCGGCCGATGGTCGGTGCAAGGCGTTCTCCGACGATGCGGATGGGACGGGCTGGGCGGAGGGTGTGGGGGTGCTGGTCGTCGAGCGGCTTTCCGATGCGCGTCGTCACGGGCATCCGGTGCTGGCGGTGGTGGCGGGTTCGGCGGTCAATCAGGACGGTGCGAGCAACGGGCTGACCGCGCCCAACGGGCCCTCGCAGCAGCGCGTGATCCGGCAGGCCCTCGCCGGGGCGGGACTTGCCCCGGCCGACGTGGACGCCGTGGAGGGACACGGCACCGGTACGACGCTGGGCGACCCGATCGAGGCGCAGGCCCTTCTGGACACCTACGGCCAGGACCGCGAACGGCCCCTGCTGCTCGGCTCGTTGAAGTCCAACATCGGTCACACCCAGGCCGCGGCCGGCGTGGCGGGTGTCATCAAGATGGTGCTGGCCATGAACCACGGCCTGCTGCCGCGCACCCTGCACGTGGAGCGGCCGTCGTCCCACGTCGACTGGTCGGCCGGGGACATCGGGCTGCTGACGGACAACACCGAGTGGCCCCAGGTCGAAGGGCGTCCGCGCCGGGCCGGAGTGTCGGCGTTCGGCGTGTCCGGCACCAACGCGCACATCGTCCTGGAGCAGGCGCTCCCGGCCGGGTCCCCGCTGGAGGAGTTCGCGCCGGGGCAGCGGATTGCGGAAGCGTCTGTCTCCGGGGAGCCGTTGGCGAGCGCGTCACCGGCCGGGCCCCGGTCCGGTGCCGGGAACGACGCCGTGCCCGAGCCCTCACCGCTGCCCTGGGTTGTCTCGGGCCGCAGCCGTGCCGCGCTGAGTGCCCAGGCCGAGCGGCTGGCCGCCTTCGTCTCGGGGCGTCCCGAGGCAACGGCGCCCGAGGTCGCCGCGTCCCTCATCCGTTCCCGCTCGGTGTTCGAGCACCGGGCTGTGGTGTGGGGCGCCGATCGCGAGGAGTCGCTGCGTACGCTCCGTGCGGTCGCGGCCGGTGAGCAGGCCGACGGGGCCGTCATCGGCTCCGCGCTCGAGGACGGTCGTACGGCGTTCCTGTTCGCGGGCCAGGGATCCCAACGACTCGGCATGGGACGGGAGTTGTACGAGGAGTACCCGGCCTTCGCGGATGCCTTCGACGCCGTGTGCGCTCACGTGGATGCCGAACTTCCGCGTCCGCTGCGCGAAGTGGTCTTCGGCGAGGATTCCGAGCTGCTGAACCGTACGGAGTTCGCGCAGCCTGCGCTGTTCGCGCTCGAAGTGGCCCTGTTCCGGCTGTTGGAGTCGTGGGGTGTGCGGCCGGATGTGCTGATCGGGCACTCCATCGGCGAGTTGGCGGCGGCGCATGTGGCGGGCGTGTGGTCACTGGAGGACGCCTGCCGTCTGGTGGCGGCGCGTGGCCGGTTGATGCAGGCGCTGCCCGAGGGCGGGGCGATGGTCTCGCTCCAGGCGTCCGAGGAGGACGTACTGCCGCTGCTGGAGGGACGCGAGGCAGAGGCCGGCGTCGCAGCCGTCAACGGACCGCTGTCCGTGGTCGTTTCGGGCGTCGAGGAAGCGGTGAGCGAGATCGCCGCCGCCGCCGAGGCCCTGGGCAGGCGGACCCGGAGGCTGCGGGTCAGCCATGCGTTCCACTCCCCGCTGATGGAACCGATGCTCGACGACTTCCGCGCCGTCGCCGAGAGCATCGCCTACGCGGAGCCGCGCATCCCCATCGTCTCCGACGCCACCGGCGCTGCCGCCACCGCCGAGGAGTTGGCCTCGCCCGAGTACTGGGTGCGGCACGTCCGGGGCGCGGTCCGCTTCGCGGAGGGCGTCCGCACCCTGGCCGACCGACACGTCACCCGCTTCCTGGAGCTGGGACCCGACGGCACCCTGACGGCCCTCGCCCAGTCGTGCCTGCCCACGGTGGACGGGCTGCAGGTGCCCGTTCTGAGGGACGACCGTCCCGAGTCGCGGACCGTGCTGTCGGCCGTGTCCGCTCTCTTCACCCGGGGCGTCGACGTGGACTGGGCGGCGGCTCTGCCGTCACTGCTCGGCGCACGGAGGATCGCCCTGCCCACGTACGCCTTCCAGCGCAGGCGCTACTGGCTCGAGGTGCCTGCCGGGACCGGCGACGCCACCGCGCTGGGCCTCGCCCCCACCGACCATCCGCTCCTCGCCGCCGCAGTACCGGTCGCGGGCAGCGGCACGGTCGTGCTGACCGGTCGGCTGTCGCTGCGCTCGCACCCATGGCTGGCGGACCACCGGCTGTCGGGGGCCGCCGTCGTACCCAGCACCGCGTTCCTGGAACTCGCGGTCCACGCGGGCGACCAGGTGGGTTGTGCCGAGGTGCTCGAACTCACCCTGGAGGCGCCGCTGACGGTGCCGGAACACGGCGCGGTCCGGCTCCAGGTTCGGATCGAGGAACCGGACGCGCGCGGCACCCGCGCCCTGGCCGTGTACTCCCGCCCCGACGATGCCCGGTCCCACGACGCTCGCTCCCAGGCCACGCGATCCGACGATGCCCGGTCCCACGACGTACGCTCCGCCGATGCTCCGTGGACCCGTCACGCCGGCGGCCTGCTCGTGCCCGGCGACGCCAGGGACGCGCAACTGGGCGCCGACGCGGGGCAGGACGCCGACTTCGCCGTCTGGCCGCCGACCGGCGCCGAACCGGTCGAGATCGGCGACCTGTACGAACGGCTGGCGGCCGACGCCGGCCTGGAGTACGGCCCCGCGTTCCGCGCGCTGACCGGAGTTTGGCGGCGCGGCGGCGACGTCTACGCCGAGGTCGCGCTCGGTGAGGAGACGCGCGAGCAGGCGCGGAGGTTCGGGATCCACCCGGCACTGCTGGACGCGGCGCTGCATCCGCTGGGACTCGGCCTGCCGGAGGGGCTGGGCGAGGGCCAACTGCTGTTCGCCTGGCAGCGCGCCATGCTCCTCGCCGACGGGGCCGGCACGCTGCGCGTCCGGCTGACGCGGTGCGCCGAGGACGCGGTGACGCTCCTGGCAGCCGACGCCTCAGGGCAACCCGTCCTCGTCATCGAGTCGCTGCGACTGCGCCCCGCCTCCGGCGGACAGGCACCGGCGGCCGACGCCGCACGCGCTGAGGCCCGTACGGACACCGCGCCCGCCGAGGACCGTACGGACAACGCACCTGCGACGGACCGTACGGGCACCGAGCCCGCCGCGGACCGTACGGACGTCGCCACAGGGGACCGCACCGCCCCCGCAGCCGACGACTCCACGGACGCCGCCCGTCCCGCCGCCCCACCGCGGCCGGTGCGCCGTCGCGCCGCCGATTCCGCCGACGCGGCCGAGGGCGCGGGCCTGCTGGGCAGGCTCGCCGGCCGGTCCCCGGCCGAACGGCAGCGGGTGCTGCTCGACCTCGTGCGCCGCAAGGTGGCCGCCGTCCTGGACTACGTCGACGTCGAAGAGGTGGAGCCCTCCCGCGTCTTCAAGGATCTGGGCTTCGCCTCGATCACCGCGGTGGAGCTGCGCAACCGGCTCAGCGCCGACATCGGCGTCCTGCTGCCGGCCACCCTGGTCTTCGACCACCCGACGCCGCTCGTGCTCGCCGCGCATCTCGACGAGGAGCTGTTCGGGACCCGGCCCGACTCCGCCGTGCCGACCGCCTCCCGTGCCCGCCTCGACGACGATCCCATCGTCGTGGTCGGCATGGCCTGCCGCTACCCGGGCGGCATCACCGGCCCCGAGGAGCTGTGGGACCTGGTGGCGAACCGGGGCGACGGCATCTCCCCGTTCCCCGCCGACCGCGGCTGGGACCTCGCGGGACTCTACGACCCGGACCCGGACCACCCGGGCACCTGCTACGCCCGCGAGGGCGGATTCCTGCACAACGCCGGCCACTTCGACCCCGGGTTCTTCGGCATCTCCCCGCGCGAAGCCGTCGCCATGGACCCGCAGCAGCGGCTGCTGCTGGAGACCTCGTGGGAGGCGCTCGAGCGGGCAGGCATCGACCCGGCGTCCCAGCGCGGCAGCCTCACCGGTGTCTTCGCCGGCGTCACCTACCAGGACTACGTCGGCATCCTCGGCGCCGCCAAGGACAGCTTCGAGGGCTACATCGGCACCGGCAACTCGCCCAGCGTCCTGTCCGGTCGCATCGCCTACGCCCTGGGGCTGGAGGGCCCGGCCCTGTCCGTCGACACCGCCTGCTCGTCCTCGCTGGTGGCGCTTCACCTCGGAGTGCAGGCGCTGCGGCAGGGCGAGTGCGACCTGGCGCTGGCGGGCGGTGTCACCGTCATGTCGACTCCGGGCTCCCTCATCGAGTTCAGCCGGCAGCGGGCGCTCGCCGAGGACGGGCGCTGCAAGCCGTTCTCCGCGGACGCCGACGGAGCGAGCTGGGCCGAGGGCGTCGGCATGGTCGTCCTGGAACGGCTGTCCGACGCCCGGCACAACGGCCATCCCGTCCTCGCGGTCATTCAGGGCAGCGCCCTCAACCAGGACGGTGCCTCCAACGGACTGACCGCCCCCAACGGCCCCTCGCAGCAGCGGGTCATCCGCGCAGCGCTGGCCGGGGGCGGCCTGACCCCCGCGGACGTCGACGCCGTCGAGGCGCACGGCACCGGCACCACGCTGGGCGACCCCATCGAGGCGCAGGCCCTGATCGCCGTCTACGGCCAGGACCGTCCGGAGGACCGGCCGCTGTGGCTGGGCTCGTTGAAGTCCAACATCGGCCATTCCCAGGCGGCAGCCGGTGTCGGCGGTGTCATCAAGATGGTCATGGCCCTCCGCAACGGCGAACTCCCCGCCACCCTCCACGCCGAGACCCCCACCGACGAGGTCGACTGGTCCGCGGGCACCGTGCGGCTGCTCAACGAGCCTGTGGCATGGCCCGAGTCCGGCCGTCCGCGCCGCGCCGGCGTCTCCTCGTTCGGCATGAGCGGCACCAACGCGCACGTCATCATCGAGCAGGCCCCGGCTGACGCCGCGTCGCACGCCGCCGCAGGACCGCATGACGACGCCGCGTCGCACGATGCCGCCGACACCCCGCGGGACACCCACTCCGCCCAGGACGATGAGCGCGACCAGCAGGACCAGCACAGTCAGCCCGATGCCCGCCCCGCGCTGCCCCTGGTGCCCGCCGCCCTGTCCGCCCGCACCTCCGACGGGCTGCGCGCCCAGGCAGGTCGGCTGCTCGCCCACCTCCGTGCCCATCCCGAAGCCGGAGTCGCCGACTTGGGGTTGTCCCTGGCCACCACCCGTACGGCGTTCGAGCAGCGGGCGGTCGTGCTCGCCGCCGACCGCGACGGTTTGGAGCGCGGGCTCCGTGATCTGGCCGAGGACACCATGGTCAGCGACGTCGTCCGCGGCGTCGACCGGCGCGGCACCGGGCCCGTGCTGGTCTTCCCCGGCCAGGGCGCCCAGTGGGTCGGCATGGGTCGCGAACTCCTCGACACCGCACCGGAGTTCGCCCGTCGCATCGCCGAGTGCGAGCAGGCCCTCGCCCCGTACGTGGACTGGTCGCTGACCTCCGCCCTGCGCGGCGGACCGGACGCCCCCGACCTCGAGCGGGTGGACGTCGTACAGCCCGTCCTGTGGGCCGTGATGGTCTCCCTCGCCCATCTGTGGCGTTCGTACGGCGTCGAGCCCGCCGCCGTTGTCGGCCACAGCCAGGGCGAGATCGCCGCGGCCGTCGTCGCCGGGGCCCTGTCGATCGAGGACGGCGCCCGTGTCGCCGCCCTGCGCTCCAAGGCCATCACCGCCATCGCGGGTGACGGCGGCATGATGTCGGTCCCGCTCCCGGCCGACGAGGTGCGTATCCGCCTGGAGCCGTACGGCGACCGGCTCGCCGTGGCCGCCGTCAACGGCCCCTCTTCGTCCGTCGTCTCCGGCTCCGCCGACGACCTGGACCGGCTGTTCACCGAATTGACCGGCGACGGCGTCCAGGCCCGGAAGGTCGCGGTGGACTACGGCAGCCACTCCGGCCACGTCGAACCCATCCGGCATCAGGTCCTCGACGCTCTCTCCGAACTCCGGCCCCTGCCCCCCGAGATACCCTTCCGTTCCTCGGTGACCGGCGACTGGCTGGACGACGACACCGTCCCCGACGCCGCCTACTGGTACACCAACCTGCGCGAGACCGTCCGCTTCGAGGACGCGATCCGCGGTCTGCTCGCCGCCGGCCACCGCGCCTTCATCGAGGTCGGACCGCACCCCGTCGTCGCGTTCGGCCTCCGCGAGACCATCGAGGACGCCGCCGTCGACGCCGCCGTGCTCGGCACCCTCCGACGCGACCAGGGCGGCCTGGACCGTTTCCTGACCTCCCTCGCCGAGGCCCATGCCCAGGGCGTCGCCGTCGACTGGCGGAGTGTCTTCGCCGGCACCGGCGCCCGGCGCGTCGACCTGCCCACGTACGCCTTCCAACGGCTGCTCTTCTGGCCGGAGTTGCGGGGCCAGGAGGACGGACCCGAGGACGGCGGAGCCGTCACCGACGAGGTGGAGGGCCGCTTCTGGCGGACCGTGGAGGACGAAGACCTCGAAAGTCTCACCGCCGCCCTCGACCTCGGTGGTGACACCCCTCTGCGCGACGTGCTGCCCGCGCTCTCCGCCTGGCGGCGCAACAGCAAGGAGCAGTCCACCGTCGACGGTTGGCGGTACACCGTCGCCTGGACCCCGCTCACCCAGGACACCGCTGCCGCGCCCCCGGCCGGGACCTGGCTCCTCGTCGTCCCCGCCGCAGGGCACGCTCTGGCGGACGCCACCAGGCAGGCCCTCGGTGCTCATGGCGTCACCGTCCGGGTCGTACCCGTCGACGGCGGCGGCCCCGAGGTCGACCGCGAGGGCCTGGCCGCGCTGCTGACCGCCGCGCTCGCCGGTACGGACACCCGCACCGGTACGGACACCCGCACCGGTACGGACACCGGCACCGGTACGGACACCGGCGTACGTCCCGCCCTCGAACCCGCCGACCTCGGTGGCGTGCTGTCGTTCCTCGCCCTCGACGAGGACCCGCACCCCGAACACCCGTCGGTCCCTGCCGGGCTCGCCGGCACCCTCACACTCCTCCAGGCCCTCGGGGACCTCGGCGTCACCGCACCCCTGTGGTGCGCCACCCGCGGTGCCGTCGCCGTCACCGGCTCGGAGACCGTCCTCAGCGCTCCGCAGGCGCTCGTCTGGGGCCTGGGCCGGGTTGCCGCCCTGGAGCACTCCGACCGCTGGGGCGGCCTGGTCGATCTGCCCGCCGTCCTCGACCGCCGGGCGGGCGACCGGCTGTGCGCCCTGCTCGCCCGGCCCGACGGAGAGGACCAGACCGCCGTACGCGCCTCCGGTACCTACGGTCGCCGTCTGCAGCGCGCCCCGCTCGCCGGCGCCACCCCGCCCGACGAGAGCTGGCGCCCCCGCGGAACCGTCCTGATCACCGGCGGAACCGGCGCGGTCGGCGGGCACATATCCCGCTGGCTCGCCTCCCTCGGCGCCGAACACCTGCTGCTCACCAGCCGCCGGGGAGCCGACGCGCCCGGCGCGGCCGAACTGACGGCGGAGCTGACCGAACTGGGCGCCGGGCGCGTCACCCTCGCCGCGTGCGATGTCGCCGACCGCGACGCCCTGCGCGAACTCCTCGGCTCCATCCCCGAGGAGCAGCCGCTCGACGCCGTGCTCCACATCGCCGGAACCCTCGACGACGGCGTCATCGACGGCCTCGAACCCGGACGCATGGACCCGGTGCTGGCCACCAAGGCCACCGCCGCCGTGAACCTCCACGAACTGACGGCCGGACTCGACCTGTCCGCGTTCGTGCTCTTCTCCTCGACCTCCGGCACCATCAGCGGCCCCGGCCTCGGCAACTACGCGCCCGGCAACGCCTTCCTGGACGCCCTCGCCCAGCAGCGCCGATCCCTCGGCCTGCCCGCCACCGCCGTCGCCTGGGGCCACTGGGCCGACGGCGGCATGGGCGACGGCGCGGTCGGTGAACGCCTGCGCCGCTACGGCGTCTACGACATGCCGCCCGAACTGGCCTGCCAGGCCCTCCAGCAGGCACTCGACCACGGTGAGACCTACCTCGCCGTGACCGACATCGGCTGGGATCGCTTCGCACCCGCCTTCACCGGCTCCCGCCCCAGCGCCCTGCTGCGCGATCTGCCCGACGCCCGGCGCGTCCTCGACCCCGCCCACGGCACGGCCTCCGGAGGGACCACCGGCGACGTCTTCGGCGGCGACGGTGCGGAGGGCGACCGGCCCGCGCTCCACCGCCACTTGGCCGGCCTGGCCGGCGCCGAACGCGCCGACGCCGTGCTCGACGTCGTACGCGGCTACGTGGCCACCGTCCTCGGCTACCCCGGACCGCAGGCCGTCGAGCCGACCAGTGCCTTCAGCGACCTCGGCTTCGACTCGCTGAGTGCCGTCGAACTCCGCAACGGCATGAACAAGATCACCGGGCTGCGGCTGCCGGCGACCCTGGTCTTCGACTACCCCAACTGCGCCGAGCTTTCCCGAATGCTCCTCGGCGAACTGGGCGAAGCGTCCGACGACGGCGACGGCCTGCCCGCCATGGCCGGGCCCACTTCCGCGTTCGCAGCCGTGGCCGACGACCCGATCGTCATCACCGCGATGAGCTGCCGCTTCCCCGGCGGGGCGGACACCCCCGAGGCCTACTGGCGGCTGCTCGCCGACGGCGCCGACGCCATCGCCCCGTTCCCGGGCGACCGCGGCTGGGACGTCGACAACCTCTACCACCCCGACCCCGACAACCCCGGCACCTGCACCGCCCGCGAAGGCGGATTCCTGCGGAACATGGCCGAGTTCGACCCCGCCTTCTTCGGTGTCTCCCCGCGTGAGGCGCTCGCGATGGACCCCCAGCACCGGCTGCTGCTGGAGCTCGCGTGGGAGGCGTTCGAGCGGGCCGGGATCGACCCGATGTCGCTGCGCGGCTCCCGCACCGGAGTCTTCGCCGGCACCAACGGCAACGACTACACCCCGCTCCTCGTCGCATCCGGCGAGGACGTCGGCGGCCACCTCGGGACCGGCAACGCGGCGAGCATCGTGTCCGGCCGCGTGTCGTACACGCTGGGCCTGGAGGGCCCCGCCATGACCGTGGACACGGCCTGCTCGGCCGCCCTGGTGGCGTTGCACCTGGCGGTGCAGGCGTTGCGCAGTGGTGAGTGTGATCTGGCGTTGGCCGGTGGTGTGACGGTGATGTCGACGCCGGGGTTGTTCCTGGACTTCAGCCGTCAGCGGGGGTTGGCGTCGGACGGTCGGTGCAAGGCGTTCTCGGATGCGGCGGACGGGGCCGGGTTCTCCGAGGGTGCGGGTCTGGTGCTGGTCGAGCGGCTCTCCGACGCGCAGGCTGCCGGACGTCCGGTCCTGGCGGTCGTACGCGGCAGCGCCGTCAACCAGGACGGTGCGTCGAATGGTCTGACGGCGCCGAACGGTCCTTCGCAGCAGCGGGTGATCCGTCAGGCGCTGGCCGGTGCCGGTCTGAAGCCGGCGGATGTGGACGCGGTCGAGGCGCACGGCACCGGCACCTCGCTGGGAGACCCGATCGAGGCCCAGGCGGTCCTGGCGACCTACGGCCAGGACCGTGAACGCCCGCTCCTGCTGGGTTCGGTGAAGTCGAACATCGGTCACACCCAGGCCGCCGCCGGTATCGCCGGCGTGATCAAGATGGTGCTGGCCCTGCAACAGGGCATGCTGCCCCGAACCCTGCACGCGGACGAGCCGTCGTCCCACGTGGACTGGTCGGCCGGTGCGGTCGACCTGCTGACGGACAGCGCCGATTGGCCACGGGCCGAGGGACGGACGCGCCGCGCCGGTGTGTCGTCGTTCGGCCTCAGCGGCACCAACGCGCATGTGGTGCTGGAGGAGGCGCCGGGTCGGGAGGCGGTGGTCCCGGAGGAGTCGGTGGTTCCGGGTGCGTCGGTCGAGGGTGCTGTGGTGCCGTGGGTGGTGTCGGGGCGTTCGGCTGCTGCGTTGCGGGCGCAGGCGGGGCGGTTGTCGGAGTACGTGACAGGCGATGCGGCGCTCGGCGCTGTGGAGGTCGCCGGGTCTTTGGTGCGGTCGCGGTCGCTGTTCGAGCATCGGGCGGTGGTGTGGGGTTCGGACCGTGGGGAGTTGCTGCGGGGGCTGGAGGCCGTCGCTTCCGGTGAGGAGGCGGCGAACGCGGCGACCGGCACGGCCCGTCGCGATGTGCGGACGGCGTTCCTGTTCGCGGGGCAGGGTGCGCAACGGCTGGGCATGGGCCGGGAGTTGTACGAGACGTACCCCGCCTTCGCGGACGCCTTCGACGCGGCCTGCGCCCATCTCGACACCGAACTTCCCCTGTCCCTCCGCGAGGTGGTGTTCGGTGACGACGCGGAGCGGCTGAATCGTACGGAGTTCGCGCAGCCTGCGTTGTTCGCGCTTGAGGTGGCGCTGTTCCGGCTGCTGGAGTCGTGGGGCGTGCGGCCGGATGTTCTCACCGGTCACTCCATCGGTGAGATCGCCGCCGCGCATGTGGCCGGTGTGTGGTCGCTCGCGGACGCCTGCCGACTCGTGGCCGCACGCGGCCGGTTGATGCAGGCGCTGCCATCCGGCGGCGCGATGGTCGCGCTCCAGGCATCCGAGGAGGAGGTGCTGCCCCTGGTGAACGACCGGGTCGGTCTTGCCGCCGTCAACGGTCCGCAAGCGGTCGTCATCGCCGGTGCCGCCGATGCCGTCGAGGAGCTTGCCGCACACTTCCGGGCCCAGGACCGCAAGGCCACGGCCCTGCGGGTGAGCCACGCCTTCCACTCGCCGCTGATGGAGCCGATGCTCGCCGACTTCCGGGAGGTCGCGGAGAGCCTGTCCTACGCGCGGCCGAAGCTGCCTCTGGTGTCCACGGTCTCCGGTGAGGCGGCAACCGAGGACGCGTTGATGTCGCCGGACTACTGGGTGCAGCACGTCCGCCGCACTGTCCGTTACGCCGACGCCATCGGTACCCTCGCCGATCAAGGCGTGGGCCGCTGCCTCGAACTCGGCCCCGACGGAACCCTCACCGCCCTCGCACAGACAGCCATGGACGACTCCGGGGCAGCCGTACTCGTACCGGCGCTCCGCAAGGACCGGCCCGAGGGGACGAGCGTCCTCGCTGCGCTCGCCGCCCTGTTCGTCCACGGTGCCGACACCGACTGGCGGCGGACGATCAACGACAGCGACCCGGCCACGTCCGTGAACCTGCCGACGTACGCCTTCCAGCGCCGCCGGTACTGGCCGAACCTCACCGGCGTCACCCTGGGAGACCTCGGCTCGGCGGGGGTCGGCTCGGCCGAGCACCCGCTGCTGGGCGCCTCCGTGCGGGTGGCCGGCAGCGACGAGGCGCTGTTCACCGGGCGCCTCTCGCTCAGGACGCACCCCTGGCTGCGCGACCACGCCGTGACCGGCACGGTCCTTTTCCCGGGCACCGGATTCCTCGAACTCGCCCTGTGCGCCGCGGGACAGCTCGGCTACGACCGGGTCGAGGAACTGACCATCGCCGCCCCGCTGGTCGTGCCCGAGCGCGCCGGGCGCCTGGTGCAGGTCAGGGCCGGTGCACCCGACGAGACGGACGCACGGACGGTGGAGGTGTACTCCCGTGCCGAGGACGCCCTCGACACCGATCCGTGGACGCTCAACGCAAGCGGCTCGCTCGCCGCCGGCCCGCAGCCCGACGGCACCGCGGCCCCCGACCTGTCCGCATGGCCACCGCCGAACGCCGAGGCCGTCCCCATGGAGGGCTTCTACGACCGCTTCGCCGAGGCCGGATTCGCCTACGGGCCGGTGTTCCAGGGGCTGCGCGCCGTCTGGCGGCGCGGCGACGAGGTGTTCGCCGAGGTCGGGCTCCCCGACGACCACGAACGGCTGGCCGGCGACTTCGGCGTCCACCCGGCGCTGCTGGACTCGGCGCTGCACGCGATGATGTTCGTGTCGCTGGCGGATGCCGGGCAGGGACGGCTGCCGTTCTCCTGGAGCGGAGTGTCGCTGCGCGCGTCCGGTGCGCGGGCGCTGCGCGTACGGATGGTGCAGGCCGGTCCGGAAGCGGTCGCCCTGCACCTCGCCGACCCGACGGGCGGCCCGGTCGCGTCCGTCGAGTCGCTGCTGCTGCGCCAGGTCTCCGGCGATCTTGCCGCCGGCGCCGAAGCCGACGGCCATCGGGACGGCCTCTTCCAGCTGGACTGGACGAAGGTGTCACCGCCGGAGCAGGAAGCCTCCGGGAACGGCGCGTTGGCGGTCGTCGGGGAGATGGATCTCATACCCGGCGTACCGACGTACCCGGCCCTGGCCGAGCTTCCCTCCGAGGTCCCCGCGAGTGTCCTGTTCGCCGCGGGCCCCGGTCTGAGTAGTGGGGCCGATCCATCGGAGGCCGCTCGCGCCGCCACCGGTCGCGCGCTGGAGGCCGTACGAGCCTGGCTGGCCGACGAGCGGTTCGAGGAGTCCCGTCTGGTCTTCGTCACGGAGGGGGCGGTCACGCTCGACGAGACGGTTCCGGATCCCGCCCTGGCAGCGATCTGGGGACTCGTGCGGGGGGCGCGCGCCGAGGCCCCGGACCGGTTCGCGCTGGTCGACACGGACGGCTCGGACGCGTCGCGCGCCGCAATCGCCCAGGCCCTGGCATCCGGCGAGCCGGAGATCGCGCTCCGGGACGGCGTCCCCCATGCGCCGCGCCTCGGCCGTGTCCCGGCAGGCGGCCAACTCCCGCTCCCGGCGGACGAGTCGGCCTGGCACCTGGACAGCCGGGATAAGGGCACCCTGGAGGGTCTGGCCCTGATCCCCTTCCCGGAGGCGGAGGCCGAGTTGGGGGAGGGGCAGGTCCGTATTGCGGTGCGGGCGGCGGGTGTCAACTTCCGCGATGTGCTCAACGCCCTCGGGATGTACCCGGGCGAGGCGGGCCTGCTCGGCGGCGAAGGTTCGGGAGTGGTGACCGAGGTCGGCCCGGGCGTGACCGGGCTGGCTGTGGGGGACCGGGTGATGGGCATGTTCCCCGGGTCCTTCGGTCCGGTTGCGGTGGCGGATGTGCGGACGGTGGTGCGGGTTCCGTCGGGTTGGTCGTTCGCGGAGGCGGCGTCGGTGCCGATCGT
>NZ_JBICVP010000023.1:0-11255 GCF_043199075.1 Streptomyces sp. NPDC048639
GTCGCCCTCGACGAGAGTGCACCGGATCCGGCGCTCGCGGGGGTGTGGGGCCTGGTCCGCGCGGCGCGCGCGGAGGCACCCGACCGGTTCGCGCTCGTGGACGTGGACGGCACGGACACGTCCTGGGGTGTCGTGAGGACGGCGCTTGCCTTGGGCGAGCCGGAGTTGGCGGTGCGCGGTGGAGCGGCCTACGCGCCACGGCTGGGACGCGTCACTGCTCGTGGTGAACTCGCCGCTCCTGCAAGGGAGTCCGGGAATGCGGCCTGGCGGCTGGACGTCGTCGAGAAGGGCACCCTGGAAGGGCTGGCGCTGCGGCCGGTTCCGGAGGCGGAGGCCGTACTTGAGGCGGGCCAGGTCCGTATCGGAGTGCGGGCGGCCGGTGTCAACTTCCGCGATGTGCTGAACGCGCTCGGTATGTATCCCGGTGATGCGAAGGACTTCGGTCTCGAGGGCGCGGGTGTCGTGACCGAGGTCGGGCCGGGTGTCGTCGAACTGGCCGTCGGCGACCGCGTGATGGGCCTCTTCTCCGGTTCCTTCGGTCCGGTTGCGGTCGCGGATGCGCGGAAGGTGGCCCGGATCCCCGCGGGTTGGTCCTTCGCGCAGGCAGCGACGGTGCCCGTGGTGTTCCTGACCGCGTACCACGCACTCACCGACCTGGCAGGGGTGCAGCCCTGGGAGTCGGTGCTGGTGCATGCGGCTGCCGGTGGCGTCGGCATGGCCGCCACCCAACTGGCGCGTCATCTGGGCGCAGAGGTGTTCGGTACGGCGAGCGCGGGCAAGTGGGACACGCTGCGCGGCCTCGGTCTGGATGATGCGCACATCGCTTCGTCGCGGGATACGGACTTCGAGGAGGCCTTTCTCGCTGCGACCGGTGGTCGTGGTGTGGATGTGGTGCTGGACTCCCTCGCGGGGGAGTTCGTGGACGCGTCGCTGCGGCTGCTGCCGCGCGGTGGCCGGTTCCTGGAGATGGGCAAGACCGATGTCCGGGGTGCCGATGAGGTTGCTGCCGAGCACTCCGGTGTGAGGTATCAGGCGTTCGATCTGATGGACGTGGAGCCGGAGCGGATCGGGCGGATGCTGTCGGAGCTGGTCACCCTCTTCGAGCTGGGGGCTCTGCGGCCGCTTCCTGTGACGTGTTGGGATGTGCGGCGGGCGCCGGAGGCGTTCCGGTATCTGTCGCAGGCGCGTCATGTGGGCAAGGTCGTCCTCACCGTCCCGGCGCCGATGGATCCGGACGGCACCGTGTTGGTGACCGGTGGTACGGGTGGCCTGGGCGCGCTCGTGGCCCGGCACCTTGTCACCGAACATGGCATCAGACACCTGCTGCTGGCGAGCCGTCGTGGCCCGGAGGCCCCCGGGGCGGGCGAACTCGTGGCGGAGCTGGCCGACTTGGGCGCAACGGTGGAGGTGGCGGCGGTGGATGTCGCCGACCGGGACCAGCTCGCCGCCGCGCTCCACACGATCCCCGCCGACCGCCCGTTGACCGCAGTCCTGCACATGGCCGGTGTCCTGGACGACGGTGTGGTGGTCTCGCTGACTCCGGAGCGGCTGGCCAGGGTGATGCGGTCGAAGGCGGACGCCGCGGTGCACCTGCATGAACTGACCCATGAGGCCGATCTGTCGGCGTTCGTGGTCTTCTCCTCCGCTGCGGGCACGTTCGGTGGTGCGGGGCAGGCCAACTACGCGACGGCCAATGCCTTCCTGGACGCCTTTGCCGCAACGCGCCGCTCGTCCGGTCTGCCTGCCACCGCTCTCGCGTGGGGTCCGTGGGCGCCGGGTGCTGGCATGACCGCCGAGCTGAACGAAGCCGATCTGCGGCGTATGGCGCGGAACGGCATGCTCCCGCTCGCTCCCGAGGTGGGCCTCCGTCTGCTGGACACCGCGCTGGATCTGGGCGCGGGTATGGAACGGGCCGCCGTGCTGCCCGTCGACTTGGACATCGCGGCGCTGCGCGGGCGGACATCGGACGATGTTCCCCCGCTGCTGCGGGCTCTGGTGCGTGGCCGTGGTCGCCGCAAGGCCGAGATCGGGACGGGCGGCGACGCCACCGGCCTGCGGCAGCGGCTGCTCTCCCTGCCGGCGGCCGACCGCGAGCGCTTTCTGCGGGATTTCGTCTCGGAGCAGTCGGCGTCCGTCCTGGGGCATGCTTCCGCGCAGCAGGTCGAGTCGGGGCAGGCGTTCAAGGATCTCGGTTTCGACTCGCTCACCTCGGTCGAGCTGCGCAACCGCATGAATGCCGCCACTGGCATGCGCTTGCCCTCGACCCTGGTCTTCGACTACCCCACCCCGGCCGCACTGGCCCACCACCTCCTGGCGGAACTGTCCGATGAGGAGGACGAGGTCGTTGCCTCCGTGCCGGTGCTGCCTTCGGTGGTGGGTGCTGGCGACGATCCGGTGGTGATCGTGGGGATGGCGTGCCGGTTCCCCGGTGGGGTCGAGTCGCCCGAGGATCTGTGGCGGTTGGTCAGTGAGGGGAGTGATGCGATCGGTGGGTTCCCGACCGATCGTGGCTGGGACCTGGACAGTCTCTTCGACCCGGAGCCCGGTACGCCGGGACGGACCTACGTCCGCGAGGGCGGTTTCCTGCACGCCGCTTCCGAGTTCGATGCGGGGCTGTTCGGGATTTCGCCGCGTGAGGCGTTGGCGATGGATCCGCAGCAGCGGTTGTTGCTGGAGACGTCGTGGGAGGTCTTCGAGCGGGCCGGTATCGATCTGGCGACGCTGCGTGGCAGCCGTACGGGTGTCTTTGCCGGGGCCATGGCCCAGGACTACGGCTCCTTCCTGCGGGCGGCCGAGTTGGACTCGGGCGGATACCTCATGACCGGGAACACCGGCAGTGTGGCGTCGGGCCGTATCGCGTACACCTTCGGTTTCGAGGGTCCCGCGGTGACGGTGGATACGGCGTGTTCGTCGTCGTTGGTGGCGCTGCATCTGGCCGCTCAGGCGCTGCGCAGTGGTGAGTGCGATCTGGCGCTGGCCGGTGGTGTCACCGTCATGTCGACACCGGAGACGTTCCTTGAGTTCTCGCGGCAGCGGGGGTTGGCGTCGGACGGTCGGTGCAAGGCGTTCTCGGATGGTGCGGATGGGACGGCGTGGGCCGAGGGCGTGGGTCTGCTGCTGGTGGAGCGGCTCTCCGACGCCCGCCGCAATGGGCATCGGGTGCTGGCGGTGGTTGCCGGGTCGGCGGTCAACCAGGACGGTGCGTCGAACGGGTTGACGGCGCCGAACGGTCCCTCGCAGCAACGCGTGATCCGTCAGGCCCTGGCCGGTGCCGGTCTGCACCCCGCCGACATCGACGCGGTGGAGGCGCATGGTACGGGGACTCCGTTGGGTGACCCGATCGAGGCACAGGCCCTCATCGCCACCTACGGCCAGGATCGTGAACAGCCTTTGTGGCTGGGTTCGTTGAAGTCGAATGTGGGTCACACGCAGGCGGCTGCCGGTGTCGGCGGTGTGATCAAGATGGTGATGGCGATGCGGCAGGGAGTGCTGCCGCGCACCCTGCACGCCGAGGAGCCGTCCTCGCATGTCGACTGGTCGGCGGGGGAGATCTCCCTGCTGAAGGAGAACGTGGAATGGCCGCAGCCGCAGGACCGTCCGCGCCGTGCGGGTGTGTCGTCCTTCGGGATCAGCGGCACCAACGCCCACGTCATCCTCCAACAGGCCCCGACAGGCGAGACCGTCCGTGCCGGCGAAACTGCCGACCCCGGTACGGACGGCCTCGCCGCAGCCCTGCCGGTCTCCGACACCTCTGCCGTTCTCCTGCCTCTCTCCGCCGCCGAACCCCGCGCGCTGCGCGCCCAGGCCGAACGGCTGGCAACCCTCCTCGCGTCGGACGCAGAGCTGTCGCACGCCGATGTCGGACTCTCACTCGCGACGACGCGTTCCGCGCTGGAGCACCGCGCCGTGCTCCTGGCCGCCGACCGGGAGCAGGCCCTGCACGGCCTTGAGGCACTGGCGCAGCACGAGTCCGCCGGCCATGTCGTCACCGGTACGGCGGCCGCCGACGGCGTTCGTACGGCGTTCCTTTTCGCGGGCCAGGGGTCCCAACGCCTGGGCATGGGGCGAGAGTTGTACGAGGAGTACCCGGCCTTTGCCCAGGCTTTCGACGCCGTCTGCGCACACGTCGACCAGGAGCTCGAACTGCCCCTGCGGGAGGTGGTGTTCGGCGAGGACGCGGAGCGGTTGAACCGTACGGAGTTCGCGCAGCCCGCGTTGTTCGCGCTCGAGGTGGCGTTGTTCCGGCTTCTGGAGAGCTGGGGCGTCCGTCCGGATGTGTTGATGGGGCATTCCATCGGTGAGTTGGCGGCGGCTCATGTTGCCGGTGTGTGGTCGCTGGGCGACGCCTGCCGTTTGGTCGCGGCCCGGGGCCGCTTGATGCAGGCGCTGCCCGCGGGCGGAGCGATGGTGGCGCTGGAGGCGTCCGAGGAGGAGGTGCTGCCGCTGCTGGCCGGGCGGGAGGCCGAGGCCGGCATTGCAGCCGTCAACGGCGCCGAGGCCACCGTGGTCGCCGGCACGGAAGCGGCCGTGGAGGAGATCGCCGCGTACTTCCGGGACCTCGACCGCAAGGCGACGCGGCTGCGGGTCAGCCACGCGTTCCACTCCCCTCTGATGGAGCCGATGCTCGCCGGCTTCCGTACGGTCGCGGAGAGCCTGACGTACCACCGTCCGCAGCTGACCCTCGTCTCCGCGCTCACCGGCGACCTCACCGACGCCGCGGACCTCATGACGCCCGACCACTGGGTGCGGCACGTGCGCCACGGAGTGCGGTTCGCCGACGCCGTCCGCCGGGTGCACGCCGAAGGCGTGGACAGCTGGCTGGAGTTGGGCCCGGACAGCACGCTCACCGCGCTGGCCCGGGCGGAGGCCGACCCCGCCGAGCAGGCGCTCTTCGTACCCGCCCTGCGCAAGGGCCGCGGCGAGCCCGGCACCCTGCTGCACGCCGTCGCCGCGTTGTACGCCCGGGGTGCCGCGCTGCGCTGGCCGGCGGTGTTCGCCGGTACGGGCGCGCGCCGTATCGACCTGCCGACCTACGCCTTCCAGCGGCAGCATTTCTGGCCGGGTGCTCCGGGTGCCGAGGCGGGCGACGCCACCGGGCTCGAGCTCACGGCCTCCGGTCACCCGCTGCTGGGCGCCGAAGTCGCGCTGGCGGAAGGCAGCGGGACTCTGTTCACCAGCAGAATCTCCCTCACAACCCACCCCTGGCTGCTGGACCACTCTGTGGCGGGTGCCGTCCTCTTCCCGGGCACGGGCTTCCTGGAACTTGTGCTCCAGGCCGGTCTCCGCCTCGGCTGCGGACGTGTTGCGGACCTGACCTTGCAGGCGCCGATGGTCCTGCCCGAGCGGGGTGGCGTACGGGTGCAGGTTGCCGTGAGCGGCCCGGACGAGCGGGGGCGGCGCACCGTCTCGGTCTACTCGAGGACCGACGCGGCCGAGGCCGAGGGATGGGTACGCCACGCAACCGGTCTCCTCGACGCGGACGGCACGGACGCGGCCGCCGGCATCGACGGGGCGCCCGGCTCGGAGAGCTGGCCGCCCGCCGACGCCTCACCCGTCCCGCTGGACGGCTTCTACGAGCGTCTTGCGGACGAGGGGTACGCCTACGGCCCGGTGTTCCAGGGCCTGCGAGCCGTCTGGCGGCACGGCGACGACATCTGTGCCGATGTCCGGCTGCCCGCCGACCATCAGGGCGAGGCCGAGCGCCACGGGCTCCACCCGGCTCTGCTGGACGCGGCGTTGCACGCGTGGCTGGCCGCGGGGCGGACGCCGGCGGACGGTCCTCGTGCGGCGGCGGACGGCTCCACGGGGATGCGGCTGCCCTTCGCGTGGAGCGGTGCCTCTCTGAAGGCGGTCGGAGCGTCCGCCGTGCGGGTGCGGCTGTCGCCGGTGGACGAGGACACCATCGCGCTGACCGTCGACGATGCCGAAGGCCGTGCCGTCGCCCGTGTCGACGCCCTCACCTTGCGGGAGTTGAGCGGGGACGCCCTGGCACCCGCCGCGAGCGCCCCGGTCGTACAGCGGGACTCGCTGTTCCGGCTGGACTGGAGCGCGCTGCCCCCGCTGTCCGGATCCCTCCCGGACCGGGCCGAGCAGTGGGCCGTCGTCGGACCCGAGATGGCAGGGCTCCTTGAGGCCCCGGCCGGCCATTACCCGGACCTCGCGGCGCTGGCCGCCGCGGTCGACGCGGGAACACCGCTGCCGGGCGCGGTGCTCGTCGCCTGTTCCCCGTCCGTGCCGGACGATGCGGCCCTGTGGCCGGGCGCGGACGGCGCCGATGCGCCGGAGACCGTGGAAGCTGCCATCGAGGTGCTGCATCACACCCTTGCCGTCGTGCAGAGCTGGCTGGCGGACGACCGCTTCGGCGCCGCCCGGCTGGTGCTGGTGACGCGGGGGGCCGTGCCCGCCGACGGTGACCGGGCGCTCACCGACCCCGTGGCGGCGTCCGTTTGGGGACTCGTCCGCTCCGCGCAGTCGGAGCATCCCGGACGCCTGGTCCTGCTCGACCTCGCGCCCGGGAAGAGCAACGGCACCGACCGACTCACCGGCGCCGGCACCCGTACCGATGCGGTCACCACCCTCACCGAAACAGCCACCGGTGCCGACGACGTCTCCACCCCGGCCGACCCGGCCCCTGTCCTCGCCACCGGCGAGCCGCAGCTCGCCCTCCGCGGTGGTGTCGTCCACGTGCCCCGGCTGTCCCCGGCCGGAACCGGCGGCGCCCTGCTGCCGCCGCCCGGCGAATCCGCCTGGCGGCTGGACGTCACCACGCCCGGCACCCTCGACGCCCTGGCTCTGGTCGCCTGCCCCGAGGCCACCGGTCCGCTCGCCCCCGGCGAGGTACGGGTCGCGATGCGGGCCACCGGCGTCAACTTCCGCGATGTCCTGGTCTGCCTGGGCATGCTCGACCGCGAAGTGCCAGGCCGTGAGGGCGCTGGTGTGGTTCTGGCGACCGGCCCCGGCGTCACCGGCCTCGCGCCCGGCGACCGGGTGCTGGGTCTCTTCTCCGGGGCGTACGGCCCGGTGGCCGTGACCGACCACCGTCTGCTGGCCCGGCAACCCGACGACTGGTCCTTCACCGAAGCCGCCGCGGCACCCATCGTCTTCCTCAGCGCCTACCACGGGCTTGTGGACCTGGCCGATCTGCGCCCCGGCGAGTCCGTACTCGTCCACGCGGGCACCGGTGGCGTCGGCATGGCCGCCGTCCAGCTCGCCCGGCACTTGGGCGCGGACGTCTTCGCCACCGCCGCCCCCGCCAAGTGGGAGACGCTACGGGCGATGGGTCTGGACGACGACCACATCGCGTCCTCGCGCGACGCGGACTTCGAGGAGAAGTTCCTGCGCGTGACCGCGGGACGCGGCATGGACGTCGTTCTCAACTCCCTCGCCCGGGACCTGATCGACGCCTCCTTCCGGCTGCTGCCGCGGGGCGGTCGTTTCATCGAGATGGGCAAGACCGACCTGCGTGACGCACAGGACGTCGCCGCGGAGCACCCCGGGGTGGTGTACCGGGCGTTCGACCTCAGAGACGTCGACCCCGACCACACCGCCGAGATGCTCACGGCCGTACTCGCCCTGTTCGAGCAGCGGGCCCTGCGCCCGCTGCCGCTCACGACGTGGGATGTGCGGCGAGCCCCGGAGGCGTTCCGGTACCTCAGCCAGGCCCGGCACGTCGGGAAGATCGTCCTCACCGTTCCCGAGGTGCCGGTCGACCTCTCCCGCACCCCCGCCGCCGACGGACGTACCGGGGAGGACACCGGGGGCGAGCGCGCCGCCGACCACGCCCGCATCCATGGCACCGTTCTGATCACCGGCGGCACCGGCAATCTCGGCGGACTGTTCGCCCGGCACCTGGTGACCCACCACGGTGTCTGCCATCTGCTGCTGACCAGCCGCAGTGGCCCCGACGCCCCCGGCGCCGCCGCACTCGTCGCCGAATTGACCGGACTCGGCGCCACCGTCACCGTCGCCGCATGTGACACCGCCGACCGGCATGCCCTTGCCGGGCTGCTCGCCGCCATCCCCGCCGAGCGTCCGCTCACGGCAGTGGTCCACACCGCCGGAATCCTCGATGACGGTGTGGTGGACGCGATGACACCCGAGCGTGTCGACCGTGTCGTGCGTCCCAAGGCGCAAACGGCATGGAACCTGCACGAACTGACCCGCGACTTGAACCTGTCGGCCTTCGTCCTCTTCTCCTCCGTCGCAGCCACGTTCGGCAGCCAGGGGCAGGCCAACTACGCCGCCGCCAACGCGTTCCTCGACACCCTGGCCCACCACCGCAAGGCCCAGGGGCTGCCCGCGCTCTCCCTGGCATGGGGGCTGTGGGACACCGGCGACGGCATGGCGGGCAGCCTCGGCGCCGCCGACGTCCGGCGGATCGGCCGGATGGGCCTCGCACCGCTGACCGAGGAGGAGGGCCTGGCTCTGTTCGACGCGGCCCTCGCCGCCGACCAGGCGATGCTGCTGCCCACCCGCCTCGACCTGGCCGGTCTGGAACGCCGAGGCGCCGAGCCGCCCGCCCTGCTCAGGGCGCTGGCCCGGACTCCGGTCCGGCGGGTCGCCGCCGACACCTCGGCCGCGGCCTCCGGCACGAAGAACGGCGACAGCGATGCGGTGTCCTTCACCGAGCAGTTGCGGCCGCTGTCAGCCGAGGAACGGGAACGGGCCGCCCTGGACCTGGTCCGCACCCACACCGCGGCCGTCCTCGCGCACGCGGACCCCGAATCGGTCGACGTCGACCGGCCGTTCAAGACGCTCGGCTTCGACTCGCTCACCGCCGTCGAGATGCGCAACCGGCTCGGCGCCGCGACCGGGCTCACCCTGCGGGCCACCCTGATCTTCAGCTACCCGACCCCCGCGGTCCTCGCCCGGTACCTGCTGGAGCAGTGCGCGCCGCAGGAGGTGCGCCCCGCCGAAGTCCTCCTCGCGGAGCTCGACAAGCTCGAAGCGGCCATGACCGGTGTCGACAGCAATGGCGACGGCGCACCGGGCGACGACGGGCTGAACGACAAGGTGACCGCCAGGCTGCGGGAACTGCTGACCCGGTGGACCGGCGGCTCGGAGGGGCCGACCGTGACCGGCACCGGACTCGAATCCGCGACGGACGACGAGATGTTCGACCTCATCAACAAGGAGCTGGGCATCACGTGACACCGACCCCGTACCGCACAGGACCCGACGTCTTTGGATCCCCCTCGGGCTCCTCCTAGGAAGTGGCATCGAATGGCGAGCAACGAAGAGAAGCTGCGGGACTACCTCAAGCTGGTCACGGCCGACCTTCGTCAGACGCGTAAGCGTCTGCAGGACATGGAGGACCAGCAGCAGGAACCCATCGCGATCGTCGCGATGGGCTGCCGCTTCCCCGACGGGGCCGACACCCCCCAGGCCCTGTGGCGGCTCCTGGCCTCCGGCACCGACGCCGTCACCCCGTTCCCGGCCGACCGCGGCTGGGACCTCGATGCCCTCTACGACCCGGACCCCGACCGGGCCGGCACCTCGTACGTCCGCGAAGGCGGCTTCCTGCACGACGCCCCGCTGTTCGACGCCGAGTTCTTCGAGATATCGCCCCGCGAGGCCCAGGCCATGGACCCGCAGCAGCGGCTGCTCCTGGAGACCTCCTGGGAAACCGTCGAGCGGGCCGGCATAGTCCCCGCCGCGCTGCGCGGCTCGGCCACGGGCGTGTTCATCGGCGCCATCGCCCAGGACTACCAGCCGCGCTCACAGGACTCCCAGGCCGAACTCGGCGGCCATCTGCTCACCGGCAGCACCATCAGCGTCGCCTCCGGCCGGATCGCCTACTCCTTCGGCCTCGAGGGACCCGCGGTCACGGTCGACACCGCCTGCTCGTCATCGCTGGTCGCCCTCCACCTCGCCGTACGGTCGCTGCGGTCCGGCGAGTGCGACCTGGCGCTCGGCGGCGGCGTGACCGTCATGTCCGGCCCCGAGATGTTCGTCGACTTCGGACGGCAGCGTGCGCTCGCCGACGACGGCCGGTGCAAGGCGTTCTCCGCCGCGGCCAACGGCTTCGGACCCGCCGAGGGCGTCGGCATGCTCCTCCTGGAACGCCTCTCCGACGCCCGCCGCAACGGTCACCCCGTACTCGCCGTGATCCGCGGCAGCGCCGTCAACCAGGACGGCGCCTCCAACGGACTGACCGCACCCAACGGCCCCGCCCAGGAACGGGTCATCCGCGCCGCCCTGGACAACTCCGGCCTGTCCACCGGGGACATCGACGCCATCGAGGCCCACGGCACCGGCACCCCGCTCGGCGACCCCATCGAGGCGGAGGCGCTGCTCGCCACCTACGGCGCCGCACGGCCCGAGGACCGGCCCCTGTGGCTCGGCTCGGTGAAGTCCAACTTCGGCCACACCCAGGCCGCCGCCGGTGTCGCCGGCATCATCAAGCTGGTACTGGCCATGCGTCACGGCCTCCTGCCCCGCACGCTGCACGCCGACGAACCCTCCCAGCACATCGACTGGACGGCCGCGGACCTGCGGCTGCTCACCAGCGAGCAGCCGTGGCCCCGCAACGACGACCGCCTCCGCCGTGCGGCCGTCTCCTCCTTCGGCATCAGTGGCACCAACGCCCACATGATCGTCGAGGAGGCACCGGCCCCGGAGCCGCAGGAGCAGCACGATCCGCAGAAGCCACTCGATCCGCAGGGGCAGGGCGAGCCGCACGCGGCGAACGACGGGACGACCAGGCAGGCCGCGCCCACCGGCGAACACCCTCTGCCCTGGCTCATCTCCGCCCGCAGCCGCGCCGCCCTCGGCGAACAGGCCGCACGCCTGCTCGGCCACCTCGACGACGAGCCCCCGTCCGACCCGGCCCGTGTCGGCCGCGCCCTGGTCACGACCCGCTCCAGCTTCGACCACCGGGCCGTGATCACCGGCCGTACCCTCGACGACCTGCGCGCCGGGCTCACCGCGCTCGCCGCGGGTGAGCCCCACTCTCACACCGTCACTGGCACCCTCAGGTCCGGCGGGCGCACCGCCTTCCTGTTCACCGGCCAGGGGTCTCAACGACCCGGCATGGGCCGGGAGTTGTACGAGACGTATCCCGTGTTTGCGGAGGCTTTCGACGCGGTGGACGGTGAGGTCCCGTTCAGTCTGCGGGAGGTCGTCTTCGGTGACGACGCGGAGCGGTTGAATCGTACGGAATTTGCGCAGCCTGCGTTGTTCGCGCTTGAGGTGGCGTTGTTCCGGTTGTTGGAGAGCTGGGGTGTGCGTCCGGATGTCCTCGTCGGTCATTCGAT
>NZ_JBICVP010000024.1:0-11029 GCF_043199075.1 Streptomyces sp. NPDC048639
AGGTGGTCCTCACCGTTCCCGCGGCCCTCGATCCGGACGGCACGGTGCTGATCACCGGTGGTACGGGTGGTCTGGGCGCATTGGTGGCCCGTCACCTGGTCAGCGAACACCGCATCACGCACCTGCTGCTGGCGAGCCGCCGCGGGCTGGAAGCTCCAGGCGCCGGTGAACTCGTCGCGAAACTGGCTGAGTTGGGGGCGACGGTGGAGGTTGCGGCAGTGGATGTCGCCGACCGTGACCAGCTCGCCGCCGCAATCGAAACCGTTCCCACCGACCATCCGCTGACCGCCGTGGTGCATACGGCGGGCATCGTCGATGACGGTGTGGTGGCCTCTCTCACTCCGGAGCGGCTGGCTCACGTCATGCGGCCGAAGGCGGATGCGGCGGTGCATCTGCACGAGCTGACCCGCGGCGCCGACCTCTCGGCGTTCGTGGTCTTCTCCTCCGTCGCCGGCACGCTTGGCAGCGCCGGGCAGGCCAACTATGCGGCGGCCAATGCCTTCCTGGACGCCTTCGCGGCGACGCGTCGTTCCTCCGGTCTGCCCGCCACTTCGCTTGCCTGGGGCCCGTGGGCACCGGGCGCGGGCATGACGGCCGACCTGACCGAAGCCGACCTCCGGCGCATGGCACGCGGCGGCATGCGGCCGCTCACCCCGGAACAGGGGCTCGAACTGCTCGACACCGCAGGTCTCGTGGCCGGTGCGGCCCCCGCGCACCGAGCGCTGCTGCTGCCGGTGCATCTCGACCTCCGGACGCTGCGGGCGCACGCCGAGGCCGTACCACCGCTGCTGCGTGGCCTGGTGCGGGCTCCTGCGCGGCGTGCGGCGGAGACGGCGGCGGCCGGTGCGGCTCCGCAGCAGGACCTCGGGGCCATGCTCGCGGCGCTCGCGCCGGCCGACCGCGAGCAGTATCTGGTCGACCTGGTGTGTGCGCAGGCCGCGGCGACCCTCGGCCACGCCTCGGCGGACGAGATCGAACCCGACCAGGCCTTCAAGGAGTTGGGCTTCGACTCGCTCACGGCCGTGGAACTGCGCAACCGGCTCAACGCCGCCACCAGGCTGAGGCTCCCCGCCACGCTGGTGTTCGACCATCCGACACCGTCGGTGCTGGCCGGCCATCTGCTGGAGGAGATCCCCGTACCGGAGGCCTCCGGCACCGGCGGGAGCAACGGCTCCGGCGAGGCCGCGACGGCGGTGCCGCTGCTGGCAGAACTGGACCGTCTGGAGTCCGCACTCGCCGCCGCCGCGGGCGGCGCGGACGACCACGCGACGATCACTTCCCGGCTGCAGCTGCTGACGGCGAAGTGGCAGGAACTGGCAATGAAGAACAGCGGTCCCGGACGCGACAACGGCACCGGTACGAACACCGGCACCGGCTCCGGTACCGGCTCCGCCTCCGGTTCGGGGGATTCCGGAGCATCGCCCGCCGACGTCGACGACGGAGAACTCGACTCCGTCGAGACGGCGGACGAGCTGTTCGACCTGATCGACAAAGAACTCGGGCAGTCGTGATCAGCCGCGGGGAACCGTTGGCATCGGCTCAGGGATGTGGCGTTGGTGGCTGAAGACGACAAGATGGACGACAAGTACGTCGAGTACCTCAAGCGGCTGACCGCCGAGCTGCGGCAGACCCGTCGGCAGCTGCGCGAGGTGGAGGCGCGGGACCGGGAGCCGGTCGCGATCGTGGCGATGAGCTGCCGCTATCCGGGGGGCGTGGACAGCCCGGAGGCGCTGTGGCGGCTCGTCGACGAGGGCGGGGACGCCATTTCCGGCTTCCCCGCCGACCGCGGCTGGGACGTCGAGGCGGGCTACGATCCCGACCCCGACAACCCCGGCACCTTCTACGCCCTCGGCGGCGGTTTCCTTCACGAGGCGTCCAGGTTCGACGCGGACTTCTTCGGGATCTCGCCGCGCGAGGCGCTCGCGATGGACCCGCAGCAGCGGCTGCTGCTGGAGATCTCCTGGGAGGCGTTCGAGCGGGCCGGGATCGACCCCGGCTCCGTGCGGGGCAGCAGCACCGGGGTCTTCGTCGGTGCCGCGACCTCCGGCTACGGCGTCGGCGTGAGCGAGTTCCCCGAGGGCGTACAGGGCCTGCTCCTGGCGGGCAACGCCACCTCGGTCGCTTCCGGCCGCATCGCCTACACGCTCGGTCTTGAAGGGCCCACCGTCACCGTCGACACGGCCTGCTCGTCCTCGCTGGTCGCCCTGCACTGGGCGTGCCGTGCGCTGCGCCGCGGCGAGTGCGACATGGCGCTCGCGGGCGGCGTCGCGGTGATGGCCACTCCGGCGATGTTCTACGAGTTCAGTCGGCAGCGCGGGCTGGCCGCCGACGGCCGGTGCAAGGCGTTCTCCGAGGACGCCGACGGCACCGGCTGGGCGGAAGGCGCCGGCATGCTGCTGGTGGAGCGTCTCTCCGACGCCCGCCGTCTCGGGCACAAGGTGCTGGCCGTCGTGCGCGGCACGGCGATCAACTCCGACGGTGCCTCCAACGGCCTGACCGCCCCCAACGGCCCCTCCCAGCAGCGGGTGATCCGCGCGGCACTGGCCGACGCGGGACTGGCTCCCACCGACGTGGACGCCGTCGACGGGCACGGCACGGGTACGTCGCTGGGCGACCCGATCGAGGCGCAGGCCCTGCTCGCCACCTACGGCCAGGGCCGTGAACATCCTTTGTGGCTGGGCTCGTTGAAGTCCAACATCGGCCACACCCAGTCCGCGGCGGGTGTCGGCAGCATCATCAAGATGGTCGAGGCGATGCGGCGCGGAACGCTGCCGCGCACTCTGCACGTCTCGGAGCCGTCCCGGCACGTCGACTGGTCCGCGGGAGCGGTTCGGCTGCTCACCGAGGCGGCCGCCTGGCCCGAGGCGGACCGGCCGCGCCGCGCCGGTGTGTCCTCCTTCGGTATCAGCGGCACCAATGCCCACACCGTCATCGAGCAGGCCCCGGCGCCCGTGCCCGCCGACGCGGCCGACCCCGCCGCGGATTCCGGTAGGGATCCGGATTCGGACACCGGTGGACCGGCCGACGACGAGCCGCAGGCGCTGCCCGTCGTGCCGTGGCCGGTGTCCGCGCGCAGCGAGGACGCACTGCGCGCTCAGGCCGCGCGGCTGCTGGCCCGGCTGCGGGAGGAAGCCGAGCCCCCGCGTCCGCTGGACGTCGGCCACGCGCTCGCCACCACTCGCGCCGCGCTGGAGCACCGCGCGATCGTCCTCGCCCCGGACCACGAGACCGCCGTACGCGAACTCACCGCGCTCGCCGAGGGAAGCCCCGGCGCGGCGACCGTCCGGGGCCGCACCGTGCGCGGCGCCACCGCCTTCCTGTTCGCCGGTCAGGGATCGCAACGGCCCGGCATGGGGCGGGAGTTGTACGACACATATCGCGTCTTCGCCGAGGCGTTCGACGCGGTGGACGCCGAAATGCCGTTCAGCCTTCGGGAGATCGTCTTCGGGGACGACGCGGACCGTTTGAACCGCACCGAGTACGCCCAGCCCGCGCTGTTCGCCCTCGAAGTCGCCCTCTTCCGGCTGCTCGGGTCCTGGGGCGTCACCCCGAAGTTCCTGCTGGGCCACTCCGTCGGCGAGCTGGCCGCCGCCCATGTCGCCGGTGTGTGGACCCTGGCCGACGCCTGCCGGCTGGTCGCCGCGCGCGGCCGGTTGATGCAGGCGCTCCCGGAGGGCGGCGCGATGTCCGCGCTCCAGGCGACCGAGGACGAGGTGCTGCCCCTGCTGAACGACCGGGTCGGCCTCGCCGCCGTCAACGGCCCGCGTGCGGTCGTGGTCTCCGGTGCGGCCGAGGCCGTCGAGGAGGTGGCCGCGCACTTCCGCACCCAGGGGCGTAAGACGACGGCGCTGCGCGTCAGCCATGCCTTCCACTCGCCGCTGATGGAGCCCATGCTCCAGGAGTTCCGAGCGGTCGCCGAGAGCGTCACGTACCACCCCCCGCGGCTGACGATCGTCTCCGACGTGACCGGCGAGACCGCCGCCCCGGCCGACCTGTGCTCGCCCGACTACTGGGTCCGGCACGTCCGCGAGCCGGTCCGGTTCGCGGACGGGGTTCATCTGCTGGCCCGGCGCCGGGTCGCACGGCTCGTCGAACTGGGCCCGGACGGCACCCTCACCGCGCTCGCCCAGGACTGCCTGGGCGGCGACGGGCCGGTTGCCGTCCCCGCCCTGCGCACGGACCGGCCCGAACCCACCGCGCTGATGTCCGCGGTGGCAGCGGTCTTCGCCCACGGCACCCCGGTCGACTGGCCGGCCGTCTTCGCGGGCACCGGGGCACGTGATGTGGAGCTGCCGACGTACGCCTTCCGCCGCGAACGGTACTGGCTGGAGGCGACCCCGCCCGGCTCCGCCGCCATCGCTGAGACCGGTGGCGGGGACGCGGGCTTCTGGACGGCCGTCGAGGACGAGGACATCGCACTTCTCGCCGAGACCCTGGACGTCGACGCGGGGCTCGTCCGTCCTCTCGTACCCGCACTGTCGTCGTGGTGGCGCGGGCGGCGCGAGCTCAGCCGGGCGGAGCGGCTGCGCTACCGGATCGGCTGGCAACCTCTCGACCCGGCCTCCGACGCGGCGCTCACCGGCCGTTGGCTCGTCGTCGTCACCACCGGCACGGCCGGCCACGCCCGGGTCCGTACGGTGACGCAGGCGCTGGCGGCCAGCGGCGCCGAACCGGTGCTGTGGGAGTGCGCGCCCGACGAGGAGCGCACCGCGCTGGCCGCCCGGCTCGCCGACACCGGAGATCTTGCGGGAGTCCTCGCCCTCACGGCCGTCGACGGGGCGAACGGGGCGAACGGCCGGGACGGCGATGACGGTGAGGGCGGCCAGGACGGCCAGGGCGACGAAGTGAGCCCGGGAGACGTCCTCTTCCGGACCGTACGACTGGTGCAGGCGCTCGGCGACGCGCAGGTCGCCGCCCCGCTGTGGCTGGCCACCCGAGGGGCGGTGGCCACGGCACGCTCGGATGCCGCCCCGGAACCGTCGCAGGCCGCGCTATGGGGCCTGGGACGGGTGGCCGCGCTGGAGTTGTCCGACCGATGGGGCGGCCTTGTCGACCTGCCGGAGACCGTCGACCGCCGTGCGGCGGGACGACTCGCCACAGTGCTGACCGGAGCCGGAACCGGAAGCGGAGCCGGAACCGGAGCGGGGACCGGAACCGGAGCGGGGACCGGAACCGGAGCGGGGACCGGAACCGGGACCGGAGCGGGCGCCGTCGGTGCCGGGCACGAGGACCAGGTCGCGGTGCGCGCCTCCGGCGTCTTCGCGCGTCGCCTGCTGCACGCCCAGGACCCTGCCGCGCCGATGAACACCGGAGCAAGCTGGCAGCCGCGCGGCACCGTCCTCATCACCGGCGGCACCGGCGCGCTCGGCGCCCGCGTCGCCTGCTGGGCGGCCGAGCAGGGCGCGGAGCACCTCGTCCTGACGGGCCGACGCGGCCCCGACGCCCCCGGCGCCACCGATCTGGCGGCCCGGCTCACCGCGCTCGGCGCCCGTGTGACCGTCGAGGCCTGCGACGTCGCCGACCGCACGGCCGTCCATGACCTACTGTCCCGCCACACGGTCGACGCCGTGGTCCACGCGGCGGGTGTCACCGACACGCTTCCGCTGTCCGACCTCGACGCCGGCCGCTTCGGGGCGGTGTTCGCCGCCAAGGCGCACGGCGCCGCCCACTTGGACGCCGTGCTGCGCGCCCAGGGCGACCGGCCGCTCGACGCGTTCGTGCTGTTCTCCTCCATCGCCGGCGTGTGGGGCAGCGGAGGCCAGCCCGCCTACGCCGCCGCGAACGCGTACCTCGACGGCTTGGCCGAACAGCGGCGCGCCCGGGGCGCCACCGCCACCTCCGTCGCCTGGGGGCCTTGGGGCCAAGGCGGAATGGCCGCCGAGGACGGGGCCGAGGAGTATCTGCGCCGACGCGGCCTCGCCGTCCTCGACCCCGACACCGCACTGGCCGCGCTGCGCCGCGTCCTGCAACAGGACGTCACCGGGCAGGTCGTCGCCGACGTCGACTGGTCCCGGTTCGCCCCCGGCTTCACCAGCACCCGCCCCAGCCCCCTCCTCTCCGGCCTGCCCGAGGCACAGGACGCGCTGCGCGAGGGGCAGGCCGTCGCGTACGAGGACGGGGCAGGCGCCGCACTGCGCGAACGCCTGGCAGGCCTCCCCGTCGCAGAACGCACCCGCGCCCTGCTGGAGTTGATCCGCACCCATGCCGCGGCCGTCCTGGGCCATGCCGACGCCGGGCTGCTGGAGACCCGGCGCGCCTTCCGCGACTCCGGGTTCGACTCCCTCACCGCCGTCGAACTGCGCAACCGCCTCACGGCCGAGACCGGCCTCGCGCTGCCCGCCACGCTGGTCTTCGACCAGCCCACCCCCGTCGATCTCGCCGCGTTCGTGCACGGCGAGTTGTTCGGCGGGGACGACGGAGGCCATGGCAGCAGGTCGAGCACCGGCCCCGGCGGCGGTCGTACGGACCGTACGTCCGACGACCCTGTCGTCATCGTCGGCATGGGCTGCCGCCTGCCCGGTGACGTCACAGGCCCGGACGAGCTGTGGAAGCTCGTGGCCGGCGCTCAGGACGCCATCGCCCCCTTCCCCACCGACCGTGGCTGGGACCTCGACGCCCTGCACCATCCCGAGCCCGGCCGCCCCGGCACCAGCTACGCCCGGCACGGCGGATTCCTCACCGGCGCCGGTGACTTCGACCCGGCATTCTTCGGCATCTCGCCCCGCGAGGCCGTCGCCATGGACCCGCAGCAGCGGCTGCTGCTGGAGACCTCCTGGGAGGCACTGGAGCGTGCCGCCATCGCCCCCGGCGGCCTTCGCGGCAGCCGGACCGGTGTTTTCATGGGCTCCAACGGCCAGGACTATCCCGCGCTTCTGCTCAGCACACCCGATGCCGGCGACGGCTACCTCGGCACGGGCAACGCCGCGGCCGTCGTCTCCGGCCGCATCGCCTACGTCCTCGGCCTCGAAGGGCCGACCCTCACCGTCGACACCGCCTGCTCGTCGTCGCTGGTCGCCCTCCACCTCGCGGCGCAGGCGCTGCGCGCGGGCGAGTGCGACCTCGCCCTGGCCGGCGGCGTCACCGTGATGTCGACCCCCGGTGCGTTCATCGAGTTCAGCCGCCAGCGCGGTCTGGCGGCCGATGGCCGGTGCAAGGCGTTCTCCGACGATGCGGACGGGACGGGCTGGGCGGAGGGTGTGGGGGTGCTGGTCGTCGAGCGGCTTTCCGATGCGCGTCGTCACGGGCATCCGGTGCTGGCGGTGGTGGCGGGTTCGGCGGTCAATCAGGACGGTGCGAGCAACGGGCTGACCGCGCCCAACGGGCCCTCGCAGCAGCGCGTCATCCGGGCCGCACTGACCGATGCCGGACTCGCCGCGGCCGACGTGGACGCCGTGGAGGCACACGGCACGGGTACGTCGCTGGGCGATCCCATCGAGGCGCAGGCCTTGCTGGCCGCCTACGGCCAGGAGCGTGAACAGCCCCTGTGGCTGGGCTCGTTGAAGTCCAACATCGGTCACACCCAGGCCGCGGCCGGCGTGGCGGGCGTCATCAAGATGGTTCTCGCCATGCGGCACGGCGTCCTGCCGCCCACCCTGCACGCCGACGTCCCCAGCACGCACGTCGACTGGTCGGCGGGCGCGGTGCAACTGCTCACCCGGACCAGGGAATGGCCCTCCGAGGCCCGCCTGCGCCGTGCGGGCATCTCCGCGTTCGGCGTCTCCGGCACCAACGCGCACGTCATCGTCGAACAGCCGCAGGAAGCGGAGCACCTTCAGACCGCGGAGCAGCCGCAGAACGACGACGGGCAGGCGCAGAACGACGGGCAGAAGCACACCGACAGCGGGGAGCCGCACACCGGCGGACCGGCGGCTTCGCCGGACTCGGAAGACGGCATCGCGCAGATGGGACGCCCGCTGCCGTGGGTGATCTCCGGCGCGTCCGGGAACGCCCTGCGCGATCAGGCCGAACGGCTCCTCGCCCACGCCGACGCCCGGCCCGACCTCTCCGCCGCAGGCGTCGGCCTGTCCCTCGCCGCCACCCGTACGCCGTTCGAGCACCGCGCCGTCGTGCTGGGCGCGGATCGAGAAGAGCTGCTGTCCGCTCTCGCGTCCCTGGTCATGGACGAGCCCGCCCCCGGCGTCGTCACCGGCCGTGCGCGCGCGGAGGGCCGTACGGCGTTCCTGTTCGCGGGGCAGGGTGCGCAACGGCTGGGAATGGGCCGGGAGTTGTACGAGACGTTCCCTGTCTTCGCCGATGCCTTCGACGCCGTGTGCGTGTACGCGGATGCGGAGTTGCCTTGCCCGCTGGGGGAGGTCGTTCTCGGTGAGGACGGCGATCTGCTGAATCGTACGGAGTTCGCGCAGCCTGCGTTGTTCGCGCTGGAGGTGGCGCTGTTCCGGTTGTTGGAGTCGTGGGGCGTGCGGCCGGATGTTCTCGCCGGTCACTCCATCGGGGAGATCGCCGCCGCGCATGTGGCGGGCGTGTGGTCGCTGTCCGACGCGTGCCGTCTTGTGGTTGCGCGGGGCCGGTTGATGCAGGCGCTGCCCGAGGGTGGCGAGATGGTGGCGGTGGAGGCTTCCGAGGAGGAGGTGGAGCCGCTTCTCGACGACCGGGTGGGACTCGCTGCGGTGAACGGGCCGCGGTCGGTGGTGATTTCCGGTGACCGCGATGCGGTGCAGGAGATCGCGGACCGATTCCGGGCCCAGGACCGCAAGTCGACGACGTTGCGGGTGAGCCATGCGTTCCATTCACCATTGATGGAGCCGATGCTCGCCGAATTCCGTGCGGTCGCGGAGGATGTGTCGTACGACCGACCGCGCCTGCCCATCGTGTCCACGGTCACCGGTGAGGCCGCCACGGCGGAGGAGTTGTGCTCGCCGGAGTACTGGGTGGCGCACGTCCGCCGGACGGTCCGCTTCTCGGACGCCGTACGTGCTCTGGACGGAGAGGGCGTCACCCGCTTCCTGGAACTGGGACCCGACGGCACCCTCACCGCACTCGCCCACGCCTCGCTCGGCGAGGCCGAACCGTTGGCGGTCCCGTCGCTGCGGCCCGACCGCCCCGAGGCGCAGACGGTGCTCTGGGCGACCGCGTCCCTGTTCGCACAGGGCGCCGAGGTCCTCTGGTCGGCGTTCTTCCCCACGACCCGCAGCGTCGAGCTGCCCACCTACGCCTTCCAGCACAGCCGTTACTGGCCGCGCACCGGCACCCACCTGGGCGACCTTCGCTCGGCGGGCCTCTCCGCCGCCGGACACCCGCTGCTCGGCGCCACCATCACCCTCGCCGACAGCGGGGCCGCCGTCTTCACCGGACGGCTGTCCGCTCAGCTCCAGCCGTGGCTGGCGGAACACGTCGTGTCCGGCTCCGTCCTGCTGCCCGGTACCGCCTTCCTGGAGCTCGCCCTCCACGCCGCGGACCGCGTCGGCTGCGACCAGGTCGAGGAACTCACCCTGCAGACACCCCTGGTGCTGCCCGAACGCGGCGCCGCCCGTCTCCAGGTCACCGTCAGCGGCCCGGACGGCGACGGCCGTCGCGAAATCGGCATCCACTCGCGCCCCGAGGACAGCACGGAGGCGGACGATGCCGACGACGAGCCGTGGATCCGGCACGCAAGTGGCACCCTGCTGCCCGAGGCCGCCCCGCCGGCGACGGAAGGCTTCCTCCGGCCGCCTTCCGACGCCACCGAGATCGCGACGGAGCCCCTCTACGAACGGCTCGCGGGCACCGGCCTGTCGTACGGGCCGCTGTTCCGCGGGCTGAACTCCGTACGGCAGCGCGGCGACGACCTCTTCGCCGAGGCGGCCCTCCCCGAGGAGGCCGCGCCCGACGCCCGTCGGTACGGCGTCCATCCGGCCCTGCTGGACTCGGTGCTGCACGCCCTCGGCGCTGCACCGACGAACGGTTCCGACAGCTCCGACACCTCCGACAGCTCCGGGGGCGCGGCGTCCGGTCCGGGACTGCCCTTCTCGTGGACCGGCGTGACCCTCCATGCCACCGGCGCGACCCAGCTCGCCGCACGCCTGCAGGTCACCGGCTCCGGCTCGGTCGCCCTCGACCTCACCGACCCCTCCGGCGCACCCGTCGCCACCGTCCAGTCCCTCACGCTGCGCCCACTGACGGCGCTGCCCGCCGGTACGGCGGCAGCCGGCCACGCCGGGCTGCTGCACCGCGTCGACTGGACGCCGCTCCGGATCGACACGGCCGCCGAGGGGATGGCGTACTCGACCGCGGCGGATCTGCCGACGTCGCTTCCGCCGAACGGAGTTGAGGCCGGAGCGGATGCGCTGGTGCGTGTCCGGGTCCCGGCAGACGGCGCAGCGGAGACGGTGACGGCGAGCGTCCTCGCGCTGGTGCGTGGGTGGCTGGAGGAGGAGCGGTTCGAGGGTGCGCGCCTGGTGATCGTCACGGAGGGGGCTGTCGCGCTCGACGACGAGGTTCCGGTCGCGGCGTTGGCTGCGGTGTGGGGTCTGGTACGAGCGGCCCGGGCAGAGAATCCGGGGCGGTTCGCGTTGCTGGACGTGGACGGTGCGGAGGAGTCGTGGACCGTTGCCGCAGCCGCGCTCGCCTCCGATGAGGCGGAACTGGCCGTACGTCGTGGAGTCGCATTCATCCCGCGTCTGGCACCGTCCGCCTCGGGTCGTGAACTCGTAGCTCCTGTGGGGGAATCCGCCTGGCGGCTGGACGCTGTCGACAAGGGCACCCTGGAGGGTCTGGCCCTCATCCCCTTCCCGGAAGCGGAAACGGAGTTGGCTGCGGGCCAGGTCCGTATTGCGGTGCGGGCGGCGGGTGTCAACTTCCGCGATGTGCTCAACGCACTCGGGATGTACCCCGGGGACGCCGAGGACTTCGGTCTCGAAGGCGCCGGTGTCGTGACCGAGGTCGGCTCGGATGTCTCACAACTGGCCGTCGGTGACCGGGTGATGGGTCTCTTCTCGGGGTCCTTCGGTCCGGTTGCGGTGGCGGATGTGCGGACGGTGGTGCGGGTTCCGTCGGGTTGGTCGTTCGCGGAGGCGGCGTCGGTGCCGATCGT
>NZ_JBICVP010000025.1:0-3266 GCF_043199075.1 Streptomyces sp. NPDC048639
TTCAGAACAACACAGTGGACGCGAGCATCTGAGGACAAGCCCTCGGCCTATTAGTACCAGTCAACTCCACACCTCACGGTGCTTCCATATCTGGCCTATCAACCCAGTCGTCTACTGGGAGCCTTAACCCCTCAAGGGGGTGGGAGTCCTCATCTCGAAGCAGGCTTCCCGCTTAGATGCTTTCAGCGGTTATCCCTCCCGAACGTAGCCAACCAGCCATGCCCTTGGCAGGACAACTGGCACACCAGAGGTTCGTCCGTCCCGGTCCTCTCGTACTAGGGACAGCCCTTCTCAAGACTCCTACGCGCACAGCGGATAGGGACCGAACTGTCTCACGACGTTCTAAACCCAGCTCGCGTACCGCTTTAATGGGCGAACAGCCCAACCCTTGGGACCGACTCCAGCCCCAGGATGCGACGAGCCGACATCGAGGTGCCAAACCATCCCGTCGATATGGACTCTTGGGGAAGATCAGCCTGTTATCCCCGGGGTACCTTTTATCCGTTGAGCGACGGCGCTTCCACAAGCCACCGCCGGATCACTAGTCCCGACTTTCGTCCCTGCTCGACCCGTCGGTCTCACAGTCAAGCTCCCTTGTGCACTTACACTCAACACCTGATTGCCAACCAGGCTGAGGGAACCTTTGGGCGCCTCCGTTACTCTTTAGGAGGCAACCGCCCCAGTTAAACTACCCACCAGACACTGTCCCTGATCCGGATCACGGACCCAGGTTAGACATCCAGCACGACCAGAGTGGTATTTCAACAACGACTCCCCCTGAACTGGCGTCCAGAGATCAAAGTCTCCCACCTATCCTACACAAGCCGAACCGAACACCAATATCAAGCTGTAGTAAAGGTCCCGGGGTCTTTCCGTCCTGCTGCGCGAAACGAGCATCTTTACTCGTAATGCAATTTCACCGGGCCTATGGTTGAGACAGTCGAGAAGTCGTTACGCCATTCGTGCAGGTCGGAACTTACCCGACAAGGAATTTCGCTACCTTAGGATGGTTATAGTTACCACCGCCGTTTACTGGCGCTTAAGTTCTCAGCTTCGCCACGACGAATCGTGACTAACCGGTCCCCTTAACGTTCCAGCACCGGGCAGGCGTCAGTCCGTATACATCGCCTTACGGCTTCGCACGGACCTGTGTTTTTAGTAAACAGTCGCTTCTCGCTGGTCTCTGCGGCCACCACCAGCTCAAGGAGCAAGTCCCATCACCAGCAATGGCCCCCCTTCTCCCGAAGTTACGGGGGCATTTTGCCGAGTTCCTTAACCATAGTTCACCCGAACGCCTCGGTATTCTCTACCTGACCACCTGAGTCGGTTTAGGGTACGGGCCGCCATGAAACTCGCTAGAGGCTTTTCTCGACAGCATAGGATCATCCACTTCACCACAATCGGCTCGGCATCAGGTCTCAGCCCCATGTGCAGCGGATTTACCTACCACACGGCCTACACCCTTACCCCGGGACAACCACCGCCCGGGCTGGACTACCTTCCTGCGTCACCCCATCACTCACCTACTACAGATCCGGGTCACCGGCTCCACCACTCCGACCTCGTCCGAAGACTCAGCCGACGGCTTCACGGGCTTAGCATCGTCTGATTCAGCGTTGGGCGTTTCAAAGCGGGTACCGGAATATCAACCGGTTGTCCATCGACTACGCCTGTCGGCCTCGCCTTAGGTCCCGACTTACCCTGGGCAGATCAGCTTGACCCAGGAACCCTTAGTCAATCGGCGCAAGAGTTTCCCACTCTTGTATCGCTACTCATGCCTGCATTCTCACTCGTGAACCGTCCACAACTCGCTTCCACGGCTGCTTCACCCGGCACACGACGCTCCCCTACCCATCACAGTCCCCGTTAGGAGTATGTACTGCAATGACACGACTTCGGCGGTACGCTTGAGCCCCGCTACATTGTCGGCGCGGAATCACTTGACCAGTGAGCTATTACGCACTCTTTCAAGGGTGGCTGCTTCTAAGCCAACCTCCTGGTTGTCTCTGCGACTCCACATCCTTTCCCACTTAGCGTACGCTTAGGGGCCTTAGTCGATGCTCTGGGCTGTTTCCCTCTCGACCATGGAGCTTATCCCCCACAGTCTCACTGCCGCGCTCTCACTTACCGGCATTCGGAGTTTGGCTAAGGTCAGTAACCCGGTAGGGCCCATCGCCTATCCAGTGCTCTACCTCCGGCAAGAAACACACGACGCTGCACCTAAATGCATTTCGGGGAGAACCAGCTATCACGGAGTTTGATTGGCCTTTCACCCCTAACCACAGGTCATCCCCCAGGTTTTCAACCCTGGTGGGTTCGGGCCTCCACGAAGTCTTACCTCCGCTTCACCCTGCCCATGGCTAGATCACTCCGCTTCGGGTCTTGGGCGCGCTACTCAATCGCCCTATTCGGACTCGCTTTCGCTACGGCTCCCCCACACGGGTTAACCTCGCAACACACCGCAAACTCGCAGGCTCATTCTTCAAAAGGCACGCAGTCACGACGTTGAATGACAAGCATCCAACGCGACGCTCCCACGGCTTGTAGGCACACGGTTTCAGGTACTATTTCACTCCGCTCCCGCGGTACTTTTCACCATTCCCTCACGGTACTATCCGCTATCGGTCACCAGGGAATATTTAGGCTTAACGGGTGGTCCCGCCAGATTCACACGGGATTTCTCGGGCCCCGTGCTACTTGGGTGTCTCTCAAGCAAGCCGCTCATGTTTCAGCTACGGGGGTCTTACCCTCTACGCCGGGCCTTTCGCATGCCCTTCGCCTACATCAACGGTTTCTGACTCACCGACCGGCCGGCAGACCGATCACGAGAGATCCCACAACCCCGCACACGCAACCCCTGCCGGGTATCACACGCATACGGTTTGGCCTCATCCAGTTTCGCTCGCCACTACTCCCGGAATCACGGTTGTTTTCTCTTCCTGCGGGTACTGAGATGTTTCACTTCCCCGCGTTCCCTCCACACTGCCTATGTGTTCAGCAGCGGGTGACAGCCCATGACGACTGCCGGGTTTCCCCATTCGGACACCCCCGGATCACAGCTCGGTTGACAGCTCCCCGGGGCCTATCGCGGCCTCCCACGTCCTTCATCGGTTCCTGGTGCCAAGGCATCCACCGTGCGCCCTTAAAAACTTGGCCACAGATGCTCGCGTCCACTGTGCAGTTCTCAAACAACGACCAACCACCCGTCACCCAGACCAAACAGTCCAGTACACCGGGGCCGGCAACCCGAAGACAAGCCAACACGA
>NZ_JBICVP010000026.1:0-4400 GCF_043199075.1 Streptomyces sp. NPDC048639
GCCGCGACGGCAGAGGAGTTGTGCTCGCCGGAGTACTGGGTGGACCACGTCCGCCGGACGGTCCGGTACGCCGACGCCGTCCGCACCCTCGCGGACCGGAACGTCACCCGCCACCTCGAACTCGGCCCGGACGGCACCCTCTCCGCCCTCGCCCAGGCAGCCCTGCCCTCCCCGCAGGAGGACCCGGAGTCCGCCGTGGAGCAGCGCGTGGTGGTGCCCGCGTTGCGCAAGGACGGGTCGGAGGCGGAAAGCCTGCTCGCGGCCGTCGGTGCCCTGCATGTGCACGGGCAGAGCCCGGACTGGCCCGCGCTCTTCCCGAGCACCCGCAGCATCGACCTCCCCACCTACGCCTTCCAGCGGCGGAGGTACTGGCTGACCGACGCCGCGTCGGACGCGGAGGACGGCCGCGCGGACGCCGTCGACTCGGCGTTCTGGGCTGCCGTGCGGAGGGGCGACGTCCAGGATCTGGCGGAGCGGCTCGCGCTCGACCCGGACGTCCTGACACCCGTACTGCCCGCCCTGACGGCCTGGCACCACCGCAGTGTGCAGCGGGCCACCGCCGACTCCTGGCAGTACAGGGAGATATGGACGCCGCTGCCGTCCCCTTCGGGTTCTCCGGCGGGCGTCTGGCTCGTGCCCTTCTGCGAGGGCGACCCGGATGCGGCCGAGACCGCCGCAGCCGTGCTGGACGCGTTCTCCACCGCCGGGGCGGACGCGGGCACCGGGCTCGTGGCCGTATCCGTACCCCTGCCCATGGACGCGGACCGCGCCCAGGTCGCGGCGGCGCTGACCGAGGCCGTCGCGGACCCCGGCGGCCCGGTTCACCTGCTGTCCCTGCTCGCCCTGACCGAGACACCCCACGCGGCCCATGCCGAACTCCCGCTGGGTCTGCACCTCAACACGCTGCTGGTGCAGGCGCTGGCCGGGACCGGCACCGGGGCCCGGCTGTGGGCCGCCACGCGGTCTGCGGTGTCCGTCGGTGCCGCCGACCGGCTCGCACGGCCGGTTCAGGCCACCACCTGGGGCCTCGGCCGTACCGTGGCCGTCGAGCACTCCGACCTGTGGGCCGGCCTCATCGATCTGCCCGCGCGGCCGGACCGGCGGGCGCTGGCCCGGCTGGTGGCGCTCGTCGCGGAGCCCGGTGAGGAGAACGAGCTGGCGGTACGGGACTCCGCTGCCTTCGCCCGCAGGCTGGTCCCCCTCGACCGCGACGGCGAGGACGACCGTCCCGAACTCCGGCTCACCGGAACGATGTTGATCACCGGCGGCACCGGCATCATCGGCACGCACGTGGCGCGCCGCCTGGCCGGTGAAGGCGCCGAGCATCTGCTCCTCGTCGGCCGGCGCGGCCCGGACGCGCCCGGCGCGGACGCGCTGCGGCGCGAACTGGAAGAGGCGGGCGCCCGGGTCACGATCGCCGCCTGCGACCCCGCCGACCGGACCGCTCTGGACGAACTGCTCGCCTCCGTACCGGCCGACCTGCCGCTGACCGCGGTGCTGCACGTCGCGGGCGTCCTCGACGACGCGCCGCTCACCGCCATGGACCCCGAGCGCTACGCCACCGTCCTGCGCACCAAGCTCCGGGCGGCCGCCAACCTGGACGAGGCCACCCGGCAACTCGACGCCCCCCTCGACGCGTTCGTGCTCTTCTCGTCCATCGCCGGTGCGCTCGGTTCCGCGGGCCAGGCCGGATACGCGGCCGGCAACGCCTACCTCGACGCCCTCGCCCGGCAGCGGCACTCCGCCGGACTCCCGGCCACCTCGATCGCCTGGGGTCCGTGGTCCGGCGGCGGTATGGCCGACGACCCCGTCGTACGGGCCCGGCTGCGTCGCGGCGGCCTGGCCCCCATGGAGGTGGAACCGGCACTCACCGCCCTCGGCCGGCTCCTCGCCCACGGCGACACCTGGGCGCTCGTGTCGGACGTCGACTGGGCCAAGGTCGCCTCCGGGCGGCGGGGCCTTCCGGGCGCCGCGCTGCTCAGCCGCATCCCGGAGGCCGTCCGCGCCATGACGGCGGCCCAAGACGCCCACACTGCGGGGGGCGGCGCCGGCCTGCGCGCCGAACTCGCCCCGCTGGGTGCCGCCGAGCGCCGGCAACTGCTGCTCAAGCTGGTACGCCGCAGCGCGGCCACCGCGCTCGGCCACCCGACGCCGGAGACCATCCAGCCCACCCGCGCCTTCCAGGACTGCGGCTTCGACTCGCTCACCGCCGTGGAACTGCGCAACCTGCTGGCAGCCTCCACCGGCCTCGCCCTGCCGACAACCCTGGTATTCGACCACCCGACGCCGGTCGTCCTCGCCGACCACCTGATGCACGCACTCGACGACGGCACCCTGCCGTCCGTCGGGCCGGCCCCCGGCACGGACCTGCCCCCTGCGGGCAGCGGCACGGATGCCGAACCGATCGCGATCGTCGCCATGGCCTGCCGGCTTCCCGGCGGGATCACCTCGCCCGAGGAACTGTGGGACCTCCTGACCGACGGCGGCGACGCCATCTCCTCCTTTCCGACGGACCGCGGATGGGACCTCGACACGCTCTACGACCCCGACTCGCAGCGCCCCGGCACCAGTTATGTCAACGAGGGCGGCTTCCTGTCCGACGCGGCCGACTTCGACGCCGCCTTCTTCGGCATCTCGCCGCGCGAGGCGGTCGCCATCGACCCGCAGCAGCGGCTGCTCCTCGAGGTCTCCTGGGAGACCGTCGAGCGGGCCGGCCTCGACCCGCGGTCACTGCGCGGCAGCCGGACCGGCCTGTTCGTCGGCTGCGGGCACCAGGGCTACGGCGCCACACTCACCGACGTACCGGACGACGTACGCGGCCACCTGCTGACCGGCAGCGCGGCCAGCCTGGCCTCCGGCCGGGTGTCGTACGCGCTCGGCCTGGAGGGCCCGGCGGTCACCCTGGACACGGCGTGTTCGTCGTCGTTGGTGGCGTTGCATCTTGCGGTGCAGGCGTTGCGTAGTGGTGAGTGTGATGTGGCGTTGGCCGGTGGTGTGACGGTGATGTCGACGCCGGGTGTGTTTGTGGAGTTTTCGCGTCAGCGGGGGTTGGCGGCGGATGGTCGGTGCAAGGCGTTCGGGGAGGGTGCGGATGGTACGGGGTGGTCCGAGGGTGTCGGGATGCTGCTGGTGGAGCGGCTTTCGGATGCGCGGCGGAATGGCCATCGGGTGTTGGCGGTGGTGTCCGGTTCTGCGGTCAATCAGGATGGTGCGAGTAATGGTTTGACGGCGCCGAATGGTCCGTCGCAGCAGCGGGTGATTCGTGCGGCGTTGTCGTCGGCGGGGTTGAAGCCTGCTGATGTGGATGCGGTGGAGGCGCATGGTACGGGTACGGCCTTGGGTGATCCGATCGAGGCGCAGGCGTTGCTTGCGACGTATGGTCAGGATCGTGAGCGGCCGTTGTGGCTGGGGTCGGTGAAGTCGAACATCGGTCACACGCAGGCCGCTGCTGGTGTGGCCGGGGTCATCAAGATGGTGCTGGCGATGCAGCATGGGGTGCTGCCGCGGACGTTGCATGCGCAGGAGCGGTCGTCGCATGTCGATTGGTCGGCCGGTTCGGTGGAGTTGCTGAACGAGCAGCGGGACTGGCCGAGCGCGCAGGACCGTACACGCCGCGCCGCCGTATCCGCGTTCGGCGTCAGCGGCACCAACGCCCATGCGGTCATCGAGGAGGCGCCCCACGAGGAGCCTTCCGAGAGCCCCGAGTCACACGCCGACGACGACTCGGCGCCCGCCACTCCTTCCGCGATGCCGCCGACACCGCCCCGCCTGCTGCCCTGGGTGCTGTCCGCCCGTACCCCTGAAGCCCTGCCCGCCCAGGCCGCACGCCTCCTCGCACATCTGAGAGAGCACCCCGGTGCCACCCCGCTCGATCTCGCCTGGTCGCTCGCCGCGCACCGATCGGCGCAGCCCTACCGGGTCGCCGTCATCGGCACCGACCACGCCGAACTCGTCGGCGCCCTCACCGCGTTCGCCGAGGGCGACCGTGCCGACGGCATCGTCACCGGAACCGCCGAGCCGGACGGCCGTACGGCGTTCCTCTTCGCCGGCCAGGGCGCCCAGCGGCTCGGTATGGGCCGGGAGTTGTACGAGGAGTACCCCGCCTTCGCCGAGGCCTTCGACGCCGTGTGCACGCACGTCGACCAAGAGCTCGAACTGCCGCTGCGGGAGGTGGTGTTCGGTGGGGATGCCGAGCGGTTGAATCGTACGGAGTTTGCGCAGCCTGCGTTGTTCGCGCTTGAGGTGGCGTTGTTCCGGTTGTTGGAGAGCTGGGGTGTGCGTCCGGATGTCCTCGTCGGTCATTCGATCGGTGAGTTGGCGGCGGCGCATGTGGCGGGTGTGTGGTCGCTGGCCGACGCGTGCCGTCTTGTCGTTGCCCGGGGTCGTTTGATGCAGGCGTT
>NZ_JBICVP010000027.1:0-3819 GCF_043199075.1 Streptomyces sp. NPDC048639
GACGTCTCCAGCAACAACCGCTGCTGCGGATCCGTCGCCAACGCCTCCCGCGGACTCATCCCGAAGAACCCCGCATCAAAACGATCCACGCCGTCGAGGAAGGCCCCCACGTCCACGTAACTGGTGCCCCGTCGTTCGGCGTCGGGGTCGTAGAGGGCGGTCAGGTCCCAGCCGCGGTCGACGGGGAACGCCCCCACGGCGTCCCCAGCCTCCGACAGCAACCGCCACAAACCCTCCGGATCCCGCACACCACCCGGGAACCGGCACCCCATCCCGACGATCACCACCGGATCGTCCGCAACACCCGGACCAGCGGGCTCCATGCCCAAGGGGCCCGCCACCGCGGGTTCCAACTCACCCACATCACCCAGCAGTTGTTCCCGGAGATACCGGGCCAGCGCCACCGGCGTCGGATAGTCGAACACCACCGTCGCGGCCAGGGCGACGCCGGTGGCCATGGCGAGGGTGCCGCGGAGTTCGACGGCGGTGAGGGAGTCGACGCCCAGGTCGCGGAAGGCCCGCTCGGCGGGTACGGCGGAGGCTCCGGAGTAGCCCAGTACGCCGGAAGCGCACAGGCGGACCACCTCGAGGAGGACGCGTTCCTGTTCCGCCGGGGTGAGCCCGATGAGCTGGCCGCGCAGGCCGGAGCCGTCGCCGCGGCCGAACCGCTCGGACGCGGCGCCCGCGCCCTCGACGGCCACGCGTGCCTCCGGCAGCGATTCGATCAGCGGACTGGGACGCGTCATGGTGAAGGGCGGCGCGTACTCGCCCCAGTGGATGTCCGCGACCATGATGTCCGGCCGGTGCGCGTCGATGGCGCGTTGCAGGGCCAGGAGGCCGAGAGCGGGTGGGAGCGGCAGGACACCGCCGCGGTGCATGCGCCAGGCCACGACTTCTTCGTCGGCCATGCCGCCGTCGGCCCAGGGGCCCCACGCGATCGACGTGGCGGGCAGACCCGCCGCCCGGCGCTGCTCGGCCAGCGCATCGAGGAATGCATTCGCCGAGGCGTAGTTGCCCTGGCCCGATGTGCCGAGAGTGCCGGAGACCGAGGAGAACAGCACGAACGCCGACAGGTCGCGGTCCCGGGTCAGTTCGTCCAGATGCAGCGCGCCCAGCGCCTTCGTCCGCATCACCGACGCGAACCGCTCCGGCGTCAACGCATCGATCACACCGTCGTCCAGCACACCCGCCGTATGCACCACCGCATCCACCGGATGCTCCGCCAACACCGCGGCCAACGCGGCACGATCGGCCACATCACACGCCGCTACGCTCACCCGCGCACCCGAAGCGGCCAGTTCGTCCCGCAGCTCCGCCGCACCCGGCGCCTCCACGCCCCGGCGACTGACCAGCACCAGATGACCGGCGCCCTCCGCGGCCGCCCAGCGGGCCACACGAGCACCCAACGCACCCGTACCGCCCGTGATCAGCACGGTCCCCCGCGGACGCCAACGGGTTTCCTCGTCGATGGCGGGGACGCGTTCGAGCCGGCGACCGAGGACGCCCGACGGACGGACGGCCACCTGGTCCTCCGTACCGCTACCGAGGAGCATGCTCCGAAGGCGGGTGGTGGCACGCCTGTCGAGCACCTCGGGGAGATCGATCAGACCGCCCCAACGGTCCGGATACTCCAGCGCCGCCACGCGGCCCAGCCCCCACACCGCACCCTGCCCAGGATCCGCAGCACTGTCCGAACGACCCACCGACACGCCACCGCGCGTCAAGACCCACACCCGGCCACCCACACCCGCGTCACCGAGCGCCTGCAGCAGTGCGGCCACGGAGGCGGGGCCGAGCGGAAGGCCGTCGGCGTCGGCTCCGGCGAGCCCGGCGAAGGCGAGGACACCCGCGACGGGGTTCCCCGCCGTCGCCTCGCGCAGCCGGTCTGCCAGAGCGGCCCGGTCCGTATGGGCGCTGCCGGCGGCGTTGACGGTGACGACATGGTCCGGGCCGCCGAGGGCGGTGGTGAGTTTGGCGACCGTCGGATCGTCTTCGTCCGGCTCGGCCGGTAGGACGAACAGCCAGGGGTGTTCGGCGAAGTCCGGGGCGGCGAGGCCCCGTTCGGTCGCGGCGGGCTTCCACATCACCTGGTAGTAGAGGGCGTCGACCGCGGTCTGCTGCTGCTGCCGTTTCCGCCAGGAGGCCAGTGCCGGTACGACAGCTCCGATCTGCTCGGCCTGCAGCCCCAGGGTGTGCGTCAGCGCGTCGACGTCATGGCATTCGACGGCCTCCCAGAAGCGGTTGTCGGCGGTGTCGGCCGCGGTACGGGAGGAGGCCGCGGACCCGTCGGCGGCCGCGGTGCCGTGGTCGAGCCAGTAGCGTTCGTGCTGGAAGGCGTACGTGGGCAGGTCCACCGCCGCCGTGGCGGGAGCCGTGCCGAACGCCGGGGCCCAGTCGACGTCCACGCCGTGGACGTACAGGTGCGCGAGAGCGCCGTACAGGCCGGGGATCTCGGGGCGGTCCTTGCGGAGCACAGGGGTGAGCTGCGGGCCGGGTCCGGTCGGGGCGTCGGGGAAACAGGCACGGGCCAGGGCGGTGAGGGTGCCGTCCGCTCCGATTTCGAGGTAGTGGGTGACGCCCTGCTCGTGCAGGCGGCGTACGTGATCGGCGAAGCGGACGGGCCTGCGGACGTGGGCCGCCCAGTAGTCGGCCGTGGCCAGTTCGCCGGGCTCGGCCGGGGTGCCGTCGATGTCGGAGACGATCGGGATCTGCGGTCGGTGGTAGGTGAGGCTCTCGGCGACGCGCCGGAAGTCCTGCAGCATCGGTTCCATCAACGGTGAATGGAAGGCGTGGCTGACGCGCAGGCGCGTGGTCCGACGGCCGAGGGCCTCGATGTGTCCGGCGAGCTCCGATACGACGTCCTCGGCGCCGGAAATCACCACGGACTGCGGCCCGTTGACGGCGGCGATGCCGACCTCGGACTCCCGCCCGGCCAGCAGGGGCAGCACTTCCTCCTCGGACGCCTGCAGGGCCACCATCGCGCCGCCCTCCGGCAGCGCCTGCATCAGCCGCCCCCGCGCGGCGACCAGCCGGCAGGCGTCCTCCAGGGACCACACGCCCGCGACGTACGCCGCCGCGACTTCGCCGATGGAGTGCCCGGTGAGAACGTCGGCGCGGACCCCCCGCGACTCGAGCAGCCGGAACAGCGCCACCTGGAAGGCGAACAGGGCGGGCTGGGTGAACTCCGTACGGTTCAGCGCCTCTTCGTTCTCGCCGAACACCATCTCCCGCAGTGAGTGACCGAGTTCGTTGTCGAGATGGGCACAGACGGCGTCGAACGCCTCCGCGAACTCGCCGAAGGCCTCGTACAGTTCGCGGCCCATGGCCGGCCGCTGCGAGCCCTGGCCCGCGAAGAGGAACGCGAGGCCCCCTTCGGAGTCGGTCGCGCCGACGGTCGCGTCGGGAGAGGGCTCCCCCCGGCCGACGGCCTTCAGGGCGGCGAGGAGGGCGTCGCGGTCCTCGCCGACGACGACGGCACGGTGCTCGAACGCCGAGCGGGAGGTGGCGAGCGCGTGCCCGATGACCGCGGGGCTCAGCTCCGGGTGGACCTCGATGTGCCCGGCCAGCCGGGCTGCCTGCGCGCGCAGCGCCTCGACGCTACGACCGGAGAGCAGCCAGGGCAGTGCGGCCACGGGGGGCCGCGGGGCGGCGGGGAGCTCCGGGGCGTCCTCGGGGAGCGCTTCCTCCAGGACCACGTGGGCGTTGGTGCCGCTGAGCCCGAATCCGGATACGGCGGCGCGGCGTGTACGGTCCTGCGCGCTCGGCCAGTCCCGCTGCTCGTTCAGCAACTCCACCGAACCGGCCGACCAATCGACATGC
>NZ_JBICVP010000028.1:0-3089 GCF_043199075.1 Streptomyces sp. NPDC048639
GCGATCGCGGATCATTTCCGTGGGCAGGATCGTAAGGTCACCTCGTTGAGGGTGAGTCATGCGTTCCATTCGCCGTTGATGGAGCCGATGCTGGAGGAGTTCCGGCAGGTCGCCGAGGGTCTGGAGTTCGGGGATCCGGTCATCCCGATCGTTTCCAATGTCACGGGCACGACCGCCACTGCCGAGGAACTGCGTTCTCCGGACTACTGGGTGCGGCACGTCCGTCAGCCGGTCCGCTTCGCCGACGGCGTACGCGCCCTCGCCACCCGCGGAACCACCCGCTACCTCGAACTCGGCCCCGACGGCACCCTCACCGCCCTGGCGCAGGCGTGCCCGGAGGCCGTTGGCGCACCCGACACCGGAGCCACCGGCAGCCACCTGTTCGCGGCGACCCTCCGCAAGGAGAGGAACGAACCGCTCAGTGCCGTCACGGCGCTCTCTCGCCTGCACACCCACGGCGCCGAGGTCGCCTGGGACGCCGTCCTCCCCGGTGGGCGCCGGGTCGAGTTGCCCTTGTACGCCTTCCGGCATCAGCGATACTGGCTCGCGGACCAGAGCCGTACCGGCACGGACGGCGGCGACCACGACGAGCAGCTCGGCAACGCCGTCGAGGCCGAGTTCTGGAACGCCGTCGAGCGCGGAGACCTCGGCTCGCTGGCCGAATCCCTGGGGCTCGCCGAGGAGTCGCTCAACGATCTCGTTCCCGCCCTTTCGTCCTGGCGTCGCCTTCGCCAGGAACGCTCCCGGGCGGATCAGTGGCTCTACCGGGCGCATTGGAAGCCGCTCGACCCGTCCTCCGGCACGGTGCTCTCCGGTCGCTGGCTCGTACTCGTCCCGGAGAGCGCGAATCCCTACCCCCACGCGGACGCCGTCGTGGCGGAGCTCGCCGCCCGCGGCGCGGATCCCGTGATCGTCGAACTCCCCGCGATACCCGAACGGGTGTCCCTCGCAGCACAGTTGGCGGACGTCACCTCTGGCGACGTCTCCGGGGTCGTCCTCGGCACCGCGACCACAGGAACCTCCGGGACCGCTGATGGCGCGGCCCAGGCGTGCGCCGCGACAGCCGTGGTGCTTCAGGCGCTCGGTGACGCGGGTGTGGCCGGTCGGGTGTGGGCGCTGACGCGCGGTGGCGTGTCGGTCGGCCGCTCGGACGGTCCCGCGGATCCTGGTCAGGGCGCGGTGTGGGGCCTGGGACGGGTGGCGGCGCTGGAGTACCCGGACCGCTGGGGCGGTCTGATCGACCTCCCCGAGGTCCTGGATCGTCGCACCACGAACCGCCTTGCCGCGGTTCTCTCCGGTGGGACCTCCGGCGAGGACCAGATTGCGCTACGGGCGTCGGGCGTCTTCGGGCGCCGCCTGACCCGGGTGACCCCGAGCGGGACCGCGGGTGAGGACGAGGCCGGTTGGCGTCCGCGGGGGACGGTGCTGATCACGGGTGGTACGGGTGCGCTGGGTGCTCGTGTGGCCAGGTGGGCGGCTGCGCAGGGTGCCGCGGACCTGGTGCTGGTCAGTCGTCGGGGTCTTGAGGCCCCGGGCGCGCCCGAGTTGCGGGAAGAGCTCGTGGAGCTGGGCGTCGGGGTGGCGGTTGTCGCCTGCGATGTGGCCGATCGTGCCGCGTTGGCAGGAGTGCTGGCCGAGCATGCGGTGGATGCCGTGGTGCATACGGCGGGTGTGCTGGACGACGGTGTGATCGATGCGTTGACGCCGGAGCGGTTCGCGTCGGTGATGCGGACGAAGGCGCAGGGCGCGCTGCATCTGGACGAACTGACCCGGGACCGCGACCTGTCGGCGTTCGTCCTCTTCTCCTCCTTCGCGGGGAGCATCGGGGCGGCCGGCCAGGGCAACTACGCGGCGGCCAACGCCTTTCTCGACGCGCTCGCCGACCGGCGCCGGGCCGCGGGTCTGACGGCCACGTCGATCGCGTGGGGCCCCTGGGCCGACGGCGGCATGGCCGATGACACCGGGTCCACCTCGCGGATGCGCCGCGGCGGAATCGTTCCGCTCGACGCCGAAGCGGCCACGAACATCCTCGCCCGTACCGCCTCATCCGGCACGCCCTCCGTGATCGTCGCGGACATCCACTGGGCCGACTTCGCGCCGGCCTTCACCATGACGCGTCCGAGCCCGCTGATCGCGTCGCTGCCGGAAGCCCGCGCAGCCGTCGACGGCGCTACGACGACCTCCGAACGGATCGGGCTCGACGACCGTGCTGGGCTGCTCGGCCGACTGACCGGCCTCACCCCGGCCGAGCAGGACCGCGTACTGCTGGAAACCGTGCAGGCCTGCGCCGCCGCGGTGCTCGGCTATGCCACCCCCGACGCCGTCTCCGCCGACCGCGCCTTCCGCGACCTGGGCATCGACTCCCTCACCGCCGTTGAACTCCGCAACGGCGTCGCGGCACTGACGGGCGTCTCCGGCCTGGCGGCGACGGTGGTGTTCGACTATCCGACGCCGGCGGCGCTGGCCCGGTATCTGCGAGAGCAGTTGCTGGGTGGTGCGGCCGAGGCGGAGCTCGAGGCGACGGCGCCTGTGGGCGCGCGTGTTGCGGACGATCCGGTGGTGATCGTCGGGATGGGGTGCCGGTTCCCGGCTGGTGTGCGGGATCCGGAGGGTCTGTGGCGGTTGCTGTCGGAGGCCGGGGACGCTGTGGGGGCGTTCCCGGCCGACCGCGGCTGGGACATCGATGCCCTCTACGACCCCCAGGGGGAGCGCCCCGGATCCACGCTGATCAACGTCGGCGGGTTCCTTGACGGCGTGGATCGTTTTGATGCGGGGTTCTTCGGGATGAGTCCGCGGGAGGCGTTGGCGACGGATCCGCAGCAGCGGTTGTTGCTGGAGACGTCCTGGGAGGCGTTGGAGCGGTCCGGTATCGCGCCGGGTGGGTTGCGGGGGAGCCGGACGGGGGTGTTCGCGGGGACGAACGGTCAGGATTACACGGGTTTGTTGCTGGCCTCGGGTGAGGACTTCGAGGGCCATGTCGGTACGGGTAATGCGGCGTCGGTGTTGTCGGGTCGGGTGTCGTATGTGCTGGGGCTGGAGGGTCCGGCGGTGACGGTGGACACGGCGTGTTCGTCGTCTCTGGTGGCGCT
>NZ_JBICVP010000029.1:0-2401 GCF_043199075.1 Streptomyces sp. NPDC048639
GCATCGCGCTTGCCCAGGTTGATCAGTTGGACACCCATGGTGTCACGGCCGGTCTCCCTGACCTCGTTGACCCGCGTACGGATCACGCCACCGCTCAGCGTGATGGCCAGGATCTCGTCGTGCTCCTCGACCACCAGAGCACCGACCAGCGAGCCCCGGTCCTCCACGATCTTGGCGGCCTTGATACCGAGGCCACCGCGGCCCTGGACGCGGTACTCATCGACATTCGTCCGCTTTGCGTATCCGCCGTCGGTGGCGGTGAACACGAACGTACCGGGCCGGACGACATTCATCGAGAGGAGTTCGTCCCCCTCGCGGAAACTCATGCCCTTCACACCCGAGGTCGCCCGCCCCATCGGTCGCAACGCCTCGTCCGACGCCGTGAACCTGATGGACTGCGCCTTCCTGCTGATGAGCAGCAGGTCGTCGTCCGACGACACCAGTTCCGCACCGATCAGCTCGTCCTCGCGCCCGTCCTCCATCTCCCGGAGGTTGATGGCGATGACGCCGCCGGAGCGCGGGGAGTCGTAGTCCTTGAGCGATGTCTTCTTCACCAGGCCCGACTTGGTGGCCAGCACCAGGTAGGGGACCGCCTCGTAATCGCGGATGGCCAGGATCTCGGCGATCTGCTCATCCGGCTGGAAGGCCAGCAGGTTGGCCACGTGCTGGCCGCGGGCATCCCGCCCCGCGTCGGGGAGTTCGTACGCCTTGGCCCGGTAGACCCGGCCCTTGTTCGTGAAGAACAGCAGCCAGTGGTGGGTGGTCGACACGAAGAAGTGGTCGACGATGTCGTCCTGCTTGAGCTTCGTGCCGCGCACGCCCTTACCGCCGCGCTTCTGCGAGCGGTAGTCCTCGGTCTTGGTGCGCTTCACATAGCCGCCGCGCGTGATCGTGACGACGATGTCCTCTTCGGCGATCAGGTCCTCGATGGACATGTCGCCCTCGAAGGGCACCAGCTTACTGCGCCGGTCGTCACCGAACTTCTCGACGATCGCCGCCAGCTCCGAGCTGACGATGCCGCGCTGACGCTCGGGCGAGGCGAGGATCGCGTTGTACTCGTTGATCTTCGTCTGCAGCTCGTCGTGCTCCTGCACGATCTTCTGGCGCTCCAGGGCGGCCAGCCGGCGAAGCTGCATCTCGAGGATCGCATTCGCCTGGATCTCGTCGATCTCCAGCAGCTCCATCAGGCCGCCGCGCGCCACATCGACCGTGTCACTGCGCCGGATCAGCGCGATGACCTCGTCGATGGCGTCCAGTGCCTTGAGCAGACCGCGCAGGATGTGGGCCCGCTCCTCGGCCTTCCGCAGGCGGAACTTGGTGCGGCGGACGATGACCTCGATCTGGTGCGTCACCCAGTGGCGGATGAACGCGTCGAGCGACAGCGTGCGCGGCACACCGTCCACCAGCGCGAGCATGTTCGCGCCGAAGTTGGTCTGCAGATCCGTGTGCTTGTAGAGGTTGTTGAGGACGACCTTGGCGACGGCGTCCCGCTTCAGCACGACGACCAGGCGCTGGCCAGTACGGGAGGACGTCTCGTCACGGACGTCCGCGATCCCGCCGACCCTGCCGTCCTTCACCAGGTCGGCGATCTTCTGCGCCAGGTTGTCGGGGTTGACCTGGTACGGGAGCTCGGTGACGACCAGGCACTGCCGGCCCTGGATCTCCTCGACCTCCACCACAGCGCGCATGGTGATCGAGCCGCGGCCGGTGCGGTACGCCTCCTCGATCCCCTTGCGGCCCACCACCAGGGCACCGGTCGGGAAGTCCGGGCCCTTGATCCGCTCGACCAGCGCCTCGAGCAGCTCCTCGTGCGTGGCGTTGGGGTGCTCCAGCGCCCACTGCGCGCCGGCCGCCACCTCCCGCAGGTTGTGCGGAGGGATGTTGGTGGCCATACCGACCGCGATACCGGCGGAGCCGTTGATCAGCAGGTTCGGGAAGCGGGCCGGCAGGACGGTCGGCTCCTGGTTCCGGCCGTCGTAGTTGTCCTGGAAGTCGACGGTCTCCTCGTCGATGTCCCGGAGCATCTCCATGGACAGCGGAGCCATCTTGCACTCGGTGTACCGCATCGCGGCTGCCGGGTCGTTGCCCGGGGAGCCGAAGTTGCCGTTGGAGTCGACCAACGGCATCCGCATGGACCACGACTGGGCCAGGCGCACCAAGGCGTCGTAGATGGAGGAGTCACCGTGCGGGTGGTAGGTACCCATGACGTCGCCGACGACGCGGGCGCACTTGTAGAAGCCGCGGTCGGGGCGGTAGCCGCCGTCGTACATCGCGTACAGCACACGGCGGTGCACCGGCTTGAGGCCGTCACGGACGTCGGGCAGCGCACGCGAGACGATGACCGACATCGCGTAGTCGAGATAGCTGCGCTGCATCTCCGTCTCGAGCCCCACGGGCTCGA
>NZ_JBICVP010000030.1:0-1724 GCF_043199075.1 Streptomyces sp. NPDC048639
CGCTCGGGAGCGATACCGCTGGCCTTGTAGAAGTCGGCGATCTGCTGTCCCTTGTCCCTGGGATCGCTGGGGTCGCTGAGCACCAGCACATGGAGTTGGGGGTCGCCGATGAGAGCGGCGGCGATGCCGAACTGGTCACCTGTGGCGTAACCGGGCTGGGACAGCAGCTTGTTCAACCGCGGATCGGGACTCCCCTGGTTGAACTGGGCCGCCTTGGCCTCCTTCGACAACGTCTGCTTCTGCCCACCCGACTTGGTTTCCCGACCGTCCAGCAGGGCGTCCCGTGCGGGGATGTCCGAACGGTGGCCCAGGGTGGCCGTTCCGGCAGACGAAGCACTTTCTCCGGGGCGGGGCACGGCAAGACGGTTGGGAGCGGTGGCCGGGTCGGCCGTGCTGGCTGCGGACAGAACGGCCATGAAATGGACGGGACTTGGACCCGGCGCAGCATGCAGGTCCAGTAGGTCGCGGGTCATGCGGGTGAGGAGGTTCGCTGTCATCCGGCCGTCCGCGTAGGGGTGGGGGGTGCCGTTCCAGCGCAGTGCGTCCAGCGCTGCGAGGCCCTGGAGTAGGTCCGGGTCGGTGTCGGCGCCGGTTCCGAGGGTGTCGCGCAGGGTGCGGATGAGTTGGAGGGTGCGGTTCGCGGTCCAGGGGTCGAGTGGGCCGGGTCCGTGGTGGAGTCGGGCGGTGCGTGCGAGTTCGGTGAGTGTGTCCCCGGTGGGCTCGGGGGTGAAGGTTTGCCAACGGCCGGGAGTGATGGCGTCGTCGGTTTCGGACTGGGGGTAGAGGATGGGTCGCACGCGGCCCGTGTGGTCGACGGCTGTGCCGGTGTCGGTGGTGGGTGCGTAGACGGGGCGGCCGGTCACGTTGGCGATGTGCTGGGCGACGGGCAGTCCGCCGTGCGCGGGTGAGGCGCCTGTGGAGCAGGAGTAGAGGACGATCGGCCGGTCTTTGGGGCCGAGGTCGACGTGGCGTTGCAGATAGCGGGCCAGCTCACGGCCGCTGACGGTGACTGTGGTGCCGTCCTCGAGCGTGAGCGTGACCTGGGTGGGTGTGCCGTGTGCGGCGAAGAACGACACCGCACGTCCCTGCCAGGGCAGGTCCTTCGCGGCGCCGACCAGCACGTCACGCGTTCTGCGATGGTCGGCGTACGTGGTCCCGGCAGTCACCGCCGGATAACGGGACGCACGCTGCGCCCAGTCGCCATCCGTGAACGACGCCTGACCGACATTCGTACGGGCGGTCCCCTCGCCCTTGGTCAGGGTCTGGGTGTGCAACTCCTCGTCCGGGACGGTGCGTTCGTCGAGCGTCCGGATGGCCGTGCCGGGTTCGACCGGGCGGGTCACGAGGCGGGACGGCGGCGGGGGAGTGTCGGCCTTGCGGACCGGCATCCGTGGAACAACTCCGGTGCCGGCTCCGGTGCTTGCTCCGTCGACCAGCGGACCGCGCGTCAGCCAGCGGTCGGCCTGTTTCTCGCTCGACAGGGGCGGCGGGCTGCCCACCAGGTAGTCGGCGATCTTGTCCACGTCGTCCTCGTGGAAGCCCTTGGCGTGCTCCTCACGTATCGGTTTCTGCCTGCCCGGATCGTCGGTACGACCCGTACGCCCCGGCACCCACACGGGGTGCTCGACGGCGGTGGTCAGTTCGTTGTACTCGGCCTGAAGCCGCTTGAGGGCTTCCTGATCCTTGTTGGCCTTGGCCGTTTCGAGTTCCGTGTTCGTCAGGTC
>NZ_JBICVP010000031.1:0-1411 GCF_043199075.1 Streptomyces sp. NPDC048639
CACACCACCGGCCAACGCCACATCACACTCACCACTACGCAACGCCTGCACCGCAAGATGCAACGCCACCAACGACGACGAACACGCCGTGTCCACCGTCACCGCTGGACCTTCGAGGCCCAGCAGGTACGAGACGCGGCCGGAGACCACGGAGGTGGAGTTGCCGGTCAGCAGGTGGCCGCGTACGTCGTCGGGGATCTCACGCAGCCCGGATCCGTAGTCCTGGTTGCTGCACCCCACGAAGACGCCGGCGCGACCGCCCCGCGCCGACTCCGGGTCGATTCCCGCGTGCTCGAACGCCTCCCACGACGCCTCCAGCAGCAGCCGCTGCTGCGGGTCCATCGCCAGCGCCTCACGCGGCGAGATCCCGAAGAACCCCGCGTCGAAGTCGCCCGCGTCGTGGACGAATCCGCCCTCGCGGGCATAACTGCCGTCCACGCGGCGGGAGTCCGGGTCGTAGAGCGCCTCGGTGTCCCACCCGCGGTCCGTGGGCCATTCCGAGATCGCGTCGGCACCGTCCGCCAGGAGCTGCCAGTAGTCCTCGGGCGACCGCACCCCGCCGGGAAACCGGCAGCTCATTCCGACGATCGCGATGGGCTCGTCCCCTTGGGACTGCAGCTCCTGGAGCTGCCGACGCGTCTCGGCCAGGTCGGCGGTGACCCACTTGAGGTAGTCCCGGAGCTTGTCTTCATTCGCCATTGGAATGTGACCCATACGTTGTAGCGGTAGGAACGACGCGGCCTGCAGCGAAGCGGGCGCTCAGGACCGGCCGAGCTCCTGGTTGATGAAGTCGAAGATCTCGTCGTCCGAGGCCGCCTCCAGTTGCTGGGAGACGGCGGCCTTGGAATCGCCCTCGGCCTGATCACCCAGCTCGGCCAGCATGCTGCGCAGTCGTGCCTTCGCGAGAGACCTGGCGCCGTTATCTGGGGAAAGCCTTGAAATCGTGGAGGCCAACCGGTCCAGCTCAGTGACCAGGGCGGTCTCCGCGCCCGCGTCCTCCTCGCCGAACAGTTCGTCGTCGAGGAACGCGGCGAGGTGCCGAGGCGTCGGGTGGTCGAAGACGAGGGTGCTGGGCAGCCTCAGGCCGGTCTCGGCGGTGAGCCGGTTGCGCAGCTCGACGGCCGTGAGCGAGTCGACGCCGAGTTCCCGGAAGGCCTGGCCCGACCCCACGACGCTGATGTCGCCGTGCCCCAGTACCTCGGCCGCACGCCTGCGCACCAGGTCGAGCAACGCCTGCCGCCGCTCGTCGGCGGCCTGCCCTCCGAGCCTCTGCCGCAGCTCGGACTCCCGCTCGCTGTCCAGTTCCCCGGACGATCCCGTGGTGGTGGTGAGGGCGGTGCGTGCTTCGGGAAGATCGGACAGCAGCGCGCTGGGACGGACACTGGTGTACGCGGGAGTGAACCGGTCCCAC
>NZ_JBICVP010000032.1:0-1279 GCF_043199075.1 Streptomyces sp. NPDC048639
GTCAGAATCGTGAACGGCCTTTGTGGCTGGGTTCGGTGAAGTCCAACATCGGTCACACCCAGGCCGCGGCCGGTGTCGCCGGAGTCATCAAGATGCTGCTGGCCATGCAGCACGGAACCCTGCCGCAAACTCTTCACGTGAATGAGCCGTCATCCCATGTGGACTGGTCGGCCGAGGCCGTGGAACTGCTCACCGAGGGGCGCGCGTGGCCGGAGACGGGGCGTGTGCGCCGGGCTGGCGTGTCGGCGTTCGGTGTGAGCGGCACGAACGCGCACGTGGTGCTGGAGCAGCCTGTCTCCGAGGGAGTCGGCGCCGCGGGAGTGGAGGCGGCGCCGGGATCGGCGTTGGTGCCGTGGCTGGTGTCGGCGCGGAGCCGAGGTGCACTGCGGGCACAGGCCGAACGGCTGGCGGGCTTCGTGGCCGAGCATGCGGGGCTGTCGGTCGTCGAGGTGGGGGCGTCGCTGGCGCGTTCCCGGTCGGTGTTCGAGCACCGTGCGGTGGTGTGGGGCGCGGACCGTGAGGAGTTGCTGAGCGGTCTTGCGGCCGTGGCGGCCGGTGAGTCGGCTGCCGGTGCGGTGGTCGGTGAGGTGGGCGAGGACGGTCGCACCGGCTTCCTCTTTGCCGGTCAGGGTTCGCAACGGCCGGGCATGGGGCGGGAGTTGTACGAGGAGTACCCGGTCTTCGCGGATGCCTTCGACGCCGTGTGCGCCCATCTGGATCCGGAGCTCGAACTACCGCTGCGCGAGGTGGTGTTCGGCGAGGACGCGGAGCTGCTGAACCGTACGGAGTACGCACAGCCCGCCCTCTTCGCGCTGGAGATCGCCTTGTTCCGGCTGCTGGAGTCGTGGGATGTGCGGCCGGACATGCTGGCCGGGCACTCCATCGGTGAGATCGCGGCGGCCCATGTCGCAGGCGTGTGGTCCCTGGCGGACGCGTGCCGACTCGTCGTGGCGCGCGGCCGGTTGATGCAGGCGCTGCCCGGCGGCGGCGCGATGGCCGCCCTCCAGGCGTCCGAGGACGAAGTGCTGCCGCTGGTGGAGGGCCGGGAGGCCGAGGTCGGTATCGCGGCTGTCAACGGGCCGCGATCCGTGGTGGTTTCGGGCGCCGCAGCGGCGGTTGATACGGTCGCCGACCATTTCCGTGCCCAGGACCGCAAGGTGACGTTCCTGCGGGTGAGTCATGCGTTCCATTCGCCGTTGATGGAGCCGATGCTCGCCGAGTTCCGTGCGGTCGCGGAGGGTCTGTCGTACGAGCAGCCGCGGTTGCCGGTCGTCTCCAC
>NZ_JBICVP010000033.1:0-1071 GCF_043199075.1 Streptomyces sp. NPDC048639
TTTGTGGCTGGGTTCGGTGAAGTCCAACATCGGTCACACCCAGGCCGCGGCCGGTGTCGCCGGAGTCATCAAGATGCTGCTGGCCATGCAGCACGCGACCCTGCCCCGCACCCTCCACGCCGACCAACCCACCTCCCGCGTCGACTGGACAGCAGGCGATGTACGGCTGCTTGCAGACGTTCAGGACTGGGCGGAGGTGGAGGACCGGCCCCGCCGCGCCGCCGTCTCCGCGTTCGGTGTGAGCGGCACGAACGCGCACGTGGTGCTGGAACAGCCCATCTCCGACGAGAGGGTTGTCGAGGCTGCGGACGCGGAGCGGCCGGGGTCTGCGCTGGTGCCGTGGGTGGTGTCGGCGCGGAGTCGGGATGCGTTGCGGGCGCAGGCCGGGCAGCTTGCGGGGTTCGTGGCGGGGCGCGGGGCCTTGTCCGTCGCCGAGGTCGGTGTGTCGCTGGTGCGCTCGCGTTCGGTGTTCGAGCACCGTGCGGTGGTGTGGGGCGCGGATCGTGAGGAGTTGCTGAGCGGTCTTGAAGCCGTGGCGGCCGGGGAGACGGTGGCCGGTGCGGTTGTGGGGGAGGTCGGCGAGGCCGGCCGGACGGGCTTCCTCTTCGCCGGTCAGGGTTCGCAACGGCCCGGGATGGGCCGGGAGTTGTACGACGAGTACCCGGTCTTCGCGGATGCCTTCGACGCCGTGTGCGCCCACCTGGACACCGAACTTCAGCGCCCGCTGCGGGACGTGGTCTTCGGCGACGAGGCCGATGTTCTCAACCGTACGGAGTTCGCGCAGCCTGCGTTGTTCGCGCTGGAGGTGGCGCTGTTCCGGCTGTTGGAGTCATGGGGGGTCCGGCCGGATGTTCTCGCCGGGCACTCCATCGGGGAGATCGCGGCGGCCCATGTCGCAGGCGTGTGGTCCCTGGAGGACGCCTGCCGTCTCGTGGTTGCCCGGGGCCGGTTGATGCAGGCGCTGCCCGAGGGTGGCGCGATGGTGGCGGTGGAGGCTTCCGAGGAGGAGGTCGAGCCGCTTCTCGACGACCGGGTGGGACTCGCTGCGGTGAACGGGCCGCGGTCGGTGGT
>NZ_JBICVP010000034.1:0-1037 GCF_043199075.1 Streptomyces sp. NPDC048639
ACCCCCCCCCCCCCCCCCCCCCCCCGCCCCACCACCCCCCCCCTCTGGGGCGCGGTCTGTCGGCCCCCCCCCCCCCCCCCCCCGGTTGTGGGGGGGGGGGGGGGGGGGCCCCCCCCCCCCCCCCACCCCCACAACCCCTTCTTCGCCATGTGCCCCGAGCTGAGGACAGCTGCTTCGTGAAGCCCCAGAGCGACGCCGAGTTCGCCGAGTTCGCCACCGCGCGCTGGAATCGGCTGCTGCGTATCGCCTACATGCTCACCGGTGACTTCCACGAGGCCGAGGACCTGGTACAGACCACCTTGATCAGGGTGTGCGACCACTGGCGGCGGATCCCCGGTGGGGAAGTCGACCTCTATGTGCGCCGCGCTCTGATCAACAACCACAGGAGCCGCCTGCGCAAGAGACGAGTGACTCAGTTCCTGACCTCGCTGGTTCCGGAGACCCCGGCCCGCGGGCATGCCGAGAACGTTGAGCACCGTATCGCCCTGGCCCAGGCCCTGGATTCGCTGTCCTCCCGGCAACGCGCGGCCGTGATCCTGCGCTACTGGGACGACATGAGTGAACAGCAGACCGCCGAGATCCTCGGCTGCTCGCCGAATACGGTCAAAGTCCACACCCGCCGAGCCCTGACCGCCCTGCGCGCTCACCCCGCCCTGGCCACCTACGCCCCCATCCTCACCGGAGAGACGCGATGACCTCCCGCACCGAGGCCGAACGGCTGCACCAGGCCCTGGACGACTTCGCCGGATCCGTCCCCGCCACCCCCATCGACGTGGACGCCATCCAGCAGGCGGCGCGCAAGCGCCGGGCCCGCCGCCGCGTCGCGAGCATCACGGCCGGTTGCGGCCTCCTCCTCGCCCCTCTGGCATTCCTCGCCACCGTCGGCGGCTCGGAGCGGACCACGGTCTCGCCGGCAACAACCGCACCTCACGAGACAGTTCGGGTGGTGGCGCCGGGTGAGAGGGTCACGGTGGCGCCGAATCTGACGATGTGGCTCACCAAGGACGGCAAGCAGTGCCTGCAGCATTCTTTCGAGC